>NZ_JBHTTM010000001.1:0-1402755 GCF_042794545.1 Agromyces sp. NPDC056523
CCGCGGAAGCCGAAGCGACCTACTTCCGTCAAAGCCCGCCATCTGAAACCCTTCAAATGGCACAAGAAACCCTCCATTGAACCCGGGGCGGTTCACGTCGACACGGCAGCGGAGAACACCCTCACATTCTCAACTGTTTCCAGACGCACGCCGAACGTTACACACCACACCCATCACGACGCCGAATCAACCGACGCGTGGAATCGGCTCGCGCTCGTCGGGCGCTCCAGCAGCAGCACGCCAGAACCATGCGGCGCATCGATGTCTCTGTAACGATCCGCGAGCTGCCGGAAACGTTCAGATCGTAGGCGCGCCACCCTCCCTGCTCCATTGAGCCGGGAGGCGACGACACACCCAAAGAAGGGGACTAGATGTCAAGAAGAAGCAGTACTTCGGCAGCGGCTGGTGGACTGGTCCTGGCGATCATGGTCGGAGCGGTCGCAGTCTCGTCCGCCCAGGCAGCGAACGATCCACAGGCTGGCGGACCTGGTGTCATCCTTTCCGGGAAAGCTCCCGGCAAACGTGAGCTTCCCTGAGCGGCCGTTCGACTTCTTCTTCCCGGAGAGCGGCCCAGACGGTGACGCACTCGGCGAGACCTACTTCGAAGAGGGTCTCGCCGAGTCGCTCCTCGCAAGGTATTGGAGATGTTCGTGGCTTGACGCGAACCTGAACGCGGCTGCCCGCGGTGACTCCAAGGCCGCCGGCGCGGCCGCCGAGCAGCTGAACAGGTTCGGCGCACTCCCCGGAGCAGAAGGCATCGACCTCAGCGCCTATTCGAAAGCAATCACGCGTGAAGCCGAACAGGTCGGTCAGTCCCCAAGTCAATACGAGTACGACCTCGAGTGCGGCTTCTACGAGAGCGAAGGAGCCAACCGATGAACCGAACTCCCGATAATGCCGGTCGTCCGCGGGTCTGGCAGTCGGTCCTTGCCACCTTCGTCGTGGCGCTTTCGGTCTTCGGCGCCACCGTTCCGGCGACCGCCGCGACAGCGTCTGTCTCTGGAAGCGTGCCAAACGGCAGCACCATCATCTACTCGACGCCCCGCACGACGAAGTCACCCAACGCGGCAACCATCTACCTCGCCACCTCCTGCTCTTCGAACTATGGATGCGGTACCACGGGCGGCGCGGCGTACACAATGGGAATGCGCACCTCCTCCAACGGCTGGATTGCGAGCACTTCCGTGCAGCTAGGCCAGACGAAGGCCTTCGCGTCGGGCGGAAGCACGGCACTCACCTACAGAGGAACGTTCTATCTCAGCGCCGGCATCAGCGGCTATTGCGGAGCATCGCCCGGGTGTGGCACGTTCACCTGGTCGGGAACGCTGAATTACGACCTGTAACGGCGAGTGCGTGCGAAGCGGAGTGAAGAGGCTCTGCTTCGCACGCACCGCGTGGCCGCCACGCCGATTCCGCTTGACCCTCGGCTTTATCCCCAAATTGCGATACCAGACCTCACTCTCGTGAGCGAAAGCCACACCTGAAAGGATTCCTGCTATGCGAGCACGCCCCGCTGCTTCTCTGGCACTTGTAGCCCTTACGATCACCGGCCTGAGTGCGTGTTCGTCTGTCGCTGAGGCGAGTTCAGACCAGGGCACGTCCCCAACTGCGAGCGCATCGACGTGTCGTGAACTCGCGCTTCCGCTCACCATCGCCTGGAACGTCATCAGCGCGCCCGAAGGTGAAATTGGCAAGCCGACGGTCGATGGCATGTTGCGCTCGGCAAAGAAGGAACTTGCCGAGATTGCAGAGTCCGCTCAGTCCGGGTCGCCGCTTCGCGCAAGCGTCGAAGATGTGGCGGCCGCAACCGGGGCGCTGTCAAGCGACGCTGAAGCGCAGGACAGATTCAACGAGTCAGTCGCGGAGCTCGTGCAGCTTTGCAGTGCCGACGGACAGCCCCTCGAGTTGACTGGCTGGTATGGCGGCTAACGTGGCGACGCCGAGCGCTTACGGCGTGCTCGGCCTTCTCGCGATTCTGGCGCTCGGTGCTTGCCTGACATTGACTGCCTGCACCGAGGCGCCAGAAGCCGCGCCGCCACCAACGGCCTCAGCGACGGTCGACCCCGCACATACTCGAGCACCGTCTCCCGCGCCGGATCGAGCCGCGGACCCCGATGCGCTCGAGGAATGCCCACCGCCCCAATACTGGGAAGATCCGTACGCAGACGGCGCTCCTGGGTCACTTGCCACGCTCGGCGGGCTTCCGATGCGGATACCGGTCGATCTCGGCCCGCGCGAGTACGCCTCGGGGCGAGCGATCCTAGACGAGCAAGGCGTCCCTGTCGCCTACGTGGCTGCATCGGGAGACATTCAGGAGTTCGTTGCCGACCGGTTTTGCCTCGGACTCGCCTACCTACACAACCTCAACAGCGTGCGCCGCGACATCGCTGACGGCGTCGGACTCTTCGCCGGCGACACCCTCAACCTCAATCCGTACACCGTGGTCAGCATCGGTGACCAAAACGGGCGAGTAGCGGATAATCCGCCTCCTGACCCGCTGCCGCCCCAGAACGCGGCGAACTGAACCAGCACAGCCCGGGGAAGTGGTCCTGAACGGAGCCGTCATGTGGTCCTCATTCAGGTTGACAATGCCAGCCCGTCCTCAGCGTCGAGCTCTGGGGGCGGGCAGAGGTCGGCTCGCCATGCCCACACGATCTGTCCCTGAGGAAACCCCCGGCACGTCTGCTCCACCGGAAGGTGACATCTGAGTTTCCATGCCCCCCAGGGATGGGCTGGGAGGATGGCATCGGTGACCGCGCGACGCGGTACTCCAGCGGGCCCGACTCGCGTTTGGCTCGAGGAAACCTCGGCCGACGTCCGCATAAGCGTTGAATAAGCGTTGAACGCGTCGTACTCGACTCACTCCGAATGGACGAGGATCCCCAGATCAGCGGCTAATCCGGACAGAGGCACACCTACTCGAGCCCACGACCCGGTGGGGCCCGATAATCAAGTCTCAGGCACATTAGAGACGACAAAACCCCCGGCTGACCGGGGGTTTTCGCGTAGCGAGGGCGGGACTCGAACCCGCGACACCACGATTATGAGCCGTGTGCTCTAACCACCTGAGCTACCCCGCCGCGAGGCTTCTCCGGCGTGCCGGAGGAACCAGAGCCCCGAGTCAGGATTGAACTGACGACCCCTTCCTTACCATGGAAGTGCTCTACCACTGAGCTATCGGGGCAGTGTCGCCGCTCACGGCAACCACACGAGGATATCACCGCTGAGCGCGCGCAAGAAATCGTGGGTCAGAGGCTCGAGCCGACCTCCGATGACACGGCGACGGCGCCGAACAGCACCACGAAGAAGGCGATGTACGCGAGGATCCCGAGCACCCAGAGGGCCGTGATCACGTACCCCGAGATGAGCCCGGTCAGGGCCGCTCCGTCACCCTGCTCGCCGCTCGTGCGCAGCTGACGGCGGGCGATGTGGCCGGTCACGATCGCCGCGATCGAGCTGAGCAGGCCGAAGAAGAGGCCGCCGAGTCCGAGGCCGAAGCTCACCCACGCGAGGTTGTTCTGTCGCGGCGCAGCGGGCGCGGCCCAGGACCCCGGAACGGCCGGCACGACCGGCGTGGCCGAGTACGGGTCGGACGGTCCGTACGCGCCCGCCGACCACGCGCCCGGCGCGGGCATGACCGCGGTCGCCGGGGGCGCCGGCGGGGCGGGCGGAACCGGCGCGAACGGTGCGGCGGTGGAAGCAGGGGCGGGCAGTGGCGCGGGGGCAGCGTCGTTCACGGGACTCCAGAGGACCGGGTGCGGGGAAGGGTCGAGCGTCATGCTATCGGGCACGGATGTCGCAGCGGCGACGCGGCTCACCAGGCCGGCGCGTCGACACCCGGCAGTCGCCAGGCGACGAAGGCCGCGACATCCGTCGTGAGCGAAACCGCACCAGCGGATGCCGCGAGCCGGCCGCTCCCGTACACCTGCGTCGCGACATCCGCATCGGGCAGCGCCGCCGCATCGAACTCGACCGTCGCCGCCGCACGCGCCGCGAGCACGAGCACTCGCTCGGACGGCGACTCGCGCACGAACGCCACCGCGTCATCCACCACGGCGAGCCACCGGATGCCGCCCGTCGCGAGCACGGGGTGCGACCGGCGCAGCGCCACCAGCGAGCGGTACGCGTCGAGCACGGGCGCGACCGCGGCATCCGCTCGAGAGCCCCACGGCATGGGCGTGCGCGACGCCTCGCCGTCGACGCCGGTGAGGCCGAACTCGTCGCCCGCCCAGATCACCGGGATGCCGGGGAGCGACACGGCGAGGCCGAACGCGACCTCGGCGGTGGCGGGCCGCGCGTGGGTCGCGAAGCGCGGGGTGTCGTGTGTGTCGAGCGCGTTCATCGTCGCGAGCCGGGTGCGCCACGGGAACCCGGCGGTGAAGCGCGTGTGCGCGGCGTGGAACTCCCGCCCGGTGTAGGTCGGCACGCGGCCGAGGGCGAAGCCGATGCCGCCACCGGCCGGGCTGCCCGGCTCCTGCAGCCAGCTCCACACCGGGCGCGTGAACGGCGTGTAGGTCATCGCGCCGTGCCACGCGTCACCCTGGAAGTCGCCCGCGGCATCGTTCGTCGACTCCCCCAGCAGGATCGTGTCGGGGTTCACGTCGAGCATCGTGCGGCGGATCGTCTGCCGCACCTCCGCGTTGAGGTCCTCGCCGCCGAGCCGCCCGGTCATGTTCGCGACATCGATGCGCCAGCCGTCGAGGTGGAACGGCGCCTGCAGGTAGCGCGCGACGACCGAGTCGGGCCCGTCGATGAAGCGGCGGCGCAGCTCGAGCGAGCGCCAGTTGAACTTCGGCAGGCTCGCCACGCCGAGCCACGACTCATAGCCGTGGCCGCGCTCGAGCCCCGGCTCGTGGAAGAAGTAGAAGTCGCGCTCGGGCGCGGCCGGGTCGGCGGATGCCGCGCGGAACCAGTCGTGCGAATGCCCCGAGTGGTTCGACGTCAGGTCGCCGATGACCCGGATGCCGCGGGCATGCGCCGCCTCGACGAGCCGCACGAGCGCCTCATCGCCGCCGAGCAGGTCGTCGACCGCGTCGAAGTTCGCGGCGTCGTACCTGTGGTTCGAGCGACCCGCGAACACCGGAGTCAGGTAGAGCAGGTCGACGCCGAGGTCGACGAGGTGGTCGAGCCGCTCGCGCACGCCGTCGAGGTCGCCGCCGTACACCTGGTGCGAGCGGCCGGGCGGCAGCGGGTCGACCGGGTCGCTCCACGCGGCCGGGATCGCCCACTCGGGCATCTCGCGCGCGTCGGCCGCCGCCGACCGGGCGAAGCGGTCGGGGAACACCTGGTACATGACGCTCGACGCGGCCCAGTCCGGCGCCGGATCGTGGGCCACGAGCCGGAAGTCGTCATCGTCGCGCGGCTCGATCTGCGACAGGCCGAGCTGGCTCAGCCAGTGCTGACGGCCGTCGGCGCCGACGAGCAGCCACCGGTAGTGGTGCACCGGGTTCTCGACCTCGACTGGCGCCTCCCACCACACCCAGCCGTCGGCCTCGCCGAGCAGGGTCGCGCGACTGAAGTGCGGCTCGCGATTCGGGTTCGAGCGCGTGCCGACCCACTCGAGGCATCCGAACGCGGCGGGCACGCGCAGCCGCACGCGGACCGTGGCGCCGAGCGCCGGCGCCGGGTCGGAGACGTGCAGGGGCGAGCCGTCGTGATGGGGAGCGAGCATGGGGTGCGGGGGCCTTTCATGACGGATGCCGCGACGCGGGGCCTCCGCGCGCGGCATCCGTCGCCGTACTGAGGGGTTACTTCACCGCGCCCGCGGACAGCCCGCCGACGATGTACTTCTGCAGGTACAGGAACAGCAGCACGACCGGGAGCGCCGCGATCACGGCGCCCGCCGAGAAGGCCGCCCAGTCGGCGTAGCGCGGGTTCGACACGAGCTTCGTGAGACCGACCGCGAGCGTCTGGTTCTCGGTGTCGATGAGGATGACGGATGCCACCACGTACTCGTTCACCGAGAAGATGAACGAGAGCAGCGCCACCACGGCGAGGATCGGGGCGACCAGGCGAAGGATGATCGTGAAGAAGATGCGCGCATGGCCGGCGCCGTCGATCTTCGCGGCCTCGTCGATCGACGCAGGGATCGTGTTGAAATACCCGTACATGAGGTACGTGTTCACGCCGAGCGCTCCGCCGAGGTAGACCATGATCAACCCGATGTGCGTGTTCAGGCCGATGGCCGGGAACCAATCGCTGATCGCGGTCATCACGAGGAAGATCGCGACGACGGCGAGCATCTGCGGGAACATCTGCACGACGACGATCGTGATGAGCCCGAAGCGCCGGCCGGTGAACCGCATCCGCGAGAACGAGTACGCCGCGAGCGCCCCCAGGAAGACGGTCAGGAGGGCGGTGACGCCGGCGATGATCAGCGTGTTCGCGAACCAGTTGGTGAAGGGGATGTCGGGATTCGTCAGGATCCGCGCGTACGCGTCGAACCCGATCCTCGAGAACAGGGCGTTCGAGCCCGTCAGGGTCCCGAACGGGTTCAGCGACGACGAGACGACGAAGACGATCGGGAACAGGGCGAACACGACGACGACGACGCCGATGAGGTGCCGCCATCCGGTCGCCTTGAACCAGCGTCCGAACGAGAACGGACGCTTCGGACCGGCCGGGCGGCCGTGGTCGACGGGCTCGTCGTGCTTCGGGCCGGGGACGATCAGCGTCTCACCGGCGAGCAGCCCGGTCTGCGTGCCGGGAACCGCCTCCTGCGCAGCCATCAGTTGATCTCCTCGAGCGACTTGGTGCGGCGGAACGCGATGATCGAGATCACCGCGACCACGATGAAGATGATGATCGAGTACGCCGCCGCCAGTCCGTAGTCGCGGTTCTGGCCGGTGAACGCGACCTTGTAGACCATCGAGATGAGGATGTCGGTGTAGCCGACCGGGATCGGCGCGCCGGTGTCGCGCGGGCCGCCGTTCGTCAACATGTAGATGACGTTGAAGTTGTTGAAGTTGAACGCGAACGAGGCGATCAACAGGGGCGCCACGCTGACCAGCAGCAGCGGCAGCTTGATGTGCCGGAACGTCTGCCATGGCGACGCGCCGTCGACCGTCGCGGCCTCGTTGACGTCATCGGGGATCGACTGCAGCGCGCCGGTGCAGATGAGGAACATGTACGGGAACCCCAGCCACAGGTTCACGATCAGCACGGAGACCTTCGCCAGGAAGGGATCGGTCAGCCATGGGATGGAGGCGCCGCCGAAGATCACCTGGTTGATGAATCCGAAGCTCTCGTTCATCATGCCCGCCCAGACGAGCGCGGAGAGGAACGACGGGATCGCGTACGGCAGGATCATCGCGACGCGGTAGTACTTGCGGCCCCGCATGCGCAGGTCGTTGAAGACCATCGCGAGGAACAGACCGAGGAAGAACGTCGTCGCGACCGAGATGAGTGCGAAGGCGAACGTCCACACGCTGACGTAGACGAGCGGTCCGGCCAGGCGCACATCCGTCACGGCGCGGACGAAGTTGTCGAATCCGACGGTGATCTGCCAGCCGGGCAGCAGTTCTTCGCCGTCCTCCGACGTGAAGGCGCCCGTGCCGATGTCGGAGTAGACCGTGCCCGTCGTGAGGTCGGTCATCGTGTCTGCCGACTCGTCGTACTCGAGTGTCGAGGTGTAGAGGTAGCCGTTCGAGCCGTCCGGGGTGCGGATGGCGCCGTCGTTCGGATCGTCGGAGAACGGCACCGCGAGCTCGGTGATCTCATCGGTGCGGGCGATGACGTCCTGGAAGGTCAGGGTCGTCCAGCCGTCGATGGCGACAGCCTTGCCGTTCTCGAGCTCGGCATCGTCGACCTCTTGGAGGGGTTGCTCGGTCGTGCCGACGCTCACCTCGCCGTCGGGGTCGGTGACGAGCAGGCCAAGCGTGCCGAGCTGGTCGACGACGGTCACGCCGTAGGTCGGCGAGTCGGGCACGCGCTCGAGCGAGGACGCCATGAGCGAGCTGACCGCCTGCTCCTTCGAGCCGTTGTGGCCGGTGCCGTAGTTGGTGAAGGCGATGTAGCCCGTGTAGACGAGCACGAACACCTGGAACAGCACGAGGAAGATGACGCCCGGCGTGAGGTACTTCGCCGGGAGCTTCGTTCGCGAGAAGTAGATCCAGTTCACGGCGACGGTGACGAGCACCACCACGCCGAGGACGATCCAGTCCTGCTGCAGCGCGAGCACGAAGACCGCGTAGACCGCGATCGCGTCGACGATGCCGAGCAGCAGCAGCTTGATCAGGATGGTGCGGACGCCGCCGGACGCGGCATCCGCGATGGCCGCCGCCCGTCGCTGGCGCTTGGTGGGCGGCGTCGTCGGCTCGGCCGAGACGTCCTCGTCGGTCGTGATGCTCATTCGCTTGCTCTTCTCGTGAACGCTGTCAGGAGCGCGCACCCGGACACGGGCCCGAGGTACGCGAGTGCTCCGGGCCGGATGCGTCGCGGCATCCGGCCCGGAGCTTCAGGCGTTACTTGGCGTCGATCGCCGCCTGGACATCGGTGGCGAGCTTGTTCCAGGTCGCGACCGGGTCCTCACCGTTGATGATGGCGGCCTCGGCGATGCCCCAGTACTGCCAGACCGAGCCCATGGCCGGGATGGCCGGCATCGGGACGGCCTCGGCACCGACGGCGGCGAAGCCCTCGATGATCGGGTCGCTCGAGGCGGTCTCAGCGGCGGCGGAGAGAGCGGGCAGGATGTTGCCGGCCTCGAACAGGTCGAGCTGCACGTCCTCGGTGCCGATGTAGTTCACGAGGAAGTCGTTCGCGGCGACCTTGTTCTCGGACTCGGCGCTCACGAAGAAGCCCTTGACGCCGGCGAACGGCGCGGCGGCCTCACCGGTGGGCGACGGGACCGGGTCGATCGCGACGTTGATGCCGCCGTCGAGCGCGGTGCCGACGTTCCACGGGCCGGTGAGCCAGTAGGCCGCCTTGCCGGTGAGGAACGCGTCACGCGCGATGTCGGCGTCGACGTCGGTGTTGAAGTTGGCGGTGCCGGTCTTGCCCTCGGCGCCGAGCCACTCGGCGAAGGCGACGCCGCCCTCGTTGCCGAGCTGCAGGTCGGTGGGGTCGTAGCCCTCGTCGTTGGTGCCGAACACCGGGGCGCCGAACGCCGTCTGGAACGGGTAGAGGTGGTAGGGGTTGCCCTCGGCACCCTGCTCGACCACGAAGGGCTTGTCGAGGCCGGCGGCCTGGCCCTTGGCGATCATGTCGTCCCAGCTGGTGGGCGCCTCGGCGACGAGGTCGGCGTTGCGCAGCAGCGCGATGTTCTCGACCGCGTAGGGGAGCATGTAGACGGTGCCCTCGTAGGTCGCCGCGGTGATCGCGACGTCGAGGTAGTCGCCGGCCGAGTCGCCGAGCTCGAGCGGAGCCACGACGCCGTTGGTCGAGAGCTCGCCCAGCCAGTCGTGCGCGCCCATCGTGATGTCGGGGCCCTCGCCGGTCGGAACCTGCTGGATGAAGTCGTCCTTGATGGTCGAGTTGTCCTTGCCGACGATGTCGACCTCGACGCCGGTCTCCTCGGTGTAGGCCTCGGCCGCGCCCTTGAGCGCGTCGACGCGCTCCTGGTCGACCCAGACCGTCAGCGTGCCGCCCTCGGCGGTCGCGCCGTTGTCGCCCTCGTCGTTGCTGCCCGCGCAGCTCGCGAGGCCGAGCGTCGCGACCACGGCGACAGCGCCGGCCGCGAGGATGCTCTTGGTGTTCACCCGCATTGGTGTGTGCCCTTCTCAGTGTGCGTGAGTTCGGCGCCTTCGCCTGGTGTGGGGCACTGCCCCGTTCCGCTCTGGGAACGCGCACCGTGCTCGAAAGGCCGTTCTTCCGTATGGATCTGCCCGCGATGTGGTTGCAAGCGGTTTCAGGTATACCGTGTTCGAGGCGAGTTGACAACTCGGCGTTACCCGATCGATACCAGTTCACATGGCCTGGTTGGTCGGTATGATTATGCAAACGTTTCCAGATTCACCGAGGGTTCCAATGACGACCGAATGGTGGCGCACCGCCGCGATCTACCAGATCTATCCCCGCTCCTTCGCCGACGCGAACGGCGACGGAATGGGCGATCTCGCGGGCATCCGCTCGCGCCTGCCCGAGCTCGCCGACCTCGGCATCGACGCGATCTGGCTCTCGCCGTTCTTCACCTCGCCCCAGAAGGACGCCGGCTACGACGTCGCCGATTACTGCGACGTCGACCCGCGCTTCGGCACGCTCGACGACTTCGACGACATGCTCGGCGAGGCGCACCGGCTCGGGCTCCGCGTGATCGTCGACCTCGTCCCCAACCACTCCTCCGACCGGCACGAGTGGTTCCAGCAGGCGCTCGCCGCCGGTCCGGGCAGCCGGGAGCGTGCCCGGTACCTGTTCCGCGACGGCAACGGCGACACCGGTGACATCCCGCCGAACAACTGGGAGTCGGTCTTCGGCGGCTCGGCGTGGACGCGCGTGACCGAGGCCGACGGCACGCCCGGCCAGTGGTACCTGCACCTGTTCGACAGCTCGCAGCCCGACTTCGACTGGACGAACGAGGACGTGCGCGAGGAGTTCCGCCGCATCCTGCGCTTCTGGCTCGACCGCGGCGTCGACGGCTTCCGCGTCGACGTGGCGCACGGCATGGTCAAGGCCGACGGGTTGCCCGACTGGACGCCGCCCGCCGAGGGCGGCAGCATGGGCGGCGCGAGCCACGCGGGTCAGGCGCTCGTCGAGGAGGGCGTGCCGCTCGAGCCCGAGATCCACGACGAGGGCGACGGTGCGCCCTACTGGGGCCAGGACGGCGTGCACGAGATCTACCGCGACTGGCGCGCGCTGCTCGACGAGTACCCCGGCGAGCGCATCCTCGCAGCCGAGGCCTGGGTCGACCCGCTCCCCCGCGTCGCCAAGTGGGTCCGCTCCGACGAGATGCACCAGGCGTTCAACTTCGCCTACCTCGAGACGCCGTGGGATGCCGCGGCCCTCCGCGGCGTGATCGACGCGTCGCTCTCGGCGTTCGGCGCGGTGGGCGCGCCATCCACCTGGGTGCTCTCGAACCACGACGTGGTGCGGCACGCCTCGCGCCTCGCGCTCACGGCCGAGAACCTGCAGGGCCACGGCATCGGGCCCCGCACGCCCGGCCTGCCCGACCCCGTCGTCGGCCTGCGCCGCGCCCGCGCCGCGACCGCGCTCATGCTCGCGCTGCCCGGCTCGGCGTACGTCTACCAGGGCGAGGAGCTCGGCCTGCCCGAGGCGATCGACCTGCCCGACGAGGCCCGCCAGGACCCGACCTGGTTCCGCACGCACGGCGAGCGCTATGGTCGCGACGGATGCCGCGTGCCGATCCCGTGGGAAGCCGACCGACCTTCGTTCGGCTTCGGGCCGACGGATGCCGCGTGGCTGCCGCAGCCCGCATCGTGGGCGACCTTCGCGCGCGACCGGCAGCGCGGGGTCGAGGGCTCGACGCTCGAGCTGTACCGCGCCGCGCTGCGCGGCCGGCGGTCGCACGGGCTCGCGACAGGCTCGGTCGAGTGGGTGTCAGCGGATGCCGTCGCCTCCGCTTCCGCCGACGGCGTCCTGTCGTTCTGCAACGGCGACGTGCTCGTCGTGGCGAACACCGGGTCATCCGACGTGCCGCTGCCCGCCGGCGAGGTGCTGCTCGCGAGTGCGGATGTCGCCGACGGCGTCCTCCCGGCCGACACCACGGTCTGGCTCCGCGCCTAGTCCCGGCCGCGGCATCGACGCGCCGCTCCGACGGAAACGCATGAGACTTCGCCCCTGGGGCCCGTGCATCGGCCTGAGGTGCGAATTCTCATGCACTCGGTGCGGCGCGCCATCCGTCGCCGCCGTGCGACCCTTCGCGAATGCATGAGAATCCGCCGCTCAGGGTCACTCAGCGCTGCATTACATGGATTCTCATGCATCGGTGTCCCGGATCGGCCTGCCGAACACGGATGGCGGAAGGGCGGGCGCATGGGGCCCGCGACGGCTCCATCGATGCTCCCCGCGGGCGACGAGCTCCAGGATGGCCGCACGAGTCCGCTCCCAGTCGCCCATCACCTGTCGGTAGCTGAGCCGCAGGACCACGTATCCGCGCAGCACGAGCTCGAAGTCCCGCCGTCGATCGGTCTCGAACTCCAGGCCCGTGTGGAACGCGCGCCCGTCGACCTCGATCACGAGCCGATCGCCGACGAGGAAGTCCACCCAGCCCACGTCCTCGATGTAGGCCTGCGCTCGGAAACGGATGCGCTTCGACCGCAGGAGAAGACGCACCTTCGTCTCGAGACCGGACTGGCTCTCGGGATCGACCATGTCGACGATCGCGCGGCGCGTTCGAGGCATCGCCTGTCGGATCTCATCGAGATGCTCCAACTCCAGCGAGCGCGTTTCGAGCCCGGAATCGATCGCCGCCAGGACCGCCGCGTCATCGGAGCACGCGAACATCTCGGCCAGCGCGAGTGTCAGCGGGTCGCGTGCCCGGTCGAATCCGCCGCGCGTGCTGTAGTGGACGCACGCCCGATGCGCCGTGCGATCGAGCGGAACCGATCGGTCGCCCGGAGACGACAGCCGCCCAGTCGAGTGCCGGACGCGCACGTGGAGTCGATCGTCGTCGGCCACCCAGAGCCGGTGCAGCTTCGCGACGGTGGTGGCCGTGGCGGTTCCTCCGACGCGAACGGCCGCGATGAGGTCGGCGTGCGCATCCGGAACCGCGAACCACCCGTTCCGAACCCGGATGATGCCGTCGTCCTGCATCGCGGAGCGCAGGTCGCTGCGGGTGAAGCCGGCGCGTTCGAGCGCCGAGAACGGCAAGACGCCGTCATGCGACCGGAGATGCGTGGCGACGGAGGGCATGTCCCGAGTGTGGGGGCGGCGCGCCATCCGCTCGGTGCGAGAGCCCGATCTGTGGACAACGCCGCGTCACGAATGCATGAGAATCCCGCGCGTGGGTCCGTCAGGTAGCCCGATCAGCGGATTCCCATGCATCTCGGTGCGCACGGGCCCGCGGGCGGGCCCGGGGCGGGCGCGCCTGCGGCGCGAATCAGTTGGTGTTGGCGTAGAGCCACTCGAGCGGGTCGACCCAGACGCCGTCGATGCCGCCGATGCGGATCTCGAAGTGCAGGTGCGGGCCGGTCGACATGCCCGTGTTGCCGGTCGTGCCGACGACGTCGCCGACCTTCACGGTGTCGCCGACCTCCATGCGACGCGAGCCGTACTCCATGTGCGCGTAGACGCTCGTCACGACCTCGCCGTCGATCACGTGGTCGATCATGGTGACGACGCCGAGCGAGCCGCCCGCATCGGTCGAGTTCGAGACGACCCCGTCGGCGATCGACTGGATCTGGGCGCCGAGGCCGGGGTTGAAGTCCTGCCCGTGGTGGTTCGACGAGCAGCCGGCGCAGTCGCGGTAGCCGAACCGGTCACCGATGTGCACGCCGACGGCGAACGGCCACTGGATGGTGCCGAGCGGGTTGTTCGTGAAGGTCGCCTCGGGGCGGATGCCGGCCGCCCGCGCGTACTCCTCGATGGTCTGGTGCTCGTACCCGCCCTTGTCGATGGCGGCGGCCAGCGCGCCCGCGGCGATCTCGACCCGCTGGCCGTCGATCATCGTCACGGTCGTGTTGCTGAGCGCCATCGCCTGCACGTCCTCAGGGGTGAGCAGCGAGAGCGACGGCACCGAGGTCGCGATCGCGAGCATCGCGGCGAATCCCATGGCGACCGTGCTCACGACGCGGGTCGCGACCGCGCGTCGAAGCGACCGCTTCGACTTCGGCTTCGAGGCGGATGTCGCGGCGCCGCCCGGTCGCTCGCCGCCCGCAGTGCGCGCACCGGCGAAAGCCGCAGCCGAGGAGGCGCGGCGCGCGGCCCGGTCGTGGCCCGAGGAGTCGCGGCGAGGCGTCCAGGCGCTCGAGGCCGTGGGAATGGCATCGATGGAGCGGAACTCGAGTCCGGCGGGCGCGCCGGCACCGGCACCGGCGGCCGCCGCGAGCATCGCGGCGACGTCGTCGGTGGACTCGGCGCGCAGGTTGCGCTCGCCGCGCGGGGAACTGGTCGGCGTTGTTGGCCGAGCCACCGGAGCTGCCCCCGAGCGCTCGGGTCGAGGTCCACGGGACGTCGCGGGCCGGTTGGGCGAACCGTCGCGGTCGGAGTGGTGAGCGGCTCCGGGGTTCGGCGCGCCCGGGCGCGGGTCGAAGCGGTCGGCGTGCGGATCGGGTCGACCGGCGCTCTGCGCACCCGGGAGTCGCTCAGCGCGCGGGTCGAAGCGGTCGGCGTGCGGGTCCGGGCGTCCGGAGCTCTGCACACCCGCGGGTCGCCCACCGTGCGAGTCGAAGCGGTCGGCGCGGGGATCGGGGCGGCCATCGGACGGTCGGCCCGCAGTGCGGTCGACGCGCGAATCGGGGCGGCCGTACACGGGTGCTCCCGCCACGCGTTCGGCGCGCGAATCGGGACGGCCGGCGCCGGGTGCGCCCGTCGTGCGGTCGCGGGGATCCGGGCGATCAGCGGTCGGCGCTCCGGCCACGCGTTCGACGCGCGAATCGGGGCGGCCCGCTGCGGATGCGCCCATGCCGCGCTCGGCGCGCGGATCCGGGCGGCCGCTGCCGGCCGGCGCACCTCCGGCCCGGTCGACGCGCGGGTCGAGGCGGTCGGCGGTCGGCGCCCCGGCGGTGCGGTCGCGGCGCGGGTCGAGGTGGTCGGCGCCGGGTGCCATCCCGCGGCCCGCACGGGGGTCGAGCTGGTCGGGGCGGGAGGAGGCGCGGGCCGAGCCCTGGGCGGGCTGGGCGGGTTGCGTGGGACCCTGTCCGATCACGCGCGGCTGCGCCGCATCGGGACGCCGCTGCGGCGTCCACTCCTGTGACGGAGCGCTTCCCGTTCCAGGGGTTCGTCCGATGCGCGGGTCCCACGTCGGTTGTGCCGTCGCGGCGGCCGGTCCGCCAGCGGCGGGGCCGGGCGCAGTGCGCGGCGGCATGCCGGGCGTCGAAGCGTTGACACGACCGGCAGCGTCGACGACGCCACGGTCGGGCGCGGGCGCCGGCGCGGCCCGACGGCCGGTGCGCGCGGCATCCGCCGCGGCGGGTCGCTCAGACGTCTGAGGCGCGCTCGCAGCGCCCGCAGCGGGCCGGGCGCCGTCAGGCGCAGGGAACGGCTCGCGGCGGAGGCGGCGCGGGACGGACGGCGGCGCCGCCGCATCCGAGACCGGCCGAGGAGACGGCGAAGCCGCCGAGGAGACCGGGGCCGAAGCGGGAGTCCCGTGAGTCGTAGAGGCAGGTGCCGCCTCGCGGCGCTCCCGCGGACGCAGCGGCCCCGTGCCATCCGCCCCGGTCACCGGACGCGAACCCCCACCGGAACCCGCACCCGCACCCGAACCCGCAGGCGCCGCCGCACCCCGCGCGGGCAGGTACGACTCGAACGACCGCGCCCCGGAAACGGCGACGGCCGAACCCTGGCCGACCCGGGGGCCGACCGGCTCGGCCGGTGAAGGTGAAGGTGAAGCTGAAGAGGTGGTGCCGCGATCCCGCATTTCGCGACGCGTCAGCGGACGTTCGGACCGCACGCGGTCACGGGTGCCTGGCGCTGATTCGTCGGGCACGAGGGGGAACTCGGGCACGTGGGGAACTTTCGCTCGGGTAAGGGCGGACACGGGGGGATGTTCGCTCAGCTCGTGGCCGAGGTCACGGATCGGTAAAGCGTAACCGGTCGATGGCGTCTTCGCCACGTTCAGGGCGGGGGTTCGGACAGGTTCATCCGGTCGCCCCGCCCGCCTCGACCACGAGTGCGAGAAGCTCCTCGTAGATCGACGGCGCCGCAGCGACGAGCAGTCCGCTGCTCTCGGGGGCCCCGCCGGCACCGCCGACGCGCCCGCCCGCCTCGCGCACGATGAGCGCGCCGGCCGCGTGATCCCACGGGTTCAGCCCGCGTTCGTAGAAGCCGTCGAGGCGTCCGGCGGCGATCGAGCTCAGGTCGAGGGCGGCCGACCCGATCCGGCGGATGTCGCGGATCCGCGGCACCACCTGCAGCAGCGTCGTGGCCTGCGCGCGGCGTCGCTCGGCCGAGTACGAGAATCCGGTCGCGATCAGCGCCTTCGACAATTCCACGTCGTCGTTGACGCGCAGTTCGCGTTCGCCGAGCCGGGCGCCGCCCCCGCGCGCCGCCGCGAACACGTCGCCCGTCACGGGATTCACGACGACCCCTGCGAGCGCGTGCCAGTGCAACGGATCGGGCGGGCCGTCGACCACCGCGATGCTTACGGACCACGCCGGGATGTCGTAGAGCAGGTTCACCGTGCCGTCGATCGGGTCGACGACCCAGTTGAGGCCGGACGTGCCGACGTGCGTGTCCTCCTCCTCGCCGAAGATGCCGTCGTCGGGCCGCGCGTCGAGGATCAGCGATCGGATGCGGGCCTCGGTCTCGCGGTCGACGGCGGTGACGACGTCCACCGGCGATGACTTCGTCGACTCGACGGCGATGCCGCGGCGCCGTTCCTCGAGCGCGGTCGCGGCGACGGTCGTCGCGATCCGGCGGGCGATGTCGAGCAGGTCGGATGCCGCGGGGCCGGCGTGATCGGTCATGACCCCACGCTAGCCCCGGGCGACGGCTCCGCGCAGGCAGGCGTTGCGGCGCGACATCCGCTCGAAGCCCTGCCCGGCACCGGCCCGGGAAACGACGAAAGCCCCGGTCAGACCGGGCTTCGACGCGTGGCGAGTGAGGGATTCGAACCCCCGAAGTCGTAGACAGCTGATTTACAGTCAGATCCCTTTGGCCGCTTGGGTAACTCGCCATACACCCGACCGACGTTCCTCACGCGACCGGGGGCCACACAAGGATACCTACGCTGGCGCGTGGCGAGAAATCGAGGGCGAGCGGATGGCGCGGGGCCGCTCAGATCCGCGGGATGGGCTGCGTGTCGTTCGGGTCCGGCGGTTCCGGCAGGGTCTCGCCGGTGCCGTCGTCGTCGAAGGGGTCGCCCAGGGCGACCACGACCGGTTGCACCACCGGCGCCGGAGGAGTCGGCGGCGTCGCAGGCGGAGGCGGGGGCAGCAGCGGCTGCGTGTTGAAGGGCCCCGGGTTCCCGTTCCGCACGGGCCCGCGGAGGCCCGCTCGCGCGATGACGCGCTGGATCGTGAGGTCGCGCTCGTTCGGGTCGCCGACGTAGCGGATCTCCTTCAGCCCCTGCGTCTGCGCGGCCGACTCGAAGATGAAGTGCCCGAAGTTGAAGATGCGGCCGACGAACGGGCGGTGCACCGAGATGTCGAGGATTCGCGCGAGCGGCATGGTCGCGATGTTCTGGGTGAGGATGCCGTGCACGCGGAACACGCGCATGTTCGTGATCACGAAGCGGTCCATCTGCATCTGCAGGATGCGCCACAGCGCGTGGACGGTGAGGGCGGCGCCCCCGAGCGCCGGCAGCCACCACGCCTGCGGCGGCACGTAGAACGCGAGCACGAAGACCGGGATGGCGAGGATGAGCTCGAGCAGGGGCTTCACGATGGCCGCCCAGTGCTTGGCGACCTCGTCGACGATGACCTCGCCCTCGTCGGCGATGAGGTGCCGCTCGACGCGCGGATCGAACATGCTGCCGCGCCGCGGGGTGAACAGCCCTCGGCGAGGGCGCCGGGACATCCCGGCCTCGGTCATGCCGTCGTCGCCAGTGACGTGAAGAAGCGACCGACCGCCTCGACACCGCCCCAGACGGCGGCGAACGCGCCCTGCACCGCGTTGGCGGCATCCTCAGGCCGGGTGATCATGTAGAACAGGGCGAACACCACCACGAGGCCCACAGCGATCCGCTTGACCCACTTCACGTGTTCGTTCCTCTCGTCTTCACGTTCAGCGGGCAAGCCAAGCCCCCCGATGGCCCGCCCATGACTGCTTCTTCCTACCCCAGAACGCGGGCCACGGCAATTCGCCACTCCGTGCGGCGATAGGATCGAGCGTCGCGCGGGCGCCCCCCGCACGGCCTCACGACGGCGGGGGAACATGGTCGGCATCGAAGAGGTGGCCAAGCTCGCGGGGGTCTCCACCGCGACGGTCTCGCGCGCCCTGAGCGGCCGCGGCCACGTCTCGCCGGCGTCGAAGGCGAAGGTCGAAGAGGCCGCCTCGCACCTCGGCTACGTCGTCTCGTCGAACGCATCCAGCCTCGCGTCCGGGCGCACGCGCAACATCGGTGTCGTCATCCCGTTCCTCAACCGCTGGTTCTTCTCGTCAGTGCTCGAGGGCGCGCAGCAGGCGCTGCTCCGCAACGGGTACGACCTCACGCTCTACAACCTGTCGGGCCACGGCGGCGAGCGCTCGAGCGTCTTCGAGCACTTCCTGCTGCGGCAACGCGTCGACGCGGTGATCGCGGTGTCGCTCGAGCTCACCGAGCCCGAGGTCGAGCGGCTGCACGACCTGGGCAAGCCGCTCGTCGGGGTCGGCGGGCCGATCCCGGGCGTGCGCACGCTCACCATCGACGACGTCGCGGTCGCGCGCCTCGCGACCGAGCACCTCATCGGGCTCGGGCACCGGCGCATCGCGCACATCGGCGGCGACCTCGAGTTCGACCTCGACTTCCACCTGCCCACGAACCGGCGCCTCGGCTACGAGGCGGCGCTGCGTGGCGTCGGCGTCGAGCCCGACCCGCGCCTGTTCGCCCCCGCCGACTTCACGATCGCGGGCGGGTACCACGCCGCGAAGCAGCTGCTCGGCGCCCCGCACGACCGCCCGACGGCGATCTTCGCGGCGTCCGACGAGATGGCGATCGGCTCGATCCTCGCCGCGCGCGACCTCGGCATGGTCGTGCCGCGCGACGTGTCGATCATCGGCGTCGACGACTACGACCTGTCCGACTTCTTCGGCCTCTCGACGGTCGCGCAGTTCCCGCGCGGCCAGGGCGAGAAGGCGGTCGAGATCCTCATGGAGCAGCTCGAACCCGGGCCGGATGCCGCGCCCCCCGCGTCGACGCCGCTGCCGTTCGAGCTGCGCGTGCGGTCGAGCACGGCGACGCCGCCCGAACGCTGACCCGCGCTGCGTCCACTTCCCTCCCCGCGAATCCCGGGTTCGTGCGGGTGCGCCCGCAGAAACACGCCACTCGAGAAGATGGCGCAAGCGAGCAACCGCCGCCGCGAACGCCTCGACCGCCCCACCACCCCGCGAATCGCGGGTTCGTGCGGGCGCACCCGCAGAAATACGGGACTCGCGAAGATGGCGCGGGCGAGCAACCCCCGCCGCGAACGCCACGACCACCTCGACCGCCCCACCACCACGCGAATCCCGGGTTCGTGCGGGCGCACCCGCAGAAACACGGGACTCGCGGAATGTGGCGATGCGAGTCGGGCGCGCGCCGGGGGCGCGCGGGTGGGCGGCGCTCAGGCGGAAAGGCTCAGGCGGGCAGACGCAGACGGGCGAGGCCGCCCTGGATCGCGACCGCGGCGGCGCCGCGCGCCCACGAGTCGAACCCCGCGCCATCCACGTGCACGACGACCGCGGTCGCCTCGGGGTCGCGGTCCGCGGCGAGCGCCGCGAGCGCCGCATCGCCGGCCACGTCCCACAGCCCCACGCCCTCGCCCGAGAGCACGATCGTGTCGACCATGGTCAGGTTCGCGATGAACGCCATCATGCGGCCGAGCGCGCGCCCCGCGGCATCCGTCACCGATCGGGCGACCGGATGGCCCGCCGCGGCCAGTTGGAGCACCTCGTCGTAGCCGACCTCGCGGCCCAGCGCCATGCCGACCTGCGCGCAGATGCTCGGGATCGACAGCATGGCCGCCGCGCATCCGCGGTGCCCCTCGCCGCAGAGCGGACCGTTCGGATCGAGCGGGAGGTGCCCGCCGAGGCCGAGTCCGGTGTCGGGCGTGGTGACGACGCGGTCGTGCACGACGAGCCCGTACCCGACGCCCGCGCCGACGGTGACGACCGCGAACGCCCGCGTGCCGCGCGCCGGCCCGAACCACTGCTCGGCGGTCGTGAGCGCGGTGACGTCGTTCTCGACGTCGACGGGCACGCCGGTGCGCGTCTCGAGCAGGTCGGCGAGCGGCACGTCGCGCCAGCCGAGGAACGGCGCGCGCGTCACGACGCGGCCCCCGGCGACGTTTCCGCCGATGCTGACGCCGAGGGCGGAGAGCCCGGCGACCGCGCCATCGCGAGGTCGCAGCGCGTCGACGAGGTCGGCGACCACCTCGACGACCGCGGCCGGGTCGTGGTCGTCGAGCTTCCGCGTCTCCAGCGCGAGGGCGCCGGCCCGCAGGTCGGTGAGCACGCCGTGCGCGGCGTCGCCGCTGAGCTTGATGCCGACGAAGCGGCGCGCGTCGACCGCGACGTCGAGCGGGCGGGCGGGTCGGCCGGTCGCGCCCTGCACGAGTTCGGGCGCCTCGATGAAGAGGCCGCGGTCGAGGAACGGCTTCGAGAGGCGCGTGAGGCTGGCCGGCGAGAGTCCGAGGCGCCGCCCCAGCTCGGCCCGCGAGATGGGTCCGTGGATGAGCACCTCGCGCGCGAGCTCACGCGCGGAATCGCCGAGTTCGACCTGGGTCATCGGCGCCTCCGGAGGTTGGTTCGTTCCATCATGGCACGAACAGTGCGCTCGAATCGGACGAATCGCCCCGAATCAAGGGATTGACAGATCGGTTATTTCCGTCGTAGAAATAACACCATGCTTCACCGGTCAGCGCCGATCCACCTCCGCAATGGCGGCACGAGCGTCGTGCTCGACGTCGAACACGCCGCCCTGCCGATCGTCGTCCACTGGGGCGAGGACCTCGGCGAGGTCGGCGGGCCCGAACTCCAGGCGCTCGCGCTCGCCGCGATCCCCCAGGCCGTCTCGGGCGGGCTCGACCAGCCGGCGCTGCTCACGCTCATCCCGCAGGAGTCGGGCGGATGGCTCGGCACGCCCGGCCTCGTCGGCCACCGCGGCGGCCGCGACTTCTCGACCAGGCTCGCGACGGTCGAGATCGAGGCGGATGTCGCATCCGCGACCATCACGGCACGCGACGAGGCCGCCGGGCTCGAGTCCACCCTCGAGCTCCAGGTCACGCCCTCTGGCCTGTTCCGCCAGCGCCTCACGCTCCGCAACCTCGCCGACGAGCCGTACGCGCTCATCTCGCTGCAGCCGACCTTCCCCGTGCCCACCACGGCCGACGAACTGCTCGACACCACTGGACGGCACCTCCGCGAGCGCTCCCCGCAGCGCCACGAGTTCACGATCGGCACGCATGTGCGCGAGAGCCGCCGCGGGCGTCCGGGCGCCGACGCGAGCCTCCTGCTCGCCGCCGGCCGCCGCGGCTTCGGGTTCGAGCGCGGACTCGTGCACGCCGTCCACACCGCCTGGAGCGGCAATCACCGCCTGCTCGCCGAGCGCACGCCCACCGGCGACGCGTTCCTGCAGGCCGGCGAGCTGCTCGCACCCGGCGAGGTCGTGCTCGCCAAGGGCGACGAGTACGCGACGCCGTGGGCGATCGGCTCGTGGGGCGACGGACTGAACGAGCTGTCGCAGCGGTTCCACGACGAGCTCCGCGCGCGGCCGCAGCATCCGCGTCGCCCTCGCCCGGTCACCCTCAACACGTGGGAGGCCGTGTACTTCAACCACGACCGCGGCACGCTCGAGGAGCTCGCCCGGCGCGCGGCATCCGTCGGCGTCGAACGCTTCGTGCTCGATGACGGATGGTTCCACGGCCGTCGCGACGACACCGCGGGCCTCGGCGACTGGTGGGTCGACGAGACGGTCTGGCCCGACGGCCTCGGACCGCTCATCGAGACGGTGACCTCGCTCGGCATGGAGTTCGGCCTGTGGGTCGAACCCGAGATGGTCAACCTCGACTCCGACCTGGCGCGCGCCCACCCCGACTGGATCCTGCGCGGCCGCGACGACCTGCCGGTCGCTGCCCGCCAGCAGTACGTGCTCGACCTCGCCAACCCCGAGGCGTGGGAGTACCTGCTCCACCTGCTCGACACACTGCTCGGCGAGTACGACATCGCCTACCTCAAGTGGGACCACAACCGCGACCTGCTCGAGGCCGGCGCCGCCGAGAGCGGTCGACCCCGCGTGCACGAGAACGTGCTCGCGCTCTATCGCCTGCTCGACGAGCTCAAGCGCCGCCACCCCGGTCTCGAGATCGAGTCGTGCGCGTCGGGCGGCGCCCGCGTCGACCTCGGGATCCTCGAGCACACCGACCGCATCTGGACGTCCGACACGCTCGACCCCATCGAGCGGCTGCAGATCCAGAAGTACACCGGCCTCATCGTGCCGCCCGAGCTGATGGGCGCCCACCTCACGAGCCCCCGCGTGCACTCGACCCGTCGCACGGTCGGGCTCGACCTCAGCGGCGGCGTCGCCATCTTCGGCCACTTCGGCATCGAGTGGAACCTCACGAAGCTCAATGACGACGGGATGCGCCGCGTGCGCGAGTGGGTCGAGCTGCACAAGCTGCACCGCGAGCTCATCCACTCGGGCCGCCTCGTGCACGGCGACACGTGGGATGCCACGACCGACGTCCGCGGCGTCGTCGCGCGGGACGCGACATCCGCTCTCTTCAGCTACACGCAGGTGACCAGCAGCGTGATGCACCCGCCGGGCCGGTTCACGCTGCCGGGCCTGGACCCCGACCGCCGGTACACCGTGCGGATCATCGCCGGCAGCGTCGCGAAGCCGGGCCAGTCGTCGCTGGCCTGGGCTGAGCAGCCGATCACGCTGACCGGTCGCCAGCTCGGTGACGTGGGCCTGCGGGCTCCCGTGCTCTACCCCGGTTCGCTCGTGCTGCTCGAGCTCACCTCGGCCTGACGAGACCACCAGAACCCCCACATCGCGCAAGGAGGCGCCTCATGATGGACCAGACCAGCCGCCCGAACCGGCACCGCCGGCGACGCGCACGCCGACGGCGGGCGTTCGCCGCGGCATCCGTCGCCCTGGCCACGGCCGCGAGCCTCGGCCTCGCCGGCTGCGCCACCTCGGGCGGCGACGATCGGGTGAAGCTCGACTTCTTCCAGTTCAAGGGCGAGGCCCTCGAGGACTTCGAGGAGATCATCGCCGACTTCGAGGCCGAGAATCCCGACATCGACGTGGTGCAGAACCAGGTCGCCGACGCCGACACGACCATCCGCACGCTGCTCGTGAAGAACCGCACGCCAGACGTGATCACGCTCAACGCGAGCGGCAACTTCGGTCGCCTCGCACAGGCCGGCGTGTTCGCCGACTTCTCGGACGAACCGGTGCTCGGCACGATCAACCCCGCGGTGCAGGAGATCCTCGCCGACCTCGGCAACGCCGAGGGCGAGGTGAACGGACTCGGCTACGTCAACAACGCCGACGGCATCATCTACAACCAGGACATCTTCGAGGAGCAGGGCCTCGAGGTCCCCGAGACCTGGGACGAGCTCATCGCGGTGTGCGACGAGCTGCAGGATGCCGGCATCACCCCGTTCTACGGCACGCTCGCCGAGAACTGGACGGGCCTGCCGTCCTTCAACGGCCTCGGCGCCTACCCCGCGCAGGACGACTTCTTCAACCAGATGCGCGAGCAGGGCGCCGACACCGGGCCCGAGTCGGACGTGTCGTTCTCGAAGGACTTCGAAGAGACGCTCGCCCAGCAGTACGAGCTGTTCTCGTACACGCAGGAGGGCTACCGCGGTCGCAGCTACGACGACGGCAACGCCGCCTTCGCGAACGGCGAGGTCGCGATGCTCATGCAGGGCATCTGGGCGGTCAATCCGATCAAGCAGGTGAACCCCGACGTCCGCGCCGCGATCTTCCCATACCCCGCGACCGACTCGCCCGACGACCGACTGCTGGTCTCCGGCGTCGACGTCGTCGTGACGATGGGCAAGGACACGCCGCACCGCGAGGAGGCCATGCGCTTCATCGAGTACCTGTTCGAGGAGGACGTGATCGAGGACTTCGCGGCATCCCAGAACATGGTGCCCTCGGTCGAGGGTGCCCAGCTGAGCGACGACCCGTCGATCCAGTCCGTCGCCCCGTGGTTCGAGGAGGGCCGGATCACCGGCTTCATCGACCACCAGATCCCGCCGAGCATCCCGCTCGCGCAGATCGACCAGGAATTCCTCTTCACCGGCGACGCGGAGGCCGCGCTCGCCACCCTTGACCGCGAGTGGAGCAAGGTCGCCGCTCGCACGATCCCCGTGGAGAACTGACATGACCACGCTCACCCAGGCCGTGCGCTCGACGACGACGCGCGGCGAGAAGCCCACGCGGGCGTCCCGCTTGCGAAGCGAGGCCAAGCGCGCGGCACCCGCCTACTACTGGATGGTCTGGCCTGCGGTCATCGCGTTCGCCGCCTTCCACACCCTGCCGGTCGTGATTGGCATCTTCTTCAGCTTCACGAACTACGCGGGCTACGGCGAATGGAATTTCGTCGGCCTCTCGAACTACGTGAACCTGTTCCGGGACGACCGCGCACTGCAGGCGTATGGGTTCTCGTTCCTCGTCGCGATCGTCGCCACGGTCCTCACGAACGTGATCTCGCTCGCGATCGCGCTCGGGCTTCACTCGAAGATCGTCGCCAAGAACTTCTGGCGCGGCGTCTACTTCGTGCCCTACGTGCTCGCGATCCTGGTGATCGGCTTCGTGTTCCAGTTCTTCTTCGCGAACTCGCTGCCGAAGATCCTCTCGGGCATCCCGCTGTTCCGCGACAACATCCTCGCCAACCCCGACTGGGCGTGGACGGCGATCGTGGCGCTCACGGTCTGGCAGGCCTGCGCGTTCGCGATCATCATCTACCTCGCCGGGCTGCAGACGATTCCCGGCGAGCTCTACGAGGCCGCGGCGATCGACGGGGCGTCCGGATGGCGGCGGTTCCGATCGATCACCTTCCCGCTCATCGGCGCGTTCTTCACGATCAATGTGGTGCTGAGCCTGAAGGGCTTCCTCCAGGTGTTCGACCCGATCATCTCGCTCACGAACGGTGGCCCGGGCACCGCGACCGAGTCGGTCACCCTGCTGATCTACAGAGGCGGCTTCACGGGCGGCGAGTTCGCCTACCAGACGGCGAACGCCGTGATCTTCTTCATCGTCATCACGGTCGTCTCGCTCTTCCAGTTCCGGGTCCTTCAGCGCAGAGAGGCCGATTTCTGATGACCACGACAACCACCACCCTGGCGCAGGCCGAGGAGGTCGTGCCCGACTCGCCGCAGCGCCGGCGTCTGGGCGGCCGCGCCGGTCGCGTCCGCGAGGACGACGACACTCGACGCATCAACTGGTGGGCGACCGCGCTCATCGCGGTGTGCTCGCTCACCATCCTGATCCCGCTCTACCTCGCGGTGGTCGTGGCGCTGAAGACGCCCGACCAGATCGTCTCCGGAACGGGCTTCGAGTGGCCGAATCCGGTGAACTGGAGCAACTTCGCCGTGGCGTGGGAGCGGACCAACTTCCCGCAGGCGCTCATGAACACGGCGTTCATCACGGTCGGGTCAGTGATCTTCACGCTGCTGACGAGCTCGATCGTGTCGTACGCGATCGCGCGCAACCTGCACCGGCCGTTCTTCAAGGGCGTGTTCTTCTACCTGCTCGCGGCGCTGTTCATCCCGTTCCCGATCATCATGCTGCCGCTCGTGAAGCAGACGTCGCTGCTCGGGCTCGACAACCAGGTCGGCATGATCGTGCTGTACACGATCTACGGCCTGTCGATCAACATCTTCATCTACACCGCCTACATCCGCTCGATCCCGATCGAGCTCGAGGAGGCGGCGCGGATGGACGGCGCGTCGACGTGGCGCGTGTTCTGGCAGGTCGTGTTCCCGCTGCTCGGCCCCATGAACGCGACCGTCGGCATCCTCACCTGCGTGTGGGCGTGGAACGACTTCATCATGCCGCTCGTCGTCTTGACCGACCCGGCGGCA
The DNA here is from genome assembly GCF_042794545.1 of Agromyces sp. NPDC056523. Taxonomy (NCBI): domain Bacteria; kingdom Bacillati; phylum Actinomycetota; class Actinomycetes; order Micrococcales; family Microbacteriaceae; genus Agromyces; species Agromyces sp. NPDC056523. The sequence goes on from NZ_JBHTTM010000001.1 coordinate 25,768, forward strand.
CGCACGCTGCCGCTCGCGCAGTACGTGTTCCAGGGCCAGTTCAACACCGACTACACGGTGGCGTTCGCGTCGTACCTCATGGCGATGGCGCCGCTGCTCATCGTCTACATCTTCAGCCAGCGCTGGGTGATCTCCGGCGTCACGCGGGGATCGATCAAGTAATGTGCACGGATGCCGCGGGGTCGGCGCAGCTGCGTCTCGAAACCCGCCCCGCGGCATCCGCTCGACCTCACTCACCTTCGAGAGGAACCTGACCGCATGACCGACGCTCGTCCGTCGACGCTCGACACCGAGAACGCGCTCGACACCGAGGCCGTGCTCGCCGCCGACCCCGACTGGTGGCGGCAGGCCGCCGTCTACCAGATCTACCCGCGCAGCTTCGCCGATGCGAACGGCGACGGCATCGGCGACCTCCGCGGGATCACGTCGCGCATCCCGTACCTGGTCGAGCTCGGCATCGACGCGGTGTGGCTCTCGCCGTTCTACCCGTCGGCGCTGGCCGACGGCGGCTACGACGTCGACGACTATCGCAACGTCGACCCGAAGCTCGGCACGCTCGACGACTTCGACGAGATGGTCGCGGCGCTGCACGCCGCCGGCATCCGGATCATCGCCGACATCGTGCCGAACCACTCCTCGAACCTGCACGAGTGGTTCCGCGAGGCGCTCGCCGCGCCGAAGGGTTCGGCGGCTCGTGACCGCTACATCTTCCGCGACGGCGAGGGGCCGGATGGCTCGGAGCCGCCGAGCGACTGGCAGTCGATCTTCGGCGGTCCGGCGTGGCATCCGGCGGGCGACGGCCAGTGGTACCTGCACCTCTTCGCGCCCGAGCAGCCCGACCTGAACTGGGCGAACCGCGAGGTGCGCGACGACTTCCTGCGCACCATCCGCTTCTGGTCGGATCGGGGGGTCGACGGGTTCCGCGTCGACGTCGCGCACGGCCTCGCGAAGGACCTCACGTATCCGCTGCGCTCGCATGCCGAGCTCGAGGCGACGAAGCTGGCCGGCGACGGCTCGCACCCGCTGTGGGATCGCGAGGAGCTCGACGAGACCTACGCCGAGTGGCGCGCGGTGTTCGACGAGTACGACCCGCCGCGCATCGCGGTCGCCGAGGCGTGGGTCGCGCCGACCCGTCGGCACCGGTACGCGGCGGCGACCAGCCTCGGGCAGGCGTTCAACTTCGACCTGCTGCGGGCGAACTTCTCGTCGGAGGAGTTCCACGAGATCGTCGACCGCAACATGGAGTTCGCGGGCGAGACGGGTTCGTCGAACACGTGGGTGTTCTCGAACCACGACGTGGTGCGGCACGCGACGCGGTACGGGCTGCCCGCCGACGTGTCGGGCGAGGGCGACGTCGGCAAGGACTGGCTGCTTCGCGGCGGGCCCGCTTCCGAGGTCGATGCGGCGCTCGGGCTGCGGCGAGCGCGCGCGGCGACCCTGTTCCTGCTCGGGCTGCCGGGCAGCGCGTACCTCTACCAGGGTGAGGAGCTCGGGCTGCCCGAGGTCGCCGAGATCCCTTCGTCCGAACGACAGGACCCCACGTTCTTCCGCAACGCCGGCGTCGAGGTGGGGCGTGACGGATGTCGCGTGCCGCTGCCGTGGGTCGCCGACGCGCCGTCCTTCGGATTCGGGCCCTCCGCGGCATCCCACCTGCCGCAGCCGGCGTGGTTCTCGTCGTTCGCGGTCGACGTGCAGTCGGCGGACTCGTCGTCGACGCTCTCGATGTACCGCCGCGCGCTCGCGCTGCGGCACGAGCTGCAGGGCCTCGAGCAGCTCGCGTGGATCTCGCTCGACCTGCCGTCGGTGCTCGCCTTCCAGCGGCCGGGCGGATGGACCGTGGTGACGAACTTCGGCTCGTCGCCGGTCACGCTGCCCGACGGACTGCACGAGCTCGAGGTGCTCCTCGCGAGCGCGCCGCTCGACTCGGCGGCCGCCGCGCCCGGCGTCGTCCCGCCCGCCACCACCGTCTGGCTCCGCTGACGCGGGCCCGCCCACTGCCTCCGCAGACGGTCCGTTTGTGCACTGGAGGTCAATCGCCCATCGACCTCCAGTGCACAACTCTCACTTCTGCGTGAGCAGCCGACGCGGCCGCCGGGTCCTCGGGAGGCCCGCGGCAGTGAGGTAGCGATCGATCGGCTGCCGACGCACGGCCTCGGCCCAGTTCCAGCGGGCGAAGCCACGCACCTGACGCCGGATGGCATCCTCCCGATGCTTCTCGTCGATCACCGCCTTCGCGGCGAAGGTCGCGGCGTCCGCTGCACCCCGAGGTACGGATGTCGCTACCTGACTGTTCCCGAGGTACTTCCCGCGTCCGTCCGCCTCCGCGGCCACCTCGTGCTCCGGCCACCAGAAATCGAGGAAAGCGGACCGCTGCAGCTCGGGAAGCCAGAGGCGGTGCTGGAGTATGGGCTCGGGGAACCCGAACTCTTCGATCACGATGCGGCTGAGCGTCTCGAGCGGGGTGGCTGCGCCATCCGTGGATCGTCTCAGCACCTCCTCCGTACGCCGGCTGCCCGGGAATGGCAACAGCCGCTCGTGCTCGGCGCGAAGTCGCGCGAGCGTGGTGAGCGGTAGCGCGCCGCCCCAGCGCGATGCATGGAGCGCGGCATCCGCAGCCGTGAGCGCGTCTTCGAACGGCGCTCGCCGCGCGACCTGGATGAGGGAGAACTCGATGGCCGTGGTCAGGACGTCGCCCGTCGACGTGGTCGGCACGTCCGTCGTGCGCGCGATGGCGACCACCCCGCGCCGCCGACTGGCCGTGCCGTCGCGCGAGAGCACGTACACCTCGTTCGGCCACGGCCCGAGTATCGGGAGGCCGGCGAGGGCGATCGCCGAGTGCGCGGTGAAGACCGGGCGATCGAGCTGCGCGGCCGCGGCGCGAACCATCATCAGGTATCGAGTGCGGTCGCGTTCGGCCAGCGAGACCTCGGGCTCGGCCGGAAGACTCAACCGATACGCACCGGGCCTGAGCCGCTCGAACTCGCCGGCCTTCGCCGCTGCATACAGCTCTCGCTCGCGTCCGACGCTGCGAACGTCGATCGCGTAGACGAGGCCGTGGTCACGGGTGGGGAAGGGATCGCGCATGGCTCGATGCTGACGCGGAACACACCCGCATCGCAGTCGGGCCACCGATCGGTGAGATCATCCGGCCCGAGTCACGCTGCTGAGGACCACTCTTCGACCCCCACGCGCCGGTGAGGACACCGACGGTTGGATTGTGCAGAAGAGGCCGCGCGACATCCGACCGCAGGTGCACATCTCGACCGTGAGCGAGCCGCACCCCATCGCTAGACTGGCGCGCATGGCAGATTCCACGTTCGACATCGTCAGCAAGGTCGACAAGATGGAGGCCGAGAACGCCGTCAACCAGGCGCGCAAGGAGGTCGACCAGCGGTACGACTTCAAGGGCGTCGGGGCGTCGGTCGAGTGGTCGGGCGAGAAGATCCTGCTGAAGGCGAGCTCCGACGAGCGCGTCAAGGCGGTGCTCGATGTCGTGCAGTCGAAGTTCATCAAGCGCGGCATCTCGCTGAAGTCGCTCGACTCGGGCGAGCCGTACGCGTCGGGCAAGGAGTTCCGCCTCGAGGTCGGCCTGAAGAACGGCATCGACCAGGAGCACGCGAAGAAGATCAACAAGCTCATCCGCGACGAGGCGCCCAAGTCGGTGAAGTCGCAGATCCAGGGCGACGAGCTGCGCGTCTCCTCGAAGAGCCGCGACGACCTGCAGGAAACCATCCGCCTGCTCAAGGCCGCCGACCTCGACCTCGACCTGCAGTTCGTCAACTTCCGCTGAGCCGCGGGCGAGCGGATGGCACGGCCGCGCGCCCGCACAGCTCTGTTGCCGCCTACGCCGATGCGACCAGCGGTGTGATCGCGTCGAGCTCGCGCCAGTGTGCGTCGAGTTCGATGTCGAGGTCGTAGCGGTTCTGCAGGTTCAGCCAGAACCGCTCGCTCGTGCCGAGTGCGCGCGAGAGTCGGAGCGCCGTGTCGGGAGTGATGCCCCGCTTGCCGTGCACGATCTCGTTGATCCGTCGCGGTGGAACTCCGATGGTCAGGGCGAGCCGGTACTGGCTGATGCCGAGCGGCTCGAGGAACTCCTCGAGCAGGATCTCTCCCGGATGAATCGGCTCGTGTGCCTTCGTCATGTCGTGCACCTCCTCAGTGGTATTCGACGATCTCGACGTCTTCGGCTCCCGATGGTGTCCATCGGAAGCAGATTCGGTATTGGTCATTGATTCGGATACTGTGCTGCCCTGCCCGATCTCCCTTGAGCGCTTCGAGCCGGTTGCCCGGCGGGATTCGCAGGTCGTTCAGATCCTCCGCGGCTTCGATGAGCAGCAGTTTGCGGTGCGCCATCCGTTGCAGGTCGTGGCCCATCTTGGCCACTCGCTCGCGATCGAAGACTCTTCGGGTCGCCTCGTTCGCGAACGATCGAATCACCTGTCCATCATAACGCTGACCGTTATTAACGGCAACCGTTATGTCTCCGGTACACCTTCCGCGTGCCCGCGCACACCGAAGCAGCCTGAAGGCCGCCAACCTCGACCTCGACCTGCAGTTCGTCAACTTCCGCTGAGTTCGGGCGAGCGGATGGCGCGGCCGTCGGCGATGATGGCGGCGTGGAGTATGTGTCCAGGGTGCCCGGTCCACCGCTGGACGGGCTGATCAACGACCTCTACCACCTGGAGGGCGCCCCGCCGTACGCTCGATTCACGTTGCCGGCGGCGCCGGCGCCGTTGCTCATCGTCAACCTCGGGGCGCCGTTCCTGATCCGCGCCGGCACCGACGGAGAAGCCGTGGAATTCGCCGACGGCTGCGCGGTCGCCACGCCCACACGTGCGTGGGAGTTCGGCTACCCGACCCCGACCCGGTCCGTGGGTGTCCACTTCAGGCCGTGGGGGCTGGCGCCATTCCTTCCGATGTCCGCGGCCGAGTTGTGCGACCGGCCGGCGACGGTGGAGCAGATCTGGGGCCGACCCGCTGTCGCTGGGCTGCGACATCGACTGACCTCTGCAGAAACACCGGACGAGATGCTGCTGCTGCTCGAGGAGGAACTGGCGCGGCGGCTGCGTGCGATCGACGGCCTGGACCTCGTCCGCCAGATGAGCAGTGCCATCGCGGAGACCGGCGGAGCTGTGCCGATCAGCGACCTCGGCGTGGCATCCCGCGCCAGCAGCACGTACCTGGCGAAGCGGTTCAAGGAGGTCGTCGGCGTCACGCCGAAGCGGCTGGCGCGCAGCTACCGATTCACCGCCACCGTGTTGGCGCTCGATGTGGCCGCACCCATCGACTGGGGCGACGTCGCCGCTGGCGCAGGTTACTTCGACCAATCCCACTTCGTCCACGAGTTCCGGGAGTTCACCGGGCTCACGCCGACCCGGTATGTCGAAGTTCGGCAACGCTTCCTCCGCGAACATCCCGACCACGCGCTGGAAGGCTGGCCGCTGCCAGCCGATTGATTTCTTACAAGATTGACCGCTCACGACACACGAGACTGGCACTCGGAGGAGAGGAGGAATCCATGAGGAAAGTGGTCATGAATGCGTCGGTCTCGGTGGATGGCTTCATTGCAGCGGAGGACGACGATCCCGGTCCCCTGTTCGAATGGCTGGTCAGCGGTGACGTGCCGTTGGACGACAGCGGTGTGCTGAACGTGTCGCAAGCGTCCTACGACCACATCCGCCCGTACTGGGACGAGATCAGTGTGACCATCGCCGGCCGCCACAGCTTCGACATCACGGACGGCTGGGACGGGACCCCTCCGAGCGGGGTCGACCACGTCGTCGTCGTGACACACCGGCCGCCGCCCGAGGGCTGGGACCTCAACGCGCCCTTCCACTTCGTCGACGGCATCGAGGAGGCCGTGACCAAGGCGCGGGAGCTCGCGGGTGACGGCACGGTCGAGGTCGCCGCCGGCGATGTCGGCGGCCAGATGCTCGCCGCAGGCTTGGTCGACGAGGTACGCATGGACGTCGCACCGGTCGTGCTCGGGTCCGGCAAGCGTTACTTCGGCTCCGTCGACTCGCAGCATCTACTGGAGGACCCGGAAGAAATCGTTCAGGGCAACCGGGTGCTTCACCTGCGCTACCGGGTGCGCCGTTGACCTCCGCGTCGTGCGGCTGGCCGGCGAGGGGTGGAATGATGCCGTCGCCGATGGCCGCGCCTGACCGACCCGCCTCGCTCACGGCGTCGTCGGCGGCGCGTACCCCTCGAGCCAGCGCGTGATCGCTGCGTACGCGGCCGACCGCGCCGGCTGCCGCGACAGGAACACGTCGTGCAGCGCCCCGTCGATGCGGACGACGGTGACCTCGGGTCCGAGTTCGAGCGAGTGGGTCGCGATGTCGTCGACGACGAGCACGATGTCGGACGCGAGCATCGCGTCATCCCACCGCCCCTGCAGCGTCGACCTCGCGGAGAGCAGCGTCAGCACCGGCGCGCCGACGTCGATGCCGGCGTCGACGGTCGCGTGCCCGGCGAGGATGGCGGTGAGCCAGGCCGGATGCGTCGGGAAGCCGCGGTCGGGCCGCCAGTGGTGGTCGTACTCCCACTCGCCGTCGAGCTCCTTCGCGATCGAGCGCGCGTAGAACCCGAGGTCGACGTTCGGCAGCGGACGCATGGGGTTGACCCGCGCGCCGAACTCGATCACGGGCGAGATCGCCTGCCGCCCGATGCTCCGCAGCTGGAACTCCAGCCACGGGCTGTTCAGGATGAGCGCCGCGGCGCGTCCGGGATTGCGGGCCGACCACAGGCTGAACACGAGCCCGCCGGTCGAATGCCCGAGCAGGATGAGTGGCCGGTGCCGAAGGCCGAGTAGAGCGGATGCCACGTCGCGCGGGCCGTCCGCGACATCCGCCGCCTGCTCGGTGTCGCTCTGGTCGATCGCGGCCAACGCCGCCTCGATCTCCTCGTCGTACGTCGCCAGGTTCGTGACGTACCCGGGCGTCTGCCAGTCGCGCAGGCTGCGCCCGTACTTCCGCAGCTCGAGCGCGAAGAACCGCGCGCCGGCATCGGTCCAGTACCGGGCGAGCTCGGGGTTGAAGAAGTAGTCGCTCCACCCGTGCACGTAGAGCACATCGCACCCGGATGCCGCGGGCGGCGGCACCGCGATCGGCTCCGGTTCCCACGGCCACCGCCACCTCCGGCGCGCCCGCGCCGGCTCGGCCGTCGGCCGGTACCGCACGAGCGTCGCGACGACCTCCCCCTCGTCGTCGGGCTCGAGCGGCAGCGTCAGCTGCTCGAACCCTTCGCCGAGCACGTCCGGTCGCCAGTTCCCGTCGTCGTCCACGCCGCCCCCTCGGGGTCAGCCTAGACAGCGCTGGCAAGCTTCTTCGTCCTACCGCGCGGTAAGTGAAGAGCCCGCAGTTCATCTCGTGAGGCCGCGGCGTCTATGCGGCAATCACAACGTATTGATGCCTGCAAATGTGCTGATCATGTTGAGCGCCGCTGGCGTAAGGAGCACGATGAAGAGCACGGGAAGCAGGCAAAACACGAGCGGGAAGATGATCTTCACAGTGACCTTCATCGCTTGCTCTTCGGCACGCTGACGTCGCTTGAGTCGCATTTCGCCCGCCTGCACCCGGAGGACGTCACCGATCGAGATGCCGTACTGGTCCGCCTGAACAACAGCACGTACGAATCGACGCAGGTCCTCCTGATTCGTGCGATTCTCCAATTCCATGAAGGCATCGCGGCGGCTCCGGCCGATGCTCATGTCTTGAAGAACGCGAATGAGTTCCTCGGCCAGGGGACCTTTGCCATTACGGGCGGCCTTGGCCATTGCGGCGTCGAAACCGAGCCCGGCTTCCACTGCGATCGTCATCTGATCGAGGGTGTCCGGCAGGGAGTACTTGATCGCCTCCTGACGATCGTGCGCTCGGCTGTTGATCATGACGTCCGGCAGGAAGAACAGCATCGCAGTGCCAACCAAGACGAGCAGTACCTTCAGCGCATTGGGGCCACCGCTGAAGATGAAGATCAACCCGAGCGCCACTGCGGAAACCGCGAGGATGATCTTGGTGGTCACGATTCTTTCGGGGGTCCACCCCACTGGACGTCCTGCGTAGACCACTTGCTTTTCGATCCAGCCAACGTAGCCTCGCGGGGCAGCCGCGATGAGCGACGCGCTGAAACTGGATTGCTGGACCCGGCCGAGGGTCGGGTGCACCTCGCCAGGCGGCTCTGCGGCCGGTCGGCGATTTGGAAACAGAGCGAAGACAAACAGCCCTATGGCGAGCGCTGTGACGACGATCGCGATGTATGCGATCAGTTGCGGACCCATCAGAACTTCACCTTCACTGCGAACGAGACCCAGATCGCTCCGAGAATGAGCAGGATGACGGCGACAACCAGCGCGATGGTGCCGAAGATGTTGGTAAAGAAGACACTCATGTATGTGGGCTGGACCAGCGAAAGGAAGAGGAATACGCCGATCGGCAAGCACACCAGCACGATCGCCGAAAGCCTGCCTTCGGCGCTGAGCGCCTTCACATGTCGTCGGATTTCATTGCGTTGGCGGATCGTCTTTCCGACCTGATCGAGCACTTCCGCGAGATTGCCGCCAGTCTCCTGATTTACGGCGACCGCCTGCGCGACCCATTCGAAGTCGTCGCTTCGCATGCGTTGGGCCGTGACCGCAAGAGAGTCCGCCAAGTCTCTTCCCAGTCGCGTCTCGTTGACCACGCGCGCAAGCTCTTCACTCGTGGGCGATGCGGCATCACTCGCAACGGCACCGACCGTGCGGGAGAGCCCGTGCCCGGCGCGGAGACCACCCGCCATCAGCTGAACTGTGCTGTCGACCTGGTCGGCGAACCGGTCGCGCCGACGGGCTGTCCGCATGCTCAGGATCAGCTTTGCCCCGATCGGAGTCAGTGCGGCGAAGAGGAATCCCCACAGCAGTGAAGTGCCACTCGCGAAGCCAAGGAGGACCCCGACCAGCGCGAGCACACTGGCCGCCGATGCAACCATCACGACGAACGCGCTCGGTTCAGACTTGACACCGGCGAGTTCGAGCTCCTCCGGTCCGAAGAACCGCCGCGATTGTTTCGAGACGACGCCGTCGACAGCCGCCGTCGTGCGCTGGGTGATCCTCGAGAGCATCGACAAGTGTTCGACCCCAGGTGCACGACGGCGCTCCGCAGAAACCCGAGGTGCAGGCGGCGCCACCACGAGGAAGACCAGAACGAGCGCAGCGAGCAGGGCAATGCTGATTCCGGCGACGAGCAGCCCTGGATTCATCGGATCTCGCCCAGCATCCCTCGGAAGTCACGCTGGAACAGCGAGACCGGAAGCTTGATTCCGTGGTCCGCGATACGTTCGGCGAAGCGCGGTCGGACGCCAGTCGGCTCGATGCGGCCCTTTAGTCGTCCGTCATCGTCGTAGCCCGCGGAGTAGTCGAACGAGAAGGCATCTTGAAGGGTGATGATGTCCCCCTCCATCCCATGCACCTCGGTCACTTGCGTGACACGCCGCACACCGTCCTTGTGCCGGGTGATCTGCACAATGAGGTCAATGGCCGAGGAGATTTGTTCACGAATCGCCCGCAAGGGCAGGTCCATGCCGGCCATGAGCACGAGTGTCTCCATGCGGCTCACCGCATCACGCGGAGAGTTTGCGTGCAGGGTCGAGATTGATCCCTCGTGACCCGTATTCATCGCCTGTAGCATGTCGAGGCTCTCGGCGCCGCGGACCTCACCGACGACGATCCGGTCGGGCCGCATGCGCAGCGAGTTCCTCACCAGGTCACGGATCGTGATCTCACCGCGACCCTCGATGTTCGGAGGACGGGATTCGAGGCGCACCACGTGTTCCTGCTGAAGCTGCAGCTCGACAGCGTCCTCGATGGTGATGATTCGCTCATCGCTCGGGATAAAGGCGGAGAGCACGTTTAGCAACGTGGTCTTGCCGGTGCCCGTACCGCCGGAAACAAGGATGTTCAGCTTCGCGCGGACGGCTGCATCGAGAACCGTAGCCACTTCGCGTGTCAGAGTGCCGAATGTGACCAAGTCCTCGACGGTGTACGGCGTTCCAGCGAACTTTCGGATCGTGAGCGAGGACCCGTTCACCGCCAACGGCGGAATGATTGCATTCACACGCGAGCCGTCCTCGAGCCGTGCGTCCACGAGCGGCGAAGACTCATCGATGCGGCGTCCGACACGCGACACGATTCGATCGATGACCCGGCGAAGCTGCGGCTCGCCCGTGAACCGATGTGGCGTCTCCATGAGCCGCCCATGGCGCTCGACGTACAGCTGGTCGAATCGATTGACCATGATCTCGCTCACGCTGGGGTCCTCGAGCAAGGTCTCGAGTGGACCATAGCCGAGGACGTCCGCGCCGATGTCGTCGATGAGGCGATTGCGTTCGGCTGTCGTCAGGGCGAGCTGTTCAGCCGCGACAATCCCGGCCAGTTCACCCCTCGCAAGGGCGTGAAGCTGCTCCTCCGTGAGCGACGCATCGCTCATCCGCGATCCGATGCGGACGAAGAGCTCCTGCGCAGCCTTCTCCTTGACCGACGCCAGCGGATCAATGGTCGGGACCGGGCGCATGGGTATGGGAGCGGCGGGCTTGAAGATAGCCGGCGTCTCCCCGTTGGAGGGTCCTGCGACCTCTGGAAGGACCTCGGTGAGCGTGTCCTCTGGCTTCTCTGCCTCATCCGGGGCCATAGTTCGGACGCCCGCGGGGTCGACCACAATCTGCGGGCTACGGAGAGCATTCAGCCGATCATTCAGTCCCATGTGATCGCCGCCTTCTTTGTATCTTGGTGCGCTTTGGGAACGCTTCTGGAGCAATGCGCATGACCACTGAGCGCACGGCGCGCGCCGCCGGGTCACGAACATCATCGTGAATGAGGGGGATGCCACGGTTGCTGGCCAGCAGCACCGCCGACGATTTCGGGACGGCCACATCGATTGGAGCGCCGATGACCGCCTCGGCATCCTTTACGGTTAGGCCGCTCATCTTGTCGACTTGGTTGAGCACGATGTGCCGATTGCTCGGCATCAGCCCGAGCGTGGTCAGGAGTTGGAACTCTGTCCGCATGGCGCGAAGGCTTGCGACGCTCATGTTCGAGACGAAGACGGCGTCGGTGACGTGCTCAATAGCCACGAGCGTGTGCTCGCTGAGTCCCGGCGTCGTATCAACGACGACGTAGCGGAAGAACTCACGAAGACGTTCGATCAGTTGGGCAAGCGATGAAGCCTGCACCTGGTCGCCGAGTTCCGGCGACACTGCGCTCGCCACAACGAAGAAGCCATCGGGGTGATGCACCAGTGCCGTCTTTAACACAAGTTCGTCCTGCGCAGCATCGGCCACTGCATCGACGATCGTCCGCTCGGGCCTAAGGTTCAACACAGCGGTGATATCGCCGAACTGGAGGTCGGCGTCGATGAGCACTACGGAGTTGGGCGCTACCTCGGCGAGACCTGTCGCGAGGTTCACTGCGATAGTCGTCTTGCCCTGGCCCCCCTTCGGCGCGACGACCGCAATCGCCTCAGACGGCACCCCTTCTTCGAGCGGCGGAAATTCCCACTCGATCTCCTCCGGCGCCTCCTCGACCGATTCCTCGCTGGTCCTCTCGGAGTCCTCGACACTTTCGCTGTCGGAGATCGGTTCGGTGTTGATCAGACCAGAAATGACATCGTCGACTTCGGGTTCAGGTTCAACCTCGAAGTCCTCGGCATCAGCGCGGCCATTGGAGATGAGCCAATTCGAAAGGCGGTCCAGCAATTCTTGGGTCGTCCCGTCGGCTGCATGCGGACTAAGCACGGCGTGTAGGGGCAGATCGTCCACCCAGTCCTCGAGGTCAGTGCGCTGTTCGCGCACGACGATGAGACCGATGTCTGGGTAACGATCGTTGAGCCCTCTAACGAGACCCCGAGTCTCCTCGTAGTTCAAGACCGGTCCGAGAAGCGCGATTCGAGGGGTTGCGTCAACGCGATCGATGACTGATTCTGCGCCCAGTAGTAGGAACTCTCCGGGCACAACGGCAAGCCGATTGCCGAGCAGAGACCGCAGTCGGGTCTCGTACTCGGCAGAGCGGCTGATCAGAAGATACGGCGTCACTGCCAGGCGTTGCTTCCGTTGACAGCGCGCGTGCCGCTGTTGTCGGTGCTCTCGTTCTCGAGCGTGAGCCACATCTGCGCGTACTGCGCTGCCTCACCCTCCGCAAACCACACCCAGCGTTCGATGTCAGGTGCGGTGAGGGCGATGGTCACCATGATGCTGTCGCCGGCACCCTGGTCCAATGCCTCGCCGGTCTCAGGGTCAACACCGGCGACGCCTTGAACCTTGGTGACGAGAACGCCGTGGAAGGCGAAGTGGGAGATAGGGTTCACGACATCCTCCTCCTCACCGATCTCGTCGGGGTCGACGGTGCCCACCAAGCCGATCTTGTCGCCAGCGCGCACCTCGCCTCCGACGACGCGGTCGGCGGGAAGCGTGAACGACACGAGCTGCATCCCTTCAGGGATTGGGACATCGCCACGGGCCGCGAGGTCTTCGGGGTCGACGAATCGCGCCGAAAGGAGTTGTTCGCCGGGAAGAATTTCTGAATCCGCCACAAGTCCGGCGAGTTCGTTGAGATCAGTCACGTATCCCTCGGCGAGGTTCCGTTCCGGAACCGTGTCGACGCTGACAAGTTCCTCAACCGATTCCCCCGCCGTGCCCTCCGGAATGGTTTCCTGGACGATATACACCTCTGCGAGTTCGGCACCTTCGGCGGCTCGGGCGTCCGCGCCGCGCACGTAGGTCACGAGCACAAACGCGCCGGCGATGGCCAAGATGAGGGCGACGATCGCGCCGATGATTCGGGTCTTCATTCGGGTCCTTGCTGGGGAGGTGGTGGATCTTAGTTGTGGCGGCGGGCTAGCCGATCAGGCGCGCGACCGTGAGCCCTCCATCCGGCGAGCCGTCGCCGAGGTCGAAATCCTCGCCGATCGCCACGTACCGGACGAAATACCCTTGCAGGCCGAACTCGCCACCCTTGAATCCAGGCGACTTCGATTCCCCCGGAAGGTAGCAGTCGCTCCCGGTCTTGACGCCAGGTGCCTCGCACTTTCCGCTCGCGACGTGGAAGCCCGTCACGTAGAAAGCAGCGAATCGGCTGATCATGTAGCTGCCCTTGCTGCCGCCGCTGCCAGCCGTGTACGAGTCGTACAGCGGAATGAGGATGGTCTTGCCGAGCAACTTGGCCAGATAGTCGTCCGGGCATCCGCCGGCCTTCGTATCCGAGCTACCGGGCACGCCGGCCTCGGGCACGTCAACCTCGACGATGACCTCACAGTCCGGTGTTCCGTCGCCGTTGACATCATCACCTTCGAGCCATCCGAACCCGCCGGGGTATCCGGGAGCGCACTCCGCAGGCTTCTTCGGCGACGAGCCGGGCCCGATGAGCAACAAAATGAATGGATCACCAGTGGTCTCGGTACCCGGGTCGAAGTGCTTCGATAGCTCGCACTCCGCTACCGCGAGCGGAATGGTGGAGCCCTCGTCGGGCGTGCCCCATTCAGCGATGGCACTGGCGCGAACAGACGAGTGACTCGGATCGTCGTCGCTGTCGAAGAGCGACGCGAAGAAGTGTGGGAACTCGGCAGCGGCCGAAACTCGTACCCAGTTCTCGGCGAGGTTGAGGTCACCTGGCGGAACCTCAGCGGTCCCACCGACAGGTGTGCCGAAGTTCTGCTCGATGAGCGAGTTCCCGGTGGCCTCCACCGTACCGGTCGTACAGGCCGCTTCGTCCTCAGCACACATCTTGGCTGCGGCCAACGCCGCCGCATCTGCGCCCTGCTGCAGCTGCGCGCGCTCGGCATGCTGTGCACCGATATCCACCGCGATCGCGGCGAAGCCCATCATGGGCACCATGAGCAGCGCGATCAGCACCGCATTCGCACCGCGCTCGCCCTCGCGAATTCGGGCGGTCAGTTTCCTTACCCGGTGCATGGCATCGTTCCTGTCGCGTTGAGGTCGAAAGCAGTACCCAGCCGGTCGCCGAACCATTCAGTGATGGCGCCCGGCGACACAGTAATCTCGGAGGTCGCGATCCCTGCATCGACGCAGCTCACCGTGACCTCAACCGTCGCGGTATCCCAGTCGAGGAAGCCAGGCACGCTCCGCGCCTCATCCTCGGCATCGTCTTCGAGTTGGCCAACCTCGGTGGCGTCAAAGTCCGGGTCGAAATGAACCGCGGCGTAGCGAGCCCCCACGGCAGCAGCGCTCGTAATGGTCGCTTGGACGTTCCAGAGGCGCGAGAACTCGATGATCGTGATGAGCAGGATGATGACGAGCGGGAACACCAATGCGAACTCCACGGCCGCTGCTCCCCGCTCTCGCGACTTGTTGCCTCGCGCGCGAATGCCCATGACATCCCTCAGTCAAGTGGGTTCGGGGCGCCGAGGCGCCCCGAACCCGTGTGGCTCATTCCGACGATCAGGCCGGCGCCTCACCGACGTCCTGGCCGTCCATCCAGGTCTTGATGTCCCCGACCCAGGTGTCGAGGAGCGGGAGCAGCGCGGCGGCCGCGACCACAAGGCCGATCGCGACAATACCGAGAACGAGCGCGTACTCGGTAGCGGTGGCGCCCTCTTCGTCGCGGAGGGAATTGATGCGGGCCTGCGCCCGCGTGATGAGCTTGAGCATGGTGACACCCTTCGGGTCGAACAAATACTGGGGTGCCGCCCACAGCTGCAAGCGGCCAGTGAAAGGTATCGACGGAATCGAACGAGGGGCCACGCCCCATTTCGGGGTCCCCTCGCATTGGGGGTCAGGGTGGGGTACAAGCGAGATCCAAACGTGATCAATGCGCTGCTATAGTCCGCACTTCGGGGGACACGGGTCCTCCAACAGGGGGACAAGCCGATTCCGCGCATTCCGCCGACCCGGTGGCCCGCGTATTGGGGGTCAGCCGCCGAAGAGGAGCAACGCGCCGATCGCCCCCGCGAGCATCGACGGACCGAACGGAATCGACCCACGCAACGTCACGCGGCGCAACAGGAGCGCGACGAGTCCGACGACTCCACCGATGACGAAGCCGGCGAAGACGCCGACGAGCCAAACGGTCCAGCCGAACCACCCCAGAGCGAGTCCCAGCGGCGCCGCGAACTTCACGTCGCCCATGCCCATGCCGCTCGGTGAGATGAGGGCGAGCACGAAGTAGAGCAGGAACATGCCCGCGCTGCCGGCGAGCGCCCAGAGGAGGCGCACCCACTCCCCCGTGAGCGCAGACGCGAGCACGAGCAGCACGGCGACGAGGCCGAGCGTGGGGAGCAGTACCGCGTTCGGGAGGCGATGCTCGGTGAGGTCCACGATCGAGAGCACGACTCCGGTGGCCACGACCGCGAGGAGTGCGGGAAGCACGGGGTGGGCGCCGAAGCGCCACGTGAGGAGCGCGAAGCCGACGGCGGTCGCGATGGCGGACCAGACGCGGAGGGTGCGCAGCGACATCCGCTCGTCTGACGGGGTGTGGATGTTGCGGTCGGCCCAGACGGCTAGGGGCCACCAGCCGAGGATGGCACCGAGGATCGCCGCGCCCACGATGAGGAGGGCGGGGGCGAGGGGCATGGAACGGAAGCGTAGCGGAGGGGCGGGTCTCGGTACGGCGCTGCGCGCCTACTCGACCGGCGGCGGCGGTTCGCCCTCGATGCGGACGTACTCGTCGTAGAGGGCCAGGGCATGCGCGGCACCTTCGGCTTCGAGCGCGGCGCGCATCGTCTCGCGGGCGTCGCGGGCCTGCGGCAGAGGCGGTAGCAGCGGGATGTCGGGATCGCTGAGGAGCTGGATCACCGTGGGACGGTCCGCCGCAAACGCCCGCTGCCACGCGCCATCCATATCACCCGCCGAGTCGACGATCTCGCCGCGCAAGCCGAGCAGCTCCGCGTACCGCGCGTACGGGAAGCCCGGCAGTGCCTGGCTGGCGGCGAAGCGCGGCTGGCCTTCGACCTCGCGCTGCTCCCACGACACCTCGGCGAGGTCGCCGTTGTCGAGCACGAGCACTACGAAGCGCGGGTCGTCCCACGACTGCGACCTGTCGGCGACGGTGACGAGCTCGGCGATGCCCGTCATCTGCATGCCTCCGTCGCCCGCGAGCACCACGGCGGGCCGGCCGGGGAACGCCAGCTTCGCCGCGATGCCGTACGGGATGCCGCATCCCATGCTCGCGAGTGTGCTGCACAGGTGCGCGTCGGCGTCCCGGGGCAAGCGCAGCTGCCTCGCGTACCAGTAGACGATGCTGCCGACGTCGAGTGCGACGAGGGCGTCATCCGGCAGGTTGTCGTTCAGCGCGCGCACCGCGAACTCGGGGTTCACCGGGTCGGCGGATGTCTCGGCCCGCGCGTCCGCGATGCGCCGCCACTCTCGCACGTGGTCGGCGACGCGCTCGCGCCATCCGTCGACCTTCGTCAGCGGCAGCCGCACGGCCAGCTGGCGCAGGGTCTCGCGCGCATCGCCCATCAGTCCGACCTCGACCGGGTATCGGCGCCCGATCGCCCGGCCGTCGAGGTCGACCTGCACCGCGCGCGCCTGCCCCGGTGCCGGGTAGTACTCGGTCCACGGATCGCTCGAGCCGACGATGAGCAGCGTGTCGCACTCGGCCATCACCCGCGCACTCGCGGTCGTGCCGAGGTGACCCATCGTGCCGGCCGCGAACGGCAGCGACTCGTCGACGAGCGGCTTGCCGAGGAGGCTCGTCACGACCGCGGCGCCCAAGCGGTCGGCCAGGGCGAGGATGTCGTCGACCGCGCGCCGCGCGCCCTGGCCGACGAGCACGACCGGCCGCTGCGCCCCGGCGAGCACCGCGGCGGCGCGCTCGAGTTCGGCCGGGTCGGGCAGGACCCGTGGCGAGCGATACCCGACGGCCGTGGTGATGTGGCCGTGCTCGGCCGCGGGCTCGGCGGCCGGCAGGTCCTGCACGTCGTGCGGCACGATGACGACCGTCGGCGAGCGGGTCGCGAGCGCCGTGCGCACCGCCTGGTCGATGGCGGCCGGCACCTGCTCGGGCGCGACGACCGTGGTCGAGTACTGCGCCGCGACGTCCGCGAACAGGCGATGCAGGTCGACCTCCTGCTGGTACTCGGTTCCGAGCACCGAACGCACCTGCTGCCCCACGATCGCGACGACCGGTGCACTGTCGAGCTTCGCGTCGTACAGGCCGTTGAGCAGATGGATGGCACCGGGCCCCTGTGTCGCGGCCACCACGCCGACCCGGCCGGTGAACTTCGCGTGCGCGACGGCCATGAACGCGGCGGTCTCCTCGTGCCGCGCCTGCACGAACTCGGGCGCGTCTGCGGATCGCCGCAGCGCCTGCATCACGCCGTTGATGCCGTCGCCGCTGTAGCCGAAGATGCGGTCGACGCCCCACTCGACGAGGCGGGCGACGATCGCGTCGGCGACCGTGCGGTCGTGCGTCGCTGCGTTCATCCGGCCACGGTAGGTCGCGTGCGGGGAGCGGCGCTGCGGGGTTGACAGGTCTCGGTACGCCGCTGGCGCGGCTACTCGACCAACGGCGGGGCGGATTTCGAGACGCCGCTTCGCGGCTCCTCAACCCGCAGAAGCGGCTACACCTCGCCGCGCGAGATCCCCACCATCTCGTCGCGCGGCACGACCTTGACTCGCGCCCGCTCCTCGGCCGTGCCGAGGGCCTGCTCGTGCTCGTCGAGGCGGTGCCATCCGTCGAGGTCGGTCCAACGGATGCCGCGGGACTCGAGCATCTCGATCACCGACGCCTCGGACGGCGACTCGGGCCGCCACCAGTTGCCGAGGTCGTTGATGACGTGCTTGATCGTCTCCATCGCATCGGACTTGGTGTGGCCGATGAGGCCGACGGGCCCGCGCTTGATCCAGCCGGTCGCGTAGACGCCGTACATCTGGCGCGACTGTCCGGTCTCCTTGTCGCGGATCAGCACCTGGCCCTCGTGGTTCGGGATGACGCCGAACTTCTTGTCGAACGGGATGCCCGGCAGCGGCGAGCCGAAGTAGCCGACCGCGCGATACAGCGCCTGGATCGGGATCTCGCGGATCTCGCCGGTGCCGACGACCCCGCCCTCGCCGTCGGGCGCGGTGCGCTCGTACCGGATGGCACCGACGCGACCGTCGCCGTCGGGCACGATCTCGAGCGGCTTCGCGAAGAAGTGCAGGTGCAGCCGGCGCGACGCTTGTCCGGTTTCACGCTTGCGCCACTGCTGCAGCACCTTGTCGATCACGAAGACCTGCTTGTTGCCCGCGACGGCCGCGCGGGCGGCGTCGTCGTAGTCGAAGTCCTCGTCGTAGACGATCATGTCGACGTCGCGCAGCTCGCCGAGCTCGCGCAGTTCGAGCGGCGTGAACTTCACCGACGTCGGGCCGCGACGCCCGAACACGTGCACGTCGGTTACGGGCGACTGCGTCAACCCCGCGTACACGTTGGCCGGGATCTCGGTCGGCAGAAGGTCCTCAGGATGCTTCGCGAGGATGCGCGCCACGTCGAGCGCGACGTTGCCGTTGCCGATGACGCCCACCGATTCCGCGTCGAGCGGCCACTCGCGGGGGTAGTCGGGGTGCCCGTCGTACCAGCTCACGAAGTCGGCCGCACCGTACGAGCCCTCGAGGTGCGTGCCCGGGACGTTGAGCGAGGCATCGCGCACGGCGCCGGTCGCGAAGATGACCGCGTTGTAGTGGCGCTTGAGGTCGTGCAGCGTGATGTCCTTGCCGAAGCGCACGTTGCCGAAGATGCGGATGTCGCCCCGGTCGAGCACCTCGCGGAGGGCGGTAATGATGCCCTTGATGCGCGGGTGGTCGGGGGCGACGCCGTAGCGGACCAGCCCGTACGGTGCGGGCAGGTGGTCGAACAGGTCGATCGAGACGTCGAAGTTCCGCTCGGCCTTCAGCAGGATGTCGGCGGCATAGATGCCCGCCGGCCCCGCGCCCACGATCGCCAGGCGAAGCTTGTTCCTCGTCACCAGTCCAGTCCTCCGGTCCTGCTCGAACGTCCTAGCTCGAACGTTCCACGATCGTGTCGGCGAAGCGCGTCAGCGCCTTCTTCACGCTGCCCTCGGGCACTGGCGCGAGCGCGGCGACCGCCTCGCGCGCCCAGCCGTGGGCCTCAGCGAGCGTAGCGCGCGTGGCCTCGTGTTCCCTCAACTCGGCGACGAGCCCGTCGACCGTCGCGCGCGACGGCACGATCCGCGCCGCGAGCGTGTTCGTGTCGAGCGGGTCGCCGTCGTCGGCGAGCGGCCGCGGCAGCACGTCGCGACGGATGCGCGCGAGCAGGTCGGCGGACGCGACATCCGTCTTCGCCAGCTCTTCGAGCCGCAGCAGCGGCAGCGTCACGACGCCCGCGCGCAAGTCGGTGCCGGGCACCTTGCCGGTCTCCTGCGGCTGCGGCGACAGGTCGATCACATCGTCGATGAGCTGGAACGCGACACCGATCTTCTCGCCGAACTCGATGATGGGCGGCTCGAGCGCCGGGTCGGCGTTCGAGAACACGATGCCCGACTGCGCGGCCGCCGCGATGAGCGAACCGGTCTTGTCGGCGAGCACCTGGATGTAGTGCGCGATCGGGTCCTCGTCGGGATCGGGCCCGACGGTCTCGTTGAGCTGGCCCAGCACGAGGCGCTCGAACGTGTCGGCCTGCATGCGGATGGCGCGCTCCCCCAGCTTGGCCATGAGCTGGCTCGCGCGCGCGAACAGCAGGTCGCCCGTGAGGATCGCGACCGAGTTGCCCCACACCGTCTGCGCGCTCGGCACGCCGCGGCGCCGCTCGGACTCATCCATGACGTCGTCGTGGTACAGCGAGCCGAGGTGCGTGATCTCGATGGCCATCGCCGCGGTCACCACGTCGTCGACGACGCCGTCGCCGAGCTGCGCCGTGAGCAGCGTCAGCATGGGACGCACGCGCTTGCCGCCCGCCTCGAGCAGGTAGCGGCCCGCGACATCGGCCACCTTGTCGGCGAAGCGCACCTCGTCGACGAGCCCGATCTCGACGCGCTCGAGCCCATCGTCGATCGCGCGGGCCATGGCCCGGTCTGCCGAGGACGCGAACACCCGCTCGCTGAGTCCCAGGTTGGCCGCAAGGGTGGACCCGCGACGGACGACCGGATGGCTCGGATTCACAGCGCCCAGCCTACCGAGGGCGAGCAGGGCGGATGCTGCGAGCCTGTCGAACGCGGAGGGCCTTGCGCTACACCGTGGCGAGTGGCTTGCGCGCCCGGTGGAGCGCGACGACGCCGGCCGTGAGGTTGCGCCACGCGACATCGGCCCATCCCGCCTCGCGGATCCATCCGGCGAGCGCCGCCTGGTCGGGCCACGCGTTGATCGACTCGTTGAGGTACTCGTACGCGTCGTCGTTCGAGCTCGACAGCTTCACGAGCGGCGGCATGACGACCTTCTGGTAGAAGTCGTAGCCGGCCCGGATGACGCGAACCGGCGGGTGCGAGAACTCGCAGACCACGAGGCGACCGCCGGGCTTGGTGACGCGGAGGAACTCGCGCAGCGCCTGCTTGGGGTCCTTCACATTCCGCAGGCCGAATGAGATCGTGACCGCGTCGAACTCGTCGTCACCGAACGGCAGGTTCATGGCGTCGGCCTCGACGAACACGAGGTTCGAGACGTGCGCCTGACGGCGGCGGCCGACGTCGATCATGCCCGGCGAGAAGTCGGCGGCGACGACGCTGGCCCCCGACTTCGCGAGGCTCGCGCTCGACGTGCCCGTGCCGGCCGCGACATCCAGGATCTTCTCGCCCCGCTGCGGCGCGACCGCCTTGGTGGTCGCGGCGCGCCACAGCGTCGCGTTGCCCACGGAGAGCACGGTGTTGGTGCGGTCGTAGCGCGCGGCCACGCGGTCGAACATCGCCGAGACGTCGCGGGGGTCCTTGCCGAGGTCTGCGCGCATGCTGCGAGTCTACGGTCGCGGGCTGGGCGGGGGCGGTGAGCGGATGGCTCCGCCTCGGGCCTGCGCGAACCCTGTGAGAACCCATGCGAGGGGATGGATCGGAGGCCCGTGCGCGTTGTGTGATGGTGAAGCACGCCGTGGCGCCATCCGGCGCGACGCGCCCTGCCGCAAGCGGCGAACGAGGAAGGACCCGGCACTCATGGGTATGAAGGCGATCTGGAACGGCACGGTCATCGCGGAGTCCGACGACACGGTGGTCGTCGAGGGCAACCACTACTTCCCACGCGAGACGATCCGCACCGAGTACTTCGCCGACAGCGACAACCACACCGTGTGCCACTGGAAGGGCACGGCGAGCTACTTCCACGTCGAGGTCGACGGCGAGCGCAACCCGAATGCCGCCTGGTACTACCCGCAGCCGTCGGCCGCCGCTGAGGAGATCCGCGACCGCGTCGCCTTCT
This sequence comes from Agromyces sp. NPDC056523, assembly GCF_042794545.1. Classification (NCBI taxonomy): domain Bacteria; kingdom Bacillati; phylum Actinomycetota; class Actinomycetes; order Micrococcales; family Microbacteriaceae; genus Agromyces; species Agromyces sp. NPDC056523. The sequence goes on from NZ_JBHTTM010000001.1 coordinate 47,080, forward strand.
GGCGCGGCGTCGACGTCGTCCCGGCGTGAGCCTCCCCGACCGCGCGGCGTAGGCTGGTGCGGTGACGCGAACGGATGCCGCGGCGCCTCCGGCCGCCGATACGCGATTGCGTGTCCGCACCGTCCCGGTCGATGAGACCGCGCCGCTCGTGCCGCGGCTCGATCCGCGCCATCCGCTGCTCTGGATGCGTCGCGGCGAGGGCATGATCGGCCTCGGCGAGGTGCTGCGCATCGAGACCGCGGGGCGCGACCGCGTCGAGCGTGCGGCCGACGGATGGCGCCGCCTCGCCGCCGCGGCCGATGTCGACGACCGCGTGGGGCTGCCCGGCAGCGGGCTCGTCGCGTTCGGCGCGATCGCGTTCGCCGACGAGTCGGCGGCAACGAGCGTGCTCGTCGTGCCCGAGATCGTGATCGGACGCCGCGACGGGCGCGCCTGGGTCACCCGGATCGAACTGCTCGACGCGACATCCGGTGCCTCGACTGCCGCCGCAGCGGCGCGCGTGGAACTGCCCGAACCCGCACCGAAGCGCGACGTGCCGCGCGTGCGCTTCTCACCGGGTGCCATGCCGCCCGAGGCATACATGGCCGCGGTCGCCGACGCCGTGGGTCGCATCGACGACGGACGCTTCGAGAAGGTCGTGCTCGCCCGCGAGATCGTGGGTCACCTGCAGGAGGACGCCGGCCTACGCGCCGCACTCGCGAAGCTCGCCGACGACTACCCCGACACGTGGGTCTTCGCGGTCGACGGGCTCATCGGCGCGAGCCCCGAGACGCTCGTGCGCGTCGACCACGGCACGGTCTCGGCGCGCGTGCTCGCGGGCACGGCGTCGCGCGGCAGCGACGCGACATCCGACCGAGCCCAGGCCGCGCGTCTCGCCGACTCGCCGAAGGACCGTGCCGAGCACGCCCTCGCGGTCGAGAGCGCGGTCGCGACGCTCGCACCGCACACCGCGCGGCTCGACGCGAGCCCTGAGCCGTTCACGCTGCAGCTGCCGAACCTCTGGCACCTCGCGACCGACCTCAAGGGCACGCTCGGCGACGGCTCGAGCTCACTCGACCTGGTCGCGGCAGTGCACCCGACGGCCGCCGTCGCGGGCACGCCGCGCGAGGTCGCGCTGCGCGCGATCGCCGAGCTCGAGGGCTTCGACCGGGGGCGCTACGCCGGCCCGGTCGGCTGGATCGACGCCGACGGCGACGGCGAGTGGGCGATCGCGCTGCGGTGCGCGCAGGTGTCGCCCGATGGCATGGTGCGCGCGTATGCCGGGTGCGGCATCGTCCACGACTCGGTCGCGGCCGACGAGCTCGCCGAGACCGACATGAAGTTCCGGCCCATCGTCGAAGCGTTCGGCGCCCCGCCGCCGTCGCCGCCGATCCCGTAGAGGTCAACTCACCATCAGGCGCTGCTTCTGCTCCTCGACGTCGAAGTCGGCGACCGGCCAGTCGAGCCGCATGGCCTCGAGCGCCTCGATGAGCAGGTGCTGCACCGCGAGCCGCGCGTACCACTTGCGGTCGGCCGGCACCACGTACCAGGGCGCATGCGGGGTCGTGGTCCGATCGAAGACCATCTGGTACGCCTCGCGGTACCTCGGTGCGAGCATGCGCTCGTCGATGTCGCCTGGGCTGAACTTCCAGTGCTTGTCGCGCCGCTTCAGCCGCTTGAGCAGGCGCTGCTTCTGCTCATCCATCGAGATGTGCAGCATCACCTTGATGATCGTCGTGCCGGATGCCGCGAGCTCGGATTCGAACTCGTTGATCGCGTCGTAGCGCTGCTCGATCTCCTTGGCCGGGGCGAGTTCGCGCACCTTGGCGATCAGCACGTCCTCGTAATGCGAGCGGTCGAAGACGCCGATCATGCCGCCGTCGGGCAGCTTCTTGCGGATGCGCCACAGGAAGTCGTGCTCGAGCTCTTCATCCGTCGGCTGCTTGAAGGCCGCGTATTGCACGCCCTGCGGGTCGACGGCGCTCATGACGTGCTTGACGATGCCGCCCTTGCCGGCGGTGTCCATGGCCTGCAGCACCAGCAGGATGCGACGCGGGTCGTCGCCCATCTGGTTGCCCGCGAACAGCATCTCCTGCTGATTCGCGAGGATCGCCGCGCCCTGCTTGAGCGACTTCTCGGCGTCGGCCCGCTGGCCCGCGAAGCCCGGCGTCCCGCGCGGCTCGACGTCCTCCAAGCGGAACCCCTGCCTGACCCGCAGCACCTCGGACGGATCCGTCGCCCAGTACGTTTCGAGACCCACGTCGCTCCCCTCCTCGCGGCGTCCGCCGCTGTGTGCCTTCATCTTCGAGGGGCGACGGATGCCGCGGCAAGGGGTGGCGCGATGAGGGGGTCAGCGTGCAAGTGGAACTTCGAGGATGGTGGGTCTCGTGACCGAGGTGCCGAGCGCCTCGTCGAGCTCGCCGCGGGTGGTCGCGCGGCGGTACTCCCACCCGTAGGCGCCGGCGAGCCCGGAGAGGTCGACCTGCTGCGGCGTGTACTGCACGCGATCGAAGGCATCGGATGGCGCGGATGACGCGACCTCGAGCGCGTCGAAGATCGTGCCGCCGCCGTCGTTCCCGACGACCAGGAGCACGCGCGGGCGCGCCTCGCCCGCGCCGATCAGGAGCGAACCGACGTCGTGCAGCAGCGTGAGGTCGCCGATGATCGCGCGAGTCGTTCCGCCCGTCGAGCGTGCGGGGGCGCCATCCGCGCCATCCGGTTGCCCTGGTGTCGCCGACTGGCTCGCGATCGCGACGCCGAGCGTGGTCGCGACCGTGCCGTCGATGCCGGCGAGCCCGCGGTTCGCGTGCACGGTGATGCGACGGCCGGGCACGGCTCGGTCGGCGTCGCGGATCAGCCGCGAGGCGCCGAACACGAGCCGGTCGTGCGGCCAGGTCGCGCCCCACACCGCCTCGACGAGCATGCGCCGGTCGATCGGGGTGCGGATGCGCGCGAGCTGGTCGCGCAGGTACACGCGCTGGGCCGCGAAGTCGGAGACGTGTCCGGTCTCGTCGACGCCGCTGCGCACCGGGACGCCTCGAGCCGACGGCGCGCCGTCGCGCTCGACCGATTCGTGCGCCGCGCTGGCCGCGGCCTCGTCGACGAGCATGCGGCTCGCGCGCACCCATCGCCCGGTCCATGCGCGCTCGTCGGCGGTCGGCTCGTGCGGGTGGACGGTCACGGCGCGCTCGAACCGGTCGGCGGCGTGCCCCGGGTTGAACCACTCGATGCCGGATGGCGCGACCACGACGACCTCGACGCCCTCGCGCTGCACGAGCGCGGGCACCTCGCGCGACAGCGTCGGATGCCCGAACACGACCACGCGCTCGACCTCGTCGCCGAAGCCCGGTTCGCGCAGCAGCGCGCGGTAGGCGACGACGAGGTTCGGGCCGAAGCGCGCGCCGCTCGTGACCTCGGCGATGAGCGGCCAGCCGGCCGAGCGCGCCAGGTCCTCCGCGGCGGGGCCGGCTCCGGCGCCCGCGACGACGACGGTGCGGGGGCCGTGCTCGAGGCGCGCGACGGGCACGTCGGTCGCGTCGACCTCGGCGGGGTTCTCGGTGACGGATGTCGCGACATCCGCCCCCGGCTCGGGCACCGAGGCGTCGTCGAGCGTCACCGCAGACGACAGCGGTTCGCGCAGCTGCAGGTTGAGGTGCACGGGCCCGGGGCCGGGGTGCGGCACGGGTCCGCCGTCGGCGTCGCGTCCGAGCGCCGCAAGCACGGCCTCACGGGCGAGGCGGGTCGCGGCATCGGCCTCACCGGCGCGGCCCTCTGGCGGCGTCACGTCGCGCTCGAGACGCACGGCACCCGCGAAGATGCCGGGCTGCATGGTCGTCTGGTTCGAGCGGATGCCGCGGAGCTCGGCCGGCCGGTCGGCGGTCGCGAGAATGAGCGGCACGCCGCCGTGGTGCGCCTCGAGCACGGCCGGGTGCAGGTTCGCGACCGCGGTGCCGGAGGTCGTCACGACCACCGCGGGGCGGCCCGACTCGACGGCGAGGCCGAGCGCGAGGAATCCCGCGCCGCGCTCGTCGATGCGCACGTGCAGGCGGATGGCTCCGGCCCGCTCGAGCTCGGCGGCGGCGAGCGCGAGTGCCTGCGAGCGCGATCCGGGTGCGACGACGACGTCGGTCACGCCGGCGCGGACGAGTGCGGACAGCAGTGCGAGCGCGGACGCGGTCGCCGGACTCGCGACCGCGCGCGCGTCAGGCATCCGGTCGGCCCGACGTCCCGGGTTCCCCGGGCGCCTCGGGCCCGTCGTTGCGGCGGTGGTCGCTGCCGAGCGCGTCGTCGGGGCGGGGCCGGTCGGACGGGGTGTCGTCGTCGAGTTCGGCGAGCTCCTGCTCGAGTCGGCGGATGCGCTCCTCGTGCTCGGCGTCGGCGCGCAGCCGGCGCAGGAACTCGGGGTCGTCGTCGGGCGCCGACGCGTGCGGGAACACCCGGCCGACGCGGATGGCGCGACCGCGGCCCACGAGGAACCAGAGCAGTCCGCCGATGATCGGCACGAGCAGGATGACCACGATCCACCAGCCGCGCGGCAGACCGCGGATTCGGGAGCGGTCGAACAGTGCGCAGTCGACCGCCGCGTAGATCGTGAAGACCACGGCGGCAACACCGAGGATCACCCAGAGGCGGACCATGCACCGATCCTACGCGCGCTGCGTCACAGTGGGCTGGGAGCGGTCACCCAGATTCCGGTGCCTACACTGAACGCGTGAAGGCCGTCCCCGTCTGGCTCCGCTACACGCTGCTGCGCGTGCTGCTGTTCGCCGCGCCGCTCATCGTGCTGCTCATCGCCGGGGTCTCCCCGTGGATCTCGGTGCTCGTCGCCGCCCTCTTCGGGTTCAGCGCGTCGCTGCTCTTCCTGCGCCGTCAGCGCGAGGAGTTCGCGAGCGACCTCTACGCCACCCGCCGTCGCGAGACGCGCACCGCGCGCGATGACGCCGACGCCGAGGATGGTGCGGTGGACGCGTCGGAGCAGCGCCCCTCGGAGTAGGCGCGGCGCGGTGGCGGCACTGATTGGAGCGGTGCTGCTGTGGCTGCCCGCGGCGCGAGCCTACGGCCGAGCCGGCCCGAGCGAACGCGAGAGCCGACGAGGACTCGTCGAACCGACGAGGAGCATTCGCTGAGCCACCCCTCGGCCCGTTTCGTCGGTTCCCGGTCACCGTTTCCAGTTTGCTCGTGTCGAACCGGCCTCATGTGAGGCCGCGTTGACATGAGCCAGCTGGATGGGATCGCCACGCGTCCGACAGGGCGTCGCGACGCGCGAGCGGGTGTCGAAGCGGCGCGGCGCGCCATCCGCTGGACCGATCAGAACGCGAAGGCGAGCCCCAGGCCGACGCCGTAGGCGAGTGAGGTGAGGCTCGCGAGCTGCAGCGCGGTGACGAGCTCGCGCGGCGTGCGCGACCAGCCGACGATGATGCACGCTGGCACTGCGGCGAGCAGCGCGAACAGCACGAGCCAGGCGGGCGGGTAGAGGAACGCCCAGAACACGACCACCGCGAACGGCAGCAGCATGAACACCGCGAACAGGATGCGCGACCAGAGCGGGCCGACGAGCACCGACAGCGTGCGCTTGCCGGCGGCGCGGTCCTGGTCGATGTCGCGGAGGTTGTTGGCCATGAGCACCGCGCACGCGAGCAGGCCCACGCCCGCTCCGCCGGTCCAGGCCTCCAGGTTCACGGTGAGCGCCTGCACGAAGGCCGAGCCGGCCGTCGCGACGATGCCGAAGAACACGAACACGAATAACTCGCCCAGGCCGTAGTAGCCGTAGGGGCGCTTGCCGCCCGTGTAGAACCACGCCGCGACGATCGCCGCCGCGCCGACCGCGAGCAGCCACCACTGCTGTGTGATCACCACGAGCGCGAGGCCGGCGACGGCCGCGATCGCGAAGAACGTCAACGCGACCGCGAGCACGCGCTTCGGCGACACGAGCCCCGACCCCGTCAGGCGAGCCGGCCCGACCCGGTGCGCATCGGTGCCGCGGATGCCGTCGGAGTAGTCGTTGGCGTAGTTCACGCCGATCTGCAGGGCGAGCGCGACCGTCAGGGCGAGCACGAAGCGCCACGGATGGAACGGCTCGTCGAGGAACGATCCCGCGACGACCCCGGCTCCGGTGCCCAGCGCGACCGGCGAGATCGCGAGCGGCAGCGTCCGCAGGCGGGCGCCCGCGACCCAGTCGCGCCACGTGATGGGACCCCGGTGCGCGACGGGCGCCGCCGCCGCCCTCGCGGGATTGCCGGAGCGCCCGTTCGATCGGCCCTGCGATGCGGCGGGCTTGGCGGGCGGGGTCGTGCGCTGGGGTTTCGGGCGGGCCACGGGAGCCATCGTATTCGGCGAGCGCTCGGCCGCGCCTCGGCACGGGCTATGGATCGGCTGTGTCAGCGCACGTCCTTCACGGCCTCGAGGTACCGAGCCACCACCTCGAGCTCGGCGACCGTGAACTGCTCGTGCACGCGGTTCATCCCGTCGAGGATGCCGCGGTACGGGTCATCCTCGCCGCCCTCGCCGGCGCCCGCCATCGCCTCGGGCCGTGCGCGCACGACGACGCGACGTCGGTCGTCGGGATCCGTCGTGCGCTCGATGAACCCTCGCTGCTCGAGCCGGTCGAGCACGCGGGTCGTGGTGCTCGTCGGCAGTTCGGTCTGCTGGCTCACTTCGCCCGTGGTCATCGGCGCGCCGTTGCGGGCGATGTACCCGAACGCCTGGAAGTCGACCACGTTGAGCCCCAGCGAGCGCGCGATGCGCTCGTTCGTCATCACCGACGAGGCGATCACGAGTTGCATGAGTCCCGCGATACGCCCGGTGACCTCGGCCTTGCTTGACATCTGCGCTCCGACTCCTTATCGTTCCCGTTGTGGGATTATCCCATTTCGGGACTATCCCGCTACGGAAGCAACTTCAGCATACGAAAGGACGACGAGCATGGCCACCACCCCGCGCCGAGGCCTCGCCATCGGCATCCTGCTGTTCGCCGCATTCATGGACCTGCTCGACGTCACGATCGTGCAGGTCGCGCTGCCGTCGATCGGCGCCGACCTCGCGGCATCCGAGTCGCAGCTCGAATGGATCGTGAGCGGCTACATGCTCGCGTTCGCGGTCGCGCTCATCACCGGCGGCCGCCTGGGAGACCTGTTCGGCCGGCGCCGCATCTTCCTCGTCGGCGTCGCCGGGTTCACGGTCGCGTCGGCGGCCGCCGCGTTCGCCTGGTCGGGCGACGCGCTCGTCGTCACCCGCATCACGCAGGGCCTCTTCGCCGCGCTCATGGTGCCGCAGCTGCTCGCCTCGGTGCAGGCGCTGTTCTCTCCGCGCGAGCGGGCTCCGATGTACGGCCTCATCGGCGGCGTCAGCGGCCTCGCGGCCGTGCTCGGTCCGGTGCTCGGCGGATGGCTCGTCGACGCCGACCTCTGGGGACTCGGCTGGCGCACGGTGTTCCTCATCAACATCCCCGTGGGCATCGTGATCTTCGTGCTCGCCGCCCGATTCGTTCCTGAGACGCGCTCGCCGCGCCCGATGCGCCTCGACCTCGTCGGCGTCGCGCTGCTGAGCGCCGTCGTGCTCGCGTTCATGGTGCCGCTCGTCGAGGGGCAGTCGCTCGGCTGGCCGGCCTGGCTGTGGTGGCCTGTCGCCGCGGGCGTCATGCTGCTCGCCGTGTTCGTCGGATACGAGCGCCGGCGGATGCGACGCGACGGCTCCGCCCTGCTGCCGATGCCGCTGTTCGCCGACCGCGGCTTCTCGGCGGGCATCGTGACGCAGGCCGCGTTCCAAGGCTCGCTCAACGCCTTCACGCTGCCGTTCATCATCTACCTGCAGGTCGGACTCGGCTTCGACGCCCTCACCGCGGGCCTCAACCTGCTCGCGTTCAGCCTGGGCGCGCTGGTCGGCACCGGCGTCGTGATCCCGCTCGTCGCACGGGTCGGCAAGTGGCTCGTCACCGCCGGCGCCATCGTGCTGGCCGCCGGCGTGCTCTGGGTGTTCGCGGTGCTCGCCGAGACGGGCGCCGACTTCACCGGCTGGGCCGCCGTGTGGCCCATGCTCCTTTCGGGTCTCGGTCTCGCGCTGCTCATCATCCCGCTCGTCGACGTCGCGCTCGCGACGGTGCCGGTCGCCGACGCGGGCGCGGCATCCGGTGCCTACAGCACCTTCCAGCAGCTGGGCGCGGCCGCGGGCGTCGCGGTGTCGACGACCGTGTTCTTCACCGTGGTCGGCGACGACTGGAGTCGCGAGCACGTGCTCACCGCGTTGCAGGCGTCGGTCTGGGTCTCGATCGTCGGCTTCGCGATCGCCGCCGTCGCCGGCCTGCTGCTGCCGAACCGCCGCCGGGTGCAGGCGCACCTCGAGGAGGCCCGTCGCCTCGCCGAGGCCGACGTCGAGCCCGAGTCCGAGGCCGTGGAGCCCGCGCCCGTCGCGTGAAGCTACTCGCCGCGGCCGCCGCGCATCCTCGCCTCGAGGGCGCGGCGGTCGGGCTTGCCCGACTCGAGCAGCGGCAGGGTGTCCACGAGTTCCACGCGCACGGGCCGGGCGGCCGGCCCGAGCCCTGCGCCATCCGTGGCCGAGATCACCGCACCGAGGGCATCGGATGGCTCGACCGCACCGCGCCGCGCCGCCACCACGGCTGCACGCTCACCCCACTCGTCATCGGGCACGCGCACCACGACGGCGTCGGCGAAGCCCGCCAGCGTCCGCACCGCGCGCTCGACCTCGCCGAGCGCGACCTTCACGCCGCCCGAGATGATCACGTCGTCGGCCCGGCCCCGGATGCGCAGGCTCCCGTCGTCGCCGAGTGCACCCAGATCGCCCGTGCGGTACCAGCGTCGCCCGTCCGCGTCGGTCACGAAGGCGCGGGCCGTGCGCTCGGGATCGTCGAGGTAGCCCTCGGCGAGCATCCGTCCGGCGAGTTGCACCTCGTCGTCGACGATGCGCACGTCGACGCCCGGCAGTGGCATGCCGTCGTAGACGCAGCCGCCCGCCGTCTCGCTCGACCCGTACGTGCGGTGCACGCGGGCGCCGAGCTCGCAGGCGCGCTCCACCAGCCCGGGCGGGGCGGCCTGGCCACCGAGGAGGATCCGCTCGAACGAGCCGAGCGCGGCGCGCACCCGGCGGTCGCCGCCCTCGGCCGCGTCGACGAGTCGGGCGAGCTGCACGGGCACGAGCGAGGTGAGCCACGGACGGTCGGGGTCGAGCGATCGGGCCGTCTCGGCGAACGCGGCGGCCGTGAACCCGCTCGCCGGCAGCACGGCCGGCTCGGTGCCCCCGACGAGCGACCGCACGAGCACCTGCACGCCGGCGATGTAGGTCGTCGGCAGCGCGAGCAGCCACTGGCCGTGCATACCGCCGAGGAATCGCGAGGTGCCACCGGCGCTCGCCCGGAGCGCGGCACCCGAGAGCATCACTCGCTTCGGGGCATCCGTCGACCCGCTCGTCTCGACCACGAGCGCGACGTCATCGGGCACGAGTCCGTCGATCGGGTCGGCAGGCTCCTCGGCGCCGGGCACGGGTAGCACCGCGAGCCCGTCGAGCAGCACGGCCTCGCGCAGCTGCGCGAGCATGGCGGGCGTGTCGTCGGCGGCAACCCGGATGAGCGGTTTCATCGGCGACCCCGTAACCGGATGGACCGGGTGCGGCCCATCAGTAGTGCCACGGGTACGCACCCCAGTCGGGGTCGCGCTTCTCGAGGAACGAGTCGCGGCCTTCGACGGCCTCGTCGGTGCCGTACGCGAGCCGCGTCGCCTCGCCGGCGAACACCTGCTGGCCGACGAGTCCGTCGTCGACCGCGTTGAACGCGAACTTCAGCATGCGGATCGCGGTCGGTGACTTCGTCAGGATGGTGCGCGCCATCGCGATCGCCTCGCGCTCGAGTTCGGCGTGCGGCACGACCTTGTTCACGGCGCCCATCTCGTACGCGCGCTCGGCCGAGTACTCCTCGGCGAGGAAGAAGATCTCGCGCGCGAACTTCTGTCCGACCTGGCGCGCCATGTAGGCCGAGCCGTATCCGGCGTCGAAGCTGCCCACGTCGGCATCCGTCTGCTTGAACCGCCCGTGCTCGCGACTCGCGATCGTGAGGTCGCAGACGACGTGCAGCGAATGTCCGCCGCCGGCCGCCCAGCCGGGCACGACCGCGATGACGACCTTCGGCATGAACCGGATGAGTCGCTGCACCTCGAGGATGTGCAGGCGGCCGACTGCGGCATGACTGCCGGCCGAGCCCTCGACCAGGCCGGTCTCGGCATCGGAGTACTTGTAGCCGTCGCGCCCGCGGATGCGCTGGTCGCCGCCCGAGCAGAACGCCCAGCCGCCGTCCTTCGGGCTCGGACCGTTGCCGGTGAGCAGCACGACGCCGATGCGCGGGTTGGTGCGCGCGTCCTCGAGAGCGCGGTAGAGCTCGTCGACCGAGTGCGGGCGGAAGGCGTTGCGCACCTCGGGCCGGTCGAACGCGATGCGGGCGATGCGCCCGTCGGTCGAGTGGTGATACGTGATGTCGGTGAAACCGCCTGTACCGGTTACGGATGCCGCGGCATCCACCCACTCGCTCGGATCGAACAGCTCGGACACCTCGACAGCCATGCTGTCCAGCCTATTCGCGGCGGGCCGCTGCCCCCGGCGCGCCGAGATGACGCACCGTGCGCTCCGGACGGGGCTCAGCCGCACTTCCCGTCACCTCGGCGAGCTCTCGCCGCGGTCAGCGGGCTCGGGGCTCCCTAGACTCGGGGCATGAGCGACGTCGCGCCGAGCCTCCCGCCCCTGCACGACCTGCTCACCACGGCTCGCGCCGTCGCACTCCCCCTCGTGACGAGGTTCCGCGGGATCGACGTGCGCGAGGCCGTGCTGTTCGAGGGGCCCGAGGGCTGGACCGAGTTCGCCCCGTTCGCCGAGTACGCCGACGACGAAGCCGCGACCTGGCTCGCCGCAGCGATCGACTTCGGATGGCGCGCCACGCCGGCCGCGGTCCGCGACCGGGTGCTCGTGAATGCGACCGTGCCGTCCGTCGACCCCGACGCCGTCCCCTCGGTGCTCGAACGCTTCCCCGGCTGCCGCACCGCGAAGGTGAAGGTCGCGGCATCCGACCAGACCCTGGCGCAGGATGTCGCACGCGTGCGCGCCGTCCGCGAGGCGATCGGGCCCGAAGGGCGCCTCCGCGTCGACGCGAACGGCGGCTGGAACATCGACGAGGCCGAGCACGCGATCCACGCGCTTGCGCCCTACGACCTCGAGTACGTGGAGCAGCCGTGCGCCACGGTCGACGAGCTCGCCGAGATCCGCACGCGCACCAAGTACATGGGCATCCCGATCGCGGCCGACGAGAGCGTCCGCCGCGCCGACGACCCGCTCGCGGTGGCGGAGGCCGGCGCGGCAGACCTGCTCGTGATCAAGGCCGCGCCGCTCGGCGGCATCCGCCGCGCGCTCGAGATCGTCGCCCGGGCGGGCCTTCCCGTCGTGGTCTCGAGCGCGCTCGACACGAGCGTCGGCCTCGCAATGGGCGCCCACCTCGCGGCATCCGTGCCCGAACTCGAGTACGACTGCGGGCTCGGCACGGCCTCGCTGCTGGGGGCGGATGTCACGCGCGACCCGCTGACCCCGAACGACGGCGCCATCGACGTGCGTCGCGTCTCGCCCGACCCGGCCCTGCTCGACCGGTTCGCCGCCGACGAGGAACGGACCGCCTGGTGGATCGCGCGGCTCGAGCGCTGCCACGCCGCGCTCCTCGCGCGGGCGAACACCCACGACGCCTGACCCGGGATTCCGCCGCTCCGACTGCGCTTGCGCCGCATCACGGCCGGGAGACCGTTTCCAATCGGCTCATGTCGAACCCGCCTCATGTGAGGCTGCGTTGACATGAGCAATGAGGAAACCGTGTCAGGCCGACCCCCGCCGCCCGCAACGGCGCGACACCTGCTGGGCTGGTGTCAACCCCCAGCACTGGGTGTACGGAACGGGGACAAGTCTCCGATAGTCAGGGAGCGCACGGATGTCTCGCGCCGACGAAGACGCGACCGTGGTGATCGTGCGTGGCCGATCGCCCGCACGCTTGACAACCGACAGAGGAGACCGCATGTTCTCACGAACCCTGACCAACATCGGCGCGGGCGTCGCGCTGGCCGCCATCGGCGTGCTCGGCACCGGCGCAGCCGCGTACGCGCACGAGTGTTTCAACACGAATCGATCCGAGCAGGGCAACGCGGGGGCCTCGAACTCGCAGGCCTGGTTCACGGTCCACTTCGAGGAACTCACGTTCGGCCTGCCGGCCGCGGACGCCGAGTGCGTGCTCGACGCGTACGCGTCGACCGGCGCGCCCATGTCGTTCACCATCAAGGTCAAGGGTGCGAACGGCAGCGGCGGCGTCATCGGGGCGAACAACCCGAACCAGGCGACGAAGGCCGCCGACGGCAAGGGCATCGACGAGATCTTCGCCGCGCACGGCGCCGACATCGTCGGCAGCTTCGCGACCTGCGGCGTCGAGCTTCCCTTCCCGGTCTGACCTCGACAGGTCCACGACCGAGCAACAAACGGGGTCGGGGCGGAGGGGCGCACACCCCCTCCGCCCCGACCTGTTCAGGCGGCGCCGCGAACGGCGCGCCTCACCACAGCACCACCAGCGCCGGGACCGATTGCGACCCGGCGAAGCCATCGCCGCCGCCGAACACCGTCTGCACCCAGTGCGGTCCGGCGGGCAGCTTCGGCAGCTTCACGCTGAACCGACCCTGATCGGAGGACGAGATCGCCTCGGTTGCGACGACCTCGCCGTCGACGACGATCGACACCGTGCCGACCGGGCGCGACCCGTCGAGCGCCGTGACCTGACCCGACACCTTGAGGGTGCTGCCGGCCTTCGCGATCGACTTGCTCGGCGCCGCGAGCGTGACGGTCGCCACGCCGGCGGGCTCCTGCTCGTCGACCAGCACCGCGGCGGTGCGCGCCGGCAGCGTGAGCGTGCCGGACGAGGCATCCCAGCCGGTGCCCTTCACGACCTCGTCCGCACCGCCGGCCTGCACCTCGTTGAGCGCGAAGTCGCGACCCGCGAGCCCGTCGACCTGCTCGGTGATCGCCTCGGGCGACGCGTTGAACACCACCATGGCGCCCTCGAGCTCGGCGTCGACATCCTCGCCGACCAGGTCGTCGATGAGCATCACGATGAGCCCGTCCGTGGCATCCGTACCGCTGTTCGGGAACGACACCTTCTGCTCGATGAGCTCGGCCGAGCCCAGCTGCAGCAGGTCGACTGACGAGCGCACTCGCAGCAGGTCGAGGGCGGATGCCTCGGCCGACGCGATGTCGGAGGCGCCCGGCTTGAGGGCCGGGTCGGCCAGCAGGGGCTTCATGAACTCCCATTGGTCCTCGTTGTCGGCCTTCGGGGGCAGGCCCGACCCGAAGGTCGACTCCTGACCCGTCCAGTCGATCCGGTTGAACCAGTCGCCCGAGTTGTAGCTGTTGCGGTCGAGCGACTTCGAGCGCAGCAGCTCGGTGCCGGCGTGCCAGAACGACGGCGTCTGCGAGAACGTCACGGTCGCGAGCGACAGCGTGTTCATGCGGAGGCGATCGGCCATCGACGTGTCGGTCGGCAGCTTGAACACGCCGAGGTCGTACAGCGTCTCGTTGTCGTGCGCGTCGACGTAGTTGACGACCTCGTCGGGCTGGTCGGCGTATCCGGCGGGCGCGCCGTTGTAGTCGACGTCGGCGCCCGACTTCACCACCCCGTCGTACCCGGTGAACTCGAAGTCGCGGAGGTTGCCCGCGAGGCCGAGCTTCACGAGGTCGGTCTGCTGGCCGAGGTTCCGGATGCCGTCGCGAGTGGGCATGCCGTTCGGCTCGCCCGCGAGGCCGGTGCCGAAGCCCTGTTCGAACTTCGAGTCGCCCGCGACCGGGCTGCCGCCGTGCACGCCGTCGCGCAGCCGGTCGCTGAACGTTCCGATGCCCGTGCCGCCGAGCTGGCCCTGGGTGGCCTGCTCGAACCTGGCGTTGTTGGCGACCTCGCCGAAGTTCCATCCCTCGCCGTACAGGTACACCTTCGACCCGTCGACGCCGTCCTCCTCGAGCGTGAGCTCGTCGAGGGCGGCCCGCACCGCGAGCATGTTCTCCTTCGAGTGGTGGCCCATGAGGTCGAAGCGGAAGCCGTCGACCTTGTACTCCTCGGCCCACAGCACGACCGAGTCGACCATGAGCTTCTGCGCGACGGCGTGCTCGGTCGCCACGTTCTGGCAGCACGTCGAGGTCTCGACACCGCCGACGGCGTTCAGCCGCTGATAGTAGCCGGGCACGAGCTTGTCGAGCACCGACTTCTCACCCTGGCCCGACTGCGCCGTGTGGTTGTAGACCTCGTCGAGCACGACCTGCAGGCCGGTGGCGTGCAGGGCGCCGACCATCTCGCGGAACTCCTCGACCCGCGCACCGCCGTCGGGGTCGACGGCGTAGGAGCCCTCGGGCGCCTGGAAGTGGAACGGGTCGTAGCCCCAGTTGAAGCCGTCGAGGTCGCGGATGGGCTCGAGGCACGCCTGCTGCTCCTCCGACGCCGGACCGAACGACGCGAGGTCGCAGTCGGGGGTCGCTTGCTGGTCGCGGCGCTCCTCGATGGTCGCGATGTCGAACGTCGGCAGCAGGTGCACCGTGTTGATGCCGGCGTCGGCGAGCTCGCGCAGCTGCGCGGTGCCCGCGCTGTCGCGCGTGAACGCGCGGTAGGTGCCGCGCTCGGCCTCGGGCACGGTCTCATCCGTGATCGAGAAGTCGCGCACGTGCAGCTCGTAGATCGCGCGGTCGACCGGGCGCTCCACGACCGGCGCCGGCGTCGACGTCCACTGCTCGGGTGCGAGCGCGGGGTCGTCGAGGTCGACGACCACCGTGCGCGCCGAGTTCACGGTGAGCGCGGCCGAGTACGGGTCGGTGACCGAGTTCGTTTCGATCTCACCGGTCGTCGGGGCGTACACCTCGACGAGCCAGCGGTACTCGCTCCCCGGGTCGATCGCGCCGTCCGTCACCGACCAGGCACCGGATGCCGCGTCGAACGTCGCCGGCAGCATCTGCGGGTCGCCGGTCGCGCCGGCATCCCAGAGCTGCAGCGACACCGACTGCGCAGTCGGCGCCCAGACACTCAGCGTCGGGGCATCGGTCGTGAACGAGGCGCCGAGCGAGGCGGATGCCGCTCCCTCCGCGTAGAGGTCGTCGAGCACGCCCGGCAGCTGCACGCCCGTGAGGGCGGTCAGCGTCTCGCCGTCGCGCTGGGCGACCTGGAGTTCCTCGGTGACGAGGCCGGCGATCGCGTCGCGGTCGAGCCCGGCCGGACGCAGTGCCACGTACCCCGCGAGGTGCGGGAAGGTCGCGGCGAGCTCCTCGCCGATGCCGGCGGGGTCGTGCTCGAGCGCGATCGGCTCGCCGCCGCCCGTCACGACGCCCTCGGCGACCGAGAGCCCCGCGTCGGCGGCGTGCTCGAGCGTGAACGAGAGGTCGCCCGCGGCCGCGCCGCCGAGCAGCGACGGCGGCCACGCGAGGGTGTTCGCGTCGAGCCAGTAGGCCCGCTGCGTGCCCGTGCCCGCGAGCGGCGGGTCGGCGACGACCACGTCGAGCACGTGCGTCTCGAGCGTGTACCGGAACGTCACGAGCTTGCCGGTGGTGGCGCTGAACGAGATGTTCGCGCCGTTGCGCACGCCGTCGGCACCGTAGTTCTCATCCCACGAGAGTCCGTGCGCGACCTTGAGCTCGTAGTTGCCGGTCGGCAGCTGGTCGGTCGCGAACTCGTACACGCCGTCCTTGTCGCCGTCCTGCGCGAACGTGATCATGCAGTCGGGCGACCAGTCGGCGGGGCAGCCGAGCTCGGACTGCAGGCTGCCGGGCAGGGTCACGATCGGGCCTTCGGCGGTCGACGAGACCACCTTGGTGCGCGGGTCCCAGTAGAAGGTGACGGGCTTCGTGCCATCCGTCGTGTAGGTGACGTTCGGGCCGTCCTGCACGCCGTTGGCGCCGTAGTTCAGCGCCCACGACCCGTTGATCGCGACCTTGTACTCGTAGGTACCGGCCGGGACCTGGAACGTGCCCGCGTAGATGCCGTCGGCGCGCTTGGTCAGCTTCGCCGCCTCGCAGCCGGGGGCCCAGTCGCCGGCGCAGCCCATCTCGGAGTTGTGCGCGCCGGGCACGGTCACGAGGCCGATCTCGGGCTCGGGCTCCTCCTCGACGACGAGGTTGACGGCGTTGCCGACCGACGCGTAACTCGACGCGGCGGCGCGCTGCCCCGCGGCATCCGTCGAGATCGCGCGGTACTCGACGAGCGTGCCGTTCGCGAGCCCGGCGGTGTCGTGGAAGACCCGCGGCGTCGTGTCCTCGGCCGTGCCGAGCGCGTGCCACTCGTCGGAGCCGGCGACGCGCCACGCGAAGCTCGTCTCCTGCCACGTCGCGTCCGCGACATCGGCCGAGACCGGGGTCACGCCCGTGACGCCGGCGCCCGCGGCGGGCACGTCGACCGCGATGGCGGCAGCCGCCTCGGGGGCGGTCACCTGACGGTCGGCCTGCAGCACGACGGCGCCGAGCGCCGGCACGCTGACGGATGCCACGCCCTCCGCGTTCGCGGTGATGCCGGGGCCGTCGGTGCCGTACAGCGGCGCGAACACGCCGCCCGCGGTGAGCGTCGGCACGTCGACGGTCTTGGCCTCGGTCGCGTTGTTCACGGCGACGAGGTATTCGACCTTCTCGTCGCGGTCGACGCGACTGAACGCGTACACGCCCGCGCCATCCGTCACGTACCGCTCGATCTGGGCGCCCTGGTCGAGCGCCGGGTGCGCGTCGCGCAGGTCGGCGAGCGCTGCGATGTGCTCGTACAGCGGTGCGTCGGTGCCGTACCTGTCGACGCTGCCGGCGTTCTCGCCCGTGACGAGCGGCTGGTTCGCGTACTCGGCGGTCTGGCTCGCGAACAGCGTCTGCCGCGCGTCCTTGTCTCCGCCCGCGCCCGCGAAGCCCTGCTCGTCGCCGTAGTAGACGACCGGCTGGCCGCGCGTGAGGTACATGAGCTCGTGCGCGAGCTCATCGCGCTGGAGTGCACTGCCCGAGTTCGCGAGCATGTAGCCTACGCGGCCCATGTCGTGGTTGCCGAGGAAGGTCGGCAGGGCCGTGGCCGACGAGTCGGACGTCGTGTAGTAGTCGTCACCCGCGAACAGCGACTGCAGGTTCTTCGCGCTGTTGCCCGACGCATACGAGACGGCCTGCGACTGGAACGTGAAGTCGAGCACCGAGTTCATGTCGGACTTGCGGACGTACGGCGAGAGCTTGACCGGTTCGGCGTCGTAGACCTCGCCGAACATGAAGAAGTCGTCCTTGCCCTGGTCGTGCGCGTAGGCGAGCACCTCGCTCGACCACTGCTCCCAGAACTCGAAGTTCACGTGCTTGGCGGTGTCGATGCGGAAGCCGTCGATGCCGAGGTCGATCCAGCCCTGGTAGACGTCGACGAAGCCGTCGACCACGGTCGGGTGCTCGGTCATGAGGTCGTCGAGGCCGACGAAGTCGCCGTAGGTCACCGACTCCCCGGCCCAGGTCGAGTCGCCGCGGTTGTGGTACAGCGTCGGGTCGTTGAGCCAGGCCGGGACCTTGAGGTCGGCGTCCTCGGGCGCGACGACGGGCGTGTACGGGAAGCTCGTCGCGGGGTCGAGCGTCGGGAAGGCCGGGTCGTCGGCACCGGCGTAGTCGCTGGGCTTGAACGGCTGCCCCGAGGCATCCGTGTAGGGGCTCGTCGCCTGGTCGATGTACGAGTACTGCTGCTCCTCGTAGTCGATCACGTCGGCCGTGTGGTTCGTGATGATGTCGAAGTAGATCTTGATCCCCTTGGCGTGCGCCTCGGAGATGAGCGCCTCGAGCTCGGCGTTCGTGCCGAGGTGCGGGTCGATCTGCGTGAAGTCGGTGATCCAGTAGCCGTGGTAGCCGGCCGATGCGTTCGCGCCCTCGCCCTGCACCGGACGGTTCTTGAAGCTCGGCGTCAGCCAGATCGCGGTCGTGCCGAGCCCGTCGATGTAGTCGAGCTTGTCGCGCAGGCCCTGGATGTCGCCGCCCTGGTAGAAGCCCTTGTCGGTCGGGTCGAATCCGGTGGTCAGCCGGTCGCCCTCGAGCCCGCCCTCGTCGTTCGACGGGTCGCCGTTCGCGAAGCGGTCGGTCATGACGAAGTAGAAGTTCTCGCCGCTGCCCGGCTGGCGCACGGGGGCGTTCACGAGCGAGGCATCGGTTGCGTCGTCGTACGCGCCGCGCGTCTCGAGCAGTTCGAGGCCCACGCGCTTCTGGGCGTCGTCGAAGATCACACGAACGTCGGTGTCGCCCGCGACCGTCAGCGGGATGTTGTCGCCGCCGCCGTCGAGGCCCCACGAGGCGTCCCACGTGTCGTTCGCGGCGACCTTGTACTCCCACGACCCGGCCGGCACGGTGAACTCGGCGGCGTAGATGCCCGGGTTGTCGGTGGGCAGCAGGTGCGTCGCCTCGCACTCGGGCTGCCAGTCCGCCGAGCAGCCGAGCTCGCTCTGCAGCGAGCCGACGAGCGCGAACGTGTCGTCCGCGGCGACGGCTGCGCCGGCGACCGGAACGACCGCGATGACGGATGCCGCGACGGCGCCCGTGAGTCCTGTTGCCAACCACCTTCGAGCGCGCGCTCGCTGCGTCATCCTTGACTCCTGATTCCCGGCACGACGACGTGCCACCGACATTGGGAGCGACGCTATCGCGAGCGGGATCGTTAATGCAAGCGTTTACAACCGCCATGGGTCCGAACACAGCGAATCGCCCGCCGAACTGGTCGGCGGGCGATTCGGGTGCGAGCAAGCGTTTGCGCTGACGTCGGGCGATTTCGCGCCCACTCCCCCACTCAAGGGGTCACAGGAGGCGACCGACGGCGACCGCGCGGAAGTTCTCGGTCCGGAGCCGGTCGGCATCACGCCGGAGCTCGTGCAGGGCTCGCGGGTCGAGGTCGTCGAGCTGGGTCGAGCGCACCCGCGAGAACGCGAGTGCGGCGCGCTGCAGGATGCGGCGGGGAAGCGTCCAGCGCCGGATCGGGCTGGTCGTGGCTGCCGTGGTGGTGAGGATTGCGGTGTTCATGATGACGTCTTCCGGTCGATGCGTGAGTGGGTGGGTGGGCGGCGGCGGGGCACCTGGTCGGCGCGTCCGAGGTCAGCGGGGAAGGGTGGGCGTCCGGCGGTAGCCGTCGCGGCGGAACTGCACGGATGCGCCGGCGACCGCCGTCGCTGCGAGCAGTCCCAGCGCGATCATCGTTGCGAGCATTTCGCGCCTCCTCTCGGTCTCGATCTGCGCCCCGATCGGGCACATCTCTGTTCTACGGCGGGAGGGCAGGGCGATTCGTCGGGGACGACTACCGAGATCACGCGCGACGCCTACCGAGATCGGATGGCACGACTCCGGAGTGCGGCGGCGCGGGACCGGGCGCGCGGCCCGCGGGTCAGCCGGCCTGCTCGAGCACCTCGGGCGCGAGTCGCGCCGCCTCGACGCGCGTCGCCACGCCGAGCTTCGCGAGCACGGCGGCCACGTGCGTGTCGACCGTGCGGACCGAGAGGACCAGCCGGTCGGCGATCTCGGCGTTGGTGAGCCCGTCGGCGACCAGACGGAGCACTTCGACCTGCCGCGCGGTCAGGCCGGCCGGGTTGGCACGCGTCAGCGTCGAGGGTCCGCGTGGGATGCTGCGGACGCCGCGCTCGCGCAGCAGGGCCCTGACGTTCCGCGCCAGCGGGACCGCCTCGATCCGGTCGAGGATGGCGAGCGCCGCGACGAGGTCGGCCTCGTCGGGACTCTCGGCGAGCGCGGCCGCCTCGTGGTACGGCGCGCCCGCCTCGCGCCAGAGCTCCGCAGCCCGCCGCCAGTCGCCGCGGGCCTGGACGGCGAAGGGGTGACGGTCGTCGGCGGCGACGTCCACCTCGTCGCCGGTGCGCCGCAGGAGGTACGCCAGCTCGGCCCGCAGGGACTTGGCGTCGAGCCGGTCCGCCTCGTCGAACTCGGGGCGGGCGATCTCGCGGGCCGCCGCACGGTCGCCGCGCAGCAGGGCGGCCTCCGCCAGCGCCGCGGCCACGGGCCCGCGCCGTTGCAGCTCGCCGAGCTCGACGGCGACCCGCCGGCCCTCCTCGAGCAGCGCCTCGCCGTCACCGTCGCCGCGCCGGATCCGCACGGTCCCCTCGACCGTCAGGGCGACGCAGCGGGCGTGCGGCGCGTCGATCTCCCGATCGAGCGTCTGCAACGCGTCATCCCATCGCGCTCGGGCGAGGTCGAGCCGCGCCTGCTCCATCTGCTGGTAGGTGACGAATCCGATGAACTCGGCGCGCTCCGAGATCTCGAGGGCCCGGTCGAGGTGGTGCTCGGCGAGGTCGAGTCGGTACTGGTCGAGCAGTCCCCAGACGAGGTTGACCGACGCGCGAGCCGCATCCTCGATGTCGTCGACCGCCAGCGCGACCTCGGTGGCCTCGACGAGCTCCGCCATGCCGGCGTCGTCGGCGAGGAACATGAGCGCCGTGCCGTGGTTGTTCAGCGCGTGCGAGAGCACCCCGGCGTCGCCCGTCTCGCGGGCGATGTCGATGGCGAGGCCCGAGAGCTCGATGGCCCGCGGGGTGTGGTGGGCGAGCAGGGCGAGCTGGGCCTCGTTGCTCAACGCCATGGCGTAGAGACTCGGGTCGCCGGCGTCGACGAGCACGGCGGATGCCTCGCGGGCCGCGGCCTCGGCGTCGGCACGGTGTCCGGCGAACCACTGGAACCGCGACAGCCACCGCAGGCTCGCGCCGAGTCGCCTGGCATCGCCGAACCCGCGGCGCAGCGCGATCGCCTCGGACTCGGGAGCCACGGCTTCCTCTGCGAAGCCGATCGTGTACGCCTCGATCGCGTACTCCTCGAGGAGGTCGGCACGTTCCATGGGCGGATACCGGTCCGCGTGGTCCCGCACCACCCGGAAGTGCGCTGCGGCCTGCCGGTGCGCACCGGACGCCGCGGCATCCCGCGCCGCACGCGGCGCCCACTCCGCGACCACCTCGACCTCGCCCGCCGCGAGCGCGTGGTGCACGAGCCTCGCGGAATCGACGCCGCCGGTCTCGAGGAGCGCGGCGAGCACCCGCCGCTCGAGCTCGATCCGGTGCGACGCCGGAAGCCCATCGACCACGGCGCGCCGCGTCAGTTCGTGGCGGAACCGCACGCCGTCGGGCTGGACGACGAGCAGGCCGCCCTCCTCCGCCGCTCGAAGCGCGCCGGCTCCGCCCGGCACGAGCCGGGCGAGCAGGCCCGGGTCGACGGCCGACGGGACGACGGCCAGCTGCTCGACGTGCTCCTGGGTCGCGGCATCCAGCCGTCGGAGCCGGCCGGTGACCGCGTCCACTACCGTCGGCGGCACCCGGACCTCGTCGGCCGAGGCGACGATCTCGCTGACGAAGTACGGGTTCCCCTCGGTCAAGGCGACGACGCGCTCGACATCGAGCCCGCTGCCGGCGGTGAGCTCGCCAACCGCCGCCGGCGAGAGGCGCCGCGGCGCGATGCGGTCGACCCGATCGCCGTGTCCGAGGTCGCCGAGCAGCCGGCTCAACGGATGGTCGCGGTCGAGCTCGTCGCGGTACGTGAGGACCAGGACGGCGGGCAGGTCGTCGATCCGCCGGGCGAGGAAGCGCAGCGCGTCGAGCGTCGCCTCATCCGCCCACTGCGCGTCCTCGATCACGAGGACCGTCGCTGGCGTGCCCGACAGTTCCTCGCGCAGCGCGTCGAAGACCTCCTCGCGGTCACCCGCGCGCAGCGCCTGCCCCAGCCGAGGACCGACCGCCGACGTGAGGTCGCGCAGCGGCCCGAGCGGGCGAGGCGTGGACATCGCATCGCACGAGCCGAGCAGCACGCGCACGCCAGCCGGCGGATCGGCGCGCACGGCGCGCACGAGGGTCGACTTGCCGATGCCCGCCTCGCCGTGGATCAGCACCACGCGGCCGCGCGCCGCGACGGCATCGCGCGCCGCGGATCGCAGCGCGTCGAGTTCCTTGTCGCGCTCGAGCAGGCCCCGGCCCATGCAGCGATCGTGCCCGCGGGACGCGGGGATCGCAACCGTGCCGCCCCGGAACGGCCGGGACGATCCGGATCAGAGACCCGAGTAGGCGTGCAGTCCCTTGAAGAACAGGTTCACCACGGTGAAGTTGAACAGCACCGCCGAGAAGCCGATGATCGCGAGCCAGGCCGACCGCGAGCCGCGCCAGCCGCGCGTCGCGCGCGCGTGGATGTACCCGGCGTAGACCACCCAGATGATGAAGGTCCACACCTCCTTGGTGTCCCAGCCCCAGTAGCGCCCCCACGCCTTCTCGGCCCAGATCGCACCGGCCATGAGCGTGAAGGTCCAGAGGATGAATCCGACGATGTTCACGCGGTACGCGAGGTTCTCGAGCGAGACCGAGTCGGGCAACGTCGCGAGGAACGACTTCTTCACCGCGTCGGCGGTTGCGACGACTGCCTCGCGACGGGCCTGCATGAGCTGCACGACCGAGAGCGCGAACCCGAGCGCGAAGAACCCGACGGCCGAGGTCGCGACGAAGACGTGGATGACGAGCCACACCGACTGCAGCGCCGGCGGCAGCGGCACGACGCTCACGTAGAAGTTCACGGTCGCGATGCCGAGCAGCACGAGAACGAGCCCGGTCACGAACGTGCCCAGGAAGCGCAGGTCGGTCTTGACCACCAGCAGCACGAGCAGGAAGACCGTCGTGATGACGAGCGTGCCGGTCAACGCGAACTCGTACATGTTGGCCCACGGCACGCGCTCGGCGGCGATGCCGCGCAGCACGGTCGCCGACAGGTGCAGCAGCCACGCGATGACCGTCATCGCGACGGCGACGCGCAGCACGGGCGAACGGCCGTACGAGACGGGGGCGGATGTCGCGGCGCCGGCCTTCGCGGAACGGTCGCGTCCGCCGACTCGGGCTCCCGACCCGGGCGCGGGCGCGCTCGTGCCCGCGGCCGCCGCGGCGAGGACCTCGACCCGCTCGGAGGCGGGCTCGCTCGCGGTGCCCGCGGAGGCGGCATCCGCCTCCGCCGCCGACGCGGCCGAGCGCTTCGCGAGGTCGATCGAGTACGCGATGAACGCGACCGCGTACACGGCCATGGCGGAGTACACCGCGATGATGGAGATCTCGTCGAGCGTCACCGTTCTACCTTACGTCGAAGAAGTTTCCGGCCCGGTCGCCGCGGAATTCGCGTGCCGGTCGGCGAACTCGTCAACCGCGCGCTCGAGGCCCGGGTCGTCGCCGCGGGCGAGGCCGGCGTACTCGAGCACGGTCGTGCCATCCGGCCCCACCGCCTTCACCCACATGCGACGCCGCGGCACGAACAGCGACAGCAGCAGGCCGCCGATGATGAGCACCGCGAAGACGAGCACCCAGCCCTGCGACGGGTCGTGGTGCACGTCGAACGAGGCGAAGCGCGACACGCTCTTCGAGAAGTCGTCGGCCGCGGCATCCGGCGTCGCGGTCTCGAACTCGACCGTGCCGAGGCCGTTGGGCAGTTCGGTGGACTCGCCCGGCATGAGCTCGACCGAGTCGACGCCGGTGTCGCCGCCCGTGAGTTGCTCCATGCCGGTCGTCTCGAGCTGGTACACCGAGGTCGGTGTGCCCGCGTCGAGGCCCAGGTCGCCCGAGTACACGTTGAGCGTGAGCACCGGGTACACGAGGTCGGGGTAGCTCGAGGTGTACGCGCCCGACGGCAGCGTGGTCTGCGTCGGGTAGAAGAAGCCGACCATGCCGAGCTGCTCGTCGAGTCCGTCGGGCACCTTCACGACGCCGATCGAGGTGAGGTTCGCGTCCTG
Organism: Agromyces sp. NPDC056523; assembly: GCF_042794545.1. Taxonomy (NCBI): domain Bacteria; kingdom Bacillati; phylum Actinomycetota; class Actinomycetes; order Micrococcales; family Microbacteriaceae; genus Agromyces; species Agromyces sp. NPDC056523. The sequence continues at coordinate 70,826 of NZ_JBHTTM010000001.1, forward strand.
CGGGAGGAACGGGATCGAGTCGGTGAACACGACGTTCCCGTCGGGGTCGCGGACTGTGATCGTCGGCGCGTAGCCGTTCCCGAGCAGGTACACGTCGGTGCCGTACTCGTACAGCGGCTCGTTGACCTTGACCTGCCGCTCGTCGGAACCGCCTTCGCCGTCGATCGTGACGCGCGCCGTGAAGTCGATCGGCTGGCCGAGCGCGTCGCGGTTCTCGGTCTCGTAGACCGCGTCGAGCTCGTCGAGCGTCAGCCGGTACGGCGTGAGCCGGGTGTCGTCGAAGAAGCGGCCCGGGTTGAACGAGTCGTACGCCGCGAGCGTGTTCACGAACGACTGCCCCTCGACGATGACCCGCTGTCCCGAGAAGCCGAATCCGCCGCCGATCGCGACCGTCACGAGCACGCCGACGAGGGCGGTGTGGAAGACGAGGTTGCCGGTCTCGCGCAGGTAGCCGCGCTCGGCAGAGACGGATGGCGCGCCGCGCTGGTCGAAGCGCTCGATCCGGTAGCCCGACTTCTTCAGCGCGGCCGCGGCCCGCGCGATCGCGTCGTCGGCGGTCTCGCCGTCGGCCAGCGGACGCTCGGTGTAGGCCGACAGCCGCGAGAGCCGGGCCGGCGTCTTCGGGGGCCGCGCTCGCAGCGCCTCGAAGTGGTGCTTGGTGCGCGGGATGATGCAGCCGATGAGCGAGACGAACAGCAGCAGGTAGATCGCCGAGAACCACACCGACGTGTACACGTCGAACATCTGGAACGAGTCGAGCACCGGTGCGAGGTCGGGGTTGTCGGTGAAGTACTGCACGACGCCGTTGGGGTCGCTCGAGCGCTGCGGCACCAGCGAACCCGGCACCGCCGCGATGGCCAGCAGCAGGAGGAGCAGCAGCGCCGTGCGCATGCTCGTGAGCTGGCGCCATCCGAATCGCAGCCAACCGACGGGGCCGAGCTTCGGCCCGGTGACCGGCCCGGCGGAGCCGCCGGCACCGGCGACGGCACCGGCGACCGCGCCGGCGCCCGAGGCGCTCGAGTCGCTCGAGCCGTCGTCGTAGTCGGCCGGGCGCAGCGGGTCGACGCCCGTGCCGCGCGCGGCCGCGCCATCCGCTCGCCCGCGCCCGGGTCGCGTCTCAGATCGCGGGGACGAAGCCACTGATCACCGCCTGCAACTCGTACATCCAGATGGTCCACACGCCCGACACCATGAGCAGGCCGATGACGATGAGCAACCCGCCGCCGATGAGGTTCACGGCGCGGATGTGCCGACGCACGAACGCGAGCGCGTTCGCCGCCCAGCTGAACCCGAACGCGACGAGCACGAACGGGATGCCGAGGCCGATGCAGTACGCCAGGCCGAGCAGCGCGCCCCGCCCCGCGCTTGCGGCGTCAGTGCTGAGGGCGAGCACGACGGCGAGCGTCGGGCCGATGCACGGCGTCCAGCCGAGACCGAACACCACTCCGAGCAGTGGGGCGCCCGCGAGGCCGGTGGCCGGGCGCCACGACGGCTTGAACGTGCGCTGCAGGAACGTGAACTGGCCGATGAACACGAGGCCCATCACGATGAGCACCACCCCGAGCACGCGGATGATGAGGTCGGAGTACAGCCGCAGCCAGGCGCCGAGCGCGCCGAACGCGGTCGTGAAGATGAGGAACACGAGCGTGAAGCCCGCGATGAAGAGCAGCACGCCGAGCATCAGGCGGCGGCGCGCGCGACGCTGCTCGGCCTCCTCGGCGCTCGCGTCGGCGAACCCGCCGAGGTAGCCGAGGTAGCCGGGCACGAGCGGCAGGACGCACGGCGAGAGGAACGACACGAGCCCCGCGGCGATCGCGATCGGCACGGCCGCGAGCAGCTGCCCGCTGAAGATGATCTGGTTGAGGTCCATCGCCGGAACGTCCGCCTGCGCCTACGCCTGCTCGGCGATGACGTCGCGCACGATGGTCTCGAGGATCGACGCGTCCTTGAGCTGGCCGAGGATGCGCGCGGCGACGCGGCCCTCGGCGTCGAGCACGAGCGTCGTCGGCACGGCCGCGGGGGGCACGTCACCGGCGAACGCGTACTGCACGGCCCCGTCGTTCGCGTCGACGATCGACGGGTAGGTGATGCCGTAGTTCTGCTCGAAGGATGCCGCGGTCGCGGCCTGGTCGCGGACGTTGACGCCCACGAACGACGCCCCGTTCCCGTCGAACTCCTCGTGCACCTGCTGCAGCAGCGGCGCCTCGGCACGGCACGGCGCGCAGCCGGCGTACCAGAAGTTCACGACCGCGACCTCGCCGGCCAGGTCGACGGAGTCGAGGGTCCCGCCCTCGATCGTCTCGCCCTCGAACGCGATCGGCTCGCCGCGCTCGCCGGCCGGGAACTCGGCGATCGTGCCGTCGCCGGCGATGTAGCCCTTGTTGTTCCCCTCGCGGTACTGCTCGGCGAGCGGGTCGCTCGAGCACCCGGCGAGCAGTAGGGCGGATGCCGCGGCGACCGCCACCAACCCGAGGGTCGAGGAGCGGCGCAGCCGCGTCTCGAAACCCGAACGCACGAGATGCATCACACCGCCCCCACGTCGGTCGCCTGCTCCTGCAGCCCGGCGGCAGGGTCGCGGTAGCCGACCTCGACGAAGCGGCGGCCGCGGCGCTCGAACGTCGTGATGCTCGAGAGCGCGCAGCGACGCCGGCGCGGGTCATGCGCGAGCGACTTGCCGGCGACCCGGCGGTGCGCCATCCAGATCGGCAGTTGATGGCTCACCATCACGACGTCGCCCTCGTCGACGGCATCGGCGGCGTCGTGCATGGCATGGAACATGCGGTCGGCGATCTTGCCGAACGCCTCGCCCCAGCTCGGCTCCCACGGGTTCACGAGGAACACCCAGTTGCGCACGTCGCGCAGTGCGGAGTCGGGTCCCGCCATCCGCTTGCCCTCGAACCGGTTCGTCGGCTCGATGATGCGGTCGTCGAGCGCCGGCTCGAGCGAGAAGGCCTTCGCGATCGGCTCGGCCGACTGCTGCGTGCGCTGCAGGGGCGAGGAGACGAGCGAGGCGACGTGGCGCTTGCGCATCACGAGGTCGAGCGCGGCGGCCTCGGCCATGGCGCGGCCGAGGTCGCTCAGGCCGTATCCGGGGAGACGACCGTAGAGCACGCCCTGGGGGTTGAAGACCTCGCCGTGGCGCACGAGATGGATCTGCTCGGCCGGCACGCCCTCCAGTCTACGAACCGGTTCCCTAGGAAACCGCCGTGCGCCGTGGCATCCGCTCGCCCGCCCTTCTCGTTTCACCCGTCCCCTGCCGTTCACAGGAGATCTGCCGATGTACAGGACGGATCCGACGATTCCGTCCTGTGAATCGCCGCTCTTCCTGCGATCCGGGCAGGACAGGGCGGGCAGGGGCGGGCGGATGGCGCGAAGCGGGCCGGTCGGGCGGGGAAACACCGCCCGGTAGGATGATCCGTCGTGAACACGCGCACCCTCGTCAAGGACCTCGCCGCACTTCCCGACGGCCCCGTCACCGTCGCCGGATGGGTCGAGACCGTCCGCGACCAGAAGAAGGTGCAGTTCATCATCCTGCGCGACGAGTCCGGCTCGGTGCAGCTCGTGAATCCGGCGGTGCGCGAGCTCGACCCCGAGGGCGTCAGCGTCGGCGCTGCCGAGGCGTTCGCGCTCACCGAGCAGATCTCCGCGCTCGGGCACGGCACGTTCGTCACGGTGTCCGGCGACCTGAAGCACGACGAGCGGGTCAAGCTCGGCGGGCTCGAGGTGAAGATCGGCTCGCTCGACGTCGTCGCCGAGGCGCTCGAGACGCCCATCGCGGCCGACTCGGGTCTCGACAAGCGCCAGGACTGGCGTTTCCTCGACCTGCGGCACCCGCGGCAGAACCTCATCTTCCGCATCCAGACCACGTTCCTGCACGCGCTGCGCACGTACTGGGTCGAGCGGGGATGGATCGAGATCCAGACGCCGAAGCTCATGGCGTCGGCATCCGAGTCCCGCGCCGAGCTGTTCGAGCTCGGCTACTTCGAGGGCACGGCGTACCTGTCGCAGAGCCCCCAGTTCTTCAAGCAGATGGCGCAGCCGGCCGGGTTCGGCCGCGTGTTCGAGGTCGGGCCGGCGTTCCGCGCCGACCCGTCGTTCACGTCGCGGCACGCGACCGAGTTCACCTCGATCGACGCCGAGATGAGCTGGGTCGACTCGCACGAGGACGTCATGACGATGCACGAGGAGGTCCTCGTCGCGGGATTCACGGCCGTCAAGGAGAAGCACGGCGCCGAGATCCAGGAGCTGTTCGGCGTCGAGGTCACGGTGCCCAGCACGCCGTTCCCGCGCATCCCGCTCGCCGAGGCCAAGCAGATCGTCGCGTCGCGCGGGTACGTGGTGCCCCGCCAGGACGCCGACATGGACCCCGAGGGCGAGCGCCAGATCTCGCAGTACGTCAGGGAGGAGCTCGGCCACGAGTTCGTCTTCCTCACCGACTACGCGTCGAGCATCCGGCCGTTCTACCACATGCGCCACGCGGATGACGCGGGCCTGACGAACTCGTACGACCTCATCTTCAACGGGGTCGAGATCTCCACCGGCGCGCAGCGCGAGCACCGCGTCGACGTGCTGACCGAGCAGGCGAAGGAGAAGGGCCTCGAGCCCGAGGAGCTCGACTTCTACCTCGACTTCTTCCGCTACGGCGTGCCGCCCCACGGCGGCTTCGGGATGGGCCTCGCGCGCGTCCTCATGCTCATGCTGCACGAGCACTCGATCCGCGAGACCACCTACCTCTTCCGCGGCCCGACGCGCCTGCTGCCGTAAGCCGTCAGGCACCGGGGGCGTCGGCGGCGCCGCCCGAGGCGGGGCGGTCGGAGCCCCCCGCGGCGCGCTCGGCGGCGCCGGCGCGCAGCACCTCGTCGAGCGGCGTCGCGTCGGCGCGCTCGAGGTCGCGCAGCGCGGGACCCTCGATGCGGTTGCCGCGGTGATCGAAGCGCGAGGCGTGCAGCGGGCAGTCCCACGTGCACTCGGCGTCGTTCCAGTTGAGGACCCCGCCCAGGTGCGTGCACACCGCGGAGACCTCGCAGGTCTCGCCGCCGACGGTTGAGACGCCGACCGGATGCGTACCGCGGCGCAGCACGACGCCCACGCCCTCGGGCGGCGGCGGCGCGGCATCCGCCACCGGGGCCCGCAACGCACGCACCCATCGGCGCGTGAGGAAGGCTCCGACGCGGGCGCCGTCTGCGATGCCGCGCCCGAAGTCGCCCGGCGTCGTGAATCGCGAACCGATGACCCGGCCCCAGTCGGGACGGCGAGCCCCGAGGATCTCGTGCGCGATGCGGATGCCCGCGGCCGAGCCGTTGGTGAGGCCCCACTTGGCGTACCCCGTCGCGAACCAGACGCGACCCCGGCCCCGAGGCATCCGGCCGACGAAGGGGATGAGGTTGTGCGACTGGTAGTCCTGCGCGGCCCAGTGCACCGGGTCGGTCGCGTCGGGCCACCACGTCTGCGCCCAGCCGACGAGCTCGTCGAGCAGTTCCCGCGTGCTCGGCACGCGACCGGTGCGGTGGTTCGCCCCGCCGACGATGAGGCGCGTCGCGTCGCCGCGATCGTCGCGGCGGATGCTGCGGGTCGGCTGGTCCACAGAGAGGTACAGTCCGTCGGGCAGCGCCGCCTCCGCGGGCATCTCGAACGACACGAGCATCGAGCGCGATCCGCCGGTCTTCGCCCAGTAGAGGCCACGGTTGAGCATCGGCGCGCCGGTCGCGATGACGACCTGCTCGGCGGTGAACGTGCCGACACTCGTGCGCACCTTCGCCGGCGACGAGGCGGTGACCCCGAGTGCGCGGGCACCCGTGACGATGCGCCCGCCGCCGGCCGCCACGAGCTCGGCGAGCCCGCGCATCAGCTCGGCCGGATCCAGAGCGAGCTGCCCCTCGAGCGCCGCCGCCCCGGCGACGGGGAACGGCACGTCGTCGGGGATCTCCGTGACCCGCCGGACGGGCAGCCCCGCCTCGCGCCCGGCCCGCACCTCGGCATCGACCGCGTCGATGCCGTCGACCGTCTGCGCGTAGCTGTACGCGGTGGCCTCGCGCATCTCGACGCCGGCCCGCTCGCACGCGCGCCGCAGCCACTGCTGCCCGGCGCGGTTGGCGTCGACGTACGCTCGCACGAGCCCCGCCGGATGCCCGCGGCGGATGACCGCGAGCCGATTGCCCTGCAGCAGGGTGGCCTTGCCGGTGTTCCGCCCGCTCGCGAGCGCGCCCGGCACGTCCTGCTCGATCACGGTCACGCGGCGGCCGGCGTCGAGCAGCATGATCGCGGTCGACAGGCCGGTGATCCCGGCACCCACGACGACGACGTCGGCGTGCCGCTCGGGGTCGATGGGAACGGAGCGCTCGCGCTGGATGCTCGTCATGCGACCAGTCAACGCCCACGCGCCATCCGGCGTCACCCCCTTGAGGGAAACGGATGCCGCGGACTATGGACGCCGGGTCAGGCGGCCGCGAGGAGTGCCGTCTTGAGTCGCACCGGGTCGATGCGCCAGTAGCCGTGCACCTCGCCGTCGACGAGCAGCACCGGGATCTCCTCGGCGTACCGCGCGCGCAGTGCCTCGTCGTCGAGGATGGACAGCTCATCGAGCGTGGTGACCGGCGCCCCGGGCGTCGCCGCGAGCTCCTCGCGCACGCACGTGACGACCTCCCGCGCGTCGTCGCACAGGTGGCAACCGGGCTTGCCGATCAGGGTGAGGCGGATGTCTCGGGGGCTCACCCGCTCAGGATACGCGCGCCGGGGCAGCGAAAAGCGCCAGGCCGGACGGCCTGACGCTCTGCCAGTGGTCGGAATGCGACTACTTCTTGTTGCGACGCTGGTGGCGCGTCTTGCGAAGCAGCTTGCGGTGCTTCTTCTTCGCCATGCGCTTGCGACGCTTCTTGATGACGGAACCCACGAAAACCTCACAAAGATCCGGGTCGGCCGCGCGTGCCGCAGCCGTGGGGCGATGAGCCCCGCGGTAGTCTAGCCCATCCACCGGCGGGGCGCCGAGTCATGGGCTACCGTCGAGGGATGCCACGACCCGGACTGGTGATCCGAACGACCCGCGAGGACGACTGGCGGGCGATGCGCGAGCTGCGCCTGGAGATGCTCCGCGACACCCCCATCGCCTTCGGTGACACGCTCGAACGCGCGCTCGGCTACGACGAGATCGAATGGCGCATCCGCGCCCGCCGCGGCGAGGCGCGCGAGCAGACCCTCATCGTCGCGGTCGACGGCGACCGGTGGGTCGGCACGATGGGATGCTACGTGCCCGACCTGACGACGGGGCCGCTGCTGGTCGGCGTCTACGTCTCCCCCGATCGCCGCGGCGACGACGCGGGCGTGACCCGTGCCCTGCTCACCGAGATCGAGCGCTGGGCGGCCGACCGGAGCGACACGCTGCGCCTCGAGGTGCACGAGGACAACCCCCGTGCGCGGCGCTTCTACGAGAAGCTCGGGTTCGCCTACACCGGCCACAGCCGGCCGTACGAGCTCGAGCCCGGCGGGCTGGAACTCGAGATGCAGAAGCGACTGCGGTAGCCGCCGCTAGCGGCGCTTGCGCTGCGCGACGACCGCGGTGACCTGGTGCGCGGTCTCGGCGAACGCCTTGCCGAGCGCCGAGGCGAACGCGCGCTGGTCGGCGTTGAGGTCGACCTCGGCCCCGGCATCGGCGCCGGCGAGCGTGACCGCGTCGGTCGCGGCATCCGTCGACACGAAGGGGATCAGCCAGTCTTCGAGGCGCTCCAGCGGCGCGCGGTCGAGCCGGTAGTAGCGGTGCTGCCCCTCTTCCCGCACGCCGACGAGGCCGGACTCGCGGAGCACCTTGAGGTGCTTGGACACCGTCGGCTGGCTCACGCCGAGGGCCGTGACGATCTCGCCGACGCTGATCTCGCCGCCGGACTCGGGTACCGACGACTCGCGGTCGAGGAGGACGCCGAGGATGTCTCGCCTGGTCGGGTCCGCAACCACGTCGAAGATGTCCGCCATGGCTCAAGGGTAGTCAGTCCGCGCCTCACGCGGGGAGTACGATGACTCAGCGTCGAGCGGAGGGTGCGTGATGCAGGCGGTGGCGACGGGCCGGCGCGGCGGCTACGGCCCGCGCGCTTGGCTCGGCGGCCTGCGCGATGGGCTCGACGCGGTGCTGCGACATTCGCCGTCGCGGTTCGCGATCCTCGTGTTCGCCTCGCTCATCCTGCTCTTCACGGTGCTGTTCTCGCTGCCGATCGCACGCGCGGGCACGGACACGGGCAGCGCCCCGCTCCACGACGCGTTCTTCACGGCCGTGTCGGTCATCTGCGTGACCGGCCTCGCGACCGTCGACATGGCGACGTACTGGTCCCCGTTCGGCCACGCGCTCGTGTTCATCGGCGTGAACATCGGCGGTGTCGGCGTGCTCACGCTCGCCACCTCGCTCGGGCTCATCATCTCGCGCAGGCTCGGCCTGCGCGCGAAGCTGCTCGCGGCGAGCGACACGAATCCGTCGCGCATCCACGTCGGCCCCGTCTCCGAGCGGCAGGCCGTGCTGCTCGGCGAGGTCGGCGGCCTGCTGTTCACCGTCGCGGTGAGCGCGTTGAGCATCGAACTCGTCATCGCCCTGCTCATGCTGCCGAGCATGTTCGCGACGGGGTACGGCCCGTTCGAATCGATCTGGTACAGCTTCTACTACTCGGCGATGGCGTTCACCAACACCGGGTTCAGCCCGAATCCCGGCGGCCTGGCGCCGTTCGCCCTCGACTACTGGTTCCAGACGCTCCTCATGATCGGCGTGTTCCTCGGCAGCCTGGGCTTCCCCGTCATCTTCGCGCTCGCCCGCGCATGGCGGAATCCCCGCCGTTGGGGCGTGCACGTCAAGCTCACGCTCACGACCACGGTGATCCTGTTCGTGCTCGGCGCCGGGGCCTTCCTGGGGCTCGAGTACAACAATCCCGAGACCTACGGGAAGCTGGACGCCCTGCCGACGATCTTCCAGTCGTTCTTCATGTCGGCGATGACCCGATCGGGCGGCTTCGCCACCATCGACATGCACGACCTCAACGGGTCGAGCCTGCTCGTCTCCGACATGCTGATGTTCATCGGCGGCGGCTCGGCGTCGACGGCGGGCGGCGTGAAGGTCACGACGCTCGCGGTGCTGTTCCTCGCGGCGTTCGCCGAGGCGCGCGGTGCGCCCGCGATGGAGGCGTTCGGACGTCGCATCCCCGCCGACATCCTGCGATTGGCGGTCAGCGTGGTGCTGTGGGGGGCGACGATCGTCGCCGCGTCGTCGATCACGATCCTGCACATCACGAAGGAACCCTTCGACTTCGTGCTGTTCGACGTGATCTCGGCCTTCGCGACGTGCGGGCTGTCGACCGGCCTCACGGCCGACCTGCCGCCGGCCGGCGTGTACGTCATGGGCGCGACCATGTTCATGGGACGCGTCGGCACCGTGACCCTCGCGGCGGCGCTGGCCGCGAGCCAGCGTCGCCAGCTGTTCAAGCGACCGGAAGAGAGGCCCATCGTTGGTTGATCGCATCAGGCACGACGCCCCCGTGCTCGTCATCGGACTCGGTCGCTTCGGGGCGGCGACCGCGGGCCAGCTCGACCGGCTCGGCCGCGAGGTGCTCGCCGTCGACACCGACGAGGCGCTCGTGCAGAAGTGGTCCGAGCGGGTCACGCACGCGGTCGTCGCCGACGCGCGCTCGATCGACGCGCTCCGCCAGATCGGCGCCCAGGACTTCTCGATCGCGGTCTGCGCGGTCGGCTCGTCCATCGAGGCATCCGTGCTCATCACCGCGAACCTCGTCGACCTCGGCGTGCCGCAGATCTGGGCGAAGGCGATCTCGACGTCGCACGGCAAGATCCTGGAGCGCATCGGCGCCAACCACGTGATCTATCCCGAAGCCGAGGCGGGTGAGCGGGTCGCGCACCTGGTCAGCGGCCGCATGATCGACTTCATCGAGTTCGACGACGACTTCGCGCTCGTGAAGATGTACCCGCCGAAGCCGATCCGCGGCAAGAACCTCACCGAGTCGGGCGTGCGGTCACGGCATCATGTGACGGTCGTCGGCGTGAAGAGCCCGGGCAAGCCGTTCACGTACGCGACCGAGAAGACCGTGGTGTCCAATCACGACCTCATCATCGTGTCCGGCACCGAGGGCGACATCGAGAAGTTCGCCGCGCTCGAGTGAGCCGGATGCCGCGGGCGGGCGCGCGCCATCGGTCGCCCGGTCACGTGGCGAACGTGCCGCCGCTGCGGCTCAGGCCGCGTCGCCGGCCAACGTCGACACGACCGTCGCGATCACGCCGATCACGAGCAGGATGACCGCGAGCGTGCCGAGCAGCCGCGGCACGGGCGAGTCGGCCTCGAAGCGCAGCCGCTCGGGCGTGCGCCGGCGGTAGAACGCGGGCTGCGTGTCGGTGCCGACGACAGTGGGGTGCTCGTCGGGTTCGAGCCCGCGTTCGTGGAACTCGCCTTCGGCGAACCACCGCACCCGCGTGCCGTCGTCGCCGCCCGCGTCGACGAGGACCGCATCGGTGGGCTCCCAGGTGCCATCGGCCATGCGCGCGAACGCGAAGGCGAGCAGGCAGAGCCCGCCGCCGATGAGCGTGATCCACGCGACCACCTCGCTCACCAGCGCGATGACGTCGAGCGAACCCATGACGCGAGCGTACCTGCCGCGGGAGCCCCCGGAGGACACGCAGGTGAGTGCCCTTGGTCCCCTGCCCGCACCGGCGCCGCGGCGTAGCATCCGCGCATGGCCGACGTCATCCGCACCCGGGGCCTCGTGAAGCGCTTCGGGCCGGCCATCGCACTCGACGGCCTGGACATGGAGGTCGCCGAAGGCGAGATCCACGGCTTCCTCGGACCGAACGGTGCCGGCAAGTCGACGACGATCCGCATCCTGCTGGGCCTCGCGCGCGCGAGCGGCGGCGTGGCCGAGCTCTTCGGCCGGGATCCGTGGCGGCGCGCCGCGGAACTCCATCACCGGGTGGCGTACGTGCCCGGCGACGTGAGCCTGTGGCCGAACCTGAGCGGCTCCGAGGCGATCGACCTGCTCACCCGGCTGCGCGGCGGTCGGTCGGACCGGCGCGCCTATGGCGAGCGCCGCACGCGCCTGATCGAGGAGTTCCAGCTCGACCCGCGAACGAAGGGGCGCGCCTACTCGAAGGGCAACCGGCAGAAGGTCGCGCTCGTCGCCGCCTTCGCCACGCCGGCCGACCTCTACCTGCTCGACGAGCCGACGAGCGGGCTCGATCCCCTCATGGAGCAGGTGTTCAACCGCGAGATCGCCCGCGTGCGGGCGGATGGCGCGACCGTCCTCCTCTCGAGCCACATCCTCTCGGAGGTCGAGGTGCTGTGCGATCGCGTCAGCATCATCCGTGCCGGACGGCTCGTCGAGTCGGGCACGCTGGCCGAGCTGCGGCACCTGACGCGATCCGAGGTGTCGTTCGTGCACCGGCCCGGGCAGGAGGAGGCGCTCGCCGCCATCGAGGGCGCGCACGACCTCGTGATCGACAACGGCAAGGTCCGGTTCGCGGTCGACAGCGACCGCATCCCGCAGCTGCTGCCCGTGCTCGGTCGCCTGGGCGTGCAGGGCTTGACCGTCGCGCCGCCGTCGCTCGAGGAGCTCTTCCTGCGCCACTATGGCGACGAGCCCGAATGGGTCACCGACGGGTCAAGCCCGTGAGGTCGTGCCGCGGGCCCTCCGCCTGCCGCGCACCGTTAGGATTCCGTTTAGGCACATTCACAAATTTGTGAATCCGGCGTAGCATCCCGCCCATGACCACCGTGATCAGCACCCGAGGCCTCGAGAAGCGCTTCGGGCGCACCATCGCCCTCGACGGGCTCGACTTCACCGTCGAGTCCGGCGAGATCCACGGCTTCCTCGGCCCGAACGGCGCCGGGAAGTCCACGACGATCCGCATCCTGCTCGGCCTCGCGCGCGCGTCCGCGGGCGAGGCGACCCTCTTCGGGCGCGACCCGTGGAACGATGCGGCCGAGCTGCACGGCCGCGTCGCCTACGTGCCCGGCGACGTCGCGCTCTGGCCGAATTTCACGGGGGGCGAGGCGATCGACCTGCTCACGAAGCTCCGCGGCGGGATGACCGACCGCGCTGCGTATGTGGAGCGCAAGGAACGCCTGCTCGAGGACTTCCAGCTCGACCCGCGCAAGAAGGGCCGCGCGTACTCCAAGGGCAACCGGCAGAAGGTGGCCCTCGTGGCCGCCTTCGCGACGCCGGCCGAGCTCTACGTGCTCGACGAGCCGACGAGCGGCCTCGACCCGCTCATGGAGCAGGTCTTCAACCGCGAGATCGACCGGGTCGCCCGCGAGGGCGCGACCGTGCTGCTCTCGAGCCACATCCTGTCCGAGGTCGAGGAGCTGTGCGACCGCGTGACCATCATCCGCGAGGGCAAGGTCGTCGAGAGCGGCACGCTCACCGAGCTGCGCCACCTGACCCGGACCGAGATCGCGTTCATCCACGACCCGGCCGCGGAGGCGGGGGTGGCCGCCATCCCCGACGCGCACGACCTCGTCATCGACGAGGGGCGGGTGCGGTTCACGGTCGACAGCGACCGGGTCGCCGACGTCCTTCCCGACCTGGGACGGCTCGGCGTGCAGGGCCTCACGATCGCGCCGCCGTCGCTCGAGGACCTCTTCCTGCGCCACTACGGCGACGAGCTCGCCCCGATCGAGGAGGAGGCGCGGGCGTGACCAGGCTCATGGTGCTGCTGCGGCAGCGCATCCGCCGCGACCGCCTGCAGCTCGCGCTCTGGATCGTCGGCACCGCGCTGCTCGCGTACGGCTCGATCTCGGCGGTGTACTCCACGTACGGCGAGGAGGGCGACCGGCGCGAGATCCTCGGCGTCGCGATCGCGACCCGCACGATCCTGGTCTTCCGCGGCACGCCCAACGGGACGGATGATGGCGCGTTCGCCTTCTTCCTCCTCTTCGCGTGGCTCGCGCTCATGGGCGGGCTGATGAGCACGTTCCTCGCCGTCCGCCACACGCGCCAGGAGGAGGAGCAGGGACGGGCGGAGGCGATCGCGGCGACGCCGGCGGGTCGCATCCTCCCGACGACCGCGACCGTCGTCCACGGCGTGCTCGCGAACATCGGCCTCGGCCTCTTCATCGCCGTGGCGCTCATCGCGAACGGCCTCGACACCACCGGCTCGTTCGTCTGGGGCGCGGCGATCGCGGCCTCGGGCGTCGCCTTCCTCGCGTTCGGCCTGTTCGCCGCCCAGCTGTTCCGGACCTCGCGCGCGGCCAACGGGCTGTCGGTCGCCTTCGTGCTCGCCGCCTACCTGCTGCGGGGCATCGGGGATGCCGCGGGGACACCGTCCGAGGACCTCCTGCACGTCACCCCGGCGTGGCCGAGCTGGCTCTCGCCCATCGGCTACGGGCAGTTCACCGGCGCCTACGTCGAGAACGACCTGACGCCGCTGTTTGTCCCGCTCGCGTTCGCCGCGGCGCTCATCGCCGTCGTGTTCGGCCTCCAGGCCGTGCGCGACCAGGGCGCGAGCCTCGTCGCCGGTCGGGCCGGCCGCGCGACCGCGGGGCCGGGCCTGTCGAGCTCGTTCGGCCTCGCGTGGCGGCTGAACACCGCCATCCTGCTGTCCTGGACCGCCGGCGGCATCGCGACGGGACTGCTCGCGACCTCGCTGTCGTCCGTCATCAACCAGGCGGCAACCGATACCCCACAGGTGCTCGACGCGCTCCGCGGTGCGATCGGCAGCGACGCGACGATCGAGGAGGCCTTCGTGGGCGTCTTCTACGGGCTCGTCGGCGTCCTCGCCGCGTGCTGCGCCATCCAGGTGGGCATCCGCGCGCGCCAGGAGGAGGCCCACGGCACCGCCGAGCTCGTGCTCGGCACACGCGTGCCCCGCGTGCGCTGGTTGCTCGAGTACTGGATCGTCGGCGTGATCGTCATCGTGATCGTGCTCGCTGCGGCCGCGCTCGCGGGCATCGTCGGCGCGGGCAGCGCGTCCGATCCCGAATCGCTCATCCCGAACGTGCTCGAAGCGGCGGCGGCGCAACTGCCCGCATGCCTGGTCTTCCTCGGCTTCACGCTGCTCGTGTTCGCCTTCCTGCCGCGCGCGACCATCCCGGTCGGATGGACCGCCGTCGGCCTCGCCGCGATCCTCGGCACGTGGGGGCCGATCCTCCAGCTCCCCGAGTGGCTCATCAACCTGTCGCCGTTCGCCCACTCGCCCGTCCCGTCCGGCGGTGAGACCGACTGGACGGGTGGCTTCTGGATGCTCGCCATCGCCCTGGCGGCAGGCGGGCTGGCCGTGTGGTCGATGCGCCGCCGCGAACTGGCGTCGGGCGGATGAGAGACTGAGCGGATGCCACGCGACGAGCAGGGCCTCAGGTCCGCGGTCGAGCAGTCGGCCGCGGTCCTCACGGCCGCCGGCTTCCCGAGGATGCCGGCCCGCGTGCTCATGGCCCTGCTCGTCGCCGACGCGGGCGGCCTCACCGCGTCCGAGCTCGGCGAGCAGCTCGGCGTGAGCGCCGCCGCGATCTCGGGTGCGGTGCGGTACCTGTCGCAGATCGGGATCCTGCATCGGGTGCCGCAGGCGGGCAGCCGGCGCGACCGGTGGGAGTTCCTCGACGACGCCTGGTACACCGCGCTCATGGCGAAGAGCCCCGTCTACGGCGTCATCGCCGATCTCGGCGACCGCGCGGCCGACGCGATCGGCGATGAGCAGGCGGCCGGCGCGGCGCGCGCCCGCGAGATGGCGCGGTTCTACCGTTTCATCGACGCGCGGATGCCCGAGCTCATGCGCGAATGGGAGGAGCTGCGGGCGACGTCGACGTCGACCGCGACCCGGCCGTAGCCTTGATCGGTGCAGTGCCCGTACTTCGACGCGGGGCGATGCCGTTCGTGCTCGCTCATGGGTCGGCCGTACCCGCTGCAGCTGGCCGACAAGCAGCGGCACGCCGAGGAGCTCCTCGCGCCGTTCGACGTGCCGTCCTGGCTGCCCGCCGTGGCGAGCGGCGAGCGCGACTACCGCAACAAGGCCAAGATGGTGGTCGGCGGAACGGTCGACGCGCCGACCATCGGCATCCTCGACGCCGACGGGTTCGGGGTCGACCTCCAGGCGTGCGGGATCTGCTCGCCGGCGCATCGCGCGGCATTCCCCGTGCTGGCGCGCTTCATCACGCTCGCGAGGATCGCGCCGTACGACGTGAGCGCCCGCCGCGGCGAGCTCAAGCACCTCATCGTCACCGAGTCGCCCGACGGCGAGCTGATGGTCCGGTTCGTGCTGCGCTCGAGCGAGCCGCTCGGCCGCATGCGCAAGCACCTGCCGACGCTGCTCGCCGAGCTGCCGCAGGCGCGGGTCGTCACCGCGAACCTGCTGCCCGAGCACAAGGCCGTGCTCGAGGGCGCGGACGAGGTCGTGCTGACCGAGGCCGACACGTTGCCGATGCGACTCAACGACGTCACGATGCACCTGCGTCCGCAGAGCTTCTTCCAGACGAACACCGCGATCGCCGAGGCGCTGTACGCCGAGGCGCGCGAGTGGATCCGCGAGCTCGCGCCCGAGGACGCCTGGGACCTCTACTCCGGCGTCGGCGGGTTCGCGCTCCACCTCGCCGGCGGCGGCACCGAGGTCACGGGCATCGAGACGAGCGTCGAGGCCGTCGCGAGCGCCGAGCTGAGCCGAACGGATGCCGCGCTCTCGCGCGTGCGCTTCGCCGCAGGCGATGCCACCGCGTTCGCGCTCGCCGCGCCATCCGCCCCCGACCTGGTCGTCGTCAACCCGCCGCGGCGCGGCATCGGGGCCGACCTCGCCGGCTGGCTGGAGCGGTCGGACGCCGCGCACGTGCTCTACTCGAGCTGCAACGCGGCCTCTCTCGCGAAGGACCTCGCCGCGATGCCGTCGCTGCGGCCCGTCAAGGCGCGCGTCTTCGACATGTTCCCGCAGACCACGCATTTCGAGGTGATGGTGTTGCTCGAGCGGGCGCGCTAACCGCCGGCGGCGAGTTCGCGGGCGCGAGCGAGGGCCGCGTCGGTGGCGCGGTCGAAGAGGCCCGACAGGTCGGCCTCCTGCAGCACGGCGATCGCGCGCTCGGTGGTGCCCTTCGGGCTGGTGACGCGGCGGCGCAGCTCGGCCGGGTCGTCGCCGGATGCCGCGAGCAGCTCGCTCGCGCCGCGGAACGTGCCCTGCACCATCACGGCGGCCTCGTCGGGGGTGAAGCCCTTCGCGATCGCCGTCTTCGTGAGCTCCTCGATGAGCAGGAAGACGTAGGCGGGGCCCGATCCCGAGATCGTCGAGAGCGCGTCGAGCTGCGACTCGGGCACGACGAGCACCTCGCCGACGGTCTCGAACAGCGACACGACGAGCGCGAGGTCGACTTCGGATGAACGCATGCCCGCGGAGACGCCGGTCACCGCGCGACCGACGACCGCGGGCGTGTTCGGCATGGTGCGGATCACGGACACGTGCGCCGGCAGGTGCGCCTCGAACGTGGCGACCGTCACGCCCGCCGCGACCGAGACCATCACGGTGCCCGGCTCGAGCGCGTCGGCGATCTCGTCGAGCAGGTCGGGCACCATCGCGGGCTTGACCGCGACGACCACGAGCTTCGCGCCGGCGACCGCGACGCGATTGGCCGCGGCATCCGCCTCGGTCGCGTACGCGGTCACGCGCGGCTCGGCGTCGAACTCGGCCGCGCGGTCGGCACTGCGGTTGGTGGTGCGGATGCCGCCGGCCACCATGACGTGCGGCTGCAGCAGCCCCGCGAGGATCGCGCGGGCCATGGATCCGGCCCCGAGGAACGCAATGGTAGGCAGCTCGATCGGCCGGTCAACCGGCTGGCGGGAGGTCATGGCGACCATCCTAGGATTGTCGCCATGAGCGCATCCGGTGGCACGAAGGCGATCCTGGCCGCATTCCTCGCGAACACGGGCATCGCCGTGACGAAGTTCATCGCATGGCTCGTGTCGGGGTCGGCGTCGATGCTCGCCGAGTCGGTGCACTCGGTCGCCGACGCCGGGAACCAGCTGCTCCTCTTCGCGGGTGGGCGCCGCGCTCGCAAGGAGGCCGACCGCGAACATCCGTTCGGCTACGGGCGCGAACGGTACGTCTACGCATTCGTCGTGTCGATCATCCTCTTCTCGGTCGGCGGCCTGTTCTCGATCTACGAGGGCATCGACAAGCTGCAGCATCCGCACGAGCTCGAGAACGCGTGGGTGCCGATCATCGTGCTCGTGATCGCGATCGTGCTCGAGGCGTTCTCGCTGCGCACAGCCGTGAGGGAGTCGAACCAGGTTCGCGGCATGCAGAGCTGGGTCCAGTTCGTGCGGCACGCCAAGGCGCCCGAGCTGCCGGTCGTGCTGCTCGAGGACATCGCCGCCCTGCTCGGCCTGGTGTTCGCGATGTTCGGCGTGGGCCTGACGGTCCTCACCGGCAACCCGCTCTTCGACGCGATCGGCACGCTCATGATCGGCACGCTGCTGATCGTCGTCGCCATCATCCTCGGACTGGAGACCAAGAGCCTCCTCGTCGGCGAAGGTGCGAACGAGGGCGACCTCGGCAAGATCGAGAAGGCGATCCTCTCCGGGCCCGAGGCCGAGCGCATCATCCACATGAAGACGCTCTACCTCGGTCCCGACGAGCTGCTGGTCGCCGCGAAGCTCGGCTTCCGGCCGCACGAGAGCCTCGCCGAGGTGTCGACCGCCATCAACGTCATCGAGCAGCGCGTTCGCGAGGCGGTGCCATCCGCCCGGGTGATCTACCTCGAGCCAGATATCTACGTCGACCCGAACGAACACGCGCCGCCCACCGACGCGATCGTCATCAAGGGACTCGAATGACGGATGGCGCCGGCGCCGCCGCCGCCGGCCGTCCCGTCGCCCTCGTCCTTCGCCACGACTCCGCCATCGGGCTCGGCAACCTCGGTCCCGTGCTCGAGGAGCATGGGTACGAGGTGCGCGTCGTCGACGCGCCGCATGCGGATGTCACGGCGATCGACGCGCTCGCCCCCGACCTGCTCGTGGTGCTCGGCGGCGACGAGGCGGCGTACGAGCCCGACGCGTACCCGTACGTCGGGCACGAGATCGAGCTGCTCCGGCGCCGGGTGGCGGCCGGGGCACCCGTGTTCGGCGTGTGCCTGGGCGCGCAGATGCTGGCCGAGGCGATGGGCACCCGCGCGTACCGCGGCCCGCGCAAGGAGGTCGGCTGGCTCGGCGTCGACCTGACCGAGGCGGGGGATGCGTCGCCGGTGCGCCACGCGCGCGGCATCCGTTTCGTGCAGTGGCACGGCGACACCTTCGACCTGCCCGAGGGCGTCGAGCGTCTCGCATCGTCGCCGCAGTACGCGAACCAGGCGTTCCGGGCCGGCGACTGGCTGCTCGCGGTGCAGTTCCACCCCGAGGTGACGCCGGCGATCCACGAGGACTGGCTCGCCGCGTGGGGCGACGAGCTGCCCGGGTACGGCCTCACGGTCGAGGCGATGCGCGCGTTGCAGGCCGAGCACGGCCCCGCGGCCGAGGCGGCCTCGCGTGCCATCCTCGGCGAGTTCCTCGACGGGCTCGCGGCGCGCCGCCGCCCGGCGCGTCTCGCCGGCTGATCCTCGCGCCCTGAGCGCCCGCACGTCGCCCGGCCGGGCGAACGTTTCCAGTTCCGTCACGTCAGCGCAGCCTCACATGAGGCCCGGCTGACATGAGCCAGCCGGAAACGTTCGTCATGTCAGCGCAGCCTCACATGAGGCCCGGCTGACATGAGCCAGCCGGAAACGCGATCCGCACAGCGGGTCCGGAGTTCGTCATGTCAGCGCAGCCTCACATGAGGCCCGGCTGACATGAGCCAGCCGGAAGCGCGATCCGCACGGCGGGTCCGGAGTTCGTCATCTCAACGCAGCCTCACATGAGGCCCGGCTGACATGAGCGAGCAGGAAACTCAGTCGGCGGCGGGACGCCGGGCGGGGTCGGCGAAGAAGTCGAGCAGCAGGCGCGACGCGGCATCCGCCTCGACGCCCGGGTAGACCTCAACCCGGTGGTTCAAGCGGCGATCCCGCAGCACGTCGTAGAGCGAGCCCGCGGCGCCCGCCTTCTCGTCCCAGGCGCCGAAGACGACGATCGGGATGCGCGCGGCGACGATCGCGCCCGCGCACATGACGCACGGCTCGAGCGTGACGACGAGGGTGCAGTCGGTCAGGTGGCGGTCGCCGGTGACGCGGGCGGCCTCGCGGATGGCGAGGAGCTCGGCGTGCGCGGTCGGATCCTCGTGGAGCTCCCGCTCGTTGCGTCCGGTCGCGATCACCGCGCCGTCGCGCACGACGACCGCGCCGACCGGCACGTCGCCCGAGACGAGGGCGGCGGATGCCTCGGCGAGGGCGAGTCGCATCCAATCCGCGTGCTCGGGCAGCTGCACCGGCATCCCCTCGCCCCTTCTCCGTGGCGGAACCCCCGCAACTAGACTGCAGCCTATGCGAGTCCACGTGGCCGACCACCCGCTCATCACCCACAAGCTGACGGTGCTTCGCGATGAGAACACGCCGTCGCCCGTGTTCCGCTCGCTCGTCGAGGAGCTCATGACGCTCCTCGCCTATGAGGGCACCCGCGAGGTGCGGGTCGAGCCGGTCGACATCGTGACGCCCGTGGCACCCGCCACGGGCGTTCGCATCGCCGAGCCGAAGCCGCTGATCGTGCCGATCCTGCGGGCCGGGCTCGGCATGCTCGACGGCATGGTCAAGCTCCTGCCGAGCGCCGAGGTCGGCTTCCTCGGCATGGCGCGCAACGAGGAGACCCTCGAGCCGACCACGTACGCCGAGCGCCTGCCCGACGACCTCAGCGGGCGCCAATGCTTCGTGCTCGACCCCATGCTCGCCACGGGCGGCTCGCTGACCGCCGCGATCGAGTTCCTGCTGCAGCGCGGGGCGACGGATGTCACCGCCATCTGCATCCTCGCCGCCCCCGAGGGGCTCGAGGCCGTCGAGCGGGCGCTGCACGGCCGCGAGGTCTCGATCGTGCTCGGGGCCGTCGACGAGCGGCTCAACGAGCTCGGCTACATCGTTCCCGGCCTGGGTGACGCCGGCGACCGGTTGTACGGCACGGTCTGACGCGCAGGGTCCCCCGGCCGCGCGTCATGTTTCGTCTGCGCGTCCCTGCGCTCACATCGCAGGATCTTCGTCGTGAGACACGCCGTCGCGGCATCCGAATCCCAAGATTCGATGAACTCCTCTTGCGTCGCAGGATCTTCGTCCACGGATGCGGTTGCGGCGGAACCCGCCGCCCCGGCCCGACGCTCGCGCACCGCGTGCGACGTCACGCGCCGTCATCCGACCGTCACGGTTTGACACATCCTCGAACCTCGGTTTGACTTTCGCCCATGACTGACACCGCACGCATCCTGACCACCCGCGAGGTGAACGGGACTGCCGACATGATGATGTCGGCGCGTGCGTCCATGTGTTGTCGAATGTGCCGCTGACCAGCGAACCAACCGCCGAGTCACGCGACTGATCAGATCCCGATCGGCGCGGCTCCGTCGAACCCGATGCCATCCCGGGTTCTCCCGGCCACACCGGCCATTCGCTTCCGACCCCACGAGCGGGGTCGTCGACGCATCTTCAGCACAAGGATCCGCCATGTCTCTCGCACTTGCTCCCACCCGTCCGACCCACCCCGCCGTCCGCCCGACGCATCCGGCCGCCTACGCGCCGCAGCCCGCTCGCCCGGCGGCGCCGGTCACCCCGGTCGCCGCGGCCGGCACCGCCGGCATCGCGTCGCCCGCCCCGGCCCCGGCCGCGGCTCCGGCGCAGGCCGCACCGCGCGTCCGCGCCGTGCCCGAGGGCACCGAGGCCCGCGGCTTCGTGCTCTACGTCGGACTCGACGAGGCCAAGGCCGCCGCCGACGGCACGACCCTGCACCGCCTGGTCGAGGCCATCCGCAACATCACCGCCGAGGTCGCCCCGTCGGCCGAGACGTACGCCGCGGTCGCGCTGGCACCCGAGGGCGCCGGCGGCCGCGACGTCGATGTCGTGCGCCTCGCCTTGCAGGACCCTGCCGCACTCGCCCGTCAGCGCGAGTCGCAGGGCCTGAGCGACGACGCCGACCGGCACCCCGACGGCGTCATCATCGATATCTCGCGCAAGCGCGTGCTCCTCGACGGCGAGGCCGCCGGCCTCACCTACAAGGAGTTCGAGCTCCTGCAGTACCTCGTGCTGCGCGAGGGCCGCACCATCGATCGTCACGAGCTCATCGACGGCCTCTGGTCGGGCGAGGACGACGTGCCCAACGAGCGCACCATCGACGTGCACGTGCGTCGCCTGCGCTCGAAGCTCGCGCACTACCAGGACATCGTGCGCACCGTCCGCGGCGTCGGCTACCGCTTCGACCGCCACGCCGACGTGTCGATTCGACAGGCGTCCACGCCGAGCCCCGACGTCTTCTGACGGGCCCGCTCGCGGCCCCGCGACGTGAGGCTGCGCCATCCGCTCGTATCCGGCAGCATGGATGGCGCAGACGGAGAGGACCGCGTCACGACCAAGCCGATCGTGCTCGAGCTGCCGTTCCGCGGCCGCTGGCTCGCGCGGAACAGCCCGGCCCGACGCGTACCCAGCCACGGCACGCACGCGCTCGGCACGACCTACGCGATCGACTTCATCGCGGTCGACGAGCACGGCCGGTCGGCGCCGTCGAACTGGCGGTCGTGGCTCTCGGTCGAGCCGCCCGAGTCCTTCGTCGGCTTCGGCCGACCGATCCTGGCACCGATCGCGGGCACGGTCGTCGCCGCGCACGACGGCGAGGAGGACCACGAGGCCCGGCGCTCGCAGCTCACGCTTGTGCCGTACATGCTCGGGCAGGCGGGGCGTCTCCGCGCCGGGCCCGACGCGATCGCCGGCAACCACGTGATCCTCGCCCTCGGTCCCGGCGGACCGTACGTGGCGCTCGTGCACCTGCGGCGCGGCAGCGTGCGCGTCGCCGTCGGCGATGTCGTCGAAGTGGGCGACGTGCTCGGCGAGTGCGGCAACTCGGGCAACAGCACTCAGCCGCACGTCCACGTGCAGGCCGCCGACTCGCTCGACTGGTCGAGCGCGACCGGGCTTCCGATCGCCTTCCGCTTCCGACGTGCGATGGCGCAGAATGGGGATGTCGTCGGCCTGCCCCGCGAGTCCGAGATCGTCGAGCCGCCTTCGAGCGCCGATCGGCCGGTGTGACGGATGGCGCGCCCCGCCGCACGGAATTTCCCCCGCATTCGAGGCACACAGATCTAGCGCCCGTTACCGATCCGTTATATATTCATCGTGCACCGGTTGTTTGCTGTGGCGGCCGGTGCGGAATGTGATTGCAGGACACTCTTGGTGCAAGGGCGAGGGCCGGTCGTCAGCCTCTACGACCGGCCCTCAACCGTTTCCGCGTGAGCCTGCACCCCGTCTTCGGGGCACACCTCGAAGTCCCTTCGCCGCGGCTCCGCACGGGTCGGAGCGCTGTTGGCTATTGTCGGATCCGTCGGCGGACCGGACCGGTCGCCGCATCCGACGGAGGGAGCACCCGTGGCTGATCGCGCGACGGCCGTAGCGGCGTGGGAGGCTCTCTTCCGCGCACAGGTCTCGATCATGCGGGGCCTCTCGGCGGAGTTCCCGACCGAGCTGATGTCGCTCAACGAGTACGACGTCCTCTTCAACATCTCGCGGGCACCCGGTCGCCGTCTGCGCCTGAAGGACCTCAACCGGCACGTGCTGATCTCGCAGCCCAGCGTCAGCCGTCTGGTCGACCGGCTCGTCACCCGTGGGTTCCTCGAGAAGACGGATGACCCGCTCGACGGGCGAGGCACGATCGTCCAACTCACCCCGAAGGGCTTCGAGGAGTTCCGCCGCGCGGCGCTCCACCACGTCCACGCGATCACCGAACGGGTCGGGACCGCGCTCGACGACGACGAGCTCCGCGAGCTCATCGTGCTGTGCGACCGGCTGCGCCTCGCGCAGGACGCGCGGCACCGCGCGAGCTCGCCCGGCCTCCGCAACGGGCGGGCCTGACCCGATTGGAGCCCGCGGTCAGCCGGACCGGCGCCGCTCGGGTCAGTGCATGTTGTCGTTGCCGGTGACGTGGACGGCGTAGCCGTCGCATCCGGCGTCCTCCCAGCGGTACGCGGCGCCGGTGCCCGCGTCGCCGTACATGGCGGCCCACCACGCGTCCGTGCCGTCGTCGAACTCGCCGAAGCCCTGCTCGGCCATGCACGACCGGATCGCGTCCTGGAACGCCGCCAGCTCCTCGGCCTCGGTCATGGCGTTCGGGTCGGGCTCGGGCACAGGGGCCGAGAGCGGGGCACCCGCCGCTCGGGCGAGCGCCACGGCGTGCTCCCCGACGCCGAGGCATCCACGCTTCTTCCAGTCCGCACCCGGCACCGACCACGACTCGCGAGCCTCGCCGTAGAACGCGTTGAGCCACATGACGGACTGCTCGAAGCTCAGGCCCCTCGGCTGCGCATCCTGGTTGAGCCACGGTGCCGCCGGGAGGTAGGTCACGCCCTTGCCGGCCATGCACTCGGCGATGACCTGCTCGCGGCCCATGTACTCCTCGCGGCCCTCCTCCGTCGCGAGGTCGGGGGCGGGCACCTCCATGGCGAGGGCGTCGGCGGTCGACGCATCCGACCCCTCGGCGGCGATGCCGACGGTCTCGCCGGCCGCCGCGCCCTCTTCGGCGGGGAGCTCGAACCCGGGCATGCCGAACGCGCCGATGGCGGTGAGCGCGACGGCGGCCGCGCAGACGAGGATGCCGCCCATCGCGATCGGAGCGGCCAGCCGCCTGACGTTCATTCCCCGTCCTCCGGTGCGGCGATGCCGTCCGGCCCGGCGACGTCCTCCGCCCGGCGCGTGGCCGCCGGCGTGGCCCACCACGCGGCCATCGAGAGGAAGAAGAGCACGGCCGCGCCAGCGGCGACCCGGTTCAGGAGCACCATCTGCGCCGTCGAGGTCGAGAAGAAGGCCGTGAGGGTCACGCTGGTCTCCATGAGCGCGTAGGTGCCGAAGCGGATGAGCAGGTAGGCCGCGATCGCGAGCACGAGCCCGGCGAACGCGCGTCGACGCGCGACCATGAGCAGCCACGACCCGGCGAGCGCCAGGAGGAGGCCGACGACCGAGAGCTCGGCGACGTCGGCCGCGCCGCGCCAGTCGCCGACGACCACGCTGCCCGCGACGCGCCAGACGATGAAGCTGCCCCAGGCGACGAGCGCGATCGCGGCGAGGTGGGCGAGCGCCGGCATCGCGAGGGGGAAGGTGCCGCGCGGTGCGCCCATCGCGGCGCGGCGCAGCCGTGCTCCTCGCCAGGCGAGGTCGGCCGGGATGCCGCGGATCGCCCTCCAGAGGATCGAGCCGGTCGCCCGGTCGCCGGAGCACTCGCGTTCCTCGAAGAGGTCGGAGGCGATCTCGGCCCGGCGTTCGGCCGCGACGTCGTCGTGCAGGTCGGCCGTGTACCACCGGCACCAGGCGAGCACCGAGGCATCCACGCGTCCGGCCGCCCGGTGTCGAATACGAGCGGAGGCCTCGAGCCCGAGCCCGCCGTCGGGCTCGAGCGTGACGGCGCTCATGCGAACGCCGTTCGCGGGCTCGGGGCGACCGCCGCGCGCTGCTCGGTCTCGGCCCGACAGGCGACGACGCCCGCGCCGGTCACCCGGTACAGCCGCCGGCGGGGGCGGCCCTCGTCCGCGGCGATGCCCGGGTCCTCCCATTCGGACTCGACGAGGCCGCGCTCGGCGAGGCGGCTGAGCGCCTTGTAGAGGGTGCCGTGCGCGGTGAGCGCGGTGGCACCGGCGCGGTCGGCGATGCGCTTCGCGAGTGCGAAGCCGTAGAAGTCGCCGTCCTCCGCCTGGAGCTCGATGCCTGCGCCGAGGATGTCGACCTCGAGGTCGACCAATCGGCCTTCCCGCCTCCGTGGCATGAACACAGCATAGGAAGATATCGTCGGGAAGTATAGGAAGATATTGAGAATCTATAGGAAGATATCTGCCCATATGCTAGCGTCCACCCCGAGTCGCCCCATCGAGCGACTCGGAAGGGAACGACATGTACACCAAGAGGGTGGTGTTTCGAGCGGTCGCCGGGGTGGCGTTGACGGCGACGCTCACCGGGGGGACGGCGCTGATGGCGGGCGCGACCGACGCGGACGGGCGGGAGCCCGACGTGGCGTCGTCCGCATTCGCGGTCACGAGCGAGGTCGCGGCCGCCGACACGAGCGGGGCCTCCACCGTCGCGAAGATGGATCGAGGACGGGGTGACTCGACCTCCCAGGCCGGCACGGACGACGGCGCGCAGCCGGCCGGGCCCGACCGTGCGCAGCCGGCCGGGCCCGCCCACTGCGAGGACGCGCAGCTCACCATGGACTACCGTGAGCGCCCCGAACGGTCGACCCCCGAGGTCGTCGGGTTCGACCTGGTCTTCACGAACATCGGGTCGCGGCCGTGCTCGTTCGACGGGTGGCCCGGCCTGGTCGCCGAGGACGCCGACGGCCGGACGTTGACCTGGGCGCTCGCATCAGGATCGACGAGCACGCTCGTCGTGCTGCCCCCGAACGGCGGCATGGCCGTCGCCGAGGGCACGGCGGACCTCCCGTCCGCGTCGGGGTGCGCCGCGGCGACGTCCGATCACCTGCGGGCCTACATCTCCTCGGACGGAGCGGGCGGCGGCATCGTCGACGACGCCCGGGTCGCCGTGTGCATCGACGGAACGTGGACGCTCCAGCTCGGCGCCCTGACGGCATTCCACGGCGCACCGGGCGAGGTCACCACTCCCGAGACGCCGACGCCCGAGGAACCGACGCCGCTCCCCGCGAAGTGCCAGGACGAGCAGCTCGCGCTCGAGTTCGTCTCCCGGCCCGACCTGTCCGTCGCCGGGGCATCCGGGTTCGAGCTGGTGTTCACGAACACCACCGACGCCCAGTGCTCGATGTGGGGATGGCCCGGCCTCGTCGTGGAGTCGGCCGACGGAACCCGGATCGGCTCGTCGTGGACCGTCGGCGAGATGGTCGAGCCGTTCGTGCTCGCGAACGGCGAGTCCGCGGTCGTGCTCGGCACGGCGCCCGACCCCGCCGCGTGGGGCTGCGAGCCGATGGCGGCCGACCACCTGCGGGCCTACATCACCTCGGACGGCGCGGGACCCGGTGTCATCGGCACGGCTTCCATCTCGGTCTGCACCGACGGGTCGACGGTGCTCGAGATCGGAGCGCTCATGCCGGCCTGAGCCTGCATCGCCGACATGACGACGGCGCCGCTGAGTTCGCTCGCGGCGTCGTCGTCACGGTCGTTCATCGCCCGTCGAAGACGGCGACATGGCGCCGAGGCATGACGGTGGGGCGGGAACCCTACCTCCCGCCCCACCGCGGCCTCACAGGAGGCCCTCCCCGCCGAGCGACCCGAACTGAGCTCGGCGAGCCAACCTCCCGAGCGACCGTGCTGGGACAATGGCGGTCGCGGCGCCGCGGTGCGACGACGTGTCGGGTCGGGTTCCCGACTCGGGGTATTGAGGAATCGTAACGCTCGGCACGGTTCACCGAACAGTGCCCCGAGCGGGGGTCAGGATCCGGACTCGGCGCCCCGGATCCCCAACGATTCAGGCGCTCGGTGCCGCGTCGACCGGCCAGTCGACGGAGGCCTCGTACCCGGAGTGCGACCGGAGGTAGGCCGCGATGAACGGGCACCGCGGCACGATCCGCTCGCCGCGAGCGACCGCATCGTCGAGCACGTATCGCGCGAGGCGGCTGCCGAGTCCTTGGCCCTTGAACGTCGGATCGACCACGGTGTGGATGAACACGATCCGGTCGCCGGGTCGGAGACGATACTCGGCGAAGGCGGCGAGCTCGCTCCCGAGGAACAGTTCATAGCGACTCGCGTCGTCGTTTCGGGCGATCCGCACCCCGTCGTCGGTCACGACTCGATCTCTCCTCTCGGCGCGAAGTTGAGTCGGCTGGACTCAGGCTTCGCCTCGATGATATGCGACGCACCTTGTGTCAGGAAGAACGCGCGAGCGCCGGCACCATTCCGCCGGCGGGTCCGCCGACGGCGAACGCCGAGGTTCGCGGGCCGGCCCGCGTCCGCGCCGGCGACGCCCGTGCGGCCGGGTCGTGCAGCATCGACGGATGCGTCGTCACCACCAGCGCGATCAGCCAGACGAACACGAGGGCGAATGCGACCACCTCGAACACCGTCAGCGAGGCGAGCCCGAGCCGGTCGTAGACCACCCACACGCCCACCTCGGTCGCGAGCGAGAGCCATGACGTGATCACGAGGCGTCGCGGCATCCGTCGCACCAGCCAGGGCGTGAGCGACGCGAGCAGGAAGAACGACGCGCCGGCAGCGCTCGCGAAGAGGTTGTGGATGAGTTCCTCGGTGTTGATCGGCACCAGGCCGACCCCTGCGAGCGAGAGGCCGATCACCGCAACCAGCACTCGGACGGTCGCGACGGCACCGCGTCGTGCGCCGTACTCGGGTCGCGCCAGTCCCCCGGCGAGTCGGCCGGCCATCGCGGCCATCGCTCCGCCCGACAGGACGAGGGCGAGGTTGAAACACGCCGCCGCGAAGTCGCCCGACGTGCCGAGCGTGCTGAAGTTGCGCACCCACCACTCACCCGTCGACGTGAGGCTCATGCTCGCGAGGCATCCGGCGGCGAGCAGCATCGCCACCATGTTGAACGAGCGGTACGCGGGCTGGTGGTGCGCCCGGCGATGCACGTTTCCGGTGACCGCGCCGAGCGTGCCGGCGATCAGCGCGCACGCGGTGACGTGCCCGCCCGGCAGCGGCGCGAACGCCTCGGACGCCGCGCCCACGGCCAGCGCGGCGATCGTGGCCCACACCGCGGCGTTGGCGAGGGCACCCATGCCGGGGTCGGCCCAGACGGTGCGACGCCGTGAACGCGGCCGGCGTCCCGGGGGCACGGATGCCACGGCGAGCGCCGCGAGCAGCAGGACCGCCACCCCCACCGCGGCGACGACGCAGAGCGGATCGAACACGAGGTGCACGCCCTCGTGACGCCGGTGCGATCCGTCGGCCTCGTGCAGCACGTGCACGGCGTGGATGAGCTCGACGGACACCGCTACGGCGACGGCCGCCGCGATCGCGAGCATCGCCGTCACGAGCGCAGCGTGACGCACGATCGGCGCACGGCCGACGGCGACGGCTCGCACAACCCCCATAGCCGAACCCTCGTCTTCGCGAATCAGACCCCTCCGAGCCTAACCCGAGCCTCCGCGCCCGTCACGGCCAGACCGGGGTCCCCGAACGGGGTACGCGGCGAATTCCCAGTCCGCGCCGGAAATCCCGTGGCCCACAGCGACGGATGCAGCGCCGGCCCGGAGACGACGAAGGCGGCCCGCTTTCGCGAACCGCCTTCTTCTGCGCGCCCGGAGGGACTCGAACCCCCAACCTTCTGATCCGTAGTCAGATGCTCTATCCATTGAGCTACGGGCGCATGGGATGTCGCCCGCGCGAACTCCGCTGATCAGGCAACCCCGCTACTCTAACCCACCGGCCGCCGACGCGCCAATCGAGCGCCGCGACGCTCCCGTCAAGGCCGCGGCTCGCGCAGGCGAAGCGGAGTACGTTCGCGACATGAGAGTCGTGTTCACGTCGTGGCTGGTTGGCATCTTCGCCGGGCTGGCGTACATGTTCGCCATCGTGATCTCCGGGAGGTAGGGCATGCGCATCCGCCAGCACTCGCTCAGCATCTGCTTCGCGGCCCTGTTCCTCGTGGCCCTCGTCGGCCAGTCGTTCACCGGCCTCACCGTGACGAACGAGGAGCTCCTCCAGCACGGCGAGGAGGTCCTCACGTGGGGCGCCTACGTGACGTCGTCGGACTTCGTGGTCGACGTGGCCGAGAACTGGCAGTCGGAGTACCTGCAGTTCTTCCTCTTCATCCTCTGCACGATCTGGCTCGTGCAGAAGGGCTCGCCCGAGTCCAAGCAGCCGGGCGAGGAGGGCGTCGGCACCGACGAGGAACAGCTCGTCGGCCGGTACGCGAGGGACGACTCCCCCGCGTGGGCGCGTGCCGGCGGATGGCGGCTCTGGGTCTACAGCAACTCGCTGCTGCTCACGATGGGCGCCATCTTCGTGCTGTCGTGGCTCGCCCAGGCCCTCGCGGGGCAGGTCGTCTACAACGACGAGCAGGCCATGCACGGCCTGCCGGTGGTGACGCTCTCCGAGTACGTCGTGAACGCCGACTTCTGGAACCGCACGCTGCAGAACTGGCAGTCCGAGTTCCTCGCCGTCGGCAGCATGGTGGCGCTGTCCATCGTGCTCCGCCAGCGCGGCTCGAGCGAGTCGAAGCCCGTGGGCGCTCCGCACCACGTCACCTCGGTCGAGGGCTGAGACGGCGGAGACCGGCCGAGATCCGCTGGTGGGTGACGGATGCCGCGT
This sequence comes from Agromyces sp. NPDC056523, assembly GCF_042794545.1. Classification (NCBI taxonomy): domain Bacteria; kingdom Bacillati; phylum Actinomycetota; class Actinomycetes; order Micrococcales; family Microbacteriaceae; genus Agromyces; species Agromyces sp. NPDC056523. The sequence goes on from NZ_JBHTTM010000001.1 coordinate 100,130, forward strand.
GGCGGGCGGATCGCACGCTGATCGGCTCGCCACGCGACATCCGCGGTTCGAGCCCTACCCCTTCAGCCCCGTCGAGGCGACGCCGTCGATGATGCGCTTCTGCGCGAGGAAGAACACGATGATGAGCGGGACCGTCGTGATCACGCTCGCGGTGACGATGATCTCCCAGTGCCACTCGCCGCCGAAGCCGTAGGCGTCGACGAGGGATTTCAGGCCCCTCGGGATCGTGAACGTGTCGGAGTCGCGCAGGTAGATCAGGGCCTTCATGAGGTCGGTCCACACCGCCTGCACCTCGAACACGAGCACGACGGCGAGCGCCGGCCCGGTCAACGGCAGGGCGATGCGCCAGAACACGCCCCACTGGCTGGCTCCGTCGATGCGCGCGGCCTCGAACAGGTCGCGCGGCAGGCCCAAGAAGAACTGGCGCAGCAGGAAGATGTAGAACGCGCTGCCGAACAGGTTGCCCGCCCACAGCGGCGTCAGCGTGCCGACCTGGCCGAGGGCGTTCCAGATCAGGAACGTCGGGATCATCGTGACCGCGCCGGGCAGCATCATCGTCGCGAGCACCAGCCCGAACAGGAATCCCCGGCCGCGGAAGCGGAAGTACGCGAACCCCCACGCGACCATCGCGCTCGAGATCGTGACGGTGACCGCGGCGAGCACCGTGACGATCGCGGTGTTCAGCAGCCACAGCGCGAGCGGCGCCTCCTGCCACACCTGCACGTAGTTGTCGAACGTGAAGGTCTGCGGGATCAGGCGGTTGTCGAACACCTCGCTGCGCGGCTTGAACGATGCGCTCACCAGCCAGACGAACGGGTAGACGAACACGATGCCGATCAGGCACAGCGCGATCCAGGTGAGCACGGTGCCGACACGTCGGCGGCTGCGGGCCCCGCCCGACTCCCCTGCGGGAAGCGAACGCTGCGGCGGCTCGACGACGTCGGGCCGGGCGGCCTGCTTCTCGGCGGCCGCGATCCGGATGTCGGTGGTCATCGATCCCCCTCGTAGTAGACGAGCCGGCGCGAGACGACGAGCTGGATGGCGGTGATCACCATGATGATCAGGAACAGCAGCCACGCCATCGCCGAGGCGTACCCCATGTGCAGGAACTCGAACGCCTGCTGGAACAGGTAGATGACGTAGAACAGCGCGGCGTCGTTGCTGTACGTCGTGTTCCCTGCCCCGAAGAAGGCCGTGTAGGCCTCGTCGAAGGTCTGCAGCGCCGCGATCGTGTTGACGACGATGATGAAGAAGAGCGCCGGGCTGATCATGGGCAGGGTCACGCTGAACGACTGCCGCCAGAAGCCGGCGCCGTCGAGCTGCGCGGACTCGTAGAGCTCCTTGGGCACGTTGCGCAGTGCGGCGAGCAGGATGATCACGGAGGCGCCGACCGTCCAGAGCGACATGAACACGAGCCCGGGCTTGACCCACGCCGGGTCGGTTGTCCATGACGGCCCGTCGATGCCGAAGATGCCCAGGACGCCGTTGACGAGCCCGTTCTGGCCGTTGAAGAGCAGCAGGAACAGCACGCCGACCGCGACGGGCGGCGTCATCTTCGGGAGGAAGAACACGGTGCGGAAGAACCCGGAGGCCCTCCCGGCGCGGTCGAGCAGCAGCGCCAGGGTGAGCGACACCAGGACGTACAACGGCACCTGCAGCATCGTGAAGAAGACCGTGTTGCCGAGCGCCAGCAGCAGCTTGTCGTCGGACGCGAGGTCGACGTAGTTCTGGATGCCGACGAACTCGGGGTTGTTGATGACGTCGTAGTCGGTGAGCGACAGGTAAGCGCTGTAGATCATCGGCCAGGCCGTGAAGACCAGGAATCCGATGATCCAGGGGCTGAGGAACAGCAGTGCGGAGAGCACGTTGCGCCGTCGGGCGCGACGGCGTCCGGATCGCCGGTCGCCCGCCCCGGCCGACGCCGCCTCGGAGGGCGGGCCGGCCGTGCCACGGATGGACTCAGGCTCCGGACTGATGCCCGGCCTGGTCGCGGTCGACATCAGCCACCGCCCTCGAGCTCCGCCCAGCCGTCGTCGAGCGCGGACTGCGCGGTCTCCTGCGCCTTTGCAAGCGCCTCGGCTGGATCGGCTCCACTCGTCAGGACGCTGTTGACCGCCTCGAACATGGCGTCCTCGAACTCGGCGTCCGCCGGGTTGGCGGGAAGGGCGAACGTGTTCTCGTTCGCCTCGTACATCGCGGCGACGCCGGAGGCCCATGGCTCCTCGTCGGCGGTGGTCATGCCCTGGATCTCCCCGTCGGCAACGGTGTTGCCGGTGAGGATGCCGGTGAAGGGCAGGCCCGACTCCTCGCGGAGCGCGAGGCGGGCGTCGGCCGCAGCGCGCCACGCGTCGACTGAGGTCATGACGCGGGCCCAGCGGCAGGCGGCCTCGGGGTTGTCGCTGCCGGACGGGATCGCCCACGCGCTGCCGGTGGCGTAGGCCGTGGGCTCGCCGTCGGTCGTCCGCACGGTGTCGAACGCGAGCGGGGCGTCGGGCGAGACCTCGTTGAGCACGTTGAGGTACCACTGCTCCATCGGCATCGCACCGAGGGTGTTCGTGGCGAACTGGTTGCCCGCGCCGAAGAAGTCGGCGGAGTCGCGCGTCGCCTTGATCGCCGGGAATCCGCCCTGCGCCTCGTAGATGCCGGCTGCCCACTCGAGGGCCTGCACGGCCTCCTCGGAGTCGAGCTGCGCGGTGCGGCCGTCCTCGCTCATGACCGAGCCGCCCGCCGCACCGACCCAGAGCGGCAGGAACTCAGGCAGCTTGCTGTCGACGCCGATCACGGTCACGTTGTCGCCCGAGCGCTGCACCAGCGCCTCGGCGGCCGCGGTCATCGCCTCGGGATCGGAGCCGTTGACGTCCTCGATCGACAGGCTCGCGTCGTCGAGCAGCTGCTGGTTGGCCATGGTCAGTTGCACGCTGTTGAACTCGGGGATCCCGTAGATCGTGTCGTCGAGGGTGACCTGCGCCAGCGCCGACTCGACGAAGTCGCCGGTCTCGATGCCCTCGCCGTCGATGCAGTCCTCGAGTGGGATGATCGCGCCGCGTGCGGCGAGCGACCCGATCTGATCGCGGTCGGCGTACAGCAGCGACGGGGGTTCACCCGAAGCCACGGACGAGAGGAACTGCTGGATGTCGAGGTCGCCCTCGACGACCTCCAACTCGACATCGCCGAGTTCGGCCTCGGTCATCTCCACTCGGGCCGAGGCGACCTCGTCGACATCGGCCGAGAAGCCCATCACCGTGAGCGTGCCCGAGAGCTCGGCATCCGGATCGTATTCCGCATCGGTCTCGCCGGCCTGTCCCCCGGTCCCCACGGCGCATCCGCCGAGCAGGAGCCCTGCCGACGCGACCGCTGCGGTCGCGGCGAGGGCGCGGTGTCCGAATCGCATGTCCAACCCCGTTCGTCTGTCCCGCCCCCGGACGCGTCCAAACGTATGGTGGCGTCACGCCATCGATGAAGGGGATTGACAGCAGCGCCTCTCCGAAGAAGCGCCGGCCGGCCGGCTGGACGGTGAAGCGAGGGTTCGTCAGGGTCGCAGGACGACCTTCACGCAGCCCTCCTCCTTCCTCTTGAACAGGTTGTAGAGCTGCGGCGCATCCGCGAGCGGAGCGCGATGCGTCGCGAAGTCGTCGAGGCCGAGCGGGTCGTCGTCGGCTTCGGCGAGCGGCAGGATGTCGTCGAACCAGCGGTGCACGTTCGCCTGGCCGAAGCGCAGCGTGAGCTGCTTGTCGAAGATCCGCAGCATCGGCATGGGGTCGGCATTCCCGCCGTACACGCCCACGACCGAGAGCGTCCCGCCACGACGGACGCCGTCGATCCCCAGCTGCAGGGCGCTGAGCCGGTCGACACCGGCCTTGACCATCATCGGCTTGCCGAGCGCCGAGGGCAGGCTGCCGACCACGTTCTGCACGAGCGCCGTGCCCGGGTTGCCGTGCGCCTCGAGTCCGACGGCGTCGATGACCGCGTCGGGTCCCTGGCCGACGGTCGCGCTCGCGAGCGCGTCGACCGCCTGATCGTGCCCTTCGAAGTCGAGCGGCTCGGCGCCGTAGCGCTCGGCCATGAGCCTCCGCTCGGGCACGGGATCGACCCCGATCACCCGGATGCCGCGGTGCCGCGCGATGCGGACGGCCATCTGCCCGATCGGCCCGAGTCCCACGACGGCGAGCGTGTCTCCGGACGCCGCGCCGGAGTACTCCACGGCCTGCCATGCCGTGGGCACCACGTCGGAGAGGAACAGGTAGCGCTCGTCCGGCAGGTCGCGGCCGACCACGCGGAGGTTCGCATCGGCGAGCAGCACGCGCATCGCCTCCGCCTGTCCGCCGGGGATCTGGCCGTAGAGCTCGGTGTAGCCGTAGAGGCTGGCGCCCGTGCCGTGCTCGTCGTCGCGCGTGGTCTCGCACTGCGTGGGCAGGCCCGCCCGGCACATCCGGCAGTGACCGCACGCGATCACGAACGGGACGACCACGCGGTCGCCGACCGCGATCCGCTCCACGTCGGCGCCGACCTCCTCGACGATGCCCATGGGCTCGTGGCCGAGGATGTCGCCGCGGTGCATCAGCGGACCGAACACGTCGAGCAGGTGCAGGTCGGAGCCGCAGATCGCGGTCGAGGTGATCCGCACGATGGCATCCGTCGGCTCGACGATCTTCGGGTCGTCGACCTCGTCGACGCGGACATCTCGGGCGGCATGCCAGGTCACAGCTCTCATGCCGTCATCCCAACAAGCGCTCGCGACGCGCGGCGAGGGGGTTGACAGCCCGAGCGCCGGATACCGGGGTGTCAGGCGCCGACATCGTGGCGCGGAAGGGCGTCCGGGTTGGTTAGCATTCCGACATGGGCAAGCTCATCTACAACTCCTCCAACCGGGAGATCGAGATCGAGGATCGGACGCTCGCGCATCTGCGAGTCGCCATCATCAACAAGCTGCGCCGGTCCGAGAGCTTCGCCATGACCTGGGATCACGGCATCGAGCACGGCAGTGGGCGCACGACGCTCTGGCTGCACGAGTCGATCCCGCTCCAGTTCATCTTCAGCGGCAACCGCCCGCCCAAGCTGAACCGCCTCTGGATCGAGCAGATGCTCCTCTCGGCGAACAGCACGGCCGGCCTGCAGTACGTGCCCGAACCTTCGGAGGACGAGCCCTTCGAGATCGAGTGACCGCGGTCGAGTGACCGCCGTCAGTCGACCGCTTCGACCTGCGTGCGGATGTAGTCGACGTCGTCGGCGTCGAGCCGCTCGGGCGCGGGCCCGCCGGTCATCGCGCTGATCTCCTCGCGCACCACGTCGGCCAATGGCCCCGCCGGGTCGGCGAGGACCGCGTGCTTGGCGTCGATCGAGAGATGAGGCCACCACCGCTCGATGTCCGTTCGCTGCTCCGCCATCACGCACCCCCGGATCGCTCGCCGAACTTGCCCTCAGTCCGTTCGTACCAGCCGTCTTCCGGGGCTGCAACCCCCTCGATTCCGGTTCCGGCTGCTGCCTACCGTGGCCGAGGGCGCGCACCCAGCGCGTCCGGAAACGGAGGATCAACATGAGCACGACCGTCACCGCGGATACCGAGGTCGACGTGCCGGTCCGCACGGCCTACGACCAGTGGACGCAGTTCGAGTCGTTCCCCCACTTCATGAGCGGCGTGGAGTCCGTTCGCCAGCTGAACGACACTACGACGCACTGGGTCGTCTCGATCGCCGGCGTCAAGCGCGAGTTCGACGCGGACATCTCCGACCAGGTGCCCGACGACCACGTCGCGTGGCGCAGCACGACCGCCGAGGTGAGCCACCGCGGCCGCGTGAACTTCCGGCCGATCTCGGCCGACCGCACGCGCATCGACCTCACCATCGAATGGGAGCCCCAGGGCTTCGTGGAGAAGGCCGGCGCGGCACTCCAGCTCGATGACGCGCAGGTCAAGCGCGACCTCCACCGCTTCAAGGAGTTCATCGAGAAGCGCCAGGGCGAGAGCGGAGCCTGGCGTGGCGAGGTCCACGGCGGGCAGGAGACGACGCCCGGATCGGGCGCGAGCACGGCAGGCTACGGCGGGACCGTGGCACCCGGGTCGGTGAACCCGCCCACGAGCGAGGGCATCGTCGGTTCGGACCCCGACCTGCGGGCGTAGTCCACTGAGCCGCGTCAGGGCGCGGCATCCTCGGCACCGGGCTCGGGCGCGAGCGGATCCACCGTCGCGATCGGCCCGGTGTCGAGCTGTTCCGGCACGAGCTGGATGCCGCCGGTCGAGTTGGCGGAGCGCATGAGCGTCTCGATCCACGTGCGGCTCAGCTCGGGCGGCTCGGGCTCCTCGAACACGAACCGCAGCGGGATGTTGGGGTGCAGCCACAACGTGCTGCGACCGCGCGGCTGATCGCCGGTGTGCTGCCACGACAGCGTGAACGACTCGCCACGGCGCAGCTTCGTGATGATCGCGACCTTCAAGTGCGCCAGGGCCCGATCCTCGATGCCGATCGGCGTGGCGGCGTCGCCGTAGAACAGCGTGCCCATGCACCGACCCTACCGCGCGGCGAGGGCCCGGCGACCTCGGATGTCTCGACGTCACGACCGCGGTCGGCCGCCGTGGTGAGCGGGCCCCACGGCCGTGTCAATCCCGTCGACCCCGGCGAAGCTCGCGCCTAGCGTGGGAGGCGGACAGGACGATCCGGACGACGCACGCGAGGGGGATCCCGTGACCGACCATCTGACCGACCCGACGACCAAGCACCCGGCCGAGCCGTTCCCGCGCCAGGAGCAGCAGCCGCCCGGGCTGACGCCGGCGATGAGCCCGCAGCCCGACCACGGCGAGCACAGCTATCGCGGCCACGACCGGCTCGCGGGCCGCCGCGCCCTCATCACCGGCGGCGACTCCGGCATCGGCCGGGCCGTCGCGATCGCCTTCGCACGCGAGGGCGCCGACGTGGCGATCGCCTACCTGCCTTCCGAGCAGTCCGACGCCGAGGAGACCGCGCGGTGGGTCGAGGACGCAGGCCGACGCGTCGAGCTGCTGCCGGGCGACCTGCGCGACGAGCTGCATTGCAACGACCTCGTCGACCGCACCTGCGACGCGTTCGGCGGCCTCGACCTCCTCGTGCTCAACGCCGCGCACCAGCGCGATCGCGGCGGTATCGATGAGATCCCGACCGACGACTTCGACACGGTCATGCGCACCAACCTCTATGCGACGGTGTTCCTCGCCCGAGCGGCCGTCCCGCGCATGGCGGCGGGATCGTCGATCATCACGACGTCCTCGATCCAGGGCTTCGATCCGTCGTCGCGCCTCGTCGACTACGCCATGACCAAGGCCGCGCTCGTCGCGTTCACGCGAGCGCTCGCCGAGGAGCTCGGGCCCCGTGGCATCCGCGTCAACTCGGTCGCACCGGGCCCGATCTGGACGCCGCTGATCCCCGCGACGGGATGGCCCGACAAGCTGCCGAAGTTCGGCCAGGACACCCCGCTCGGCCGTGCCGGCCAACCCGCCGAGCTCGCTGGCGCCTACGTCTACCTGGCGTCCGACGACGCGTCCTACACGTCGGGCGCGATCCTCCCGGTCACGGGAGGCAAGCCGCTGTGAGGCGGCCACCACGAGTGGAAAGGAGCACGCCATGCCCGCCAACCGACGAGGGCAGTCGTCCCTGAAGGATCCGAAGCTCTACGAGAAGCTGCGCGACGAGGGCAACTCCAAGGAGAAGTCCGCCCGCATCTCGAACGCGGCCGCGGCGCGCGGCCGCAGCTCGGTCGGCCGCAAGGGCGGCACGTCGGGCGACTACGACGACTGGACCGTCCCCGAACTGAAGAAGCGGGCCAAGGAGCTCGGCCTGAGCGGCTACAGCAGCAAGCGCAAGGGCGAGCTCATCAGCGCCCTGCGCAACCACTGAGGGGCAGCGGATGCCGCGACTGCGACGCGTCGAACCGTACGCGTCGCCCGGCATCACGCGCCGCCGCAGCGGCCGCGGCTTCACGTACCGTCACGCCGACGGCTCGACGGTCGGCCGCGCGGAGCGCGAGCGGATCGCGGAGCTCGCGATCCCACCCGCCTGGGATGACGTCTGGATCGCCGAGGCGCCGAACGCGCACATCCTCGCGGTCGGCGTCGACGCCGCCGGACGCCGCCAGTACCTCTACCACCCGGTCTGGCGCGAGAAGCAGGACATGGAGAAGTTCCTGCGGATGACCGACCTCGCCGAGGCGCTCCCCGGCGCGCGTCGGAGCGTGGGGCGCGACCTCGGCCTCGACGGGCTCACGCGCGAGCGCGTGCTGGCGGCGGCATTCCGAACGCTCGATCTCGGCGCCATCCGCATCGGCTCGGAGGAATCGCTCGCGACGGCGCGGAGCCGCGGGCTCACGACGCTGCTCGTGCGCAACGCCCGGCTCGAAGGCGCCGACGCCGTGCGACTGCGGTTCCGCGCGAAGGGCGGCATCTCGCAGGACCTCATGCTCGTGGATCCGGCGCTCGCCGCGTTCGTGCGCGGCATGGAGGGCCGCTCCCCCGCGTCGCGCCTGTACGCGCACGAGGAGGGGCGGCGCATGCGCCCGCTCGGGCCGGTCGACGTGAACGAGGACATCCGCGGACGCACGGGCGGCGACTTCACCGCGAAGGATTTCCGGACCCTGCGGGGCACGGTCGCTGCGGCGGACCGGCTCGCTCGACTCGGCACGGCGTCGACCAAGCGGGCGCGCGACGCATCCGTGCGCGAGGCGATCGTGCACGCGAGCGAGGTCCTCGGCAACACGCCGACCATCGCCAAGGCGAGCTACGTCGACCCGCGAGTGATCGAGGCGTACGAGCACGGGCGGTTGGTCAGCCTGCGCGGCGGGCGCGAGACGGCGTTGCTGCAGCTGCTGGTCGACGACGCGGGCGAGTGACCGGCATGGTACGTCGCGATGACGTCCGGGGAAACCCACATCCGGTACGCAGGCATCGCCCGTAGGCTTGCCGCATCTGCAACGGGCGGTCGCCCGTGAACCACCGGCTGGGAAGTCGACGACGACGGGCCGGATCATCACGACCACATCTTCCGCCGTACCCGCGCGCCTCGGCGCGGTGCGCACGACCACCCCGCGCGGCGATCGGCCGCGCGTCACGCAGAGCTACTCGGCCCTCTCACAGGTCATCAAGGAGAGCGGGCTGCTGCGGCGCACGCCATGGTTCTACGGACTGCTCGTCGGCGGACTCGCGCTCGCGCTCGGCGGCGCGGTCACCGGGTTCGTGCTGCTCGGCGACTCGTGGTTCCAGCTGCTCATCGCGGCGGCGCTCGGCATCATCTTCACGCAGTTCGCATTCTTCGCACACGAGGCGTCGCACCGTGCGGTGCTCGCCTCGGGCAAGGCGAACGACCGCGTGGGGCGGCTCGTCGCGACCGCGGTGGTCGGCATCAGCTACCAGTGGTGGATGACCAAGCACACCCGCCACCACGCCAATCCGAACCAGCGCGGCAAGGACCCCGACATCGAGTTCGACACGATCTCGTTCACCGAGGAGTCGGCCGCACGCCAGCGCGGGGTGATGGGCTGGATCACGCGCCGGCAGGGCTGGCTGTTCTTCCCGCTCCTCCTGCTCGAGGGCATCAACCTGCACGTGACCTCGATCCGCTCCCTGTTCGAGCGGCGCGCGATTCCGGGCCGGACGCTCGAGCTCACGACCATCGGGCTCCGGATCGCCCTCTACGTCGCCGTCGTGTTCTGGGTGCTGCCCCTCGGCATGGCGTTCGCGTTCCTGGGCGTGCAGCTCGCGGTGTTCGGGGTGTACATGGGCGCGTCCTTCGCGCCGAACCACAAGGGCATGCCGCTCGTGCCGGCCGGCGCCAAGCTGGACTTCCTCTCGAAGCAGGTGCTCACGAGCCGGAACATCACGGGACGGTGGACGAGCCCCCTGATGGGCGGGCTGAACCACCAGGTCGAGCACCACCTGTTCCCGAGCATGCCCCGGCCGCACCTCGCGCGGGCGCGCGAGATCGTGCGCGAGCACTGCCGGTCGCTGGGCATCCCGTACACCGAGACGAGCCTGATCGACTCCTACGGGATCGTGGTGCGATACCTCAATCGGGTCGGCCTCGCGGCCCGCGATCCGTTCGACTGCCCCGCGGCCGGCGAGCTCCGCCGCCGCTGACCCCGAAGGTCGGGAGCTAGGCCGCCTCGACCGGCTTCGGGCCCGGGCGCTCCACTCCGAACTCGCGCAGGTCGACGACGATGCCGCCGCTGGCGTTCGCGGAACGCATCAGCTCTTCGATCCACTCACGGCTGAGCTCGGGGGCCTCGGCGGTCCCGAAGACGAAGCGGAGCGGGATGGCCGGGTGCAGCCAGAGAGAGCTGCGACCGCGCGGCTCGCCGCCGCCGTGTCGCCACGAGAACATGAAGCTCTCGCCGCGGCGGAGCTTCGTCGTGATCGCGATCTTGAGATGCGCGAGTGCCCGGTCTTCGATGTCGACCGGGGTACCGGTGTCGCCGTAGTAGAGAGTGCCCACGGATCGCACGATACCCCCCAATGGGGGACGTTGGACACACGGTTCGATGTTTCCTCGGGTTCTCCTTCGATATCCGAGATGTTCTGCCGAAATCGGATACTCCAACGACCTCAGGTCTCGAGCGCCACGTCCTCCGGGCGCTTGTCGGGGCGAAGCCCTCGCCACCTCGGATGTCGCGCCACGCCCGTCCGCGTCCATTCGCCGAACTCGATCTCGCCCACCAGCTCGGGCCGTACCCACACGGCGTCGACCACGTCCGTGACCGGCACGTCGTGGAACGGCGCTGCCGCCTGGTGGAGCTCGTCGAGCCGCGACAGCAGTCGTTCGGCATCCCGCTCGCGCAAGCCCGAGCCGACCCGCCCGGCGTAGCGCAGCCCGCCGGAGTCCGGGATGCCGATGAGCAGCGAGCGGATGCGACCCTCGCGCGCGCCGATGCCCTTGCGGTAGCCGCCGATCACGACCTCCTGCGTGCGGGAGAGCTTGAGCTTCAGCCAGTCGTCGCTGCGGACGCCGGGCCGGTAGGTCGATCGGCGTCGCTTCGCCACGACGCCCTCGAGGCCGAGCCTCCGCGCCTCGTCGAGCGCGGCCGCGGGTTCGCCGTCGACGACGGGCGGCACGTCGACCGGCACGTCCTCGCGCGCGCGGAACAGCCGCTCCAGCCGTTCGCGGCGACGGGTGTACGGCTCGTCCAGCGTCGGCGTTCCCGCGACCTCGAGCACGTCGAACAGGTGCAGCACCACCGGCACGGCCTTCGCCGCGGCCGCGATCTCGCGCGGCTTCGTGAGGTTCATCCGGTGCTGGAGCAGCCCGAAGTCGGGCCGCCCGCGCTCGTCGAGCGCGACCACCTCGCCGTCGACGACCGCATCGGCCCGCAGCACGCGCACGATCCCCGCGAGGTCGGGGTAGGTCGCGGTCTGGTCGATGCCCTTGCGACTGACGAGACGCACCGCGCCGTCGTCGACGCGCGCGAGCAGGCGGATGCCGTCCCACTTCCACTCGAGCGCCCAGTCGTCGCCGGCGGCACGCGCGGCCGTGCCGGGGACCGCGAGCATGGGCGAGAGCTCGATCGCCCCGGCGGGCGGATGGTCGTCGGAGTCGGGCCCTCCCGAGGCGTCGGAGGACGTCGTGCTGCGGGGCGCGCGGGACCGTGACGGGCGGGACGCGGCCCATGGCGGTTCGTCCGAGGCCGCACCCGCGGCATCCGCTCGGCCCTCGCCGGTCTCGACGTGATGCTGCTCCTTCATGCGATGCAGCAGCCATTGGCTCTTCTCGCCCTGGCCCTGCGTGCGGATCAGCGCGAGCCGTACGCGACCGAGCGGCCCGCCGACCCGGCCGGTGAGGGTGAAGATCACCTCGTCGTCGCGCCACTTCTCGGTCTCGTACGTCCCGGTGTCCCACACGGTCATGCCCCCCGCGCCGTACTGGCCGTCGGGGATCGTGCCCTCGAAGACGAGGTACTGCATCGGGTGGTCCTCGGTCTGCACGGCGAGATTGTTGCGATCGGCGGTCTCGGGAACGCCCTTCGGCACGGCCCAGCTCTTGAGCACGCCGTCACGCTCGAGCCGCAGGTCGTAGTGCAGGCGACGCGCGTGGTGCTCCTGGATCACGAATCGGGGCTCGCCGTCGTCGGCCACACCCCAGGGCGAATCGGGCATGGGCTCGGGAGTCGCACCGGCCGTGCGCATCGAGAGGTAGGTGCTCAGCGGGCCGTCGGCGGATGCCGCGGTGACCGCGAGCATCGGATCGCCGCGCTCCGCGACCAGCGCGATCACCTCGTCGGCCTCGAGATGGCGGAGGTCGGGGTCGTCGAGCTCCTCCCACGTGCGCGGCGCCGCCACCGTCGGGCGGAAGCGCCCGCGCAGCGAGTACGGCGCGATCGTGGTCTTCTTGCCGTTGTTCTGGCTCCAGTCGATCAGCACGCGCCCCTCGCGGAGGGTCTTGCGCATGCTCGACACGATGAGGTCGGGGTGGTCGGCCTCGAGCGCCTTGGCGAGCTCGTGCGCCACGGCCGACACCTGCTCGGACGTCTGCGACCCGTCCAGCGCGGCGTACAGGTGGATGCCCTTGCTCCCGCTCGTCACCGGCACCGCTTCGAGCGCCATGTGCTGCAGGATGGCGCGGACGAGCCGGGCGACCTCGGCGCACTCGGCGAGCCCCATGCCCGGGCCCGGGTCGAGGTCGAACACCATGCGATCGGGGTTCGCGGGCTCGCCCGCCGGATCGAACCGCCACTGCGGCACGTGAAGCTCGATCGCGCCCATCTGCGCCAGCCACACCAGCGTGGCCCGGCTGTCGGCGATCGGGTACGACTTGTCGCCGTCGGAGTGGTGCTGCAGGCCGCGGCGGATCCACTCGGGCGCGTGCTCCTCGAGGTTCTTCTCGAAGAACGCCTGTTCGGGATGGCCGGGCGTGCCGACCCCGTTGACCCAGCGCTTGCGCGTGATCGCGCGGCCCGCGACGTGAGGGAGCATCGTCGGCGCGATCTCGGCGTAGTACGCGATCATCTCGCCCTTGGTCATGCCGGCCTCGGGGTACATGACCTTGTCGAGGCTCGTCAGGCGCAGGCGGCGTCCATCGACGTCGACGAGCTGGTACGGGCCCTGCGCCATGCCCCCATCCTGCCGGATGCGCCTCGATCCCTCACCAGCCGCGGACCGCGCCCACGGTCTCCAGCGCGCCGGTGGGGTCGCTCGCGCGCGCGATCGCATCGGCGGCCCGCACGAGCGACAGGTGCGAGAGCGCCTGCGGCGTGTTGCCCATGTGGGCCCGGCGGACCGGGTCGATCTCCTCGCTGAGCAGGCCGACGTCGTTGGCGAAACCCACGAGCCGGTCCATCATGGCCGCCGCGTCGTCGAGCCGGCCGGATGCCGCGTACTGCTCGACGAGCCAGAACGAGCACGCCAGGAACGGGTTCTCGCCGGCCGGGAGGCCGTCGACGTCGGTCTCGGTGCGATACCGCAGCAGCAGCCCGTCGCGGAGCAGCTCCCGCTCGATCGCCGCGACCGTGCCCAGCATGCGGGGGTCGTCGGCCGGGATGAAGCCGATCTGCGGAAGCTGCAGCAGCGCGGCATCCGTGCCCTGGCCGCCGTAGTACTGCGTGAACGTGCCGCGTTCCGCGTCGAACCCGTGCTGCAGGATGTCGCTGCGGATCTCGTCGCGCATCTGCCGCCAGACGTCGACGTGCCCCTTCAGGTCGAACTTCTCCACCGACCCGATGCCGCACTGGAGCGCCGCCCAGACCATCGCCTTCGAGTGCGTGAAGTGCCGGTCGGGCCCGCGGATCTCCCAGATGCCGCGGTCGGGTCGGTGCCAGTTCGCGACCAGGTAGTCGAGCAGCTCGCACTGGAGTGGCCACGAGAACTCGTTCTCCTCGATCCCCGCGTTGCGGGCCGCGGCGAGCGAGAGCATGACCTCGCCGTACGCGTCCCACTGCGCCTGCCGGTACGCCGCGTTCCCGATTCGCACGGGTGCCGAGCCCGCGTAGCCGGGCAGGTGGTCGAGCGTGGTCTCGGGCAGGCGGCGACCACCGTCGACGTCGTACATGATCTGCACGCGCGACGGATCACCCGCGATCGTCCGGAGCAGCCAGGCGCGCCACTGCTGCGCCTCCTCGCGGTACCCGTGGGCGAGGAGCACCTCGATGGTGTGGGCCGCGTCCCGCAGCCACACGTACCGGTAGTCCCAGTTGCGCGTCCCGCCCAGTTCCTCCGGCAGGCTCGTGGTCGCGGCCGCGACGATGCCCCCGGTCTCGTCGTTCGTCAGCGCCCGGAGCACCAGCAGGGATCGCTCGACCTCGCGCTCGTAGTGCCCGGACTGCCGGCACCTCGCGGTCCAGTCCTGCCACCAGTCGATCGTCCAGTCGAGCTCGGCGCCCACGTCGATGAGCGGGGGCGGGTCGAGGTGCGACGGGAACCGGGTGAGCTTCAGGTCGACGACGTCGCCCGGCTCCACCGAGAACTCGGTGACGTGGCAGCCGTCCTCGGCGTGGTGCGGGGCCCCGCGAAGGATGACCGCCTCGGGTCCGGCGATCGCGAGCACCGCGCGCCCGTCGGGCTCCTCGATCTGTCGGATCCACGGACGCAGGGTCCCGTAGTCGAAGCGGAACCGGATGGTGCCGCGGAAGCGCATGGTGCCGGTCACGCCCCGGACCCGGCGCATCAGGTTGTGGCGGCCGTCGCGGAACGGCATGAAGTCGAGCACCTCGGCCTCCGCGCCATCCGCCGACCGCCACGTCGTTCGCAGCACGAGCGTGCCCTCGACGTAGTCGCGTGTCGGCTCGGCATCGGACCCGATCGGATGCAGCGACCAGTGCCCCGCCTCGGTGCCGCCGAGCAGCGCGCCGAACATCGAGGGCGAGTCGTAGCGGGGCAGGCACAGCCAGTCGATGCTGCCGCGCCGCGAGACGAGGGCGCCCGCGGCGCCGTCGGCGACGAGTGCGTAGTCCTCGATCGGCGTCGGCTTCACCACGTTTCCGACCTGACCACCGCGGGGGCCCGGTGTCAAGCCTTCCGGCCCGGCGCCGGGCGGCATCATTCGCCGCGGACCTCGGGCAGCGTGTCCGCCCGTCCCTCGACGACGCGGGCGATCGCGTCGGCCGCACGGACGAGCGTGAGGTGCGAGAGCGCCTGCGGCGTGTTGCCCATCTGTCGCCGATGGATGGGGTCGTACTCCTCGCTCAGCATGCCGACGTCGTTCACGAACGACGTCAGCCGCTTCATCAGCGCCTTCGCGTCTGCGAGCCGGCCTGACGCCGCATACTGCTCGACCAGCCAGAACGAGCACGCGAGGAACGGATTCTCGCCGGCCGGCAGGCCGTCGACATCGGACTCGGTTCGGTACCTGAGCAGGAGTCCGTCGCGGAGCAGCTCCTCCTCGATGGCCTTCACGGTGCCCAGCATGCGTGGGTCCTCGGCCTCGATGAAGCCGATGTGCGGAAGCTGCAGCAGCGCGGCATCGGTTCCCCGCCCGCCGTAGTACTGCGTGAAGGTGCCGCGATCGGCGTCGAAGCCCCGGCGCAGGATGTCGGCGTGCACCTCGTCGCGCACCCGGCGCCACTCGTCGACCGGCCCGGCGAGCCCGAACTCCTCGACGCCGCGGACGCCGCGGTCGAACGCCGCCCAGACCATCGCCTTGGAATGCGTGAAGTCGCGGTCGGGTCCACGGATCTCCCAGATGCCCCGATCGGGGCGCTGCCAGTTCGCGGCGAGGTACTCGAGGAGCGCGGTCTGCAACGGCCAGGAGAACTCGTCCTCGTGGACGCCCGCGATGCGTGCTGCATGCAGGGCCACCATGACCTCCCCGTAGACGTCCCACTGGACCTGCGTGTACGCCGCATTGCCGATGCGCACCGGCGATGAGTCGGCGTACCCGGGCAGGTGGGCCAGTTGGATCTCTGGGAGGAGGCGGGCGCCCTCCACGTCGTACATGATCTGGATGCGCGAGGGGTCCCCGGCGATCGCGCGGAGCAGCCATCGCCGCCACTTCTCGGCCTCCTCCCGGTAGCCGTGGTCGAGCAGCACCTCGATCGTGAGGGCCGCATCTCGGAGCCAGACGTAGCGGTAGTCCCAGTTTCGGGAGCCGCCGAGCTCCTCGGGCAGGCTCGTCGTCGCGGCCGCGACCACGCCGCCCGTCTCGTCGTGGGTCAGGCCTCGCAGGATGAGCAGCGACCGCTGCACCTCGCGGTCGTACGGCGACGGGGGCTTGCTCCGCGAGGCCCAGTCCTGCCACCAGTCGATCGTCCATTCGAGGATGTCGGGCAGGTCGATCGGGACGGGCGGCTCGACGTGCGAGGCGTAGCGCGTGAGCCCCACGTGTTTCGCCTCCCCCGCCGCGACGGAGAACCGGGCCACGTGCGCGCCGTCCTCCGCGTGGTGCGGAACGCCGCGGATCACCACTGCGTCCGGACCGGCGATCGCGAGGATGGCCTCGCCGCCATCCTCCTGGACCTGGCGAACCCATGGCCGAAGGCCGCCGTAGTCGAACCGCAGCCGGATCACGTCCTCGAACTCCATGGACCCCGTGATGCCACGGACGACGCGCGCGAGGTTGCTGCGACCGTCGCGGAACGGCATGAAGTCGACGACCTCGGCCTCCGCGTCTGCGGTCCGCCAGGTGGTGCGCAGCACGAACGTGCCGGGCACGTACTCCCGCTCAGGCCGGGCGTCCGGCGCGGTCGGGCGGAGCGTCCAATGTCCGGCCTCGGGACCACCGAGGAGCGCCGCGAACACGGACGGCGAGTCGAAGCGCGGCAGGCAGAGCCAGTCGATGCTGCCCTCACGGGAGACCAGCGCGCCGGACGCGCCGTCCGCGATGAGCGCGTAGTCCTCGATCGGCGTGGGCTCCACCATGCTGCGACGATGACGACCCCATGCGGACGGTGTCAACCCCATTGGCGATCCCCCGTGCGACGCACGATGCGGCCTAGCGTGGGGACGTACGTGTGCGCGAGTGGGCGGAGGGAGACCTGATGACGGCGACGGCGACGCTGCTCATCCTGGGTGCCGACGGCGATCTCACCAAGCGGCTCCTGCTCCCGGGGCTCGGCACGCTGCTGGCCGCGCACGACGTCGACCTCGAGGTGATCGGATCGGGCCTGCAGGATCGCACCGATGTCGAATGGCGCGAGATCGTGTCGGATGCCTTCGGTGAGGTGCCCGAGCCGCGGCGCACGCGACTGCTCGACTCCACTCGGTACCTCCGAGCGGATGCCACCGATGCCGACGATCTCTCGCGGCTGATCGCACGCTGCGTGGCGGTGCCCGTCATCTACTTCGCGCTCCCGCCATCCGTCGCCGTGCGCGTGTGCGCCGAACTCGAACGGATCCCGACGCCCGAAGGCATGCGGCTCGCGCTCGAGAAGCCCTTCGGCACCGACATCGAGAGCGCGCGGCGGCTCGATGAGCTCCTCACGCGGATCGTCCCCGAGCGCCAGATCTACCGCATCGATCACTTCCTCGGTCGGGCGACCGTGCTGAACATCCTCGGAACGCGCTTCGCCAATCGCCTGATCGAGCCGATCTGGAACCGGCACGTCATCGAACGCGTCGAGATCGTGTACGACGAGACGCTCGCCCTCGAGGGCCGGGCGGGCTACTACGACCATGCCGGGGCGCTCGTCGACATGATCCAGAGCCACCTGCTGGCGGTGCTCGCGCTCATCGCGATGGAACCCGTCGACCGGGTCGACGAGGTCGTGCTGCGCGACGCGATCGCGACGGTGCTGCGCGCGACGGCGGTCTGGAAGGACGATCCCGCGACAGCGAGCCGCCGCGCTCGCTACGGCGCGGGCGAGATCGAGGGCCGCGCCCTGCCCGCCTACGTCGACGAGTACGGCGTCGATCCGAGCCTCGGGACCGAGACGCTCGCGCAGGTCGTCGTCGGCGTCGACACCGATCGCTGGCGGGGCGTTCCGTTCCTGCTGCGTTCGGGCAAGGCGCTGGGTCGCGGACGGAAGATCGCACGGGCCGTGGTCCGCGCCGCCGCGCCGATCGCGGGGCTCGAGGGCCGTCCGCACTCCGATTGGATCGAACTCGACCTGCGCTCGGGCGAGGTGCAGATCGGGCTGACCATGAACGGCGGTGGCGACCCGTTCGCGCTCGAGCAGACCACGCTCGTGGCGCAACAGATCCCGGGCGCGCTCCTGCCCTACGGCGAGGTGCTGAAGGGGATCCTGGGCGACGACCCGACGCTCTCGGTCCGCGGCGACGTGGCCGAGGAGTGCTGGCGCATCGTCGAGCCGGTGCTCGCCGCCTGGCGCGAGGACCGGGTGCCGCTCGAGGAGTATCCCGCCGGCTCGGACGGGCCCCCCGACTGGTAGGCCGGCGGCGAAGGGGTACCGCTCGCGCCGTCCGGGGGTGTGTACTGGGGGAATGCGAGCCGTCTGGAAGGGGGCGGTCACATTCGGCCTGGTCAATGTGCCCGTCAAGTTGTACAGCGCCACCGAGGACCACGACGTGTCCCTGCACCAGGTGCACGACGCGGACGGCGGGCGCATCAGGTACCAGCGCGTGTGCGAGATCGACGGCGAGGTCGTGCCGTACCAGCACATCGACAAGGCGTACGACGACGGCGAGCGAACGGTCATCATCACCGACCAGGACCTCAAGGCGCTGCCGGCCGAGCGCAGCCGGGAGATCGAGGTCGTCGAGTTCGTGCCGACCGAGCAGGTCGACCCCATCCGCTTCGACAAGAGCTACTACCTCGAGCCCGACTCGGCGTCGAACAAGGCGTACGTGCTGCTGCGCGAGGCGCTCGAGTCGACCGAGCGCACCGCGATCGTGCGGATGGCGCTGCGCCAGAAGACCCGCCTGGCCGCGCTCCGCGTCTTCGGCGACGTGCTCATGGTGCAGACGCTGCTCTGGAACGACGAGGTCCGCGAGGCGAAGTTCCCGTCGCTCGACGAGAAGGCGCGGATCAGCGACAAGGAGCTCGAGCTCTCGAAGCAGCTCATCGAGAGCCTCTCGAGCGACTTCGATCCCGATCAGTTCGTCGACGAGTACCAGCAGGAGCTCCGCACCCTCATCAAGGCCAAGCTCGAGCAGGGCGATGCGATCGACACCGCGGCCACGTTCGGCGAGCAGCCCGAGAAGGAGGAGGGCGGCGAGGTCATCGACCTGATGGAGGCGCTGCGCCAGTCGATCGCCGCCAAGCGCGGCGGTGGCGACGAGAAGCCCGCGAGGGCGTCCAAGCCCGCCGCGAAGTCGAGTTCGGGCTCGGCGGCGAAGCCCGCCGCGAAGTCGACCGCGAAGAAGGCGGCATCGGATGGCGCGTCCAAGCCGGCGGCCCGGCGGAAGACCACGAAGAAGGCCGGCTGACCGGCGTCAACCCCTGTGCGGCCGGCGGCCGTCGTCGTAGCGTGACGGCATGAGCGACAACGACGACGTCCTCTCGCGCTTCGCCGCGGGTGAGGGCGAGAACGGACCGCCTGCGCCGGAGCGCGTCGACACCTCCGCGTCGAGCGAGGACATCCCGGGCGCGAACACCAATCCCGACGACGACCGCACGAGTCCGTCGAGCGAGGCCGAGACGGCAGCGAAGCAGGCCGACCCCGTGCCCGAGCAGGTCGCCGAGGACGTCGATGCCGACGACATCCGTGCCGTGCCGGGGACCGGCGGACCCGACGATGCGGGCGACGTCGACGTCGACCCCGACGAGCTGAACCTGCCCGGGCACCCGAGCTGACGCGCGCGGAGCCCCGCTGGCCCGCGCGCTACGAGGACCGGCGGACGGCCACGACCGCTGCGGACTCGCCCGGAAGCACGAGCATGCCGTCGGCGGGCACGACGTCGGCGACCGCGGGTCCCGTCGTGAGCAGTACCTGGGCGGGGCCGTCGAACCTCGCCTCCCAGGGCACGAGGCCGAGGTTCGCGAGCACGACCACGCGCTCGCCGGCGTCGGGGGCGCCGCGCTCCATGCGGAAGCGCTTCGTCGCGTCATCCGCCCACGCCCTGGTGTGCGCGAACGCCGGGTCGGTGAGCTCGGGCCTCGCACGTCGTAGCGCGAGCAGGCGACGGTGGAGATCGAGCAGGCGCGCGTGGGCGCCATCCGGATCTTCCGGTTCGAACCAGTCGAGCTTCGACCGCTCGAACGTCGCCGGATCCTGCGGGTCGGGCACGACCGCCTCGTCCCAGCCCATGCGCGCGAACTCCGCGATGCGTCCCTCGGCGGTCGTGCGGCCGAGCTCGGGCTCGGGATGCGACGTGAAGAACTGCCACGGCGTCGCCGCGCCCCACTCCTCGCCCATGAAGAGCATGGGCGTGAACGGGCTCGTCAGGTTGAGGACGGCGGCGACGGCGAGGCGGCGCTCCCCCATCGCCGGTGAGAGGCGGTCGCCCGCCGCACGGTTGCCGACCTGGTCGTGGTCCTGCGTGAACGTCACGAGCCGCCACGCCGGCAGGGCCGGATCGATCGGGCGACCATGGTCGCGGCCCCTGAACGACGAGAACGTGCCGTCGTGGAAGAAACCGCCGGAGGTCGTCTTCGCGAGCGCGTCGAGCGAGGCGAAGTCGGCGTAGTAGCCCGAGGTCTCGCCGGTGAGGGCAACGTGCATGGCGTGGTGATGGTCGTCGCTCCACTGGGCGGTGAGGCCGTAGCCGCCGGCCTCACGCGGCATGATGAGCGCCGGATCGTTCAGGTCGGACTCGGCGATGAGCGAGAGCGGCCGGCCGAGATGGGCCGACAGCGCGTCGGCGTGCTCGGCGAGCTCCTGCAGGATGTGCAGCTCGGAGCTGTCGCGCAAGGCGTGCACCGCGTCGAGCCGCAGCCCGTCGACGTGGAAATCGCGGAGCCACGTCATCGCGTTGTCGACGATGAACCGGCGCACCTCGGGCTCGTCGAGGTTCACCGAGTCGCCCCACGTGTTCCGCTCGGCCGCACGGAGGTAGGGACCGAAGCGGGGCAGGTAGTTGCCCGACGGTCCGAGGTGGTTGTGCACGACGTCCTGGATGACCGCGAGGCCCCGCGCATGGCACGCGTCGACGAAGCGCTGGTACGCGGCCGGCCCGCCGTAGGCCTCGTGCACCGCGAACCACAGCACTCCGTCGTAGCCCCAGTTGTGCGTGCCGTTGAACGCGTTGACCGGCAGCAGCTCGACGAAGTCGATGCCGAGCTCGACGAGATGGTCGAGCCGTTCGACCGCGGAGTCGAGCGTGCCTGCGGGCGTGAACGTGCCGAGGTGCAGTTCGTAGATCACGCCGCCCGCGAGCTGCCGGCCGGTCCACGCGGCATCCGCCCACTCGTGCGCGCCGAGGTCGAATGCAGCACTCGCCTCGTGCACGCCGTGCGGCTGGCGCCGCGAACGGGGATCGGGCAGCGCGCGCTCGTCGTCGTCGACCACGAAGCCGTACTCGTCGCCCGGGGCGAGGTCGACGTCGGCGTGCCACCAACCGTCGTCACCGCGTTCCATCCCGAGGTCGGGGTGTCCTTCCCGCCGCAGCGCGACGCGCGCCGGGATCGGTGCCCAGACGTCGACGGTCATCGTGCCTCCTCGGAGTCGGCCGGAGCGAGCAGCGCCACGGGGTACGTCGCGAGCACGTCGGCGAGCGGGAGCGCGCCACCCTCGTACCGGCGCCCGGTGAGCATGTCGACGAGCGGCGTCCGCGGCGTGATCACGACCGTGTCGCCCCAGGCGCCGGGCGGGGCGGATGCCGCGGGCGCGGCGTCGACGCGGGCCGCGAGGCCGATCGGCAGGCGGGTCGCGACGGTCACCGCTCCGCCTCGGTCGAACGCGATGGCGTGCCGCGACGCGAGGTCCACCACGTCGAGCGGACGGTAGCGCGTGAACCACTCGGGCCGGTCGCGCCGGAGCCGCAGCGCGCGCGACGTGACGAGCAGCTTCGCCGCCGCCGTGTCGTCGACCGCCGGCAGCTCGCCGCGCGCCACCGCCGCGTCGAGGTCGGCCAGCATGCGCCGCCTCAGCCCGAAGTCGACCGGGCGCCGGTTGTCGGGGTCGACGAGGCTGGTCTCCCACAGCTCGCTGCCCTGGTACACGTCGGGCACGCCGGGCATCGTGAGCTGCAGCAGCTTCGCCGAGAGCGAGTTCGACCAGCCCGCCGGCGCGACCCACGCCACGAACGCGTCGAGGCGCGCGCGGACGCCGGGATCGTCGAACGCCCGGTCGATCACCGCGTGCATGCGCGACTCGAAGGCCTCGTCGGGGCGCGTCCAGTGCGTCGAGACGGATGCCTCGCGCGAGGCCTTGTCGGCGTAGGCGTGCGCCCGCTCGCGCTCGAGCGGC
The DNA here is from genome assembly GCF_042794545.1 of Agromyces sp. NPDC056523. Lineage (NCBI taxonomy): Bacteria > Bacillati > Actinomycetota > Actinomycetes > Micrococcales > Microbacteriaceae > Agromyces > Agromyces sp. NPDC056523. Next base: position 122,312 of record NZ_JBHTTM010000001.1, read on the forward strand.
CACGCGCCGATGAGCGCCTGCCAGACCAGCGCGTCGAACGGCCCGTCGCCCGTCGACCCCGCGCCATCCGTCGATCGCAGCCACTCGAGCTCGTCGGCCCAGCGCTCGGGCACCTCGGCGAGCGCATCGATGCGTGCGCGCACGTCCTCACCGCGCTTGGTGTCGTGCGTCGAGAGCGTGGTCATGGAGTGCGGCCACTCGGCGAGGCGTCGCTCCTGCCTTGCATGGAAAAGATCGACGGTGATCGCGAACTCCGACGGGTCGCCGCCGACCTCGGTCAGCGACCCGAGCCGCGTATACCGGTAGAACGCCGTGTCCTCGACGCCCTTGGCCATGACCATGCCGCTCGTCTGCTGGAACCGGATCGCGACCGGGTGGACTGGGTCGGCGAGAAGTGGCAGCAGCGCGTCGATCGCGGCGCCGAGGTCGGGACGGTGCGCCCGCGCCATCCGCGCCGCCGCATCGAGGTGCTGTCGACCGGCGGGCAGGTACGAGCGGTAGACGGGGAAGCACGCGAGCAGCTCGGCGAGCGCATCGGCCGCGTCGGCCGGCCGGGGCTCTGGCAGCAGGCGCTCGAGCCGGAGGACCTCGCTGCGCAGGATCCCGTCGGCGATGCCGCGCTTGGTCTCGTGGATCAGCTCGTGCCAGTCGGTCGGGCCCCCGATGCCGGTCTCGTCACGGAGGCGGGCATCGAGCGCGTCGAGCGCGGCCTCGCCGTCGGGGTCGATCAGCACGCGGTCCACGTCGGCGAGCGCGTCGTACCCCGTCGTCCCGTCCGTCCGCCAGTGCGGCGGCAGGTCCTCGTCGCCCTCGAGGATCTTCTCGACGAGCAGGTACGCGTCGCCCGTGGCCTCGGCCAACCGATCGAGGTATTCCGCGGGGGCGGCGAGCCCGTCGGGGTGATCGACCCGCAGTCCGTCGGCGAGGCCGTCGCGCACCCAGCGGACGATTTCGGCGTGCGTCGCGTCGAACACCGCCGGGTCCTCCACGCGGATGCCGGCGAGCTCGTTCACGGCGAAGAAGCGCCGGTAGTTGAGCTCGGCGTCGGCGCGCGTCCAGTGCACGAGCTCGTAGTGCTGGCGGTCGTGCACGGCCGCGGCGTCGACCTCGGCGCCGTCGTCGGCCGAGCCGGGCGCGAGCGGGAAGCGGTGATCGAAGTACCGCAGCTCGCCGTGCTCGACCCGCAGGTCGCCCGCGTTCGCCGCCTCCTCGACCGTTCCGCCCAGCACGGGGATCCGCAGTCGCCCGCCCGTGAGCGCCCAGTCGACGTCGAACGCGTCGGCGTGCGGGGAGTCGGGGCCGTGCTGCAGCAGGCTCCACCACCACGGGTTCTGCGCGGCATCCGCCACCCCGACGTGGTTGGGCACGATGTCGACCAGGATGCCGCGACCACGGCCGTGCGCAGCATCCGCCACCGCCTCGAGACCCGCCGGCCCGCCGCGCGCCTGGTCGACCTCGTCGTGCCCGACGACGTCGTACCCGTGGTCGGACCCAGAGCGCGACGGCAGGATCGGCGAGAGGTAGACCCAGTCGGCGCCGAGCGCGTCGAGGTAGTCGACGACGGATGCCGCGTCGTGCAGGTCGAACGACGGTCGCACCTGCAGCCGGTACGTGGAGCGCGGTTCGCGGCCGCGGTTCACGCGCCCGCCTCGGGCTTCGGCGCCGGCGCCTCCTCCTTCGACGCGGCCACCATCGCCGACAGCGACGCCGCGACGGAGTGATCGACCTCTTCGGGGGTGGGGTCGTGCTGGCACAGCACGACGAGCGAGCGCTGCTCGAGCGGGATGGTGCCGCCCGGCTCGATCGGATCGCTGTCGGCCCGCTTGCCCGCGGTGTCGATCAGCACTTCCCACTCGGGCGAGAACTCGTGCATCGGGAGCGTGAACTCGACCGTGTCGTCGTGTGCGTTGAACAGCACGATGAAGTGCCGGTCGACGATGCGCTCGCCGCGCCGGTCACGCTCGCGGATGCCCTCGCCGTTCAGGAACACGCCGATCGCCTTGCCGAAGCCGGCGTCCCAGTCCTCGGGCTCCATGGTCGAGCCGTCGGGCCGCAGCCACACGATGTCGGGCACCGGGTCCCCCTCGCCGCGACGCACGGGGCGCCCGTCGAAGAACCGGCTGCGCCGGAACGTCGGGTGCTCGGCGCGCAGCTTCGCCACGGCCGCGGTGAACTCGATGAGCGGCTGGTCGGCGTGCACCCAGTCGACCCAGCTCAGCGCATTGTCTTGCGCGTACACGTTGTTGTTGCCCTGCTGCGTGCGGCCGAGCTCATCGCCGTGCAGCAGCATCGGCACACCCTGCGAGAGCAGCAGCGTCGCGATGAAGTTGCGCTGCTGACGCCCCCGCAGCGTGAGGATCTCGGGGTCGTCTGTCGGGCCCTCGACGCCGAGGTTGTACGAGCGGTTGTGCGATTCGCCGTCGTTGTTGTCCTCGCCGTTGGCGTCGTTGTGCTTCTCGTTGTACGAGACGAGGTCGCGGATCGTGAAGCCGTCGTGCGCGGTCACGAAGTTGATGGAGGCCACGGGGCGACGCCCCGAGTGCTCGTACAGGTCGGCCGACCCGGTGAACCGCGACGCGAACTCGCCGAGCGTCGCGGGCTCGCCACGCCAGAAGTCGCGCACCGTGTCGCGGTACTTCCCGTTCCACTCGGTCCACTGCGGCGGGAAGTTGCCCACCTGGTACCCGCCGGGTCCGACGTCCCACGGTTCGGCGATGAGCTTGACCTGCGAGACCACCGGATCCTGCTGCACGAGCTCGAAGAAGGTCGAAAGCTTGTCGACGTCGTAGAACTCGCGGGCGAGCGTCGACGCGAGGTCGAACCGGAACCCGTCGACGTGCATGTCGAGGACCCAGTACCGCAGCGAGTCCATGATGAGCTGCAGCGCGTGCGGGTGGCCCACGTTCAGCGAGTTGCCGGTGCCCGTGTAGTCCAGGTAGTACCGCTTGTCGTCGTCGACGAGCCGGTAGTAGGCGGCGTTGTCGATGCCGCGCATCGACAACGTGGGCCCGAGGTGGCTGCCCTCCGCGGTGTGGTTGTAGACGACGTCGAGGATCACCTCGATGCCGGCGGCGTGGAGGCCCTTCACCATCGCCTTGAACTCCTGCACCTGCTCGCCGCGCTGCCCGGTCGACGCGTAGGCGTTGTGGGGCGCGAAGAACGCGATGGTGTTGTAGCCCCAGTAGTTCGACAGGCCCTTCTCCTGCAGCGTGCCGTCATCGACGAACTGGTGCACCGGCATCAGCTCGATCGCGGTGACGCCGAGCTTGACGAGGTGGTCGATGACGACCGGATGGCCGATGCCCGCGTAGGTGCCGCGGATGTCGTCGGGGATCCCGGGGAGCGTCTCGGTGAGTCCCTTCACGTGGGCCTCGTAGATGAAGGTCGACGCGTACGGGGTGCGCGGATGGCGGTCGCCCGACCAGTCGAAGAACGGGTTCGTGACCACGCCGAGCATCATGCTCGCCGCCGAATCGTCGTCGTTGCGGCCGTCGGGCTTGCCGAACGGATAGCCGAACAGCGACTGGTTCCACTCGAGCGCGCCGTCGACCGCCTTCGCGTACGGGTCGAGGAGCAGCTTGTTCGGGTTGCACCGGAGCCCCTCGGCGGGATCGTTCGGCCCGTGCACCCGGTAGCCGTATCGCTGGCCCGGCTGGACCTGCGGCAGGTACGCGTGCCAGATGAACGCGTCGACCTCGATGAGTTCGACCCGGGTCTCCACGCGGTCGTCGTCGAACAGGCAGAGTTCGACGCGCTCGGCGACTTCACTGAACAGCGCGAAGTTCGTTCCGTTGCCGTCGAACGTCGCGCCGAGCGGGTAGGTCGATCCGGGCCAGGTGTGCAAATTCGTCCCCCAACGGTCAGCCTCACGCCATCGTAGGCGGCGCAGATGACGGCCCGAGGCGCCTTGACATGCGGCGCTGCATGCACGAACGGCCGGGGTGCGGGCTGCCGCACTCCGGCCGTTCGGGACGTCAGCGCCGTCGGCGGCGCGTGCCCGTGCTACTCCTCTTCGGCGGAGCAGACCGAGGCGACCTCGCCGGCTGCCTCCTGCACTGCGGCCTGCTGCTCGGCGAGCGCGTCGGGATCCTGTTGGAGCGTGGTCGTCTCAGGGTCCTCCTCGGACGGGGCCTCCTCGAGGCCGTCGGCGTACTCGCCCACACCCTCGAGCGTGGCCGCGAAGTCGTCGACCGCGGTCTCCAGGTCGTCGCTCTCGGCCTCGTCGGCCGCTTCGGTGACGCGCGACTTCGCCTCCTCGAGGTACTCCTCGAGCTCATCGGCCGAGGTCGCCGACGCGAGGGTGTTCTGGACCCCGTTCGAGATGTCGCGCACGTGCCCGGCGACCGTGGTGCAGTTGTCTTCGGTCGACCCGGCGGTGTCCCCGCCTCCGCCCCCTGCCGCGCATCCGGACAGCGCGAGCGCAGCAGCGAAGACCAGTGCGGTGGGCATGGCGAAACGTTGCATCGCAGACTCCTTCGTTCTCGTGAAACAGAGTGGAGTCTACGCTTCGCCACCGACGGCGGCACGGGGCCGGGCCGCACCCCCAGATCGGGGCATGTTCAGGTGTTTGAACGCGTGAATCGTTCTTCTCGACACGGGATGCCGCTTACCGTCGAGGATGGCCAGCCCGCCCGGGCGCGCCGCGGACCTCAGAAAGCGGAACCCACCCATGCAACGAACCCTGACCCGAACGGGGATGGTCGGCGCGTTCGCGGCGCTGACCGTCGCGTCGGTCCTCGGCACCTCGCTCGTCGCGAACGCCGACAACATCCAAGATTCGATCGAGACGACGACCCAGGCGCTCGTGCTGGCAGCCGGAAGCGGCGTCTCGAAGACTGCGCAGATCAAGCTGGTCGGCAACAACTCCATGCAGGATCCCGACGACGGCTGCAACATCGACTCCGGCGAGGCGCCGCTCGTCCTCGACGTGATTACCCCGTCCGGTATCACTGCCAACCCCGACCCGCTCTCGATCACGTCGTGCGGAACCGACTTCGCCGTGTCGTTCACCGCCTTAAGCACCGCGGTCGGCGGCAACGCGACGGTGCAGATCGTGTCCGGCCCGGCCGGCGGCGGCACCTACGCCAACCAGGTGAGCATCCCGATCACGGTCACGTACCCGAACACGCGACCCACCGTCACGGTCCAAGGCGTGGCGGCGGGGAGCTACGAGATCGGCTCCGAACCCAGCCCGACCTGTTTGGTCGTCGACGCCGAGGACGGGACTGCCTCGTTCGTCGCTCCGATCTCCGGAACGCTGACGAACGGGCTCGGCACGCTCACGGCGACCTGCGACTTCACCGACCAAGGCGGTCTCAAGGCGACCACGGCGTCCGTGACCTACACCATCGTGGACACCGGGAGCCCGACGATCTCGCATGTCCTCTCCCCCGTCGCGCCGAACACGAACGGCTGGTTCAAGACTCCGGTCGGCATCGACTTCACGTGTGCCGACGCCGGTGGCTCCGGCATCCAGTCGTGCGGTCCGGACACCACCCTCGGTGACGGCGAGGACCAGTCGTACACGGGCACCGCGGTCGACTTCGCAGGCAACACCGAAACCGACGTCGTCTCCGGGATCAACGTCGACTCGGTGGCGCCGACGATCAACGGCGTCCTCTCGCCGGCCGCGCCGAACGGCTCCAACGGCTGGTACACCAGCACGGTCGGCGTCGACTTCCAGTGCGATGACGCCCTCTCGGGCATCGCCAGCTGCGACGGTGACACGACGATCATGGACGGCGCGGACGGCGGTGCGACCGGAACCGCGCTCGACCTGGCCGGCAACACCGCGGAGGCGTTCGTCTCCGACATCGACGTCGATACCGTCGCTCCCACGATCCAGGGCAGCCTCGCCAACGCGACGCCGGCGAGCGGATGGTTCAACGCCCCCGTCACGGTCACGTTCACGTGCGACGACGCCACCTCCGGCGTCGCGAGCTGCAACGACGACATCGTGGTCGGCGAGGGGAAGGACCTGTCGGCGACGGGTACTGCGGTGGATGTCGCCGGACTCACCAACACGAGCACCGTGTCGGGCATCAACGTCGATGGGACGAAGCCCACGGTGGCGTTCGTGGGCGACTTCGGCTCGACGCACTACTTCGGCGCGGTCCCCGCCGCTCCGAACTGCATCGCCGAGGACGCGCTCTCGGGTCTCGTGACGCCGTGCGAGGTCACCGGCGGCGGGACGGGAGTCGGCACGCACGAGTTCATGGCCACGGCGACCGACAAGGCCGGCAACACCGCCACGACCAAGCTGACGTACGAAGTGCTCGCGTGGACCCTCAAGGGCTTCACCAGCCCGGTCGACATGGGCTCCGTGTGGAACAGCGTGAAGGGCGGCAGCACCGTGCCGCTGAAGTTCGAGATCTTCACGGGCTCCACCGAGCTGACCTCGGTGACGGCGGTCAAGAAGTTCACTGCGGCGCCGACGACCTGCGCGGCCACGAACTTCGCCGAGGACACCATCGAGGTCACCTCGACCGGCGGCACCCAGCTCCGCTACGACTCGACGGCCGGTCAGTACATCCAGAACTGGGCGACGCCGAAGAGCCCGGGCACGTGCTGGCGGGTCACGATGACCGCGCAGGATGACTCCTACCTCGTGGCGTACTTCAAGCTGAAGTAAGCCCTCCCAGACCGGAAGGCCCCGAGCACACTCACGCCGCTTGGGGCCTTCCGCTTGTCACTCGCCGCTGAGCAGGCGGAGCGCGCTCTCGCGGTCGCGCACCGCGAGTTTCTTGAGCACGGATGACACGTGCACGCGCACGGTCGTGGACGACAGGAAGAGCCGGGTCGCCACCTGCTCGGTGCTGAGCCCTTGGCCGAGCAGCTCCATGACCTCCCACTCCCGGGCGCTGAGCTTGCCCGCCGCCGGCGAGGATCGGCCGAACCGCCGCCGCGTCGGAGCGCGGAACTCGTCGAGCACGCGCGCCACGAGCGCCGGCGGCATCGCCGCCTCGCCGGCCAGCACGCCGCGCAGCGACGCGACGAGGGTGGCCGGGTCGGTCTCCTTGAGCAGGTAGCCCACCGCACCCGCGCGCAGGGAGTCGAACAGGTCCTCGTCGTCACGCGACTGCGTGAGCATCACGATCGCGGTGTCGGGTGCCGCGCGCCGGATCTCCTGGGCCGCGCGGATGCCGTTCCCCGGCATGTGGATGTCGAGCAGCGCGACATCGGGTCGATGCCGGACCGTGAGCTCGATCGCCTCGTCGGCGTTCGTCGCGGCGCCGACCACGTGGCATCCGCCGGCCTCGAGGCCCCGGCGCACCGCGGCTCGGAGCCTCGCATCGTCATCGGCGATGATCGCCCGGAAGGCCTCCGCTACCACGTCACCGTCACCACGCAACCTTCTCCCGGCGACGATCGGATCTGCAACTCGCCGGGCAGGCCACGCGCGCGGTCGTCCATGCTGACGAGCCCGTACCCGCCGGTCTCCGTCGCGGCGGCGGATGCCGAGGCCGACTCCCGGTCGAACCCGGATCCGTCGTCGGTGATCGTGAGCCGTCGTTCGCCGTCACTCCGATCGAGCTCGATGCGCACATGGTTCGCGCCGCCGTGGCGCACGCCGTTCAGCACCGCCTCGCGCGTGATCCGCATGAGCGCGTGCCGCTGGTCGCGGTCGACCTGGATGGAATCGTCGAGGTCGACCTCGAGGTCGACGCGGTGGCGCTCCGCGAGTTCGCGGGCGGTGCGGTGCAGGACGAACCCGAGCGACTCGTCGCCGACCTGTCCGAGCGCGTTCACGGCCGCGCGCGCCTCGTCGAGCGCTCGTTCGGTCGCGTCGGTGATGTGCCGCTTCGATGACCCCGGCGGGATGCCGTTCGTCTCGATGCGGATGTACGCGAGCTCCTGCAGGAGACCGTCGTGCAGCTCGCGCGCGAGCCGGCGCCGGTCCTCCCGGACGGCTGATCGCGTCTGGTCGCTCCAGTAGTGCTGCAGCTCACGCAGCGCGCCGATCATGAGCAGCAGGTAGCAGGCGGTGCGGAGCAGGTCCCCCGTGTAGAGCCAGTCGGTGTAGATGGACGGGAAGAGGAGGTAGTTGATGCGCGCGAACGCCGCGAGCGTGAACGCGGGAGCGAGCCAGCGCAGGAGCTCGTCATCGCGCCGCGTCGCCTGGCGGGCGAAGCTCAGCGAGGCGACGAGGAAGCACACCGCGCCACCGGCCTGGATCACGAGCAGCACCGGATGTCCCGTGATGAGCGGCGTGACCGCATCGTCGGGCAGCTGGTCGAGTGCCACAGGAAGGACATCGCGCACGGCCCACAGCAGCACGGAGCACACGGCGATCAGCAGCGCCGGCGCGGCGAGCGTCCACCGCCGGAGGACGGGCGGCGCGGTCCGCGCCCCGACGAGCGCCGCGGCCAGCACGAGGATCGCGCCGCAGACGCGCACGATCAGGGGCAGCCAGATGTTCAGGCGTCCGTCCCGGATGCCGAGCAACTCCTCGACGACATAACTGAGCCCGAGGCCCGCCACGGCGAGCAGCAGCATCGCCTCGGTGAGCAGCCAGTCCTGCAGGCGCCCTCCGCGCAGGAATCGGTTGTGCAGCAGGTACGCCACCAGCAGGGCGATGCACGCATCGACCGAGTCGAGTACGAGGTGCAGTGAGCGATTGGGGAACCCGAACGGGACCGTCGGGCTGAAGAGCAGCAGCGCCGTGACGAGGATGCAGAACACCCAGACCGCGATGGTCAGCGGGTACCACGGACCTCGCCGCGGGGCCACGATCACCGTGCCGCGGCCGATCGGGGGCGGCGATTCGGCATGGGTCGGCGGCCCGCCCTCCCCCGAGGTGGTACCGCCATCGACGCCCATCGATCAGCTCCGAAGGTTCCGTTCCCCCCGCCGGCTCGACGCCGTCCGGTGGCCCGAGTCTATCGGGGCGGCAGGAGCGGGCCAGCGGCTTGACGCGGCGGGGCGCGTCGCGGCATGCTGCTGAGTTTCGGGCCTGCGCGCCCGAGCCCACCCGGGGAGAGGTGATGCTCAGCCGCGGAAGGCGGCGAGGCCGGTCAGGTGCTGCCCGATCACGAGCGTGTGGACCTCGTCGGTGCCCTCGTAGGTGCGTACCGATTCGAGGTTGTTCGCGTGCCGCAGCGGCGAGTGGTCGAGCGTGATCCCGTTGCCGCCGAAGACGGTGCGGGCGTCGCGGGCGATGTCGATGGCGATCCGCGTGTTGTTCAGCTTCGCGACCGAGATCATGTGGTGCTCGAGCCGGCCCGCGTCCTTGAGGCGGCCGAGCCGCAGCGCCAGCATCTGGGCCTTCTGGATCTCGAGCGCCCAGTTCACCAGTTTCTGCTGGGTGAGCTGGAACGCCGCGATCGGCTTGTCGAACTGCGTGCGCTCCAGGGCATAGTCGAGGGCCTGGTCGAAGCTGTCGCGCGCGGCGCCGACCGCGCCCCAGGCGATGCCGTACCGCGCCTCGTTCAGGCACGAGAACGGACCCTTGAGCCCCACGACGCCGGGCAGCACTGCGTCCTCCGGCAAGCGCACGTCGACGAGCTCGATGTCGCACTGGACCGAGGCCCGCATCGACAGCTTCGGCTGGATCGCCGTCGCCGTGAAGCCGGGGCTGTCGGTCGGCACGATGAAGCCGCGGACGCCGTCGTCGGTCTTCGCCCAGATCACCGCGAGGTCGGCGATGGTCGCCAGCCCGATCCAGCGCTTCGCCCCGCTCAGGATCCATTCGCCGCCCTCGAGGCGCGCGTTCGTGACCATGCTCGAGGGGTCGGAGCCGGCCGTGGGCTCGGTCAGCGCGAAGCATCCGATCACCTCGCCCCGCGCCATCCGGGGCAGCCAGGTCGACTTCTGCTGCTCGGATCCGAAGCTCCGGATCGCGGACATGGCGAGCGACCCCTGCACCGACACGAAGGTGCGGATGCCGGAATCGCCGGCCTCGAGCTCCTGCATCGCGAGGCCGTACTCGACGGCGGAGCGCCCGGCACAGCCGTAACCCTCGAGATGCATGCCCAGCAGGCCGAGCTCGGCCATCTCGGGCACCAACTCGACAGGGAAGACGGCGCGGTCGAACCAGTCCGCGATGTTCGGGCGGATGCGCCGGTCGACGAACTCGCGCACGATCGCGCGCACATCGAGCTCGGCCTCGTTGAACTCGTCGTCGAGGTTCATCAGGTCGCTGGCGGAACGCAGGCCGGCAGGCGTGGTGGTCACAGGTCACTCCCCTTCGAGTCGCTGGTACGAGTGTGCGGCAGACTCGTCCCACTTGTGCGGCCGGATGGCGCATCCGGTCATGATCGATGCCGGTTCGGTATCAATCGCGGATGGCACGGCCGCCGTTGGCCAGACTGGGCGCATGACCGACGATCTCGAAGCGCTGTTCGGACGGCCCGCGACCGGCCCGCTCGCGGGGATCGTCGTCGCCGACCTCAGCCGGGTCCTCGCCGGGCCGTACGCGACGATGCTCCTCGCCGACATGGGCGCCCTCGTCATCAAGGTCGAGAGTCCGCGAGGCGACGACACCCGCGGGTGGGTGCCGCCCCTGCGCGATGGCGAGGGCACGTACTTCCTCTCCGTCAACCGCAACAAGTACTCGATCGCACTCGACTTCGCCGATCCGGCGCAGCTCGACGTCGTGCACCGGATCGTCGAGCGCGCCGACGTGCTCGTCGAGAACTTCAAGCCCGGTGCGCTGCGGCGCTTCGGCCTCGACCACGAGGCGGTGCGGGCGAGGCATCCGCGTCTCGTCTACGCATCGATCACCGGTTTCGGCACCGCCGGCGGGATCGACCTGCCCGGGTACGACCTCCTGGCGCAGGCGGTCTCCGGGCTCATGGACGTGACCGGCCGACCCGACGGCGCCCCGACCAAGGCGGGCGTCGCGCTCGTCGACGTGATCACCGGACTGCACGCGACCGCCGGCATCCTCGCTGCGCTCAACGCACGCCATGCCACGGGGCGCGGCGACCGCATCGAGGTGAACCTCCTGTCCTCGATCCTCTCGGGCATGGTGAACCAGACGTCGGCTTTCGTCGCCGGCGACGTCGTGCCGCGCCGCATGGGCAACGCGCATCCCAGCCTGTCGCCCTACGAGCCGTTCCCGACCGCCGATCGCGACCTCGTGCTCGCCGTCGGCAACGACGCCCAGTTCGCGCGCCTGTCCGAGGTGCTCGGGATGCCGCAGCTCGCCGACGACCCGCAGTTCGCGACCATGGGCGCGCGCAACCAGCATCGCGAGGCGCTGCGCGCGCTCCTCTCGGAGCGCCTGCGCACGCGCGGAGCCGACGAGTGGTTCGAGCTCCTCCGAGCGGTCGGCGTGCCGAGCGGGCCGATCCTCGGCGTCGACGGAGGCGTGCGGTTCGCCGAGGGCCTGGGGCTCGAGCCGGTGGCGGTCACCGGCCGCGGGTCGCGCGCGATCCCGACGGTGCGCCATCCGATCGCGTACGCCAGCGGCGAGGTCGACTACTCGCAGGCGCCGCCGCACCTCGACGGCGACCGCGAGCGCGTCATGGCCTGGCTCGATCGCTGATCCGGCCGCTCGGCGGCGGTGGCGACGTCGGCGGCGCAGTCAGCGACCGTCGGGCAGCATGCGGCGGGATGCCTCGATCGCGACCCTCAGCGCAGGGCTGTCGTTCCCGGTCCGCCAGGCCAGCCGCACCTCCACGGCGCCGAGGTCGGGGTCGAGCTCGCGGAACACGACGCCGCTCGTCGGCAGGTTGTCGCGCACGCCCGAGAGCGTGAGCGCGATCCCGACTCCGGCATCGACGAGCAGCAGTTCCGTCGCCGAGTCGGCGACCGTCTGCACGATCCTCGGGACGAACCTGCCCTGCTGCCCGAGCAGGTGCAGCCGATTCGACAGCGTCGCGCCGCTGCCGCCCGGCAGCACGACCCACGGCTCGTCGGCGAGGTCCTCGGCGACGAGCTTCGTGCGGCGGGCGAGCCGATGCGACTCGGGCAGTGCGACGAGCAGCTGCTCGCGCGCGAGGATGCGGGAGTCGATGCCGGCGGGCAGGTAGTCCCACCGCCCGATGACGGCGTCGAGCGAGCCGTCCATGAGTCGTCCGAGGCCGGCGTGCGAGAGCTGCGCGCTGTGCAGCTCCACCGACAGGCCCGGTCGCTCGCGCCGCACGCCGCGCGCGAGCTCGGCGACGAGGTGGTTCACGGAGGCACCCGAGAAGCCCAGTCGCAGGCGGCCGATCTCGCCGGCGTCGGCGCGCCGGGCGATCTCGGTCATGCGCTGCGAGAGCATGACGAGCTCGCGAGCGGGTTCGACGAGCGCCTCGCCCTGGGGCGTGAGCCGGACGTTCCGCGTGCTCCGCTCGAACAGGGGAACGCCCAGTTCGGCTTCGAGGCCCCGGATGATGCGACTGAGCGGCGGTTGCGCCATGTGCAGGCGGGTGGCGGCCCGCCCGAAGTGCAGCTCCTCGGCGAGGGTGATGAAGGCCTGCGCCTGCTGGATGTCCACGGTCCTCACAGTAGGACCGCGGCCAGGCGCCGTCACTCCAGTGGGGCCTGCCGCGGGACGACCTCGCATGCCACGATGGGGATGGAACGTCCGGGGGGACGGGGACGGGGACGTCATGGGTGGATACCCGAACATCGAGGATCATGGGCTCATCGGCGATCTGCAGACCGCCGCGCTGATCGACACGAACGGCACGATCGATTGGTTCTGCGCGCCGCGGTTCGATTCGCCGAGCATCTTCGGCTCGCTGCTCGACGCGGACGGCGGCGGGTTCTGCCGGATCCGGCCGGCGACCGATGACTTCGTGACCCGCCAGCTGTACCTGCCCGACACGGCGATCCTGGTGACGCGCTTCATGACCGAGGCCGGAGTCGGCGAGGTCGTCGACTTCATGCCCGTGACGGGCACCGAGGCGACCGACCGCCATCGGCTGGTACGCCTGCTCCGCGTGGTGCGGGGAACCATGGACTTCGAGGGGGAGATCCAGCCGCGGTTCGACTACGGGCGCGCCACCCACGAGATCCACCCCGGCGACGGCGCGGGCGTCGTGTTCACCGCGGGCGACCAGTCCCTCACGGTCCATCGGATCGGCGATCCCGTGCTGCACGGCACCGCGCGGGCCGGCACCGTCGAACGCGTCGGCCAGGGCATCCGGATCACCGGCAGCCTGAACGCCGGCGAGACGACCGGGATCGTCCTAGAAACCGGAGGAGCCGCTCCCCAGAGGATCCCGCCCGACGAGGTCGAGGCGCTGCTCCTCGAGACGAGCCGGTTCTGGAAGGACTGGACGGGCCGTTCCACCTACCGAGGGCGCTGGCGGGAGATGGTCGAGCGCGCGGCGATCACCCTGAAGCTGATGACCTACGCGCCCACCGGTGCGCTCGTCGCCGCGCCGACGGCCGGGCTTCCGGAACAGGTCGGCGGCGAGCGGAACTGGGACTACCGGTACACGTGGGTCCGGGATGCGTCGTTCTCGGTCTACGCGTTGCTCGGCCTCGGCTACACCGAGGAGGCCGCGGCCTTCGGTGTCTGGTTGATGGACCGGATCCACGAGAGCGTCCGCGAGCGGTCGGGGAGACTGAACATCGTGTACCGGGTCGACGGATCGTCGGACCTCGTCGAGGAGAGCCTCGAGCACTGGGCCGGCTACAAGGGATCGAGGCCCGTGCGTATCGGCAACGGCGCGGCCGACCAGCTGCAGCTCGACATCTATGGCGAGGCGATGGACTCGATCTTCCTCGCCGACTCGAACGGCCTCGAGGTCGCGAACGTGGCGTGGCGGAACATGACCGCGATGCTCGATTGGGTCTGCGACAACTGGGACCAGCCCGAGGAGGGGATCTGGGAAACCCGGGGAGGACAGAAGCCCTTCACGTACGGCCGCGTCATGTGCTGGATCGCGCTCGACCGTGGCATCCGCCTGGCGCAATCACGCGGCCGACCGGCGCCGATCGCGCGATGGCAGGCGCAGCGCGATGCGATCTACGAGCAGATCATGACGAGGAGCTGGGACGGGGATCGCGGCGCGTTCGTCCAGCACGAGGGAACGGAGGTGCTGGATGCGTCGCTGCTGCGCATGCCCATGATGGGGCTCATGGCGCCCATGGACCCGATGTGGTTGTCGACGCTGCGCGCGATGGAATCGGAACTGGTCTCCGACAGCCTCGTGTACCGATACAACCCGAGTGCGTCGCCCGATGGGCTGCGCGGTTCCGAAGGCACCTTCACGATGTGCTCCTTCTGGTACGTGGACGCGCTGGCGCGATCGGGACGGCTCGAGGAGGCCGAGCTGACCTTCGAGAAGATGCTGACCTATGCGAACCACCTCGGCCTCTACTCCGAGGAGATCGGCCTCACCGGCGAGCAGCTCGGGAACTTCCCCCAGGCGTTCAGCCACCTCGCGCTCATCAGTGCGGCGATGAACCTCGACGCCCAGCTCGATCACGGGCCGGGTCCCGTCAGCCCGGTCCTGGACCTGGCGCGCCGCGCGGCGACGCAACTCGACGGCAGTGCGTCCTGGCGCTTGGGCGACACATCCGACTGAAGCCCGAAGCCGGCGAGGACCTGGGGTACGCCCGCGGCGGACGAGCTCGTCGCCGAGGTCGGCGGATGGCGCGGACCCTGGCACTGAGCGGTGGTCAGCGGCCTCCCGGATTCGCGTACGCGATGTGGACCGTGTCGATGAGCCCGTCGAACGCGAACGGCATGCGGTCGGCGTAGTGCCGGGACACGGCGCCGCCGTAGGCCCGACCGATGTCGAGGCAGTCGTTCGCCGAGAACAGCAGGGGTGCGCTGACGGGTACGGTCCCCGATCCGACCTCGGTGTCGTCGACCCGGAGCGTGACCCTGAGGGGGCCGCCCGGCCGCGGCTCGACGTAGGTCGTCTCGATCTCGATCGCGACCTCGCCGGCGGGGATCGGCTGCGCGGATCGGATCGTCGTGCGCTGGATCAGGAACAGGTTGTACTCGTAGGTGAGCACGCCGTCGGCGAAGAAGCACGTGAGCCCACCGCCGGCACCGCCGAGCTTGTAGAGCACGCCGTTCGCCCGCTCGGCCAGCCGCAGCCGTATGGTGACGGCGTTCGGACGGTTGCCCAGGGCCGGTGCGCAGAACTCGGGCACGCGCACGGTATCGCCGCTGAGCTCCCACTCGGTGTACGGCGGGCTGATCCGATCCTCGGGATGCAGCGCCGGCACCCAGAGCCCGCCGCCGATCGGCAGCGCGTCGTTCCGCGCCGCCTCGATCGCGAACAGCTCCTTCAGCTCGGCGAGCTTCTCGGGATGCTCCGCGGCGAGATCCCGCGCCTGGCTCCAGTCGTGGTCGAGGTCGTAGAGCTCCCACGGGTCCTGGTCGGGAGTCCACGTCGCGATGCCCGGAGGCGCGCCCGGCACCCACGGCAGGCGCGGGCCGAGCGCCGACGCCATCCACCCGTCGGAGTAGACGGCCCGGCTGCCCATGATCTCGAAGTACTGCGTGCGACGGCGGCCCGCGGCATCCGCATGGTCGATGGAGTACGCGAGGCTGACGCCGTCGATCGGGTCCTGCGGGATGCCGTTGACGGAGTCGGGGTGCGAGATCCCGATGATCTCGTAGATCGTCGGCACGATGTCGACCACGTGGTGGAACTGCGTCCTCGGTTCCCGGTCGGGTGCGATGCGACCGGGCCACTGCACGAACATCGGGTTGCGCGTGCCGCCGAGGTGCGAGGCGAGCAGCTTCATCCCCTGGTACGGCGACGAGCCCGCCCATGCCCAGGCGGCGTGGTACTGGTTGTCGGTAGCCGGCGTGCCCAGCGCGTCGAGGCCGCCCAGCTCCTCGAGGGCTGCGATGTGCTGATCGACCGTCGACGGGATCATGTTCTGCGCGAGCAGCTCGCTGATGGTGCCGTTCTGGCCCTCGCCCGACGACCCGTTGTCGCCCCAGATGTAGATGATGATCGTGTCGTCGCCGTAGCCGAGACGCTCGAGCTCGTCGATGAGCCGGCCCGCCTGCACGTCGGCGTGCTCGCCGAAGCCCGCGGCGACCTCCATGAGTCGGCGCTGGAACGGCTTCTGGTGCTCGGGGATGTCGTCCCACGCCGCGAGGCTCTCGGGCCGGGGCGTGAGCTCCGCGTCGGCGGGGATCCAGCCGGCGGCCTTGGCGCCCTCGTGCGCCCGTTCCCGGTACGCGTCCCAGCCGTCGTCGAAGGCGCCGGCGTAGCGGTCTGCCCACTCCTTCATGATGTGGTGCGGCCCGTGCAGCGCGCCCGTCGCCCAGTACATGAAGAACGGCTGGTCGGGCTTCAGGGCCTTGTGGTTGCGCAGCCAGGCCATCGCGTCGTCGGCGATGTCCTCGCTGAGGTGGTAGCCCTCCTCGGGCGTCTTGGGCGGCAGCACCGACGTGGTGTTGCGCACCAGGTTGGGTTCGTACTGGGATGCCTCGCCGGCGAGGAACCCGTAGAAGTGTACTCGAACCCGTAGCCGGTCGGCCAGCGGTCGAACGGCCCCGCGACGGTGGTCTCCTCGGCGGGCGTGTTGTGCCACTTGCCCCAGGCGCCCGTGGCGTAACCGTATTGCCGGAGCACCTCCGCCATGGTCGCGCTGCTCTTCGGGATGTGGCCGGAGTAGCCGTCCCAGTCGTTCGCGAGCTCGGCGATCTGGCCGTTGCCGACGCGGTGGTGGTTGCGGCCGGTGAGCAGCGACGCCCGCGTCGGCGAGCACATCGCCGTGGTGTGGAACCGGTTGTAGCCGACGCCCCCCGCGCGGACCCGATCGAGCGTCGGCGTGCGCACGGCGCCGCCGAGCGTGGTCGGCAGCGCCGGGCCCGCGTCGTCGATCAGGACGATGAGCACGTTCGGGGCGTCGGGCGGAAGGTGATACTCGGGCGGCTTCGGGCTGTACGTGGACTCCTGCATGGTGCGGCCTGCGACGCTGCCCGATGCCGGCGGCGCGAATGGCAGGGTGCGCTCGGGCGGGAGGGGCGGCCCGATCACGGAAGCGCGCGTCTCATCGGGCATGGTGGACTCCCCCTTGGTCACCGAACGGATGCGAGGAGTCCGAACCGTCGTCGGCGTACCGGAGACGGGTATCCGAATCTCCTCGCTCGTCCGCAGCCTAGGCAGGGGGAGTCGGGGCCGTGAGGCTTTGGTCCCGCTCGCGCTGCGGCACGCGATGACCAGGCGGCGATGTCGTCCGGAACGCTCCGGTGATTCCGGCGTCAGTCGGATGAGCCTGACCGGCCGCCGTTCGCGGCGGCCCGATGCTCGGCGAGGTCACGGGACAGCTCCGCACGGCTCTCGGCAAGGTCGAGCATGCCCCGGGACTGTTCTGCGCGCGCGGCGGCTCGTTGCTCGGCGAGGTCGCGAGACAGCTGCGCCCGGCTCTCGGCGAGGTCGTGGAGTCCCGAGCGCAGCTCTGCGATCTGTGCGCTCGTGAGCTGCCGGACGGGTGCACCGGGACCCGATTGCTGTGCGCACGAGGCGAGTGCGAGCCCGGCCGTGACCGTGATGATGGCGGTGGCGATGATGCGTTGGGTGTTCTGCGTGGTGTTCATGAGCGCACCCTCTCGCCGGCCGGTACTCGTCGCGCGTTCGATCGGTATTCGTCGGGTACTCGCCGGCGCGACCCATCGTTGACGCGCCCACCTCCCGGTTCAAGAATGCACACGTGGGCATTCACGTGCTCGGCGCAGTCGAGATCGACGAAGGACCGCTCAGCCCGCGAGACCGGGCGGTGCTGTCGGTGCTGGTGCTCCGCCACGGTGAGCCCGTCGCGCCGGCCGTGATCGCCGATGCCGTGTGGGGTGAGCATCCTCCGGAGACCTGGCCGAAGCAGGTGCAGACCACGATCGTGCGGTTGCGGGCGAGCCTCGGACGTGCGTCGATCGCCACCTCGTCGATCGGGTACGTGCTCGACGGAGACCCCGAGGCGATCGATGCGGTCCGCTTCGAACGGTTCGCACGCCGTGCCTCGGAGCTGCGCTCCCGAGGCGACCCCGAGCGCGCCGTCGACGAGTGCCGACGCGCCCTTTCGCTATGGCGCGGCACCGCCTACAGCGCGATTCCGTCATGGGGGCCGGCCGTCATCGAGGCGGCGCACCTCGACTGCGGGGAGCACCACAGCGTGATCGCGAGCGCCGAAGCCCTGGTGCGCGAGCAACCGTTGCGCGAACGCCGGTGGAGCCTGCTCGCGACCGCGCTCTACCGCAGCGGACGTCAGGCCGACGCCCTCGCCGCCCTGCGGGCCGCCCGCGTGCGGTTCGCCGACGAGCTCGGGATCGAGCCCGGCCCGGAGCTCGCCGCCCTGGAGGGCGCGATCCTGCACCACGATCCCTCCCTCGTGCCGCCGCCCCGCGGTCCGCAGGCGAGCGCGGATTGCCCGTACAAGGGCCTGCGTCCGTACGGGGTCGAGGACGGGGAGGAGTTCTTCGGTCGCGACGCCGATATCGCTGCCGTCCTCGTTCGCCTCGACCGTGGGCCGTTCATCGCGGTCTCGGGGCCATCGGGGTGCGGCAAGTCGTCGCTCGTCCTCGCGGGCGTCGTCCCCGCCCTCGCTCGTCGAGGTCTCTCGGTACGGGTGGTCTCGCCCACCAACGCGATCGCCGAGCAGCTTCGCGACACGCTGTTCAGCCGACGCAGCGCCGACGTCGTCGTCGTCGACCAGCTCGAGGAGCTCTTCCACGGCGGGTTCCCGGCCGATGAGGTGCACGTGGTCGGCGGGCTCATCGCCGAGGCGGCCGCGTCCCGGATCGTGGTGGCAACCGTACGGTCCGACTTCCTGGACGAATGCACCGCGGAGCCGTCTCTGGCGCCCCTGCTCGCGGAGGGCGTCCACCTCGTCGGCGCGATGAGCGGACCGGACCTTCGCGCCGCGATCGAAGAGCCGGCGCGGCGGGCCGGGCTGCGGCTCGAGGCCGGCCTGACGGAGCTGATCCTCCGCGACGCCGCCGGGCACAGCACCGCACTCCCGCTGCTCTCCCATGCGCTCGTCGAGACGTGGCTCCGGCGTGAGGCGAGCGTCCTGACGGTCGCGGGCTATGAGGAGGTCGGAGGACTGACCGGTGCGATCGCCCGGACCGCCGAACAGTTGTTCGGCGACCTGTCCCCGACGCAACGGGACGCCTGCAGGTCGACGCTCCTTCGGCTCGTCGAACTCGGCCCAGACGGACAGCCCCTGCGGCGGTACGCGAAGGCGAGCGTGCTGAACGAGGACCCGGTGCGTGCCGCCGTCGTGGCTCGCCTCGTCCAGGCGCGACTCCTCAGCGCATCCGACGACACCATCGCCGTGACGCATGAACTCCTCGCCATCGCCTGGCCCCGTCTGCACGACTGGCTCGAGGAGGACGCCGCGGGTGCGCGCCTCCTCGGCAAGGTGACTGAGGCGGCCGACGCATGGGAAGCGGACGGCGAGCGGGAGGAGGACCTCTACCGCGGCGTCCGGCTCCAGAACGCGCTCGATTGGCGTTCGGCGACCGACCCCGACCTGACCTCGACCGAGTCCCGATTCCTCGACGCGGCCGAATATCGGGCCCTTCACGAAGAGGCCGAGGCGCGCACCCAGCTGCAGCACGATCGGCGGCAGAACCGCCGCCTCCGCGTCCTGTTCGGGGCCACGGCCGGACTCCTCGGGCTCTCGTTGCTCGCCACGCTCCTCGTCGTCGGCTCGACGCAGGAGGCCGATCGCCAGCGCGAAGCCGCCGTCGTCGAGGCGGTCGTCAGCACGTCGTTCGCGCTCCGCGAGTCCGAGCGAGACGTCTCCGCACTCATCGCCGCCGAGGCGTACCGCCGGTGGCCCGACGATGCGCGCGCTCGAAGCGCCCTACTCGGCGTCTTCACGGCCGCACAGGGGTTCCTCGGGAACCGGTACGTGCCGGGAACGGACTCGATCGCCGGGGCGGTGATCGCGGATACCGGGCTCGCGGTCGTCGTCCGCGACGACGAATCGGCCGCGGTCGTCGACATGGAATCCGGGCACACGGTGCGGGAGCTCGACGTCGGCACGCCGCCACGCGTCCGGCTCCCACCGCTCGTTCGGGTGAGCGCCGACGGCCGTCACGCCGCGATCCTCCGGCCCATCGATGCTCCGACTGAACCGGACGGAATTCCCCGCGCCGGCGCCGTCGGGACCTTCGAGTTCCTGCTCGTGGACCTGACGACGGGTGGACTCCGCCTCGGGCCCATCCTGCTCGAATCCGGTGCGAAGGCGCTCGCCCTGAGCCGCGACGGCCGACACGCCGCCGTTGCGGATTCGCACATCGAGGGCCGCGATCTCGGCGTGGTCACCGTCGCGATGATCGACCTCGAGTCGGGCGAGTTCCGTACGATCGAGGGCATCCCGCGCGCCTCCGAGAACCTGCTCTATCCCGTCTCCATCGCCTTCGCCTCGGACGGGCGACTCGTCGTCGGGACCGGCGCCGCCCGGCTCTCCATCATCGACCCCGACTCGGCCGGCATCGTCGCGAGCATTCGGGTCCCCGAAGCGTCGACCAATGCCGCGATGGCGACGACAGACGACGGCCGCCTGATCGCCAGTGGCGGGGACGCGCTCGTCGCGGTGGATCTCTCGACCGGGGAGCAGCTGTGGTCGCGGGAGTTCGCGACCGCTCAACCCGCGCCATGCCCATGGCTCGCGGTCGCACAGACACGGTCGACGGTCTTCTGCGGCGACCTCTGGGGCGGGATCGAGGAGAGCTCGCTCGACACGGGACTCCCGACCGGTCGACGACTGGATACGCAGCTCGGCGCGGTCGGCCCGCTCACCGTGTCCCCCGACGGCGACGAACTCGTCGCGATCGGCGCCGGGTCCTCGGCGATCTCCCGCTGGAGCCTCGACGGCTCGGGGGCCATCACCCGGATGATCGCGCGCGGACAGGTCGTGACGGACGGCTACGACCCGTCGGGAACGTCGATCCTCGTGGCCGAACGCGCTCCCTGGACGACCGAAGGGAGCGATCTCACCACGCACTCGGTGTGGGATCCGAGCACCGACACCGCACGCCTGCGTGTTCCGGGCATGGGCAGCTTCGTCTCCTGGGTGGACACGGACGCGCTGTACGGGTTCGTCGACGGGCTCCCCCGCTTCTCGTATCTCGACGCCGCGACCGGTGCGCCCCTCGAGGGCGACCCCATTGATCCGTTCGTGGTCGGATGGTTCCGCGATTCCGGGCGTCGCTTGTACGTCGCCGACGTCACCGGTCGGGTTACGCCCTTCGATCCGGACACACGACGCCGCGTCGAGCCGGAGATGCGATTCGACGGCCTTGCCGTCGCGATCAGTGCGAGCGCCGATGGCGCGACGCTCGCCATCACGACGGAGAAGGACGGCGTCTCGACCACCCAGCTCGTCGACGCTGCGACCGGTGCGGCGATCTCGCCCGAGCTCACCGGACCCGAGCTCACCGTGATGGCCGGACCCGGCGAGCTCATCGCGGCCGACGACGACCGCCTGCTCCGATACAGCGTTCCCGAGCTGGAACCGATTGACGCGCTCCCGGGCCCACAGGGCGGCCTCATGAGCCTCCAGGTCAGCGACGATCGCCGAACACTCGCAGCAGGGGCCAGCAACGACACCGTCACCCTCTACGACCTCGCGAGCGGGATCCGCCTCGGCGATCCCATCCCGAGCGGATCCCCGCTCATCACCCCTGGGTACCTTCGGCCGGATGGGCGCGAGTTGCTCGTGAACATGCGTGACGGCGTCGCCGTGTGGAACCTCGACCCGGACGCCCAGTTCGAGGCGGCCTGCCGACTCGCCGACCGTAACCTCACGCGGGAGGAATGGGCGACCTACTTCGGCGCAATCGCACCGTACCGCGAGACGTGCGGTTGACCGGGTCCCGTGATGGTGGAACGCGTGTCACCGGTCCTTCGAGCTCACTCGATGCGGTCCGGCCAGGTCGCCACGTCGACCTTGTTGCCCGCGGCGTCGGCGAGCGTCCACCAATCGGGCGCGCGCCGGTCGTCGGCGATCCGGCCGCCGGCGGCGAGCGCCGCCGCCACGCGCGCTTCGCCCACCTCGGCCGGCACCGCGATGTCGATGTGGAACGCGTGCTGCAGGGCCTGGTGCCCATCGAGGTCCTGCACCCAGAACGACGGGCCCCGCCGCTGAGGGTCGACGAAGTCCTCCCGGCCGACTCGCTCGTACCCGAGGACCGCCTGCCAGAACGGCCTGATCCCCGCCTCGGGGTGCGAGGCGACCGCGACCTGGATGTGCTGCAGTCGTGTCGCTTCGGCGGGTGCGCCGAGCTCGCGCGCGACCTCCGAGATCCGCCTCGCCATGACCACGTCGTGGTCCGACACGTCCTCGATGTCCCGGGCCAGCCGTACCGTCACGCCGCCGGGGCGGAGATCGATCGCCGGCGGGTGCCGGTCGATCCCGTCGAGCGCGGCGATGGCCGAGACGAGCGACGCACCGTGCGCGAGCGACGTGGTCCGGAAGTGCGCGCACGGTCCGCTGAACAGCGTCCGCCAGTCCTCGAGTCCGGGTGCCTGCAGGAACCTCTGCCAGTCCTGTTCGGTCATCCCGGGATCCTACGCTCGGCGACGAGTGACGTCGACGGACGCCGAATCCTCCGATCACGTCGTCACCACCGGCCGCGTCGGGTCCGCACTCCAGTCCGACCAAGAACCGACGTAGAGCGCGACGTCCTCGCCGAGGTGCGAGAGCACGAGTGCCGCGTAGGCGGCGCTGATCCCGGCTCCGCAGTACACCGCGAGCTCATGACCGAGCGGCACCCCTGCATCGGCCAGTAGTGTGCGGAGCTCGTCCGGAGGCCGGACCAGACCATGCTCGTCGAGCGTCGCATCCGAGGGCAGGCCGATCGCGCCCGGCACGTGTCCCTTCGCGTATGCAGCGTTCGGCCGCGCGTCGAGCAGCGAGCCTGCCGCCCCGAACGCGGCCGCGGTCTCCGCGCCGATGGACGGCAGGGAGCCGGGCGCGAGGTCGATGTCACCCTCGATCGGCACGACGACGTCCGTGGCGACGGGGTGCCCCAGCCGCCGCCAGGCGCGCAGGCCACCGTCCATTAATCGGACCCGGTCGACGCCGGCCCATCGCAGCACCCACACGGCGCGCGCTGCCGAGATGCCGCTGCGGTCGTCGTAGACGACGACGTCGGAGTCCGTGCGGATGCCCCACCGACGCGCCGCCGCCTGCAACCGCCCGATCTCCGGAAGGGGGAACCGTCCGCCGCCACCCGACGCGTCGCCGGCGAGCTCGACCGGCAGGTCGACGAACACGGCGCCCGGCAGGTGGCCCACGGCGTAGTCATCGGGCAGGGCGCCCGTGCGCGGGTCGAACCGTACGTCGAGCAGCACTGGCGGCCGTGGACCATCCACCTTGGCGGCGAGCTCGCCGGCGCTGATCCAGAGTTCGGTCCATCGGCTCATGCCACGACCTCCTCGTCGATCCCCGCCCGTCGGTCGAGCTCGTGGAGGGCCCGGTAGACCTCCGCCTCGCGTTCGAGCAGGGACAGATCGCCGCGCGTGCGCGGCCGCGGTTCGTCGATCACGAACTCGCGGAAGATCCTTCCGGGTCGCGGCGACAGCAGAATGATGCGGTCGGCGAGGAACACCGCCTCCCCCACGTCGTGCGTGACGAACACGACGGTTCGCCGGTGCTGCTCCCAGAGTGCCAGGAGCTCCTCCTGGAGGCGGATCCGGGTGAGGTGATCGACCGCGCCGAACGGCTCGTCCATCAGGAGCACCTCGGGCTCGCTCGCCAGGACACGAGCGATCCCGACACGCTGCCGCATGCCGCCCGAGAGCTGGTGCGGGTAGGAGCGCTCGAACCCGGCGAGGCCGACGGCGGCGAGCTGCTCACGCGCCCGGGATCGTCGCTCGACTGCCGGGACGCCGCGGAGCTCGAGACCGAGCTCGACGTTGCGCTGCACGGTACGCCACGGGAAGAGGGAGGCATCCTGGAAGACGACACCGAGGCGGCGATCGGGGTGGGAGAGCACCTCGCCATCGAACAGGACCTCGCCGCCGCTCGGCTGCTGCAGGCCGGCGAGCAGCTCGAGCAGGGTGCTCTTGCCGCATCCGCTCGGCCCGAGCAGCACGACGAACTCGCCATCGCCGATCTCGAGCTCCACGGAGTCGACGGCCCGGACCGGGGGCGTGCCGGAATACTCCTTCGACACGCCCCGGACCTGGAACACGGGCGTCGTCATCCCTGCGTCTCGGGATAGGAGAACGGCTTCACGAACTCCTGGGGGATGAATCGCAGGTCGATGTACTGCTCGGCGTCGTAGTACTCGTCCTGATTGCCGACCTCGATCTCGATGCGCTGCGTCTCCCTGATCGCCTCGAAGTCGACGTCCGGGTTGGCGTCCCAGATGACGTCCTCGGCTTCGATCGCCTCGGCCACGGCCTCGGGGTCGATCGTGTCCAGCTGTTCCTGCAGCCACGGCAGGTACTCGTCGTAGTGCTCCTTGGCGTAGGTGTAGGACGTGAAGTACGCGCGGAGCGCCCGCTCGAGCAGGTCGGGATCGTCGGCGATGGTCGCGTCGCTCGCGATGAGCGCACCCGTGTGGTACGTCGGAAGGTAGTCCCAGCCCCGCGCGAGCGTCGTCGTCTCACCCTCGAGCTCCCCGAGGGAAGGGAAGGGCTGGTGGATGATCGACGCGTCCACCGTCCCCGCGAGGATCGCGCCGTACGCCTGGTCGTTGACGCCGGCGTTCACGAACGTCACGTCGTCTCGGCTCACGCCGTTCTCTTCGAGGATCGTGACGAGGTAGGTCTCCATGCTCGAACCGGCGCCGACGTTGTTGATGGTCTTGCCCTTCAGGTCCTCGATCGAGTCGATGCCGTCGCGGGCGATGAGCCAGAACGGTCCCTTGCTTCGGAAGGCCGAGCTGACGATCTTGATCGGCGAGCCGAGGGCAGCGGCACGCAGGTAGTTCGAGGTGGGGCCGAACGCGAGCGTGAGCTCGCCGGTGGCGACCCCGGTGACGGCGTCCTGCACCTGGGTGAACTCGACGTCGAGGCCCTCGTCGTCGAAGAAGCCCTGCTCCACGCCGAAGCGCAGCGGCAGTTGCGTGTAGCTCGTGCTGTCCTGGAGCACGAGTGTCTTGCGCTCGACGGACGCGCCGGCGTCCGAGGCGACGTCTGCTTCCGCGGGCGCGGAGCATCCGCTGAGCCCCGCGGCGACCAGGAGTGCTCCGCCGGCGAGCACGGCGGTGAGGCGGCGTGTGAGTGACATGGTTTCTCTTTCGATGGGTTGGTGGATCAGCGGACGTACTTCCACCGCAGGAGGACCTTCTTCTCGAGGAGGTCGACGGCGGCGATGATGAGCACCGAGAACACCGTGATGGCGATCACGAGCCCGAAGATGCTGGGGGTGTCGTACTTGCCGACGGCGGTGTTCAGCATGTTCCCGAGACCGGCCTTCGAGGCGATGATCTCGGCGAAGAGGGCGGCCACGAGCGCCGTACCCGCTTCGATGCGCAGCGCCGCGACGATCGTGGGCGAGGCGGACGGGAGGATGACCTTCGTGACGGTCTGCCAGCGATTCGCACGATTCGCGCGTGCCACCTTGAGATGGCCGTCCTGCACCTGACGGATGCCCGCCAGCGTGTTGAACACGAAGAGGAAGTAGCTGAACAGGAACACGATGGCGACCTTGTGCTCGATCCCGATACCGAGGTAGAGCGTCAGCAGCGGGATGATCGTCACCTTCGGCACCGCCATCGCGGCTGAGACGAACGGTCTGAGGAATCGTTCGATCGTCGTCGAGAGTCCCATGAGGACGCCGGTCCCGACCCCGAAGGCGAACCCGAGCGCGACGCCGAGCGCCGCCTCCCAGAGGGTGACGAGCAGGTTCCCGAACAGGTTGCCCCCGACCACGAGGTCGGGGAACGCGGCGACGATCTGGGTCGGCGAGGCGAGGTAGAGCGCCTTCACCGTGCCCGAGTCGACGGCCCACTGCATGAAGGCGAGCAGCGCGGCCACCACGATGAGCTGGGCCACGACGATCGCGATACCGCGACGCCGGGAACGCCGGGGCGGGCGGGCGGCGATCGACGGCACCTCGCCCTCGCCGAGAGCGTGCGACGCGCCCGCCCGGCGGGCCGGGTCGGCGACGTCGACGGATGCCGCGGGACGGGCCGTCGTCGTCGCGCTCACGACCGCACCGCCTCACGCCCGGCGAACCGGTTCGCCGGCACGGAGAGACCGAGGTGATCGCGGAACGTGCGGCCGCTGTACTCGGTGCGGAAGATGCCACGGCGTTGAAGTTCCGGTACGACCAGCCGAGCGAAGGCGTCGACCGAACCCGGAACGAAATCGGGGAACACGTTGAAGCCGTCGGCGGCGCCGGTCTCGAACCAGAGCTGGAGGTGGTCGGCGACCTCGACCGGGTTCCCGACCACGACGGCGCCCTGCCGGGCGATCCCATTGATGAGGTCGCGGTAGGTGATGGGCGCCTCGCCGCCGACGCGGCGCCGCGTCAGGGTGGTGATCCGGTCGAGGATTCGGCGGCCCTCGTCGTTCACCTCCTCGGCGAGCGACGCGGGCACGGCGGCATCCGCTTCGTTGCCTGTCACGTCGACTCCGATGACGCGGCTGACCGAGGCGAGGTTTCGCTTGAGCCCCTGGCCGAGTCCGCCGAAACGCACCGAATCGACGACGACATCCTCCGGGTCGAGCGGCAGCAGCGCGTTCAACTCGTCGTACACGGCCACCGCGTCAGCCGTCGTCTCGGCCACGATGACGCTGAGGCCGGGGAGGATGAGCACCTCGTCGGCGCGGCGTCCATGCACCGCCGCCCGGGACTTGATGTCGGCGTAGTACTCGCGTGCCGCTTCGATCGTCGCCTGCCCGGCGAAGACCACGTCGGCTTCACGCGCCGCGAGTTCGCGCGACCGCTCGGACGTGCCCGCGTGCAGCAGCACGACCTGACCCTGCGTCGGCCGCGCCACGTTCAACGGCCCGGCCACTCGGAAGTGCTCACCCACGTGGTCGATGGCGTGCACGCGCGAGGGGTCGATGAAGCGACCGGATCCCTGGTCGCGCACGAAGGCGTCCTCCTCCCAGCTGTCCCAAAGCGCGCGCACGACCTCGACGAACTCGTCGGCCCAGTCGTACCGCGCCTCGGCGTCCCAATGCTCGTCGCGGCTGTAGTTCGCGGCGGCCGCGGCATCCGCGCCCGTGACGAGGTTCCACGAGGCCCGTCCCCGGCTCAGGTGGTCGAGCGAGGCGGTGAGACGCGCGATCGTGAACGGATCGGAATAGGTCGGATTCGCCGTCACGACGATGCCGATGGAATCGGTGGCCGCCGCGATCGCGGACGCCGCGGTGAACGGCTCGAGCCGGCTCATCTGCGCCGGATTGGTGGCCGCGAGCGAGGGATCGGTCGCCAACCGGTCGCCGAGGAAGAGGAAGTCGAACTTCGCCGCCTCCGCGACCTGCGTGACGCGCTGGATGAACTCGATGTCATAGGCGCCGTCGGCCTTGGAGCCGGGGTAGCGCCATCCGGCGGTGTGCGTTCCCGTGGCCCAGAACATCAGGCCGAGGTGCAGCTGCCTGCGCCCGTGGTGGCTGGTGGTGTCGCTCATGGTGTGCTCCTCACGCTCGGGCTGCCGTCGGCGTCTCCGACGGCTCGCTGACGGTTCCGGCGTTCGTCCACCGGTTCTCTGGTCGTTCGAGGCCGAGGTGATCGCGCAGGGTCGCCCCGTCGTAGTCGGTACGGAAGAGACCACGGCGTTGGAGCTCGGGGACGACGAGATCGACGAAGGCATGCAATTGCTGGACGAGGAACGCCGACTGGATGTTGAACCCGTCCGATGCCTCTGACACGAACCATTCCTCGATGTAGTCGGCGATCTCGGCCGGCCCGCCGACGATGACGTGGCCGGCCACGATGTGGGCGTAGAGCAGGTCCCGCCAGGTCGTCGGGTCGTCGCCCGACACCGTCCGGCCGGTGCGCCGCGCGACGGTGCCGACGAGTTGGCGGCCGACGGGTCCGAACGTCGCGGCGGCCTCCGCGGTCACCGCGTCATCGAGCCCGTGGACCGTGGCGTCGTAGCCGATCCGCTGCGAGAGCGCGCCGAGGTTGCGCAGGCCGGGACCGTAGTCCTCCCGTCGTCCGAGCGTCTCGCTGTAGGCCCACTCCTCGGGTTCGCGACCGCCGAGTCGCACGTCGTCGTCGAGCAGGATCAGCGCGTTGAGCTCGTCGTACAACTGGCGGGCTCGCTCGGTGGTCTCGGCGACGATCGGCGTGAGGCCCGGCAGCACCGCGATGGTGGCCGGATCACGCCCTGCCTCTTCCGCCCGACGGCGGATGTCGGCGCGATAGCTGATGCCCTGTTCGACGGTCGCGGCGGCTGCGAAGAGCACGTCCGCCTCGCGACCGGCGAGCTGGCGCGAGCGCTCCGAGGTTCCGGCATGCAGCACCACCGGGTGTCCCTGCGGGGGTCGCGCCACATTGAGCGGACCGCGCACGTGGAATGCTGCTCCTTCGTGGTCGACCCGGTGGATCTTCGTCGCGTCGACGAAGACGCCCGTCTCCTTGTCGCGGATGAACGCGTCGTCCTCCCAGCTGTCCCAGAGTCCGCGGACGAGGCCCACGAACTCGTCCGCTCGGTCGTACCGTTCCGTCGCGTCGCCGTGCTGCTCGCGCGAGTAGTTCTGCGCCGCGCGCCCGTCGGCGCCGGTGACGATGTTCCACGAGGCCCGGCCGCGGGAGATGTGGTCGAGCGAGGCAGTGAGGCGAGCCAGGGTGAATGGCTCGTAGTAGGTGGGATTGGCCGTGACGACCAGGCCGATGCGGCTCGTCAGGGTGGCGAGGTACGCGGCGGTCGTGAAGGGCTCGATGCGCGCCAGCACCGAGGTGTTCGTGAGCTCGTACTCGACACCCGTCGCGAGCCGATCGCCGAAGAAGAAGAAGTCGAACTTCGCGGCCTCCGCGATCCGGGCCAGGCCGGCGATGTAGTCGGGATCGAATGCGCGGGAGTACTCCGCGCCGGGCCGGCGCCATCCGGCCGGGTGCGTGCCGTTCGCCCAGTACATGTACCCGAGGTGCAGCGTGCGCGCGCTCATGCTGCCGACTCCTCGGCGGTCGCCGTGACGGCGACCGATGCGACGGCCCCGGTCTCGCGACCCGGCGCACCGCTGAGATCCCCGGGCAGGATGCTGGCCAGCTCCGCGACTTCGTCGGACGTCGGCCGCCATTTCGACGCGGCCAGGTTGTCGTCGAGTTGCTCGGGCCTGGTGACGCCGGCGATCACGCTTGACACGGTCGGCTGCGCCAGCAGCCAGCCGATGGCCAAGGTGGTCTCCGTGACGCCGCGCTCGCGCGCGAACTCGCGATACCTTTCGAGTGCCTCCCACGGTGCCTTCTCGAAGAGGTGCGCCTTGAGGTTCGTGATCTTGGCACCCACTGGCGCGGCATCCGCCCGGTACTTCCCGGTGAGCAGTCCGTTCTGCAACGGGAAGTAGGGGAAGAATCCGATGCCGTACGACGCCAGCGCCGGCAGCAGCTCGCGCTCGGGCTCACGCCACAACAGGCTGTACTCGTTCGTCGCCGAGATGAAGCGGGTCGACCCGGTCGCCCGCGCCACATGCTCGGCCTCGGCGACCTGCCACGCGGCAAGATTCGAGCTGCCCGCATAGAGGATCTTCCCCTCGCGCACGAGGCCGTCGAGCGTCGCGAGCGTTTCGTCGATCGGCGTCGACGGGTCGGGTACGTGGATCTGGTAGAGGTCGAGGTACTCGGTGCGGAGCCGACGGAGCGATCCCTCCACGGCGCGACGGATGTAGCCGCGGGAGCCGCGGGCCCGCCAGTCGGCCCCATTGAGTCCTCGCACTGGGACGCCGAACTTCGAACCGATGACGACTTCGTCGCGACGCCCTCCGAGCGCTGCACCGAGGATCGATTCGCTCTGGCCGGGCTCATCGCCGTACGCGTCGGCCACGTCGAAATAGGTGATGCCGAGTTCCAGCGCGCGACCCACGATCGCGTCGGCCGCGGCCTGGCTCGTTGCGGCCATTCCCGAGCGGCCGAACGTACTCGCGCCGACGCCTACCTCGGAGACGACCAGGCCCGATCGGCCCACCGTCCTGTATCCATTCGCTGTCATGCGGGAGACGCTATGACGAGCCAGACGCCTCCGACGTACACGGTTTCGAGATGAGTCGCCCGGCTTCACAGTTCGTCAGATCCGCTCGACGAAGGCAGTTCTGCGCCGATTCCGAGTCGAACCGTGACGGTGTCGCATGACGGTCCATGTCCCAAGCCGGTTCTTCTCCACCGCGCACGACGCAGCGACCAGTGCTGCTCGTGGATCAAGGCTGCGAACGACGACCCCTCAGGCGTCGACGGCGGGGTGACGTGGGACGATCCGTCCCACGTCACCATGCGCCGTCACCACGTGGACACGTACTCCGACGCGGGCGTGACCGTGCTGCGGATCACCGGGACGCCGCGTGATACTGC
Source organism: Agromyces sp. NPDC056523 (assembly GCF_042794545.1). Lineage (NCBI taxonomy): Bacteria > Bacillati > Actinomycetota > Actinomycetes > Micrococcales > Microbacteriaceae > Agromyces > Agromyces sp. NPDC056523. Next base: position 152,645 of record NZ_JBHTTM010000001.1, read on the forward strand.
CTGGCCGATTCGGTCGACGAGTGCGGGTGACTCGATCCGATAGTCGACGAAGTCGCCGTCGCTCGCGTAGACGCCGAGCGGGAGCGTGATCGCCTGGAAGAATGAGAACAGTGGCCGGAACTGGTGCTCGATGATCAAGGCGTGGCGATCGGAGCCGCCCGTCGCGGCGAGCAGCACGGGCGTATCGATGAGCGCGTACTGCCCGACGAAGTCGAAGACGTGCTTGAACAGTCCGGTGAACGACGCCCGGTAGACCGGGCTCGCGACGATGAGGAGCGTCGCCGACTCGATGCGGCGCAGCGCCTCTTCGGCCGCCGGCCGCAGTTCCGACCGGTGCAGCGCACCCGAGAAGTCTCGACCCACCTCCGACAGCTCGATGAGGTGGGTCTCGATCTCGAGGTCCTTCCCGCTTCCGACGCTCAGAGCGGCGACGAACGCGTCGAGGATCTCGCGAGCCAGGACCGTGGTCTTCGAGGGGGCATGCAGGCTCCCGGAGACGGCGACGATGGAGATGACGTTCGGCATGAGCCGACGGTAGACCGGCGAGTCCGCGATCCGAACCCCGCCGTTCGCGGCGGGTAAGACGCGACATGCTTCGTCAGACGAACCCGCATACGGCCGCGCTCATGTCCCGAGATGACGCGTCGTTGCGCCGCGTGTCGACACATTCCCGGCTGTGACGCGAATGCGACCCGCTGCCGGACATTCGGCCTAGCGTCCCTCGAGAGGAGGGAACGCATGGGACGACTCATCATCGGCGCCATGGTGCGAACCATCGGCGCCCACCCGGCCGGTTGGCGCCTGCCGGGCGCCCACCGCGACCCGAAGCGGGACGCCGCGGCACTGCGGCACACGGCCCGCGTCGCCGAGGAGGCCCGCCTCGACTACCTGTTCTTCGGTGAACGCCGTGTGGAATCGCAATCGGTGGAGCACCGCGAGCCCCACCTGGTCGCCCGCGTCGAATCGTTGAGCGCCGTCACCTACCTCGCCGGCCTGACCGAGCACATCGGCCTCGTCGGCTCGGCCGACACGAACTACGCCGAGCCGTACGCGCTCGCGCGGCAGACCGCCTCGCTCGATCTGCTGAGCGGCGGTCGCGCCGGGATCAACCTCGTCACGGACATCGACCCCTCGCGCGCCTCGGGCGAACTCGCGTCGGACGCGGCCACCGCCGTGCGATACGACCGCGCCACCGAGTTCGAGACGGTGCTGCGGCGCCTGTGGGATTCCGTCGGGGATCACGCGATCGTCGCCGATCCGCAGTCCGGCGTCTTCGTCGACACCGCATCGCTGCACGCACCCGGCTTCCGCGGCACACACTTCGAGCAGCGGCGCCCGCTCGACGTGCCGCGCCCGGTCCAGGGCCACCTGCCGGTCTTCCACTCAGGGTCGTCCCCGAGGTCTCGTCTGTATGCGGCACTGAACGCCGATGTCGCCGTGGTGGCCGTTCGCGGCCTCGCTCACGCGGCAGCGATTCGCGCGGAACTGCGTTCGCTCGCGTTCGAGTCCGGGCGAGACGATCGGACCTTGAGCGTCGTCGCGCCGGTCCTGCCGATCGTCGGCGAGTCCATGGACCACGCGCAGCACCTGGCGGACCGGCTCAGCTCCCTCGTCCGCGTCGCCGACGACTGGCTCGAAGGCCCGCCGCCGGGATTTCCTGATGAGCGTTCCCTCGTCGGACTCTCGCGACTGGTCGGCATCGATCTCCGCGGCGCCGATCCGGACGGCGCGGTGACAGCACAGTTGGCCTCGCGTTTCACGTCGGCAGGACAGGAGCTGGTCGAGCTCGTCATCACCCGGACCGGTCGTCGGCCCGGCGGTGATCCAGCAGTCACGTTCCGCCACCTCATCGCCGCGGCATCCGTGAACCTGGCGATCATGGTCGGCACACCCTCGGGAATCGCCGAGCAGTTCGCCACCTGGCACGACGCCGGCGCGGTCGACGGCTTCAACGTCCTCTCCGCAACCCATCCCGCCCAACTCGAGGCGTTCGCGTCGGGCGTGGTTCCCGAGCTCCAGCGCCTCGGGGTCTTCCCGAGCGAGTACGAGGGCACGACGTTGCGCGATCACCTGGGACTCGAGCGGCCCGACAACGTCCATCGGTCGGCATCGGATCCGCGGTTCCCGCCGATCTACCGTCGCGATCCCGCGGCGCGTACCGCCTGACAGGACGGGACGGGGCCAGTCATGGATGCTTCGTTCGATACTCCGGCTGCTCTGGGAATGCGTCCGAGTCGCATACTCGCGGCACCACAAAACAGCCGTTGATCAGGCATTCATCGAGCGGAGACGGCGGGATTTGAACCCGCGGTCCCCTTACGGGGACTCCACCTTAGCAGGGTGGTGCACTCGACCGGACTATGCGACGTCTCCTCGCGAACGCCCGAAGGCCAACGCGACTGCCATCATAACCGGCATCCGTTCGAAAGACGATTCGAGCAGCCGGATGCCGCGACGACGCGCCTACTGGTCGGCGAGGGTGCGGCCCGCCGAGCAGCGCGTCTCGGCCGCCGTCTGGCCCGTGACGTCGCTCGGCAGCGCCTGCTCGGTGGGCGCGGGCGCCTCGGTGGCGGGCGTCTCGGCGGGCACGTCGGCCGGCGTCTCTGGCTCGACGGCCGCCGCGTTCGGGTCGGCCGCCGACGCGAAGTCGTTGTCCTCGAGCGCGGTGGGGTCGAGCGTCATGGGCAGGTCCTGCTGGAGCGCCAGGTTGACGGACTCGGCCGAGTCGGTCGGCATGACGGCGGACCAGTCGTCCGAGTAGGCCGTCGGGTACTGCACGAAGGCGATCTTCGAGAGGTCGATGTCCTTCGCGGCCTTCGCGATCGACACCATCATGGTGGGGTCGGCGAGCGTCGACGAGAGCTGCATGTTGTCGAGCGCGGCCTTGGCGATCGAGTAGAGCTTCACCGGATCGGTGAGCGTGCCCTCGGACTGCAGCTCGCGCGCGAGCGCCGACATGAACACCTGCTGGTTCGAGATGCGGCCGAGGTCGGAGCCGTCGCCGACGCCGTAGCGGGTGCGGAGGAACTGCAGCGCCTGCAGGCCCTTGAGTTCGTGGGTTCCGGCCTCGAGGTAGAGGTCGGTGTTCGCGTCCTCGATGGGCTCGGCCACGCAGACCGAGACGCCGCCCACCGCCTCGGAGATCGCCGCCGCGCCCATGAACTGGACGATCCCCGCGAACGGGATGGTGAGGCCCGTGAGCTCGCCGATGGTCTTGACCACGCACGGCATGCCGCCGTACGCGAGCACCGAGTTGATCTTGACGTCGTACTGTTCCCAGAGCTCCTCGCCTGAAGCGGGGTCGGTGCAGCCGGCGGGCACGTCGACGAGCATGTCGCGGGGGAAGCTGATGACCTCGGCGTGCGAGTGGTCCTCCGAGATGTGCAGGAGCAGGTTCACGTCGTTGAGCACGGCGGTCTCCTCGTCGGGATCGCCGAAGCCGTCGCCCTGACCGGCGCGGCTGTCGCTGCCGATGACGAGCAGGTTCACGCCGCCGTCGATGGCGCCCACGTCGGGCACGCCGTCGAGCACCGACTCGTTGCCCAGCGACACGGTCGGCTTCGCGGTGGCGGCGAGATCGAACGCGGCGTACGCGGCGACCGCAGTGCCCGAAGCGAGGACGACCGCGAGCACTGAGGCGGCGGCCTTGGCCACGGTGGCCCAGACGCCGTTGCTGCGAAGGCGGCCGTGGCGGGCGATCGCCGGGGAGTCGTCGGATCGGGGAGTCGGCTGAGACGCTCGGCTCACTCGGTCTGCTCCTCTCTCGTCGGTCTCTCGCGCGGTGCGGAGGGCGTGGGATTCGAACCCACGAGGCATTGCTGCCCACTGGTTTTCAAGACCAGCTCCATCGGCCGCTCGGACAGCCCTCCTCGCCCGGCACGGCGACGGTCCGCGTGGTGCGGCGCGTCGACGGGCTGGGCAGGCCCCGATTCTAGCCGAAGCACCTCTCAGACAGGCTTTCACGAGTCGCCTGAAAGGGCGCTGAGCCGGATGGCGCGGCGCGCGCGCCCGGTCAGGTCAGCCGGCGTTCGCCGCGGCGCACCTGACCTCCTCCGCCGTCTGCCCGGTGACGTCACCGGGCAGGGCCTCGGCCGCCGGAGTCGGCGCGGTCGAGGGGGTCGGCGGCGGCGTCGCACCGGCGGACGGCGGTGTCGACGGGGTCGCGGTCGGGGTCGGCGCCGCGGTCGGGGCGGGCGCCTCGGGCTCGACGGTGCCGAACGACGAGCCGCCCGTGGCGGTGGGGTTGAACGAGACCGGCACGTCGCGCTGGAGCGCCGACGCGACCACCCGGGCCGATTCGCTGGGCTCGACGGCGCTGAAGTCCCACGTGTACGCGGTCGGGTACTGGATGAACGCGATCTTGTCGAGGTCGATGGCCTGCATCGCCCTCGCGACCGACACGAGCCGCCCGGCATCGCGCAGGCCCTGCGAGAGCGTCATGTTGGCCAGCACCGCCTTGGCGATCGCGTAGAGCTTGATCGGATTGCTGAGCGTGCCGGTCGACTGCAGCGTGCGGGCGAGCGACGCGAGGAACGTCTGCTGGATCGAGATGCGGCCGAGGTCGCTGCCGTCGCCGACGGCATGGCGGGTCCGCAGGAACGCGAGCGCCTGGTATCCCGTGATCGAGTGGGTGCCGGCCGCGAGGTTCAGGCCCGAGTACGGATCCTCGACCGGGTCGACGAGGCAGACCTCGACGCCGCCGACCGCCTCGGCGAGCGCCGCGACCCCGTCGAACTCCACGATCCCGCCCACCGGGATCGTGATGCCGAGCATCTGCTCGAGCGTCGACGCGATGCAGGCGAACCCGCCGTCCTTCAGGATCGTGTTGAGCTTCACGCCGAACCGCGCGCCGTACCCCTCGGTCGACCCGTCCGGGCTCGGGCACGCGGGCACGTCGACGATCATGTCGCGCGGGAAGCTGACCACCTCGACGTGCGAGTGGTCCTCGGCGATGTGCACCAGCATCGTCACGTCGTTGAGGGTCGCGGAATCGATGTCGGGATCGCCGAACGCGCCGCTGGCGGGTCGCTTGTCGCTGCCGACGAGCAGGAAGTTGAGGCCGCCCTCCATCGCCCCGATGTCGGGCACGTCCTCGAGCACCTCCTCGCTCTCGAGCTGGACCGGCGGCTTGATCTCGCGGACGACGTCGATCACCGCGAACCCCCCGATCGCCGCGCCGCTGAGGGCGAGCACGGCCACGACGGCGCCGAAGCCCTTCCCGACCGTGCGCCCGGTGCCGTGGCGTACGAGACGGCCGTGCCGGGCCGGCGGCAGGGATGCCTCGGTGAGCACGGGCGCGGGGAGCGAACCGGTCGACGGCGCTGGCGGCACCAGCATCAGCGGCTCGGGAAGCGGACCCTCCGTCGAGGCGCCCTGCTCGACCGCATCCGCGAGTGCATGGTCACGAGACGCACCGTCGTCGTCCGGCGCGTCCTCGTCCGGTTCCGACCCCGATCCGATCACGCCCTCCCCCTGGCGCGATCCTACTCGCCGACCTCCTGATCAGATGGGAGGAACGTCCCGCGACGCACCGCAGCGGATCAGGGCAGCGAGTCGAGCACCGGGGCGAGGCCCGCCTCGTCGATCGTGCCGGTGCGCTCGGCGGCCGCCTCGACCACCTCGGCCGGTGCCTGTCCCATCGCGACGGCGCGCCCGGCGGCACGCGCCCAGTGGAACATCTCGATGTCGTTCCGCCCGTCGCCCACGGCGATCACGCGCTGCAGCGGAAGCCCCATCCAGCCGCGCACGCGCTCGAGCGCGGTCGCCTTGTTCACGCCGTCGGGGGCGATGTCGAGCCACGCCGTCCATCCGATGGCGTAGCTGACGTGGTTCAGTCCCATCTGCTCGACGACGCGGAAGAACTCGTCGAGTTCGTGGTCGACCGAGGTCGCGACGATCCGGATGGCGCGCTGCCCGAGCAGTTCGTCGAACTCGACCAGGCGGGCTCGCTCGAGGTTCCAGTCGGTCATGCCCTCGGTGTACAGCCGGAAGCCGTCCTCGAGCTCCAGGAGGAAGCGACCGCTCGGGAGTTCCTCGCGGATCTGCCGGAGCACGGGCGTCGCGTCGAACGTCTCGACGTGCTCGCGCACCCACCCGTCGGGCGCGGAAGGATCGCGGCGCATCGTCATGGCACCGTTCGCGCACACGACGTAGTCGGGCTCGAGCTCGAGGTGCTCGAGCACCGGCCTGGTGGTCGCCCACGAGCGGCCGGTCGCGAGCGTCACGAGGTGACCTCGGGCGACGGCGGATGCCACGGCGTCGGCCACGCGCGGGTCGATCGACTCGTCCTCGTGCATGACCGTGCCATCCACGTCGAGCGCCACGAACCAGCGGTCGGCGTCGGGCACCCGGGCCGGCCGCGACACCGCGCCGGAGCCGCCCGCTCGAACGTCGCCCTGCGGCATCCGCTCGCTCATCGCTCGACGGGGCGGAGCACCTCGAGGCCGCCGAGGTAGCCGCGGAGCGCCTCGGGCACGATGACCGAACCGTCCTCCTGCTGGTGCGTCTCGAGGATCGCGACGATCCAGCGCGTGGTGGCGAGCGTGCCGTTCAGCGTCGCGACCGGCGCCGTCTTTCCGCTCTCGGTGCGGTGGCGGATGTCGAGGCGACGCGCCTGGAACGTCGTGCAGTTCGAAGTCGACGTGAGCTCGCGGTACGCCTGCTGCGTCGGCACCCAGGCCTCGATGTCGTACTTGCGGGCCGCGCTCGAGCCGAGGTCGCCCGCGGCGACGTCGATCACGCGGTAGGCCAGGCCGAGGGCCTGCAGCATCTCCTCCTGCCAGGCGAGCAGCCGCTCGTGCTCGACCTCGGCGTCGGCGGGGTCGACGTACGAGAACATCTCGAGCTTGTCGAACTGGTGCACGCGGATGATGCCGCGCGTGTCCTTGCCGTGGCTGCCGGCCTCGCGGCGGTAGCACGTCGACCAGCCGGCGTAGCGGATGGGGCCGTTCGAGAGGTCCAGGATCTCGTCGGAGTGGTAGCCGGCGAGCGCGACCTCGCTCGTGCCCACGAGGTAGAGGTCGTCGGCGGGCAGGTGGTAGACCTCCTCGGAGTGCGCGCCGAGGAATCCGGTGCCCTGCATGATCTCGGGCCGCACGAGCGTCGGGGTGATCAGCGGCGTGAAGCCGTTGGCGATCGCCTTGTCGAGGGCCATGTTCATGAGCGCGAGCTCGAGCCGCGCGCCGACGCCCTTCAGGAAATGGAAGCGGGCGCCCGACACCTTGGCCCCGCGCGCCATGTCGATCGCGTCGAGCAGCTCGCCGATCTCGAGGTGATCGCGCGGCTCGAAGCCGAAAGCCGGGATCTCGCCAACCTCGCGCAGCACGTCGAAGTCGTCCTCGCCGCCGGCGGGCACGCCCTCGATGACGACGTTGCCGAGTCGCTGCACGGCGGTGGTGAACGCCTCTTCGGCGGCCGTGGCCTCCGCATTGGCCTGCTTGACCTTCGCCGCGAGCTCCTGCGCCTGCGCGACCAGCGCGGCCTTCTCGTCCTTCGGGGCCTTCGCGACCTGCTTGCCGAAGGCGTTCTGCTCGGCGCGCAGCGTCTCGAACGACGAGATGGCGGTGCGTCGTGCGGCGTCGGCGGCGACCGCGTCGTCGACGAGCGTGGCGGACTCCCCGCGCACCTCCTGCGAGCGCTTGACCAGGTCGGGGTTCTCGCGGAGCAGTACGGGGTCGATCACCCGAGCAAGTCTAGGGCGTGCCATCCCATGCCCGACCGAGCGCCGTCGCGCAACCCGCCTGCCCGCAGGGGCGCATGCCCTAGATTCGACGCATGGACGCGGGCAGCGAAGGGCAGACGGATGCAGGCGGCGGGGGCAAGCGCGCCGCCGTCATCTTCAATCCGGTGAAGCAGGGCGTCGACGAGCTGCGCGCCGCGGTGTCCGAGATCGAGTCCGAGCAGGGCTACGGACCCACGCTCTGGATCGAGACGACCGAGGAGGACCCCGGCGCCGGCCAGGCGCGGGAGGCGGTCGAGGAGCAGGTCGACCTCATCATCTCGGCGGGTGGCGACGGCACGGTGCGCGCAGTCGCCGAGGGCCTCGACGGCGCCTCCATCCCCGTGGGCCTGATCCCGCTCGGAACGGGCAACCTGTTCGCACGCAACCTCGACATCCCCGTCAACGACATCCCCGGCGCGGTGGCGCTGGCCTTCACGGGGGCGGACCGCAAGGTCGACGTGCTACGGGCGCGCGTACGGCGGCCCGACGGCAAGACCGAGTCCGAGGTGTCGCTCGTCATGAGCGGCATCGGCTTCGACGCGGCGATGATCGCCAACACCGATCCCGACCTGAAGAAGCGGGTCGGATGGCTCGCCTACGTCGACGCCGGGATCCGCGCCATCCCGAACTCCGCGCCGTTCCGCGTCGCGCACCGCATGGACGACGGGCGCACGCACCGGTCGCGCGTGGCGAGCGTGCTCATCGCGAACCTCGGCTACCTGCCCGGCAACCTCGAGCTCATCCCCGACGCGGCGATCGACGACGGCCAGCTCGACGTCGTGCGGCTGCAGCCCCGCAACTTCTGGGGCTGGCTCATGGTCTGGCGCAAGATCGCGTGGGAGAACCGCGTGCTGCGCAAGACCGCGCTCGGCCGCCAGCTGATCGACCTGACCGGCGGCAACAAGCGACGCGAGGTCGTCTACTCGAGCGGCCAGTCGATCGACGTCGTCATCGACGGCGAGCCGCAGGAGTTCGAGATCGACGGCGAGGAGATGGGCGTGATCACGGCCGCCCGATTCGTGGTCGACGCGAGGGCGCTCACGGTGCGGGTCACGGAGCCGCCGAAGGACAAGCCGGCCGACGAGCCCGCTACGGACGATCCGAAGGAGGTCGTCGAGGAGTAGGCGACCCCTCGGCTGCACCGGCTGCCGCCCGGGCGCGCCGCAGCGCCGCGGCCCGCGCGCCGATCACGAGCGGAAGGCCGACCAGCGCTCCGACGAGCGCCGCCGTGACGGCGGGGCTCACCAGGTACGTCATGAAGAACACGATCTCCGCTGCGCGCTGTTCCTCGCTCGACTGGACGACGCCCTCGAACGTGGACGTGGCATCCACGAATCCCGTCATCATGCGCCACAGCATGACCGCGGCCGCCAGGGCGAGGACCGCCAGTGCGATGACCGATCGATCGAGCACGGCCCGGATCATGATGGACCGCCGCTCCCATCGGCCACCGGCACGCCGATCCTCCCGGCTCGGCGGAGTCCGTCGACGACGAGCAGCGCGACCATCCCGAGGAGTCCGGTCGAGAGGAGGCTCGGGGCGACGAACTGGGCGAGCGTCCGCACCAGGAGCTCGACCTCGCCGCCGCCCGGGATTCCGAACGGGTCCTCCACCGAGATGAGCGACCAGACGAGCCCGGCGCCGATCAGCGTCGCCGCGATCGCGATCGCCCAGGCGACGCCGAGGGCGACGCGGATGATCCGTGCGGCATCGCGACGACCCTCCACGTCGACCGGCGGCAGCGACGGCGCGGTGGTCCAGGGGATCGGCGCCGATGGGTCCACTCCGGCGGGCGCGGGCGCGGGCGCGGGCGCGGGCGCGGGCGCGGACGCGGACGCGGGCTCGGGCTCGGGCTCGGGCTCGGCTTCGGGATACGGATCGTCGGCGGATGCGGGCGGTGGGCTCGACATGACTGGATCCTGGGGCGGATCCGCCCGGCCCGCCACGGGCTCGTCGGGCGCCGCGGGATCATCCGGCGCCGAGCCATCCGACTCGCCCGGCGCCCAACCGCGCTGGTAGCGCGCGTCGTACCGCGGATCGAAATCCGGCCCCGTCGCCGCCCCCGCCATGGCTCAGTCCTCCTCGGGTTCCCCGCTCAGGATGCCACGAAGCCAGTCGCGCGACTCGATGAAGATGTCGTCCTCGTACTTCGAGTGGTACTGCGCCTCACGACGGTCGGCGCGCGCGTACGAGCCCAGGTAGATCACCTTCGGGCTGAACCGCCGGAGCCCGAGCAGCGCGTCGGCCACGCGCTCGTCCTCGACATGCCCCTCGAGGTCGACCACGAACCGGTAGCGGCCCATCTCGTCGCCGATCGGACGGGACTGCAGGAGCGACAGGTTCACGCCCCGGGTCGAGAACTGCTCGAGCATCGCGAGCAGCGATCCGGGCTCGTCGTCGGGCAGCTCGACGATGAGGCTGGTCTTGTCGGCGCCCGTGCGTGCCGCGATGCGGCGAGCACGGCTCACGAGCACGAACCGGGTCATCGCGTTGGGGTTGTCGCCGATCCCCTCGGCGAGCACCTCGACGTCGAGGTGGTCGACGATGCCGGGCGGGGCCACCGCCGCGTCGGCCAGTCCGTTCTCGAAGAGGGATGCCGCGGCCTGGACGTTGCTCGTCGCGGGCAGGTGCGCGTGGTCGGGCAGCGTGCGCTCGAGCCATCCGCGGGACTGCGCGTACGCGACCGGGTGCGCGTTCACGACCCGCACCTCGTCGAGCCGCGTGCCGGGCCTGCCCACGAGCACGAAGTTCACGGGCACCAGGTACTCGCCGACGATCCGGAGACCCGGCACGGTCGCGAGCGCGTCCTGCGTGGCCGTGACCCCGCCGTCGACGGAATTCTCGATGGCGATCATCGCCGCGACCGAACGGCCGTCGACAACGTCGGCGAGCGCCTCGCCCACGTTGTTGACGCTCCGCCAGTGCTTGCCGGATGCCTCGGGCACCTGCTTCAACGCGGCCTCGGTGAACGTGCCGGCCGGCCCCAGGTACGAGTAGGTCTCGTCGGGTCGTGGCGCCGCAGCATCCGTCATGCCGCCAGCCTACGTTGGGAGATCGCCGTGTTTCCCTCCCCGAACCCCGTCGCTCGGGGCAGAATCAGCGCCAGAGGGGGTGCGCGAGATGACCCGGACGATGGACGTCGCGGCACCGCACCGGACGGTGCCGACCGACGAGGAGCGACGCATCGCGCTGCGTCGCATGAAGCGGCTCGCGACGAGCCTGCTCATCGTGGCCGCCGCGGTGTTCGCGGTCGCGTTCCCGCTGCAGGACAAGATCCCATGGATGGGGTTCGTGCGCGCCGCCGCCGAGGGCGCGATGGTCGGCGCGATCGCGGATTGGTTCGCCGTGACGGCGCTGTTCCGCCATCCGCTCGGCCTGCCGATCCCCCACACCGCGATCATCCCGCGGCGCAAGGACGAGATCGGCGCCGCGCTCGGCGCATTCGTCGAGGACGAGTTCCTCTCCGACGCGGTGGTGGCGGGCAAGCTGCGCTCGATGGGCGTCGCGCACCGGCTCGGCGAGTGGCTGCGCGAACCCGCCAACGCCTCGCGCGTGACCGCCGAAGTGTCGGTCGCCGGGCGCGGCGTGCTCACGCTGCTCGCCGACGACGACGTGGCCGACGTGATCGAACAGCTCGCGCGCCGGCACCTGCTCGAGCCCGAGTGGGGGCCCGCGATCGGCCGCGTGGGTGCGCGTCTCGTGGAGGCCGACCAGCAGCGCGCCGCGGTCGATGCCGTGCTCGAGCGGGCCGAATCGTGGCTGATCGCGCATCCCGAGGCGTTCGGCAGCATGGTCTCGAGCCGGTTGCCGCGGTGGATGCCGGGCTTCGTGGGCGGCCTCGTCGACGACAAGGCGTACCGGGAGGTCCTCGCGTTCGCGCGCGCGGTGCGCGATGATCCGCAGCATCCGCTGCGCCTCGCGATCGACCGGTGGCTCGCCGAGCTCGCCGACGACCTCCAGCACGACCCTGCGATGATCGCGCGGGTCGAGCACCTCAAGGCCGACCTCGTCGAGAGCCCGAGGCTGCGGGAGTTCGCCGGCGAGGTGTGGGGCTCGGTCAAGGTGTCGCTCGCCCAGTCGCTCGCGGACCCGTCGAGCGAGCTGCGCGCGGGGCTGCGCTCGGGGCTGATCGAGGTGGGGTCGCGGCTCGCGACCGACGCCGAGCTCGCCGCCAAGGTCGATGTGTGGGTGACGGATGCCGCGGCCTACGTCCTCGGCAAGTACCGCCATGAGATCGCGGGCGTGATCACCGAGACCGTCGAGCGGTGGGACCCGACCGAGACCACGGAGAAGATCGAGCTCCAGGTCGGCCGCGACCTGCAGTACATCCGCATCAACGGCACCGTCGTCGGCGCGCTCGCGGGCCTCGCGATCCACGCGATCGCCACGGCGGTGCGCGCCCTCGCCATCTGAGGGAGAATCGTCCCATGCCCGCGGTCGACATCGTCGGCGAGCCGCGCGTGCATCGGCACGAGCTGCTCGCGGCCCTGTCACGCGGGATCGACCTGTGCATGGGCCAACCCATGGGCCACGTCCTCGGCCAGACGTACATCGCCCTGCGGCTCGCGGAGCGGGCGGGTCTCGACGCGGACGAGCGGCGCGAGGTCTTTCACACCTCGATGCTGTCGTGGGCCGGATGCCACGTCGATTCGCTCGAGCAGGCGCGCTGGTTCGGCGACGACCACCGGGTCAAGGCCGACCTCCGGAACCTCGACCTCGCCGACGACCAGGACGGGATGGTCTTCATGCTCCGCAACGTCGGAGCCGGCCAGCCCTGGTCGCAGCGGCGGCGCACGCTCGCCGCGTTCCGCGAGGAGGGCGTGCGGGAGGCCGACGAGATGTTCGCGAACCACCTCGCGGCGGCGGCTGCCCTCGCGGAGGCGCTCGGCGTGCCGGGGCAGCTGTGCAGCGGTCTCGACCAGGTGTTCGAGCGGTGGGACGGTAAGGGCGAACCCCGGGGCCTGCGCGGCGACGAAGCGGACTTCTCGGCGCGGGCGGCGAACCTCGGCGACGTCGTGTTGGCGATCCGGCGCGCCGGTGGAACGGACGCGGCCGTCGCGGTGGCACGCGCCCGGCGCGGCACCCAGTTCGATCCCGATCTCGTCGACCTGTTCTGCGACGAGGCGGAGGAGATCTTCGACACCCTCGATGCCGGCGAGGCGTTCGACTCGACGATGCGGCTGTGCCCCGGGCTCGACGACGAGATCGACGGCGACCGCCTCGACGAGTCGCTGGTCGTGCTGGCGGACTACGTCGACCTCAAGACGCCGACGCTGCTCGGGCATCAGGCGGCCACGGCGGAGCTCGTCGACGCCGCGGCCGGCGAGTTCGGTCTCACCGCGGTCGAACGCGCGGGCGTGCGGCGCGCGGCGCTGCTGCACGACCTCGGCCGGATGGGGGTCCCGGCCGCCGTGTGGGAGTCGCGGCGTCCGCACACGCCCGCGCAGGTCGAGCAGCTGCGGCTGCATCCGTACTACACCGAGGCGATCCTCGAGCCGTTCCCCGGGTTGCGCCTGCATGGCCGCGTCGCGTGCCAGCACCACGAGCGCCTCGACGGGTCGGGCTATCCCCGCGGCATCTCGAGCGCCGAGCTCTCGCGGCCCGCCCGGCTCCTCGCGGCCGCCGACCTGTACACCTCGGCGTCGACGCATCGGCCGCATCGGCCCGCGATCCCCGCCACCGAGCTCCCGGCACTGCTGCGCGGCGAGGTCCGCGAGGGGCGGCTCGACGCGGACGCCGTGGAGGCTGTCCTCGTCGCCGCCGGTCACCGTCGGCACCGCCGCCGGGAGTGGCCGGAGGGCCTCACCGATCGTGAGGTGGAGGTGCTCGGGCTGGCCGCCCGCGGCCGCTCGAACGCCGAGATCGCGGCGCACCTCCACGTGTCGCCGAAGACGATCGGCCACCACATCGACCACATCTACACGAAGACCGGCGCGCGCAACCGCGCGACGGTCGCCGTCTTCGCCATGCGCCACCGCCTCCTCGGCGACGAGACCTCGTCGGTCGAGCGCCGCGAAGATGGGGCGTTCACCCCATGATCCGGCCCGACCGGCGGTCCTAGCCTGAGCGCAGCCGCCGCGCCGAGGCGGGGAAGCGAGGGTGATCATGTCATTGCCGGAGGTCGCGCGCGGGTCGATGCTCGATGACCTGCGCTCGCGAGTACGAGGAACGGTGATGGGCCGGGACCACTCGGAGTACGACCACGCGAGGGCGGTGTGGAACGGCCTGATCGACCGGCATCCCGAGGTCATGGTCCGCTGCGCCGACATCGCTGACGTGATCGCGTGCGTCGAGGCGGCGCGGACGCATCGGCCGCCCGTCTCGATCCGCGGCGGCGGGCACCAGGTCGCCGGCAGCGCCGTCTGCGACGACGGGCTGGTCATCGACCTGTCGGAGCTGCGTGACGTGGTCGTGGATCCGGTCGCGCGCACGGCCCGAGTGCAGGGTGGGGCGCGCTGGGCCGACGTGGATGCCGCGACCCAGGCGTTCGGGCTCGCGACGCCGGGCGGCGAGGTCTCCGAGACCGGCGTCGCCGGCCTGACCCTCGGCGGAGGCCTCGGCCTGATGCAGCGCACCCACGGGCTGAGCTGCGACAACCTGATCTCGATGACCGTCGTCACGGCCGACGGTCAGGTGCGTCGCGCGAGCGCCGACGAGAACGCGGACCTGTTCTGGGCCCTGCGCGGTGCCGGCCGCGGACTCGGCGTGGTCACCGAGTTCACGTTCGCGCTGCATCCGCTCGGCCCCGACGTCGCCGCGGCCGCGTTCGTCTACGCGCCCGAGGAGGCCGGCGCGGTGTTCCGCGCGTGGCGGCGGCTCGCCGTGGAGGCGCCGACCACCATCGCCCCCCAGTTCGCGCTGTGGGCGCTGCCGCCCTTCCCGGGCCTGCCCGACGAGATCGTCGGCGTGCCGATCGCGATCGCCATCGGCACGTACATCGGCGACGCGGCGGATGCCGCACCGGTGCTCGAGCCGTTCGGCGCCCTCGGCGAACCGATCCTCGACCTCAGCGGCACGAGCACCTGGGTGGAGGCCCAGAGCCAGTTCGACTTCGCGCTGCCCGACGGCGGACGCTACTACTGGAAGTCTCACTTCATGGACGACCTGGACGACGAGGCCATCGACCTCATCGTCGGGCACGCAGCCCGTCGACCCGACCCGAACTCGGCCGTGTTCGTGCGCACCCTCGGCGGCGCGGTCGACCGGATCGGGTCCGACGACACGGCGTTTGCGCACCGCGGCGCACGGTTCAACGTGAGCGTGGACGCGATCTGGCGCGACCCCGCGCTCGACGACGACTCGATCGCCTGGGCGAGAGGGCTGTGGAACGCGCTCGAGCCGGGGTCACGCGGCATGTACCTGAACTTCGCCGGGCTCGACGAGGAGGAGGGCGCCGGCGTGAGCGGCCTGACCCTCGGTGCGAACGAGGCGCGCGTCCGGGAGGTCCGCCGCCGCTACGACCCCGAGGGGGTGTTCGGTTCCGCCGCGGCACGGCCCTGAGCGGCGCCGGTGACGGCCCCGCAAGGGGTGTCGCCGACGGAACCGGAGGGGCAGACTGGGGGCATGCACGAGCGAGCGGGCACCCCGGCGACCGAATCCGACCTGATCGACGTGGAGGCCCTGCTCCGGGCGTACTACGACCTGCATCCGGATGTCTCGATCCCCGAGCAGCGCGTCGTGTTCGGCACCTCGGGGCACCGCGGTTCGAGCCTCAACACCGCGTTCAACGAGGACCACATCCTCGCCATCACGCAGGCGATCGTCGACTACCGGAACAGCCAGGGCATCACCGGTCCGCTGTTCATCGGCGCCGACACGCACGGGCTGAGCGGCCCGGCGCAGACGACCGCGCTCGACGTGCTCGTCGCCAACGGCGTGCGCGTCCTGGCCGACGAGTACGACGACTACGTGCCCACGCCGGCGCTCAGCCACGCCATCCTCACTTGGAACAACGACCCCGCCTCACGCGCCGAGGGCGAGGCCGACGGCATCGTCATCACCCCGAGCCACAACCCGCCGCAGGACGGCGGGATCAAGTACAACCCGCCGCACGGCGGCCCGGCCGACTCCGACGCGACGAACTGGATCGCGAATCGCGCGAACGAGCACATCGCCGACGGCCTGCACGGGGTCAACCAGGCCGAGCCGTCCGCCGTCGAGACCTACGACTTCCGCGGCCGCTACGTCGAGGACCTGCAGTACATCATCGACTTCGACGCGATCAAGCGCAGCGGCATCCGCATCGGCGCCGACCCGCTCGGCGGCGCGTCGGTCGGCTACTGGGGCGCCATCCGCGACCGCTACGGCATCGACCTCGAGGTCGTGAACGAGAAGGTCGACACGCGCTGGGCGTTCATGACGCTCGACTGGGACGGCAAGATCCGCATGGATCCGTCGAGCCCCAACGCGATGGCCTCGGTGCTCGCCAACCGCGACCGGTTCGAGATCCTCACCGGCAACGACGCCGACGCCGACCGGCACGGCATCGTGACCCCCGACGCCGGCCTCATGAACCCCAACCACTACCTCGCGGTCGCCATCGAGTACCTCTACACGCACCGGCCCTCGTGGCCGGCCGATGCCGCCATCGGCAAGACGCTCGTCTCGAGCTCGATGATCGACCGCGTCGCCGAGTCGCTCGGCCGCACGCTCGTCGAGGTCCCGGTCGGGTTCAAGTGGTTCGTGCCCGGCCTCATCGACGGGTCGGTCGCGTTCGGCGGCGAGGAGAGCGCCGGCGCGTCCTTCCTGCGCAAGGACGGCACGGTGTGGACCACCGACAAGGACGGCATCCTGCTGTGCCTGCTCGCCTCCGAGATCCGCGCGGTGACGGGCAAGAGCCCCTCGCAGCTGTACGCCGAGCTCGTCGAGCGGTTCGGCGATCCGGCCTACGAGCGAACGGATGCCGCGGCATCCGCTGCGCAGAAGGCCGCCCTCGGCAAGCTCGACGGCGACGCCATCTCGGCGACCGAGCTGGCGGGCGATCCCATCGTGGCGAAGCTCTCGTCTGCGCCCGGCAACGGCGCGTCGGTCGGCGGAGTGAAGGTGGCGACCGAGAACGCGTGGTTCGCGGCGCGTCCGAGCGGCACCGAGGACGTCTACAAGATCTACGCCGAGTCGTTCAAGGGGCCGCAGCACCTCGCCGAGGTGCAGGCCGAGGCCAAGCGCATCGTCGACGCGGCGCTCGCCTCGGCGTAGTCGGCTCGCACTCGTCGGCTCGCGTCGGCCTGGTCAGCTCGCGCGCTCGAGGTCGAGCGGGGCGTCGAGGGCGTCGAACGCGACCTCGGGGCCCGGGCGCGCCGCCTGGACCCCAGCGAGCGCGTCGAGCCGTTCGCGCGCCGCCGTGTCGAGGTGGAGCGCGTGCTGCAGCGCTCGTGCGAGGTCGTCGGTCGTGGCCGCGTTCGGGTCGAGTGCGACGCCGAAGCCGCTGCGCTCGACCGCGGCCGCGCCGGCGAACTGGTCCGTCGAGAACGGCAGCACCACGAGCGGGACGCCGCAGCCCAGCGCCTCGGTCACGGAGTTGTTGCCGCCGTGCGTCACGGCGACCGACGCGGCGCGCAGCAGTCGCACCTGCGGCAGGTACGGGCGCACGAGCCAGTCGCCGGGCAGCTCGCCGAGCTCGCGCGGATCCGCGGAGCCGCTCGCGACCGCGGCCCTGAGCCCGAGGGACCGGAGCGCGTCGGACACTCGGCGGAGCACGTCGGCGCGGACGGAGAGGAAGCTGCCGAAGCTCACGTAGGCGAAGCGGCCTGCGGTCTCGACCCATTCGGCGACCTCGCGATCCTCGGGCTCCTCGCGGAGCGCCGAGCCGAGGAAGCGATGCGGTGGGAGCAGCGCCCGCCGCCGGTCGTCCACGAGCTCCGACGGCGAGTTGAAGAGCACGAGCGGCCCGTGCTCCGCGAACGCGTCCGCGGTCGACGGGAACGAGGGGTCGAGCTCAGACGCCGCCCGGTTCCACTCCTCGGCGAAGCGATCGGAGACCCGCCCGCAGAGCGCACGCAGGTCGGCGAGACCGCTGGGATCGGGTCGGAACGCCGCGGGCCACTCGGGCGGGTATCCGTACACCTCGTCACCGACCGGCAGTGCACTCGGATGTCCCAGCACGACGTCGCCGTAGGGGACGCCGGCCGTCTCGAGCCCGAGGCGTGCGCTGAACGCGAGGTGGTCGACCAGCACGGCGTCGGGGTCCACCTCGTCGACGACCCGCTGTGTGGCCCATGCCGACTCGACCGGCTGCCACATCAGGTCGGTCAGCCGCTCGGAGGCCTGGTAGCGCAGCGTTGCGACGGCGCCCTCGCGCGTGGCAGCGAAGAACCCGCGCAGCGACGCGCCTTCGTCGGCGGGCTGATCCTCGGCCCTGATCACGCCCGGATTCGAGCCGCGGCCGAGGCGGAGCTCACGCCGCTCGAGGCCGAACGCGTCGGCGATCCCCGCGGTGGCGGGGCCGGATGCGACGACCACGCGCTCGCCGCGATCGCGCCACGCCGTCGCGAGGGTGGCCAGCGGCAGCAGGTGCGACGCGTAGTCGGGGCTGATGACGAGCAGCGTCACGACGCCGTCCGATCGACGGCACCGAGCAGGGCTGCCTCGTCGCGCGCGACGCCGACGTAGACCCCGGCGAGGGTGCGCGCCATCCGCTGGATCGTGAAGTGCTCGCGGACCATCGCGCGCGACCGCTCGGCCCGTCCGTCGTCGCGCTCGGCAGCGACTCCGGACACCGCGGCCTCGAGCGCGTCGGCCAGGCGGGCGGGATCCCAGGTCGCCGTGAGCAGTCCCGTGTCGCCGTCGGCGACGTAGGTGGCCGGGCCGCCTCCGTCGGGCGCGACGACGAACAGGCCGACGGCCATCGCCTCGAGCAGGGCCAGCCCGAACTCCTCCTTGAGGCTGGCGCACGCGTACACGCCGCGCGGGGCGGCGAGCCGCGGCACGCCGACGCGGACCGCGGCCAGCCAGCGTGCCGTCACGTCGTTCGGACGATGGCCCGCCAGGATCAGGCCGGCCGCGGATCGCTCCGGCGGCGGGACGATCGCGTCGATGCGGTCGAGCTGCTCGCGTTCGTCGGCGGACGGGCGCTCGAGGTCGCCGCCGATGACGAGCAGGTTCGCTCGGACCGCGAGCGGGCCGGTCGCCCACGCGTCGACGAGCGCGGCCATGCCCTTGACGCGGTGCAGGCGACCGGCCGTGACGATGAGGGGCAGTCCGCGGCGCTCGGGAGCGAGATCCTCGAGCAGGCGGCGGAGCTCGGCGAGCGCGGGACCCGGCTCGGCTCCGTCCGCGTGGGCGGATGCCTCGTCGAGTGCCGCCTCGGCCGTGACGAGGTCGACGCCCTCGGGCACGATCGTGTGCCGCTCGGCGTGCGCGTCGAGGTCGATGCCGACCAGGCGCCGGAGGTCATCCCGGAGGCGCGGGCGGGGGAACACGACCGTGTGCGCGGCGTTCGCCGCGAGGCGCTGGACGAGTCGGGCGCGGAACCAGAAGTGCTCGACGGCGTCGACGTCGCCGAAGCGGTCGCGCGTCAGCCGTCCGGACCGGTCGAGGGAGTCGATGACCCCGTGCGGATCGGGCGCCACCGTGAAGACGACGGGGATGCCCAGCTCGCGCGCCACCTCCGACGCGGCGAGGCTGCCGACTTCCGCCATCCGCAGGTGCAGCAGGTCGACGCCGCCTGCGGCGCGCAGGGCGCGACGGATGCCGCGGCGCGCCGCCACCCGCAGCGGCCACGCCTGGGCGGCCGGCACCGACTCGGACGGCATCGGGATCCGGGCGTAGGCGTGCCCAGGCTCTCCGGGCTCCGCCTCGATCGCGAGCGCGTCGGCCACCGCGTCGGCCCCGGATCCGCGCGACAGCGTGACGACCCGCGCGATCCCGCCCGCCGGGTCCTCGGTGAGCGCGTCGCCGAGTCGGACGAGCAGGGTGGCGATGCCGCCGTTGTCGCCCGCGCCGGCGGCGCTGAGCTCGGGATCGATGTCGGCGTGCAGGAACAGCTGGGCGATCGTGCACCCGTCGGCGCGGCGCCGGAGCTGTCGGTCCGCCGCCGAGCGGTCGATGAGTGCGAGCCGGGCCACCTCGGCGAGCGGTCCCCCGCGATCCGCGAGGTGGTGCAGGACCGCGCCCGCCGTCTGGTCGGCCGGGCGGTCGCCGAGCGCGGCGACCGCCGCGGCGCGCACGACGTCGGGCTCCTGCTCGTCCGCGGCGAGACGCGCGAGGGGCGCATCGGCCAGGCGATCGCGCACGAGGCCGAGGGTCTCGACGAGACGCGCCCGCGCCTCGGGCTCGACGATGCCGAGCATCGCGCCCTCGAGGCCCGCGACCAGCGCCTCGGGCACCGCGTCGGTCCACTGCTCCAGCGCGCGTTGCGCGAGCATGCCCGGGAACCCGCCGGACACGACCATGCCGAGCAGCCGGCCGATCGCGTCGAACCGGGGAAGCCCCGATCCGAGCGCCCATGCGGCGTGCTCGCGGATGAACCGCCGCTCATCGGAGAGCAAGCCTGCGAGCTGCCGACCTGCGTCGCGATCCATCACCCCGCCGAGCGCATGCACCGCGGCGATCGCGAGCAGCTGGTCGGCGCCGTTGACGGCATCCGCGAGCACCCGGATCGTACGGACGCCGGGATCGCGTCCGGCCTCGAACGCCAGGT
Source organism: Agromyces sp. NPDC056523 (assembly GCF_042794545.1). Classification (NCBI taxonomy): domain Bacteria; kingdom Bacillati; phylum Actinomycetota; class Actinomycetes; order Micrococcales; family Microbacteriaceae; genus Agromyces; species Agromyces sp. NPDC056523. The sequence continues at coordinate 173,002 of NZ_JBHTTM010000001.1, forward strand.
CGTCGGCCGATCGCATGGCGTCGATCAGCGTCGGTGCGCGCCGTATGGCGTCGAGCGCGGTCTGGACTCCCATGTCGACCCCCCGGTTCGCGAACCCGAGCCGGCGACAGCACGGAGGCGGTCATCGGCTCGGCGCTCAGGCTACTGCGGAAGGTTGGACGTTCCTCCGGGCTGGGTGGCAGTTCGCTGGGAGCCGCGTTCGACTCGGAGCTCAGCTGAGCGAGAAGTACGAGACCGAACCGCCGCTGTTGGCGAGCGCCTGGTCGACGTCCCAGTAGTCGGCGTCCTTGGTGTGCCCGCCGACCCAGACCTTCGTGCCGTCGTCGGTGTGCTCGACGCGCGTCACGATCGCGGTGTGGTCGCGGTCGCCCGAGTGGTCCCAGTCGAACTGCGCGAGGTCGCCGACCTTCACCTGGTCGCGCTGCGCGTCGGTGAGCGCGGTGGCGCGACCCGGCTGCGTGAGCAGGTAGTCGCGCAGCGCCGTCGAACTCGACCACGCCGGCGACATCTGCCGGGTGCCCGCGTCGTAGTACCAGGCGCCGTCCATCGCCCAGCCGCGCGCGATGAGCGACTGGCTCGCGAAGTTGGCGCAGTCGACGCCGCCGAGCACGGGGTACTGCGCCGAGTTGTACGACGACCAGTGGGCGAGCACGTACGCGATCTGCGCGTCGATGCCGGGGTCGCTCGTGTAGGTGATGGTGAGCGGCTCGGCCGTCGCCGTCGCGGCCTCGGCGGCGGCATCGGCGGCTGCGGCGGTCGCGTCGGCGACCGGGCCGATGAGGTCGGCTGCCGCGGCGGCGGGGCTGGATGGCGCGGCCGGCGTCTCGACGTCGATCGGCGTGCCGGCGGCATCCGTCAGCTCGATCTCGGCCTCGCCGCGGAAGGCGTCGTCGACCGCGGGCACCGCGAAGGTGACCGCAACCGGTGTCTCGGCGACGATCTCGGCGGGCGCACCGGCGACGGTGACCGCGGCCACCTCGTCGAGGTTGCGACCCTCGACCGTGACCTGGGTGCCGCCGGTGAACGGCGCCGCTTCGGCCGAGAGCCCGCCGGTCACGACCGGGCGGGACGCGTCGACCTGCGACACGAGGTCGTCGGACGCCGCACCACCTGACGCCGCGGCCTGGATGGCGGCCTCGCGGTCGCCGGCGGCCGCGAGCGCGGCATCCTGGTCGACACCGGCGACGGCGATCGTCGCGACGAGCGCACCGCCGAGCAGCGCGGACGCACCGCCCAGCAGGAGCGCGCGACGCGTTCCGCTGGAGGGACGCCGATTCCCGGCGCGGTCGGCGCGGTGGCGCGGGTGCCGGGACGCGGGCGCGAAGGCGCCGTGCGTCGACGTCGCGCCGGTCGAGGTCTCGACCTCCGCGGGGTCGGCGCTCGCGGCGGCGGGCGGGGCGAGGTCGAAGGTATCCGCGGACGCGGGGTCGGGGGCGCGGTAGGTCGAACGGCGGAAGGTGGGCAGGAAGGAGTTCTTGATGTTCTCAGGCACGATGAAGGAGGGGGGATCCGTTGTCGGCATTCAGGGGGACATGGAAGCCCATCACGCCTCCTTGTGAGGATCCCTCGCGAGGGCTGGGAGGAACGTGGGAGCGCTCTCACCAAAGCCCAAGAGTCGTGGGAGGGGCGGGACCGAGCAGCGCCGAGCGCAGACCCGTGATCAGGCGACGGGCTGCCGTGCGCCGCGAGCGACGGCCACGCCGGCGAGCAGCAGCGGCACGAGCACGAGCATGGCCACCACGTTCACGCCCGCGAACCCCGCGATCCCGAGCACGATTCCCGACAACGCGGCCGAGGTCGCGGCGGCGATGTTCATCGCGGCATCCGTCGCCCCCTGCAGGGGCACGCGTGTCGCCGCCGGCACGGTCGTCGTGAGGAGCGTCGACCCGCCGATGAGCCCGGCCGACCACCCCAGCCCGAGCAGGCCGAGCGCCACCGGGATGAGCGTCATCGAGTCGCCGGCGACGATGCCGAGCGTGGTGGCCACGAGCAGGATGCCGCCGCCCATCGCGATCACGCGCGGCGCACCGATCCGGTCGACGAGCCAGCCCATCACCGGGCTCGCGCCGAACATGCCGAAGATGTGGATGCTGAGGACGACTCCCACCAGCGCGATCGGCAGCCCGTGGCCCGTCATGTGCACGGGCGTCATGACCATCACGCCGACCATGACCGTGTGCGAGCAGACGATGGCGAGGATGGCCAGGCGTCCTCGGCGGTCGGCGAAGGCCGAACGGAACGCCGACCACGCGGTGATCCGCGAATCCGAACCCGCCGCGCCGGCGTCGGACTCGAGGTGCCCGGCGCGCGGCAGTCGAAGGGCGAACGTCGCGACGAGCGCGGCGATCCCGAACACCACGCCCGAGAGCACGAAGGGCCCCACGAACGGCGGCAGTCCGGCCTCGCGTCCGACGTCGTCGCCGGTGGACGACAGGAGCGGGCCCGCGACCGAGCCGATCGTCGTCGCCCAGAGCACGAGCGACATCGACCGTGCCTCGAACCCCGGGGTGGCGACCTCGGTCGCCGCGAAGCGGGCCTGCAGACCCGCCGCCGTGCCCACCCCGAACGCCGCGAGCCCGAGGAACACGAGCGGCACGAACCCCGTCGACGCCGCCGCCACGATGAGCACCGCGCCGACGACCGACGAGGCATAGCCCGTGGCGAGCGCGACGTGGCGACCGGAGCGCACAGCCAGGCCGGCGAGCGGCACGGCCGCGATCGCGGCGCCGAGCACGCTCGACGACTGCGAGAGCCCGCCCATCGCCTCGGCGCCCGTGAGGTCGGTCACGAGGATGGCCGCGAGGGTCATGCCCGTCGCCACGCCCACGCCCGCGAGGAGCTGGTTCAGGATCAGGAGACCGAGCTGCACCCCGTTGCGGCCTCGCGGCGCGGCGGCAGGCGCCATCCGCTCATCGCCCATCGCGCCATCGCCCACCGCGGCAGCCTACGCCCGCGCCGGACCTGCCGCACGCTACTGGTACGCCGGCGCGGCGGGCAGACCGAAGAACTCCTCGAGCGTCGTCACGCCGGTCGTGCGCATCTCGGCGGCGAGCTCGACGCCGATGTACCGGAAGTGCCACGGCTCGAACTGGTACCCGGTCACCGGCTGCTTGTCGGCCGGGTATCGGAGCAGGAAGCCGAAGCGGTACGCGTTGTCGCGCAGCCACTTGCCCTCGGGCGTGTCGGCGAAGCACACCTCGAGCACGCACGTGCCCGACTCGGGACCGATGTCGATCGAGAGCCCGGTCTGGTGCTCGCTGAAGCCCGGTCGTGCGGTGAGCTCGTCATCGCCGACGTAGACGTTCTGCTGCGCCGCGTACGAGCGGTAGGCGCTGTTCGAGGCGAGCGCGAGTCCGGCCTCGGACCGCGCCGCGGCGAACATCGCGACCACCGCGTCCGACGCCTCACGACGGAGCATCGGCTCCCAGGTGTGGGGCACCGGCACCGAGACCAGGTCGCCCGGCGCGTAGTCCATCGGCTGGAGCGGGCGGAGCTTGTCGACCACGACCCAGATGCTGTCCGGGTCGTCGATCGAGCGGGCCGCGCGGTCGAACGTGGGCACCGGGGCAGGCGTGGGCGTCGCGACGGGCGAGGGGCGGTGCGGCGTCGGGCTCGGGGTCGTCGCGCTCGCCGACGCGGATGCCTCGGGGTCGGCGTCGCCGCCCGTGACGAGCACCCCCGTCGTGACGGCGGCCGCGGCGAGCACCGCCACCGCGATCCCGCCCGCGATCCATCGATTGCGCCGCACGCGTGCGGACGCCGGAGTGCTGGACGCCATCAGGCGGCCAGGCGCCAGTAGTACACCGACGCGCCGGGGTGCTCCTTCGTGATCGCGACGTCGACGTCGCGATAGTCGCTGTCGAGCGTGTGCCCGGCGAAGTAGACCTTCACGCCCCCGGCCGACCGCTCGATGCGCGTCACGACGCCGGTGTGGTCACGGTCGCCGGAGTTGTCCCAGTCGAACTGCACGAGGTCGCCGAGCTGCACCTGGTCGCGCTGGTCGTCGCCGAGCGGCGTCGCCAGGTCGGGCCGGCTCTCGAGCCAGTCGCGCATGGCGGTCGAGCTGCGCCAGGTGGCGGACGACGAGTACGGGTCGCCGCCGTGATACCACTCGGCCGACTGCTTCCAGCCGCGCACCACCAGCGATTGGCTGGCGAAGTTCACGCAGTCGTTGCGCTCGAGCACGCCCCACTCCTCGTCGTTGTAGTCCGACCAGTATTCGAGCACATAGTCGACCTGCGCGACGACTCGGGGATCGGTGGCGACATCGAGCTGCACGGGGTCGGCAGCATCGGCGGACGGTGGGTCCGTCGGCGTCGCGCCCGGATCGACCTCGGGGGTCGCCGGAGCGGTCTCGCCGCCCGGCTGCTCGTCGGGCGAGACGGTGCCGATCGACGCCTGCGGCGGCAGCGGGGGGATGCCGGCGCAGCCGGTCGCACCGACCGCGATGGCAGCGGCGAGCCCGGCGAGGAGGAGTGGTCGTGGCACGCGGCAACGCTAACCGCCGCGCCTCCGAGGACGCCGGGAGCGCCCCCTCCGTTTCATGCACGTCAGCCGTGCGAGTCGTGTGCCCACCCTGACTGCGTACGCCTCGCCGTGGCGCCGTCATCCCCGTCGGATCCGAAATTGTGAGAGCGCTCTCTTGACAGCAGCACAGGCGAATACCTACCATCGGAAACCGCATCGTGAGAGCGCTCTCACCCAGATCGGGGCGCGCTTGCGGAGCGCCCCGCAATCCCCACCAATCCACGCACACAAGGGAGTGACCGTGAATCTCTCACGACGCACCAAGGCGTTCGCGGCCGTCGCCGGCGCCGCATCGATCGCCCTCATCGCCACCGGCTGCGCCGGCGCCGACGACACCGCCTCCGAGGGCGGCCCCGTCGAGCTGACGATCGCCACCTTCAACGACTTCGGGTACACCGACGAGCTCCTCCAGGAGTACATGGACGAGCACCCCGACGTCACCATCGTCCACAACCGCGCGGCCACCTCGAACGACGCGCGCGCCAATTACTTCCAGAAGCTCGGCAAGGAGGGCCTCGCCGACATCGAGGCCGTCGAGGTCGACTGGTTCACCGAGGCCATGCAGTACTCCGACCTGCTCGCCGAGGTGCCCGAGAGCGCGAAGGGCCGCTGGCTCGACTGGAAGGAGGCCGCGGCCACCGACGCCGACGGCCGCCTCGTGGGCTTCGGCACCGACATCGGCCCCCAGGGCGTCTGCTACCGCTCCGACCTGTTCGCCGCAGCCGGCCTCCCGACCGACCGCGCCGAGGTCGCCGCCCTCCTCGACGGCGACTGGGACAACTTCTTCGCCGTGGCCGACCAGTACAAGGCCGCGACCGGCAAGCCCTTCATCGACTCGGCCAACTCAGTGCTCCAGGGCATCGTGAACCAGCTCGAGACCGCCTACGAGGAGCCCGACGGCACGATCGTCGCGACCGAGAACGCCGACATCGAGGACGCGTACAACACCGTCGTCGAGCGCGCCGTCCCGATCTCGGCGTACGCCGGCCAGTGGAGCGACGACTGGTTCGCCTCGATGGCCAACGGCGAGTTCGCCGCCATGCTGTGCCCCGGCTGGATGCACGGCGTGATCTCGGGCAACGCCCCCGACGTCACCGGCTGGGACGTCGCCGACGTCTTCCCCGGCGGCGGCGGCAACTGGGGCGGCTCGTACCTGACCGTCCCGGAGAACGGGAAGAACGTCGAGGCGGCCCTCGAGCTCGCCGACTGGCTGACCGCGCCCGAGCAGCAGGTCAAGGCCTTCGCCAACGCCGGCACCTTCCCGAGCCAGTCCGACGCCTACGAGGACGAGGACCTCACGGCCTTCACGAACGAGTACTTCAATGGCGCCCCGACCGGTGAGATCGGCATCTCGCGCGCCGAGGCCGTCACGGTCGCGACGTTCAAGGGCCCGAAGTTCTTCCAGTACCACGACGCCCTGCAGAACGCCGTCACGCGCGTCTTCGACGGCGTCGAGGACCAGGCGACCTCGTGGGACACGTGGGTGACCGAGGTCAGCGCGTTCTGACCTGAGCCCCCGGTGCGGGTCGCGCCTCTCCCCGGCGCGGCCCGCACCGCGGCCCCGACCGCATCATCCACCACCGCCGCATCCTCGAGGGAGCCCCCGTGACCGCCACTGCGACCCGCGCCGACGAGGCCGCGCCGCGAGCCGCCCGGCCCAGCCGGCCCGACCGGCCGCCCCGCGTCATCTCGTTCAGCCACCGCCTCAGCCGGTGGGACCTCAAGGTCTCGCCCTACCTCTACATCTCGCCGTTCTTCATCATGTTCGCGGTCGTCGGGCTGTTCCCGATCGCCTTCACCGCCGTCATCTCGTTCATGGACTGGGACCTCGTCCGCAACTCCGGCGAGTTCATCGGGTTCGACCAGTACGCCTGGATCCTCGGACAGCCGCAGTTCTGGACGGCGCTGCGCAACACCTTCAGCATCTTCCTGCTCTCGAGCGTGCCCCAGCTCATCGCCGCGGTGTTCATCGCGGCCATGCTGGACCGCAACATCCGGGCCAAGACCTTCTGGCGCATGGGCGTGCTCGTGCCCTTCGTCATGGCGCCCGTCGCGGTGGCGCTCATCTTCAGCAACATGTTCGGCGACAACCACGGCCTCGTGAACAACGTGCTCTCGAACATCGGGCTCGGCCCGATCCCGTGGCACAAGGACCCGTTCTGGAGCCACATCGCGATCGCGACGATGGTGAACTTCCGCTGGACCGGTTACAACACGCTGATCCTGCTCGCCGCGATGCAGGCGATCCCGCGCGACTTCTACGAGGCGGCCCGCGTCGACGGCGCCGGCCCGTTCCGGCAGTTCTGGAGCATCACCCTGCCGTCGCTGAAGCCCACGCTCATCTTCGTGATCATCACGGCCACGATCGGCGGACTGCAGATCTTCGACGAGCCGCGCATGTACGACCAGTTCGGTCGGGGCGGGGCGGCGCAGCAGTGGCTCACCATCACCCTCTACCTCTACGACATCGGCTGGGGGCAGTGGAACTTCGGCCGGGCGGCCGCGCTCGCCTGGATCCTGTTCCTCATCATCCTGCTCATCGGCCTCATCAACCTGCTCGTCACGAGACGGCTCGTGCGCGACGAAGGGCGGCGATAGCCATGACCGCACTCGGCACTCCCCCGGCGAGCTTCGCCGAAGAGCAGGCCCTCGAGCGGATGTCGCAGGGCGGCGTCGGCCGCTTCGGCCGCGGCTCCGGCGGGCGCACCGTCCGCATCCGCGGCAACCGCGCCGGCCTGTGGACCTACCTCGGCCTCGCGGCCGTGCTCGTCGGCAGCCTCTTCCCCTTCTATTGGTCCCTGCTCATCGGCTCGGGCGACGCGTCGACCATCAACGACCCCGACATGTCGTGGATCCCGGGCGGCAACTTCCTCGCGAACGCCGCGACGGTCGTCAACGACCCGGCCGTGAACTTCTGGCCGGCCCTGTGGAACTCGATCGCGAGCTCGGCGCTGATCGCGGCATCCGTCGTCGTCACCTCGACGCTCGCCGGCTGGGCGTTCGCGAAGCTGCGCTTCCCGGGCTCGAAGCCGCTGCTCGTGTTCGTCGTCGCGACGATGGCGGTACCCCTGCAGCTCGGTGTCGTCCCGCTGTACATCCTGTTCGCCGACCTCGGCTGGACGGGGACGATCGGCGCCATCATCGTGCCGGCGCTCACGAGCGCGTTCGGCGTGTTCTGGATGACCCAGTACCTGCAGCAGGCCGTGCCCGACGAGCTCATCGAGGCCGCGCGCGTCGACGGCGCGTCGATGATCCGCACGTTCTGGACCGTCGGCGTGGTCGCGGCCCGGCCGGCCGCCGCGATGCTCGGGCTGTTCACCTTCGTCACGGCGTGGAACAACTTCTTCTGGCCGTTCATCGTGCTCGACCGCAGCGACCCCACACTGCCCGTCGCCCTCTCGCTCCTGCAGTCGAACCACTTCGTCGACTACTCGATCGTGCTCGCGGGTGTGCTGCTGTCGACCATTCCCCTCCTCCTGCTGTTCGTCGTCGCCGGCAAGCAGCTCGTATCAGGAATCATGCAAGGAGCCGTCAAGGGATGACCATCACCCACCCCGCCGCCGAACCCACCGCCGTCGCCGTCCGCCGCTTCCCCGACGGGTTCCTCCTCGGTGCTGCCGCGGCCGCCTACCAGATCGAGGGCGCCGCCCACGAGGGCGGACGCACCGACTCGATCTGGGACGCCTTCAGTCGCGTGCCCGGCGCGGTCATCAACGCCGACAACGGGGAGGTCGCGTGCGACCACTACCACCGCTACCGCGACGACGTGGCGCTCATGCGCGAACTCGGCCTGAACGCCTACCGGTTCTCGACGTCGTGGGCGCGCGTCCGGCCCGACGGCGGACCCGTGAACCCCGAAGGCGTCGACTTCTACTCGCGCCTCGTCGACGAGCTGCTCGGCGCCGGCATCGTGCCCTGGCTCACGCTCTACCACTGGGACCTGCCGCAGGCGCTCGAGGAGCAGGGCGGCTGGACGAACCGCGACACCGCGTACCGGTTCCGCGACTACGCGCTGTCGGTGCACGACGCCCTCGGCGACCGCGTGAAGATCTGGACGACGCTGAACGAGCCGTGGTGCTCGTCGTTCCTCTCGTACACGGGCGGCGCGCACGCGCCGGGCCGGCAGGATGTCGCGGCCGGACTCCAGGCCGCGCACCACCTCATGCTCGGCCACGGGCTCGCGGTCCAGGCGCTGCGCGATCGCGACGCGTCGCTCGAGCTCGGCATCACGCTGAACCTCACGAACGCCACGCCCGTCGACACGACCTCGCCCGGCGACGTCGACGCGGCCCGCCGCATCGACGGGCAGTTCAACCGGGTGTTCCTCGACCCGATCCTCCGCGGGCACTACGCGGGCGACCTGCTGGCGGATGTCGGGCACCTCGGCCTCCGCGACGTGATCCGCCCCGGCGACCTCGAGATCATCTCCGCGCCCATCGACGCGCTCGGCGTGAACTACTACCACGGCGAGTTCGTCAGCTCCTCGCCGCCGGCGCAGCCGCACGGCGGTGAAGCGCCGACCGAGCGGCCGACGCGCTCGCCGTTCCCGGCCGCCGACGGCGTGCACTTCCACGCCCGGGGCCTGCCGCAGACCGTCATGGGCTGGGAGGTCGAGCCCGACGGGCTGCGCGAGCTGCTCGGCCGGGTGCACCGCGAGTACACGGGGCCGGCGGGCATCCGCCTCTTCGTCACCGAGAACGGCGCCGCCTACGACGACGAGGTGTCGGCCGACGGCTCCGTCCACGACGTGGAGCGGACCGAGTTCCTGCTATCGCACCTCGGCGCCATCCTCGACGCCATCGACGAGGGCACGCCCGTGCACGGCTACTTCTACTGGTCGATCCTCGACAACTTCGAGTGGGCGTGGGGGTACGACAAGCGGTTCGGGATCGTGCGGGTCGACTACGACACGCAGGAGCGCACGATCAAGGACAGCGGGCTGGCCTACCAGGGCATCATCCGCGACCGCGCCCTGCCCGCGGCATCCGCTCACTGACCACCGGTCTGTGACGCTGCGCGCCCCGGCCCCGCCCGCCCCCTGCCACTCGGAAATAGACTGATGATCATGCAGGGGGGTGCGGGGACCGGGGCTCGGCCGTCGGCGCCGACCCTCGAGATGGTCGCCCGCGAGGCGAACGTGTCGCGCGCGACGGTCAGCCGCGTCGTCAACGGCTCGCCGAAGGTCTCGGCCGAGGTCGAGCGCGCGGTGAACGCGGCGATCGAGAAGCTCAACTACGTGCCCAATCGCGCAGCCCGTTCGCTCGCGAGCCGCACGTCGGGCGCGATCGCGCTCGTCGTACCCGAAGACACCACCATGTTCTTCGGCGACCCGTACTTCGCGTCGATCGTGCAGGGCATCACGCGCCGGCTCGACACGAGCGAGTACCTGCTCAACCTGCTGCTCTCGACGAGCGACCCCAATCGCAAGACCGTGCGGTACCTGCGCTCGGGCGTCGTCGACGGCGCGCTCGTCGTGTCGCACCACGAGGGCGACCACTCGCTCGCCGACGCCGCGCGCGAGATGCCCATGGTCTTCGGCGGGCGGCCGCCGAACATCGCCGACGACGACATCTACGTCGACGTCGACAACCTGGAGGGCGGCATGACCGCCACCGAGCGCCTGCTCGCGATCGGCCGTCGCCGCGTCGGCACGATCACCGGCCCGCTCGACATGCCCGCGGCCGTCGACCGCCTCGATGGCTTCCGACGTGCGATGGCGACCGCCGGACTGGCCGACGACGCGGTCGAGCACGCCGACTTCTCGGTGGCCGGCGCGGTCGCGGCGACGCGGCGCCTCCTCGACCGCGTGCCCGACCTCGACGGCCTGTTCGTCGCGAGCGACCTCATGGCGACCGGCGCGCTCTCGGTGCTGCGCGAGCGCGGGCGCCACGTTCCGGAGGACATCGCGATCGTCGGCTACGACGACAGCCCCGCGGCGACGGCGTCGGCGATCCCGCTCACGACCGTGCACCAGCCATCGGAGGACATGGGGTACATGATGGCCGACCTGCTGCTGCGCATCCTCGCCGGTGAGGACGTGCCGCACCGCAACATCATGCCGACGCGGCTCGTGCGGCGCGCGTCGGCATAGGCGCGCACCGTTTCAGGAATACGGACGCTGGTCAGGACGATCGCGCGCCTCGCATCCTGAGCAGCCTCCGTTCTCGTGAAACGGGGTGAGGCGAGGAGCGCGGCGGATGGCGCGGCCCGCGCGTCAGGGCTCGAAGCGCACGTCCGCGGCATCCGCGAACCGGCGCCGCATGATGTCGATCGCCTCGGCGTGCTCGTCGACGAGCACGAAGCGGCGCCCGAGCGAGCGCGCGACCGCGCCCGTCGTGCCCGAGCCTGCGAACGCGTCGAGCACCCAGTCGCCTGGCCGGCTCGACGCCTGCACGATGCGGCGAAGCACGCCCTCGGGCTTCTGCGTGGGATAGCCCGTCTTCTCGCGCCCGGTCGGCGAGACGATCGTGTGCCACCAGACGTCGGTCGGCAGCTTGCCGCGCTCGGCCTTCTCCGGAGTCACGAGTCCGGGCGCCATGTACGGCTCGCGGTCGACGGCGTCGGAGTCGAACCAATACGCGTCGGGGTCCTTCACGTACACGAGGATCGTGTCGTGCTTCGTCGGCCAACGCCGCTTCGACTTGCCGCCGTAGTCGTACGCCCAGATGAGCTCGTTGAGGAAGCACTCGCGCCCGAACAGCGCGTCGAGCAGCACCTTCGCGTAGTGCGCCTCGCGGTAGTCCAGGTGCAGGTAGAGCGTGCCGTCGTCGGCGAGCAGCCGCCACGCCTCGGCGAGCCGTGGCTCGAGGAAGCCCCAGTAGTCGTCGAAGCGGTCGTCGTAGCGCATGAGGTCGCCGCGGATGCGCTCGTACCGCTTGCCGGCGAACCCGGTGATCGTTCCGGATGGCGCTGGGCCAGCGACATCCGCCCCGCCCTGCCGCACGTGCGTGGTCGACTGGCGCGCCTGGCTCCGGCCCGTGTTGAACGGCGGGTCGAGGTAGACGAGGGTGAACCGGCCGTCGGGAAGCGTCGGCAGCACGTCGAGGTTGTCGGCGTGGATGATGCGGTCGGGTTCGTCGGCGGCGGCCACCGGTCAAGTCTGCCAGCGGATGCCGCGGCGACCCGTCGCACGGTCGTGGATCGGCCGAAGGTCCCGGCGGCCGCGCCATCCGTCGCCGTAGCCTGAACGGAGACGGACCCGCCGCACGGAAGGAACGGGCTGATGCGTGCACTCGTGGTGTACGAGACGATCTGGGGCAACACGGGTGAGCTCGCGAACGCGATCGCCGACGGCCTTCGGAGCGGAGCGGGCGTCGAGGCCGTCGACGTGGTCGAGGCGGTCGACGCGCCCGCGGCGGTCGACCCCCAGGTCGACCTCGTGGTGGTCGGCGGGCCGACGCACGCGTTCTCGATGTCGACCGGCTCCACGCGCGACTCGGCCCGTCAGCAGGGCGCGACCCGCATCCCCGCACGCGGCATCCGCGAATGGCTCGAGCAACTCGCGTCGCCGGCGTCGCCGGTCGCCGTCGCGACGTTCGACACGCGGACCGTGCATCCGCGGTTGCCGGGGTCGGCCGCCAAGAAGGCGCTCAAGCAGCTGGTCGCGAAGGGGTTCCGGCCCGTCGACAAGCCCCACACGTTCGGCGTGCACGGGTATTCGGGCCCGATCGCGGACGGCGAGGTGGACCAGGCGCGCGAGTGGGGCGCGTCGCTCGTCGACGCGTAGTCGCGGCGGGCCCGTTCGCCGGCGACCGGTGCCGGGCCGGTCAGTGCACGTGCACGTGCGCGTCGGCCGCGCCGCCTCCGACCGCGACGGGATCCTCGGCCGCCGGCGCTCCCACGACCTCCCCGACCGCACCCGCCGAGTGCACGACCCGCCCGCCCACGACGGTGACCTCGGCGTGCTCCCCGAGCAGCCCCGCGGGCTCGTGCTCGTGCCGGTAGAGGTCGTCCGACCAGACCACGAGGTCGGCGTCCATGCCGGGTGCGAGCCGCCCGCGCGACGCCTCGAGGTGCCACGCCCGTGCACCGTGCACGGTGTACGCCTCGAGCGCGCGGTCGAGGCCGACACGCTCGTCGGGGGTCCAGGCGTCGCCGCCGTCGAGCCCCGCGCGGGTCGCCGCCGAGTAGAGGCCGACGAGCGGATCCATCTCGCCCACCTGCCAGTCGCTCGAGAACGCGACGGTCGCACCCGAACGCAGCAGGCTGTCGAACCGCCAGGCCCGGCTCCAGCGCTCCTCACCGACGTTGTCCATCCAGGTGCCGGCGACGAGGTCGGGCGAGCAGTGCCGCGGCTGCATCGCCACGGTCACGCCGAGCGCGCGGAACCGCGGCAGGTCGTCGGGGTGCAGGCACTCGACGTGCACGATGCCGTGGCGGCGGTCGCGCGTGCCGTTCACGCGGGCGGCGTGCTCGATCGCGTCGAGGGCGAGGCGGATGCCGCCGTCCCCCGTCGCGTGGGTGTGGGTCTGGAAGCCCATCCGGTCGAGCTCGCCGATGACAGCGACGAGCTCGCGATCGGGGTAGCTCGGCCGCCCGCGCACGCCCGGCCGGTTCGCGTAGTCCTCGAGCATGAGGGCGGTGTGCGGTTCGATCACGTCGTCGGCGTAGAGCTTCAGCGGGCCGAGGCGCAGCAGCCCCGCGGCATCCGGAGCCTCATTCGCCCGGTCGACCGCGTCGCGAAGCCGGCGGCGGAACGCGGCATCCGCCCCCACCGGGTGGAACAGCGCGGTGATCACCCGTGAGGTGAGCACGCCCTCGGCGAGCGCGCGCTCGAAGAGCGGCAGCTCGGCGAGCGGCACCTGCGGCTCGACGACGGTGGTGATGCCGAGCGCAGTCGCCATGCGCATGCTCGAGCGCAGCTTGCGATAGCGGCGCTCGGGCGAGTACATCGGGATGTCGCGCTGAAGTGCCGCGAGGCCGGCGACGGTCATCGCGCTCGTGTAGAAGTCGGTCACCCACCCGGTCGGCTCGCCCGTCGCGGGATCGCGCTCGGGCCGTCCCCAGGCGAGGTCGCCGCCGCCGGCGACGCCGAGCGCGCGGAGGGCCGCCCGATCGAGCCAGACCGAGTGCTGGTCGTAGGTCGTGACGAAGATCGGTCGCCCGGCCGCGTCGAGCCCGTCGAGGTCGGCGGCATTCGGCCGGCGGCCCTCGACGATCGAGTAGACGGCGTTCTCCGCGCAGATCCAGTCGAGGTCGGGCCGCCGCGCGGCGAACCCCGAGATGCGGCGGCGCACCTCGGCGAGGTCGTGCGCGCCCTCGAGCGAGACGGCGTCCTCGTCGAAGCCCAGCAGCAGGTGATTGTGGCTGTCGATGATGCCGGGAGTCACCAGCCGGCCGTCGCCCTCGATGCGGCGGCGCGCGTTCGGGGCATCCACCGCCGACCCGACGTAGGCGATGCGGTCGTCGACGACGCCGACGGCCTCGGCCCACGGCGCCGCGGGATCGAATGTGCGCACCCGGGCGCCGGTGATCAGCGTGTCGAGCGTCATGCCGGGAACTCCTCGTCGTCGTCGCCGTGCAGCAGGTGGAGCGCGGCGGGGCTGCGGCGCAGGTACAGCGCGTAGTAGGCGAATCCGGCGCCGACGATGCCGAGCGCGATGCCGAGGCTCAGCCACTGGGCGGGGTCGAGGATGCCGATCACGAAGATCGCGCCGATCGCGAGCAGGGCGATCCCCGGCGGCAGCGGCCAGAGCGGCATCCGGTAGCCGTTCGCATCGGCGGATGCCGCGGCATCCGTCGCCCTCGTGCGCCGCACCGCGAACGCGGCGAGCGCGATGAACCCGTAGCTGAACGCGAGCGTCGACCCGGTGGCGTTCAGCAGCACGTCGAACGGGATGAAGCACGCGGCGAGCGCGAGCACGCCCATGACGATGGTCGCGGCCACGGGCATCTTCGTGCGCGCCGACACCACCGCGAGCGGACGCGCGATCGCGTCGGGCATCGCCCGGTCGCGGGCGGCGGCGAAGAGGAGCCGGCCCGACTGCAGGGCGATCGCGATGATCGCGTTGACGATCGCGAGCGCGATCGCGACGAGCACGACGACCGAGACCGCCTCGCCCGCGCTCGCCGAGAGGAACGACTCGACGGGCAGGGCCGCGCCGAAGAGGTCCTCGAGCGAGTCGGCGCCCATGAGGATCGCCGTGAGCGGCACGAGCTCGGCGAGCACCGTGATGCCGGCGCTCCAGAGCACGGCCTTCGCGATCGCCCGGCGGGCGTCCTTCGTCTCCTCGGCGAAGTAGACCGCGCCGCCGTAGCCGTTGTACGAGAAGATGCCCTGCGTCACGGCGAGCACGAGGCCGGCGATGCCGAGCGGTGCGAGTCCGCCGGTCGCGGCGTCGAGCGCCTGCGGGTCGAGCAGGTCGGTGATCGGCCGCTCGACGTCCACGAAGCCGAGCAGTGCGAGCAGGGCGAGCGCCGCCATCTCGACGAAGAGGAACGCTCCCGTCACCCAGGCGTTCGTGCGGATGTTGAAGCACGCGGTCACGATGGCCAGGGCGATGACGATGAGCGCCGTCGCCAGCGGGTCGAGACCCGCGATGGCGACGCCGAGGTAGTCGGCGACGCCGAGCGCGAAGATCGCGACGATGAGCGGCAGGGTCACGAGGCCGATGAAGAACACGGCCGCGCCGGCCGCCGGTCCGAGCACGCGGCTGACGAGCGAGTAGTCGCCGCCGGCGATCGGATGCCGCGACGCGAGCTCGGCGTAGCAGAACGCGATGAGGATGCTGATGACGCCGGCGAGCAGGAAGCCCCAGAACACGCCGGTGCCGTAGCCGGCGAGCGCGGCGCCGCCGAGGATGAACACGCTCGAGGCGGGCGAGATGCCCGAGAGCGTGATGAGGACGTTGCCGCCGACGCCGAGCGATCGCGAGAGGTGCGCGCCGTGCGTGGTGGTGGCGGCGGTGTCGAGGGTGGCGGCCGCCGCGCCGGGTGGGGTCTGAGGGGACATCATCGGCCTCTTCCAGGTGATCGTGAATTCTTTGACACTTGCGTCAAAGAATGCGCCGAGTCTGGCACGAGCGTCCAGTAGTGTCAACCGCATGGCTCGACCGAAGCGGCAGGAGGCGCGGCGCGCGGCCCTCATCGAGGCGACGTATGCGGCAGGACGCGCGCACGGCCTGCGGTCGCTCTCCCTCACGGATGTCGCGGAGCAGGCCGGGCTCACCCGGGGTGCGATCCTCTACTACTACGAGGACCTCGACGCGCTGCTCGTCGAGGCGCACTCGGCCGGCGTCGAGCGGTTCTGCGACGACCGCGACCGGCTCGTCGCCACGATCGACGATCCGCGCGACCGGCTCGGCGCGGCCATCGACGCCGGCCTCCCCACCGGGTCCGACGACGCGCTCATGAGCCTGCTCTACGAGTTCGACGTGCTCGCCGGCAACTCCGAGCTGCACGACGAGCTCGTGCAGGGCATGTACCTGCGCCAGCTCGCGACCTACCGCGGCATCCTCGCCGCCGGGCGCGAGGCGGGCGTCTTCGCTCCGCGCCTCGAGGACGACGAGCTCGCGATGACCTTCGTCGCCCTCGAGGACGCGTACGGGCTCCACATCGTGGGCGGCAACGCGCTCATGACGGTCGACGTCGCCGCCGCGGCCATGCGCGCGGTCGCGCGCGACCTCGGCTGCCCGACGAGCAGCTGAGGCCGCGGCATCCGATCACTACTGCGCCGGCACCGCCCCGGCGAGCTGCGACCGGCGACGCGGCGTCCACCCCGGACGCGGGACCGCGGCGACGAGCGTGCGCGTGTACTCGTGCGCCGGCCGATCGAGCACCTGGCGGGTGTCGCCCTGCTCGACGACGACGCCCTGCTCCATCACGATCACGCGGTCGGCGATCTGGTTGACGACCGCGAGGTCGTGCGTGATGAACAGGTAGCTCACGGGGCGCTGCGCCCGCAGGTCGGTGAGCAGGTTCAGGATCTGCGCCTGGATCGACACGTCGAGCGCGGCGACCGCCTCGTCGAGGATGACGAGCCGGGGGTTCGCGGCCAGCGCGCGGGCGATGGCCACACGCTGGCGCTGGCCGCCCGACAGCTCGTGCGGCAGCCGGTCGGCGAAGCCGTCGCCGAGGCCGACGTCGTCGAGCAGGGCCTCGACCACGATCCGACGATCGGCGCGCGAGAGCTCGGGGCGGTGGATCGCCACCGAGGTGTCAACGACGGCGCCGACGCGCTGGCGCGGGTTGAGCGACGAGTACGGGTCCTGGAACACGTACTGCACCTCGCTCGCCCAGCGCGCCCGGTCGCGATGCCGGGTCGGCGGGCGACCGCGCTCGACGCCGTCGATCGAGATCGTGCCCGACGTCGGCCGCTCGAGTCCGACGACCGTCTTGGCGACCGTCGTCTTGCCCGAACCCGACTCCCCCACGATCGCGAGGCATTCGCCGGGATGCACGTCGAGGTCGATCCCGTCGACGGCGACCACGGGCGCGCCGCCACGCACGGGCGACGGGTACTCCTTGCGGAGCTGCCGGACGGACAGGACCGGGGTGGCGTTCATGCGATGCTCCTCGCCTTCAGCTGCTCGTGGGTCGTGCGGTTGTAGCGGAGCACGGGCAGGCGCTCGGCCCGCACGTCGATGCCCGGCCGGGCGGCGAGCAGCTCCTTCGTGTACGGATGCCGAGGGTCGTCGGCCACGTCGGGCCCCTCCTCGACGATCTCGCCGGCGTACATCACGGCGATCCGGTCGCAGCACGCGGCCGCGAGTTCGAGGTCGTGCGTGATGAACAGGAGCGCCAGTCCGCGCTGGGCGCGCTGTTCCTCGAGGATGGCCATCACGTCGGACTGCGCGGTCACGTCGAGCGCGGTGGTCGGCTCATCCGCCAGCAGCAGGCGCGGCTCGGCCAGCAGCACCGACGCGATGAGCACGCGCTGCAGCAGGCCGCCCGAGAGCTGGTGCGGGTACTGCCGCAGTCGCTGGCCCGGGTTGCGCACGCCCACGTCGGCGAGCAGTGCGACGGCCCGCTCCTCGGCGTCGGCGCGCGAGACGCCGCGGGTCGTGCGGAGGGCTTCGGTGAGGAAGTCGTCGACGCGATGCACCGGATTGATGTGCGCCCGCGGGTCCTGGAAGATCATCCCCACCTCGCGGCCGCGGAACCGCCGCAGTTCGTCGCGTCCCATGCCGAGCACGTCGCGGCCGTCGTACGAGATGGAGCCGCCCACGCGGAACGACGACGGCAGCAGCCGCATCACGGTGCGGGTGGTCAGCGACTTGCCCGATCCCGACTCGCCGACGAGCGCGACGGCCTCGCCGGCGCCGACGCCGAGGCTCACGCCGTTGAGCAGACGGGTCGATCCGGCTCGCTCCGGGGTCTCGACCGTGAGGTCGCGGATGGAGAGCAGCGGCTCGGTCATTTCGGGCTCCTTGCCGTGGCGGTGAGTCGGTCGCCGATGACGGTGACGCAGAGGACGATGAGGACGATGAGCGTGCCCGCCGCGGCGGACTCCATGAAGAACCCTCGCAGCACGCTGTCGAAGCCGCTCTTCACCATGAGGCCGAGGTCGGCCGTCGGCGGCTGCACCCCGAGGCCGAGGAACGAGACCGCGGCGAGGTCGATCACCGCGAACCCGAGCGCCGAGACCGCCTGGGCGACGATGAGCGGCGTGAGGTTCGGGAGCAGCTGCCGCGTGGTGATCGCGCCGCCGCGCTGCCCCTGCAGCCACGCGGCCGAGACGTACGGCAGGCTCCGTTCGCGTAGCGCGGCGCCGCGCACGACGCGGGCCACGTACGGGATGTACGCGATCGTGAGGCCCGCCACGACGGTGCCGAAGCTCGGCCCGAACAGGGCGACCGCGATGAGGGCGAACACGATGCCGGGCACGGCGAACATCACGTCGAGGACCCAGGAGATCCCGGCATCCGTCTTCCCTCGGAACCAGGCGGCGGTCAGGGCGAGCGCCGTGCCGACGAGCGTCGACAGCACGATGACGATGCCGGGCCCGATGATCGTGAGGCGTGCGCCCCACATGAGTCGGGAGAGGATGTCGCGACCGAGCGCGTCGGTGCCGAGCCAGTGCGCGGCGCTGGGCGACGCGAGCACGTTCAGCAGGTCGGGCTCGTCGGGGTCGTACGGGGCGATCCACGGTGCGAGCACCGCGACGAGGACGATCGCGCCGAGCACGACGGCGGCGGTGACGCCGACGGTGCCGAGGCGGTCGACGAAGCCCGAGCGCCGGCGCGTCGTCGCGCGGAACGCGGGCAGCGAGGTGGTGGTGAGCACGGACTGGCTCATGCGGTCCTCCCGAATGCGATGCGGGGGTCGATGACGCTGTAGAGCACGTCGACCACGGCGTTGATGATGACGAAGCCGAAGACCATGACGAGCACGACGGCCTGCACGACCGCGAAGTCGCGCTGCAGGATGGCCTTCACGAGGAGCGACCCGAGTCCGTCGATCGCGAACACGTTCTCGACGACGACCGCGCCGGCGATGAGCGAGGCGATGGTCAGGCCGAGCACGGTCGTGATCGGGATCAGGGCGTTGCGCAGGATGTGCCGGCGGATCACGACCTGGCGCGGCAGCGCCCGGGCGACCGCCGTCTGGACGTGCTCGCGGCCGCGCTCCTCGTCGACCGACGCGCGGGTGATCCGGACCAGGTAGGCGGCGCCACCGACGCTGAGCGCGATGGCGGGCAGCGTCAGGTGGTACACGGTGTCGAGGCCGCCCGAGCCGCTCCCGAACACGGGGAACCAGCCGAGCGCGACCGCGAAGACGCTGATGAGGGCGACGCCGATGACGAACACGGGCGTCGAGAGCGCGACGGAGGCCAGCGACGAGATCGTGCTCCCGGTCGCGCCGCCGCGCAGCGCGGCGGTCGTGCCGAGCACGATGCCGACGATCGCGATCACGACGGCGGCGATCGACACGAGGATCACGGTGGTGCCGATGCGCCCGCCGATCATGTCCGAGACGTCCTGCCGGTACACGATCGACTGGCCGAAGTCGCCCTGGAGCACGTCGCCGAGCCACGCGATGTACCGGGCGAGGAACGGCTCGTCGAGGTGGTACTTCTCGGTCACCGCGGCGATCTGCTCGGGCGTCCCGCCGCGCGGGCCGAGCAGGAACGACAGCGGGGTTCCCGGCGCGAGGTAGAGCAGGCCGAACACGAGGAACGACGTGACGAGCAGCACGAGCAGCAGGCTGCCGAGGCGCTTCAGCGCGTACATGGCGATGTTCACTTCGACTCCGTTCCGCCGATGGTCGCGGCCCACGGCTGGGAGAGGTAGGCCATCGAGGCCGTCGCGCCCGAGACGCGGGCGTTCTGCACGAGGATGGTCGGCAGCGAGACGAGCGGCGTCCACGGCACGTCGCGCGTGACGGCAGCCTGGATGTCGATGACCTTGCGGGCCCGCTCGGCCGGGTCGAGCGTGGCGATCGCCGCGCCGACCTGGTCGCTCACCTCGTCGTAGGCGCCGTAGTTGTTGTAGCCGCCGGCCACGAACATCGTGTACGCCTCGAGCGGGTCGGGGAAGTTGCCGTACCAGGTGGTGAAGAACCCGTCGAGGCCCTCGCGGGCGGCCGGGTCGTTGTAGAGGTTGCCGAACTGCTCGACCGGGATCACCTTGGTGCGGATGTCGAGGCCGAGCTTGCGCCCGGCGGCCTGGATCACGTTCGCCGTCTGCTCGTGCACGGCCGAGCTGCCCTGGATGCCGATCACGATCGGGTCCTGTGGGCCGGCCTCCTCGAGCAGGGCCTTCGCGCGCTCGACGTCGGTGTCGACGTCGAACTCGTCGTACGCGGCGGCGAACGCCTCCTCCTCGTAGCCCCAGTAGTCGGGGCCGGCGAGCGACGGCGTCGGCAGCGCGGCGCCCTGGAGCACCACGTTCGCGATCGCCGTGCGGTCGATGATGGCCGACAGCGCCTGGCGCACCCGCACGTCGGCCATCGGACCGGTGTCGTTCGCGCCGATGAGCGCGAAGAACACGAGCGACTCGCCGTAGTCGAGCGTGAGCGCATCGTCGTTCTGCAGCTGGATGAGGCCGGCGGGCGGCAGGTAGAAGTACTGGCCGTCGATCTCGCCGCTGCGCAGGGCGTTCACGGCGGTCGACTCGTCGGCGATGAAGCTGAACTCGACGCGCTCGGCCTTCGGGTGGAGGGCGTCGTCCCAGTACGCGTCGTTGCGCTCGATCACGAGGTCGCGGCCCGGCTCCCACGACGCGAACCGGAACGGCCCGGTGCACATCACGCCGGTCTGCGGCGTGCCGTAACCCTCGCCGGCCTCCTCGGTGAACGACTGCTCCGAGATCGCGCCCGCGGCGGTGGCCATCGCCTGCTCGAATAGGGCGTCGGGCTCGGTGAACCGAACCGTCACCTCGAACGGCCCGGTGGCCTCGATGGACGCGACCTTTCCGTAGTACCCGGCGAAGTACGAGCCGTTGTCGGGGTCGAGCTGGCGGTTGAGGCTGTACGCGACGTCGTCGGCCGTCATCGGGCTGCCGTCCCAGAACTCGACGTCGTCGCGCAGCACGTAGATCTGCGTGAGGTCGTCGGGCTTGTCGACCCGCACGGCGAGGCCGGGCTCGGTCTCGAGGTCGGGCGTGAGCCGCAGCAGCGACTCGCAGAGGTTGGCGATGACCGTGTTCTCGGCGTAATTGAACGAGCGCATGGCGTCGATGGAGAACGGCTCGTAGGGCAGGTTCCAGCGCAGCTCGTCGAGCTCGCCCGAACCTGGCGGAGTGGTGGTCACGAGATCGGACCGGTCGATGGCGGTGCCGTACGGATCGGCGCCGGGCAGCGAGCATCCGGCCAGCGCGACGGCGAGGGCCGTGGCGACGAGCGGGATGGCGGCTCGGTGGGGATGCATCTGGAGACTCCTTCGTCTTCGGTGCGGGTGATCGGGATGTGCGGTCAGTCGGTGAGCTCGCCGTTGCGGGCGATCACGCGGCCGTCGCGGATGACGCGGGCGGGCGCCGGGCGGTCGACGACGACTTGCGCGAGGCATGCGCCGTCGAACTCGAGGCGGTCGGGCGAGCCCGCGTCGACGGGGGCGGTGGGCAGGCCGAGCAGCTCCGCGCCGGCACGCGAGCACAGGTCGAACGCGAGCTCGAGGTCGGCGTCGGTCATGGCGTCGGTGCGGTACGCGAGCAGGTGCGCGCGGTCGAGCATGCTGCCCGTGCCGAAGGGGGTCCACGAGTCGCGCACGCCGTCGGAGCCGACGGCCACGCCGACGCCACGTTCACGCAGGAACGCGACGGGCAACACGGGGTCGCCTCCGAGTGCGCACGTGGTGAGCCAGACCCCGGCATCAGCGAGCGTGTCGGCGATCGACGCGAGCGCGTCACCGGATGCCTCGGCCACCGCGAAGGCATGGCTGATCGTGACGCGACCCTGCATGCCCTCGGCGACCGCACGGGCGGCGATGCGTCGGGTCTCGTCGAGGCCGAGCTCGCCGCCGTCGTGGAGGTGGATGTCGACGTCGACGCCGCGCCGCGCCGCGAGCCCGAACACCGCGTCGAGGTGCCCGTCGAGGTCGCCCTCGAGGCCCGCCGGGTCGATGCCGCCGACGAGGTCGGCGCCTTCGCGGAGCGCCTGGTCGAGCAGGTCGAGCGTGCCTGGCGCGGTGAGGAGGCCCTGCTGCGGGAACGCGGCGACCTGCACGTCGAGCAGGCCGCCGAGCCGTTCCGATGCGGCGCGCACGCCGTGCACGTTGGCGATCCCCTGGGCTGGACCGACGTCGACCTGCGCGCGCACCGCGCGGGTGCCGTTGGCCACGGCCGTGCGGAACAGCGCGAGCGCGCGCTCCTCCACCGATCGGGTGTACGCGGCCTGCGTGCGCACGTCGTGCTCGATGAAGTCACGCAGGGTCGCTGCGGGCTTCCGGGACAGCCACGGCCCACCCCACGACGACTTGTCGGGGTGGACGTGCGCGTCGACGAGCGGCGCGGCGACGACGACGGTCGTCGGTTCGGATGTCGCGGACACGGTCACCTGTCTTCCTCGAGGTTTCGCTCGAACTCGAGACTGTTGCTCGAATTCGTCAGATGATATGGTTATCACACATCTTCGCGAGAGGGAACCCGCAATGCAGCAGATCGCACGCGTCTCATTGGTCGACACGGTCGTCGAACGGCTCCGCGCCGAGATCAAGAACGGCGCATGGCCGATCGGCAGCAAGATCCCCACCGAGGCGCGACTCGTGGAGTCGCTGGGAGTGAGCCGGCCCTCCGTCCGCGAGGCCGTCCGCTCCCTCGTGCAGCTCGGCCTCCTCGAGACCCGCCAGGGCGACGGCACCTACGTGGTCGCCGACGACGAGACCACCGTCGCGCTGCAGCACGCGATCGATGCCGCCGACGACGCCGAGGTCGTCGCGGTGCGCCGCGCGCTCGACGTCGTCGCCGCCCGCGAGGCCGCCGCGAAGCGCACCGACGCCGACCTCCGACAGCTGCGCGAGTCCCTCGACGGCCGCGCCGCCGCGGTCGCCGGCGACGACCTCGCCGCGTTCATCGACCACGACGTGGCGTTCCACATCGGCATCGCGCGCGCGTCGAAGAACGCGCTGCTCACCGGCATCTACCTGAGCTTCGAGCCGTCGCTGCGCGACTCGGTCGCCCGCACCAACTGCATGGCGGTGTCCGACGACCCCGAGGGCGGGTTCCACGAGGCGCTCTTCGCCGCGATCGACGGGGGCGACAGCGCGGCCGCGACCGCCGCGGCGCTCAGCGTGCTCGACGACCACGAGCAGCAGTGGCATGGATCGCAGGGCTGACCCGCGCCCGCACGGCCACCGCTCCACCGTCGTCGCCTCCGGCGCACTGGTCGTCGCCGCGGGCCTGAACCTCCGCGACCCGATCACGAGCGTGTCGGCGACGCTCGACGCCGTGACCGCGCACTACGGGCTCTCCCCCGCCGGGGCCGCGATGCTCTCGAGCCTTCCGGTGCTGCTGCTCGCCGCCGGCGCGCCGCTCGGGCCGCTGCTCGACCGCCGGTTCGGCCCCGAGCGGTCGGTGCTGGTGATCGCGGCCGCGCTCGTGCTCGCCGTCGCCCTGCGCCCGGTCGGCACGCTCGCGCTCTTCGCGGGCACCATCGTGGCGGGCGCGGCCATCTCGGGACTCAGCGTGATGATGCCGCGGGTGATCCACGACCGGCTCGGCACCCGCGCCGGGCTCTGGTCGGGCGTGTTCTCCACGAGCTTCGGCGTGAGCGCGGCGCTCGGCGCCGGCCTGACCGTCCCGCTCGTCGCAGCGGTCGGCTCGCTCCCGCTCGCGCTCGCCGCGTGGGCGGTGCCGGCGCTCCTCATCGTCGCGGTGGCCGGCGTCGCGGTCGCCCGCGCAGGTCGGTCGGCTGCGCCGATCGCCACGGCACCGCGGCCGCGGCATCCGCTTCGCTCGACCCCGCTGCTCTGGCAGGTGACCGCGTTCTTCGGGTGCCAGGCGCTCGTGTTCTTCGCGACCGCGGCCTGGCTGCCGACGCTCTACGTCGACCGCGGCGCCACGCCCGAGCATGCCGCGGCGCTGCTGGCGTGGCTGAGCGTCACCGGGCTACCCGCTTCGCTGGTCGTGCCGGTGATCGCCGGGCGGATGCCGCGCCAGCACGTCCTCATCGCGGTCGCCGCCGCGGGAACGCTCGTCGGCCTCGCCGGAGTGGTGCTCGCTCCCGTCGCGCTCGCGCCCGTCTTCACCGGCGTGCTCGGACTCGCGCAGGGCGCAGCGTTCGGCCTCGGGGTCGCCCTCATCGTGCTCAAGGCGCAGGGCGACGTCGCCGCCTTCTCGGCGTTCGCGCAGGGGTTCGGGTACGCCTTCGCCGCGCTCGGCCCGCTGGTGCTCGGGCTGCTGCACGCCGGGGCGGTGCCGTGGGTCGGCGCCGTCGGCGTGCTCGCGGCGGTCGTCGCCGGCGAGGCGATCGCCGGATGGGCGGCCGGGCGCCACGTGGTGGTGCGGAGCGTTCCCGCTGACGAGATCGAGCCCGACGCGGCATCCGCTGCCGATGCCGAAGCCGACACGGTCGGGGCAGCCGAGCGATGATGCACGAGACCCCGACCCCCGCTCTCGTCGACCTCCTCATCCGCGATGCCGACGTGCTCGCCTGCTTCGACGACGACGGCACCGAGCTGGCCGGCGGATGGCTCGCGATCGACGACGGCGTGATCGTCGGGCTGGGCGATCGCACGACCGCGCCGCCCACTGCGCGCGAGGTCGTCGACGCGCGCGGATGCGTCGTGCTCCCCGGCCTCGTCAACGCGCACCAGCACCTGTACCAGAACCTCACCCGCGCCTACGCCCCGGCCGAGCAGGTCGAGAGCCTCACCGACTGGTTCTGGACGTACTTCACCGCCTGGGCGCGGCTCGACGCCGACGCCGCCGCCATCTCGACGACGGTCGGCCTCGCGGAGCTCGCGCTGAGCGGCTGCACGACGAGCGCCGACCACCTGTACCTGCACCCCGAGCCCGGGTTGATCGACGCGCAGGTCGAAGCCGCCCGCGCGGTCGGGCTGCGGTTCAGCCCCGTGCGCGGATCGATGACCATCGGGCCCGACGAGGGCGGCGTGTGCCCGCCCGGGCTCGTCGAGCGGCTCGACGCGGTGCTCGACGACACCGCGCGACTCGTCGCTGAGCACCACGATCCGGCGCCGGGATCGTTCGTGCGGATCGGCATCGGGCCGAGCACGCTCATGAGCAGCTCGGCCGACGCCATGGTCGAGGCGCGCCGGCTCGCGGAGGCGCTCGACGTGCGCCTGCACAGCCACGTCGCCGACGATCCCGACGAGGAGGCGTTCGTGCGCGCGCGCTACGGCCGCCGGCCGCTCGAGGTGTTCGAGGACCTGGGCTGGCTGAGCGACCGCACCTGGCTCGCGCACGTGGTCTACCCGAACGAGCGCGAGGTCGCGACGCTCGCGGCGGCCGGGGTCTCGGTCGCGCACTGCCCGAGCATGACGTTGATCGACGGCGGCCTGCCCGGCGGCCCGCCGCCCATCCGGCCGATGCTCGACGCGGGCGTGAACGTGGGCATCGGATGCGACGGCGCCACCGCCGCCGACCACCAGTCGCTGTGGCTCGAGACCAAGCTCGCGATGCTGCTGAGCCGCCAGCGCGAGGGTCGCGCCACGGCGATGAGCGCCCGCGCCGCGCTGCGGATGGCGACGCGCGGCGGCGCCCGCGCGCTCGGCCGGGAGGGCGAGATCGGGCAGCTGTCGATCGGCGCGAACGGCGATGTGTCGGTGTGGCGCGTCGACACGCTCCCCTACGCCGGCGTGCTGGCCGATCCGGTCACGGGGCTCATGCAGTGCGGGCCGGCATGGGCCTGGCACACCATCGTGGGTGGGCGCTTCGTCATTCGCGACGGCGAGGTGCGAACCGTCGACGTCCCGCAGGCGCTCGAGCGGCACCGGAGGGCGTCCGAGCGGATCCAACTCGGACGCTGAACGTCTCAGCGGTCGACGTCGAGGCGGATGCGCCCGCGGAACCGGTCGGGATCGTCGTCGTCGGCGTCGGCCGCCGCGAACGCGATGCCCTTGTCGCCGTCGCCCGGCACGGGTGCGGGAACGGGCAGCCGCGCCTGGCGGTCGACCTCGACCTGCGCCTCGTACTTGCGCGGAGCGAAGACCTCGTCGCCGATCATCATGACCGCGGCGCCGGACGGCTTGCCGCGCTTGGTCTTGTCGGACAGGTCGATCCACCCGAGGCGCACCGCGAGCGCGCCGAGCGCGATCACGCCGCCTCCGATGAGGAGGATCATCCACCAGTCCACCCGGCGATTCTAGACGGAGCGATGACCACTCACGTTCAGGGGTTCCACAGGCCGCGCGCTCACGGCACGCGCTGCAGCCACTCCTCGGTCGCGAACTTCGAGGCGACGAGCGCCTCGGCCTCGGCGAGCTCATCGGGTGTCACCGAGCCGGGCGTCGCACCGTACAGCCCGGTGAAGGTCTCCTTCAGCCGCTCGATGATCTCGGCACGCGCCAGGCCCGTCTGCGATCGCAGCGGGTCGACGCGCTTGGCCGCCGACGCGATGCCCTTGTCGCTGATCTTCTCGCGCCCGATGCGCAGCACCTCGAGCATCTTGGCGTTGTCGAGGTCGTACGCCATCGTCACGTGATGCAGCACACCGCCCGAGCCGAGGCGCTTCTGCGCGGCGCCCCCGATCTTGCCGGCCGGGCTGGCGATGTCGTTGAGCGGCTGGTACGTCGCGTCGATGCCGAACGAGCGCAGGCCCTGCAGCACCCAGTCGTCGAGGAACGCGTAGGAATCGGCGAAGCTCATGCCCTGCACGAGCTCGGCCGGCACGTACAGCGAGTAGGTGACGACGTTGCCCTTCTCCATCATCATGGCGCCGCCGCCCGAGATGCGCCGCACGACGTCGAAGCCGTAGCGCTCCGCGCCATCCGGGTCGACCTCGTTCTTCACCGACTGGAACGAGCCGATGACGACCGCCGACTCCTCCCACTCCCAGAAGCGCAGCGTGGGCTTGCGGCGGCCCTCGCCGACGCGCGTCGCGAGCACCTCGTCGAGCGCGAGGTGCAGGCGCGGGGGCACGGCGGGGTCGTGCACGATCTCCCACTCGTAGTCCGCCCACGTCGTGGCATCCGTCAGCGCTCGGCGCACCGCGACGGCCACCCCCTCGGCCGAGAACCCGAGCATGACGGCCTCGGGCCGGAGCCCCTTCGTGATCGCCGCAGCGATCTGTTTGGCGTCGGATGCCGCGGGCAGGCCCTCGATCGCCGCGTTGATGTCGTCGAGCGCCTCGTCGGGTTCGAGGAAGAAGTCGCCCGCGACGCGCGCGTTGCGGATCGCGCCGCCCTCGACGTCGAAGTCGACGACCACGAGCTTGCCGCCGGGGACCTTGTACTCACCGTGCATGCGCTCAAGCCTACGGATGCCGCGGCCGCCACTCGCCGTTCACAGGAGATGCGGCGATCTGCAGGATGTTCGCGGCGGGTGCGTCCTGCGCTTCGCCGCATCTCCTGTACACCGGAGCCAGACAGGGGTCGGGGCGGGCCACGGGCGTAGGCTCGGCGCAGGGGCGACCGGCCGGCGGCCCGCACCCCACACGAGACGAACGGGGTGCGCGATGACCACGCTCTTCCTGGCCCGGCACGGCGAGACCGTGTGGCACGCCGAGCACCGGTACGCGGGCTCCTCCGACGTCGCGCTCACCGACCACGGGCTGGTGCAGGCCGACGAGCTCGGCGAGTGGGCGGCTCGGGCGCGGCTGTCTGCGATCGTTGCGTCGCCGCTGCAGCGCGCACGACTGACCGCGAAGCCGGCAGCGGATGCCTCGGGGCTCGACACGCGCATCGATCCGCGTCTGGTCGAGATCGACTTCGGGTCGGGCGAGGGGCTCACGCCCGGCGAGCTCGACGAGCGGATGCCGGCCGAGTGGAAGGCGTTCGAGCGCCATCCGGCCCGCCAGCCCATGCCCGCGGGCGAATCGGGCGTCGAGGGCATCGACCGGGCGCTGCCCGCACTGCTCGAACTGGTCGACGAGTTCCCGCACGGGCGTGTGCTCGTCGTCACGCACGCGACGCTCATGCGGCTCGTGCTCTGCGAGCTGCTCGGCCTCGACCCCGACCGCTACCGCGAGCTGTTCCCCGTGGTGGAGAACTGCGCACTCACCGACCTGCGGTTCGAGGAGCTCGACGGGCAGCGGAGGGCGCGGTTGCTCGGATTCAACGTGCCGCCGCGGGCGTACTGACCGCGCGCGGGAACCCCTGGATCAGTCGACGGCGAAGCGCTCGTCGAGCCAGCGGACCAGGTCGGCGCGCACCTCCTCCTGGCGGAGCTCGTTGAAGATCTCGTGGCGCGCACCCTCATAGACGATGAGCGTCGCGTCGACGAGGTGCGCGCGCCGCTCGTAGTCCTTCAGCAGCGCGAGGCAGCTGCGCTCGCCGCCGATCGGATCGTCGGCCCCGACCATGATGAGCAGTGGCAGCTCGCTCGGGATCCGCTTGGACGGACGGGTCATGAGCCGGAACGACTCCGGCCAGCCGAACAGCTGCTGGAGCGTTCGAGTGGTCGTGTAGGGGTCGGCCTCGAACGCCTCGCACACGGCCGGATCGCTGCAGATCCACTCCATCGAGGTCCCGCCCGGCCTCTGGAAGCGCTTGTTGAGGTCGCCGGTGTTCGTCCAGCCGAGCTGCAGCCATGAGCTGCCGCTGAGCACGACGGCGTCGTACCGGTCGGGATTCCGGTTGACGACGTGCTGGGTCAGGTACGACCCCCACGAGTGCCCGAGGATGACGAGCGGCACGTCGTCGCCCTCGGTCTCGCGGATGACGTCGCCGAACCGCTCGACGCCCGCGATCGCGGCTCGCATGCCACCCGGTCCGGGGCGACCCATCCGGTCGAGGTCGCCGCCGTGCTGTTCGAACCCGGTCTCGCCGTGGCCGCGGTGGTCGTCGGCCCAGACCGAGTACCCGGCGGCATTGAGCGCCTCGATCAGTGCGGCGTATCGTGCGCGGTGCTCGCCGATGCCGTGCGCGAGCTGCACGACCGCGCTCGGCTCGGGCACGCGCCAGTGCTCGTAGTGGATGCGCACGCCCCAGGCGTCGGTGAACGTCGGCATGCGCTCATCCTGTCATCGACCGGGGCGAGCGGATGCCGCGCCGCGGCCGCAGGACGACGTCGGGCCGCCCGCATCCTCCACTGATGCGTGCGGCCCGACGCGGATCAGGCGTCGACCTTCTCTCGTTCCGCACGGGCGCGAGCCCGGGCCCGGATCGTGCCGACGAGCTTCGGGAGCACGACCATGGCCGCCGCGATCGCGAGGACCGCCAGGGCGATCGGGCTCTGGAAGACGACACCGAGATCGCCCTTGCCGATCGCGCTCGTCTGGACGAGCGCCTTCTCGAACAGCGGGCCGAGCACGAGGCCGAGCACGAACGGCGCCGTCGGCAGGTCGAACTCCTTGAGCAGGTAGCCGAGCACGCCGAAGACGAACACGAGCCACACGCTGAACATGTTGTTGCTGACCGAGTACGCGCCGACCAGCGACGTCAGCATGATGATCGGGTACAGGTAGCCGTACGGAATCCGCAGCATCTGGGCGAACACGGGCGCGAGTGGCAGGTTCAGCAGGAGCAGCAGCAGGTTGCCGATGAAGAACGACACGAGCAGGCCCCAGACGAGCTCGGGCTGCGTCTCGAAGAGCAGGGGTCCCGGCTGCAGCCCGAAGATCGTGAACGCGCCGAGCAGCACCGCGGTGGTGGCGCCGCCCGGGATGCCGAGCGCGAGCGTGGGCACGAAGTTCGCGTTGGCCGCAGCATTGTTCGCGCTCTCGGGGCTCGCGACGCCCTCGATGGCGCCCTTGCCGAACTCCGCCTTGTTGCGGCTGACCTTGCGCTCGATGCCGTACGACATGAACGAGGCCAGCGTCGAGCCGGCGCCCGGCAGGATGCCGAGTCCGAAGCCGATGCCCGATCCGCGCAGGATGGCGGGCATCGAACGCGTGATGTCCTTGCGGCTGATGACCATGTCGCGGAAGCGCGCGCGGATCGGCTTCGCCGCGCCGACGCGGATCTGGTAGAACACCTCGCCGAGCGCGAAGAGGCCGATCATGACCTCCACGAACGGGATTCCCGAGAGCAGGTTGACGTTGCCGAACGTGAAGCGCGCCTCGCTCGTGCCGGGCGAGATTCCGACCGTCGCGACGAGGAGACCGGCGACCGCCATGAGCGCGCCGCGAACGAACGCGCCGCCCTGGAAGGTGACCACGATGACGAGGCCCAGGATCATGATCGCGAACATCTCGACCGGGCCGAACTCGAGCGCGGCGTCGGCCAGCGGCGGCGCGAGCGCGATGAGCAGGGCCAACGAGATGATCGCCGCGATGAACGAGCCGATCGCACTGATGGCGAGGGCGGCACCGGCTCGCCCGCGCTTGGCCATCTGGTAGCCGTCGAGGGTCGTGACGACGCTGGCGGCCTCGCCGGGCGTCGAGATGAGCACCGAGGTGATGGTGCCGCCGTACTGCGCTCCGTAATAGATGCCGGCGAGCATGATGAGCGCGGTCACGGGTTCGAGCGTGAACGTGATGGGGAGCAGCACCGCGACACCGGTCGTCGAGCCGAGCCCGGGAAGCAGGCCGATCACGGTGCCGAGCAGCACGCCGACGAAGCACCAGAGCACGTTCTCGAGCGTGAGCGCGGTCTGGAACCCGAGGATGAGGTTGTCGATCATCAGATGAGTCCGATCAGTCCGGTCGGCATCGGCACGCCGAGCAGCTCGGCGAAGACCAGGTGGATGAAGCCCACGGCGAGCGCGCCGACCAGGAGCGAGGGCAGGATGCGGCGGCGCTCGACGACCGTCGAGATGGCGACGACGAGCAGGCCCAGCGAGATGAGCAGCCCGAGGACCGGCACGAGCAGCAGGGCGACCACGGTCATCCCCAGCACGATGGCGAGCATCCGGTTCCGCTGCTTCTGGGACCGGCCGAGCGAGTCGATGTCGGGGGTCTCCTCGACCCGGTCGAGCGCCGCGACGTCCGCCTCGGCCTCGACGCCCGTGAGCTCGTCGGCCTGGTCGGCCGGGTCGCGGCGGCGCAGGATCTGCACGACGTCGACCGCGGCGAGCACGGCGAGCAGGGTGCCGAGCACGACGGGAAGGAAGCCGGCCCCGACCTGGCCGTTCTCCTGCGTGATTCCGTACGAGGCGCCGACGATCGCCGCGGCGGCGCCCACGACCGCCAGGGCCGCGCTGAACGCGGCCCTGACGATCACCGGCGAGAGCGTCACTTCGCGACGACCGCTTCGAGGTCGGCCGAGTTCTGCTCGAGGTAGTCGACGAACTCGTCGCCGTAGACGGCGTTGGCCTGCATGAGGTTCTCCTCGATGTAGGCGGTGTACGCCTCGCTCTCGGCGAACTGCTCCGCGGCGTCGATCCAGAACTCGCGCGCCTCGTCGCTGATCCCGCCGGGGGCGATGAAGCCGCGGAACTGGGCGAACGCGACGTCGATGCCCTGCTCCTTGGCGGTCGGGATGTCGGCGAGCTCCTCGTACTCGTAGCGCTCGTCCGACAGCGCGCACAGCGCACGGAGGTCGCCGGACTCCAGCTGGCCGAGCACCTCGCTCGGGTTCAGGGAGCCGACCTCGACCTGGCCGCCCAGGAGGCCGGCGATGACCTCGCTGCCGCCCTCGAACGGCACCCGGTCGAATGTGACGTCCTGGTCCTGCTCGATGAGGGTGAAGACGACCTCGTCGAGGCTGACCGCGCCCGAGACCGCGGCGACGACGCCGTCGGACTTCGCGGCGTCGATGACATCCGCGCAGGTCTCGAACTCGCTGTCGGCCGGGACGACCATGAGCGTGTAGTCGTCGCCGAGCTTCATGATGGGCGTGAACGAGGTGTGGTCGAAGTCGACGTCGGTCGTGAGCGGCAGGGCCAGCAGCGCGGTCTCGGAGGCGAGCAGGTAGTCGGCGTTGCCCTCCTGGGCGAGGAAGTGCGAGTAGCCGACCGCGCCCGAACCGCCCTCGCGGTTCTCGACGGTGATGGTGGCGCCGGTCGCCTCCTCGAGCGCGCCGGCGATGGCGCGACCCGAGACGTCGGACCCGCCGCCGGCCGCGAACGGCACGATCATGCGGACGTCGTTCGGCGCGAAGCCGTCGGCGCCGGATTCCTGGCCGGCGGCGCTCGAGCATCCGGCGAGGGCGGCGACGGAGACCGCGGCGATGGCGGCGGCCGTGATGCGTGACTTCATTGTCTCTCCTTGGTGTTCTGGGTAGGGATTGCGATCGGGCTGGGGGTGGTTAAGGTCGTCGGCGGGGAGGTCCGTCAGGCGGCGGTCAGGCGTGCGGCACGGGCCTGCGCACCTACGCCGACGGCGACGCGGAAGGCGTGCTCGTAGGCGCCGGTGTTGGCGATGCGCTTGCCGACGACGTCGAAGGCCGTGCCGTGGGCCGGCGTGCAGACCGGCACGCTGAGCCCGCCGGCCATGGTGACGCCGCGGTCGAAGCCGAGGAGCTTCACGGCGATCTGGCCCTGGTCGTGGTACATCGTGAGGACACCGTCGAAGGCGGCGTCACGCGCCTTGATGAAGATCGTGTCGCTCGGGAACGGCCCGGTGGCGTCGACCCCGCGCCGCTGGAGTTCCTCGACCGCCGGGGCGATCAGGTCGATCTCGTGGCGGCCGAACTTGCCGGACTCGCCGGCGTGCGGGTTCAGCGCGCACACGCCGATCCGCGGCGACGCGATGCCACGCGCCTGCAGTACGCGCTCGAGCAGCTCGCCCCGCTCGACGATGAGGTCGAACGTGATGAGGTCGGCGACCTCGGCGATCGAGCAGTGAGACGTCACGCGGCCGGTCACGAGCTCGGGCAGGATGTTCAGCTCGGTCGCGGTCGTCCCGTCGCCGAGCACGGTCTCGAACCACGACATCTCGTCGTTCTCCTCCATGCCGGCCAGGTGCAGCGACGACTTGTTGAGCGGGGCGAACACGATCGAGTCGACCTCGCCCTGCTTCGACAGTTCGAGCGCGGTGCGGAGGCTCGCCATGGCCCACAGCCCACCGGCACGCGACGGCTCGCGCCGGACGAAGCCGCCCACGGGACGCGTGCCGCCGTTGTCGACGAGCTGCGGCACGCCCGTGCCGGCCTCGCGGGTCCAGGCGAACTCGACGCCGGCGTCGTCCATGGCGTCGCGCAGCTCCTGCTCGTCGCCCACGAGGATGAGGTCGGCCGCGGCCGAGCTCGCGGAGTCGGCGAGGGTGCGCGCGACGAGCTCGGGTCCGACGCCGGCGGGGTCGCCGAAGGTGAGCGCGATCCGGGGGCGGGGTGCCTGCATGATGCTTCAGTTCCTCTCCGCGCTGCTCGGCGCGAGTTCGGGTCGGGCGGGGATCGTGGTCGGCAGCACCCGGCGCAGGTACTCCTGGGCACGCCCGCACATCGCGAGGCTGTCACCGCCGTAGTGCTCGCACGTGAGGACGCCGCGGTAGCCGAGTGCGACGGCCTCCCTGACCGCCCAGCGGTAGTCGATGACGCCCGCGTCGAGCGTGGTGGGCACGGCCGTCTGCCACGAGCCGTCGGCCGCCTCGTCGCGCGCGTAGTTCTTCAGGTGCCAGTAGTTGGCGTACGGCAGCGTCGTCGCGTAGAGCTCGCGCCAGTCCTCGACGGGCCGGTGCAGGCGGACGAGGTTGCCCACGTCCGGGTTGAGGCCGACGTTGTCGAGCCCGACCTCCTCGATGAACCGCACGGCGCTCGCCGCCGTGCCGAGATACGTGTCCTCGTACAGCTCGAGTGAGACGATGAGGCCGACGCTCGCGGCGTGCTCGCCGAGCTCGCGGATGGCGCGAACCGCGCGGGCGCGCTGCTCGGCGTCGTCGGAGTCGACGTGCCCCTTGGCGGTCCAGAACCAGAGCGCCCGGCGCTGCGCCTCGGTGAACGGGGCGTGGAGCCCGGTCGAGTAGACGCTCGCACCGAGTTCCGCGGTGGCGTCGATGCTGCGGTGCGCGTAGGCGAGGTTCTCGGCCTCACGACCGGGGATCGCGACGCTGGCTCGCTGGATATGGACCGCTGGAATGCCGACACCGTGTTCGCGGGCGGTCTCGACGAGCTCGCGGCGGCGCTCCGGCGAGAGCTCGGCCGGGCGGAGGAGCCCGTCGGTGATCTCGGCGAGCCGGAAGCCCTCCGCGGCGACGTCCTCGAAGATCGTCGCCCAGGTCTCCGCCGGGGCGTCCTGGACGGCGACGCCGTCTCGCCCGATCGGCGGGACGCCGAGGAGGCAGGTGGCGATCGGCCACTCCTCGGCGCGGTACTCGTGCATGCTCACTCCATCGTAATGCGGTCGACCGGTTGATCGGTTCAAGCGCCTCTTTCATAGATCCTATAGGAAATATCCCACAGTGCAAGTCGCGTGTTGGTCGGCGGCCCCGGGTGATCGTCGCGCTCGACCCGGAGACGGTGGTCGGCTCGGCGTCAGCTGTCGGTGTCGCCGACCGAGCGGGCGCGCACGTTCTCGATGTGGCGGCGCATGGCCTGCACTGCAGCATCCGAATCGCCCGAGGCGAACGCATCGACGAGGGCGCGGTGCTCGACGGCCGCCTCGTGCACGTCGCGCGGGCCGCGGATGATCGCCTGGCGCATCCGGTGCGTCAGCGCGCCGAGGGCGTCGTACATCTCCTGGATGTAGCGGTTGCCGCTGGCCGCGAAGATCGTCCGGTGGAACTCGAGGTCGCTGTCGAAGTACGCGCGGGTCAGCGACAGCGGCACGCTGCCCTGGTCGAGGCGTGCCACGATGCGCTCGCTCTCGCGCGCGTGGTGCTCGAGCGCCTTCCGCAGCGGGGGCAGGAGCTCGTCGGCGTGCTCTGCGGCCAGCCGCGCCGCCTCCACCTCGAGCATCTGGCGCGCGTCGAACAACTCGGCGAGCTGCTCGCCCTGGAGCGGCGGCGCGACCCGGTAGCCGCGCAGCGCCTCGCGCGTGACGAGTCCGGTGCGCTCGAGTTGCACCATGGCCTCTCGGACCGGGGTCGGCGAGACGTCGAGCTGCCGCGCGAGCGTGTCGATCGACAGGCGGGCACCCGGTTCGACCTCGCCCTCGAGCAGCATCTCGAGGATGCGGTCGTACACGCGGTCGCGCAGTCCGCGGCGTTCGAGCTCCCCCACACCGCGGATCGGCAGGCTGGTCATCTCGTTGCCTCCAGTGCGACGACGTCATCGAGGATCCGCGCGAACGCGGCCGGGTCGTGGGCGAATCGGCCGAGGAACATCCCGTCGAGGGAATCGGCGATCCGCGGCCACAGGCCGGGTCCGGCGCTACCACCGTAGATCACGCGAGCCTCGCGGAACGCGGAATCGTCGGCCAGGTGCGCGCGGAGCGCCGAACCGACGGCACGGATGTGCGCGTCGCTCGCCGGCTCGGATGCGCCGATCGCCCACACGGGCTCGTACGCGATGACGATCGATGCGACCGATCCGCCGTCCCGGGTGCGGGCGAGCGCCACGGATGCCTCGAGCTGGGCGATGCACGCCGCGGCCGCGTCATCGGCACGACCCCGTTCCGCTTCGCCGACGCACACGAGCGGCGTCATCCCGTGCCGCAGCGTCGCCGCGACCTTCCGGGCGACCGTGTCGTCCGTCTCGCCGAACATCGCCCGGCGCTCCGCGTGGCCGACCTCCACGAGCGAGACACCGTGCTCGGCCAGCTCGGGGGCGGAGACCTCCCCGGTGTAGGCGCCCGAGTCCTCCCAGTGCACGTCCTGGGCGCCGACGAGCATGCCGGCGGCGGATGCCACGGGCCCCACGAGCGGGATCGACGGGAAGCTCGGGATCACGAACGGCTGCACGATCCCGTCGCGCACCGCCGGATGCGTCGCGCAGCGTTCGGCCACGTCACGGGTCCACTCGAGCGAGCGGCCCGGCCCGAAGTACATCTTGAGGCTGGAGCCGATGAGCAGCGGCGGACGCGCCATCCGCTCAGCCCTCGTAGGCGCAGATCGCGTCGACCTTCGCCTTGGACGCGCTCGCGGGATCGAATTCGTAGGCGAGCCATTCGGACGCCAGGCGGCGGGCGAGCTCGCGGCCGACGACGCGCTGGCCCATGCAGAGCACCTGCGCGTCGTTGGAGAGGACGGATCGTTCGACCGAGAACGAGTCGTGCGCCGTGACGGCGCGGATGCCGCCGACCTTGTTCGCCGCGATCGCGACGCCGAGGCCGGTACCGCAGATGAGGATCGCCCGGTCGGCGTCCCCGCGCGCCACCCGCTCGGCGGCCTCGATCGCGACCGCCGGGTAGGGTGCGGTCGCATCGCGCACCACGCCCACGTCGACGACCGACTCGACCCGCGGGTCGCTCGCGAGGTCGGCCTTGATGGCCTCCTTGTAGTCGAATCCGGCCTCATCGCTGCCGACGATCATGCGGAATCCCATGTCACTGCTCCTTCGTGGTTTCGAGGACGCCGTGCACGGTGGAGCACACGAGCGCGAACGACACGGCACCGGGGTCGGGCGTGCCGATGGACTTGTCGCCGTGCGACCGGGCTCGCCCGAGGGTCGCGGCGAGGGCGGCCGTGCCCTGCGCGGCCGCTTCGGCACGGTCGGTGGCCAGGCGCCAGGATGTCGCGAGCCGGCCGGCGCCCGCGCTGGCCGCGAGCTCGTCGGCGAAGGGCACGATCGCGTCGACCATCGTCTTGTCGCCGACCTTCGCCTTGCCGTACGCCATCACCGCGTCCTTCGCCGCGACGACGCCGGCGGCGACATCCGCGGCCGCGATCGATCGGTCGTCGCCGAGCGCTGCCCCGAGCGTGCGGAGCAGCTCGCCCCAGATCGCCCCGGAGGTGCCGCCGGCGCGATCGCTCCACGCCGCACCGGCCCGCTCGAGCGTCGTGCGCGCACCGGCCCCGGCTTCGGCGGCGGCGCGTGCGGCCTCGCCGGCGGCCCGCGACCCGCGCTGCATGCCGATGCCGTGGTCGCCGTCGCCGGCGATCCGGTCGATCCGGCCGAGCTCGTCGGCAGCCCGGTCGAGCTCGAACGCGACGGCGTCGAGGGCCGCGGCGATCCGCACCGCGGCGGCGCGTGACGCCGGCGCGGCGTCGGGGATGGGTGCACTGTCGTGCGCGCCGGTCGCGACATCCGGCATCTCGACGATCTCGAGCTGGTCCTGCGGCGCAGGCGAACCCTTCCGGAACGCCGGCGCGTCGGCCGGTGCGCGCCACAGGCGCTCGAGCTCGTCGTCGAGCCACAGCAGGGTCAGTGAGCAGCCGGCCATGTCGAAGCTCGTGCACAGCTCGCCGACCTCGGGCTCGACGACCACGAGGCCGCGTGCCGCGAGCAGGCGGTGCACCGCGCGGTAGACGACGAAGAGCTCCTCGTACTTCACGCCGCCGAGGCCGTTGAGCAGCGGCACGACACGCGCGCCGTCGAGGTCGACGCCGTCCGGAACCTCCTCGAGGAGCTTCGTGACGAACAGCTCGGCGAGCCCGTCGGCGGACGGCACGTCGACCTCGTCGATGCCCGGCTCGCCGTGGATGCCGAGGCCCACGGCCATGCGCCCCTCGGGCACGGTGAACAGCGGGGCGTCGGCTCCGGGCAGGGTGCAGCCGGTGAAGGCGACTCCGAACGATCGCGTGCGGTGATTCGCAAGGCGGGCGACACGCTCGACGCCGTCGAGGTCGTAGCCGTCCTCCGCTGCGGCACCGGCCGTCTTGAAGACGGCGAGGTCGCCCGCGATGCCGCGTCGCTGCTCGATCCGGTCGCGCGGCGCGCTCCAGATATCGTCGGTCACGGCGACCGTGCGCACGTCATGGCCCTCGGCGCGCAGGCGCTCCTGCGCCTGGTCGAAGTGCAGGACGTCGCCCGCGTAGTTGCCGTAGCTGAGCAGCACTCCCCTGCCGCGGTCGACCGCCGCAGCGATCGCGTGCACCTGGCTCGCGGCCGGCGAGGCGAAGAGGTTGCCCATGGCGGCACCGTGCGCGAGACCCTGGCCGACGAGCCCGCCGAACGCCGGGTAGTGCCCGCTGCCCCCGCCGATGACGACCGCGACGGTCGGCTCGGCGGAGCGCGTCGAGCGGATGACGCCGCCCGGCGCGGCACGCACCCAACGCGACGACGCGGCGGCGAAGCCCTCGATCATCTCGTCGGCGAACTGGGCGGGGTCGTTGAACAGTCGCGTCATCGCGCTCTCCTCGGCTCGGCATCGGGCGGGTCCAATATCGAAGATCCTATAGGAAAATGGCCGGAGTACCGACCTGGCACCCCGACGCGGTGGGCGCTGCTGGCCGGGGAATCATTAGCCGTGCTAATTTGTTATGCTAACTACATGACCGACACCCTCGCTCCGGCACCCGCGCGCCCGCGGCGCGCCACGCTCGCCGAACAGAGCACCGAGCTGCGCCTCTCGGTCATGCGCCTCGCCCGCCGAATGCGGCAGGAGCGCGCCGACGCCGAGCTCAGCGCGACCCAGTACGCCGCCCTCGCGTGGACGGCGAGCGAGGGTCCACTCACCCCCGGCCGGCTCGCCGAGCTCGAGCGGGTCACCCCACCCTCGATGAACCGCACCGTGAACTGCCTCGTCGAATCGGGCCTGCTCGTGCGCGAGGGCTCCCCCGACGACGGGCGCAAGATCCTGCTGCACGCGACCGACGCCGGCCACGAGATCGTGCGCGAGACGCGCCGTCGTCGCGACGCCTGGCTCGCCAAGCGCCTGGCCGCCCTCACCCCCGACGAGCGCAACACCATCGCCGCCGCGACCGACATCCTCAGGAGGCTCACCGACCAGTGAAATCCATGTTCCGCTCCCTCGCGTCGGTCGACTACCGCATCTGGTTCGTCGGCGCGCTCATCTCCAACATCGGCGCCTGGATGCAGGCCACCGCCCAGAGCTGGGTCGTGCTCACCGAGCTGACCGACAACGACGCGCTCGCCGTCGGCATCACCATGGCGCTGCAGTTCGCGCCGCAGCTGCTGCTCGTGCCCGTGACCGGGCTCATCGCCGACCGCTTCGAGCGCCGCAAGATCCTCATGGTGACCCAGAGCGCCCTCATGGTGCTCGGCTTCGCGCTCGGCGCGCTGCTCATCCTCGGCCACGCCGAGCTCTGGCACCTCTACGTCTTCGCCGGCCTGCTCGGCATCGTCAACGCGATCGACATGCCCGCCCGCCAGACGTTCGTCGCCGACCTCGTCTCGTCGTCCAACATGTCGAACGCGGTCGCGCTCAACTCGGCGTCGTTCAATGCGGCCCGCATGATCGGCCCCGCCCTCGCGGGCCTGCTCATCGTGCTCGTCGGCACCGGCTGGGTCTTCGTGATCAACGCCGTCACGTTCATCGCGGTGCTCGTCGCTCTCGCCAAGCTGAGCGGCGCCAAGGTGCGACGGATGCCGCGCGCCCCCCAGGAGCGCGGCGCCTTCGTCGCCGGCTTCCGCTACGCGGCCGGCCGCCCCGACCTCGCGGTCGTCTTCGTGATGGTGTTCCTCATCGGCGCGTTCGGCATGAACTTCCCGATCTTCTCGTCGACCATGGCGGTCGAGTTCGGGCGCGGCGCAGGCGAGTACGGCCTGCTGTCGTCCATCCTCGCGATCGGCTCGCTCACGGGCGCGCTGCTCGCCGCGAAGCGCGAACGCGCGCGAATGCGCGTGATCATCGCCGCCGTCGCGTTCTTCGGCGTGGCCGCGACGGTCGCCGCCGTCATGCCGACCTATTGGCTGTTCGCCGCGTCGACCGTGTTCATCGGCTTCACGATCGTGACCATGCTGACCACCGCGAACGGGTACGTGCAGACCACGACCGACCCGCTGCTGCGCGGCCGCGTCATGGCGATCTACATGGCGATCCTCTCCGGCGGCACGCCGATCGGCGCGCCCATCGTCGGCGCCGTCGCCAACGCGTGGGGTCCTCGCTGGGCACTCGGCATCGCAGCAGCAGCTGCAGCCGTGGCCGCGCTCATCGGGCTCGGCTGGCTGATCGTCGCCCGCGGCCTCCGCGTCGTGCGCCATCCGGCGGCGGGCTGGATGCCGCGACTCGCGCTCGACTACGCCGAGGCGCCGACCGCGGCGATCGCGGTGCCGCTCACGCGTCCGGTCGACGTGGTGAAGCGCCAGCCGGCGCCGCACGCCGCCGCCGCGGAGCGGCCCCCCGTGGTGCCGGAACGCGCGGCCGGGTCGACGCGCCCGGCTCCGTGCCCGACCGCGCCCGCGGCATCCGGCAGCTGATGCTCGGCCGGCGCACCCGCCGGGCGGTCGCGTCGGGCGATACGGTACCCCTACGCCTGCCGTGACGCCGACCGAGACGAGACGCCGTGGATTCCTCCGAGACCGACCCCGCCGCCGCCCCGACCGAGCCGCCCGTCACCGGGCCTGACGCAGAGGTCGGCGACACGCGGATCGACGAAACCGCCCCGCCGCGCCGCATCCCGTGGTGGGTGTGCCTGCTCGTCGGCATCGCCTCGGCCGCGATCGGCCTGCTGCCGTGGCTCATCACGGGCATGCGACTGCCGCTGCAGAACCTGTGGGCGACCGAGACGCTGCCCGAGGACATGCCGGTCGTGCTCCTGCCGTTCAGCCAGTACGCGCTGACGCTCATCGTCGCGGTGATCGTCACGGGCGCCGCCGTCGCGGGCATCGCCGCGCGGGCGATGGGCCGTCGCCGTCCCCGGTTCGGAGCCGTCCTCGCGCTGGTCGGCCTCCTGGCGGTCCAGGTCATCGCCGTCGTGCAGACCTCCACGGTGGTCGCCAGCGGCCTCGAGCGCCGCTGGGAGTCCGACCTGTACCTCGCGGCGCTCGTCGGGCTCGCCGCGCTGTCGACCCTCGTCGGCGTGCTCGTGATGCTGCTCGTCGCCGCGGCGCCGCGCGCGGGAGCCGTCATCGGCCTGAGCATCGCGGCGGTCGCCTCGGTGTCGTGGTTCACCGGCCTGATCGTGCCGTTCGGCAGCGTGCAGCCGACCGGGCTGTCGCCGCTGCTCGACCTCATCCGCTGGATCCCGCCGATCCTGGTGGGCGCCGCCATCGCGTGGGGCGGCGTGAACACGGTCGGGCGCGTCATCGCGGCGCTCTTCGGCCTCGTGCTGCTCTGGATCGGCCCCGCGCTCATCACGGCGGTGACCATGGCCGCGGGCAGCCGCGCACTCGCGAGCGACCCGCCCGAGATGGTCCAGTACGCCCTCGAGGTGTTCCGGATGGCGCTGACCACACCGAGTCTCGTGATCCCGCCGCTCGTCGTCGCAGTCGTCGTCGCAGCGGTCGGCCTCGTGGGGCGCGCCGTCCTCCGACGCTCGAGGAGGACGGACTCGACACCTCCGGCCGGCGCCGCCGACGACGACCGCAGCGGCAGCGCGAGCTAGCGGCGCGGGCCCGTCGACGCCCGCACGACGAGCTCGGGCTGGAACTGCACCTGGTCGGGGACGAAGTCGTCACCGTGCCGTGCCTCGCGCAGGAGCAGGTCGACCGCCGTGTACCCGATGAGCCAGGCCGGCTGCCGGATCGACGAGAGCGGCACCACCGCGGCCTGCGCGAAGTCGATGTCGTCGTAGCCGACGAGTGCGACATCCTCGGGCACGTTCACGGAGCCGAGCATCACCATGGCCTGCAGTACGCCCATCGCGAGCAGGTCGTTGGCGGCGAAGATCGCGTCGGGTCGGTCGCCGGGCGCCCGCTCGCGAATCCGCTCGCCCGCGGCGCGACCCTCGAGCACGGTCGTGCCCTCGGTCTCGATGACCTCGAGCGTGACGCCCGGCGTCTCGGCGGCGGCCCGCCGCGCGCCCTCGAGGCGGTCGGCCACCTGGCGGATGCCCGTCGGGCCTCCCACGAACGCGATGCGCCGACGGCCGGACTCGACGAGGTGACGCACGGCGAGCGCGCCCCCGACGATGTCGTCGACCGCGACCGACGAGAAGCTGCGGTCCTCGGCCTCGCGGTCGACGAGCACGACGGGAACGCCCCGCGTGCGGAGGCGCGCCAGTCGTGGCAGGTCGTCGGCCATGGGCGAGATGAGCACGCCGTGCACGCGCTGCTCCTCGAAGAGGTCGAGGTATGCGCGTTCGCGGTCGGGGTTCTCGTCGCTGTTCCCGAGCAGGATCGTCATGCCGTCCTCGGCCGCGCGATCCTCGGCGCCGCGCGCGACGTCGGTGAAGAAGGGGTTGCGCACGTCGAGGACGACGAGGCCGATCGAGCGGCTGCGGCCGGCCCGGAGCTGCCGGGCGGCATCATTGCGCACGAAGCCGAGCTCGTCGATCGCGGCGAGCACTCGCGCGACCGTGTCGGGCGAGACCTTCTCGGGCCGATTCAGCACGTTCGACACGGTGCCGACCGATACGGATGCCGCGGCCGCGACGTCGCGCACGCTCACCGCCATGACCGTCCTCCTGTCGTCCGCCACGCTCCCCCGTTCCTCCAATGATCGCAGCCGCGGGCGGCTCGAAGCGGAGCCGCCCCGCCGGATCAGCCGATCGACCACTCCACGACCGCCGGGCCGTGGTCGACACGGTCGCCGCGGACCAGCGCGGTCCCGGAGGGCATATCGACCGAAACCTGCTCCGCGTCGGCGCGCACGACGAGGTCGCCGGCCGGAAGCGGGATCACCGCGCCCGCCCAGTCGAGCTCGCCGAGACGGGGTGCGACCTCGAAGCGCGCCCAGCCGTCGGCGAGCGGCCGCACTCCGAGCACCGCCTCGGGCAGGATCGCGGCGGGTCCCGCCGCCCACGCATGGCACAGGCTCCGCCCGTACGGGCGGCCGTACATCTCGAACGGCGAGTCGCCGGACGCCGCCTCCTCCCAGAACGTGCCGGGCCCCGCGTCGAGCATGGCGACCCACACCTCCCGCACCTCGTCGAGCGCGACATCCGGCTCTCCCGCCGCGAGGAGGGCGCGCAGCCGGAAGGCGGTCATGAACGGCGTGCCCGCCGTCCCTTCCCGGATCGACGCGACGACACCCGCGGGCACGCCGTCGGGGTGGAGGCCCGCGAGCACCGCGAGGAAGTTCGCATACGGCGCGCGCGAAGCGGACTCGTCGGCGTCGAGGTAGTCGGCCCACCGACCGGAGCCGGCGAGCCATCCGCGTGCCCGCACGGTCGACTCGACCGTGTCGGCGAGCCGGTCCCAGCGGGCCGCGCCCGCATGGCCGACCCTGGCGAGGACGCGATGGGCACTGCGCAGCGCCCAGGTCCAGAGCATCTGGAGGGCGACCGGGTCGCGGCCGTCCTCGAGCGCGAGCCCCCAGTCGAGGAACACCGACCCCGGCCCCGAGTCGACGAACCCGCCGCGCTGCGCCTCGGGCCGGAACACGCCGTCGGCGTCGGCGTGCCGGGCCAGTTCGCCGACGAACGCGTCGATGCGATCGGCCTCGCGGGCGGCGTGGGCGACGTCCCCGAAGTACCGCACGTAGAGGTCGGTATTCACGACGTGCCAGAGGGAGTAGTCGGCGATGCCGTTGACGTAGCCGTGCTCGGGTCGCCCGAGCGCGACGAGCCCGTCGGCGATCACCTGGCCGTCTCCGAGCGCGAACGCGTTCGCGAGCGTGCTGAGCGCCTGGTCGCCGGCCCACGGCATGCGATCCCGCTTGATGCCGTCGATCATGAGGCCCTGGTCGCAGAGTCGCAGGGTGTACTGGGCGGCCGCCCAGATCCCGGTGAGTCGCTCGTCGGAGCACGCGAACGCACCGGGGCGGTCGACCGGGGCGACCTCGGCGCGCACCGGGACCGTCGCGGGCGCCTCATCCCCCGACACCGCCAGGTACCTGAAGCCGAGCGGATGGCGCGTGGTCCAGCCACCCGCCGACGCCGGGACGACCTCGTGGCGGGTCTCGCGTTCCGACTCGCCGGCGCGCGCCTCGGCGACGCTCTCCCCGC
Source organism: Agromyces sp. NPDC056523 (assembly GCF_042794545.1). NCBI lineage: Bacteria > Bacillati > Actinomycetota > Actinomycetes > Micrococcales > Microbacteriaceae > Agromyces > Agromyces sp. NPDC056523. The sequence continues at coordinate 216,727 of NZ_JBHTTM010000001.1, forward strand.
TGCCCACGACGGGCTCGCGCTCGCCGTCGAGGAACGGCCGACCGAGCACCGGCGCCCCGACGTCGTACAGGCCGTCGGGCCCGCGCACCGCGGCGACCTCGACACTGCCGGGCGGGTCGAGGTGCGGGGCCCGCGTGCCGCCGGGCCGAGCGACGACGGGTTCGAACGGGCCGTGGTCGATGCTCGCGCTCCATCCGGCGAGCGGGGCGCCCGCCGCCACGCCGATCGCGGGTGCCGTGCCCGGTGCCGCGGTCACGTCGAGTTCCACGGTCGCCCCCGGCGCCGGGAGGACGAACTCGACGGCGTCGCCGACGGCACGCATGGCTTCGGGCGCGGGCCCCGCGCCATCCGTCGCCCCATCGTCGAGCATGAGCACCCCGACATCCGCTCGGCCCTCGACCAGCACGCGAACCGCGCCGGCGCCCGTCGCGACCGCCCGGAAGCGGACCCGTGCGGCCGGCCGGCCGTGGTTGCGCGGGTAGTGCACGTGCCGGTTCGCCGCGAACCCGTCGTCGACGAGCCGCCCGAGCAACGCCAGCGGGTACTGGTCGGGGCCGTAGGCCCACTCGTGGGTGGAGGGACGCGGCACGACGTCGGCGTCGTCGAACGGCTGCGGCGAGCGCGCCCGCACCCACCGCCGCAGCTCATCGGCCGAGTGCGGCGGCGCCTCCGCCATGGTCAGCCCTTCACGGCACCGGACGTCATGCCGGCGACGATCTGGCGCTGGAAGATGATGTACATGATCAGCGGCGGGATGGTGATCAGCAGGATGTCGGCGAAGAGCAGGTTGAACGAGCTCACCGCCTGGGCCCGGTAGTTGAACGTCGTGAGCTGCACCGTGGCGTTGTCCTCGCCGGGCAGGAAGTACAGCGCGAACGCGAAGTCGTTGAACACCGTCACCGACTGCACGACGATCACCGTGACGATGACCGACTTGAGCAGTGGGAAGATCACGCGGAAGAACAGCTTGATGGAACCGGCGCCGTCGATGATGGCCGCCTCGTCGAGTTCGCGCGGGATCGTGGCGACGAAGGCCCGGAACAGCAGGATGCAGAACGACAGGCCGAAGGCGACGTGCACGGCGATCAGGCCCACGAGCGTCTTGAAGAGACCGAGGCCCTGGAGCACCCAGATCGTCGGCACCACGGCCGGCGGGATGATGAGGCCGGCCAGGACGAGTCCGTTGACGACCGGATTCCACCGCGACCGGCGCCGCTGCACGACGTAGCCCACCATCGCGCCGAGGACGACCATGATCGACACCGCGCCCACCGTGAGGATCGCGCTGTTGATGAACGCGCGGACCAGGAGGAAGTCGCGGTTCTCGACCACCGCGACGAGGTTGTCCCAGAGGACCCATTCTGTCGGCCAGGTGAACTCGAGGAAGGACGACTCGGCCTGGGTCTTGCCGGCCGTGAACACGATGAACGCGAACGGCACGATGAACACGACGATCGCGACGAGGACGGCGGCGCTGCCCGCTCCCCAGCGCCAGGCGACGCTTCTCACTGGTCCGCCTCCTTCCGGTTGAGCCACCACGAGAGCGGGTAGATGATCGCGGCCACGACGACGAACAGCACGACGTTGCCGGCGGTGGAGAGGCCGAAGAAGCCGGCCTGGTACTGCTTGTAGACCACTGACGCGAGCACGTCGCTCGTGAAGCCCGGGCCGCCGCCGGTCATCGTCCAGATGAGGTCGAACGATCGGAGTCCACCGATGAGCGAGAGCAGGACGACCGTGACGGTGGCCGGACGGAGCAGCGGGAGCGTGATGTGCCGGAAGGTGTTCCAGGCCCCCGCCCCGTCGACCTTCGCCGCCTCGAAGTACTCCGCGGGAATGGCCACCATGCCGGCGATGTAGATGAGGGTCGCGAGCCCGACGCCCTTCCAGACGTCGACGAGCGCGACCGAGATCAGCGCGAGCGACGGATCCGTGAGCCATCCGGGGCCCGTGATGCCCACGGCCGCCAGCGCCTCGTTGATGGGCCCGCCGAACGGGTCCAGGAGCACCTGGAAGAGGATGCCGACCCCGATCGTGCTCACGAGCACGGGGAAGAACACCGTGGCGCGGAGGAACCCGCGGCCGATGATCTGCGAGCTCAGGAACACGCCGAGCAGGAGGCCGAGCACGACCTTGAGCCCGGACGTGAGGAACGCGTAGATGAACGTGTTGACGAAGCCCGTCACGAGCTGGGGCTCCTGGAAGAACCGCACGAAGTTGTCGAAGCCGATGAACTCGACGTCGAACAGGGTCCACCTCGTGAGCGAGAAGTAGAACGACGCGACCGTGGGGATGAGGAACAGGACGACGTAGAACACGCCGGCGGGGATGAAGAACCACGTCGGGTACGGGCTCCTCATGGGCTTGCGCTTCCGCGGCTCGCGCGGCGTCTTCGCCGCGTGGTCGGCGGTCGCGGGGCGGCCTGGGGCCGTCGCGGTGGTCATGGTGGTTCTCCCGGATGAGGCCGCGGGGCGGGGTGACGACCCCGCCCCGCGGCGTGCGTTCGGTGACGTGCGGCCTACCAGCCTTCGAGGCCGAGCTGCTGTGCCTGCTTCTTGACATCCTCGTCGTATTGGGCGGCGCCGTCCTCAGCCGAGGTGATGCCGGAACCCACGGCGACCGTGATCTGCTCGAGGGCCGGGCCCTTGATCGGGGAGAGGAACTCGAGCGCGAGGTTGGTCTTGCCCTCGTCGAAGTACGGCTGCATGTCCGAGACCATGGCGGGCACGTCCTCGGGCAGCTCGCAGCCGTCGATCACGTACGGCCCCTGGGCCGCGGTGGTCTCAGACTGGATGTCGCAGCTCTCGGGCGTGGTGAGGAACTCGAGGAACTTCTGCGCCGCCTCGAGCTGGGCGCCCTCGGTCGACGTCGGGATGTAGACCGTGTTGGTCGGCATCCAGACGGTGAGTCCGTTCGTACCCGCGTCGGGCCCCGGCAGCGGGAACGTGCCGACGACGTCGGCGGCCTCGGGGTTCGTGGTCATGAGCTGCGAGGCGGCGAAGGTGAGGATCGGGTACTGCGCGCCCTGGCCGGTGGCGACCATGGTCACGCCGTCGGGGTACTTCGCGGATGCGAAGTCCTCGTTGTAGAGCTCCTTCTCGAACGCCTCCTGCAGGTGCTCGAACCCGGCGAACGCCGGCTCGTCGACGTACTTGGCCTCGTTGTTCGTGTACTTCTCGGCCCAGTCGGGGTCGTCGGCGAGCACGTTGTTGAAGTCGCCGAGGACGAAGAGCTGCGACGTCCAGGTGTCACCGTACGTCTGCACGATGGGTGCTGCGACGCCGGCCTCCTTGATCGCCTCGCTGTTGGCGATGAATTCGTCCCAGGTGGTGGGGATCTCGAGCCCGAGCTCCTCGTAGATGTCCTTGTTGTAGATGACGGCACCGGCCATCGACTGCCCCATCGGGACGCCGTACGTGCCGTTGTCGGTCGAGACGCTCTTGATGAAGTTCTCGTCGAACTTGTCGACGTAGTCCTGGTCGTCGAGGTTCACGAGCGTCTGGTCGGGGTTGAGCGCCTGCATCAACGACCCCGAGTTGTACTGGAAGAGGTCGTTCATCTCCCCGGTGGACAGTCGCGTCTTCACGACGTTGTCGCCGTCGGCGCCCTGGGGACGCGTCTCGACCTCGATCGTGATGTCTGGGTTGTCCTCCATGAACGCGTCGGCGAGGGCCTCGGCCGTTGCGACCGTGGCCTCCGTGTTGTCGGTCAGGAACGACAGCGTGACGGGGCCGCCGTCATCGTCGGAGCCGCCGCCGGCGCTGCAGCCGGCGAGCGCGAGGGACAGGGCGAGACCGCCTGCGCCGAGGGCGACGAACGTGCGTCGCGGGGTACGGGGGACCATCTTCTCTACCTCCATGTAAAGCAACTGCGCTGTTGGGTGCGCCGACAGGTACTCGGTGCTGTGGCGCGGCCCACGTTACGAGCCCTGCGCTCGGTTTGTCAACCGATCTACACAGATTCTTTGAAACGATTTATGATCGGTGGCGTCGAATGTTGTAGATCGGTCTATCCCAGACGGCGCAAGCGTGTATGGTGACACCGAGGCAGCGCCTCCAGCCGATGACGCGAAAGGGGATGAGGGGTGACCAGAGCCCGAGCAGCGACCATCGAGGACGTCGCACGCGAGGCCGGAGTCTCGCGCGCCGCGGTGTCCAAGGTCATCCGCAACGCCTACGGCGTCAGCCCGTCGATGCGCGATCGTGTGAACGCCGCGATCGAGGCGCTCGACTACCGCCCGCGCATCGCCGCGCGGGCCATGCGGGGCGCGACCTTCACGCTCGGCATCGAGCTGCCGCACATCGGCAACCCGTTCTTCACGAAGATCGTCGCGGGAGCGACGGCCACGCTGCAGGGCACCGAGTACCAGCTGATCATCGCGCCCGCCGACTTCGACGGCGAGGAGGGCGTTCGAGCCCTCGGCGCGCTCGCCGACCGCCAGGTCGACGGCATCGTGGCGATCTCGCCGCTCGTCTCGCCCGAATGGCTCGAGCGCCTCGCCGGGCGCGTGCCCGTCGTCATGATCGGACGTCACGACCGCTCGGCCGCCTACGACACGGTCACCGGCGACGACGCCGAGGGCACCCGGCTCGCGATGGAGCACCTGTTCCAGCTGGGCCACCGCCGCATCGTCCACCTCACGCGGAGCGAGGAGGTCACCCAGCCGGGCTCGGGCACTCCCCATGCGATGCGACTCGAGCAGTACCTCGCGAGCATGCGCGGCGCGGGCTTCGGCGACGACATCCGAGTCGTGCGCACCGGCATGACCGAGGAATCCGCGCGCCTCGACACCCTCGCCCTGCTCGACGAGGAGGTGCCCAGCGCCATCTTCGTCGGCAACGACGAGCTCGCGCTCGGCACCCTCCGGGCCATCGGCGAACACGGGCTCTCCCCCGCCGACGTGTCCATCGTCGGCTACGACGACGTCGACATCGCGAGCCATCCGGCCATCTCGCTCACGAGCGTCGACCAGTCGGGCGTCGCCATGGGCGAGCAAGCCATCCGCCTGCTCCTCGAGCGCATCGCGGGCCGCACCGAGCCCGTCCACTTCTCCGTCGCCCCCATCCTGAGGGCGCGCGGGTCCACGCGACCCGCTCCGGCGCACCCCATCGACTGACCTCATCGGAACGGCCCGAGCGGCGTTCCCGGCTCCACCACGGAAGGACGCGGATGTCCACGCACCTGCCCCCCACTGCTTCGACCGACCCCGGCGCGCGCGTCGACGCGCTCACCTCGCAGTACCCCGCCGGCCTCCTCGGCGTGCCGCGTGACGGGCTTCGGCTCACCTGGCGCTCGAGCGCCGGCTCGCCGCAGGTCGGCTACCAGGTGCGCTGGTCGGGCGCGCAGTCGGGCGTCGCCGAGCCCGTGGCATCCGACGCATCGATCGGCGTGGTCGCTCCCGGCCCCGCGCTCGAGTCGGGCGAGGAGCGCCGTTACGCGGTCCGCATCGCGACCTCCGACGGATGGTCGGACTGGAGCGCCGACCTCGTGGTCGAGGCCTCCGTCGACCCCGACGAGCTCGAGGCCCGCCCCATCGGCGGCTCCGAGCCGGTCGACGGCCCGGTGATGCTGCTGCGAACGGATGTCTCGCTTCCGGCAGAGCCCGTTCGGGCACGCCTGCGCGCTACCTTCTGGGGCGTCGGCGAGCTCCGCATCAACGGTCGCCGAGCCGTCGACGAGCACCTGACGCCCGGATGGACCGCGTACCACGACCGCGTCGTACTCGGCACCTGGGACGTGACCGACCTGCTGCATGCCGGAGACAACGCGCTCGGCGCGCTGCTCGGCGACGGCTGGTTCCGCGGCCGCCTCGGCTGGGAGGACGGCATCGAGCAATACGGCGCCGAGCTCGCGGCCCTCGTGCAGCTCGACGTCGAATGCGCGGATGGATCGCACCTTCGTGTCGCGACCTCGCCGGAGTGGTCGACCTCGACCGGTGGCATCCGCTCGGCGGGGCTCTACGACGGCGTCGAGATCGATCTCCGAGCCGAGCCGGCAGGGTGGGACGCACCCGGGTTCGACGCCTCGTCGTGGACGCCCGCCCGCGAGATCGCGGTCGACACGACCGTCGTCGAGCCGCGGATCGCCGGCGGCGTCCGCACGGTCGGCGAATGGGCCGTCGAACCGCAGCCGCGCGGCGACCACACCCTCCTCGACGCCCGGCAGAACATCGCCGGATGGCTCCGCCTCGTCGTGCGCGGCAAGGCCGGCGAGCGCGTCGAGGTGCGCCACGCCGAGGTGCTCGAGCCCGACGGCGCGATCCACACCAAGGCGCTGCGCACCGCGCGTGCGACCGACGGCTATGTGCTCGCGCATGACGGCGAGACGACGCTCGAGCCGACGTTCACCTTCCACGGCTTCCAGTACGCCGAGGTCACCGGCGCCGAGGTCCTGTCGGCGACGGCGGTCGCGATCTCCAGCGCCGACGCACCGCGCTCGAGCTTCGCGTGCGCAGATCCGCGTCTCGAGCGGCTGCACTCCAATGTCGCCTGGTCGCAGCGCGACAACTTCGTCTCGCTCCCGACGGACTGCCCTCAGCGCGACGAGCGCCTCGGCTGGACCGGCGACGCGCAGGCGTTCGCCCCGGCCGCGTCGACGCTCTTCGACGTCGAGGCCTTCTGGACGTCGTGGATGCGCGACGTCGAGCTCGACCAGGACGACGACGGCGCGGTCGCCGCGGTCGTGCCGAACATCCTCACCCAGGACACCGCGATGCCCAGCGGCTGGGTGCTCATGGGGCGCGCCGGCTGGGCGGATGCGGCGACCATCGTGCCGTGGGCCGTGTACGAGTCGTACGGCAGCACCGAGGTTATCGAGCGCCAGCTCGACTCGATGCGCCGATGGGTCGACCACCTCGAGCGCCGCGCCGGCGCACACGGGCTGCTCCCGACCGAGTTCCAGTTCGGAGACTGGCTCGACCCCGACGCCCCAGGCGAGAAGCCCTGGGAGGCGAAGGTGTCGGCGGACTTCGTCGCCAACGCGTTCTTCGCCCGCAGCGCCCGGCTGCTCGCCGACGCCGAGCGGCTCGTCGGCGATCCCGAGCGGGCCGCGCGAGCCGACGAGCTCGCCGAGCGCGTCGCGCGCGACACGTGGGCCGCGTGGGGCGAGGCCGCCGTCGAGACCCAGACCGGGGCCGCGATCGCGCTCGAGTTCGACATCGCGCCGGCCGCCGACCGCGACCGCATCGGGGAGGCGCTCGCCCGCAACGTGCGCGACGAGCACGGCCGCATCGCGACCGGGTTCCTCGGAACGCCGCTCGTCCTCTTCGCCCTCGTGCACACGGGCCACGTCGACGAGGCGTACCTCATGCTCCTGCGTCAGGCGCCGCCGTCGTGGCTCTACCAGGTCGAGATGGGCGCGACGACGGTCTGGGAGCGCTGGGACGCGATCGCGCCCGACGGCGCCATCCACGCCGGCGACATGTCCGAGGGCAACGGGATGATCTCGTTCAACCACTACGCGTACGGCGCGGTCGTCGACTGGATCTACCGGCACGTCGCGGGGATCGCGCCGACCGCCGAGCGGCCGGGCTACCGCCGCGTGGTGGTCGCGCCGCGTCCGACCGCGAGCATCCCGTGGGCCCGCGCGAGGGTCGAGTCGCGGCTCGGGACCGTCGCGATCGATTGGCGGCTCGCGGACGCCGGCGACCTCGAGATCGACCTCCGGGTGCCCCATGGCGCGGACGCCGTGCTCGACCTTCCGCTGACGCCCGCCTCGATCGTGACGGTCGACGGCACGGCGTGGGACGCGGCTCCCGGGCCGGATGCACTTCTGCCTGCGGGGACGCATCGGATCGTCGTGACCGCCGCCCGCGTGGCCGATCCGGCGGCGCTGCTCGTGGCGTAGTTCGCGGCAAGCGCATTCCTACTTGCGGGGATCCAGTCGGTTGTCTACTCTTGAAACGATTCACGACGAACGGAGCGCTCGACGATGAGCCCAGGCACCACACAGCGGGTCTGCTTCCAGCTGCAGGTCGACCCCGCGCGGCTCGACGAGTACCGCGAGCGCCACGCCGCGGTCCGGCCCGACATGCTGCGTGCCATCGAGGCATCCGGTCGACGCAACTACTCGCTCTTCCTCCGCGAGGACGGCCTCCTCATCGGCTACTACGAGGTCGACGATGACGCGGCGGCCCGGTCGGCGCTCGCGAACGACCCGCGCACCGCCGCATGGGAGGCCGAGATGGCACCGTTCTTCGTCGCCCTCGACGGCGACCGTCCCGACCAGGGCGCCCCGCGCCTTCCCGAGGTGTTCCACCTCGAAGACCAGCTCGCCGCGCTCGATGCGGACGCGGCATCCGTCACCACCACAGAAAGCAGCGACTCGTGAGCACCATTTCGCAGACCGTCCTCGACCAGCTCGAGCTGCAGTCCATCGAACTGCCGAGCTGGGCGTTCGGCAACTCGGGCACCCGCTTCAAGGTCTTCGCGACCCCGGGCACGCCGCGCGACCCGTACGAGAAGATCGCGGATGCCGCGCAGGTGCACAGGTACACCGCGCTCGCGCCGACCGTCGCGCTGCACATCCCGTGGGACAAGGTCGACTCGTACGACGACCTGCGGACGCACGCCGAGGACCTCGGCGTCTCCCTCGGCACCATCAACTCGAACACGTTCCAGGACGACGACTACAAGTTCGGCGCCCTCACGCACGAGGATGCCGCGGTGCGCCGGAAGGCCATCGACCACCACTTCGAGTGCATCGACATCATGCACGCGACCGGCAGCCGCGACCTCAAGATCTGGCTCGCCGAGGGCTCGAACTACCCGGGCCAGGCCGACCTGCGCGGCCGCCAGGACCGCCTGCACGAATCGCTTGCGGAGATCTACGCGCGGCTCGGCGACGACCAGCGCCTCGTCCTCGAGTACAAGTTCTTCGAGCCGGCGTTCTACCACACCGATGTCCCCGACTGGGGCACGAGCTACGCCCAGGTCGCCGCGCTCGGCGACAAGGCCATGGTCTGCCTCGACACCGGCCATCACGCGCCCGGCACGAACATCGAGTTCATCGTCATGCAGCTGCTGCGCCTCGGCAAGCTCGGCTCGTTCGACTTCAACTCGCGCTTCTACGCCGACGACGACCTCATCGTGGGTGCGGCCGACCCGTTCCAGCTGTTCCGCATCATCTTCGAGGTGATCCGCGGCGGCGGCTTCAACCACCCCGACGTCGCGTTCATGCTCGACCAGTGCCACAACGTCGAGGACAAGGTCCCCGGCCAGATCCGCTCGGTGCTCAACGTGCAGGAGATGACCGCGCGGGCGCTGCTCGTCGACACCGACGCACTGCGTGCCGCGCAGGTGTCGGGCGATGTGCTCGAGGCGAACCGCATCTTCATGGACGCGTTCTACACCGACGTGCGCCCGGCCCTCGCCGAGTGGCGCGAGTCGCGCGGCCTGCCCGCCGACCCGATGCGGGCGTTCGCGGCATCCGGGTACCTGCAGCAGATCGCGGCCGACCGCGTCGGCGGCGTGCAGGCGGGCTGGGGGGCCTGACCCCCTCCCACCCCATCACGAGTGGGCGATCTTGGCGGCCCGATCAGCCCCTGCGCCGCCAACATCGCCCACTCGAGGAATCGACTTCGACATCACGCTAGAGAGGAGCAACCGGATGACGCAGCAGACGCCGCACGCGGCCGCCGACGGGCTCCTCGTCCGGACGTACCCGGCGGATGGCGCGACCTCGCGCCCGACCGCCGGGCTCGTCTGGGCGCACGGCGGCGGGTTCGCCGCGGGTGACCTCCACATGCCCGAGGCCGACTGGGTCGCACGCGCGTTCGCGGGTCGCGGTGTCTCGGTCGTCACGATCGACTATCGGCTCGTCGGCGACGGGTCCGGTCGCTATCCCGCAGCCTCCGACGACGTATTGACGGCATGGCGCTGGACGATCGCACATGCCGACGAGTTGGGCGTCGACCCGTCCCGCCTGACCCTCGGCGGCGCAAGCGCGGGCGCGAACCTCGTGACGGGTGCCGTGCTGCGACTGCTCGGCCACCCCGTCCGCTCCGACTCCGCCGGCGGGGCGCATGCGCCCGGCGCTGCACCCGAGGCCGCGCAGGAGACGCGCGCCCCGTCGGCGGCCTCCACTCCGCTCCCTGCGGGCGTCTTCCTCGCCTACCCGACACTGCTCGCAGTGCAGCCGGCACCGAATGCCGCGTTGCGGGCGCTGCTCGACGCGAATCCCGTCTCCGATCGCTTCGGCCCAGACGTCGTCCGCGCGATGTACGAGAACTACCTCGGCGGCCCGGCCGAGGACGCGCCGTTGCCCGCCGTACCCGGCCTCGCGAAGCCCGACGACCTCGCGGGCTTCCCACCCGTCCTCATGGTGAACGGCGAGGCCGACGAGCTCCGCATGTCGGGCGAGGTGTTCGCCGCGACGCTCGCCGCGGCATCCGTGCCCGTCGAGGTCGTCACCGAACCCGGCACCGAGCACGGGCACCTCAACAGACCCGACGAGCCCGCGGCATCCGTCACCGTCGATCGTGTCGTGCGCTGGCTCGCGGGTCTCGAGACGGCCGCTGCGCGACCTCCTCGACCAGCACAGACCACCCTCCGCATCACCGAAGGAATCACCCCATGACGAACCAGGCAGCTGCCGACCTCATCGCGCGGTCGAACCGCCTCGGCGCCGACCCCAAGAACACGAACTACGCCGGGGGCAACACGTCGGCGAAGGGCACCGAGACCGACCCCGTCACCGGAGAGCCCGTGGAACTGCTCTGGGTCAAGGGCTCGGGCGGCGACCTCGGCACCCTGAAGGAGTCCGGCCTGGCGGTGCTCCGCCTCGACCGCATGCGCGCCCTCGTCGGCGTCTACCCGGGCGTCGACCGAGAGGACGAGATGGTCGCCGCGTTCGACTACTGCCTGCACGGCAAGGGGGGTGCCGCGCCATCCATCGACACGGCCATGCACGGGCTCGTCGACGCGGCACACGTCGACCACCTGCACCCCGACAGCGGGATCGCGATCGCAACCGCGGCCGACGGCGAGGAGCTCACGGCGAAGATCTTCGGCGACACCGTGGTGTGGGTGCCGTGGCGGCGCCCGGGCTTCCAGCTCGGCCTCGACATCGCCGAGATCAAGGCGAAGAACCCGCAGGCGATCGGCTGCATCCTCGGCGGGCACGGTATCACCGCGTGGGGCGACACCTCCGAGGAGGCCGAGGCGAACTCGCTTCGGATCATCGACACGGCTGCCGCGTACATCGCCGAACACGGCAAGGCCGACCCGTTCGGCGGGGTGCGCGCCGGCTTCGAGGCCCTCCCCGAGGCCGAGCGACGCGCACGTGCCGCGGCGCTCGCGCCCACCATCCGCGGCCTCGCGTCGACCGACAAGCCGATGGTCGGCCATTACACCGACGCCGACGTGGTGCTCGAGTTCCTGGCATCCGAGAAGGCGCCGGCCCTCGCCGCACTCGGCACGAGCTGCCCCGACCACTTCCTCCGCACCAAGGTCAAGCCGATGATCCTCGACCTGCCGTCGACGGCGACCGTCGAGGAGCAGTTCGCGCGCCTGCAGGAGCTGCACGAGGCCTACCGTGCCGACTACCAGGCGTACTACGACGCGCACGCGGATGCCTCGTCGCCCGCGATCCGCGGCGCCGACCCGCTCATCGTGCTCGTCCCGGGCGTGGGCATGTTCAGCTACGGCGCGAACAAGCAGACCGCGCGCGTCGCCGGCGAGTTCTACGTGAACGCGATCAACGTCATGCGCGGCGCCGAGGCGCTCTCGACGTACACCCCGATCTCCGACGCCGAGAAGTTCCGCATCGAGTACTGGGCGCTCGAGGAGGCGAAGCTCCAGCGGATGCCGAAGCCGAAGACGCACCAGGGCCGCATCGCGTTCGTGACCGGCGCCGCATCCGGCATCGGCAAGGCCATCGCGACCCGCCTCGCCGCCGAGGGCGCGTGCGTCGTCGTCGCCGACCTCGACCTCGAGAAGGCGCAGGCCGCCGCGGCCGAGCTCGGCGGCACGGATGTCGCGATCGGCGTCGCCGCGAACGTGGCCGACGCCGACGGCGTGCAGGCCGCGATCGACGCGACCGTGCTCGCGTTCGGCGGCATCGACCTGGTCGTCAACAACGCGGGCCTGTCGCTGTCGAAGCCGCTGCTCGAGACCACCGAGAAGGACTGGGACCTGCAGCACGACGTCATGGCGAAGGGGTCCTTCCTCGTCGCGAAGGCCGCGGCCAAGGCGCTCATCGAGCAGAAGCTCGGCGGCGACATCATCTACATCGCCTCGAAGAACTCGCTCTTCGCCGGTCCGAACAACATCGCGTACTCGGCGACGAAGGCCGACCAGGCCCACCAGGTGCGCCTGCTCGCGGTCGAGCTCGGCGAGCACGGCGTGCGCGTGAACGGCATCAACCCCGACGGCGTCGTGCGCGGCTCGGGCATCTTCTCGTCGGGCTGGGGCGCCAACCGCGCCGCGACCTACGGCGTGAAGGAGGAGGACCTGGGCCAGTTCTATGCGAACCGCACGATCCTCAAGCGCGAGGTCGTGCCCGAGAACGTCGCCGACGCGGTGTACGTGCTGACGGGTCCCGAGCTCAGCCGCACCACGGGCCTGCACATCCCGGTCGACTCCGGCGTCGCCGCCGCGTTCCTGCGATGAGCACCCCCGCGCCACGCCGAGTTGCCGGTTCCGCCGCGACCGAGGCGCGACCATCCGGCGGAAGTGGCAACTCGCGCATTCGCGTGGCCCGATCGCTCGAGTACGTGAGCGCCCGAGTTGCCGGTTCCGCCGCGACCGAGGCGCGACCATCCGGCAGAAATGGCAACTCGACCACGAGGGCGACGCCATGAGCGGCGGGGCGGTCGCCGCGGTCGACCTCGGGGCGACGAGCGGGCGGGTCATCGTCGGGCACGTCGACCAGGCGGCCGGGCGGCTCGACCTCGACCACGTCGCCCGGTTCCCGAACGGGCCCGTGCGGCTCGCCTCGGGCCTGCACTGGGACTTCACGGGCCTCTCGCGCGACCTCACGCGCGGCCTCGCCGCCGCGTTCCGCGGCGAGCCCGACGTCGCCTCGATCGGCGTCGACTCGTGGGCGGTCGACTACGGCCTGCTGCGTGGCGGCCGGCTCCTCGGCGAGCCGTTCCACTACCGCGATGCGCGCAACGACGCCGCGGTCGAGGCCGTCCATGCGCGGGTGCCGTTCGCCGAGCTCTACCGTCGCAACGGCCTGCAGTTCCTGCCGTTCAACACCGTGTACCAGCTGGCGGCCGAACAGGCGAGCGGATGGCTCGACCTCGCCGACTCGCTGCTCCTGATCCCCGACCTCATCGGGTTCCAGCTCACGGGCGCCCGCGTCGCCGAGCGCACGAACGCCTCGACGACGGGCCTCGTGGCTGTCGAGTCCGGCGAGTGGGACGACGACCTCGTCGAGCGGCTCGGCTTCGCGCCATCCGTCTTCGCCCCGCTCGTGAACCCGGGCGACTCGCTCGGCGGCCTGCGCACGGAGGTCGCGGACGACCTCGACGCGCCCGCCGGCATCGAGGTCGTCGCGGTCGGCTCGCACGACACCGCGTCGGCCGTCGTCGCCGTGCCCATGCGCGCCGAGTCGGCGGCGTACATCTCGTGCGGCACGTGGGGGCTCGTCGGCGTCGAGCTCGAGCGCCCGGTGACGACGGATGCCGCGCGCGAGGCGAACTTCACGAACGAGGGCGGCGTCGACGGGCGCGTCCGGTTCCTGCACAACGTCATGGGCCTGTGGCTGCTGTCGGAGTCGGTGCGCTGGTGGGAGCGGGACGGAGATGCGATCGACCTGCCCGAGCTGCTCGCGGCCGCGGCATCCGTCACCGGTCAGGTCGCGGTGTTCGACGCGAACGACCCGAGGTTCCTGGCTCCCGGCGACCTGCCCGGCCGCATCGCCGAATGGTGCCGCGAGCACGACGTGACGGCGCCGCAGACGCGCGCCGAGTTCGCCCGATCGATCGTCGAGAGCCTCGCCGAGGCGTTCGCAAACGCGGTGCGCATCGCGTCGGTGCTCTCGGGCGTGGATGTCGCGACGATCCACGTCGTCGGCGGCGGCGCGCTCAACGAGCTGCTGTGCCGGCGCACGGCCGACCGCTCGGGGCTCCCCGTGCTCGCCGGACCGGTCGAGGCCACCGCGATCGGCAACGTGCTCGTGCAGGCCCGCGCGCAGGGGTTCGCCGAGGGCGACCTCGAGTCGTTGCGCGCGCTCGTGGCGCGGGCGTTCGCGCCCGTGCGATACGAGCCGTCGGGGCGTTGAGCGGGGCTCGCGTGGGTGGCTCAGTGCCCGTGCGCGAGCTGCTGCAGCACGACCACCGCGAGGCCGAGCGCGACGAGTGCGCCGAGCCCGAGCAGCTGTTTCCACCAGGGTGCATGAGTGCGACGGACCGCGACGTACCCGATGAGCCCGAGCGTCACGAGGTAGACGATCGACGCGGCCCGGAGCGCGCCCTCGAGCTCGAACACCCCGAACGCGGCGAGCGCGAGCAGGATGAGCGGCACGCCGGCCGAGGCGATCGCCGAGCCCGAGATGCGCAGCATGCGGCCGAGCTCGTCGCGGTCGGGGAACGCCGCGTGCACCGCGAGGTGCGCGACGACATCGGCCACGAAGCCGGCCGCCGTGATCGCGACGATGCCGACGAGCAGCGTGAGGGTCGCGCGGGTCGCACTCACGTGCTCGACGTTCGCGTGCTGCACGAGCACGATCGCCAGGCCGGTGAAGGTCGCGTAGACGCGCTCCTTGAGCGCGGCGGCGAGCTCGTCGACGGGCCGCTCGCGCTGCCCCGGCGGCGCGCCGGGTACATCTGCGCGACGCGCGCGCCCGCGATCACCTCGGTCGTCGGCAGCAGCGGCCTCGTCCATGGCCGTCACGGTAGCAGCCGACCCGGCGGCCGATCAGGCCATGGCGGATGCCGCAGCCGGCGCCCGCCCGCGCGCCTGCTCGGTGTCGCGCATCCCGAGCACCGAGACGCCGACGCCGTAGGTCACGAAGTCGCCGCGCGGATGCACTCCGACGCCCACGAGGGCGCCCCGCTCGCCGCCGTCGGTCACCTCGAGCCCGTGGAGCAGCGCTCGGCTCACGTCGGGTGGCAGGTCGGCGACGGGCACGGTCTCGGCGTCGCCGCAGAACGTGATGGTCGCGGCGGGGACCTTGATCCACGGCATGAACGGCACGCGCTTCGCGATGGGCACGGTCACCGACACCGACGGGTTCGCGGCGATGTGCCGCGCCTTCCACTCGCGGTCGTTGGTCGTGAACCACAACCGCCCCTCGTGCACGTGGTGCATGACGCCGGCCGTGCGCGCCTCGCCGCGCGCCGAGACCATGCCGATCACCATGAAGTTCTCCCTGGCGATGGCGTCCCAGACGGCCTCGCTCGTGATGTCGACCATTCCGATCACTCGCTTTACATTGTCAAGGCTTTACGATGTCAAGCAGGGTACGACGGGCGACTTGACAATGTCAAGCGCTTCGCCCGGATCGGAGGCGCGATGACGCAGATGGCGAGCCCCACGAGCGCCGGTTCTCCCGGCCGCGCGGCGCTGCTCCGCGCGATGGAGGAGCTCGCGCGCGTGCAGGGCGTGAACAACGTCGGCCTCCGGGAGGTCGCCCGTCGCGCCGGGCTCTCGCACGCGGCGCCCACCCACTTCTTCGGCAGCAGGGAGGGCATGATCCGTGCGCTCGCGTTCGAGGGCCTGGCGCTGCTCGACGACGAGCTGTGCACGGCGCAGGAGCGGGCCGCGCACCTGCCCGGCCGCGAGCGCCTGGTCGCCGACTCGATGGAGTTCGTGGCGTTCGCCCAGCGGCATCCGGCCCACTACGACGCGATGTTCCGCACTCCCTCGTCGGCGGCCGGCGACGACATGCTCGAGCGGGCGCGACTCGCCGCGCTCGACGGACTGCGCGCGCTCGTCGTCGAGGTGCACGCCGCGGGCGACATCCGCGGCGACGTCGAGACCACGTTCCTGCAGCTCTGCGCGATGAGCCACGGCATCGCCTCGCTCGCGGTCGACGGCCTGTTGCACGGCTTCGACGAGCTCACCGAGACGCCGGATGCCGCGGCCGACGTGGCCGAGCGCATCATCCGCGCCCAGGTGGCGCAGCTGCCATGACCCGCGACCACCGCTCTGGGAGGATGGCCCGATGACCCGACGCCTGCTCGTGACCGTGCCCGGAGAGACGCTGCGCCGCGCGATCGGCGAACCGCCGGATGGCGCAGACATCGAGCTCTGGGACATGTCGACGCCGGCACCGGCCGACCGCATCGACCTCGTGGTGCCGCCCTACATGGGCGCAGCCGAGCGGCTGAGCGCGCTCGAGGGGGTCTCCGCGCGGCTCGTGCAGTCGCAGTCAATCGGGTACGACGACGTGCCCGATGCCCTGCCGGCCGGACACGTGTTCGCGAACGCGGCATCGGTCCACGAGACGTCGACGGCCGAGCTCGCGCTCGCGCTCGTGCTCGCCGCGCAGCGCGGCATCCCCGGCTTCGTGCGCGCCGCCGCCGAGGGTCGGTGGGCGCCGGCCCGGCACGCGAGCCTCGCCGACCGCCGGGTTCTGCTGCTCGGCTACGGCGGGGTCGGCCGCGCGATCGAGGCACGGCTCGCGCCGTTCGAGGTCGAGGTCGTGCGGGTCGCCACCCGGGCCCGCGAGGACGACCGCGGACGCATCCACGGCATCGACGAACTGTCCGCCCTGCTTCCCACGGCCGACATCGTGATCGTCGGCGTGCCCCTCAACGACGCGACGACCGGGTTCGTCGACGCCGCCTTCCTCGCGGCACTGCCCGACGGCGCACTCGTCGTGAACGTCGCACGCGGCAAGGTGGCCGACACCGACGCCATCCTCGCCGAGGCAGCGTCCGGGCGCCTGCGCTTCGCCCTCGACGTCACCGATCCCGAGCCGCTCCCCCAGGGCCACCCGCTCTTCGCGCTGCCGAACGTGCTCATCTCGCCGCACGTGGGCGGTGCGTCGACCGCCATGATGCCGAGGATGGCGCGCCTCGTGCGCACGCAGATCGAGCGGATGCTCCGCGGCGACGAGCCGATCAACGTCGTGCTGCGTACCTGAGCCGCACGCACCTCACGATTCCCACCCGCACGAGAGGACTCCCATGCCGCAGTTCGACCACGCCTTCGACTGGGTGCGCCGCCATGTCGACGACGGCCCGCTGCCGACCGCCGTGCTCGGCGTCGCGACGGCCGAGGGCGTCGTCGCCCTCGACGCGTTCGGCGCGGCATCCGTCGATGACCACTACCCGCTCTTCTCGATCACGAAGCCGATCGTCGGCTTCGCGGCACTGCGCCTCGTCGAGCAGGGCCGCCTGACCCCCGAGACCCCGCTGACCCGGGCCATCCCGTCGTTCGGCGCCGACCGCGACGACATCGTGCGCCTACGGCATCTCGCGAGCCACACGTCGGGCATCGTCGAGCCGCCGCTCGACACGCCGCGTGGCCTGCGCACCTCGCTGCTCGAACCGGGTCGCGACTTCGCGGCGGGCACGGTCTCGCGCTACTCGACGATCGCGTTCGAGGGCATCGCCGCGCTCATCGAGGATGCCTCGGGCGCGCCCTGGGAGCGAGCCGTGGCCGAGGTCGGCGAGCGAGCGGATGCCTCGGGCCTCACGTTCGACGACGTGTCGCCGCACGCGCCGGTCGACGCGGGCGAGCAGGGGCTCGACTGGGCGCGCATGGCGGCGCTGCGTCATCCGGGTGCCGGCCTGTTCGCGCGAGCCGCGGACCTGCTCGGCCTCGGCAGCGCGCTGCTGCGCAACGACGGGTCGGTCGTCTCGCCCGTCACGTTCGAGGCGATGCGGCGGCCGTTGACCGCCGGCTTGCGGAAGCTCGAGCCCTACGTCGAGTCGCGCGGGCAGGACTGGGGCTTCACCTGGAACGTGCGCCACTCGGCGCCCGGGCTGCTCGCGCGCGACACGTTCGGTCATGGCGGCTGGGCCGGCACCGAATTCTGGATCACGCCGTCGCTCGGCGTGTGCTTCGTGTTGCTCACGAACGTCGGGGGCGGCATCGGCCGCTTCGGCCTCGACGCCGACGAGCTGCACAACGCCGTGGCTGCGGCCGCCTGAGCTCGGCCGCTGGGCGAGCGTCCCCCGCCGGGCCTACGATCGGAGGACACCTCGACGGAAGGTCGACATGCCCGCTTCGACGGAACCACGGGTCGCGCTGTACTTCGACTTCGACAACATCGTCATCTCGCGCTACGACCAGCTGCACGGCGAGGGCGCGTATCGCAAGGACACGAGCCGCACGAAGACCGTGCAGCCGGGGACCCAGGCGTGGAAGCGGCTGCAGCAGGCGACCGTCGACATCGACGCCGTGCTCGACTTCGCGGCCACCTTCGGCACGATCGCGATCGCGCGTGCCTACGCAGACTGGTCGACGCCGGTGAATGCGAGCTACCGCAACCAGCTCATCGACCGCGCGGTCGACCTGGTGCAGCTCTTCCCGTTGTCGGCGACGAAGAACGGCGCCGACATCCGCCTCTCGGTCGACGCGATCGAGGACCTCTTCCTCATCGAGAACCTCTCCAACCTGGTCATCGTCGCCGGCGACTCCGACTACGTCGCGCTCGCGCAGAAGGCGAAGAAGCTCGGTCGGTACGTCGTCGGCATCGGCGTCGCGGGCGGCACGAGCCGGGCGCTCACGGCGGCGTGCGACGAGTACGCCGACTACGACGCACTGCTGGCGACGGATGCCGCGGTGCGGGACGACGAGGCCGAGGCCGCGCCAGGCGGCTCCGAGTCGAAGGCGTCCGGCGGCACGGCCAAGGCCGGCGCTGCACCGGCTGCCGAGGCCGTCGCGGCGCCGGCAGCCCCCGCGCGGCGCCGCCGCGCATCGTCGAAGACGGTGACGGATGCCGCGGCCGCCGACGCTCCGCCGGAGGCTCCGGCGAAGGAGCCCGCGGCGCCCAAGAGCTCGTCCAGGGCGGTGCAGTTCGTGGCCCCGGCCGAGTCGGGCGCTGCAGACGATGCGACCGCGGGCACGACGCGCAACCCGGGCCGCCTGCTCCTCAAGGCGCTCGAGCTGCTGCGCGCGAAGAACGACCAGGAATGGCAGGACTCGAGCGCGGTGAAGAACCAGATGCTGCGAATGGACCCGTCGTTCCAGGAGCGCCGGCTCGGCTTCCCGACGTTCACCGACTTCCTGAAGTCGCGCGGCGGCGTCGTCGAGCTCGACGAGACGCCCGGCAACAACCGGGTGCGGATCCGCGCGAAGAAGGGCTGACCCGACGCCGCGCCTCAGGTGTCTCGATCGGGCCTGCCGCCCGGGCCGTAGATGATGATCGCCACGACCGGGACCAACAGGAACCACAGCCACGACCAGGCGAAGCCGCCGTTGAAGCCCGACCAGAAGAACAAACCGAGGGCGATGAACGGCGTGAGCGCCATGATGGTGTCGCCCATGCGGCCACCGAGCGCGCGCGACCCGCGCACCGGCGGGGGCGCCGGCGGCAGTGGGCCGGCGGACGGCGGCGGGAGCGTGCCGGGCCCCGGCAGCACGGTCGGCTGCGGGGTTGCGGATGGCGTGGGCGCGGCCTCCGGCAGGTCGGCGAACAGCGGCACCAAGTCACCGCGCGTTACGGCGCTTCGCACCGAGGCGGCGCGCTGCTCGTACTCCGTCGGCGTCAGCCGACCTTCGATCTGGGCCTCGGAGAGCCGGGCGATGGCCTCCTCGCGCTCGGCGTTGCTCAGCCGCTGGTCGGGGCGGTCGGGGTTCGCGTAGCCGTTCATCCGGCCAGCGTGCCCGTCGCGCCATCCCGCCGATAGTGCCGAAGGACCCCGCTGTCCTGTGGTCAGACCACATCTGCTACTGTGGTCTGACCACAGGTCACGCGATGGAGGGAGCGGCATGGGCGACGAGGCATCCGCCCGCTCGATCGAGCCGCGCGCCTGGGAGGCCGTGCTCGAGCACATCGAGCGGAAACTGCTCGACGGCGAACTCGCGCCCGGCGATCGACTGCCCGGCGAGCGCGCGCTCGCGTCGGAACTCGGCGTCGGCCGGTCCAGCGTCCGCGAGGCGCTCCGCGTGCTCGAAGTCCTGGGGCTGATCCGCACGCACACCGGATCCGGCCCGACCGCCGGCGCGATCATCATCGCCACGCCCGGGGGCGGCATGAGCGCACTCATGCGACTGCAGGTCGCCGCTCGCGGGTTCCCGGTCGACGACATCGTCGCGACCCGGCTCGTGCTCGAGGCGCACGTCGTGGGCGACCTCGCCGCGGCATCCGGCACCGATCTCGCCGCCGCCGACCGCCTGCTCGACGCCATGGACGAGCCCGCGCTCGATCCGGCCGAGTTCCTCGCGCTCGACGCCGCCTTCCACCTGGCGCTCGCCGAGGCATCCGGCAACCAGGTCGTCACCGCCACCATGGCCGGCCTCCGCAGCGGCATCGAGGGCTACGCCCTCGCCGGCAGCGGCCGCCTCGGCGACTGGCAGGCCACGGCGGCCCGGCTGCGCAGCGAGCATCGCGGCGTCGTCGAGGCGATCCGAGCAGCGGATGCCGCGACCGCCCGGCGACGCATCCACGACCACATCTCGCGCTACTACGCCGAGATCTCCCCCGACCGCGGCGCCGCGAGCGCCATGCGCACCCCCTAGGAAAGTGAGCAGCACCATGGTCCAGCGCCAGTTCCCGAACCCGCGCGAGCTCGCCGAGCTCATGCGGTTCAAGAAGCCGACCCTGAACCCCACCGACCGTCGCCTCGAGAAGGCGCTCACGATCGCCGACCTGCGCGACATCGCCAAGCGCCGCACGCCCAAGGCGCCGTTCGACTACACCGAGGGAGCCGCCGAGGGCGAGCTGTCGCTCACCCGCGCCCGGCAGGCGTTCCAGGACGTCGAGTTCCACCCGTCGATCCTGCGGAACGTGCCCGTCGTCGACACGAGCCGCGAGGTGCTCGGCGGCCCGAGCGCGCTGCCGTTCGGCATCGCCCCGACCGGCTTCACGCGCCTCATGCAGACCGAGGGCGAGGAGGCCGGCGCGGGCGCGGCGGCGGCCGCGGGCATCCCGTTCACCCTGTCGACGCTCGGCACCACGTCGATCGAGGGCGTGAAGGCCGCGAACCCGAACGGGCGCAACTGGTTCCAGCTCTACGTCATGAAGGACCGCGAGATCTCCTACGAGCTCGCACGCCGCGCGGCGGCGGCCGGCTTCGACACGCTGTTCTTCACGGTCGACACCCCGGTCGCCGGTGCTCGCCTCCGCGACAAGCGCAACGGCTTCTCGATCCCGCCGCAGCTCACTCCCGGCACCGTGATCAACGCGATCCCCCGCCCGGCCTGGTGGATCAACTTCCTCACGACCCCGAAGCTCGAGTTCGCCTCGCTCTCCTCGACCGGGGGCACGGTCGGCGAGCTGCTCGACGCCGCCATGGACCCGACCATCTCGTTCGCCGACCTCGACGTGATCCGCGAGATCTGGCCGGGCAAGATCGTCGTGAAGGGCGTGCAGACCGTCGAGGATGCCAAGCTCCTCGCCGACACGGGCGTCGACGGCGTCGTGCTCTCCAACCACGGTGGCCGCCAGCTCGACCGCGCGCCCATCCCGTTCCACCTCCTTCCCGACGTCGTCCGCGAGGTGGGGAACGACATGGAGGTGCACCTCGACACGGGCATCATGAACGGCGCCGACATCGTCGCCTCCATCGCGCTCGGCGCGCGCTTCACGCTCATCGGCCGCGCCTACCTCTACGGCCTCATGGCGGGCGGGCGGCGCGGCGTCGACCGCACGATCGCAATCCTGCGCACCGAGATCGAGCGCACCATGAAGCTGCTCGAGGTCGCCACGCTCGACGAGCTCTCGCCGAAGCACGTCACACAGCTCACGCGACTGCAGCCGATCGCCCGCCCGGTCGCCGACGCCGCCGAGCTCGCGGCATCCCGGTTGCCGGTGCAGCTGTGACCGCGTCGGCGCGACGATTCGCCCTCGGGTCGTATACGCCCGACGGCCCGGGTCCCGCCCTGCACCTCGCGGAGCGCTCGGAGTCCGGCGAGTGGCGGATCGTCGCGTCGACCACCGCCTCCAACCCGTCGTTCGTCGCGCGATCGGGCGAACTGCTCTTCGCTGTCGGCGAGGACGCATCGGGGTCCGTCGCGAGCTTCCGCATCGTCGAGGGCGGGGCGGATGGCGCGGGCGCCGCACTCGAGCCGGTCGACTCGGTCGAGCACGGCGAGGCGGACCCGTGCCACATCGCCGTCGACGCGGCATCCGGCCTGGTGCTCGTCGCGAACTACACAGGCGGCTCGGTCACGGCCGTGCCGTTCGAGTCGTCGGGTGCGCTCGGCCGCCCGGCCACCCTGCGGCTTCCCCCACGCACGGGGCCGGTGACCGACCGGCAGGATGCTCCGCACGCGCACCAGGTCGTGCCGACGCCGTGGGGCACGCACCTCGTCAGCGACCTCGGCGGCGACGCGATCCACGAGCTTGTGGTCGAGCGGGCGACGGATGTCTCGGGGCCCGCGCTGCGCATCGTGCGCACCATCGACGTGGCACCGGGCACCGGACCGCGCCACCTGCTCGTGCGTTCCGGGTTGGTCCACGTCATCGGCGAGCTCGACGGACACCTGCACACGTTCGAGGTCGACGCGGCGAGCGCGCGGCCCGCCGGTACGGAGCCGGTGGTGGTCGATCCGTCAAACGGCGCCGACGACGTGGTCCAGCCGTCGCACCTCGACGCGAGCCTGTCGGGGCGGCTGTTCACGGCACTCGTGCGCGGGCGTGACACCGTGAGCGTCTTCGAGGCCACGGATGCCGCCCGCCCGCGCCTCGCGTCGGAGCACCCGATCGGCGCCGCCTGGCCGCGCCACCACGCGCACCTCGACGACCGCACCGTCGTCGTCGCCGCCGAACGGACTCACGCGCTCGTCGAGGTCGACCTCGTCACCGGCGCCGCCCGCCGCGTGCTCGAGGTCACGTCGCCCACGTGCGTGCTGCCCCTCGACTGAGACGTTCGCGCGACGACGGTCGCGGAGTGCCGTCGCGGGTCGCGTCATCCGCCCCCCTCGCACCCGACCGGTAGCGGAGGAACCACGCGAGCATCAGCGCCGACGCGACCAGGTAGAACCCGTGGAGGAACCAGATCGGGCCGACCGGCAGGCTGAACACGTACAACGAGTAGATGAGGTTGCCCGCGTTCGTGGTGGCCAGGTTGCCGAGGCTGTACGACGAGAGGTCCTTCGTGCGCGCAGCCTTCACCAGCATGGGCAGGTAGCTCAGGGCGAAGAGGCCGGTCGACATGGCGCCGGCGAGGATGGCGACGTCCATGCTTCGACCGTAGAGCCCGCACCCGGTCCCGCCATCGGGAGAATCGCCCATTCCCGAGAACAGCGACCCGGAACCTCTCTCAGGGCGGACCCGCAACCGGCCGCTCCGCTCAGTCCCCGTCGATGAGGTCGAGCAGCTTCTTCGCGGCGTCGCGGATCTCGTCGTGGTCGTACTGGCCCGCGCGACTCTCGAGCGAGATCACGGCGCACCGGTGCACCTTGGCGAAGTCGCCGTACGGGAAGGAGTAGGCGCCCTTGGTCTCCTGGTTCTCGTCGTCGTCGATGCCGAGGTGCCAGTGGCGGAACTCCGTCCAGCCGTCCTTCTCGATGACCCGGTTCTCGTCGTCGGTGCTCGGCGCGTGCTCGCTCCAGTCATCGCGTTCGTCGCGCACGACCTTGCCGTCGCGGACCAGCGATCGGGCGTGCCGGAGCGCGGTCTCGTTCAATCGGATGCCCACGTCAGGCTCCCTTCGCCTTCATGCTGCGCACGCGCTGCTTCGCGGTCTTGCGCGCCTGTTCCTTGTCGGTCGGCGTCAGGATCGCCGCCAATGCGGTGCGGAAGCCGCTCAGGACGGCCATCTTCGACGGCTGCTTCACCTGCGCCCGCTGCTGCTTGATGGTCTTCGAGCGGCGGCGGCTCCGCGGAGCGTCGCTCGACGAGGCGCGGCCGCCCGCGGTGCCGTACCGGACGGACACTCGCTCGAGCCGGGCGGACGAGCGCCGCGCGACGCGACGGGCCGCGAGCGGGCTGCGGGACGCATCCTTCTTCGCCCGGCCGATGCGCTCGGCCTCGGCCTTCTCCGCGGCCTTCACCTTCGACTTGGCGGGCTCGGGAAGCGAATCGGCCAGCTTGCGGGTCTCCTTGCCGGCCCGCTCGGCCTCCTTCACGGCGCGCTTGGCGGCACGTCGGATGTCTCGGTCGGTCTTCGGCATCGGGTCCTCCTGCTTCGTCAGCACGCGCAGCGCGGATCCGCGGTGCGCGTCGCACGCTGCCGGTCGTTCGCGAGGCTACGCCGCGTCGCATCCGGGGCCCAACCCCTTGACCGCGGACCATTCGCCGGTCAGGCGTACCGCCCTCAGACGATCGTCTCGTGGCCCGGCGGCCACACGTACGGCAGGTCGGGCGGCACGTCCGAGGCGATGCCCGCGTAGAACTCCGGGTCCTTCCGCAGCAGGTTGGATCGGTGCGAACGGTGGAACTCCTCGTCGCCGACCCACGCCGGAACCGGGCAGTCGCCGGCGCGGTACGCCGCCGAATCGAGATGATCGGCATCGAGTTCGGCGAGGGTCTTCACCCGGCAGGTGTCCGCGTGCCCGCGGCCCTCCCACTCATCGCACACGGCGTCCTGGTAGACCATGAGCGCGGGGCGGAACCCCCGCCACATGCGCACGACCGGATGGTGGCGCCATCCGTAGTTCGGGATCGTCAGTGCCCGCATCACCTGCAACGTCTCGACGCGCTGCTTGCCGAGCCGCACCGTGTCGAGCACGGACGCGCTGCGGCCGAAGTCGGCGTACGGGAGGAAGGTCTGCACGGGATGCCCCCTCCCCGTCGTCCGCTCGGGCCGACGAGGTCAGGCTAGGCGGCGCGGCTGTGAGGCGCCCATGGGTTGGCGCGTGGGAGCGCGATCCGCAGCGCGTCGGATGTCCCCCGAACGGGGTGCTTTCTGCGTGGCATCCGCGGCAAGCATGCTTGCGCCATGACGCAGCCCGGCTCCCCGGCCGATCCCCATCCCCTTCCGAACTCGGCGCCGGGCGCCGCGGCCATCGTCGATCACCTGCTGACGCGGAGGACGGCGACCCGGTCCGAGCTCGCCTCGGTCACCGGGCTCGGCCGGACGGCGGTGTCCGCCCTGCTGCATCGCCTGGTCGGCCGAGGCGTGGTGATCGAGGCGGATGGCGCGCCGGGGCCGCGCGGCGCCCGGGTGAGGCTCGCCGTGGCCGATCACCTGGTCCTGGCCGCCGGCGTGGCAGGCGACGAGGCCGTCGCCGCGCTGGTCGAGGTCGCCGGCACCGAGTACGCCCGCTACGAGGAACCCGTGGCGTTCGACGACGAGGATCCGCGCGGCGCGACCGCCGCCCCGCTCGACGCGCTCGCGATCGTCGTCGACCGCGCGGTGGCGCGCGCCGCCCGCGACGAGCGCCGCCTGGCCACGGCCGGGATCGTCGTGCAGGGTGCCGTCGCCGGCTCTCCCGAGCTCGCGGTGCTCGACGACGCGTTCGGCCTCGAGCCGGCCGACGTGATCGGCGCGCTTCGCGACCGCTCCGAGCGGCTGGCGGGGGTCGAGCCGGCGTTCATCGTCCCGGCGTTCCTCGTCTCCGCACCCGCCGCCCGAGCGGCCGACGAAGCCGCCGCGCGGGGCATCGCCGTGGTGCTGCACGTGACGGGCGAGCCGCAGGTCGCGGCGGGCATCGCGATCGCCGGCATGCCGTACGTCGGTGCGCACGGGCTCGCCGCGACGATCGGCCACCTGCCCGTCGTGCCCGACGGCGTTCGCTGCGGCTGCGGCCAACGCGGCTGCCTCGCGACGGTCGCTTCGCCCCGCGTCATCCTCGAGCGGGCCGAGCTCGCCGATGTCGAGCGCCATCACGGACGGCGAGCGGCGCTCGACGAGCTGACCGCCCGCGTCGCGGAAGCCGAGGACCGCGCCCGGTGGGCGTGGCTGGACGCGGCCTTCTGGATCGGCCGTGCCCTGCAGATGGTCGTGCCCTCGATCGATCCCGGCGTGATCACCGTGGGGGGATGGTGGGCGCCGCTCGTCGGCGACATCGAGGCGGCGTTCCGCGACAATCGTCCGTCGCTCGGGGGCGGCGCGCTGGCGTCCATCCCGCCGATCGTGGCGGCGACGACGGTCGGCTCGACCGGGTCGGTCGCGATGCGCCAGGCTCGCGAGCGCCTGCGCTCGACGATCGTCGCGGCGGCGACGGCCTGATCGGCCGTCGCCGCGATCCCGATCAAGGCCTTGTCCGCGGCGTCGGCGGATGCTGGACTGGCTCAGCACGTCCGCACTTCAGGATCGCAACCGTGGGGGAACCGCATGCCGACCATCACCATCGGGACCGAGAACTCGGCGCCCATCGAGCTGTACTACGAAGACCACGGCGCGGGCAGACCGGTGGTCCTCCTCCACGGGTACCCGCTCGACAGCCAGTCGTGGGAGAAGCAGCAGCGGGCGCTGCTCGCCGCGGGCTATCGCGTGATCGCCTACGACCGACGCGGGTTCGGTCGCTCGGGCAAGCCCACCGTCGGGTACGACTGCGACACGTTCGCCGCCGACCTCAGGGCGCTCCTCGAGGCGCTCGACCTGCAGGATGTCTCGCTCGTGGGCTTCTCGATGGGCACGGGCGACATCACCCGCTACTTCGGCAACTACGGCAGCGACCGGGTGCTGAAGGCCGCGTTCCTCGGGTGCCAGCAGCCGTACCTCCGGCAGACCGACGACAACCCCGACGGCGCCGCTCCCGACTTCGACGGCCTGAAGGCGCAGGCCGTCGGCGACCGCTTCGCGTGGTTCGACACCTACTTCGAGAACTGCTACAACCTCGACGAGAACCTCGGGTCGCGCATCTCCGAGGCGGCCCTCCGCGGCAACTGGGCGACCGCGTCCCAGGCGTCCTGGTACGCCGTGTCGGCGTGCGTCGACGCGTGGCTCACCGACTTCCGTGGCGACATCGCGCGGATCGATGTCCCGTCACTGATCCTCCACGGGACGGCGGACCGGATCCTGCCCATCGACGTGACGGCCAGGCGGTTCCGCGAGAGCCTGCCCGCCGCCGAGTACGTCGAGATCGAGGGTGCACCGCACGGCATGATGTGGACGCACGCCGAGGAGGTCAACGCGGCGCTGCTGACCTTCCTCGCGTCTCCCTAGCGGGTCGCCTCGCGGTCAGCGCCGCAGCTCGAGCGTGCAGCACTTCACGCCGCCGCCGCCGAGCAGCAGCTCGGAGAGGTCGACGCCGATCGGCTGGTAGCCCGCCTCGCGGAGCTGCCGCTCGAAGCCCGCCGCGCGCGCAGCGATGACCACGTTGAGCCCGTCGCTGTACGAGTTGAGGCCCAGCACCGCGGCATCCTCCTCGGACACCAGGATGGCGTCGGGGTAGCGCTCGCGCAGGATCGAGAGCGACGGCTCGTCGAACGCGCTCGGCAGGTACGCGATGTGCTCCTGGCCGGGACGCGAGTCGAGCACGGCGACGGCGGTGTCGAGGTGGTAGAAGCTCGGGTTCACGAGGTTCAGCGTGACGACCTCGCGACCCGTGATGCGGGCCAGCTCGCCATGGCTCGACGTATCGCTGCGGAAGCCAGTACCGGCGAGGATCACGTCGCCGACGAGCAGGAAGTCGCCCTCGCCCTCGTTGACCTCGCGCGGTTCGCGCACGTCGAAGCCGGCGGCTCGGAACCAGTCCATGTAGGCGGGGCCCTCTGCCGCGCGCTGCTCGTGGGTGAACTTCGCGCCGTACGCGATGCCGTCGATGACCGTGCCGCCGTTGGCCGCGTAGACCATGTCGGGCAGCCCCTCGACCGGGTCGATGAGCTGCACGTCGAAGCCGAGCCCGACGTACGTGTCGTGGAGCGTCTGCCACTGCGCGATCGCGAGCGCCGTGTCGGTCGGCTTGGCCGGATCCATCCACGGGTTGATCTGGTACACGACCGTGAAGTGGTCGGGGCGGCACATCAGCACCGTCTTCTTCGACGGGGTGCGGGCCGGCACGGCGGGGCGCACGTCGGCCTCGGTCGCGGTTTCGGACTGGGTCTCGGTCACAGTCGACATCTCACTCCTCATGGGGATCTGGTGGGCCGAGGGCGGCGGCGCGCCGCCGGCTCGGCCGGTGCGGTGTCGGCGGACCAGGTCACTCTCACGAGCCTCGACGACGACGTTCGGATCGCGTCGCCGTCGAGACGCCACTCCCAGTGTGGAGGCAAACGCGCGCGCCTTCTCGGCGCCACGCACACGATTCGTGCGCGTTCTCCACCGAGATGCAACAGACCGGAGCTCCGGGATGCCGCCTCCGCACGCTTCCACCGAGATGACGCGGCCGGGCGGCGCATCGATCCTGCGCGATCCGACCCTTGTCCGATGCGCGCCCGCTCGGGCAGGCTGGGCGGACCCGGCTCGCGGCGCCGGCCGAGCGAGGGGACCCGGATGTCGAGCACGGAGCGCGTCGCGGAGCTGCAGCGGATCGCCTACGGCGTTGGCGCGAGCGACGGCGAGCGAGCGGCCGCGGCCGACGAGCTCGAGGGGCTGCGCCGTGCGGCTGTGCCCGTCGAGGTGGACGACGTGCACCCGAGAGACCCAGTCGCGCCCGGCGCGGCGATCAGCGGCTCGCCCTCCGCCGACCCGGACGCGGACCCGTTCGACGGGGTGGCCGGTCCCGGCGCCGACGCCGATGTCCCTGAGCGATCGCCGTCGAACACCGTGCGGTGGGCGGCGCTCGCGGGCGCGGTCGCCCTCGCCGTCGGCTTCGGCGCCGGGTGGCTCTTCGGCGCCCAGTCCGCGCCCACGCTCGATGCACCCGGCGCGGGACAGGACGGCGACGTGACCTTCGATCTCATCGACCCTGACACGGCACGGGTCCCCGTCGAGAACGCCCCCGCGCTCGCCGTCTTCGAGCGCGCCCAGGTCCCAGAGGACATTCCGACGTTCCTCGATCCCTCGATCGAGACCGCGTCGTACCGGCGCCTGCTCACGCTGCCGGACGGCGCGACCGTGCACGCCGCCCGCGCTGCGGGAGGTACCGACTTCTGCGTCGTGGTCGAGCACCCGGACGTCGGCGCCGGGTCGGCGTGCACGGGCGACGGGATGTTCCCGCCGGATGGCCTCTGGTCGGAGATGTCGTTCGACGGCGACCACAGCTATCGCGTGACCTGGCCGGCGTCGGGCGAGGTCATGGTCGACACGACCCCAGCCGGCTGAATCGGCGCCGCGACGACGCCTCCGATCCGTTCATGGGCGGCGTTGCGCGCCCGGGTGCGGCGGTGGATGCTGGAGGCGTCGACCCGTGGGGGAGGCGGACGGCGGTACCGAGGATGTCGGAGCTCGACGACGAACGGATCACGCGGTTGCAGCGTGCGGCCTTCGGTGCGGACTCACCGGCGACCGTCCGCGCGCAGGCGTTGGCCGAACTCGCCGAGCTCGCCACTGGCCGGACGGCCGGCGGCCCAGCCCGCGGGGCGGCCGCGCCTGACGAAGACTCGGCTCGGGATCGCCTCACCGGCGAACCGCCGGTCGACTCCACCGGAGCCGAGCCCCACGGCGAGGGTGAGCCGAAGTCCCGAGGGCGTCGCTGGATCGCGATCGCCGGCGTCGCGGGCCTGCTCGTCGGCGCGGTCGCGGGCGCGGCGCTCGGTCGCGCCGTGCCCGCCGAGCCAGGTCTCGCGTCCTCCGACACCGCGCCGACCGCGCCGGCGTTCGGGTCGGGCGAGCCGGGCATTCCGCTCGACGAAACCGATCTTCCGGAGCTCTTCGACCGATTGCCGCCCGTCGCCGACGTCAGCCAACTGGATCAGGTCACCTCGAGCATCGATGTGTCGTCGCTGCGGCTGATCGCGGCCCGTGCCGACGGCCCCGCCGGCTACCTCGCCCGAACCCCCGACGGCAACGACGTCTGCCTCATCCTGTTGGTGGCGCCCGACGGCTGGGCGGAGGCGCGGTGCACGACCAGCGGCCGGCTGCCGGCGGGCGGGCTCCGCATCCAGGTGGCGCATCCGATCGCGGGATTCGCCGTGGCGATCCTCACCCGCGGAGGCACGCTCACGCTCGGGCTCAACGCAGGACGTTGAGGGATCCGGGTGAGCCGTCAGGCGGCGGCGCCGACCCCCGCGTCGCGGTTCTTCCGGTCACGCCAGGCGAGCCAGTGCCGCACGGCGGTGTCGTCGTAGTGGGGTCCCGAGAGGCCGAGCGTGAAGAGGCGAACGCCTGCGGCGTACAACGCATCGGCGTGCGCGTCGTCGAGTGACCCGCGCGACAGCTCGTTCGAGATCGTGATCCCCGAGACATCCCGGCCGACCTTCTCGCCCCAGCGGGCCAGCACGTCGAGCTTGTGCGTGAGGTCGGCGGGCGCCACGAACGAATGCCAGATGTCGGCGTGCTCGGCGACGAGCCGAAGGGTCTTCTGCTCGCCCTTGCCGCCGATCATGATCGGAATCCGGCGCGTGGGCGCGGGGTTGAGCTTCGCCCAGCGGGCCTTCACGCGCGGCAGCGCCTCGGCCAGGTCGTCGAGCCGCGAGCCGACCGTGCCGAACTCGTAGCCGTACTCGTCGTAGTCGCGCTCGAACCAGCCCGACCCCGTGCCGAAGATGAACCGACCCGACTCGGCGCCCTTCGCGCTGATGTGGTCGAGCGTGCGGGCCATGTCGGCCTGCAGGTCGGCGTTGCGGTACGAGTTGCAGTTCACGAGGGTGCCGAACTCGACGCGCTCGGTCTGCTCGGCCCACGCCCCGAGCATCGTCCAGGCCTCGAAGTGCAGGCCCTCGCGGTCGCCCGAGAGCGGGAAGAAGTGATCCCAGTTGAAGACGATGTCGACGCCGAGGTCCTCCATGCGGAGCACGGCGTCGCGGATCTGGGTGTAGGTCGCGTGCTGGGGCTGCAGCTGCACGCCGAGGCGCGTGGGTGCGTTCGAGACGTTCGGGGTCATGCTTCCGACACTAGGCGCACCGGCGAGCGGTTTCCCCGGCGCCGGTTCCGCTTGACGCGAACGGATGGCGCAACCGGACGGGAGCGCGAACCATCACGAACTCGCAACGGCGCGCAGGAAAGCGGCGTCCGTCCGTACCGTGACGCAAGGATCGGTCGTACACTCGGCCCATGGACAACCTGGACCGGGCCATCCTCGACCTGCTCCGGCAGAACGCACGCGCCGGGTACGGCGACATCGGCTCGTCCGTGGGGTTGTCCGCGTCGGCCGTGAAGCGTCGCGTCGACAAGCTCGTCGCCGACGGGGTCATCAAGGCGTTCACCATCCAAGTCGATCCTGCGGTCGACGGCATGAGCACCGAGGCCTACGTCGAGCTGTTCTGCCGTGGCACCGTGGCGCCCGACGAGCTGCAGCGCATCCTGCAGGGCGTGCCCGAGATCGTGTACGCGGGCACGGTGACCGGCAGCGCCGACGCGATCGTGCACATGCGGGCGCGTGACATCACCTCGCTCGAGGATGCGCTCGAACGCGTGCGCATCGCCCCCAACGTCGACCACACGCGCAGCGCGATCGTGCTGTCGCGACTCGTCAACCGCAACCGCGACTGAGCGCGACCGGGCACGCCATGCGCTTCACCGTCGAGGCCGCCTCCGCCACCCCGCCCTACGAGCAGCTGCGCATGCAGGTCGTCGACGCCGTGCGCGACGGGCGGCTGAGCGCCGGCGCGAAGCTGCCGACCGTGCGGGCGCTCGCCGAGGAACTCGGGCTCGCAGCCAACACGGTCGCCCGCGCGTACCGCGAGCTCGAGGCCGACGGGGTCGTCGAGGGCCGAGGCCGGAACGGGACGTTCGTGCGCGCGAGCGGCGATCCCGTCGAGCAGGCGCTGCAGGCCGCGGCATCCTCGTACGCCGACGCGGTCACGCGGCTGTCGGTGCCGGCGGATGCCGCGGTGCGGGCGGTCGAACGCGCCCTCCGCGCCCGCTGACCATCCGGTGGTCTAGCTCGCGGCCTCGGCCGGCGCCGGGATCGGCTCCTTGGGCAGCCGGCGAACCTTCTGGCGGCGGCGGCGGCGCTCGGGGATCATCGAGCGCATCTCCTCGAGCTTGCCGAAGCACAGCAGGCGGTCCTCGGCCTCGAGCACCACGCCCTTACGCGGGTTCGGGATCACGCTCGTGCCGCGATGCAGCGTGAGCACCGTGATGTCGCGGTCCCACAGCCCGGAGTCGCCGAGCGTCTTGCCGATGAGGTCGGCCGCGCCGTGCACGAGGAGCTCGGCGACGCCGTATCCGGTCGACACCGTGAGCCGCTGCCGCACGTCGATCTCGGGGAACGCGACCTGGTTGGCGATGTAGTCGATGATCGCGCCCGCGACATCCAGGTTCGTCGCCGTCTCGATGCCCTGGAGGCCCGGCGACGAGTTCACCTCCATGACGAGGGGGCCCTCGTTGCCCTCGAGCATGTCGACGCCGGCGACCTTGAGGCCCATGATCTGCGCCGACCGCACGGCGGCCTGCTCGTACTCGGCCGACAGCGCGACGGGCTCGACGGTGCCGCCGCGGTGCACGTTCGAGCGGAACTCGTCGCCGCTCGCAACGCGTCGCATCGCCGCGACCACGCGGTCGCCGACGACGAGGGCGCGGATGTCGCGGCCCCGGCTCTCGCCGATGAACCGTTGGATCAGCACGTTCTGCTTCGTCGAGTGCAGGGTCTCGATGATCGCCTCGGCGACCTTGACCTCGGGTGCGAGGATGACGCCGATGCCCTGCGTGCCCTCGAGCAGCTTGATCACGACGGGCGCCCCGCCGACGCGCTCGATCGCCGGGCGCAGGTCGGCGCGGTTGCGCACGAACGTCGTGGCCGGCATGCCGATGCCGTGCCGCGAGAGGATCTGCGTCGCGCGCAGCTTGTCGCGCGCGTTCGTGATGCCGTTCGCGGTGTTCGGCGTGTAGACGTCCATCTGCTCGAACTGGCGCACCACGGCCGTGCCGAAGTACGTGATCGAGTTGCCGATGCGCGGCAGGACCGCGTCGTAGTCGGACAGCGGACGACCCCGGTACTGCAGGTCGGGTTCGGGACCCGAGAGGTCGATGCCGAAGCGGAGCGTGTTCAGGACCTTGACGTCGTGGCCGCGCTGCTGCGCTGCAGCACGGAGACGTTGGGTCGAGTAGGCCTGGGGGGCGCGCGACAGGATCGCGAGTTTCATTCGAGAGTCCCTGCGAAGATGGTTCGGATGACAGAGCCCACCCATTCAAGCACCATCGCCGGATGGCGCGAATGGGTGCGCCTGCCCCAGGCCGAGATCGACTGGATCAAGGCCAAGCTCGACACCGGGGCACGCTCATCGGCACTGCACGCGTTCGACCTCGAGGAGTTCGAGCAGGATGGCGCGTCGTGGGTGCGGTTCGGCATCCACCCCTGGCAGGACACGGATGTCGACGCCGCGACCATCGAGCTCCCTGTGCACGATCGCCGCGTCATCCGCAGCTCGACGGGGCACACCCAGGAGCGGCTCGTCGTGCTCATGGACCTCGTGCTGCTCGATCGCTCGGTCACGGCCGAGGTGACGCTCACGAACCGCGACGAGATGGGCTTCCGCATGCTCGTGGGCCGCGAGGCGCTGCGGAACGGGTTCCTCGTCGACGCCGGGCGCTCCTTCGTGGGCGGGCGCGCGCCCCGCGCCATCCGCCGCCGCAATCGCGGTCGCGCCTGACCGGCCGACACGCCGTCGCTAGTAGTCCACCGGGTCGCGTGAGATGGGGCACGTCATGCAATGTCCGCCGCCGCGTCCGCGGCCGAGCTCGGCGCCGACGATCTCGATCACCTCGACGCCGGCGTCCCGCAGCAGTGCGTTGGTGTAGGTGTTCCGGTCGTACGTGAAGACCACGCCCGGCTCGACCGCCACCGCGTTGTTGCCGCTGTCCCACTGCTGGCGCTCGCCCGCGTACCATCCGCCGCCTGGCTCGACCGCTCGCAGCCGTGGAAGGCCGAGCGACTCGGCGACCACGTCGATGAACGCGCCCCGCTCCTCGGTCACCTCCACTCCCCCGGCGTCCGCGGGGCGGAGGGAGAACGTGCTGATGCCGTCGACGATATCCGGGTAGTAGGTGACGAGATCCCGGTCGGCGAAGGTGAAGACGGTGTCGAGGTGCATGGCGGCACGCAGCTTCGGCATGCCCGCGACCACCACGCGGTCGGCGGCGCCTGCCTCGAAGAGCCGCTCCGACAGCAGGGTGATGGCCTGGCGGGAGGTCCGTTCGCTCATCCCGATGAGCACCACGCGGTTGCCGACCGGCATGACGTCGCCGCCCTCCAGCGTCGCCTGCCCCCAGTCGAGTTCGGGATCACCCCACCAGACCGTGTTCCCGATGTAGTCCGGATGGAACTCGTAGATCGCCTTCATGAGCAGGGTCTCGTCGTGGCGTGCGGGCCAGTACAACGGGTTGAGCGTGAGCCCGCCGTAGATCCAGCACGTCGTGTCGCGCGTGTAGATGGTGTTTGGCAGCGGCGGCATGAGGTACTCGGTGACCCCGGCGGACTCGCGGACCAGGGCGAGGTGGCCGGAGCGGAACTCGGCCGGGAGGTCGCGCGTCGACAGTCCGCCGATGAGGTGCTCGGTGAGCGGCACATGCCCGAGCGTGTCGAGGAACGCCCGCGTGTCGGCGACGAGCCCGCTGCCGACCTCGTTCGCCGTGATCTTGCGGTCGAGCAGCCATTCGCGGGCCCCGGGTACGGCCAGGGTCTCGATGAGGAGGTCGTGAAGCTCGACGACCTCGACGCCGCGGTCCTCGAGCTTCCGCACGAAGTCGGCGTGGTCGCGTTGCGCGTTCTGCACCCAGAGCACGTCGTCGAACAGCAGTGCGTCGCTGTTGCTGGGCGTCAGGCGCTCGTGGCTGAGGCCTGGCCGGCAGACGAGGACCTTGTTCAGCCGACCGACCTCGGAGTGGACTCCGTACGCGATGTCCTCCATGGGGTGCTCCCTTCTGCCGCGCCTACGACGCGGTCGACCTGGTCAGATCTGCACGACGCCGGTGGCGAGCAGGACGATGCCGATCACGGCGAAGGCGAGGACCACGATGAAGATCGCGAGTCCTGGTGCGGTGAAGACCTTCCCCTTGCCCTGTCGACGGGCGATCACGTACAGGGCGGTTGCCGGGGCGAGCAGGATGCACGCGAGGAAGAGGAAGACGTACCCGGCCGCCCACATGAGGAAGAGCGTGTACGCCGTCGAGATCGCCGCGACGACGAGTTCGCGGTTGCGTCGCCCCGGCTCGGTGTCGATGTACCCGTCGCGTTGCACCGCGATCTTCACGGCGTAGGCGCTTGCCAACGCGTACGGTGCAAGTGCGAGCGCGGCCGTGAGGTCGAGCGTGAAATCGAGCGCGTTGCCGACGAACTGCACGGCGAAGAGGATGGCGCTCACGAGGATCGACGTCCAGAGCACCGCGTTCTCGGGGACGTCGCGTGCATTGAGCTTGGCGAAGAACCGAGGCAGGTCGTTGTCGCGAGCGGCCGCGTAGACGACGTCAGCGGCAAGCAGCTGCCACGCGAGGTACGCGCCGAGCACGGAGATGATCAGGCCGACGCGGATGAAGACGCCGCCCCACGGGCCGACGGCGGCCTCGAGCACGCCGCCGACCGAGGGCTGCGGCAGGGCGGCGATCTCGTCCTTGGGAAGGATGCCGTACGACAGGATCGAGATCGACGCGAAGAGCGCGAGCACGGAGAGGAACCCGAGCACGGTCGCCTTGCCGACATCCTCGCGCTTGCGCGCATGCCGCGAGTACACGCTCGCCCCCTCGATGCCGAGGAAGACGAAGACCGTGATGAGCATGGTCCCCTGGACCTGCAGGAAGAGCGACTCGCCGCCCGGCACATCCGCCCCACCGCTGAGATTGCCGACGAAGACGTCCCAGTCGAGGAAGAAGACCACGAGGACCAGGAAGAGCGCGAGGGGGACGAGCTTCGCCACGGTCACGATGAAGTTGATGCCCGCAGCCTCGCGGACCCCGCGCCGGATCAGGAGGAAGAACCCCCAGACCGCCGCCACGGAGATGATGAACGCCGGCCAGGTGTCGCCCTGCCCGAGCACGGGCTCCAGGTCGGGGAAGAGCTGCGAGAGGGTGGTCATGATGAGGACCCAGTAGAAGGCATTCCCGGCGCAGGCCGAGGCCCAGAATCCCACCGCGGAGAGGAAGCCGGGATACAGCCCGAAGCCCTCCCGGGCGTACACGTACACGCCGTTGTCCAGCTCGGGCTTGCGCACCGCCAGCGTCTGGAAGACGAGGGCCAAGGTCAGCATGCCGAGTCCCGCGATGGACCAGGCGATCAGGGCGCCGTAGACGCCCGTCTCACTCGCGAAGCGGGCGGGGAGCTGGAACACGCCGGCGCCGACCATCGACCCGACCACCATGCCGGTCAGCGCGGGAAGGCTCAGCTTCGACGCGGTCTGCTGCTGATCGGTCGTCGTCGACATCGATCGACCCCCTGCTCGGTTCCCCCGAATGACGAACAGTTCGGACCGGACGGCCCGCCTCCGTGTCTAGCGCACCCTCGGCTCGCGCGGCAAGCACATCGTCCGTGGGATCGGGCGCCGGCGCGCGTCCGAACGGCGACCTCGGGCCATCCGGTGGGGCGATACTGGGGGCATCTCGCACCCGCAGGAGGATCGATGACCGACCAGGACCCGACTGAGGGCGAGTTCCACATCGTCGAGCACCCGATCGCCGGGCCCGCTCGCCAGTTCCAGGTCACGCTCGACGACGGCACGACGCTCGGTGTGCACTCCGACCCCGTCGAGCGCATCGTGCAGCTCGACGTGGTGCCGCCCGACCGGGATGCCGCGACGGCCACCGTCGAGCTGAGCGAGACCGAGGCGGCCGCGTTCGCGTCGCTGCTCGCCGGCATGCGATTCGTGACGAGCTCGTATCGCGGCCCGCACGCCGGCGGAGCAGTGCAGGTCCGGACCGCGACCGTGCCGGCGGGGTCGCCCGTGGTCGGCCGGCTCGTCGGCGAGATCGCGGCGATCGTGCCCGCCGAGGAGCGCGGCGACCTGGCCGTGCTGGCGGTCGTACGGGAGGGCGCGCCCGAGCTCGTCGAGCCGCCCGACCGCCCGTGCGAGCCCGGCGACCGGCTCGTCGTGGTCTCCCGCCCCGGCACGTTCGAGTCGTTCGAACGTCACCTGCTCGGCTGACGCATGGACTCCTACCGTCGGCCGCCGATCGAGTCGCCGATCTTCCGTGACGAGGATGGCACGCCCATCGCGTACGGGCGTCGGTGGGACGGCGGCGATCCGCCGCCCGAGTCGTACTCGCGCACGAGCCACCTCGATCGGTTCCGTCCGCTCCACGAGGTCGCCGAGGCGCTCATCGCACACCTCGTCGAGGAGTACGCCGTCGCGGTCGACGATGGTCCCGACCTGGCGTCGGACATGGTCCACCCGCGCGACGACGTCGTCCGAGCCATCCGCATCACACCGGCGGATGCCGCGGCCGCGCCGCTCACGTTCGTCTTCACCTCGTTCCCCTCGGTGATCCTGCACGCCGGAGCGCTGCACGACTTCCTCTTCCCCGTCTGCGGATGCGACGCGTGCGACGAGGACGTGGACTACCTCGCCGGCGACCTGGAGTGGCACGTGCAGGCCGTCGTCGATGGCGGCTACCGCGAGCACGTCGTCCCGTCGAGCGGACACGGCGTCGCCTTCTCGCTCTCCGTGCCCGGAGTCGGCACCCAGTCGGGGTCCGTCCGTGCCGACGACCTGCCCCGCGAGGCGGTCGCCGCGGCGCTCGCGGCCCTTCCTCCCGACGGGCGGTGGGCGCCCTGGCCCCGGCGCGCAGCCTCGGCCTCCTGAACCGTTGTCTGACACCCGTGACGAGCAC
Organism: Agromyces sp. NPDC056523; assembly: GCF_042794545.1. NCBI lineage: Bacteria > Bacillati > Actinomycetota > Actinomycetes > Micrococcales > Microbacteriaceae > Agromyces > Agromyces sp. NPDC056523. The sequence goes on from NZ_JBHTTM010000001.1 coordinate 254,477, forward strand.
GTCCGCCTGTCTCGTGTCAGCGCGGCCTCATGTGAGGCCCGGCTGACATGAGCCGATCGGAAACGGTCGCCGGCCGCGCGACAGTCGAGCGGCGCCCACGCGAAGGGGGCGGCCGCTCGCGCGACCGCCCCCTCGTGGCATCCGATGACCGCCTTAGATGACGCCCTCGGAGATCGTCGTCGGGTTGCCGAAGCGGTGGTTCGTGATCGACACCGCCTGCTCGTGCAGGAACGGCAGCAGCTCCACGCGGCCCGACGGGGTGACCGGGTGCGACCACACCGCGAGATCGGGCGTGCCGCCCGTCGCCTCCGCGAGCGCTGAGGCGGAACCGCCGACGAGCCGCACGCGACCGGTGATCTCGCCCTTGCGAGCGCGGTCGAGCCATCCGGCATCGCCCTCGCGCACCACGCGGATGTCGCGGGCCGCGAGCAGCGCGCGGACGCCCTTCGGCAGCTCGTGCGCCGTCGAGACGGCCAGCGCCGACTTCGCGAGCAGGCCCGCCGCGAGGACGCGGAGGCCGTCGGCGAGCGTGGCATCCTCGCCGACGCGGATCGTGACCGCCGTGGGGAGGTAGCGGAACAGGTTGCGCTCGACGCCGAGGCCCGAGACATCCTTCACCGTGCCGTACTCCTCGGCCCATGCGACCTCGTCGGAGAGCGCCGAGCGGCGGAGCACCTCGAACGACTCGTAGTCGAGCGACGGCTGCGACGCCTCGATGAGCTCGGTGACGCGCTGCTCGAGGCCGCGCAGGTGCAGCGAGCGGCTCGGCTCGTCCTGCACGGGCTCCCAGTCGCCCAGGCCGAACAGGTAGTTCGGGCCACCGGCCTTGGCTCCCGCGCCGACCGCCGAGCGCTTCCAGCCGCCGAACGGCTGGCGCTGCACGATCGCACCCGTGATGCCCCGGTTGACGTAGAGGTTGCCCGCCTCGACGTTCGCGAGCCACGTCGCGAGCTCGTCCGAGTCGAGCGAGTGCAGGCCCGCCGTCAGGCCGTAGTCGACCGCGTTCTGGAAGCGGATGGCCTCGTCGAGGTCCTTCGCGTGCATGACGCCGAGCACGGGGCCGAAGAACTCGGTGAGGTGGAAGTACGAGCCGGGCTTCACGTTCGCGCGGATGCCGGGCGACCACAGCCGATTGGTCGCGTCGAGCTGACGCGGCTCGACGAGCCACTCCTCGTCGGCGCCGAGCTCAGTGAGCGCGTGCAGCAGCTTGCCGTCGGCGGGCTCGACGATCGGGCCCATCTGGCTCACGGGGTTCTCGGGCCAGCCGACGCGCAGCGAGGTCGCGGCGTCCACGAGCTGGCGGCGGAACCGCTCGGACTTCGCGACCGAGCCGACGAGGATCACGAGCGACGCGGCAGAGCACTTCTGGCCGGCGTGGCCGAACGCGCTCTTGACGACGTCGGATGCCGCGAGGTCGAGGTCGGCCGACGGCGTCACGATGATCGCGTTCTTGCCGCTGGTCTCGGCGAGCAGGGGCAGGTCCTGGCGGAACGAGCGGAACAGCTCGGCCGTCTCGTACGCGCCGGTGAGGATGACGCGGTCGACCTTCTCGTCGGAGACGAGCTTGGTGCCGAGCTCACGCGAGCCGAGGTCGACGAGCGCGAGGAGGTCCTTCGGGATGCCCGCCTCCCACAGCGCCTCGACCATGATCGCGCCCGAGCGCTGCGAGAGCTTCGCGGGCTTGATGATCACGCCCGAGCCCGCGGCGAGCGCGGCGAGCACGCCGCCCGCTGGGATCGCGACCGGGAAGTTCCACGGCGGCGTCACGACGGTCAGCTTCGACGGCACGAACCGCGCGCCCTGCACGCGGTCGAGCTCGCGGGCCCGCTCGGCGTAGTAGTGCGCGAAGTCGATGGCCTCGCTGATCTCGGGGTCGGCCTCGGCGATGGTCTTGCCGGTCTCGGCCGCCATGACCTCGATGAGCCGGTCGCGGTTCGCGGCGAGCGCGAGGCCCGCGCGGTGCAGCACCGCGGCACGCTCGTCGCCCGAGAGCGCCCCCCACTCGGTGCCGCGCGCGACGACCGAGGTCATGAGCTGCTCGAGCTCGTCGACGGTCTCGATGCGGTTGGCCTTCAGCGTGTCGATGCCGAGCGTCGAGCCGGGCACGCGCTCGAGGATCCGGCGGCCCCAGTCGCGGTTCGCGGCGAGCGCGGGGTCGGTATCGGGCTCGTTGTGGAAGCCCGGCGTGACGCCCGAGCCGGTGAGACCGGATGCCGCGGCGGCCGCGTCATCGGTCAGCTCGCCGTCGAGCGCCGAGCCGCGCGTGATGCCGAGCACGACGCTCGTGAGCGATCCCTCGTGCTCCTCGCCGGGCGCGGGCGCGGCAGCGGCGTCGACGGTCGCGGAGACCCGTGCGGTCGCCGGCTCGGTCCATTCGGTGCGGCGGTTCTGCGTGCGGTTCGCACGCGGCGCCGCGCCATCCGCCCCCGCAGCCTCGGTCTCGGTCTCGAGCGCGGCGAGCGAGCGCAGGTAGCGGTCGCGCTCGCGCTCGAACAGCGCGCGGTTCTCGGAGAGCTCGAACACGGCCGACATGAAGTTGTCCTGGCTCGCGTTCTCCTCGAGGCGGCGGATGAGGTACGCGATCGCGACGTCGAACTCGGACGGGTTCACGACCGGCGTGTAGAGCAGGAGGCGGCCGACGTCGCCGCGGACCGCGGCGGCCTGGCCGGTCGCCATGCCGAGCAGCATCTCGAACTCGACGCCGTGCTCGACGCCGCGCTCCTTCGCGGTGAGCCAGGCGTGGGCGACGTCGAACAGGTTGTGGCCCGCAACGCCGAGCCGCACCGCGTCGATGCGCTCGGGCGTCATCGACCAGTGCAGCACGCGCTTGTAGTTCGTGTCGGAGTCCTGCTTGCGGTCGTACGTCGCCAGCGGCCAGTCGTGGATGGCGGCGTCGACCTCCTCCATGGCGAGGTTCGCGCCCTTCACGACGCGTACCTTGATCGGGGCGCCGCCCGCGGCACGGCGGGCCTGCGCCCACTCGGTGAGGTCCTGGATGGCGCCGAGCGCGTCGGGCAGGTAGGTCTGCAGGACGATGCCGGCCTCGAGCTGCTGAAGCTGCGGCTGCTCGAGCACCTTCTTGAAGACCGCGATCGTGAGGTCGAGGTCGCGGTACTCCTCCATGTCGAGGTTGATGAACTTCGCCGTGCCGGCAGCCGCGCCCTTCGCGGCGAGCTCGTACAGCGGCGTGAGCTTGGCGACGACCTTCTCGACGGCCTCGTCGAACGACCACATCGAGAGCTGGCTCACGACGCTCGACACCTTGATCGAGACGTAGTCGACGTCGTCGCGCGCCAGGAAGTCGTAGGTGCCCTTCAGGCGCCGGTCGGCTTCGGCCTCGCCGAGCACCGCTTCGCCGAGCAGGTTGAGGTTGAGTCGGTTGCCCGATTCGCGCAGCTTCGCGATCGCGGGGCCGAGCTTCTCGGGCGTCGCGTCGAGCACGAGGTGGCCGACCATGGCGCGCAGCACGCGGCGGGCGATCGGGATGACGAGCCACGGGAACGTCGGCGCCATCGCACCGCCGAGCCGGATCGCGCCCTTCAGGTACGCGGGCAGGAACTTGGGCGTGAGCTTCGCGACCTCGGCGAGGTTGCGGCCGGCGACGCCGAGGTCCTCCGGACGCATGACGCCGTCGACGAATCCCACGGTGAACGCGAGCCCGTTCGGGTCCTTCAGGACGCCCGCGAGCCGCTGCGCCGCGGGATCGACGGGGTACTGGGCGCTCTCGGTGAGCCAGCGCTCGACGAGCGCGACGACGTGGTCGGTGCTCGGCACGGTCTCGGGAAGCAGCTTGGATGTGGTCACGACGGCGTGGTCCTTCGTCTCGGAGGGCGCGCGGGGGTGGTGCGCACCCGGCACCTCCAGTGTGCGCTCATCCATCCGTTCAGTACAGCGAATGAATCCGATGCATACTGTTCGTGCTTCCCGAACATTCTCTCGGGGTCGGATGTCGCGACGGAAGGAGGCACGCCATGCTCGACGTGCGCCGCCTCCGCCTGCTCGTCGAGCTCAGTCAGCGCGGCACGCTCACCGCGGTCGCCGAGGCCCTCTCATACAGCCCGTCGTCGGTCTCGCAGCAGTTGAGCCAGCTCGAGAAGGAGGTCGGCGTGCCCCTGCTCGTGCAGGTCGGCCGCCGCGTGCAGCTCACACCCCAGGCGCAGGTGCTCGTCGGGCACGCGCAGGCCGTGCTCGAACGGCTCGAAGAGGCCGAGGCGGATGTCGCGCGCTCCCTCACCACGGTCGGCGGCACGGTGCGCATCGCCGTGTTCCAGTCGGCCGCCCACGCCGTGGTCCCGCAGGCGCTCACGCTCCTCGCCGCCGAGCACCCCTCCCTACGCGTGGAGATCACGGAGCGCGAACCCGAGCTCGCGCTCTTCGACGTGGCGGCGCGCGACTTCGACCTCGTGGTCGCCGAGCAGTACCCGGGCTACACGCGTCCGCTGCATCCCGAGCTCGACCGCGTGCCGCTCGCGCGCGACGCCATCCGGCTCGCGCTGCCGCCGCTCGGGGCCGGTGGTCGACTCGGCGCGCACACCGGTGGTCGAGGAGGCGCGCAGCGCCGGCTCGAGACCACATCCGTCGACCACGCCCTCGCCGCGGCATCCGCTCGCCCTTGGGTGCTCGAGCCCGAGGGCACCGCGTCGCGCGAGTGGGCCGAGCAGCTGTGCCGGCAGGCCGGCTTCGAGCCCGACGTCCGGTTCGAGACCGCGGACCTCATGGCGCACATCCGGCTGATCCGGTCGGGCAACGCCGTCGGGCTGCTGCCCGACCTCGTCTGGGCGGGCGAGGCGCCGAGCGTGCAGCTCCTGCCGCTTCCCGGCGAGCCCGAGCGCGAGGTCTTCTCGTCGACGCGGCAGGCGGCAGCGCGGCGACCCGCCGTGGTCGCGGCACGCGATGCGCTGGCGCGCGCCGCCGCGCGCAGCGGTCGGCCCGACGCGCTCTCGTAGGCGCCGATCGGACCGGAGCGGACCGGCCCCCTCCGACCAGAACGCGGGCGTGACCGCGATGCGGACGCGGGTCTACGCTTCGAGCATGAGGAGACCTCACGGACTCGCGCTCGCCGGCGGCATCGCCATCGTGTTCGCCCTCGCCGGCTGCGCGGGCGAGGAAGGCGACGTGAGCGGCGGGGACGTCGATCCGACCGGCACCTGGGGCGACTCGTCGGGCACGAACACCCCCTACCTCGTGCTCGAGGACGGCGGCGACCTCACCGGCAGCGACGGCTGCAACACCCTCAAGGGCACCTGGTCGGTGGACGAAGCCGACCAGATCGTCTTCGAGAACGTCGCGTCGACCCGGATGGCATGCGAGGGCGTCGACGACTGGCTGTCGCAGCTGAGCGTCGCCGAGGTCTCGGGCGACACCATGACCGTGCTCGCGTCGGACGGCGCGCAGATCGGGCAGCTCGAGCGCGAGGACTGAGGGCTCAGCCCGCGTCGTGCATCCAGGGCGTGTAGCTCACGCCGACGAGCAGGCCCTCAGGGCTCATGAGGCGCGACGTGGTCTGCCCCCACGGCTCCTCGTGCGCCTCGACGAGGATCTCGAGGCCCTTCGCGCGCAGTTCCTCGACCGCGGGCGCGACGGCCTCGGGTGAGGCGACGTCGAACTCGATCCACGCCTGCGGCTCGGGCCGGTCGGCCGGCCACTCGGTGGTGCCGAACGTCGCCTCGGCGGCCTGGTCGAGGGGCCAGATCGCGAACGCCTTCGCGCCCTCGACCTCCTCGGTGTGGAAGTAGCGGGGCGAGTTCTCGTGGAACGGGATGCCGAGCGCGCCGGCCCAGAAGTCGTGCGACGTCGAGTCGACGGTGCCGATCGGACCGAAACCCGCGATGAAGGCGATGTCCATGCGCCCATTCGACCCCACTCCGCCGACACCCGCCACCCCCGCACCGCCCTGATGCCGTGAGTCCCGGGTTGCTGCGGGTGCAGCCCGCGCGAACCCGGGACTCGAACGATCGCGCCCACCGTGCACACCCCACGCGTGCCCGCGAATCCCGAGTTGGGGCGGGTGGACCCGCGCGAACCCGGGACTCGGCGTCAGGGTGATGGGAGCGCGGCGACCGTGACGGCGGCGGCCGCGAAGCGGGCGGCCTGGGCCCGCAGGAACGCGAGCAGGTCGGGCGAGCCCTCGACGCGACATCCGACCCCCTCGGGCACCCAGAGCAGCGCCGCGGCGACCGCCTGCACCGACTCGCCCTCGATCGGCCACTCGGTGCCGGCGCCGTCGGCGGTCGCCACGGCATCGCGCGCCCACCAGCCGAGCCGCGCGCGGAACTCCTCGAGCGGCAGGTCGACCACGATGCGCGCCGTCATGCCCCGGTCCCGCCAGCGCACCGCGCGCTGCACGCGCTCGAGCGCGTCCTCGTCGGAGAGCGGCCGCGGCTCGAACCGCACGCGCGTCGGGAACACGTCGGCGATCCGGTCGAGGCGGAACGTGCGCCAGTCGTCGCGGTCGCGGTCCCACGCGAGCAGGTACCAGCGCCGGCCGAGCGGCACGAGCCGGTGCGGCTCGATCGATCGAGCGGATGGCGCGCCCGACGCATCCGTGTACCGCATGCGGATGCGCTCGCTGTCGCGGCAGCACAACGCGAGCAGCCCGAGCAGGTCGCTGTCGACGGATGGCGCGGGACCGGTCGCCGAACCGGACGGCGCTGCGGGTGTCGCGACCGCCTGCAGCGCCTCGATGCGCCGCCGCAGCGCGGGCGGGAGCACCTGCTCGATCTTGGCGAGCGCGCTGAGGGTCGTGTGCTCGGCGCCGCGCAGCCCGGCAGCCGCCTGCGATCGCAGGCCGACCGCGATCGCGACGCCCTCGTCGTCGGTGAGCAGCAGCGGCGGCAGTCCGGTGCCCGCCTCGAGTCGGTAGCCGCCGGCCACGCCGCGCGTCGACTCGATCGAGTAGCCGAGCTCGCGGAGCCGCTCGACGTCGCGCCGAAGCGTCCGCTCCGACACGTCGAGTCGGCCGACCAACTCGCGCGCCGTCCAGTGGCGGTGGCTCTGCAGGAGCGAGAGCAGTTCGAGCGTGCGGGTGGTGGTCGCGGCCATGCCCATGATTCTCCTCCCATTGCGGACAGGAACTGTCCGCAAGCCGCGAGAGGCTCGACCCATGACGAACCAGATGATCACGGCGCGGGGCCTCACCAAGACGTTCCGCGCGAAGGGACAGCCCGTGGAGGCCGTGCGCGAGGTCGACCTCGCCGTCGCCGAGGGCGAGCTCGTCGCCTTCCTCGGGCCCAACGGCGCGGGCAAGTCGACCACGTTGCGCATGCTCACGACGCTGCTGCCGCCGACGGCCGGCGACGCGACCGTCGCGGGGTGCGACATCCGCCTCGACCCGGCCGGCGTGCGCCGCCGCATCGGCTACGTCGGGCAGGGCGATTCGGGCGGGCACACACAGCGCGTGCGCGACGAGCTGCATGCCCAGGGCGCGTTCTACGGGATGGGGCGCCGCGAGACCCGGTCGCGGGCCGACGAGCTCATCGAGTCGCTCGAGCTCGGGCAGGTCGCCGGTCGCCAGGTGCAGTCGCTCTCGGGCGGCCAGAAGCGGCGCGTCGACATCGCGCTCGGGCTCATCCACCGGCCCGAGCTGCTGTTCCTCGACGAGCCGTCGACCGGGCTCGACCCGCACAGCCGTGCGAACCTGTGGGAGCACATCGTCGAGCTGCGGCGCACGACCGGCACGACGATCTTCCTCACCACCCACTACCTCGACGAGGCCGACGAGCTCGCCGAGCGCGTCATGGTCATGGACCACGGACGCGTCATCGCCGATGACACCGCGCCCGCGCTCAAGCAGCAGCTCGGCGGCGACCGGGTCACGCTCGAGTTCGGTTCGGCGACGGATGCCGCGGCCGCGGCATCGCGCGTCGGCGGCGAGGTGCACGGCGCCGTCGTGACCGTTATTGCGCCCGGCGGTGATCGGGCGATCCCCCGCTGGATCCGCGACCTCGACCACGCCGGACTCGACGTGCTCGCGGCGACGCACCGGGCGCCGACCCTCGACGACGTGTTCCTCGCCCTCACCGGCCGGTCCCTCCGCGAGGAGGGTGCCGCGACCAAGTCCGACACCGAACCCGCCGCCGCCTGACCGGAAGGACCATTCTCATGAACACGCTCACCCGACCCACCACCGCTCCGACTCCTGCCCGCGACGCGCGGTCCGCGCCATCCGCTCGACCCACGGGGTTCGTGCACGACACCGCCGCGGTGTTCGTCCGCGAGACCCGACCGCTCATCCGCGACCCGTTCAGCGTCGTCTTCTCGCTCGTGCAGCCGCTCGTCTTCCTCGGCCTCTTCGGCCCACTGCTCGTCGGCGCGGCGGGTGGCGACGTCGCGAGCACGCTGCAGTGGTTCGTCCCCGGCATCCTCGTCATGGTCGCGCTGTTCGGCACGGCGTCGACCGGCGCGAACCTGCTCTTCGAGATGCAGACCGGATCGCACGAGCGCACGCTCGTGGCCCCGCTCTCGCGCGGCGCGCTGCTCGTCGGCCGGGCGCTGAAGGACGTCGTGCCGCTCGTGATCCAGGGCACGATCGTGGTGCTCGTCGCGGTGCCGTTCGGGTTCCGGCTCGACGTGCCCGGCCTCGTCGCCGGCCTGCTCGTGCTCGCCGTGTTCGGCGTGGGGCTCGGCGCCCTGAGCTACACGCTCGCCCTCGCGTGCCGCAACCGGGACTGGATGTTCTGGATGGTGCACCAGACGCTGCTCTTCCCGCTCATGATCCTCTCGGGCATGCTGCTGCCGCTCGAGGACGGACCCGCGTGGATGCAGGTCGCGGCCGCCGTGAACCCGCTCAGCTACCTCGTCGACGCGGAGCGTGCGCTGCTCGCGGGCGAGTTCGGCGACCCGTCGATCGTCGGGGGCGTGATCGCCGCGGTGGTCACCTGCGCGATCGGGCTGGTGCTCGGCGTTCGCTCGATGCGCCGCGCACGCTGAACCGGCGGGCGGCGGCGCGGGTGGCGCGACCGGCAGGGCGCGCCACCCGCTCGTCTACGCTCGATGGATGCCCACCGAAGCGCACCCCGCCGCCGACCCCGCCGACGCCGACCGCACCGCGGCCCCCTCCCCCGACCACGACGTCGTGATCGTCGGCGGCGGGCACAACGGACTCACCGCCGCCGCGTACCTCGCGCGCGCCAGCAAGCGCGTGCTGCTGCTCGAGCGCGACGACCACCTCGGCGGCGCGGCCGTCTCGGCGCAGGCGTTCGACGGCGTCGACGCGCGCCTCAGCCGGTACTCCTACCTCGTGAGCCTCATGCCGCAGCGCATCATCGACGACCTCGGCCTCGACGTGCGCCTCGTGCGCCGGCGCTTCTCGTCGTACACGCCCGACCCGCGCGACCCGAGCCGCGGGCTGCTCGTCGATGTCGAAGCGGATGCCGAGTCAGCGCGCGACGCGTTCGCCCGGGTCGGCGCGGCCGACGACGTCGACGCGTGGCAGGAGTTCTACTCCGACACCGCGCGCCTCGGCGAGGCGCTCTTCCCGACGCTGACCGAACCGCTGCCGACCCGCGACGAGGCGCGCGCGCTCGTCGGCGACGACCGCCTCTGGACCGAGCTCGTCGAACGCCCGCTCGGCGAGGCCATCGATGCGCGCTTCACCGACGACCTTGTGCGCGGCGTCGTCGCGACCGACGGGCTCATCGGCACGTTCACCGACCTCGGCGACGAGGCCCTCGACGCGAACCGCTGCTTCCTGTACCACGTGATCGGCGGCGGTACGGGTGACTGGGACGTCCCGGTGGGCGGCATGGGCGCGGTCACGTGCGAACTGGCGCGAGCCGGGCGCGAGGCGGGCGCGAGCCTGCGCACCGAGGCCGAGGTCACGGCGATCGACGCCGAGACCGGCGAGGTGCGCTGGGTCGAGGCCGGCAGCGAGCGGATGGCGCGCGCCCACGTCGTGCTCGCGAACGTCGCCCCGTTCGTGCTCGACCGCCTGGTGGCGAACCCGGCGGCCGCCGACGCGGCGCTCGCGACCGCCGACCCCGCAGTGGCGCCGCGCGACGAGGCGCCGTTCACCGCCGACGACGAGGTGCCGCTGCCCGAGTACGCCCGCCGTCGGGTCGAGCGGCTCGAGGTGCCCGAGGGCGCACAGGTCAAGGTGAACCTCCTGCTCACGCGCCTGCCGCGGCTGCTCGACGAGACCGTCCCGCCCGAGCAGGCGTTCGCGGGCACGTTCCACATCAACGAGCTCGGCACCCAGCTCGACGCCGCGTTCCAGCAGGCCGCGAGCGGCGAGCTGCCCGACCCGCTGCCGTGCGAGATCTACTGCCACACGCTGAGCGACCGGACCATCCTCGGCCCCGAGCTCGCCGACTCCGACGCGCAGACCCTCACGGTGTTCGGCCTGCACGTGCCCGACCGCCTCGTCGACCGCTTCGGCAATGACGAGCTGCGCGACCGGCTGCGCGACGCCGTGCTCGCTTCGCTCGACTCGGTGCTGGCCGAGCCGATCGCCGACGTGGTCGCGACGGATGCCGCGGGCCGCCCCTGCATCGAGGTGAAGACGACGCGCGACCTCGAGGAGGCGCTGAACATGCCCGGCGGCAACATCTTCCACGGGGCGCTGTCCTGGCCGTGGGCCGAGCCCGACGCCGAGCTCGGGACGCCGGCCGAGCGCTGGGGCGTCGCCACCGCGCACGCGCGCGTGCTGCTGTGCGGCTCGGGTGCGGTCCGCGGCGGTGCCGTGAGCGGCATCGGCGGCCACAACGCGGCCATGGCCGTGCTCGAGGGCGAGCTGCCGTGAGCCTGCGAGCCGGATGGCGCGACGCCGCGCCGCGCCATCCGCTCGTCGACTAGAAGACGAACATCTGGCCGAGCACCAGGATCGCGATCACGAACAGCGCCACCACGCCGCCGACGATCGCGAGCGCGCGGCCCGAGAGCTTCGCGACGCCGTAGCCCACGAGGATCGGGAGCGCGATCAGCATGAGCGTGACGACCCACCAGAACGCCTGGTAGCCCCCGGCCGTCGCCTCGGAGAGGCGACCCGCGAAGAGCTGCTGCGTGCGCGGGTTGGTCGCGAACGAGAATGCCGCGCTGAGCGGCACCGCGATCAGCGCGAGCACGATGATGCCCGCGAACCATCCCCACATCGTCTGGTGACCCTCGGGAAGGTGCAGTGCCTCCTCCTGCTGGGTCGTGGTCGTGCGTCCCCCGGAGGGGCGGCCGGTACGTGGCTTCGATCCAGAGCTGCCCATGCGCGTCACTCTAGCCCTGCGATGCCGCCCCGGTTAGCCTGAGGTCAGGACGACACGCAGGGGGCGACGATGACCATCACTCGGGCGACCGGCCACTACGTTCGCAAGGACGACGGGCTCTACCTCCAGTTCGACCGGCTCTTCCACGCTCCCATCGAGGAGGTCTGGTACTCGCTGACGAATCCGAACGCGATGCAGGCGTGGATCGGCACCTACACGGGCATCCCGTCGACAGGTGCGGTCAGGTTCCGGATGTCGGGCGACGAGGCCGAGTGGCGGAACGCCTCGGTGCTCCTGTGGGAGCCGCCGCATCGGGTGCGCGCCGATATCGGCGAGGACGAGTCCACGGTCCGGGTGTACTGCCACCTCCGCGAGGCCGGGGGCATGACGACGCTCACGCTCGGGCACCGGCTGCACACCGGCTCCGACGCCCCGGCCGTCGGGCCCCGCTGCGACTACTACCTCGACCGGCTGGCCGCGGTGCGGGCGGGGCGTGCCCTTCCCGAGTGGACCGACTACGACCCCGGGCTGGTCGACACGTACCGGGCGTTGCACGTGCCGGCGCCCGTGACGGAAGTCGGACGCTGAAGGCGATCAGCCGGCGCGCGCGCGAGGTGCGCGCCGACGCTCCCGATCCGGCGCCGACCGGCGGGATGATGGCGAACCGCCCGTTCGTGTGGGCGTTCATCGCCACCGCGGGCGTACTCGTGGCGCTGGCGATCGCGGCCGCGCTGCTGAGCCTGTCGGGCGTCGTGTTCTCGGTGTTCGCGGCGATCTTCATCACCCTCGGCCTCGATCCGCTGGTGCGGTGGTTCGAGAGGCATGGCATGCGCCGCGGGTTCGCGATCGTGACCGTGATCCTGTTGTTCGTGGTGGTGATCGCGGGCATGCTCTGGCTCCTCGTGCCGCTCGTGATCTCGCAGGCGGCGGCATTCATCGCGTCGCTGCCCGACCTGTACGCCAAGCTGCAGCAACAGGACTGGTACCAGGACGCCGTGTCGGGTTCGGGGGGTGTGATCGGCAACGTCTACGCCTGGTTCGTCGACCTCCTCGCCGATCCCACCACGTGGGCGACCATCGGCGGCGGTGCGCTCAACATCGGCATCGCCATCATCGGCGGGATCTCGTCGGGCTTCTTCATCTTCGTGCTGACGATCTACTTCACGGCCACGCTCGACACCTCGAAGGCCGCGATCTACACGCTCATCTCGGCATCGCATCGCGAGCGCGTCGTCGGCTATGCCGAGCGGATCATGCAGAACGTCGGCCGGTACCTCAGCGGGATGGTGATTCTCGCGTTCTTCAACGCGGTGTACAGCTTCATCCTGCTCACGCTCGTGGGCCAGCCGTTCGCGCTCGTCATCTCGGTCGCCGCGTTCTTCATCACGCTGATCCCGCTCATCGGCACCGTGTTGACCACCATCGTCATGACCGCGCTGTCGCTGTTCGTCTCGCCGACGGCAGCCCTCATCGTGCTGGTCGCCATGCTCGTCTACATGCAGGTCGAGGCCTACATACTGACACCGCGCGTGATGAGCAAGGCCGTGCAGGTGCCCGGCTCGATCGTCCTCATCGCCGCGCTGGCGGGTGGCACGCTCGCCGGGCTGCCCGGTGCGCTCGTCGCGATCCCCGTCGCGGCCGGCATCCTGCTCATCGTGAAGGAGGTCGTAGTGCCCTGGAAGGCTCGGACCTAGGCTCGCCGTCGCGACCGCTCAGCTGACTGCCGCGAGGACGGGAACCTCGACGGGCTCCTCGACGGAGACCTCGACGGAGTCGAGTTCGAGGACGACTCCGCGCACGGAGTTGGCGGCATCGGCGAGCTCGCGCAGCAGCCCGGCATCGAGAGCCGGGACCTCGGCTGAGTCGAAGACGAACCGCAACGGGATGGAGGGGTCGAGCCACAGCGTCGTACGGCCGCGGCGTGAGCCCGCCGGGGAGACCAACGAGAGCGTCAGCCGCTCCTTGCGCCGGAACTTCGTGGTCAACACCATCTTGACGTGAGCCAGGAGCGGGTCGGGGATGTCGACCGGCTCGCTGTAGCTGCCGTAGTACAAGGCGCCCATCGCCGTTCCTTCCGTCGGGTGCCCGGCGACGAGTCGTCGTGGGACGCATCGGACGGGCTGAGCCTCCAGTCTATCAGAGTTACTTCGGAAACTTAGATAAATATTCTAGAAATCAAGCTTCCGAGAGTTCCTGCTAGGGTGGCCCTGACCGCCGATCCAGAAGGAGGCCGGGAGGCCATGGAGTCGGGACGTCCGGATACTTCGTCCCTCGCAGAGGCGCTGCTGCGCTATGTCAACGCGCGGTCGGCAGCCCTCATCGAGGCGCGCCGCGTGCTGCGGATCAACGAGCTCGACGCCCGCGCCCTCCTGTTCGTCGCGGACCATCCGGGAACCCGCCCGGGAATGCTGTCCAGCTACCTCGGCATCAGCTCCGCGGGCGTCACCACCCTGATCGATCGCCTCGTGGAACGCGGCGCAGTCCGCCGTGACGTCGACGCGGCAGACCGGCGCGTCAACCGCCTCACCCTCACGATCGATCTCGCCGCGGCGCCCTGGTCGGAACTGACGAGGTTCGACGACGCCTTCAACGTGGCGGCGAACGCCGGCGACCTCGACGCCGGCCGGCAATTCGCGACGACGCTCGACGCCTTCACGGACGCTGCCACCGCAGCATCCAGATGACGTCCGGCGGCCCCGTCAGGCGGAATCGACGCCGACGAACGCGAGCGACTTCGCCTGCAGGAACGCGCACAGCGCGGAGACGACCGCGAGTTCCGCGGCGAGGTTGAGCACCGCCGGCGCATCCATCGTCACCGTCTCATCCCGGGGCTCCATGGTCACCTTCCAGCTGGGGGCCCCGAGGACCTCGGGCTGGATCGTGATGACCGTGGCCGCATTGACCAGGCGGACCGAGACGAGGCCCGTGTCCGCGCCGTCCGCGCCGTCCTGCTGGATGACCCTGAGGTCACCGCCGAAGTGGTAGCCGAGCTGATCGAACTCGTCCAGCCACGACTGGATCGTCCTCAGACTGCGAAACGGCATCCTGTCCTCCTCGCCCGACCGTTGCCTCGCGAGAGCAAGTATTCCGCGAATCGCCCGTTCTTCACAGGGGCCGGTTGCGCGATATCCGGCCCGAATCCATGTCGGCGGCCCGTCCGCGCGGGTCAGTGCCAGACGGATGGCGCGGCCGCGCGCGTCGCGGGCAGGGCCACATCCGCACCCCAGCGCTCGATCCACGCGGGCAGCTCGTCCTCCGCCGGCGGAGTGCCGAACGCCTCGACGAGCTCGGTCACCGGCACCGTGCCGCCGCCCTTGCGCAGGAACCGCGCGCGGATGAAACCTTGCGCGTAGACCTCGGGCGTGCCACCGGCCGCGGGCCGCACGAAGCGCTGCTCGACGTACACCGCCTTCTCGTCGTAGCCGACCAGCCGCGACTCGATCGTGAACCGCTGCCACAGGTTGAGCGACTTGCGGAACGTGATCGTCTCGCTCGCGACGACCGGGTACCAGTCCTTCGCGCGCATGATGCCGAAGACGCCGTTGCGCACGAGCATGTCGAACCGTGCGACATCCATGATCGAGAAGTACACGCCGTTGTTCATGTGCCGGTTGACGTCGAGGTCGGTCGGCAACGTGATGAACCGGGTGCGCGCGACCTCGTAGTGACCGAGGCTCGGCTTGCGCCGCGACAGGAGCAGCACGTGGAGCAGGGTGCGGAACAGCATGTGCATGATCCACGACTGTATGCCCGATCCGTCGTGGAAGTCTCCACCTTGGTGGTCGGGCACAGTGCGATGCCGGATGCCTAGGGGCGGCGTTGTGCGCAGCCGCGAAGCGGCGCGACTCAGGCGGCCGGCTCGCCCGATGCGTTGCCGCGCGGCGGCACGTGCCGCTCGTCGGGTCCGTTGTACACCGAGAGCGGGCGGATGAGCGCGTTCGCGGCGTTCTGCTCCATGACGTGCGCGGTCCACCCGGTGACGCGACTCGCCACGAACAGGGGCGTGAAGATCTCGGTGTCCCATCCCATGAGGTGGTAGGTCGGGCCCGCCGGGTAGTCGAGGTTCGGCTTGATGTGCTTGCGCTCCTCCATCGCCTGCTCGAGCGCGGTGTAGACCTCGAGGATGTCCGGGCGGTCGTAGTGCTCCACCATCCGCTCGAGCGCGTCGCGCATGGTCGGGACCCGCGAGTCGCCGTTCTTGTAGACGCGGTGCCCGAAGCCCATGATCTTGCGCTTCTCGGCGAGCGCGGCATCCAGCCAGGCGACCGCCCGATCGCCCGCGCCGTCGCCGAGGCCGATCTCGTCGAACGCGTGCATGACGGCCTCGTTCGCACCGCCGTGCAGCGCGCCCTTCAGCGCGCCGATCGCGCCGGTGACGGCCGAGTACAGGTCGGAGAGCGTCGACGCGATCACGCGGGCCGTGAAGGTGGACGCGTTGAAGGAGTGCTCGGCGTACAGGATCATCGAGGTGTCGAACGCGTTGACGACCTCGAGTTCGGGCGTCTCGCCGAACGCCTGCCAGAGGAAGTTGGCGGAGTACCCGAGGTCGAGCCGCGGCTCGACGAACTCGAGGTCGTGGCGACGGCGCTGGTCGTAGGTGACGATCGACGGCAGCTTCGCGAACAGGCGGATGGACTTCTCGAGGTTCGCCTCTGGCGAGTCGTCGGGGGTCGCCGGGTCGCTCCCGCCGATGACGCTGACGGCCGTGCGGACGACGTCCATGGGGTGCGCCGTGAGCGGCAGCTCGTCGACGATGCGCTTGGTCTCGTGGTCGAGGCCGCGATGGCTGCGCTCGAGCTCCTCGAAGGCGGCGAGCTGCGTGTCATCCGGGAGCTCGCCGTTCCAGAGCAGGTACGCGACCTCCTCGAAGGTGACGGATGCCGCGAGCTCCTGCACCGGGTAGCCGCGGTACAGCAGCGAGTTCGTCTCCGGGTTCACCTTCGAGATCGCGGTGTAGTCGACGGGCACGCCCGCCAGGCCCTTGAAGATCTGCGGCTGGAAGGCGGCCTCGGACGCGGGGGCCGCCTGCGGGGTCTGCTCGCTCATCGTGCTCCTCGTGGGATTCGGCGTCCGCTCCAGCGCGGTCGCTCCCCCAGCCTACGGCGCGGGCGCTGTCGGCGGCGATCACAGGAGATCCCGCGATCTGCAGGACCGAATCGCGTCCCTGCGCCCTGCGGATCGCCGATTCTCCTGTGATC
Organism: Agromyces sp. NPDC056523; assembly: GCF_042794545.1. Classification (NCBI taxonomy): domain Bacteria; kingdom Bacillati; phylum Actinomycetota; class Actinomycetes; order Micrococcales; family Microbacteriaceae; genus Agromyces; species Agromyces sp. NPDC056523. The sequence goes on from NZ_JBHTTM010000001.1 coordinate 270,867, forward strand.
CGATCGCTAGAACAGGCCGGTGGGGGGCTCCACGCCGTTGAGGGCGCCGGGGGCGGCGGTGAACGTGAGCTGGTGCAGCTCGTCGGGGCCGAGCTCGGGCAGCCGCTGCGCGACCTCCAGGAATCGGTCGATCTCGGCGGGCTCGAGCACCCATTCGGCGAGCGTGCGGAACTTCTCGACGTACTGCTCGCGACCGAAGGGCCGGGCGCCGAGGGGGTGGGCGTCGGCGACGGCGATCTCCTCGACGATCTCGTTGCCGTCGGCGAGGCGGATGACGACGCGCCCGCCGAACGCCTTCTCGCCGATGTCGAGCGAGTGGTAGCGCCGGGTCCACTCGGGGTCCTCGACGGTCGCGACCTTGCGCCAGAGCGTGACGGTGTCGGGGCGATGCGCGCGCTCGGGGGCGTACGAGTCGGCGTGGTGCCACGTGCCGTCCTGCAGGGCCACCGTGAAGATGTACGGGATCGAGTGGTCGAGCGTCTCGCGCGAGGCATCCGGGTCGTACTTCTGCGGGTCGTTCGCGCCCGAGCCGATCACGTTGTGGGTGTGGTGCGACGTGTGGATGGTGATCGAGTCGACGCGATCGGGGTCGTCGAGGATCAGCGGGTACTCGTCGTGGATCTTGCGCGCGAGGTCGATGAGCGCCTGCGCCTGGTACTCGGCCGAGTGCTCCTTGGTGTACGAGTCGAGGATGGCGCGCTTCGCCTCGCCTGCGTCGGGCAGGGGTACGTCGTACGTCGCCTCGGGGCCGCCGAGCAGCCAGGCGATCACTCCGTCCTCGCCCTCGTAGATGGGCACCGGGCTGGTCTCGCCGCGCATGGCCCGGTCGACCGCCTCGACCGCCATCTTCCCGGCGAACGCCGGCGCGTACGCCTTCCACGTCGAGATCTCGCCCTTGCGCGACTGCCGCGTGGCCGTGGTGGTGTGCAGCGCCTGCCCGATGGCCTGGAAGATCGTCTCCTGGTCGAGGCCGAGCAGCGTGCCGATGCCGGCCGCGGCCGACGGCCCGAGGTGCGCGACGTGGTCGATCTTGTGGGCGTGCAGCGTGATGGCCTTGACGAGGTCGATCTGGATCTCGTAGCCGGTCGCGATGCCGCGCACCAGGTCGCGCCCGGTGAGCCCGCGCGCCGCGGCGAGGTGCTGCGCGACCGCCACCACGGGCGGGATGTTGTCGCCCGGGTGCGAGTAGTCCGCGGCGAGGAACGTGTCGTGGAAGTCGAGTTCGCGCACGGCCACGCCGTTCGCCCAGGCGGCCCATTCGGGCGAGGTCCGCCGCGCGGCATCCGCCCCGAAGACCGTGGCGCCGTCGCCGCCGATCGACACCGGATGCGTCAGCGCCTGGCTGCGCGCGGCCACCACCGGCCGACGGGCGAGCGAGGCCGCCGCGACGGCCGCGTTGTCGATGACCCGGTTGACGACCATGTCGACGACCTCGTCGTCGACCTCGACGGGATCCGTCGCGACGGCCGCGAGCTGCCAGGCGAGCTGGCCCTCACGCGCGAGGTCCTCATCGCTCCGGTGGGTGCGCAGGTGGTGGGTCTTCACGGGCCCACGCTACCGAATGGGGTGCCGGATGTCGCGGCGCCGACGGTGCACGCGCTGCCCGGCCTTCCCCTCCCAGCCGTCCGTGCCCCCGCGCGTGAGACGATGGAGGGGATGACTCACACCGACGCCGACGCCGTCGGCGGCCGTCTGGTCCGCGACATCCGCCTCGACTTCCCCGCCTTCGCCTCGTCCGGCCACGACCGACCGACCGCGTACCTCGACTCCGCGGCCACGTCCCAGCGCCCCACGGCGGTGCTCGACGCGGAACGCGACTACCTCGAACACCACCTCGCCGCGGTGCACCGTGGCGCGAGTGCGGCGACCGGCGAGTCGACCACCCTCTTCGAGGACGGGCGCGCCGACGTCGCGCGCTTCGTCGGCGTCGGCGACCGCGAGATCGTGTGGGCGCAGAACGCGACGGACGCGCTGAACATGGTCGCGCTCGGCATCGCCGACGCGAGCGCCGGCATCGGCGGGCGGGATGCCGCGCGGTTCGCGCTGCAGCCGGGCGACGAGATCGTGCTCACCGAGGCCGAGCACCACGCCAACCTGCTGCCGTGGCAGCGCGTCGCGCAGCGCACGGGCGCCCGGATCGTGCCCGTGCGCGTCGACGAGCACGGGGTCTGGTCGATCGACGACCTCGCGGCGGTGCTCACCGAGCGCACGCGCATCGTCGCGTTCGCCGAGGTGTCGAACGTGACGGGCATGATCGCGCCGGTCGCCGAGATCGCCGAGATCGCCCACCGGCACGGCTCGTTCGTCGTGCTCGACGCATGCCAGTCGGTGCCGCACCGTCCCGTCGACTTCGCCGCGTACGGCGTCGACTTCGCCGCGTTCTCGGCGCACAAGATGCTCGGGCCCAACGGCATCGGCGTGCTCTACGGTCGCGAGGAGCTGCTCGACGCCCTGCCCCCGGCGCGCACGGGAGGATCGACGATCACGAAGGTGACGCTCGAGGAGGCGCACTTCCTGCCCGCGCCGCACCGTTTCGAGGCGGGCACCCAGGCGGTGTCGCAGGCGATCGGGCTCGCCGCCGCCGTGCGGTACCTCGAGGGCATCGGCATGGACGCCGTCGCCGCGCATGAAGAGGCCTTCGCCGCTCGGGTCGTCGACGGCGTCGCCGCGCTTCCGGGGGTCCGGATCGTGGGTCCGCAGCCCGGCGAGCGCCGCGCGGGCCTCGTGAGCGTCTCGGTCGACGGCGTGCACGCCCACGACGTGGGCCAGTTCCTCGACGAGGCCGGCATCGTCGTGCGCGTCGGCCACCACTGCGCGCAGCCGCTGCACCGTGCGCTCGGCATCACGGCGACCACGCGGGCGAGCGCGCACGTGTACACGACCGCCGACGAGGCCGACCGGTTCGTCAGCACGCTCGGCGAGGTACGCGGCTTCTTCGGCCTCGCGCGGGAGGCGTCCTGATGTCGGCACTCGAGGGCCTCTACCAGCAGATCATCCTCGACCACTCGAAGGAACGGCACGGCGACCACCTGCTCGAGGCCGCCGACGGCGAGCACCACGAGTTCAACCCGACGTGCGGCGATGAGATCACGGTGCGCGTGCGCCTCGACCCGGCGCACGAGCGCATCGACGAGGTCGCCTGGCAGGGCGACGGTTGCAGCATCTCGATGGCATCGGCGTCGGTGCTCACCGACCTCGTGCAGGGGCACTCGATCGACGACGCACTCGCGACGGCCGATGCGTTCCGCACCATGCTCCGCTCGAAGGGCGAGGGCGAGCCCGACGAGGACGTGCTCGGCGACGCCATCGCGTTCCACGGGGTCGCGAAGTACGTGATGCGCATCAAGTGCGCGATGCTCTCGTGGGTCGCGCTCGAGGCGGCGGTCAAGACCGCGCGGTAGCCTCGCGCTCCGGCCAGATGGGGTCGTGCCGCTGCTCGCTGAGCACACGCGTCGGCAAGGTCGGCGGCACGTCGTCGAGCGTGGGCGGGTCCCACCTCGGGTTGCGGTCCTTGTCGATCACCTGGGCGCGGATGCCCTCGTGGAGGTCGTGCTCGCCGATGAACCACGATACGGCGCGGAACTCCTGCTCGAGCGCCTCCTCGAGAGAGGACATCGATCGTGCGCGCCGCACCGCCTCGAGGGTGACCGAGAGCGCGGTCGGCGAGAGCGTCTCGAGTTCGTCGGCCGCAGCCGCCGCATAGGCGGATGCCGCGGCATCCGCCCGCCCCGAGCCATCCGCCCGGCCCTCGGCGAACGCACGCAGCCGCTCGATGACGCCGGACACGGTCGGCGCCGAGTAACAGGCGTCCACCCACGGTCGCGCGGCCGCGAGCGCCGACGGCCCCGGCGTCTCGTCGAAGAGCATGACGATCTCCCACGGCGTGCCGGGATCCGCACGCTCGGCGAACGCCTGCAGCAGGTGCGGGATCCGCTCGGATGGCACGAACGCGTCGGCGAAGCCCGCGTGGATGGCGTCGGCCGCGTCCATCGTCCGCGAGTTCAGCGCGAGGTGCGTGCCGAGCTCGCCCGGCGCGCGTCCGAGCAGCCACGTGCCGCCGACGTCGGGCGTGAACCCGATGCGCGTCTCGGGCATCGCGACGCGCGAGCGCTCGGTCACGATGCGGATGCGCGCATGGCCGGCGAGCCCGATGCCGCCGCCCATGGTGATGCCGTCCATGATCGCCACGACGGGCTTCGGGTAGTGCGCGATGGCCGAGTTCAGCCGGTACTCGTCGCGGAAGAACCGCAGCGCCTCGGCGACGTGCCCCGCCGTCGTGTAGCCGTAGAGCTCGCGCACGTCGCCGCCGGCGCAGAACCCGCGCTCGCCCGCGCCATCCATCACGACCATCGACACCTCGGGGTCGTGCCGCCACGCGTCGAACACCGCGGTGAGCGCGCGGATCATCTCGTAGCTCAGGGCGTTGAGGGCCTGGGGGCGTTCGAGCGTGATCCGGCCGACGCCGTCGGCCGTGCTCGCGGAGATGTGCTCGCTCACCCTGCCACGCTAGCGGCATCGATCGGCAGGGCGTAGCGTCGCCCGCGGGAGGGGTCATGATCGAATCCGCATTCCCCATCGTCGAGGTGCCCGACATGGATGTCGCGCTGCGCTTCTACCGCGACGCCCTCGGCGCGACCGTGGTGTTCCGGAACCCCGCCGACGGCGATCCCGTGTTCCTGATCCTGCAGGCCGGCTCGTCGCAGCTCGGACTCGGCCTCGCCGAGAACGGGACCGCGGGCGAGGGGGCAGGGATGCTGCTCTGGTTCTACGTCGACGACGTCGACCGTGCCACGTCGTCGCTGGAGTCGGCGGGCTACCTCGTCATCGAGCGGCCGTATGACGCGCCGTGGGGCGAGCGCGTCTCGATGGTGTCCGACCCGTTCGGCACGCGCGTCGAGCTGGGGCAGCCGATCGCCCCGCAGCCCGACGAGGAATGACGCCCGGCCCGGGCGGGCCGCGCAGGGCGGGAGTACGATCCTCGAATGGTCCCCGCATCCAACTTCTGGGCGTTCGTGCTCGCCTCGGTGGTGCTCATCGTCATCCCGGGACCCAGCGTGCTGTTCGTCATCGGCCGCTCGCTCGCGCTCGGCCGCATCGGCGGACTGCTCAGCGTCGTCGGCAACGCGATCGGCATGCTCCCGCTTGTGGCGGCCGTCGCGCTCGGCGTGGGCACCGTGGTCGCCCAGTCGGTGCTGCTGTTCACGGGCATCAAGATCGCGGGCGCCATGTACCTCGTCTACCTCGGCGTGCAGGCGATCCGTCATCGAGCGGATGCCGCGGCCGCCGTCACGGGCGCCGTCGCGCCGCGTTCCCCGTGGCGCCTGCTCGGCGAGGGATTCGTCGTCGGCGTCACCAACCCCAAGACGATCGCGTTCTTCGTCGCCGTCCTCCCCCAGTTCGTCGACTTCCACGCCGGAGCGATCCCGCTGCAGATGGCCTCGCTCGGCACGGCGTTCGTCGTGCTCGCGCTCGCGTGCGACTCGGTCTGGGCGCTCGCAGCGGGGTGGGCGCGCGACTGGTTCGCATCGTCGCCGCGGCGCGCGTCGCACCTGGCCGCGACGGGCGGCGTCATGATGATCGGCCTCGGCGGCGTGCTCGCGCTGTCGGGCAACAAGCACTAGTCGGAAGGTCGTCGGAAGGTCGTCGGAAGGTCGTCGGCAGGGAACGGAGGATCCCATGGCAACCGCGAAGAAGTGGAGCGACTACTCCCCGCAGCAGAAGTCCCGCGCGATCGTCTCGGTGGCGATCCAGCTCGTGCTCGCGGGACTCGCATGGAGCGACCTGGCGAAGCGGCCGGCCGACGACGTGAACGGACCGAAGCCGGTGTGGGCCATCGTCATCATGGTGAACTTCATCGGCCCGGTCGCGTACTTCCTGTTCGGCCGGCGCCGCGACTGACGGGCGCCGCGACGGTCGGCTTCGGCAGGCTCAATCGCGGTTCGCGGTGCCCATGAGGATGCCGCGCGCGAGCCCGTGGAAGAAGCAGCGGATGCCGAGGATCGCGGGCGACGATTCCGGGTCCAGGTCGAGGCTGGGCACGTCGAGCGCGTGCACGACGAACACGTACCGATGCACTCCGGTGCCGCGAGGCGGACCCACCCCGCCGAAGCCGCGGTCGCCGTCCTCGTTGCGGAGCACGAGCGAGCCGTCGGGCAACGCCGGGCCGCCCGTCCCGCCCGCTCCGGCCTCGAGGCTCGTCGTCGTCAGCGGCAGGTTCGCGACGGCCCAGTGCCACCACCCCGAACCGGATGGCGCGTCGGGATCGAGGCACGTCACGGCGAAGCTGCGCGTCCGCTCGGGGAAGCCCGACCACGACAGCTGGGGCGAGCGGTCCACGCCGCCCGCGGCCGTGCTCCACTGCGGGCGCGCGAGCGCGCCGCCGTCGTCGAAGTCGGCGCTCGTCACGTGGAACGCCTCCACGGGGCGAAGCTTCTGCAGCGCAGCATACGGGTCCACGTCGAGCATGGTCGATCCTCCTCGTCGGTCGTCCGTCGGCTCGTCCGGTCGCCTCTCGCCGTCGCGGTCAGGCTACGTCGGGCGGCGCCGTGCCGCCCGAGCACACGCCGCGACGCGGCATCCGCTCAGACGATCGCCCTAGGATCGCCGGGTGCCGCTCGCCAAGATCCTGCTCTTCTACGTCTTCACGCCGCTCGCCGACCCCGACGCGATCCGGCTGTGGCAGCGCGACCTCGCGGACTCCCTCGGGCTCCGCGGCCGCCTGCTCATCTCGAAGGACGGGCTCAACGGCACCCTCGGCGGCGAGATGGGCGCGCTCAAGCGGTACGTGCGCAAGACCCGCGACTATCCCCAGTTCAAGGCCATCGACTTCAAGTGGAGCGAGGGCAGCGGGCTCGACGACGAGGGTCGCAGCCTCGACTTCCCGAAGCTCAGCGTGAAGGTGCGCGACGAGATCGTCTCATTCGGCGCGCCCGGCGAGCTGCGCGTCGACGAGTCGGGCGTCGTCGGCGGCGGCGCGCGCCTCAGCCCCGATGCGCTGCACGAGCTCGTCGCGGAGCGCGGCGACGAGCTCGTGTTCTTCGACGGGCGCAACGCGCACGAGGCCGAGATCGGTCGGTTCCGCGGCGCGATCGTTCCGCCGGTCGAGACGACCCGCGACTTCGTCGGCCTGCTCGATTCGGGCGCGTACGACCACCTCAAGGGCCGGCCGGTCGTGACGTACTGCACGGGCGGCATCCGGTGCGAGGTGCTGTCGAGCCTCATGGCGGCGCGCGGCTTCGGCGAGCTCTACCAGCTCGACGGCGGCATCGTGCGCTACGGCGAGCGCTTCGGCGACGACGGGTTGTGGGAGGGCTCGCTGGTCGTGTTCGACGGCCGCGAGTCGGTCGACTTCAGCAAGCGGGCCGCGGTCATCGGCACGTGCGAGGGCTGCGGGGTGCCGTCCAAGAACACCGTGAACTGCGCGGATGCCTCGTGCCGCGGCCGGCTCGTGCGCTGCGAGGCGTGCGGCCCCGCGCACTGCGCGCGCCACGTGGCATCCGTCGCCTGACGCTCAGCCCTCGGCGAGGGACAGGAGCGTTCGGGCCACCCCGGTCGCCGAGCCGTCAGCGCGGTTGACGAGGATGACCGCGGCGGTCCCCGCGGTGAGATCGATGACGAGCGAGCTTCCGAATCCCGCCGTCATGCCGTCGTGCTCGACGAATCGGTGGCCGCCCTCGTCGGTGACGCCCCAGAAGTAGCCGATCGAGCCGCCGTCGAGTCCGGGGCGCGGCTCGAGTGCGGCGCTGTCCGCGAACGGGCCGTCGATGACGGCGGCCGCGTAGGCCACGAGGTCGTCGACGGTCGCGGCGATGCCGCCGGCCGGGGCGTACGCACCGAGCGTGGACGGCTCGGCCGGCGCGCCATCCGCCGTTCGACCCTGCGCGAGCCCGGCGGGCACCTCGTCGTCCTCGACTGGCAGCGATGCACCGTCGAGCGCGAGCGGTTCGAGGATCCGCTCGGTGAGGAGGTCGCGATACTCCGTGCCGGCGGCCGCGGCGAGGGCCTGGCCGACGAGCGCGGCGCCCATGTTGGAGTACATGGGCTCCGGTTCGGGCGGCAGCGTCTCGGCGGCCGCCTCCGCGAGGAGCTCGTCGACGCTCTCGTCGATGACGTCCTCGCCCGCGAGGAATCCGGGCTCGATGCGCTCGCGCCAGGCAGGGTCCGACGGGAACGTCGGCAGGCCCGAGCGGTGGGCCGCGAGGTCGCCGAGGGTCACGGATACCGCGGGCGACGTGCCGAGGTCGAGGTGCTCGCCGAGCGTGTCGTCGAGTTCCACCTCACCGCGCTCGATGGCCTCCGCGAGCAGGAGCCCCGTGAACGTCTTCGTGATCGATCCCGTCTCGAACACGGTGTAATGCGATGCGTCGATGAAGGCGGTGCGCACCTGGTCGCCGTCGAGCAGCGCCACCGCGACCACGTCATCGGGCTGGGTGAAGGACGGTCGGATCGCTCGCAGCAGCGCGTCGTCGCCCGTGGGACCGGCGGCGGTGCCGCCGTCCGCCTCCGCCCCCGCCTCCGCCTCCGCCTCCGCCTCCGGCGACATCGCGCTGCATCCGCTCGTCATCATCACCGCCATCGCCGCCGTGGCCACGCCCGCCAGCAGCCGCCCCCGCATCGCACGCATGGACGCCATCGTAGGAGAGCGCCGGTGCATCACGGGGGTGCGACGCGGCGCGGCCGGGCGAAGCCGCGCGTGCGGCGGGCGAACGAGCGTGCCTCGCGGCTGGACAGGGCGAGCAGGATCAGGATGTCGAGCGCGACCGTGAGGAACGTCGTCTTGATCGTGACCTCGACGTCGCCGGTGATGGAGTCGAGGGCCGCGATGGTGATGTTCGCGGTCGAGAACAGCATGACCGTGATGCGCGCACCGTTGCTGCCGAACCAGATGAGCACGGCGAGCGCGAGCTGGACCACGAGGATGATCGCCCCGACCACCAGGACGAGCGTCAGCCCAGCGTCGACGGCCGCGGCCTCGGGACGCCCCTCGATCGCGATGTCGAGCTCGTGCTCGACCACCTCGTCCCACTGGGCCGCCAGCGACACCAGCCAGATCACGCCGGCGATCACGCGCAGCACCACGAGCACCGTGCCGAACGCGGTCGCCGCCGGCCGGCGGACGCGCTCGAGCGGCGGCTCGCGCTCGGCCAGTCGCGCCGGCGGCTCGAAGGCCGTGCGCTTCTCGACCGAGGTGGGCCCGGTGGGCGCGCCCCGCCCGCGCCGGCTCACGGGACCGCCTCCGTGCGAGCGTCGGCGCCCGCATCGGCCACCGCCCTGACGTCGACCACCGGGAGGTCACCGTCCGTGCGGATGGTGTCCCCGCCGCCGTTGCGCGAGTGGTACCCCGTCGAGAAGTCCCGGAGCACGTCGATCCGCACCGCGGGCGCTGCGGCGGTGAGCGTCGCGATGATGTGGTCGCGTTCGATGTCGATGTCGGCGTCGATCTTGTGCGTGACCTGGAGCGTGAAGAGCGAGAAGCCGACCGCCCGATCGAACGTGCCCGCCGCGAGCCAGTCCACGCGCCGTCCGCCGGGGAGGAGCCAGCCGTCGGGCGTCCGCCAGAACCGAACGTGATGCCGCCTCGCCGGGTTGCCCTCGACCTCCTGCTGGTACGCGAAGTCCTGTTGCCGCGCGAACAGGAACAGCGGGCTGACCGGTGCCTCGTCGTAGCTTCGGCGCGACAGCGTCGACGTGACGATGCGCCATCCCGACGCCAGCGTCACGTCGTCGGCGCGCGTCCACCCGGCCGCGCGCATCGCCACGTGCAGGGAGCCCTCGGGGCCGTCGAACGCGAGGTTCACGGGGTCGCCGAGGAGGCCGTCGCTCGTGCGCGTGCGGCCGATGAAGTAGTCCGGAACATAGATGGTGGTGAGGATCCGATGCAGGCGCGGCAGCACGAGGTAGGCCAGCACGAGCCAGAAGACGATGAAGAACAGGATGCCGAACCATCCGAACTCGAACGACTGCGTCAGCAGGAGCCACGCGAGCCACACGGACGCGACGCCGGCGTACACGAAGAAGAACCCGTCGAGGATCGTCGTGAACGACGTGCGCGGCGGCAGCTCGGGCGGAGGGCGCTCGTCGACGACCGCCGTCGGCCGCCCGGCACCGCCGTCACCTTCGCCCGCAGGCCCCACCCCCTGCATGCCTGCATGCTAACCCGCAGCGGGTTCAGTCGCCGATCGCCGCCAGGAGCGGCCGCACGTGCGACCGCGGCCAGGCCTCCTCGGCGTTCGAGAGCAGCACCGCGGCGGTCCCGTGGTCGGGGTCGACCAGCACGGCAGCGGTGAAGCCGTTGCCCTCACCCACGACGTACACGGCATCGCCCTCCGACGTCTCGATCCGCTCCCAGAACAGTCCGATCTGGACCTGCGGCCAGCGCGTCCGCTCGATCGGCTCGAACGCGCCGCTGTCGGCGAACGGGCCTTCGAGGATGGCTCGGGCGAGCGCGATGATGTCGGCGAGCGTCACGACCACGCCGACCGCGGGCGAGTACGCGCCGCTGCCGACCGGCCCCATGCGGCGTCCGCGGCGATCGTGTCCCTGTGCCAGGCCGTCGGGCATGAGGTCCACGGACTCGGCCACCACGGCGCCGGTCATGCCCGCCGGAACGAGCACCCGCTCCTCGAGCAGGTCGGCGAACCGCACTCCCGTGGCTGCGGCGAGCGCCTGCCCCACCAACGCGGCGTCGAAGTCGCTCACGTTGAAGTCGAGCTGGGGCACGAGGTCGATCGCCTCGACGCGTCGGAGGAGTTCATCGAGCCCGCCCCGGTCCGATCCGGCGAGTTGCGCGCCCGGTGACGCCGGCGGTTGCCGCGCCCCGGGTGCGAGCGGGTCCTGCGGGAGCCCGGAGTGGTGGGTCGCGAGGTCGCGCAGCGTCAGCTCGGCGGCGGGGGCGTCGTCGAGGTCGAGGTAGGTGCTGACGGGATCGTCGAGCGTCGCCTCGCCGCGCGCGATCGCGTCCTGGAGCAGGAGCCCGGTCAGTCCGCGGGCGGCCGAGCCGAGGTCGAAGCGCGTCGAGTCGTCGGCCGACACGAACGCGGTCCGCACGTCGTCGCCGTCGATCACGGCCAGCGCGACACGGTCCGCCGCGTCGGTGTAGGTCTCACGCGCGAGCTCGAGGAGCGCCGCGTCGCCGGAGAGCAGCTGGTCGTACGGCGGGCCGTAGAGGCATCCGCTCATCGCGGCGATGACGCCGACCGCGACGACCGTGAACCGGATGCGTGGGTGCGCCACGCGGCGCGTGGGCATGCCCGCATGCTACTCCGCTCGACTTCGTGTCGCCCGGGCGTCGCTAGGCTTCCGGACCATGGCCTACGACGTCGCGCGCATCCGCTCCTGGTTCCCCTCGCTCGAGTCCGGATGGGCGCAGTTCGACGGCCCCGGGGGCACGCAGACGCCCCGGCAGGTCGGCGACGCCGTGGCATCCGTGCTCACCGGCCCGCTGTCGAACCGCGGCACGATCGGCCTGTCCGAGCAGCGCGCCGAGGAGGCCGTGCACGGGTTCCGCCTCGCGATGGCCGATCTCGTCGACGGGGATCCGCGCGGCATCGTGCAGGGCCGCAGCAGCACGCAGCTCGTGTACGACTTCTCGCGCCACCTGTCGCGAGACTGGAACGCGGGCGACGAGGTGGTCGTGACGCGCCTCGACCACGACTCGAACGTGCGCCCGTGGGTCCAGGCCGCCGAGCGTGCCGGCGCGACGGTGCGCTGGGCCGACTTCGACCCTGAGACCGGCGAGCTGCCGGTCGAGGCGGTGACCGGTCTGCTCTCCGACCGCACGCGCCTCGTCGCAGTGACTGCCGCGTCCAACCTCGTGGGCACGCAGCCCGACCTGCCGGCCATCGCGTCGGCGGCGCACGAGGCCGGTGCGCTGCTCTTCGTCGACGGCGTGCACTACACGGCGCACGAGCTGCCCGACATCTCCGCGCTCGGCGCCGACTTCTTCACGTGCTCGCCCTACAAGTTCCTCGGCCCGCACTGTGGCGTGCTCGCCGCCCGCCCCGAGCTGCTCGAGACGATCACGCCCGACAAGCTGCTTCCGGCCACGAACGCCGTGCCCGAGCGCTTCGAGTTCGGCACACTGCCGTACGAGCTGCTGGCCGGCGTGACCGCCGCGGTCGACGTGCTCGCCTCGCTCGACCCCGACACGACGGATGGCGCGAGCTCGCGTCGCGAGCGGCTCGTCGCGTCGTACGCCGCGCTGCACGAGCACGAGGCGGCGCTCGCCGCTCGCCTCGCCGAGGAGCTCGCCACCCTCCCGGACGTCACCGTGTGGTCGCGCGCCGCCCGTCGCACGCCGACGGTGCTGATGACGTTCGACGGACGGGACGCGGAGGACGTGACGCGGCGGCTCGCCGAGGAGGAGCGCGTGCTCGCGCCATCCGGCAACTTCTACGCCCTCGAGGCATCGCGGCGACTCGGTCTCGGCGATGACGGCGGCCTGCGCGTGGGGCTCGCCCCCTACACCGACGAGAGCGACCTGGAGCGACTGCTCGACGGGCTCCGCGGCGCGCTCGCCTGACGAGCGGAGGATTTCCTCCCATTGCGGGCCCGAATCGCGGTGACTGCGGCGTATCCGCTCGGTGCGGGCGCCGTCCGCACCCTAGTCTGAAGGCATGACCCTCGCCGATCGGGCGGCCGAGTTGCGCCGTCTGCACACCGATGACGACCTGTTGCAGGTGGTGAACGTGTGGGATGTCATCGGCGCCACGGTGGTGGCCGACCTCCCGCAGACCCGGGCGATCGCGACTGCCAGCAAGTCGATCGCCGCGTCCTTCGGCTACGCCGACGGCGAGCAGATCCCGCGCGACCTCATGCTCGACATGGTCGGCCGCATCGCCCGCGCGGTAGAGGTGCCCGTCAGCGCCGACCTCGAGGCCGGCTACGGCGACCCGGCCGAGACGATCCGCCGCGCCATCGGGCACGGCGTCGCGGGCGCCAACCTCGAGGACCAGCTGAAGCCGCTCGCCGAGTCCGTCGCCGCCGTCGAGGCCGCGGTGGCGGCCGCCGAGGCCGAGGGCGTGCCCTTCGCGCTCAACGCGCGCACCGATGCGTTCCTCCCCAACGGCCACCGCCCTCGCGCCGAACGAGTCGTCGACGCGATCGAGCGGGGCCGCGCGTACATCGAGGCGGGCGCCACGTGCGTGTTCGTGCCGGGGAACTTCGGCGAGGACGTCGTCGCCGAGCTCGTCGAGGGCATCGGCGTTCGGCGAGTGTCCGTCATCGGCCTGCCCGACATCCCGCCGCCCGACCGGCTCCAGGAACTCGGCGTCGCCCGTGTCTCGTACGGACCGCAGACCCAGCGCGTGAGTCTCGGTGCCCTGCAGGACCTCGCTGCGATGCTCTACGCCGGGGGCGTCCTGCCCGACGGCATCCGAGCACTGAGCTGACCGCAACGCGGCCCGACCCGCACGACCCGAACCCGATTCCCGACAGGGGCGAGCCGAGGAGGCACATGACCGCCGGCATACCGATCGAGATCACCGGACTGACGAAGCGCTTCGGCGCCGTGACCGCGGTGGAGGACCTCTCCTTCACGGTCGAGCCCGGCCGCGTGACCGGCTTCCTGGGCCCGAACGGCGCCGGCAAGACCACGACGCTGCGCACGCTGCTCGGCCTCGAGCGCGCGACCGCGGGCACCGCCACGATCGGCGGCGCACGCTACCGCGACCTGCCCCGCCCGCTCGAGACGGTGGGTGCCGCGCTCGACGCCGCGTTCCACCCCGGCCGCACCGCGCGCAACCACCTGCGCGTGACGGCGACCGCGGGCGGCATCCGGCGGAACCGGGTGGACGCCGTGCTCGCCCAGGTCGGCATGAGCGAGTTCGCCGACCGTCGCGTGGGCGGCTTCTCCCTCGGCATGCGGCAACGGCTCGCCCTCGCGACGACGCTGCTCGGCGACCCGCGCGTGCTCGTACTCGACGAGCCGATCAACGGACTCGACCCCGAGGGCATCCGCTGGATCCGCGGCTTCCTCCGCAGCCTCGCCGCCGAGGGCCGCACCGTGCTCGTCAGTTCGCACCTGCTGAGCGAGGTGCAGCAGTCGGTCGACGACGTCGTCATCATCTCGCGCGGGCGCCTGGTCAAGGCCGGCTCGCTGGCCGAGCTGGAATCCGAGGTCTCGCCGCGCACCGTGATCGAGTCGCCCGACCGCGCGCGGCTGGCTGCCGCACTCGACCAGGCGGGGCTCGAGTACATCGAGGACCACGACGGGCTGCTCGTGTCCGAACCCGATCCCGCCGTCGTCGGGCATGCCGCGTTCGTCGGCGGAGTGGAGGTGAGCGCCCTGCACCGTCAGGCTTCGGGCCTCGAGGAATCGTTCCTGGCGCTCGTGAACGGGGGTGCGCAGTGATGGCCTTCGCGCGATCGCTCGCCGCCGAGTTCGAGAAGGTGTTCACCACGCGCATGTGGTGGCTCCTGGCGCTCATCCTCGTCGCCTACGTGGCGACGATGGCGGGCGGGTTCGGCGCGTTCCTCGGCTGGGCGACCGAGAATCCGGATGCCGCAGCGTCGACCGGCGGCACGGGGCTTCCGCCCGGCATCGACCTCGCCCCGCTCCTCTACAGCTTCGCGTCGTCCGTCGGGTACGTGTTCCCCGTGCTGATCGGCGCACTCGCGGTGACGTCGGAGTTCCGGCACCGCACGCTGACGACGACCTTCCTGGCCGAGCCGCACCGCTCGACCGTGCTCTCGGGCAAGTTCTGGACCGGGCTGGTCGTGGGCGCCCTCTTCGGCGTCATCGGCTTCGCGACCTCTGTCGGCGCCGGCGCGGCCGCACTCGCCGCATTCGGGTTCGACACCGGGCTCGACTCGAGCGACACGTGGGCGCTCATCGGCCGCGGCATCCTCGCGATGGCGTTCTGGGGCGCGATCGGCGTCGGCCTCGGCTCGCTCGTACCGAACCAGGTCGCGGCGATCGTCATCGTGATCGCGTTCACGCAGTTCGTCGAGCCGGTGCTGCGGCTCGTCAGCTCGCTGAACGAGGTGACGGCGAATGTCGGGCGGTTCCTCCCGGGCGCAGCGAGCGATGCGCTCGTGGGCGCGTCGTTCTACAACGTCGCCTCGCTCGGCTCGACCGACTCGCTCGAGTGGTGGCAGGGCGGACTCGTGCTGCTCGGCATCGCCGTCGTCGCCACCGTGATCGGCGGCGCCACGACCTGGCGGCGGGACGTCTCGTAGGCAATGGGCCTGACGCTCGCGGAGGTCCGGGGCCGGCGACTCGCCGCCCAGGGCCTCCGCGCGGCGGACGGCGCCGCTGGCCTCGATGCCACGACACCCGATGAGGTGGTGTCGCGCTTCCTCGCCGTGCAGTCGCAGGAGTACCTCCCCGCGCAGTGGGGGCTCGCCCAGCGCCTGGCCGCCGACGGCCGCCCCTCGGCCGCCGCGGTCGGCGCGGCGATCGATCGCGGCGACCTCCTTCGCACGCATGTGCTCCGGCCCACCTGGCACTTCGTGACCCCGGCCGACGCGGGTTGGCTCATCGCGCTCTCGGCCGAGCGCGTGCACCGCGCGAACGGCACGTACTACGCCCGGCACGGCCTGGCCGGAGCCGTGGCCGATCGCGTGCTCGCGACCATCGAGACGGCGGTCGCCGACGGCCACCGGACGCGCACGGAGGTCGGCGCCGCGCTCGGCGACGCCGGGCTCCCATCGACGGGGAACGCGCTCGCCTACTGCCTCATGCTCGCCGAGCTCGAGCGCGTGGTGATCTCGGGCGCGAGCGTCGGTGCGCAGCGCACCTACGCGCCGTTCCCCGAGCGGGTGCCGGATGTCGCGTCCCGCGCACGCGACGAGGGGCTCGCCGAGCTCGCCGAGCGATACCTGCGCGCCCGAGGACCCGTCACCGAGCGCGACCTCTCCGCGTGGTCCGGGTTCGGGCTGCGCGACGTCCGAACTGCGCTCGCGGATGCCGCCGACCGGACGGACGGCCGCATCGCGCGCATCGACGGTCCCGACGGGACCGCCTACTGGCACGACGCCGAGATCGCCGAGCGGCATCGCGACGCGACATCCGCTCGGCCCGACGAAGCTGCGCCGCCGCCGCGCGTGGACCTGCTGCAGGCCTACGACGAGTACGTGATGGGATACGCCGCACCCCGGTCGTACCTGCTGCCGACGAAGCATCCGAGTGCCGACAGCGCCGAGTTCCCGCTGCACGCCATGCTCGCCGACGGCGTCATGTGCGGTCGCTGGGCGCCGACGGTCGGCCCGCGATCGGCGACCGTGCGCATCGTGCCGTGGCGGCGGATGTCGCGGGCCGAGGTCGTCGCGCGCGACGACGCGATCGCCGGATTCGAGCGGTTCCTCGGCCGGCCGATCGCGGTGGAGGTCGAACGCGTCGCGCGCCACTGAGCACGTGCGCACACTCGGGCGCGTAGCATCCAGCCATGTCCGTCATCGCGATCATCGGCAGCGTGGCCGTGGCGCTGGCCGCGCTGCTGCACGTCTACATCTTCGTGCTCGAGAGCGTGCGGTGGATGCAGCCCAGCACGTGGCGCATCTTCAACGTCCGCGACGAGGACCAGGCCGAGACGCTGCGACCCATGGCGTACAACCAGGGGTTCTACAACCTGTTCCTGGCGATCGGCGCGGGCGCCGGACTGTGGCTCTTCTTCGACGGCAGCCTGCCGTCCGCGGCGCGTGCGCTCATCCTGTTCACGACGGCCTGCATGGCCGCGGCCGCGATCGTGCTCACCACGACGGGGCGGGGCTACCTGCGGCCCGCGCTCGTGCAGGGCACGCTCCCGCTCATCGGGTTCGCGCTGTTCCTGTTCGTCTGAGCCGGCCGTCGACCGTCGGGCCTCGGGCCTTCGGCCGGGAATCAGTCGCCGCTCGTCTCCTCTTCGGCGAAGATGTCGTCGGCGACGTGGTGCCCGTTCGGCAGGCCGACCCGGAGCTTCTCGACGAGCTCGCCCGCGCGGTTGGTGCTGAGCACGAGCCGCCCGAACTCGCCGCCCGTGAGCTCGAGCACGACGGCCTGGCGCTTGCCCTTGACGACGACGAAGTCGCTGCCGCCGTGCGTCTTCCACACGCCGACCGCGATGACGAGCGGCACCTCGGTGCCACGACGGCGGATGCCGCGGATCCAGATCCACGGATCGTCGGTGATGATCGCGGAGCGGATGTCGTCGCGCTGGACGATCACGTCGGCACTGCGGAACGCGAGCGTCTTCTCGGCCGGCGTGAGGTGGACCTCGAGCCGATCGTTGTGCACGCGCAGGTTGGCCATATGTTCCATCCTGCCCGACGCGCGATCGGGTCGCGTCGTCGACGCTCCACAAACGACGGATCGGTTCCGTTCACGGAACCTCACATCGATCGCGCGCGTCGCGGCCCTCGTCTTCGGTTCCCCAGCGCCCCCAGCCCGCCCCGCCTCCACTCCCGGGCGTGGGTTTACAGGAGATTCCGCGATCCACAGGACCGAATCCGCGATCGCGTCCTGCGATTCGCGGAATCTCCTGTGAACCCGGGGGTTGGCGTGCCGGTGGGTCGGCGGGCGGATGGCGCGGCCGCGCGCCCGCGCGTCAGGCGACCGGTGGGCGGGCTGCGGCCGCGGCGCGCGCGGCGGCCGGGAGCGCGTCGAGGATCCGTGCGATCGCGGCGTCGTCGTGCGCAGCGGTCACGAACCACGCCTCGAACACGCTCGGCGGGAGCGAGATGCCCGCGTCGAGCATCGCGTGGAAGAACGGCGCGTAGCGCCACGACTCCTGCGCGAGCACCCCCGCGTAGTCGCGGGCGCCGCCGGTGACGGCCTCGCCGAACAGGAAGCTGAACAGGTTTCCCGCGCGCTGCACCCCGTGCGCGACGCCCTCCGTCGCGAGCGCCGCGGAGACCTCGCGCTGCAGGAGCGCGGCGACCTCGTCGAGCTTCGCGTACACGGCGTCATCGGCGAGACGCAGCGTGGTGACGCCCGCGGTCACGGCGACCGGGTTCCCCGAGAGCGTGCCCGCCTGGTAGACCGGGCCGAGCGGCGCGAGCCGCTCCATGATCTCGGCGCGACCGCCGAGCGCGGCGACGGGCATGCCGCCGCCGACGACCTTGCCGAACGTGACGAGGTCGGGCGAGTACGCGGCATCCGTCTCGGCCTCGAGGCCCCACCATCCGGCCTTCGACACCCGGAAGCCCGTGAGTACCTCGTCGCTGATGACGAGCGCGCCGTGCGCGTGGGCGAGTTCGACCAACGCGCGATTGAAGCCCGGCAGCGGCGGCACGACGCCCATGTTCGCGGCGGCCGCCTCGGTGATGACGGCCGCGATGCGGTCGCCGTGCTCGGCGAACACCGCGCGCAGCGCGTCGAGGTCGTTGTACGGCACGACGAGCGTGAGCGCCGCGACCTCGGCGGGCACGCCCGCGGAGCCCGGCAGCGCGAACGTCGCGAGGCCCGAACCCGCCTCGGCGAGCAGGCCGTCGGAGTGGCCGTGGTAGTGCCCGGCGAACTTCACGAGCAGGTCGCGGCCGGTGAAGCCGCGGGCGAGGCGGATGGCGCTCATCGTCGCCTCGGTGCCCGTGGACACGAGGCGCAGCTTCTCGACGGGTGCCACGCGCTGCTCGATGAGCTCGGCCAGCTCCGTCTCGACGGGCGTGGACGCACCGAACGAGAGGCCGCGCGCCGCGGCATCCTGCACCGCGGCGATCACCTCGGGGTGGGCATGGCCGAGGATGGCGGGACCCCACCCGGCGACGAGGTCGACGTACTCGCGACCCTCGGCGTCGGTCACGTACGGCCCGCGCGCCGAGACGAGGAACCGCGGCGTGCCGCCGACCGAGCGGAACGCGCGCACGGGCGAGTTCACGCCGCCAGGGATCGCGGCCTGCGCGCGGTCGAAGAGCTCCGCGTTGGTGGTGGTGGTCGCAGTGGTCGTCATTCGATCCCCTCCCGGATCCAGCCGGCGAGCTCGCTCGCCCAGTAGGTCAGCACGGCGTCGGCGCCGGCACGCCGGATGGCGCGCACCGACTCGACCACCGCGCGGCGGCGATCGATCCATCCGTGCATCGCGGCGGCCTCGATCATCGCGTACTCGCCCGAGACCTGGTAGGCCCACACGGGCACGTCGCTCGCCGCGGCGACATCGGCCAGCACGTCGAGGTACGAGCCCGCGGGCTTGACCATGACGACGTCGGCGCCCTCGTCGATGTCGATCATCGCCTCGCGGAGGCCCTCGCGGCGGTTGCCGGGGTCGAGCTGGTACGTGCGCCGATCGCCCTCGAGCGTCGACTCGACCGCGTCGCGGAACGGGCCGTAGAAGGCCGAGGCGTACTTCGCCGAGTACGCGAGGACCGCCGTGTGCGTGAAGCCCGCGCCGTCGAGCGCGTCGCGCACGGCCGTGACCTGGCCGTCCATCATGCCCGAGAGGCCCAGCAGCTGCGATCCGGATGCCGCCTGCACGAGCGCCATCTCGCGGTACCGCTCGAGCGTCGCGTCGTTGTCGACCCGGCCGAGCGGATCGAGCACGCCGCAGTGGCCGTGGTCGGTGAACTCGTCGAGGCACAGGTCGGTCTGCACGACGAGCGCGTCGCCGACCTCGTCGGCGACCACGCGGGTCGCGACGTTGAGGATGCCGTTCGGGTCGGTCGCGCCGCTGCCGGTCGCGTCGCGAACCTCGGGGACGCCGAACAGCATCACTCCGCCCACGCCGGCGGACGCGGCATCCGTCACCGCCTGCTTCACGGAGTCGAGCGAGTGCTGCACGACGCCCGGCATCGAGGCGATCGGGATGGGCTCGCTCACGCCTTCGCGGACGAAGATCGGCAGCACGAGGTCGGCCGGGTCGAGGCGGGTCTCGGAGACGAGGCGGCGCAGGGCCGGCGTCTCACGCAGGCGCCGGGGCCGCACGCGGGGAGCGGGTGCGGAAGTCACTCGCCAAGCCTACGCGCGCGCGGCTGAGCGGTCGGTGGATGGGCGAGCGGATGGCGCGGCGGATCAGACGGTCTGCGTCGCCGCCTGCACGACCGCGTCGATGAGCGACTCGGCGGTGCGGTCGACCGCGATCACGTCGACGCGCAGGCCGATCTGCGCGGCATCCTTCTGCGTCTGCGGGCCGATCGCGGCGACGAGGGTCTTCTCGGGGACGGGGCCGAGCTGCGCATGCACCTGCTCGGCGACGCTGCCCGACGTGACGAGGATCGCGTCGACCTTGCCCGCGCGGACGTCGTCGACCACCTTCTGCGCGACCGGCACGCCGACGGTGCGGTAGGCCACGACCGCCTCGACGTGGTGGCCGATGCGCTCGAGTCCGACCGAGAGCACCTGCTTCGCGATCGCCGAGCGGAGCGCGAGCACGCGCAGCGGTTTGGCGCCGTCGGTGGCGGCCTCCCACTCCTCGAGGAGACCACGGGCCGAGTTCTCTTCGGACGGGACGATGTCGGCGCGGTAGCCGGCCGCGACGAGGGCGGCCGCGGTGGTCTCGCCCACCGCGGCGACCTTCGTCGAATCCGGGATGACCGCGCCGTACGAGGACAGCACGTCGACCGTCGTCGCGCTCGTGACCGTGACCCAGTCGAAGCCGCCGGCGGCGAGCTTCGACAGTGCCGCCTCGAGGGCCGGCTGGTCGTCGGTCGGCGCGAAGTTGATCATCGGCGCGATGACCGGCGAGGCGCCGCGGGCGCGCAGCGAGGCGGCCACGGCATCGCCCCAGGGTCCGCCGCGCGGCACGAGCACGCGCCATCCGGCGAGCGGCTTGGATCCACTGACTCCGGGCAGGTGGATCGCGCCGGTCATCGGTTCGAATTCGGTCACGGCGACTCCAGGGCAGGTGCGAGGTCGGCGGCGCCGTTGCCGAGGAGTTCCGCGACGACGCGCTGGGCGACATCGCGTGCCGCGTCCGCCAAGTCGGCGGCCGAGCGGCTGTCGGGGGTGGCGGCATGCGAACTCGTCAACGACCGCGTCCCGTCGGCACTGTACACCGTCGCCGTGAGGAACAGAAGTTCGTCCTCGAGGAAGGCCGTCGCGCCGACCGGGGCCGCGCAGCCCGCCTCGAGCCCGGCGAGCACGAGCCGCTCGGCGAGGACGGTCGCCCGGGTCGTGACGTGCTCGACGGCGTCGAGGCCACGCTCGAGATGGCGCGACCCGCGCTCGCGACGGACCTCGAGCGCCAGCGCCCCCTGCCCGGGTGCGGTCGGCCACTCCGCCAGCGGGAACCGCTCGGTCGCGGCATCCGCTCGCCCGAGCCGGCCGAGGCCGGCCGACGCGAGGAGCACCGCATCGAGCTCGCCCTGCTCGACGAAGCCGAGTCGGGTGTCGATGTTGCCGCGCAGGTCGACCGCGGTGATGTCGGGGCGCGCGATGCCGAGCTGCGCGATGCGGCGCGGCGAGCCGGTGCCGACCCGCGCGCCCTCGGGGAGCTCTGCGAGCGTGAGCCCGTCGCGGGCGCACAGCGCGTCGCGCGCGTCGGCGCGCTTCGGCACGGCGCCGAGCCGCAGCTCGGGATGCTCGGCGGTGGGCAGGTCCTTCAGCGAATGCACGACCAGGTCGCACTCGCCTGCGATGAGCGCCTCGCGCAACGCCGCGGCGAACACGCCGGTGCCGCCGATCGTCTGCAGCGACGCGCGGGACGTGTCGCCCTGCGTGGTGACCGTGACGATCTCGATGTCGGCGTCGGCCGCCTTGCCCAGGCGCTCGGCGATCTGGTTCGTCTGCGCGAGCGCGAGTGCGCTGCCGCGCGTGCCGACGCGGATCACGTCGCGACCCGGGGCGGCGCTCATGGCGCGATCCCCGCGAGCGCCGGCTTGAAGCCGAGGCGAACGTTCTCGCAGCAGCCCGGGCGGCACACGTCGTACCAGGGACCGAGATCGGTCGCGTGCGGTCGCTCGTCGGCGGGCATGCCGTCGACGCGCTCGAGCACGAGGTCGACGAGGCCCGCCACATAGGCGGGGTGGACGCCCGGCGTCGGCACGCGGACGGCGGCGAGCCCGTGCTCGGCCGCGGTCGCAATGGCCTCCTCGTCGAGGTCCCACATGACCTCCATGTGGTCGCTCACGAAGCCGAGCGGCACGATCACGACGGCCTTGCGGCCCGCCGCGGGGAGCTCGGCGATCGCGTCGTTCACGTCGGGCTCCAGCCACGGCTGCGTCGGAGGGCCTGAGCGCGACTGGTATACCAGCTGCCACGGCACGCCGTCGGCGCCGGCCTCGCGCATGACGACCTGCGCGACCGCCAGGTGCTGCGCCGCGTACGCGCCGCCCTCGCCGAACCCGCGCTCGACCGGGCCCGACTTCGCGGCATCCGTCGTCGGTATGGAGTGCGTCGCGAACAGCACCTCGACGTCGGTCGTGGGGTTCAGGCCGGCGTGCTCGGCCGAGAGCGAGGCCAGCGCGTCGCGCACGCCCTCGACGAACGGCTGCACGAAGCCCGGGTGGTCGAAGAACTGGCGCACCTTGTCGATGCGGACGACACCGCTCAGTCCGGTGTCCTCCAGCGCGTCCGCGAAGTCCTCGCGGTACTGGCGGCAGCTCGAGTACGAGCTGTACGCGCTCGTGGCGACCGCGATGAGGTTCGTGAAGCCCCGGTCACCGGCCTCCTGCACCGCGTCGTTCATGTACGGCGCCCAGTTGCGGTTGCCCCAGATCACGGGCAGGTCGACTCCGCGGCGCGCGAGCTCGGCCTCGAGCGCGGCCTTGAGCTCGCGGTTGTGCTCGTTGATCGGGCTCACGCCGCCGAAGTGCCGGTAGTGCACGGCGACCTCTTCGAGTCGCTCGTCGGGGATGCCGCGACCGCGCGTGACGTTGCGGAGGAACGGGATGACGTCGTCCTGGCCCTCGGGCCCGCCGAACCCGGCGAGCAGGATCGCGTCGTAGCGCACGGGCGCCTCGACGTGCTCGGGTCCGGACTGCGCGGGCTCGGTCGCGCCGGGCACGATCGCGCCGGGCGCGCGGTACGCCGACGTGGCCGGCTCGGGCTTGCGGCCGAGGTTCGTCGCCGCCATTACTGCAGCACCTCCACGAGCTCGGCGGTCGTGATGCGACGGCCCGTGTAGAACGGCAGCTCGTCGCGCACGTGCCGGCGCGCGTCGGTGGCGCGCAGGTCGCGCATCAGGTCGACGAGGTCGGTGAGCTCGTCGGCCTCGAGCGGCAGCAGCCACTCGTAGTCGCCCAGCGAGAACGCCGACACCGTGTTGGCGACGACGCCCCGGAACGCGGCGCCCTTGCGGCCGTGCTCGGCGAGCATGCGGCCGCGCTCCTCGGGCGGGAGGAGGTACCACTCGTAGCTGCGCACGAACGGGTAGACCGTGAGCCAGCCCCGGGGCTCGACGCCGCGCAGGAAGCCCGGCACGTGCGCCTTGTTGAACTCGGCGTCGCGGTGCACGCCCATCGCGTTCCACGTGGGCAGCAGCGCGCGGAACAGGCGCGCGCGGCGCAGCTCGCGGAGCGCCCACTGCAGGCCCTCGGCGGTCGGGCCGTGCAGCCACAGCATCACGTCGGCGTCGGCGCGGAGGCCCGAGACGTCGTAGATGCCGCGGACGGTCACGCCCTCGTCCTCGACGAGGTTGACCACCCCGTCGAGCTCGTCGACGAAGCGGGGCACGTCACGGCCGTCGAGGTCGTCGGGACGTGCCGGGTCCTTGCGCAGCACGGCGAAGAGCGTGTAGCCCTCGTACGACTGCTCGGCGGTGGGTTCGGTCTGGAGCGCGTCAGCTGCCCCTTCGGCAGCGGGGGAAGACATGCCACTATCCTCCCCCCGCAACCTGAAAAGACGAAAAGCGCGACGACGGATGCCGCGTCAGCGCGCCGCGCCATCGGCTACGTCCGGAGCCGGGTGAAGCGGAAGGAGGCGAAGTCCTCGATCGGCAGTGCCTCGGCGCCGCTGAACCCGGCATCCCGGGCGTACCGCTCGAGCACGGCGGGTCGCATGACGGTGCCCGTGCCGACCGAGCCCGGCGTCGAGAGGCTGTCGGGGAGGCAGATGAACAGGCTGTAGCCGTACATGATGCGCTCGACGTCGTCGCCGTCGGGTGCGAACCGCTCGGCCACGGCCTCGTCCATGATCACGACCGCGCCGTCGTCGCGCACCGCGCGCCGCAACGCCGAGAGCACCTCGACCGGACGCGGCATGTCGTGCAGGGCCTCGAACACGAAGCCGGCGTCGTAGGTGCCGTCGTCGGCGAGCGCCTCGCCCCCGCCGAGGCGGAACGTGACGCGGTCGGACAGTCCCGCCTCCTCGGCGTGCGCGCGCGCCGCCTCGATGGAGGGGGCGTCCACGTCGACCCCGTCGACGTGCGCGTCGGGGTACGCGCGGGCCAGCGCGATGGTCGACCAGCCGTGGCCGCAGCCGACGTCGACGATCCGTGCGCCGGGACGCCGCAGGATCGCATCGAGCTCGGGCACGTTCGCGAGTGCGCCCGCGAGCCGATGCTCGAACCACGGCCGGTTCACGTCGCCCTGCGCATCGCGCATGTCGGCACCGAAGCGCTCCCACGCCACGCCGCCTCCGGCGCGGACCGCGTCGAGCAGCGCGGGGACCTGCACCGCGGCGCTCGCGATGATCCGTGCGATCGGGGCCAGGTAGGCGAGCGATCGGTCGTCGGTCAGGACCTCGGCGTGGGCGGGCGGCAGGGAGTAGCGTCGATCGGATGCCTCGGCCGCCTCGTCGTCGACCTCGAGGATGCCGCTCACCGCCTGCTGCTCCAGCCATTCGCGCGTGTAGCGCTCACCCGTGCCGGCGGCCTGCGCCAGCTCGACCGAGGTGAGTGCACTGCGATCGGCGAGGATGCGGTACCAGTCGAGTCGGTCGCCGACGTGAACCGAGAGCGTCTCGAATGCGCCGAGCGCCGAGGCGAAGAGCCGGTCGGCGAAGGCGTCCGCCGTGGGTTCGTCGGGGTGATCCGTCGTGGACATGGTGCCTCCTGCGGGGATCGGCCGCTCAGCCGAGGAGCAGCTTCGTCGAATGTGCGAGATGGTCGCGGAGGGCCTCGGGCCCGCGCGACGACAGCTCGTCGAGCAGCCTCCGGTGCTCCTCGACGAGCGAGGCGATGCTGTAGTGCCTGCGCGCGTGCAGGATGAACAGCAGCAGCTCGCTGCCGATCGCGGCGTGCGCCTCGATGATCCTGGGGCTTCCGGATGCCGCGACCAGCGCCGCATGGAACTCGGCATGGCGCCGCTCGACCTCGAGCCACGCGCCGTCCGCCTCGTCACCGGGATCGCCGTCGCCGTCATCGATCGCCGCCATCGCATCGATCGCGGCGCGCGCGGAGACCAGCGCGTCCTCGGGCAGCCCCCCGCCCGACCGCTCGAGCGCGATGCGCACGGCCTCGACCTCGAGCGCCGCGCGCAACTGCTGCAGCGCGAGGATCTGCCGCCGGTCGAAGCTCGTCACGCGTACGCCTCGGTACGGCTCGGCCGTCGCGAGCCGCTCGGCGACGAGACGCTGGAACGCCGCGCGCACCGTGTGCCGGGAGACGCCGAGCCGAGCGGCCCACGCCTCCTCGCGCAGCGGTGCGTCGGGACCGAGGGCGCCGCTCAGGATCTCGTCGCGCACCTCGGCCGCGACGCGCTGGACCGCGGTGGTCGCGGACGCGTGGCCGTCCGCGCCGGCGCGCGGCGCGGCATCCGTCACGGGTCGGTCATCGGTCGAGGTTGGCGCGCACCACGAGCCAGACGCCCACGCCCACCGCGACCACGACGCCCGCGGCGACGGCGATCGCCGCGCCGGGCTGCTCGTCGGCGAAGCGCCGGATGCGGACCTTCGCGCGCCCGGTCGCCCGCGCGACCCGCTTGGGCACGTTGAGGCGGTCCTCGAGCGCGTTCAGCGTGCCGACGAGCTGTGCGCGTGCGGACCGGGCGTTGTCGTGCGCCTGGATCCGGGAGAGATTGCGCTGCTGCGTCTTGTCGAGCTTGACGACCTCAGTCCCGGCTGCCATACGCACCCCTTCCGGTGATCGCGTCGATGTCCTGTCTGACGCTCTCGATCGACTCGAGCGGCTCGCTCCCGCGGCGGAAGTTCGCGAGCGCGATGCCGACGAGGATCGCGATGATCAGCAGCAGGACGCCCGAGACGATGAGGGCCGCGGCCCAGCCGGGCATCACGAGCGAGAGCGCGAGGATGCCGGTGGCGATGAGCGTGCCGAGCAGGAAGATGCCGACGAATCCGGCCACGACGACGAGGCCCGCGCCGATGCCGAAGTGCTTCGCCTTGTAGCTGAGCTCGGCCTTGATCTGGTCGATCTCAGCGCGGACGAGCGCCGAGATCTGGTCGGGCAGTTCGCCGACGAGCGTGAAGAGCGACCGCTCGTCGTTCAGTGGTGCAGCCATCGGGAGTCCACCTCCGAGGGTCGATCAGGACGAGGACGTGGTCGAGCTCGTCGACGAGCCGGAGCCGGTCTTCGGCCTCGCGGTCGCCTTGGCGCCCGACTTCGCGCCCGATGTGCTCGTTGCCGCCGGCTTCGCGGACGAGTTCGACGGCGTGGTTGTGGATGATGCCGACCGGGCCGCGGTCGACCGGGTCGTCGACGAGTCCTGCGAGCCCGAGACCTGCGCGACGAACTTCTTGGCGCCGTCGAGGACGCTCTCGCCGACGTCGCCCGCGCGGCTCATCGCGAAGTCCTTCACGGTCTGGACGCCCTCCTGGACCTTCGGCTGGTTCCAGACGTCCTGCGCCGCCTTGCGGATCTGCTCGTAGCGTTCGCGGCCGGCGCGCGTGCCCAGCACGTAGCCCACGCCGAGCCCGACGACGAAGAGGATCTTGCCCTTCATGTGCACCCCATCCCCGCTGCGGTTCCGGACAGCAGTCCCTCCAGCGTAGA
The DNA here is from genome assembly GCF_042794545.1 of Agromyces sp. NPDC056523. Lineage (NCBI taxonomy): Bacteria > Bacillati > Actinomycetota > Actinomycetes > Micrococcales > Microbacteriaceae > Agromyces > Agromyces sp. NPDC056523. The sequence continues at coordinate 297,599 of NZ_JBHTTM010000001.1, forward strand.
CCCCGTCGACCGCGGCGCAAGGGGGTTGCGGGCGGTTCGCCCGGATCGTATTCCGTTCGGGCTATGCGTCGCCCGCCGACGGCCCTGCGTCGTCGACGTCACCGGCGATGCGCAGCGCGAGGTGCCGGATGCGCCCGGCCGCCTCGATCGCGTGCGGCACGACCGACGCGAGCCCCGTGCCGGCGACCCACGAGCCGGCGAGTGCGAGGCCGGAACGGTCCTCGAGCGCCGCCTCGAGTGCCCGGACCCGGGCGGGTTGCCCGACCGCGGCCTGCGAGAGGGCGTCGCGCCAGGCGCTGCGACCCGCGGCGCGCACCTGCGACCGGTCGAGCGCGACGCCGAGCAGCGCCGACGCGTCGCGGACGGCGAGCTCGGTCACCGCCTCGTCGTCGAGGTCGATGAGCGGGTTGGTCGCGCTCGCCCGCCCGTACGAGAGGCGGACCACGTGGCGACCGGCGGCGGTCTCGGCGAGCCACGACCACTTCGCCGACGCGTGCGTGAGGGCCTTCGCGGTCACGCCGGGCGCGTCGGCCGCGACGAGCACGCCCGTGCCGCGCGGGGCGGCGTCGAGCTCGGGCGCGTCGAGCACCAGCGTGACGAGCTCGACGGATGCCGCATCGGGCCAGTCCTCGTCGAGCGCGCCGTCGGGCGCGACCCCCGCCAGCAGTCCACGCGAGACGTGCGCGGGCGTGGCGAGGATCGCGAACCGCGCATCGACGACGACGCGCCCGCCCCCGGTCTCGCCGATCGCGCGCCAGGACGACACGACCGAGGCCGCGTCGGACGGCCGAGCCGCCGGGGTCTCGAGCCCGGTGACGCGCACGCCGGTGCGCAGCTCGGCGCTGAAGCGCTCGAGCTCGGCGACGAGGGCGTCGACGAGCGTGTGCATGCCGCCGCTGATGCCGAGCACGGCGCTGCCGGCGCGTCGCGCCTCGACGAGCTGCCCGACCCCGCCCGAGAGCGAACCGGCGCGTGTCATCGCCTCGTTGAGGCCGGGGGCGACCACGTCGACGTCGAGGTCGTCTGGATCGGTCGAGTACACGCCCGCCGAGATCGGCGTCACCAGCCGGTCGAGCACCGCCGAGCCCATGCGCTGGCGCACGAGCGGGCCGAGGCGTTCGGCGCGGCCGATCTTCAGGATGGGCGTGATGCGGTCGCGCCAGGCACGCCAGGCCCCGCGCCATCCGATGATCGCCCGCACGTCGTCGCCGAGGGGGTTCGCCGGGATGCCCAGCACGCCGGTGCGCGGCAGCGGCGCCGCACGGCGCTCGCCACGGTCGCCCCACACGAGCCACGCGCCCGCGCGGTTCGGCGGCACGATCCGGCCGTCGAGGCCGAGCCGGCCGAGCAGTTCGGCGACCGAGCCGTTGCGCGTCGCGAAGGACTCGGCGCCGCTGTCGAGCGCCAGGCCGTCGAGCACGATGCGGCCGACGCATCCGCCCGGGCGGTCGGCCTGCTCGAGCACCACCACGCCGAGACCGAGGCGCGCGCACTCGAGCGCGGCCACGAGGCCGGCCACGCCGCCACCGACGACCACGACGTCGGTCGAGCGGTGCTCGTCGGCGGGCGAGCGCGGGTCGGCGGATGGCGCGGGCTCGGCCGTGCTCATCGACCGGCCTCGTGCACCAGCTCGACGATGCGCGTGAGCACCTCGGGGTCGGTCTCGGGCGGCACGCCGTGCCCGAGGTTGAACACGTGCGCCGGGGCGACGCGGCCTCGCGCGATCACGTCGCGCACGGCGGACTCGAGCACGGGCCACGGCGCCGCGAGCAGCGCGGGGTCGAGGTTGCCCTGCAGCGGCACGCCGGTGCCGATGCGGCCCGCCGCGACATCGAGCGGCACGCGGTAGTCCACGCCGACGACGTCGACGCCGACGCGCTTCATCGCGCCGAGCAGCTCGCCGGTCCCGACGCCGAAGTGCACGACCGGGACGGAGAGGGTGCCGGCCGTGCCAGAGGCATCCGTCGCCTGGTACGTCAGGTCGTGCACGTGCGTGAGCGCCGCCGCCGACGCCGGTGCGACGTAGGCCTCGTAGTCGGAGAGGGAGAGCGCGCCCGCCCACGAGTCGAACAGCTGCGCGGCCGACGCGCCGGCGAGCACCTGCGTGCGCAGGAACCGCCCGGTGAGCTCGGCGGTCCAGTCCATGAGGGCGCGCCACGCCCCGGGGTCGGCGTGCATGAGCGTGCGCGCGGCGAGGTGGTCCTTCGAGGGTCCGCCCTCGGCGAGGTACGCGGCGAGCGTGAACGGGGCGCCCGCGAAGCCGATGAGCGGCGTCGAGGTCGACGCACCCGGCGCCCTCAGCGACGCGAGCTTGGCGACCGTGCGCTGCACCGCCTCGGTGATCGGTCCCGCGGTCTCGTCGAGCCGGGCGGGATCGATCGCGGTGAGCTCGGCCACCGCCGCCGCATCGGCGTAGGCGCGGCCGAAGACCGGTCCCCGTCCGGGCTGGATCTCGACGTCGACGCCGACGAGCTTGAGCGGCACGACGATGTCGCTGAAGAAGATGCCCGCGTCGACCCCGTGGCGCCGCACCGGCTGCAGCGTGATCTCGGCCGCCATCGCCGGGTCGAGGCACGCGTCGAGCATGCGGGTCCCGACGCGCAGCCCGCGGTACTCGGGCAGCGACCGGCCCGCCTGGCGCATGAACCACACGGGGAGCGTGTCGCTGCGCAGTCCGCGATAGGCGCGGACGAGGCGGGAGTCGTGGGTGAGGCCGGCGGCGAGCGGATGCTGCGGGGAGAGGATCACGCGTCTCATCCTCCCCCATCGGGGCTGGGCACCCGCTGGCGACCCGATCGGCCGCACGGAGGACTGGGGTCTGGCGGGAGCGCTCTCACACCGCTATGGTCGGACCCGTCGTGCGCTCCCGACCCACGACGACGCGTCGATGCCGACCATGCGACGGCGCGCCTCCGCAACCCACGGAGCTCCCATCGTGCCGAGCATCGCCTCGCGGTATCGCACCGCACTCACCACCCTCGTGGCCGTCGCGGCCGCCCTCCTCGTGGCCGGGCTCGTGCTCGGCCAGCGCGATGTGGAGCGCGTGATCACCGGCCTGCCCGAGGTGCATCCCACGCCCGTCGTGCTCGGCGTGGCCGCCGTGGCGGCGGCGGTCATCGCCGTCGCGCTGCTGCGTCGCGCCGCTGCGGCCGCGCGTGCCGACGCGCGTCGGCGCGCGCTGGGCTCGGTCCACGCGGGCGCCGTGAGCTGCGGCATCCGCAATCGCGACCTCGTCGCCCGCCTCGATGAGCTCAGCCGGCCCGGCAGTCGGGGCGTCGCGCTCCCGGCACGCTTCTCGATCGTCGCCGACGACGCCGGCATCTCGTTCTGGGGCGGCGGGCGGCGGCCCAAGCGCGTCGCGGCCTTCCCGTGGCGCGAGGTGCGCAACATCCGCTCGGACCGCACGGTCGTCGGCAGCGCGAGCGTGCCCGTCGCGGTCGTGCGCATCCGGCGCGGCGGCGCCTCGATCGAACTTCCGGTCATGCTCAGCGACCCGCGCGTCGGCCGCTACGCCCTGACCGACGCGCCCTTCTTCGCCACGGTGCGAGCCTGGAAGGCCCGGCACCGCGCCGCTCTGGCGGCCGAGGGCCTCGAGCTGCCGCCGCTGACCGGCGCGATCCCGATCATCCGCCAGGGCGCGGCCGCCTGACGCACGGCGACCCGCCGGTCGGAGCACGTTTCGACCACCGGTAGAATCGTCGGGTGCTCATCTGTCTCACCGCGAGCCACAAGAACGCCGGCTTCGACATGCTCGAACGCCTCTCGGCGTCCTCCGAGCACGCCGCGCCGCGCCTCCTCGACGGGCATCCCGCCGTCCAGGGCGCCGTGGTGGTGGCGACGTGCAACCGGTTCGAGGCGTACCTCGACCTCGACACCCCCGAGGGCGACTCGCCCGTCGACGCGGTGCACGACGCGGTGCGCGCGGTCGGCGAGGTCGCCGGGCTCGAGGCCGACGAACTGCGCACCACCTTCGGCTTCGTGCACGGCAACGCGGTCGCCGGCCACCTCTTCTCGGTCGCGTCCGGCCTCGAGTCGGTCGTCGTCGGCGAGGGCGAGATCGCCGGCCAGGTCCGTCGCTCGCTCGAGCGCGCGCGCCACGACGGCACCACGACGCCCGAGCTCGAGCGGCTGTTCCAGCGCGCCTCGCAGACCTCACGCCGCGTGAAGAACCGCACCGGCATCGGCGCCGAGGGTCGCTCCCTCGTGCGCCTCGCGCTCGACCTCGCCGAGAGCCGCATCACCGACTGGTCGGCCGTGCGCGTGCTCCTCGTGGGCACCGGCCGCTACGCCGGCGCTTCGCTCGCCGCCCTCCGCGACCGCGGCGTGGCCGACGTCGCCGTGTACTCGCCCACCGGCCGCGGCCCCAAGTTCGCCGCGAGCCACGGCATCGAGGCCGTCTCGTCAGGCGACTACGCGACGGCCGCCGCCGGTGCCGACCTCATCGTGACCTGCACCACGGTCGAGCACCACGTCGTCGACCGCGAGCTGCTCGAGCTCGGCCGCACCGAACTCGCCGTCGCGGCCGGTCCGGTGCCCGTCGCGCTGCTGCCGGGTCGCGGGTCGACCGATCCCGCGGTGCCGGCGGATGCCGCGACCGCCGACGCGCCTCGCCAGCTCGTGATCGACCTCGGCCTGCCGCGCAACGTCGCGACCGACGTCGTCGAGGTCGCGGGCGTCGAACTGCTCGACCTCGAGACCATCAAGATCCACGCGCCGCTCGAGGAGTTCGGCGCGACCGACGCGGCGCGCGAGCTCGTCGACCGCGCCGCGCGCAACTTCGGTCGCGTCGGCGAGGAGCTCGACCTCGCACCCGCCGTCGTGGCGCTGCGCCGGCACGTCTTCGACGTGCTCGACGGCGAGATCGAGCGCGCCCGCTCGCGCGGCGACGACGACGGCCGCACTGAGGCGGCGCTCCGGCACATGGCCGGCGTGCTCCTGCACACGCCCATGGTCCGCTCGCGCGAGTACGCCCGCGCCGGCGAGCAGCAGGCGTGGCTCGAGGGCCTCGAGGCGATCTTCGGCATCCGGGCCGACGCCGAGGCAGCGGCATCCGCCGATTCGGGCGAGCTCGGAGCCCGCATCACCGACACCGAGCGCGACGCGATCTGACCTCGAGCGCGCGGTACGCTGCGTGACGATGCACGCCCTCCCCGACGAAGCCGCCGACGCCGGCCCGCCCGCGCTGCGCCTTCCGTTCGACATGGCCGTGCTCGACCACCGGCCGCTGCACACCGAGCGGATGGTGCTGCGCCCGCTCGCGGCATCCGACGCCGACGACGTGTGGGAGTACCAGCGCCTGCCCGACGTGCTCCGCTACATCCCGTGGCCCCAGCGCAACCGGGACGAGGCCGCCGAGCACACCCGCGTGCGGGCCGCCATGCGCCGGCTCGAGGCCGACGGCGACGCGGTCTTCCTCGCGATGGTGCTCAGGGGCGAGCCGTCGACGCAGGAGGTCGCGCTCGGGCATCCCCGCCCTGATCGCGTCGTCGGCGACCTCATGATCCGGCTCGGCAGCCGGCAGCACGCGCAGCTCGAGGTCGGCTGGGTCGTCCACTCCGGCTTCCAGGGGCGCGGCCTCGCGGCCGAGGGCGCCGCCGTGCTGCTCGACCTCGCATTCGGTCGGCTCGCCGCGCACCGCGTCTTCGCCCACCTCGACGTGCGGAACGCGGCATCCGCCCGGCTCTGCGAACGCCTCGGCCTGCGTCGCGAGGCGACCCTGGTCGAGGACCAGTACGACGACGACGGATGGGTCGACACCGCCGTGTACGCGATGCTCCGCCGCGAGTGGCGCGCCCTCCGCGCCCCGCGCGCCTGACGCGCGAGCGCGAGCACCACGCATCCTCGCGAGAACCCACGCGATTCCCGGGTTTCCGCGGCTGCACCCGCGCGAACTCGGGATTCGCGAGTGGTCACGTCCGCCTGAAACGCGCGAGTCCCGGGTTCCCGCGGGTCGACCCGCAACAACTCGGGAGTCGCGAGCGAGGGATGGTGCGACGCGAGCGCAGCGCGCGCGCGGCGCGGCGACCTACGCCCCGAGCAGGCGCGTCCCGAGGTACGTCTGCAGCTCGGCGAGCGGCACGCGCTCCTGCTGCATCGTGTCGCGGTCGCGCACCGTCACGGCGTCGTCGTCGAGCGAGTCGAAGTCGACCGTGACGCAGAACGGCGTGCCGATCTCGTCCTGGCGGCGGTAGCGGCGGCCGATCGCGCCGGCGTCGTCGAACTCGACATTCCAGAGCTTGCGCAGGTTGGCGGCGACCTCGCGCGCGAGCGGCGAGAGGCGCTCGTTGCGCGAGAGCGGCAGCACGGCGGCCTTCACGGGCGCGAGGCGCGGGTCGAGCTTGAGCACGGTGCGCGAGTCGGTGCCGCCCTTCGCGTTCGGCACCTCTTCGACGTGGTACGCATCGACGAGGAACGCCATGAGCGAGCGCGTGAGGCCGGCCGCGGGCTCGATCACGTACGGCGTCCAGCGCTCGTTGCGCGACTGGTCGAAGAACGAGAGGTCCTTGCCGGAGTGCTCGGCGTGCGTCGACAGGTCGAAGTCGGTGCGGTTCGCGACGCCCTCGAGCTCGCCCCACTCGCCGCCGGTGAAGCCGAAGCGGTACTCGATGTCGACCGTGCGCTTGGAGTAGTGGCTGAGCTTGTCCTTCGGGTGCTCGAACAGGCGCAGGTTCTCGGGGTCGATGCCGAGGTCGACGTACCACTGCAGGCGGGCGTCGATCCAGTACTGGTGCCATTCCTCGTCGGTGCCGGGCTCGACGAAGTACTCCATCTCCATCTGCTCGAACTCGCGCGTGCGGAAGATGAAGTTGCCGGGCGTGATCTCGTTGCGGAACGACTTGCCGATCTGGCCGATGCCGAACGGCGGCTTCATGCGGGCGGCCTGCAGCACGTTGCCGAAGTTCACGAAGATGCCCTGCGCGGTCTCGGGGCGCAGGTAGTGCAGGCCGGCCGCGTCGTCGACTGGGCCGAGGAAGGTCTTGAGCAGGCCCGAGAACGCGCGGGGCTCGGTCCACTGGCCGCGCGTGCCGCAATTGGGGCAGACGATGTCGCCGAGGCCGTTCTCGGGCGCGCGGCCCTTCTTCTCCTCGTACGCCTCGATGAGGTGGTCCTCGCGGAAGCGCTTGTGGCAGTGCAGGCACTCGATCAGCGGGTCGGTGAACACCTCGACATGGCCCGACGCCTCCCACACCTGACGGGGCAGGATGACGCTCGAGTCGAGGCCGACGACGTCGTCGCGGCCCTGCACGACGGTGCGCCACCACTGGCGCTTGATGTTCTCCTTGAGCTCGACGCCCAGGGGGCCGTAGTCCCAGGCCGACCGGGATCCGCCGTAGATCTCACCCGCCTGGAAGACGAAGCCCCGGTGCTGGGCGAGGGTGATGACGGCGTCGAGACGGCTGGGTGCGGCCACGGTGGCTCCAATGGTCCTGGTGTGTGCGTGGGGGTCGGGGCGAATTCGCCCGAAGTCCCGTCCATCCTACGAAATGCGAGAGGGGGCGGATGTCGCGGGATCCGCGCCGCACGGGCGCCGCGACCGGCGACGGCACCCGGACTGGTGTACAACGGCCGCGAGGCGTCGGAACGCCGGCACCGGTGGGGAGCACGATGGGCAGCCTGACGCGCCGCGCGCTGCTCGCGGGGCTGGGCCTGGGCGCCGCGGCCGTCCTCGTCAAGTGCGCGGCGGACGGGCAGTCGACAGCATCAGATCCGGCACCCGAGCCGGTGCTCGCCGCGGGGCCCGACCTCGACCGCGTCCCCGTGCCGCCCGGCGCGCTCACGGCCCTGCCGCCCGAGGCGGGCGACGTGATGGCCTGGACCGTCGACGACGGCACCGATTCGGCCGTGGTCGCCGCCTACACCGCATTCGCGGCGCGCAGCGGCATCCGCCTCACCTACTTCGTGAACGGAACCTACGCCTCGTGGGACGAGAACGCCGACGCGATACGGCCGCTCGTCGAGAGCGGGCAGATCCAGCTCGCCAACCACACGTGGTCGCATCCCGACCTCACGACGCTCGACGACGCGGGCATCCAGGCCGAGCTGCAGCGCAACCACGACTACCTCGCGTCCGTGTACGGCGTGGACGCGCGCCCGTACTTCCGCCCGCCGTACGGGCTGCACGACGGCCGCGTCGACGCCGCGGCCGCGGCGATCGGCTACACGGTGCCCACGCTCTGGTACGGCTCGCTCGGTGATTCCGGGGAGCTCAGCCAGCAGGCGATCATCGACCTGGCCGTCGAGTGGTTCGCCGCGGGCAGGATCATCATCGGCCACCTCAACCACGACCCCGTGACGCACGTGTTCCCGCGGCTCGAGTCGATCCTCGACGAGCGCGGGCTCACGACCGTCACGTTGAACGACGTGTTCACGAGCGAGCAGCACCCGTAGGGTTCCGGCGACTCCGTAGGCTGGGCGGATGCCGCAACCGCCCGACCTGCACGTCGCCGCCATCGCGCTCGTGCGCGACCGACGGGTCCTGATGGTCACGGCGCGCGGCCGCGACGTGCACTACATGCCGGGCGGCAAGATCGACCCGGGCGAGACGCCGGCGGAGGCGGCCGCGCGGGAAGCGCGTGAAGAGGTCGGCATCGCGCTCGATCCTGCGGGCCTCGCCGAGGCGTTCACCGTTCGCGAGCTCGCGCACGGCCAGGCCGAGGGCCGGCACGTGCTCATGCACGTCTTCCTCGCCGAGACGGATGCCGCGCCGGCACCCTCGGGCGAGGTGGGCGCGGTGCACTGGGTCGGCACCGCCGACGCGCACCGCTGCCCGCCGGCGGGCGTCGAGGTGCTGCGCCGCCTCGCGGCATCCGACCTCATCGACTGAACCCGAACCCGCGGGAGGAGATCGCGCGGACCGGAGGATCGATCCCGCGAAACCCTCCTCCCGAGCGCGCGATCTCCTCCCGACCCGACCAGGATGGGCCGGGCGGGCCGGCGGCCGGCGGAGTGACCGCGCGGCAGCGGTCGTACCGGCACGGGCAGCCGCGCAACCCCCTGCCGACGAAAGCGCGCCCGCGCAGCACCATCCGGCAGACTCGGTCTGAGGAGTTCACGCGCTGCTCAGGACGAGACGTCCGATCCGCTCCTGCGCAGCCTCCGTTCTCCTGAGGGGCGCGAGCGAAGGGGGCCGGGTGGACCGCATCCGCGAGTTCCGCCGCGGCGACGCGGTGACGGTCGTCACCGAGTCGGGCGGCGAGCGCGACGGCGCGACGACGTTCGTGCTCGTGCACGGCATCGGCATGGGGCACCGGTACTTCTCCGACCTCGCCGACGCCCTCGCCCGCGACGGCCGAGTGCTCGCGCTCGACCTACCCGGCTTCGGCGAGGCGCCCGAGCCGCGCCATCCGCAGACCATGTCGGAGGCCGGCGCCTACCTCGCCGAGCTGATCGAGGCCGAGGGGCTGCCGGCGCCGGTCGTGCTGGTCGGCCATTCGATGGGCACGCAGATCGTCGCTGAGACCGCCGCCCAGCGGCCGGACCTCGTCGCCTCGGTCGTGCTCATCGCGCCGACCGTGAACCCACGCGAGCGCTCCGGCGTCGTCCAGGCCATCCGCCTGCTCGAGGACCCCTCGCTGCTTCGCCCGAAGGTCGTGGTGGTCGGCCTCCGCATGTACCTCCAGGCCGGCCCGCGCTGGTACTTCAAGAAGCTGTACCAGATGCTCGCGCACCGCATCGAGCTGGTGCTGCCGGATGTCGCGGCGCCGACGCTCGTCATCCGCGGCGAGCACGACCGCCTCGCGCCGCGCCCGTGGGCCGAGGAGGTCGCGAACATCCTGCCCGACGGCCGCTTCGTCGAGGTGCCCGACCGCGGACACGAGACGATGGTCACGGCGGGCGAGCGCGTCGCCGAGCTCATCGAGGCGCACGCACGCGGGGAGGCGGTGGGCCGCGAGGTCGAGCGGGTGTCGCTGCCCGAGGAGCCGTCGCACGTCGAACGCGCCTGGTGGTGGGCGGGCGACTACGTCTACGCCGGATGGCGCCAGGTCGCGATCGTGTTCGAAGGGTGGATCCCGCCGGCACGCTGGCGCACGGGCGACGCGAGCCTGCCCGAGATCGTGATGCTGCCCGGCATCTACGAGCACTGGTCGTTCATGCGGCCTCTCGGCGACGCCGTGAATCGTGCGGGCTACCGGGTGCGCGTCGTGCACGGCATGGGGACGAACCGCCGCGGCATCGCCGACACCGCGCGCCGGCTCGGCCGCGCGCTCGCCAAGGTGCCGGTGCCGCCGGCGGGCCGGGTGATCGTCGCCCACAGCAAGGGCGGCCTGGTCGCCAAGCAGCTGCTGGTGTCCGAGCCGGATGCCGCGCCCGCCGGCGCACGCGGCCTCCTGGGACTGGTCGCCATCACCACGCCGTTCGCGGGTTCGCGTCTCGCCCGGCTCCTCATCGACCCGAGCGTGCGCGCGCTGCTGCCCAGCGACGAGACCATCGTGATGCTCGGCCGCGCGTCATCCGTCAACTCGCGGATCGTCTCGGTGTTCGGGCGCTTCGACCCGCACATCCCCGACGGCAGCGTGCTCGACGGCGCGACCAACATCCGCGTGCCCGTACCCGGGCACTTCCGCGTGCTCGGCGCCTCCGTGACGCACCGCGCGGTGCTCGAGGGCATCGACCGCCTCACGCGGGCCGCGGTCGACGCACCCGCGGCCGAGTAGCCGGGCGGATGCCGCGTGGCGTGAGGATCGCGGCATCCACCCGAACCTTCCTCAGGTATGCGCCCGTGCCCGGCACGCGGCAACCCCCCAATTCAGGTGGGCGATCGGCGCGGCGGTGCGATGCTCAGTGCACGTACTCGAGCAGGTCGGCGCCGACCTGCCGCATGCCGTCGAGCACAGCCAGCCGCGACGCGAGCATGGTGTCGGCGAAGTACATCGAGACCGCGTAGGCGACGCTCGCACGGGGACCGCGCAGCACGCCGACCTCGCTGCGCACGCCGCCGTCGGTGCCCGTCTTGTTCATCAGCAGCAGGTTGTGGTCGGGCATCCGGTGCGCGAGCGGGTCGAGGCCGAAGGCCGCCGCGACCATCGAGAGGTCGGCGTTGAGCGAGAGCCAGCCGACGACCCGCTGCGAGACCTCGGGGCTGACGATCTCGCCCCGCGCGAGCGAGGCGAACAGCCAGGTGAGCTCCTTCGCCGATCCGATCGAGAGCTGCGGCGCGTCGTCGGGCCCCCGATGGTCGCGCACCAGGTCGAGCAGTGCCGTGCGCGTCAACCCGAGCGCCTCGGTCCGGGCGCGCACGGCCTCGAGCCCGATGTGCCGGATGAGGACGTTCGTGGCGAGGTTGTCGCTCGTCGCGCCGACCATCGCGGCGAGGTCGGCCATGGGCAGCGACGGCGTCTGCAGGTGCTGCCAGATGCCCGAGTCGCCGACCGCGTCGCGCGGCGCCCGGTCGAGCACGGTGAACGCCTCGGGACTCGCGTGCCCGAGTCGCGAGGCGACCTCGACGAGCAGGAGCACCTTGCCGATCGACGCGGTCGGCATCACCACGTGGTCGTCGACCGAGAACAGCACGCGACCCGTCGCCAGGTCGGTCGCCCGCGCCGACACCTGCACGCCCGCGAGCGCCAACTCGCCCAGCGTGTCGAAGCCGCGCGAGAAGTCCTCGTTCGGTTCGTCGGCTCGGCGGCGTCCTCGATTGATGCTGGCATGTCGAGCACGGCGCTCGGATTCCTGCGACGAGGTCACCACGACGGTACAGGCGGCTTTCGTTCGGGTCGCGCGCTCCCCCACCGCGGCCAAGCGGTGCGTGCGACGGGATGGACGGCGGTTTGGGCGGGGCGCTACCAGATGCGCACGCGCTCGGCCGGATCGAGCCAGAGCGCGTCATCGGAAGTGACCTCGAAGCCAGTGTAGAACTCGTCGATGTTGCGGACGATCTGGTTGCAGCGGAATTCGTTCGGCGAGTGCGGATCGATCGCGAGCAGGCGGATGACCTCCTCGTCGCGGCCCTTCAACTGCCACGCCTGCGCCCACGAGAGGAAGAACCGCTGGGCGCCCGACATGCCGTCGATCACCGGTGGCTTCTTCTTCCCGAGCGAGAGCTGGTACGCCTTCAACGCGATCGCGAGGCCGCCGAGGTCTCCGATGTTCTCGCCGATCGTCAGGGCGCCGTTGACGTGGTGCTCGCCGTCGGGAGACGCCTCGAGCTGCTCGGGCACGAGCGCGTCGTACTGGTCGATCAGTGCCTTCGTGCGCTCCTCGAACGCCGCGCGGTCGGCCTCGGTCCACCAGTCGATGAGGCGCCCGTCGCCGTCGAAGCGCGAACCCTGGTCGTCGAAGCCGTGACCGATCTCGTGCCCGATCACCGCGCCGATCGCGCCGTAGTTCGACGCGGCGTCGCGCTCGGGGTCGAAGAACGGGAACTGCAGGATGGCGGCCGGGAACACGATCTCGTTGAAGCCCGGGTTGTAGTAGGCGTTGATCGTCTGCGGCGTCATGAACCACTCGTCGCGGTCGATGGGCTCGCCGATCTTGCCGAGCTGTCGAAGGAACTCGAACTCGGCCGCGGCGCGGACATTCGCGACGAGGTCGTCGGCGGAGACCGCCATGGTCGAGTAGTCGCGCCACTTCACGGGGTAGCCGATCTTCGGCGTGAACTTCTCGAGCTTGTCGAGCGCCTTCGCGCGGGTCTCCTCGCCCATCCACTCGAGTTCGGAGATCGACCGCCGGTATGCCTCCACGAGGTTCGCGACGAGTTCGTCCATCGCCTCCTTCGCCGCCGGCGGGAAGTGCCGTTCGACGTAGATCCGGCCGACGGCCTCGCCCATGGAGGCCTCGACGAACGACACGCCGCGCTTCCATCGCTCGCGCAGCTCGGGCGTCCCTGTGAGCGTGCGGCCGTAGAAGTCGAAGTTCGCCTCGACGAAGTCGGACGAGAGGTACGCGGCGCTCGACCTGATGACCTGCCAGGCGAGCCAGTCGCGCCACGCCGGGAGCCGGTCGTCGGTGAGCAGCCGGCCGACGCCCTCGACGAAGCTGGGCTGGCGCACGACGAGCTCGTCGAAGGCGCGCGCCGGGACGCCCATGGCGTTGCGCCACAGGTCCAGGTCGACGGATGCCGCGGCCGCGACATCCGCCCACGGCATCAGGTTGTACGTCTTCTGGCTGTCGCGCGAGTCGACGTTGGTCCAGTGCGCGGCGGCGACCTCGGTCTCGAGGTCGAACACGCGCCGGGCCCGGCCGGCCGGATCGTCGAGCTTCGCGAGCCCGAACATGCGCTCGAGGTGGGCGAGGTACTTCTCGCGGATCGGCGCGAACCGCTCCTCGCGGAAGTAGCTCTCGTCGGGCAGCCCGATGCCGCCCTGCTCGACGAAGACGAGGTAGCGCTCGGGATCGCCGGGGTCGTTGTCGACGAACAGCTGCGCGAAGCCGGAGACGCCCTGGCGCTCGAGCCGGCCGGCCGTCTCGAGCAGCTGCTCGACGGTGCCCGGAAGGGACGCCTCGACGAGCTGCCCCGCGATCGGCGTCGCCCCGAGCAGTTCGGCGCGCTCCTCGTTCATGAACGACGCGTACAGGTCGCCGACCTTGCGGGCCTCGGTGCCGGGCTCGGCCTGCTGCGACTCCTGGATGATCTCGCGGACGGCCTTCTCGGCCTCCTCGTAGAGCACGATGAAGCTGCCGTAGCGCGCCTTGTCGGCGGGGATCTCGGTGCGGGCGATCCACTTGCCGTTGACGTGCCGGAACAGGTCGTCCTGTGGGCGCACGTCGGGGTCGAGTTCGTCGAGGATGATGCCGGAGGGCGTCGTCGCAGCGCTCATCCCCACAGCCTATGCGGCGGGTCGCTTCGAAGCGGCTGAACGGATGGCGCGACGGCGCGCCATCCGCCCGTCACCGCAACTGGGCGAAGCCCTCGGCCTTGCGCGTGGGCCCCACGATGAGGATGGTGTCGCCCTCGCTCAGCACGGTCTCGGCGTCGGCGTTGTGCCATTCGCCGCCGGGCTTCTTGAATGCCGCGATGGTGACGCCGAACTCCTTGCGCAGGCCGGTCTTCCCGAGCGGGATGCCGTGGAGCCGCGCCGGCGGGATGGACTTCACGATCGCGTACCCGCGGTCGATCTCGATGTAGTCCTGCGCGGCGCCGCGGACCAGGTGCGCGACGCGCCGGCCCATCTCGGCCTCGGGACGGATCACGCGGTGCACGCCGAGCTGCTCGAGGATGAGCGCGTGCTGCTCGGTGACGGCCTTCGCCCAGATGCCGGGCACCTTCATGCCGAGCAGCACGGAACAGGTGAGGATCGACGCGGTGATGTCGGACCCGATCGCGACGACCACCCGGTCGAACTCGTCGACCGCCAGCTGCTGCAGCGCCTCGCTCTTCGTCGAGTCGGCGCGCACGACCTGGGTCAGCACGCCGTTGAGCGACTGCACGATCTCCTCGTCGGCGTCGATGCCGAGTACTTCGGTGCCGCCCGCCATGAGCTCGAGCGCCAAGGACGTGCCGAACCGTCCGAGTCCGATGACCGCGACCGAATCGGCCTCGGCGATGCGGCGCGACGTGTCCGATGCGCCGCCGAAGAGCGTGAACCTAGCCAATCGCGGGCCTTTCCTTCGGGAGTTCGTACAGGATGCGGCGGTCGCGGAGCGCGATCGCGGTGCCGAGCGTGAGGGGACCGAGTCGCCCGGCGAACATGAGGACGACCAGGACGGCCTGCTCGATGTCGGCGAAGTCCCCCGTGATGCCGGTCGACAGGCCGACCGTCGCGAACGCCGAGATCACCTCGAACAGCACGACGTCGAACGTGAGGCCCGTGAGCAGCATGAGCACCACGGTCGCCGACATGACGGCCCCGACGGCGATGAGCACCACGGTGATCGCCTGGCGGTGCACCGCCCGCGAGAGGCGCTTGCCGAAGATGTTCACGGCGCCCTCACCGCGCAGCTCGGTCATCAGGATGAAGAAGAGCACCGCGAACGTGGTGACCTTGATCCCACCCGCCGTGCCCGCCGGACCGCCGCCGATGAACATGAGCACGTCCATGCCGACCCAGCTCTCGTCGCGCATCAGGCCGGTGTCGACGGTGTTGTACCCGGAGCTCCGCGTCTGGACCGAGGCGAAGAATCCGGCGAGGATCTTCGCGGCGGGGTTCAGCCGGCCGAACGTGTCGGGGTTGTCCCACTCGACCGCCGTCAGGTACGCGGTGCCCGCGAGCAGCAGGATCGGGGTCGCCCACAGCACGAGCTTCGTGTTCATCGACCAGTGCAGCGGGCGCGTGAGCTCCTTGCGCAGCTGCATGATCACCGGGAAGCCGAGTCCGCCCAGGATGATGGCGGCGCAGATCGGCAGGCAGATGAACGGGTCGTCGACGAACTGCATGAGGCTGTCGGAGTAGAGCGCGAAGCCGGCGTTGTTGAACGACGAGACCGAGTGGAACAGCGCGTACCAGGAGGCTTCGGCCGGCGAGTAGTCGTAGCCGAACAGGAACCGCGGGAAGAGGAACGCCCAGGTGACGGCCTCGATCGCGAACGAGATGAGCACGATGCCCCGGACCAGTCCGCGCACGTCGTCGTAGCCGACCGCCTTGGCCTCGGCCGCGGTGTTGAGGCGGGATCGCACGGACATCTTGCGCGCGAGCACGAGCCCGATGAGCGACGCGAAGATCATGATGCCGAGCCCGCCGAGCTGGATGAGCACCATGATCACGACGTGCCCGAGCAGGCTCCAGTGCGCCTGCGTGTCGACGACCGTGAGCCCGGTGACGCACACCGCGCTGGTCGACGTGAACAGCGCGGTGATGAACGACGTGCCGTCGGGGTTCACGGTCATGGGCGGCAACCACAGCAGCAGCGTGCCGACGGCCACCGTGATGGCGAACCCGACCACGACCGCCTGGGCAGGGTGGAGCCGGAATTTCCGCCTGACGCGGAGGCGCCGCATCGCGCGGACCGACTCCCGAGTGGTCACGGCCGCATCATACGCCCGGGCGCGGCGTGCGCGGCCGAGGCGCCGGGGCCCTCGCCAACGTCGGCGCGGGGTGCGAGGATCGAGCCACCATGAACACGATCCTCAACGTCATCTGGCTGGTGCTCGCGGGCATCTGGCTCTGGATCGGCTACATGCTCGCCGGCCTCCTCATGTGCGTGCTCATCGTGACGATCCCGTGGGGCATCGCGTCCTTCCGCATCGCCAACTACTCGCTGTGGCCGTTCGGGCGCGAGGTCGTCTCGAAGCCCCGCTCGGGCGTGCTCTCGTTCCTCGGCAACGTCGTCTGGGTGCTCCTCGCCGGCTGGTGGCTCGCGCTCGAGCACCTCATCACGGGCGTGATCATGTGCCTGACGATCATCGGCATCCCGCTGGGCATCGCCAACTTCAAGCTGATCCCCGTGTCGCTCGCGCCGCTCGGCAAGGAGATCGTCGAGTCCGAGTGAGCGACTCCTCCACCATCGACGTCGCCGCGCGCCGCGAGGTCGACCGCGACATCCTGCGGCTCGCCGTGCCCGCGCTCGGCGCGCTCGTCGCCGAGCCGCTGTTCCTGCTCGCCGACACCGCGATGATCGGGCACCTCGGCGCGGCACCGCTCGCGGGCCTCGGCCTGGCGAGCGCGGTGCTGCAGACGATCATCGGCCTCATGATCTTCCTCGCGTACGCGACGACGCCGTCGGTCGCCCGCCGGCTCGGGGCGGGCGACGAGCGTGGGGCGGTCGCCTCGGGGGTCGACGGGCTGTGGTTGGCCCTCGGGCTGGGCGCCGTGCTGGGCGTGCTCGGATGGCTTGCCTCGCCGTGGCTCGTGAGCGCCTTCGGCGCGTCCGCCGAGGTGTCCGCCCAGGCGACGACCTACCTCACGATCTCGATGGCCGGACTGCCGGCGATGCTCGTGGTGTTCGCGGCGACCGGCCTGCTGCGCGGCCTGCAGGACACGCGGACGCCGCTGTGGGTCGCGGGCCTCGGCTTCACCGCCAACATCGCGCTCAACGCGCTGTTCATCTACGGCCTCGGCTGGGGCATCGCCGGATCGGCGATCGGCACGGTCGTCGCGCAGTGGGGCATGGTGCTCGTCTACCTCGTCGTGATCGCGCGGCACGTGGCGCGGGTCGGCGCGAGCCCATGGCCGCACCACGCCGGCGTGCTGCGCGGCGCGAAGTCGGGCGGATGGCTCTTCCTCCGCACGCTGAGCCTCCGCGTGGCGCTGCTGCTCGCGACGTGGGCCGCGGCATCCCTCGGGCGCGATGAGCTCGCGGCGTACCAGGTCGCCATCACGATCTACTTCACGCTCGGCTTCGCGCTCGACGCGCTCGCGATCGCGGCGCAGGCACTCATCGGCAAGGGGCTCGGCGCGGGCGACGTCGCACACGTCCGTGCGGTCCTGCGTCGGTGCGTCGAGTGGGGCATCGGCGCCGGCGCCGTCATCGGCGCGCTCGTGATCGCGACCGCGTGGGTGCTGCCCGTCGTCTTCACGTCGTCGGCCGAGGTCGCGGCCCTGCTGCCGCCGTCGCTCGTCGTGCTCGGGCTGTCGGCGCCGCTCGGCGGGCTCGTGTTCGTGCTCGACGGCGTGCTGATCGGCGCGGGCGACGCGCGCTACCTGGCCTGGACCGGCGGCGTCAACCTCGCGGCGTTCGTGCCGCTCGCGTTCGCGGTCGTGTGGTGGGCGGATGCCTCGGGCGCAGCGGTGTCCGGCGCCGTCGCGCTCGCGGCCCTCACCGCGGCCTTCGCGATCGGGTACCTGGCCGCTCGTGCGGTGACGCTCGGGCTCCGCGCGCGCGGCCGGGCGTGGATCGTGACGGGCGCGCCCGCGTGACCAACGGCCCGCGGGCCGACGTCACGGCTCGCTAGCGTCGAGGCATCCCACACCCCGACGAAGGAGCCGCCATGTCCAGCCGACGTGCCACCGTTCCCCGCGTCGCCGGAGCCGTCGCGGTCGCCGCCTCGATGCTCGTCCTGACGGCGTGCGTGCCGTTCGTCACGGCGGGCGACCGCCGGACCGAGGACCGCGACATCGATGATGCCACCGAGGTCGAGCTGCGCAGCGGCGGCGACCTGACCATCCGCCTCGGCGACGAGCCGTCCTTCACCGTGACCGGCGGCGAGAACGTGCTCGATCGCCTCGTCGCCGAGAACGACGGTGACCGGCTCGTGATCGAGATGCGCCGCGGGCCGCTCATCGTCGGCGAGCGCGACCTCGACATCGAGGTCACCGTGACCTCGCTCGAATCCGTGATCATCAACGGGTCGGGCGACATCTCCGCCGAGTTCGGCGACGCCGAGGAGGTCACGGTCGACCTGCGCGGCTCGGGCGACATCGAGACCGATGAGCTCGACGCATCCTCGGTGCACCTGACGATCAGCGGCTCGGGCCAGATCGAGACCACGGGCAGCGCCGATGAGCTGAGGATCGACCTGAGCGGGTCGGGCGACATCGACGCGAGCGGCCTGAGCGCGACGACGGCGCAGGTGGTGCTCTCGGGTTCCGGCGAGATCTCGGTGGACGCGTCGGACACGCTCGACGTCACGCTCTCCGGGAGCGGCACCGTGCGCTACTCGGGGCGGCCCGAGGTGCGCAGCACCGTCTCGGGCTCGGGCGAGATCGCGCCCGAATAGTCGGCGTCAGGCGCGCGGCGCGGCGGTCGTGTCGCCGACGTGGAGCGTGCTCGTGAAGTCGGTGCCCGCGGCGGGCGCGCCGGACAGCATGCGGACGATCGCCTCGCCGGCCGCGCGACCCTTCGCCACCGACGGCTGCACGAGCGTCGTGAGGTCGTGCTGCAGTCCGTCCACGCGGATGCCGTCGAACCCGATCACGCTCACGTCCTCGGGCACGCGCAGGCCGAGCTCCTCGGCCGCCTGGATGACCCCGGCCGCGAGCAGGTCGCTCTGCGCGATGACCGCGGTCGGCCGTGTCGCGGCGTCGGCCAGGATGGCGCGACCCGCCTCGAGGCCCTCCTCGATCGAGCTCGCCGCGCCGACCTGCACTCGCAGGCCGGGGAAGACGTCGCGCGCGCCGCGCAGGCGCTCCACCGAGGTGTCGACCGTCGCGTCCGACTCCATCGCGGGGGTGAGCGTGCCGCGCGTGCGCGTGGGCTCGAACGGGAGCGTGACGGTCGCGACATCCGTGTGCCCCAGGTCGCGCAGGTGCTCGGCGCCGAGTCGCGTGGCGGCGCGGTTGTCGATCGTGATCTCGGGGATGTCGCCGCCGGGCGCTCCTTCGATGGCGACGATCGGGATGCCGCGCCGCTGGAGCGACTCGACCTGGCTCTGGAATCGCGGGCTGCAGCCGATGAGCACGACCGCGTCGAGCGGCGCGGTGTCGATGCTGACGGGTGCCTCGTCGTCGCCGGAGTCGGTCAGCAACAGCAGCCCGGCCTTGAGCGGCGCGATGCCCTCGGTGAGGCCGTCGAGCGTCTGGATCTTCACGGGGTCGAGGAATGCGGCGCGTACCCGCTCCTCGAGCACCACCCCCACGATGCCCGAGCGGCCGCGACGCAGCGAGCGTGCCCGCGGGTCGGGTCCGCCGTAGCCGAGCTCGGCCGCGGCGGCGAGCACGCGCTCCTTCGTGGCATCCGACACCGGCCCAGAGCCGCTGAACGCGAGCGACGCGGTCGAGGCCGACACGCCGGCCTTCGCGGCGACGTCGGCGAGCGTCACGCGCGGGAGGGCGCCGGTCTCGGGTGCGGGCGAATCGATGGTCACGGTCCGATTCTAGGTCGAATCGATTCGAGGATGAGGATTCCGCGATTCACGGGCGCGGTGCCGAGCCCATCGCTACGCCGCAGCGCCCACCGCGTCACGCGCCTCGGTGAACGCCGCGACGCACCGGCGGACCTCGTGCTCGGTGTGCGCCGCCGACAGCTGCACGCGGATGCGGGCCAGGCCCTTCGGCACGACCGGGTACGAGAAGGCCGTGACGTACACGCCGCGTTCCTGCAGGGCATCGGCGATGCGCGCGGTGAGCGCGGCGTCGCCGAACATCACCGGCACGATCGGGTGGGAACCGGGCAGCAGCTCGAAGCCCGCGTCCGCCATCAGCTCGCGGAACAGCGCGGCGTTCGCGACGAGCCGCTCCCGCAGGTCGCCCGACTCCGACACGAGCCGCAGCGCCTCGATGGTGCCCGCGACGATCGCCGGTGCGAGCGTGTTCGAGAAGAGGTACGGCCGTGCGCGCTGGCGCAGCAGGTCGACGATCTCCTGGCGGGCCGCGACGTAACCGCCGGATGCCCCGCCGAGCGCCTTGCCGAACGTGCCGGTCGTGATGTCGACCCGGCCCTCGACGCCGCAGTACTCGGGTGTTCCCCGACCGTGCTCGCCGACGAACCCGACGGCGTGGGAGTCGTCGACGAAGACGAGCGCGTCGTACTTCTCGGCCAGGTCGCAGATCTCCTGCAGCGGCGCGATGTAGCCGTCCATCGAGAACACGCCGTCGGTGACGATCACGCGGCGGCGCGCACCCGACGCCTCCTGCAGCTTCGCCTCGAGGTCGGCCATGTCGCGGTTGCGGTACCGGAACCGCTGCGCCTTCGACAGGCGGATGCCGTCGATGATCGACGCGTGGTTGAGCTCGTCGGAGATGATCGCATCATCGGGCCCGAAGAGCACCTCGAAGACGCCGCCGTTCGCGTCGAAGCACGACGAGAACAGGATCGTGTCGTCGTAACCCAGGAAGTCCGAGACCGCGCGCTCGAGCTCGAGGTGCAGCTCCTGCGTGCCGCAGATGAAGCGCACGCTCGCGAGCCCGTAGCCCCACTCGTCGAGACCGCGGTTGGCGGCGGCGACGATGCGCGGGTCGTTCGCGAGCCCGAGGTAGTTGTTCGCGCAGAAGTTCAGCACTTCGCGCCCGGCGACCTCGATCTCCGAGGACTGCGGGCCGTGGATGCCGCGCTCGCGCTTCGTGAGCCCGGCGGCCTCGATCTCGTCGAGCTCCGCCCGCAGCTGCTCCTTCACCGATCCGTACACGCTCAGACCTCCGTCCAGTCGAGGATGACCTTGCCGACGCCGCCGGACGCGGCCGCGTCGAACGCCGCCCGCCACTCGTGCGCCGGGTAGCGATCGCTGATGATGGATGCCACGCGCGTGCGCAGCTCGGCGCTCGTCTGCAGCATCGCGCTCATGGAGTTCCACGTCTCGAACATCTCGCGGCCGTAGATGCCCTTGAGCGTGAGCATGTGGGTCACGACTTTGCCCCAGTCGATGGCGTAGGGCTCGCTCGGCAGGCCGAGGAGCGCGATCCGTCCGCCGTGGTTCATGTTCTCGATCATCTCGGGCAGCGCCTTCGCCGATCCCGACATCTCGAAGCCGATGTCGAAGCCCTCGCGCATGCCGAGGCGCGGCTGCACGTCGCGGACCCGCTCGCTCGACACGTCGACTGTGGCATCCGCCCCCATCTGCGTCGCCAGCTCGAGCCGGGCCGGGCTCACGTCGGACGCGACGATGAACCGCGCACCCACGTGGCGGGCGACCGCGATCGACATCAGGCCGATCGGGCCGCAGCCCGTGACGAGCACGTCCTCGCCGACGAGCGAGAACGCCAGGGCGGTGTGGACGGCGTTGCCGAACGGGTCGAAGATCGCGCCCACCTCGGGCTCGACGGGCGCATGGTGCACCCACACGTTCTCGCCGGGGATCACGACGTACTCGGCGAACGCGCCGTCGCGGTGCAGGCCGACTCCCATCGTGCGGATGCACATCTGGCGTCGGCCCGCGCGGCAGTTGCGGCACATGCCGCACACGATGTGGCCCTCCCCCGAGACGCGGTCGCCGACCGCGACGTCGTGCACGAGCTCGCCGACCTCGACGACCTCGCCGTAGAACTCGTGGCCGGGGATCAGCGGCGTGCGGATCTCGGACGAGCACCAGTCGTCCCACTGCTCGATGTGCAGGTCGGTGCCGCAGATGCCGGTGCGGAGCACCCGGATCTTCACGTCCTCTGGGCCCGGCTCGGGCTCGGGGCGGTCGACGAACTCGAATCCCGCGCCGGGCGCGGACTTGTACAGGGCCTTCATCGGCGGTGTGCCTTCTTCGTACGGGCGCCCGCGGGGTGGGCCGGCGCCGGCTTCGTGCGCCGAGGGTCACGGCGCTCGTCGAGGTGACCCAGCCATCGTAGTCACGCCAGACGGGCGTGTGACGCGGGGAGCGGGAGCCGGGCGAGACGGAGCCGGAACATGGACGAGGACGGCGCAGTGCAAGTTGCGTCGTCCTCGATTGGGATGATCATCACACGCGCGTGTCAGCCGCACCAGTCCCCCTTTGCTGCGAGAACGCCGTGACTTCGGGTTGCGCCGCAGCGCGCCTCGCCGGTACAGTCGAATCGATTCGACTCGAATCGATTCGACGCTTGAGCCACCCAGACCACTTCGACGACGAGGCAGTAATGTCGCAGCACCGAGACAGCGCAGAGACGATGACCGAACACGAGCAGCAGTCGAACGCCACTCGCGACGCGACCCCGGCGGACGCGACATCCGCCCGCCCGCGCCGCGAGCTCATCGCGTGGCGCAACGCGATCTTCGCGATCTTCTTCCTCTCGGGGCTCAGCCTCGCGAGCTGGGTCGCCCGCCTCCCGGTCGTGCGCGACGACGTCGGCCTGAGCACCCAGGGCGTCGGCCTCGTCATCCTCGCGGGATCGATCGGCTCGATCGGCGGGCTCATCGCCGCGCCGTGGCTCATGGCGCGCTTCGGGGCCCGGCTCGGCATGATCGGCGTGCTGGTCACCGTCTCGGTCGGGCTCGTGCTCGTCGGCATCGGCGGCTCGGCGCTGCCGAGCGTGGTGCTCGTCGTGATCGGCCTGGCGCTGTTCGGCTTCGGCAACGGCGCGGTCGACGTCATGATGAACGTCGAGGGCGCCGAGGCCGAGCGCGAGCTCGACAAGACCGTCATGCCCCTCATGCACGCGTTCTTCAGCTTCGGCACGGTCGCCGGCGCCGGGCTCGCGGCCGTGGCATCCGCCCTCGCCCTGTCGGTGTCGGTGCACCTCGGCATCATCGCGGCCGTGATCGCCGTCGCGGTCGTCATCGCGGTGCGCTTCGTGCCCGTCCGCGAGGAGCTCGGCGACGACCCGCACACCGACGCCCCCCGCGACCCGTGGACGGTGCGGCTCAAGCGCAGCCTCTCGGTGTGGGCCGACGTGCGCCTGCTGCTGATCGGCGTCGTCATGCTCGGCATGGCGTTCGCCGAGGGCAGCGCCAACGACTGGCTCGCGCTCGCCGTCGTCGACGGCCACGGCTTCGACGCGACCGCCGGCGCCGCGATCTTCACGGTGTTCACGGTCGCGATCACCGCCGCGCGCGTGCTCGGCGGCCCGTTCATCGACCGGTTCGGCCGCGTCATCGTGCTGCAGGTGATGGCCGGCATCGGCGTCATCGGCCTCTCGATGTTCATCTTCGGGACCGAGACCTGGATGCTCGTCGCCGGCGCGGCCCTCTGGGGCGTCGGCTGCTCGCTCGCCTTCCCGGTCGGCATGTCGGCTGCGGCCGACGTCCCCGATCGAGCGGATGCCGCAGCGCGCGTCTCCGCGGTCGCGATGATCGGCTACTGCGCGTTCCTCGTCGGGCCGCCGCTCATCGGGTTCCTCGGCGAGCAGTTCGGCATCCTCAACGGGCTGCTGCTGCTCCTGGGACTCATGGTGATCGCGGGTCTCGCGGCGCCGGCCGCGCGCGAGCGCACCCGCCCGCGTCGCGCCTGAGCACATCGATCCCGGGGCGCCCCTCCCCGGACAAGGGGTGTCGCTCGCGACATCCGCTCGGCATGATGCAGGCATGAGCCCGCGCGACGACGAGACCGTGCCCGACGAGCCCCTCCCCGAGCACACGCGGCCAGACGGCGTCTCGGACCTCACGATCGAGGCGCTCGGCAAGCTCTCGGAAGCGCTCGAGGTGCTCGAGGACGCCCGGGGCTCGCTCTACCGGTTCCACCGGCTCACCGGCACGGCCGACCTCGGCATCGGCGAGGCGGTCGAGCTGTTCCGCAAGGCCGGCCACGACGAGATCGCCGACCGCATCGATCGGGAGATCGTGGGTCGCAACGTGCTCGAGGGCCGCTGGACGTTCCAGATCGTCGAGGAGTACGACGCCGGCTACTTCGCCGCGGTCAAGGCGGCCGACCAGGCCGCCCGAGACGAGCTCGTCGGCGGCCGCCGTCACCTGTGGGAGGCCGAGATGAAGGAGCGCGAGCGCACGCGCGGCCTGCCGGGCCACGAGGCCCGTCCGCACGACGCGTCGCCGCAGGGCTGAGGCGACGGGCGAACCCCGTACGCGCTCAGCGGCGCGGGCGGTAGCGCAACCCCACGACCCCGCCCTCGTGGCGGCGCGTCTCGACCAGCTCGAGGTCGAGGCGGTCGGGCGCGCCATCCGCTCCCGTCGCGAAGGCCGGCGTCCCGCCGCCCACCACGACCGGGTACGTCCAGAGCGCGATCTCGTCGACGAGCCCCACGGCGAGCGCCTGCGCCGCGAGCTCGGGCCCGCCGATCGACACGCCGCGGTCGGCGGATGTCGCGAACTCGCGCACCTCGTCGACGTCGAACCGGCGCGCGAGCCGCGTGCGCGGCGCCGTCTCGAGCTCCTCCTCGGCCAGGGTGCGCGAGTACACCACCTTGTCGGCGGCGCGCCAGATCGCGGCGAAGTCCACGATCGGCTCGGGCTCGCCGTCGAGGTCCATCACGTCCCATGCGCGCAGCACCTCCCAGACGCGCCGTCCGAGCAGGAACGTCCCGACCCCGCGGAGGTCGTCGTTGATCGCCGCGTGCACGTCCTCGCCGGGCATCGCCCAGTCGAAACGCCCCTCGCGGTCGGCGACGTACCCGTCGAGCGACATCTGGTTGCCGTAGTACACGCGCGCCATCGCGGTCCTCCCCGGCCGGCGACCCCTGCGCCGGACCCGTCCGAGGTCCAACGTAGACTCGCTCCGTGCGTCTCGTCATCGCCCGTTGCTCCGTCGACTACGCCGGCCGGCTGTCGGCGCACCTGCCGCTCGCGACGCGCCTCCTCATGGTCAAGGGCGACGGCAGCCTGCTCGTGCACTCCGACGGCGGCAGCTACAAGCCGCTCAACTGGATGAGCCCGCCGTGCACGCTCGCGACCGCCGAACCCGACGACGACCAGCGCGACGCGGGCGTCACCGAGGTGTGGAAGGTGACGCACGCGAAGACCGCCGACCAGCTCATCGTGTCCATCCACGAGGTCATCCACGATTCCGCGCACGAGCTCGGCGTCGACCCCGGCCTCGTGAAGGACGGGGTCGAGTCGCACCTGCAACGGCTGCTCGCCGAGCAGATCGAGCTGCTCGGCGACGGCTACCGGCTCGTGCGGCGCGAGTACATGACCGCGATCGGCCCGGTCGACATCCTGGCGACGGATGGCTCGGGCCGCTCGGTCGCGGTCGAGCTCAAGCGCCGCGGCGATATCGACGGGGTGGAGCAGCTGACGCGCTACCTCGAGCTCATGAATCGCGACCCGCGACTCGCGCCGGTCTCGGGCGTGTTCGCCGCGCAGGAGATCAAGCCGCAGGCGCGCACGCTCGCCGAGGACCGCGGCATCCGCTGCGTCCTGCTCGACTACGACGCCATGAAGGGCGTCGAGAGCGGGCACGCGCGGCTGTTCTGAACCTGAGAATGGCTCGGATGTACGGGATCTAGGATGGCTCGGTGACTTCCGACCTGCCCACCGCCACGATCGCTCCCGCGCGGACGTGGTCAGCGGTGCTCTTCGACCTCGACGGCACCATCGTCGACTCCGCGAGCGAGATCATGGACTCCCTCGCGCACATGTTCACGGAGATGGGCGTGCCGGTTCCCGACCAGGAGGTGCTGCGGTCCTACGTCGGGCCACCCCTGCTCGACAGCCTGCGCATGACGGCCGGCTTCACCGACGTCGAATCGTGGGAGGCGCTGAACGTCTACCGCGACCACTACGACGAGCACCTGCTCCGCTCGCCGGTCTTCCCCGGCGTCAAGGGGCTGCTCCACCGCCTGCATGCCGCGGGCGTGCCGCTGGCGCTCGCCACGAGCAAGCCCGAGTCGATGGCCCGCGAGGTGCTCGCGCACCACGACCTCGACCGGTACTTCACGACGATCGCGGGCGCGAGCGACGACGAGTCGCGCAGCACGAAGGCCGACGTCGTCGCCGAGGCGCTTCGCCGCCTGCGCGAGCAGGGCATCGACACCGCGAACGCGGTCATGATCGGCGACCGGGGCTACGACGTCCTGGGTGCCGCGGCGAACGGCGTGCCCACGATCCTCGTCGAGTGGGGCTACGGCTCGCCGGTCGAGGCGTCCGAGGCGATCGCGGTCGCGCACTCGACCGATCAGCTGCGCGGCCTGCTCATCGGCTGAACCGCACGACGCGCCATCCGGAGTCGAGGATCCTTCGGATCAAGCGGTCGATTGCCGCACGATTTCGCGTCGAACCCGGTCTGATTCGTCGAGGATTCCTCGATAGCAACGATTCCGCGCACTTCCCTCCAGGGGGCTTCACACGGTCCCCATCCGGGGGGCAGGATGCCCTCTACGCCCGCCCACCGGTGGGCGACGTTCGTGCCTGCGCCACCGACGCGGGCACACGGGAGAGGGAGAACCATGGCTGGAACCACACCACGCGCGCGCAGACGCGCCGTGGCGGTCATTCCCGCGCTGGCCCTCGTCGCATCCGGACTCGCCGCCACTGGCGCGAGCGGGATGGCGACGGCGGCCCCGCAGGGAACCGAGGTGTCGATCGACGCCTCGGAGTACTACATGAACTACGCCGCACCGCACGCCGAAGCCGCGTTCGGCACCGATGAGACGGTGTCGGCGGGTTCGGCGAAGGGCACGCCCGGCGCCGACGCCGCGATCGAGAAGGCGGACGCGCTGGACCGCAAGTTCAGCCAGGGCAACCCCCAGGCCGCGCGCGGCCTGGCCAAGCTCGAGGCGAAGTCGATCGAGACCGGCAAGAGCCCGAAGCAGCTGAAGGCCGCGGGGTCGACCCAGGAGGCGAAGCTCCTCACGATCCTCGTGGAGTTCAACGAGGACGCGAACGACGACTTCACCGGCCTGCAGGTGCCGACCGCGTTCGGCGCGACGGACTGCAAGCCCGGCTCCGTCCAGAACGGCCCGCTGCACAACAACATCCCGAACCCGGCCGACTACGAGCTCGAGGACAACAACTCGATGTGGGTGCCGGACTTCTCGTCCGAGCACTTCAACAAGATGCTCTTCAGCGACGAAGGCATCACGGAGCGCGTGCGCCCCGACCTCACGGGTCCCGACGGCAAGCCCGGCTTCGACATCTCGGGCTACACCATGAAGAACATGTACGAGGAGATGTCGCGGGGCGCCTACACGGTGCACGGCTCGGCCACCCCGTGGGTGACCGTCGATCACTCAGAGGCGTACTACGGGGCGAGCCTCTGCTTCAAGAACGAGGCAGGCGTCTACGAGGCCGGCGCGATCCAGGACATGCAGGGCCACCCCGACAACCCGCTCGGCCCGGGCCAGCTCCCGATCGACGCGGTCGCGGCCCTCGCGGCGGCGCAGCCCGACTTCCCGTGGGCCGACTACGACATCGAGGACCAGGGCGACCGCGACGGCGACGGCAACGTGCTCGAGCCCGATGGCGTGATCGACCACGTCGTGCTCGTGCACGCCGGTGAGGACAAGTCCGGGGGCGGCGGTGCCGAAGGCACGTACGCCCTGTGGGCGCACTCCTCGGCGGTCGCCGGCGGCGCCGACATCCCCGGCACCGAGCTCAAGCTGTCGAACTACATCGTGCAGCCCGAGGACTCGGGCGTCGGCGTGTTCGCGCACGAATACGGCCACGACCTCGGCCTGCCCGACCTCTACGACACCTCGGGCGCCGGCAACTCCGACGTCGACTTCTGGGACCTCATGTCGTCGGGTTCGCACTCGGGCCCGATCTTCCAGTCGATGCCCACCCACATGGGTCTCTGGGACAAGTGGGTGCTCGGCTGGGCGAACCCCGTCGTCATGAATCCGGGCGATGACACGCGCGCCGTCAAGGTCGGCCAGACCTCGCGCCCCAAGAAGGGCACGCAGGACGGCGTGAAGGTCAACCTGCCCGACAAGGTCATCACGCTCACCGAGCCGCACAGCGGCGAGGAGATGTGGTACACCGGCGCCGACCAGGACTGGGCCGACCTGCGCCTGGGCCGCACGATCGCCGACGTCCCCGCCGACGCCAAGTTCTGGATGTGGAACGACTTCGTGATCGAGGCCGATTGGGACTACGGCTTCGTCGAGGTCTCCACCGACGGCGGTTCCACGTGGACCGAGCAGAAGGTGTACGCCGAGAACGGCACCGAGGTCTCCACGCCTGACGGCTACGCCGACCCGAACGGCCGCATGAAGGACTACGGCAACAAGAAGTACGGCCTCACGGGCGACTCGCACGGCTGGGGGCACCACTACGTCGACCTGTCGGCGTTCGCCGGCCAGACCGTCGACCTGCGCCTTCGCCTCGCGACCGACGCGGCCTACCAGGACCGCGGCTGGTTCAGCGACGACTTCGCACTCACGAGCGGCACCACCACGGTGTGGTCCGACGACGTCGAGTCGGGCGAGGACGGCTGGGAGACCGAGGTCGCGTCGTTCACCACGACGACGGGCCCCGGATGGCGCGTGGACACCGGCACGTCGGTCAAGGCGCAGTACTACCTGGTCGAGTGGCGCAACTTCGACGGCTTCGACGAGGGTCTGAAGTACGCCTACAACTCGATCTACAGCCAGGGCGCCTGGAAGGTCGAGAAGCTCGCCTACAACGCACCGGGCGCGCTCGTCTGGTACCGCGACACCACGTACGGCAACTCGAACCTGGTGACCGCGAACGAGACGGCGATGCCGAGCTTCGGCGCCAAGGGCGGCCTGCTCCTGGTCGACAGCCACTTCGACCCGCTGCGCCGCACCGGCGCTGCGGCGACGGCCGACCCGTCGGCCCTGAAGAACCTGCCGGCCCGGTCGCAGTCCTCGAACGCCGCGTTCGGCCTCACGTCGACGCACGCGTTCACGGAGTGCTTCGTACTGGCCGACCCGACCGTCGAGCACTGCACCGATGTGCCGTCGCAGGCCGCCGTGAGGACGTTCACCGACGACCAGGGCTGGGTCCCCGGCCTCGAGTTCCGCAACGGCAGCCTGTTCCACCGCTACCGCGGCGGCTCGGTCGTCGTGCCGTCGGTGGGCAACGAGCCCTACTCGACGCGCATCGTGGACGCCAACGGCAACCCGGTCACGGGCCTGTACGGCACGGATCTGGGCTTCACGGTCCTCGGCTCGGGCAACCCCGCTGACGCGGGCGTCGGCTACGGCACCGTCGTGAGCGTGAAGAGCACGCTCGATGGCAACCGCGCCGCGCTGATCGAGATCACGCCGCCCGCCGCGGACTGATCCGACCGGCCTGACACGGCGAGGCGCCGGCTCCTCCGGGGGTCGGCGCCTCGTCGCGTTCCGGTCGGCGATCCGAGGCGCGGCGCAGCGGTTTGGGCCGACGCCGCGAGGGTCAGCGATCCGGCGCCGGGACGAGCAGCCCGTCGAGCAGGCGCTCGACGCCCCACGCGAACCGCTCGACGGGGTCGTCGTCGAGCTCGCGGCTCCGATCGGCGAGCGGGAACGACTCGAGGTCGTCCCAGAGGGTCTCGGATGGTGCGGCCGGCGCTTCGGGCTGCACCGCCGCCTCGACGGCTCGCGCGGCACGTGCAGCGTCGAACGCGACCGCGCCGAGCACGTGGACGCGCACGGCGTGCGTCGCCCGGTCCGCCGCGGCGAGGTCGAGCCCGCCCGAGGTGAACGCCGCGAGCAGCTCCTCATCGACGCGGGTCGCGTTCGGCCCGTCGAGCGGCGTCGCGAGCAGGAGTCCGACGGCCCCCGGGCGGTCGACGAGCAGGTCGCGCAGCGCGGTGGCGAGTGCGAGCACGCGGGCGCGCGCCCCGGCGACGCCCTCGGCGGCCGAGGAGCCCGAGGCATCCGCCGCCGTCGTGGCGATCGCGAGCCGCCCGAACACCTGCTCGACCATGCCCGCCAGCAGCGCCTGTTTGTTCGGGTAGTACGTGTACATGGCGGTGGGCGTGAGGCCGAGCGCGCCGGCGACGCCGCGCACCGACACGGCGTCGAAGCCCTTCGCCTCGAGCAGCTCGAAGGCGGCGGCGAGGATCTCGGCGTGGGTGAGGCTGCGTCGGGGTCCGGGTCTCATGGGGCCTTCCGTATGGGGCGACTCGACACACCGTACAGTGTTCGCGAGGCGGACCGGCGGAAGGCGGCATCGGGGGCGGCGACGACGATCGCGGCGGAAACCGTACGTCACGAGGGCGCGCTGCAGCGCACCGTCACCGTCTCACCGCGACTCGGCAGCGGAAACCGCACATATGGGGGTCTTGCGGCGCAACCGGTGAGTGGTCGTAGACTCGGGCCGAACGCTGATGGCGACATCGGCGCGGTGCACCCAGACACCGACGCACCCGCCCCCCGCAGTTTCGGAGGCGCCGGAACCCGCACCCGCTGCGCCTGACGCTGCCCAGTACCCGACGGCGCGCCGACGAACGACGCGCCGCCCAACGGACGAGCGCGGTTCCGCGCCTCCGCCACCCGGCGGACCGAGAGGAGTGGATGTGCAGGACGCCCCCGGCAGCCATCCCGTGACGAGCCCGATCTCGCTCCCCGTGGTCGACTCGCCATCCGACGCCGATCTCGTCGCGGCTGTGCGCTCGGACGACGACTTCGCCTTCTCCCGCCTGTGGCACCGGCACGACGCCGCCGCCACGACCGCGGCGTCGGCCACGCCCGGGCACGCCGGCGTCGAGCAGGTCGTCGGGGCGGCGGAATCGCTCGTCCTGCAGACCATCCGCTCCGGCGGGGGGCCCACGGGTGCCGCCCGGCCGTACGTGCTCGCCGCCGTCCGCGAGGCGGCGGCGGCCGCAGACGGGCGGGCCGCCGACATCGTGACCGGCGACCCATCGCTGCTCGCGCCCGCGGAGTGGTACTCCGAGGCGCTCCCCGACGGGATGCGGGACGGCGCAGCCGTCATCCGGGCGTTCGCGACGCTGCCGGTGGTCGCGCAGGAGGCGCTGTGGCTCGCCGAGATCGACGGGCGCTCCACCGCCGACATCGCCGCCGAGCTCGGTCTGACGCTCCCACGCACCGACGGACTCCTGGTCGAGGCCTCCAGCGCACTCGACGCGGCGTGGGCCGACGCGCTCGCAGACGACCTTCCCTCCGAGAGCGAGTGCCGCCGCGTCCTGTCGCGCCGGTCGCACGGCGACCGCGTGACGGCGCGCCTCAGGCCGAAGGTGCGCGCGCATCTCGACGCGTGCGCGACGTGCCGTGCGGCGAGCGGCGAACCGGCGGTGCTCGCCGAGCGCCTGATGACGTCGCTGCCCATCTTCATCCTCGGCGGCGCGGCCGGCATCGCCTTCCTCGAGGCCACCCGCGCGGGATCCTCCGCGACGGCCATCGAGCCGGTGCCGCCGGTCGACGAGCGCGGCGCCGTCGCGACGCTCGTCGCCTCGACGGGGGCGGGCCTGGCCGTGCTGAGCCGGACCGCCGATCCGGCCGCCCGGCCGGCCGCTACGGCCAACGATGCGGTCGCGCGAACGGGCGCGATCACGGCGGCGGCGACCGGCGTGGCGTCGACGTCCGGCGCCTCCTCGACAATCCGCCGCATCCGGCCGCGGCGACGCGTGGTGCTGGCCGGCGTGCTCGGTGCGGCGGCCGCGGCGGTCGTGATCCTCGCCGTGAGCCTGACCGGACCCACCTCGGGCGACCGCAGGGCGTCGCTCGAGGCTGCCGGTTCGGGCGACATCGCCGAGCAGGCGCCCGGCATGATGCCTCCGGTCGTCGTCGCCACCGAATTGCCCGAGGCGAGCGACGACCCCGAGGCCCGCGATGGCGGGGCGCCGCCGACCGACGCCGATGCGCCCGAGTCGGGCGCCGAGACCGGCGAGGAGCAGGCGGCCGGCGGGTCCGACGCCGCCGATCCGGGGTCCGCCCCCGGTGGCGACTCCAGCCCGACTACGCCACCCGCCGACGACGGCTCCGATCCCATCGGCGACCCGGGCAAGCCCATCGTGCGCGACCCAGTCAGCGCACCGGCCGACCCATCCGGCTCGATCGCGTTCGACGTCAGCAAGCCGGGCGCGAACGGATGGCGCACCCTGGCGCTCACGGGCTCGCCGGGCGCCTCGTACGTGGTCACGAGCAACGGGGATGTCCTGTACACGGGCGTGCTCGACTCCGACGGCACCGCCGAACTCGCGGTGCGAGGGTCGGTCTCGAACCTCGCCGTGCAATACGGCCAGGCGGCGCTCACCGCCGGCGCCGACGCGCCCACCGACCAGTAGTCGACGCGGCCGCGGATCGACGGACCTTCGTCCCGATCCGACCCGGCGGCGCGTTCCTACCATGACGCCATGTCAGCATCGACGGTCGCCGCGGACGGACCGGGGCGACCCGCCGCGCACGAGCCCGCCCGTTCGATCCCCGTCACCCGAGCGTCAGCCCGCCGCCGTCTCGCGGTCGAGACCGAAGCCGTCGTCGGTGGCGTGGTCGCCGCGGCGGCGAGCGGCCTCGTCGCCGCCGTCGCCATGAGCGGCCAGGTGTGGCCGCTGTGGGGCGGATGGTCCGTGGGTGCCGCGGCCGCCATCGCGGTCGTCGTCACGGGCCTCGTGCTCGGCGCGGTCGGCTACTGGCGATCGCGCGACCTTCCCGGCCAGGAGTGGCGGCGCGGGCTCCGGCCATGGAAGTTCTCGCTCGACGTCGCGACCGTCTCCTCGGTGCACGCCATCATCGGCGGCATCCTCGCGGTCGTGACCTTCGCGATGCTGCAGCGCAGCTTCGAGGGCCTCGTGGTCGACGGGCTCACCGCGACCGGCGCGACCGCGGCATCGGCCGGACTGGCCGGTTACTGGATCTCGCTCTCCGTGTCGGCCATCACGACGAACCGGCTCGCGACGCTGCTCGTGTTCTTCATGGCATCGGCGACGCTCGGGAGCATGGCCACCGCGCAGGACCCGCAGTGGTGGGAGTACCACTTCAGCCAGCTGGGGACGGCCGACGACTTCTCGAGCGGCCTCTTCAACCTCGCGCTCATCGTGGCGGGCGCGTTCGTCACGACCTTCGCCCTCTACGTCGATCGCGACCTCACGACCCTCGTCCGCCAAGGCGTCCTCGTCAACGCGTGGGCGCCGCGATTCGTCTCGGTCGTGTTCATCGTGATGGGCATCATGCTGGCGGGCGTGGGCCTGTTCCCGCTGACCGTCAGCGTCGCCCTGCACAACTCGTGCGCGATCGGGATGTCGCTGGCGTTCGTCGTGCTGCTCAGCTCGTCGCCGTGGACGCTCAAGGGCATGCCCGCGCGCTTCTTCTGGTTCTGCGGGGGCGCCGGCGTGCTCATCATCGGCGGAGCGCTGCTGTTCGAGCCGATCGGGTACTACAACCTGACGGCGTTCGAGCTGCTCGCGTTCGCGACGATCTTCGGCTGGATCTCGGTGTTCATCCGGTTCGAGAACGCCCTCGCCGAGGCGCCCGAGGTCGAGCCCGCGGGGGCGGCCTACTCGGCCTGACCGGCGTCGGATGCCTCGGGGAGCCGCGGCTCCGTGGCATCCGTGTGCGACGCGGCGAACGCACGGGCCCGCCGCGTGGCGAACTCGAGCAGCGCGAGCAGCGCGGCGATGCCGAGGACGCTGAGGATCGCGGCCGTCGGGTTCTGGGCGGCGGCCTGCACGATCGCGTTGACCGTCGCGAGGCCGAGCACGCCGTAGATCGTCGCCCACATCGCGCCGCCGACGACGAGGGCGGGGATGTACTTCACGAGCGGCATGCGCAGGACGCCCGCCGCGAGGTTGACGGCGGTCTGGAAGCCGACGGTGAGGAACGACAGGGCCACGACCGGCGAGCCGAAGCGCTCGATGACGGCCTCGGCGCGGGCGAGCTGCGGCGCCATCCGGCCCCGGCGCTCGAGCAGCCGCTTGACGCCCGCGCGCGAGCCGCGCCCGAGTGCGTACGTTCCGCCGGCGCGCAGGAGCACGATCACGAACAGCACCGCAATCGCCGCCGGAAGCGGCCAGCCCTCGAAGATCTCCACCGGGCTGGAGTCTAGTCTGCACGGCGCCCGGACGGCAGGGATGCGACCGCGTCCGAGGCGGTCTACCGCCGCGCGGTCGCCGGGAGTACCGTCTGATCAGTGCGCCAGGCGGAGGCCGGGCGGCTTCCAGGAGGCATCGTGACCCGCAATCCCGCCAGGCTCATTCCAGAGGGCTTCTCGCCGGTTCCCTCGCTCGAGGCGTACGACGCGGTGCGCGTCGCCGTGGTCGACGAGTTCGGCGGAGGCACGGGCGGTGCCGGCCTCGACGCGATCGGCGTGCTCGTCCACGCCGAGGGCGCGTTGCCCGAGGGCCTCCCGCTCGATCGCGACGCGCTCGCACGTGCGGGATTCGAGGGGAAGCCGGGCCAGGCGCTCCTGATCCCGCAGGCCGGCCGCACGCTCATCATCGTGGTCGGCGGCGGGCCCGAGCCCGAGACGACCGACGCCACCCTCCGCGACGCCGCCGCGGCCTTCGTGCGCGCCGCGCCGAAGGCCGCCTCGATCGGGATGCGCGTGCCGTCGCTCGGCAGCGTCGAGCCCGCCGCGGCCGCTCGCGCCCTCGTCGAGGGTGCCCTGCTCGGCCGCTACCGGTACGACGCGCTCAAGTCCGAGCCGCGCGAGGCCCTGCTCGAGGTGGTCGAGCTGCGCATCGACGGGGTCGACGCGGCCGAGGCATCCGCCGCCGCCGAATCAGGCGTCGTGACCGCGCGCGCGACCGCGATCGCGCGCGACCTCGCCAACACGCCGCCGAGCCACCTCGCGGCGGCCGACCTGGCCGAGGTCGCCGAGCTGCTCGGCGGCCGCTTCGGGTTCGCGGTCGAGGCGTTCGACCGCGAGCAGCTGATCGAGCTCGGGTGCGGCGGCCTGCTCGGCGTCAATGCCGGCAGCGCCGAGGAGCCGCGGATGATCGTGCTGCGCTATTCGCCAGACGGCGCGGCGACCGGCCACCTCGGCCTCGTCGGCAAGGGCATCATGTACGACTCGGGCGGCATCAGCCTGAAGCCCAGCGACCCCATGCACCTGCTCATGAAGATGGACATGGGCGGCGCGGCGGCGGTGCTCGGCGCGTTCACCGCCCTGCGCGACGTCGGCGCGACGGCCCGCGTCACCGGATGGCTCATGTGCACCGACAACATGCCGTCGGGTTCGGCCTACAAGCTGGGCGACGTGCTCACGGCGCGCGGTGGCAAGACGGTCGAGGTGAAGAACACCGACGCCGAGGGCCGCCTGGTGCTGATGGACGGCCTCGCGCTCGCGACCGAGGAGGGGGTGGATGCCATCGTCGACATCGCCACGCTCACCGGCTCGGCGATGCGGGCCCTCGGCGAGACGCACTCGGTGGTGCTCGGCACGAGCCAGCCATTGGTCGACCGGGTGCGCGACGCGGCCGATGCGGCCGACGAGCCGACCTGGCAGTTCCCGCTGCAGCGGAAGTACCGCAAGCTCCTGGACTCGGATGTCGCGGACATCGCCAACATCGGCGGCGACAACGCCGGGGCGACGACCGCGGCGCTGTTCCTCGCGGAGTTCGTCGGCGACACCCCGTGGGCGCACCTCGACATCGCCGGCACCATGAACGCCGCGAACGACGAGTCATGGCGCTCGAAGGGCGCCACGGGCTACGGCACCCGGCTGCTCGTCGAGGTGGCGAAGGGGTTCAGCCCCGTGTCGTGACGAGCGCCGCCTCGATCGCGGAGACGATCGCGGGGTCATCGGGCTCGACGGTGGGACGGAACCGGCGCACGTCGCCGTTCGGCAGGACGAGGAACTTCTCGAAGTTCCAGATCACGCGACCGGCCGTGCCCGAGGCATCCGCCGTCTTCTTCAGCTCGACGTAGAGCGGCGCGGCCTTGCGACCGTTGACCCGGACCTTGTCGAGGACCGGGAAGGTGATGCCCCACTTCTGGGCGCAGTACTCGCTGATCGCCTCGTTCGTCGAGAGCTCCTGCAGGAACTGGTTGCTCGGGAACCCGAGCACCGTGAAGCCCTGGTCGCCGTACGTGTGCTGCAGTTCCTCGAGCTTCGCGTACTGGGGGCTCAGCCCGCAGCGCGAGGCGACGTTCACGACCAGCCGAACCTGCTCGGGCCAGTCTGCGAGCGTGCGGCTCTCGGCGTCCATCGTCTGGAACGGGATCTGCTCGAGCGTCGTCGTCACGCCTTCTACGCTAGCGACGGCAGCTGGGAACGCGCTCGGGCCGCGGCCGGACGATCACCGCGCGACGCGTGCCAGGAACACCGCCTCGGTGCGGCTCGAGGCCCCGAGCTTGCGGAGGATCGCGGACACGTGCACGCTCGCGGTCTTGCCGCTGATGTAGAGACGCTCGCCGATCTGCCGGTTGCTCAGGCCCTCGGCGATGAGGTCGAGCACCTGGCGTTCGCGGGCCGTGAGCTCGGCGACGGCGTCGGCCGCATCGTCGGCGCCGGCGACACCCGCCGAACCCCGTGAGACGTCGCCCGACGTGGCGCCGTCGAGGCCGATCGCCGCCTGCATCGCGACGCGAGCGGTGCGCGTCTGGACGGCGGTCACCCCGCCCGCGACGGCCGCGTCGAACGCGGACTGGAGCGCCTCGCGGGCGCCGGTGCGATCGCCCTCGGCGAGCAGCGCCTCGCCGAGGCGCAGTTCGGCGTACGGGAGGAGGAAGCCGGGTGCGGTGTCGGCGCGCGCCGCTTCGGCTGCCACGCGCCACGCGGCCTCGGTCGGCTGCAGTTCGGCCTCGACGAAGGCGGCCCACATGGCGTGCGTCGGCCAGAACGCGAGCCGGTCGAGCAGGTCGCGGAGGGCGGGCTCGGCGTCGAGGATCTCGGCCGCCTCGGCCTCGGAGACCCGCATGGGGTCGGCGCGGACGGCGGCGATGACGCGCGACAGCGCCCAGAAGAGCGGCTCGGCGTAGCCGGCGAGCGGGAGCTGGTCCTCGGAGAGGACACTGCGGCCGTCGCGCCACGCCTGCGAGACATCGCCGACCGCGAGCCCGATCTCGACCGCGACGCGCCCGACGCCGAGGCGCGTCTGCATCTCGACCGCCATGATCGGCATCATCGTCGCCCGATAGCCGCGCAGGAGCTCGGCGGCGCGCTCGGCGTCGCCGCGCCAGACGAGCGCCCACAGCTTCGCACGCTGCAGGTACACGCGGAACGGCGCGGGCGGGTCGAGCGCCAGGCCGCGCTCGATCAGGGCGTCGGCACGATCCCACTCGCCGAGCGCGAAGAGCGGATCGACCGCGTTCGAGGCGAGGATGACGCCCGAGCTGCGCTCGACGCCCTGCCGCCGTGCGCGTTCGAGCCCCTCTTCTGCGAGTCGGACTGCCTCGTGGTGGTCGCCGACGAGGTTGCGGAGGTCTGAGGCGTTGACCCAGTAGCGCAGCAACGCGGAACCCTCGCCCTCGGCGAGCTCGCGAGCGCGCTCGATGTCGACCAGCGCACGGTCGACCTCGCCGCGCGCCGCGCGGCTGACGGCGGCGATGTTCATGGCGACGGACGCGTACCGCGGGAAGTCGATGCGCTCAGCGAGCTCGAACGCCTCATCGGCGACACGAACGGCGTCGTCGATGCGCGCCTCGATCATGAGCCGGCCGGCGAGCGCGGTGAGGATGGTAGCTCGCAGGTCGTCGGAATCGTCGGCTGGCAGCGCCGCGAGCGCCTCTTCGAGGATCGCGATCGAACCCGGACGCCCGACACCGGCGAGGTAGAGCGCCTTGTCGCGCAGCAGCCGGGGATACTGCTCGTCGTCGGGCGGGCACTCCGCAAGCGCGGCCTTCACGAGCGCGAGGCTCCGCTCGCCCTCGCCCGCGTGGCGGAGGTAGGACGCGGTGCGGCCCATGAGCTCGAGCTTTCCCATGCCGGAGACGCGCTCGGGGTCGGGCACGCTCTCCCACAGCTCGAGCGCGCGCTCGCCCAGCTGCGCCGCCGAGGCGTACGCGACCGCCGCGCGCGCCTCGCGCATGGCCTGGATGGTCGCCGGGAATGCCCGCACCGGATCGTGCGCGCCGAGCCAGTGGTAGGAGATCTCGGCCGCGAGTCGTCGCCCGCCCGGCGCCGCGGCCTGCGCCTCGTACGCCTCGGCGTACCGCGCGTGGAATCGCGCCCGCTCCCCCGGCAGCAGGTCGGCGAGGATCGCCTCGCGGACCAGGGCGTGCCGGAAGGCGTAGTCGTCGCCGTCGATCTCGATCACGCCGTAGCGCACGCTCTCGCGGGCCGCCGCATCGAGCGCCGCCTCGTCGCCACCGTCGACGGCCGAGAGCAGCGAGTGCGGCACACGCACGCCGCCCGTCGAGAGCAGGCGGAGGAACGCCTGCGCCGCGTCGGGGAGCCGCTCGTATCGGGCCAGCAGCAGGTCGCGGAGCGTATCGGGCACGAAGCCCTCGTCGCGGCATCCGTCGATGCCGATCAGCTCTTCGACGAAGAAGGGAACGCCGTCGCTGCGCAGGAAGACGGTGTCGATCGCCTGCTCGCTCGGCGCCTCGTCGTCGATGAGGGTGCGGACGAGCTCGCGCACCTCGTCGTGCGTCAGGCGGGCGAGCTCGCGTCGCTCGACCCATCGGTCGCGCTCGGTCTCGCTGAGGAAGCCGCGCAGCGGATGGCCGCGCGTGACCTCGTCGCTGCGGTAGGTGAGGAGGAGCAGCACACGGCTGGATCCGAGCGAGCGCAGCAGGAAGCGGAGCAGGGCGAGCGTCGCCGCGTCGACCCAGTGGAGGTCTTCGATCACGAGCACGATCGGCTCGTCGCGCGAGAGCGTCTCGAGCAGCACCGCGACCGCCTCGTGCAGCTGCCCGCTGCCGGCCCCGCCCGGCGTGATGACGACCTCGCCCGTCGTCGCGCCGTTCGCCGCGAGCTCGGGCAGCAGCGCGATGAGCGCCGCACGACCGGGGCCGACGGCCTCGAGCGCCTGGTCGGCGCCGACCTGCGCGACGAGCGCGCGCAGCGCGCCCTTGATCGGGGCGTACGGCGCGGCGACGTCGCCGAGGTCGACGCACTGCCCGAGGATGAGCCGCACGTCGGGGCCGAGCCCGGCGGTGAACTCGCGGATCAGCCGGCTCTTGCCGATGCCCGCCTCGCCGCCGATGATCGCGGTCGCGGGCGTGCCCGCACGCACGCCGTGGAGGAGGTCGCTCAACCAGGCGAAGTCGGTGTCTCGGCCGATCATGGTGGGGCTCGACGGGGAGCTGGTCACTCGACCATCGTCCCACGCACCGACGACATCGGCGTCGGGTCCGAAGACCCGACGCCGATCTGCGACGTGGTCGACGCTCATCGAGCGAACTGGGGCGCGTGGCCGATGCGGTGACGGCGACGCGCGACGCGCGACGTGCGCGATGCGAGGCGGGCGCGCTCGGCGGCCTCGAGGCGCATGGCGAGCTCGTGCTCCGCGCGCTGCACGTCGGCGTCGAGCAGTCGAAGTGCGATGAAGCCTGCTGAGTGCTGCATGGTGTCCTCCTGGTCCGGGGCGATGATCCGATGGTGCGCCCTAAGGCGGTGGCGGTTCATCGGGCGATGTTCCTATTTCGTCGGGCCGAGGCGGTGAGGGGGCCTCAGGCCGGCAGAGTGCGGGATGTCCGGGTCGCGCTCCGAGCCTCAGTGGGCGAGGGTCGTCGTGCGGTGGTAGCCGTCGCGACGGAACTGGATCACCGCGGCAACGGTGGCCCACACCGAGATGAGGCCGAGCACGAGCATGGTGGCGAACATCACGCACCTCCTTTCATTGCGTCAGGGGTCGATCGGTCATGGTGCGAGCGTGCTCGCTGAGGTACCCGGGGTGCATCGGGCGATCTGCGTATTCCGCGGCACGAGACAGGTGAGGGGGCCTCAGGCGAGGCGGGAGCGGTGCGGAGGTCGGGTCGCGACGGCGCTCAGTGGGCGGCGGTCGGGGTCCGGCGGTAGCCGTCGCTGCGGAACTCGACGAGCGCAGCGGTGACCGCCCATCCGACGATGAGTCCGAGCACGAGCAGGGTGGCGAACATCACGCACCTCCTTCCATCATCCGAGCCTGTCGGATGGCGCGACGCGGGTCGTCAGCGCGATCACGGAATCGGGCACGGGCGTGCCCTCAGGGGTCAGCCCTGAGGCGATGGGCGTGCCCCACCGGCGCTCGAGGGGGACCACGCCGGCCCACGTGGCGTGGTCCTCGCCGTCGTCCGGCTCCTCAGACGGTCCACCCGAGCGCTGCTTCATGACGACGTCGTCGAGCGCGAGCCGCAGCACGCGCGTCGCGGCGACCTCCTTGCGGCGCGTTCCGCGCACCTCGGCCGGGCGGCCGGGCATGAGCCGCTCCGAGAGCGCGATAAGCGCGTCATCCGACTCGTCGGCCGGCACGGGCTCGAGCACGCCCTGGATCGTCG
The DNA here is from genome assembly GCF_042794545.1 of Agromyces sp. NPDC056523. Classification (NCBI taxonomy): domain Bacteria; kingdom Bacillati; phylum Actinomycetota; class Actinomycetes; order Micrococcales; family Microbacteriaceae; genus Agromyces; species Agromyces sp. NPDC056523. The sequence goes on from NZ_JBHTTM010000001.1 coordinate 337,906, forward strand.
CGCTGCGGTAGTTCATCGAGCTGTCGAACAGCGATCGCGCGTACACGAGGCCGTCGAGGGCGGTGACCGAGAACACGACGGGCAGGCGAGCGGATGCCGCGCGCAGGGCGAATCCACCGCCGGTCGAGCCGTGCACCAGCACGTGGCCGTCGACGCGGGCGAAGCCCATCGGGACGACGACGGGCACGCCGTCGAGCGCGACCGCGAGGTGTCCGACGAGCTCGGAGTCGAGCAGCTCGTGGAGGGCGAGGCGGTCGCTCGTCTGCCGGTCGGGCAGGCGGCGGACGCGCCGGGCGGTGGCGGTCGTGCGGGAGGGTGCGGCGGGGGTCGCGATCGAGGTCATGCGATTCAGTGTGCGCGCCGCGCTGGTATGGTGAGCAGACCAGTTGTCGCGCATACGACCAGTCCAGTTGGAGGTCGCCATGGACGGACCGCTCCTCGTCATCGACCGGGACGACGCGAGCCCGCTCGGCGCACAGCTCGTCGAGGGCCTGCGCCGAGGCATCCTCGACGGTCGGCTGCAGGCCGGCGACCCCGTGCCCTCGACGCGCTCGCTCGCGACCGAGCTCGGCGTCGCCCGCAGCTCGGTCGTGGCCGCCTATGAGCAGCTCGCGGGCGAGGGGTACCTCGAGGTGCGCCAGGGGGCGCCGACCCGCGTCGCCCCGCTCGCGGCGCACGCTTCCGCGATGGCGCCGGGCCGCTCGGTCGAGTCGGTCGCGCCGGAGTCCGCTCCTGCTCCGAGCGCCGCTGCGGGCGGGGACGGCGAGCTCGACCTGCGACCCGGACGCCCCTCGACCGCGCGGCTCGACGAGCGCGCCTGGCGCTCGGCCTGGCGTCACGCCGCGCGGGTCGCAGTGCCGGGCGACACCGCCCCTCCATTCGGCGAGCGCCGGCTGCGATCCGAGATCGCCGACCACCTGCGCCACGCGCGCGGCGTGGCCTGTTCGCCCGACGACGTGGTCGTGACGGCGGGCACGAGCGATGCGGTGGCGTTGCTCGCGTCCGCGCTGCGGGCGATGGCGGGCGGTACGCCGGTGGTCGCGGTCGAGCATCCGGGGTACCCGTCGGCGCGGCGGGTGCTCGAGCGGAGGGGCGCGCTCTTGACGGTGCCTGTGCCGGTGGACGCCGACGGCATCGACGTCGCGGCGCTCCGCGCCATCCGTCCCACCCCCGACGCGGTGATGGTGACGCCCAGCCACCAGTACCCGCTCGGCGGACGGTTGCCGGTCGCCACGCGCCTGGCCCTGCTCGAGTGGGCCGAGGCGTCCGGCGCGTTCGTGATCGAGGACGACTACGATAGCGAGTTCCGCCATGTGGGCACGCCGCTGCCGGCGCTCGCCTCGCTCGACCGCGCCGGACGGGCCGTGCTCGTGGGCAGCTTCTCGAAGGTGCTCACGCCCTGGCTGCGGCTGGGGTACGTGGTGCTGCCGGCGAACGCCGGCCTGCGTGATGCGATCGCCGCGGTGCGCGAAGACGAGACGTGCCCCGTCCCGGGGATCGCGCAGGAGGCGATGGCCTCGCTGCTCGCGACCGGGGCGGTGCGGCGGCACATCGCGGCAGCGCGACGCGACTACGCGCATCGGCGCGAGCTGCTGCTCGCCGAGCTTTCGGGCATGGATGGCGCGCCGCTGTCGGGCCTCGACGGCGGGCTGCACGCCGTGGTCGGCCTCCCCTCGCGGGCGCTCGCGGCGCGGGTCGTGGCGCGGCTCGCGGCCGAGGGGGTGCTCGTCTCGCCCCTCTCGGACTACTCGGCGATCGCCGGCGAGGGTCCGTCCGGTCTCGTGCTCGGCTACGCGTCGCCGCCCGACGCCCGCCTCGCCGGCGCGCTGCGTGTCGTGCGCGCCGCCGTCGAGCACGAGCTGTCGCGCCGTCCGCACCGGTGGGTCTAGCCTGAGCGCGACGAGGCGGTAAGGGGGATCGGGTGAACGAGATCGTCACGCTCGAACCGTGGAGCCCACTCCCGCTCGTGATCCCTGCGCTGATCGTGCTCGCCGGCGTCGTCGTCTCGATCATCGGCACCCACCGCCGCATCAAGCCGCTCCGGGAGACGGGCTACGTGGCGATCGTGTTCGGCGCCCTGGCGGCCGGCGGGATGACCTACTCGATGTCGGGCATCTGGGACACCGAGCAGCGCACCGACGCCCTCGTCTCGCTCGGCTACGAGACGCCCACGTTCAGCGCGAGCATGGGCCTCGGCGCCGGCGAGGCACCGCCCATCGCGTTCCAGGCGGTGCGCGACGGCGTGCGCGTCCGCGGGGTCCTGGTGCACGTCGAGGACGACACGTGGCAGGTGCAGGAGATCGCCGAGGAGGAGGACTGAGCCGGGGCGCGGGCCGCGCCATCCGCTCGGCCGATCACGAGGGGCGGATGTCGCGACCGCGACGGTCGGCGTAGCGTGGGGGTCGTGCTGACTCCTCCGGTGACCGAGAAGCGACCGACCGAACGCACCCACCACGGCGACGTGGTGGTCGACCACTACGAGTGGTTGCGCGACAAGGACGACCCGGCGGTGATCGCGCACCTGAACGAGGAGAACGCCTACACCAAGGCGCGCACGAAGCACCTCTCGCTGCTGCAGGAGCAGGTGTTCGAGGAGATCAAGCGGCGCACGAAGGAGACCGACCTCACCGTCCCGACGCGCGAAGGCACGTGGTGGTACTACTCGCGCACGGTCGAGGGCCTCCAGTACGCGATCCACTGCCGCGTGCCCATCACGACGCCCGACGACTGGGAGCCGCCCGCGGTGCCCGAGGACGGCTCGCCGCTGCCGCACGAGCAGGTGCTGCTCGACGACAACCTCGAGGCCAAGGGGCACGAGTTCTACGCGCTCGGCAGCTTCGACGTGACCGCCGACGGCGCGACGATGCTCTACGCGGTCGACGTCGAGGGCGACGAGCGGTACACGCTGCGGCTGCGCTCGATCGACGGATCGGGCCGCGAGTTCGACGACGAGATCCCCGGCACGGCCGGGGGCGCGGTGTTCGAGCCATCCGGTCGGTACCTCTTCTACGCGACGGTCGACGACGCGTGGCGACCCGACACGATCTGGCGGCACGAGGTCGGCACCCCCGCCTCGGCCGACGTGCAGGTGTTCCACGAGCCCGACGAGCGATTCTGGCTCGGCGTCGGGCTCATGCGCAGCCATCGCTACCTCGTGCTCGAGGCCGGCTCGCACATCACGAGCGAGACCTGGCTCCTCGACACCTCCGAGCCCACGGGCGAGTTCTCGGTCGTCTGGCCGCGGCGCGAGGGCGTGGAGTACGACGTCGAGCACGCCGTCGCCGGCGGCCGCGACCGCCTGCTCATCGTGCACAACGAGGGCGACGCGGTGAACTTCGAACTCGTCAGCGTCGCCGTCGACGACCCCCAGGGGCCGCGTCGGATGCTGCTCCCCCACGACCCGCGGATGCGGATCGAGGGCGCGCACGCGTTCCGCGACTTCGTCGCGCTCGAGTACCGTCGCGACGGCCTGCCGCGCGTCGCGATCGCGAAGGTGCCGCCGCAGGGCCTGCCCGACGACGCGACGCCCGACGACACGCTGCACGAGCTCATGTTCGACGAGGAGCTCTTCTCGGCCGGCGTGGGCGCGAACCCGGCCTGGGAGCAGCGGTCGCTGCGGATCGGCTTCGGCAGCTTCGTGACCCCGTCGACCGTGATCGACGTCGACGTGCCGACCGGGCAGCGCACCGTGCGCAAGCAGCAGCCCGTCCTCGGCGACTACCATCCCGAGCGGTACGCGCAGAAGCGCGAATGGGCGAAGGCGCCGGATGGCACGAAGGTGCCGATCTCGCTCGTGTACCGCTCCGACCTGGTCACCCTCGGCGAGCCCGCGCCCATGCTGCTCTACGGCTACGGCTCGTACGAGCACGCCATCGATCCCGGCTTCGGCATCCCCCGGCTGTCGCTGCTCGATCGGGGAATGGTGTTCGCCGTCGCGCACGTGCGCGGCGGCGGCGAGATGGGTCGGCTCTGGTACGAGCACGGCAAGAAGCTGCACAAGCGGCACACGTTCACGGACTTCATCGCCGCGGCCGAGCACCTGATCGACCGCGACATCACCTCGCCCGACCACCTCGTCGCGCAGGGCGGATCGGCCGGCGGACTGCTCATGGGGGCAGTCGCGAACCTCGCACCCCGCCTGTTCGCGGGCATCGTGGCCGAGGTGCCCTTCGTCGACCCCCTCACGTCGATCCTCGACCCGTCCCTGCCGCTCACCGTCATCGAGTGGGACGAGTGGGGCAACCCGCTCGACGACCCCGAGGTCTACGCGTACATGAAGTCGTACGCGCCCTACGAGAACGTGCACGCGGTGCAGTACCCGCGGATCCTCGCGATCACGTCGCTGAACGACACGCGCGTCCTGTACGTCGAGCCCGCCAAGTGGGTGGCGAAGCTGCGCGAGGCCGGCGCCGACCCGCTGCTGAAGATCGAGATGGCGGCCGGGCACGGCGGGGTCTCGGGGCGGTACGCGGCGTGGCGCGAGCGCGCGTTCGCGAATGCGTGGGTCATCGACGCGGCGGGCGCGCACCCGAGCGGCGAGTAGGCCGCGCCCCCGCCAGGGATGGCGGGATGTGGGCGATTCGTGCCCTGATCGGGGCTCGTGGGATGTCGGTGGGACTCGGCAGACTGGCCCCCATGTCGTTCATCGCCGATCTGAGCCAGCGGATGCCGCAGCGCGTCCATGCTCCGGGCACCCCCGAGTACGAGGCCGGCGCGGCCGTCTTCGGCGCCGCGGGCACGCCTGACGCCGTGGTGCGTCCCACGTCCGCCGCCGAGGTCGCCGAGGCCGTGCGCGCCGCGGTCGACGCCGCCGTGCCGATCGCGGTCCGCGCGGGCGGCCACGGCTCCGATCCGGCCACCGGCGGCCTCGTGATCGACCTCGGCGAGCTGAACGGGGTCGAACTCGCCGGCACCGACGGGCTCGTGCACGTGGGCGCGGGCGCCAGGTGGGGCGACGTGGCCGCCGCCCTCGCACCGCACGGCCTCGGCATCACGTCGGGCGACACCGACGACGTGGGCGTGGGCGGGCTCGCACTGGGCGGCGGCATCGGCTGGCTCGCACGCACGCACGGCCTGACCGTCGACATCGTGCGCGAGGTCGAGCTCGTCACCGCCGCGGGCGAGGTGCTCACGGTGAACGCCGAGACGCACCCCGAGCTGTTCTGGGCGCTGCGCGGCGGCGGCGGCAACTTCGGCGTCGCCACGCGGTTCACGTTCCAGGCCGCCCCCGTCGACGGGCTGGTCGGCGGGCACCTGCGATGGGAAGCATCCGACGTTCCCGCGGTGCTGCGCGCCTGGCGCGACGTGCTGTTCGCCGCGCCCGACGAGTTGAACGGCACGCTCCTCGTGATGCCGCCCCTCGTTCCCGAGATGCCCGCCGGGCCCCAGTTGTCGGTCGCCCTGCGTGGGTCCGAGGCCGAACTGCGTGCGCTGCTCGAGCCGATGACGTCCCTGGCCTCGCTCGCCGAGGAGTCGCTCGGTCCCGTGCAGTACGTCGACCTCCTCGAGGCGGCTCCCCCGGGCAAGCCGCCGTTCCTGTTCGTCGGCGGCAACGGCTTCGCGCCCGACCTCTCCGACGCAGCGCTCGACGCCTTCGCGCGCGCCGTCGACCGCGAGGTCCCGACGATGCTCCTCATCCGCGCGCTCGGCGGCGCGTTCTCGCGGGTCGCGCCCGACGCCACGGCGATCGCGCAGCGCGACGGCCAGGCGCTCGTGGCGATCAACGGCATCCTGCCCCTCGACGCGACCGACGAGCAGGTCGCCGCCGCGCGGGTCGCCGTCGACGCGGCGATGGCGTTCACGACCGGCAAGTACGCGAACTTCACGCCCGAGTTCGGCGACGAATTCCTCGGCGACATCTTCCCGCCCGCCACGCTCGAGCGCCTGCGGGCGGTGAAGCGCAAGGTCGACCCGGGCGACGTGTTCCGCGCGAGCCACCACATCGCGCCGTAGGCGCGCGGCGACGCGGTCAGCGCCACGCGCGGGGATGCGTGAGCCGGGAGGCCGGGGACGCTCAGGTGGGGATGACGGCGACCGGGTCGGTCGTGGGGCGTTCGGAACCGCCCGCCGGCTCGACCGTGAGACCCACCACCACGCCCGGCGCGAACTCGCCCTCGAGCAGTCGCCATGCCTCCTCGTCGTGCACGTCGAAGGTGCCCGCGGAGACCGCCCCCTCGTCGTCGATGTACCAGAGCTCGTAGGTGCGATCGTCGCCCACATCGGGCAGGCCCTCCGCGACGATGGCACTGCGCCGCTGCTCAGCCGACCATACGAGCGTCACCTGGCCACCGGCCGCGGCCTCGACCGTCGCCCGCTCGGCATCCGGCGCGTCGGCGAGTGCTGCCAGCTCGCGCTGGGCGCCCCAGCCGTTCGGCCCCGGCCAGTTCACGCCGACGACGACACCGGCGACGAGGAGGAGCAGTGCCGCCGCCGACGAGAGCACGACGGCGAGTCGGCGTCGCCTGCGTCGGGCCGCGAGCTCATCGACCGGCGCAGGGGACGCCGAGGCCATCGGCTCGGGTCGCTCGACGCGATCCGCCGGCACGACCTCGACGACCGGGTCATCGGCGCTTCCGCCGTCACGCGGCTGCTCCTGGGGGTGCTCGTCGAGCCGGGCGAAGAGATCGGCTTTCAGGCTCTGCGGCGGAGTGATCGGCGGAACCGCTTCGCCGAGCGAGCTCGCCGCCGATCGGAACGCCTCGACCTCGGACCGGAGCTCGGGCGAATCCGCGAGCGCGCGCTCGAACCGGCGGCGGTCGGCTTCGTCGAGCGCTCCGAGCGCATAGGCGGCGGCGAGTTCTCGAAGCTCGCCCGTCGGCTGGGCCGCGGCATCGTCGGCTCGGCTCACGTCGTCACCCCCAGCAGTTCTCGCAGTCGGATCATGCCATCCCGCAATCGGGTCTTCACCGTCCCGAGCGGGAGCCCGAGGCGAGCAGCGATCTCGGACTGGGTGAAGCCGCCGTAGTAGGCCAGCGCAAGGCACTCCCTCTGGGCGGGGCCGAGCTCAGCGAGCGCGCCGCGCACCCGATCGTGTTCGACCGCGATCTCGGCCGCCTCGGCGACCTCGTCGACCGGGACGTCGACATCGCGGATGCCGGTCCTGAGGTCGCGTTCGCGCGCCGCGTGCACCGAGCGCACCCGGTCGACGGCACGGCGGTGCGCCAGCGTGAGCAGCCACGCCGCCGCCGCACCCCTGGCCGGATCGAATCGGGCCGCGGTCTGCCAGGCCTCGAGGAACACGTCCTGCGTCACCTCCTCGGCTTGCGCCGCGTCCACGAGCACACGGCGCACCAGCCCGTAGACGCGGGGTGCGGTCTCGTCGTAGAGGCGGCTGAATGCGCCGCGGTCGCCGGCGGCGGTCGCGATGAGCAGAGCATCGAGCGTGGTGGACGACGTCTCCGCGGGCTCGCCGGTGTCGACCACGGAGTCCAGCATGCCAGACCCGCTCGGCCAGGCGAGCGCGAGCACGGGATACCTCCTTCCTCGGTCGATCGTGATTCGGAGCCGACGGCAGAACCGATTGGTCGGGCAATCCGGCGAGGCGGCCGCTCCGAACCACGATCAGAGGCGGCATCCGCCGCCGTCCCGAAGGAGGAATCATGTCCCGCTCTCCGAACCGCATCATCGCCACGGTGTTCGGCGCCGTCTACCTGCTCGTCGGCCTGCTCGGCTTCGCCGTCACGGGCGGAATCGGCTTCATCGCGACAGAGGGCGGCCTGCTGCTCGGCGTCTTCGCGGTCAATCCCCTGCACAATGTCGCCCACCTGCTCATCGGTGGAGCGTTGCTCATCGCCGGGGTTGCGAGCGCTCGAGCGGCGAAGCTCGTCAACACCATCGTCGGCGCGACCTACCTGCTCCTCGGCGTCGTCGGCTTCTTCCTCGCCGGCACCGCGGCGAACATCCTCGCGTTGAACACCGCCGACCATTTCCTCCACCTCGCCAGCGCGATCGTGCTGCTCGCGGTGGGCCTGGCCACTGAGCGGGCCGGCAGCGCGCGCCCGGCGACGGCGTAGGGGCTGTCATGGCCGGTCCGACGGCGTCGATGGTCCGGAGCCTCGTCCGGAGTTGGCCCATGCTCTCGGCTCTCGGCGCCGGGCTGGTGCTGATCGCGGTGGCGGCCGGTGCGCTCGAGGCGGCGGCCTCGGCGGCGGGGGGTCCGGCGACCGGGCCCGGCGGCGTCGCCGTCGGGGCCGGCCTGGTCGGGTGCGGCATCGCCGCGTTCGGCTGGGCCCTGCTCGCCCTTCGTTCCGGTCGGTCGCCGGCGCCCCGCTCGGTGCTCGCCTCGGCACTGGGTGTCCTGGGGCTCTCGGCCGCGCTGGTCGCCTCCGGTGCCACGCCGATCCTCGAGGTCGCCGCGCTTCCGTTGCTGGTGGCAGATGTCTTCGTCATCGCGGTTGCGGCCGGTGCTGCGGCCGAACTCCGCCGGATGCGGCAGCGCCGCACCCTCCCCGCCCGCACCTCGGTGATCGGCGTGCTGGTCGGCGCCGTGCTGGTCGCGGCACTGGCGACGCCGGCGCTCGCCGCCACGCCGGCCGGCGATCTCGCGGTCCCGCATGGCGACGGACACGGCATGGAGCACCGACACCCCTGAGCGGCTCGACCAGAGCCGGCCGCTCACGCGGATCAGCCGGCGGGCGGGTCCTCGTGCAGGTCCACGTCGGGCGCCACGAACGCCCAGCGGGTGAACCGCACGTTCAGGCCTTCGCGCATCGGCGCGCAGACGAGCGGGCCGGCGGTCGCGGCATCCGCGTCGAACGGCGCGACCCGGATGGTGCGCCACTCCCCCTCATCGGCACGGGCGCGCAGCGTGACCGCGTCGCCCTCGACGCCCGACCGGCTCGCCCGGATGGTGACGATGCGACCCGCCCAGTCGGGCACCGGCGCCAGCGACCAGTCCGAGACCCGATTCGTCACGACCGCGCCGACATGGGGCACGCCGTCGTTCATCTCGATGCCTGCCTTGACCCAGACCTCGTCGCCGGCCTGCAGCATGAGGCCCGCCTGGTCGTAGAGCCCATCGAGCGTCGACGTGTCGAACGACACCTCGACCGCGGCATCCGTCGGCCAGGGCGCGAGCAGCGCATGACCGTCGTCGTGCACGAACCCGTAGTGGGTTGTCCGCCAGAAGTCGCTGCCCGCCGCCGCCTCGACCACGATGCCGTCACCGTCCGCGCGAACGGCGACGGGGTCGCGCGTCCATCGTCCGGCGTCCCACGGGGCGGCGCGCACGGACCCCTCGGACTCGGGTGCGACGCGGTCGGGTTCGTCGGCTGCGGCGGTCATGCGACCACGGTAGCCTCGCGCACCCGACACGACACGGGGTTGCGCCTCAGTACTCGGGGATGGATTCGACCGCGCGCTGCGCCTCGAGGCGGGCGAGGTCGCGCAGGAGATCGTCGGCCACGACCTCCATGCGCTCGGCGCGGTGGTCGGCGTAGTCGGGCTCCTCATCGAAGCGAGGCCAACGCCGGTCGAGCTCCTGCTCGATCGCGGCGCCGAGCTCGTGCCACGCGTCGTCGCGTGCACGGTCGACCAGCTCGGCGATGTACGCGTCGTCGGACCGCTTGGTCCAGAGCTGCTTCGCGACCTCGGCGTGCACCTTCTCGCGCCGGCGCAGGTTCAGCAGGTCGCCGCGGTGGTAGTCGTGCTGGTGCTGCGACCGGCCGTCGCGCTGCGCGGCGGTCTCGCGCTCGGCGGCGAGGTGCTCGGCGCCCTCGTCGGCCTCCTGCACGAGCTCGTACAGCACCGCACGCGCCATCCCGGCCGCGCGCTCGTCGGAGTACGGCTCGTCGCCCCGCAGCGCGCCCACGATGAGGCGGTTCTTCAGCGCCATCCGGCCGGCCGACTCGGCCATGAGCAGGCCCTCCTCGAGCATCTCGTCGAAGGTCGCCTCCTTGCGCTCGGGCAGCGCGGACCGGTCGAACGGCGCCATCTTCAGCCGCTCGCGGCGGCGCCGCCACGGAAGCCTCAGCCGGACCATGCCCACCTCCTCGCCTCTGCTCGCGTCGCCCCTTCGAGGGTACCGAGGCCGGGTGAACGGATGCCGCGCACCGGCGCCACCGGCACCCGCGACCGCTCAGGCGGCGGGGTCGAATCCCGGCGTCTTCCCATCGCGCCCGACGTACTTCACGACGAGGCTGCAGTCCCGGTCGCCGTAGCCCTCGTCGATGAGCCGGGCGAAGCGCTCCATGGCGAGCCTTCCGGCGGCGAGGTCGAGTCCCGCGGCGTCGCCCGCGGCGAGCGCGTAGGACAGGTCCTTCTCGGCGAGCCGGGTGGTGAACGTCGCGTCGAAGTTCCGGTTCGCGGGGCTCGTCTCGACCACGCCCGGTACGGGGTACCAGGTGCGCAGCGGCCACGAGTCGCCCGACGACACGGTCGCGAGGTCGTGGAACACGACCGGGTCGAGGCCGAGCGCCTCGGCGAGCCGGGCGCCCTCCGACGCGGCCTGCAGCGTGATGAACAGCATCAGGTTGTTCGCCAGCTTCGCCGCGATGCCCGCGGTCGGCCCGCCGACGACGAACACGTGGCCGGCCATCGGCTGCACGAGCGCGGCCGCCTCCGACGTCGCCTCCTCGTCGCCGCCGAGCATGAAGGTGAGCGAGCCGGCGTGCGCCCCGGCGATGCCGCCCGACACGGGCGAGTCGACGAAGCGGACGCCGCGCGCCGCCGCCTCCTCGTGGCAATCGCGGGCCGTCTCGACGTCGACGGTCGAGGTGTCGAGCACGAGCGTGCCCGGCCGGACCACGTCGAACAGGCCCGTGTGCTCGGCGTCGCCGATGAGCACCTGGCGCGAGTGCTCCGAACGCGGGAGCGAGGTGAACACGGCGTCGGCGTCGCGTGCGGCGGTCGCGGCATCCGCCACCAGTCGAACGCCGGCGGATGCCGCGTGCTCGGCCATGCGCGGATCGACGTCGAAGCCCGCCACGTCGTGCCCGGCCTCGACGAGGTGCGCGGCCATGGGCGCCCCCATATGCCCGAGCCCGATCCACCCGATGACGGCCATGGCGTCCTCCTCGACGTCGCGTCGCGACCTCGTCGTCGCGCCTGTTCCCACGCTACGACCACGACACGCGCTGCGCGACTCGCCCCGCACCTGCGTGCGGTGCGGGCGCGCGTGTGGTCGGCTGTGATCAGGGGTGCGCGCATGACGAAGCCATTCGGAAGCCTGACCGACGACGAGGTGCAGCACGCGGGACGCGTCGAGTTGCGCCGGGTCGTCGTGACCGACGACGTGGAGTCGTGGGACCTGGTGCTGTACGCGGCCGGCGGCATCGAGCCCATCGCGGTCGACGCGTTCAGCCTCGACGAACTGGCGCGCATCAACCCGCCGTCGTCGCGCGACCTGGCCGACGGCGTCGCGAAGGTGGTGCTCGGATGCCACGGCCTCAAGCGCATCGAGGCGTGGACCATGTCGCGCGACGCGACGAGCTGGTCGGCCCGCGTCGCGGTCGTCCCGGTCGCCGCCTCAGCGGAACCCGCTGAGCCCGCGGACCCGGCCGCTGCCGGCTGACGCGACCCGCGATTGGACGCTGCCGCCGGCGGCGCGCCGACACTGTTTCCGCTTCTGCGAACCGGGACCGAAGTACCGAAGTACCGAGGTGCCGAGGTGCCGACGTACCGAGGTACCGACGTACCGAAGTACCGACGAACTGACGGTCCGAAGATCTTCAGCCGGCGAGCTGCTCGCGGAACGACGCGGGCACTGCGCCCGGGCGCCCCGCGCGAGCGGCCCGCCCCGCCGTGACGCTCGCTTCGGCGGCGACGAACCCGTCGGGCCGCACGAGGTAGAGCCGGTCCGAGCGGAGGCGCCCGTTCGCGTCGGGCGCGAACACGTGGTGCTCGATCCCGAGCCGATCCGCGACCGAGGCGACGAGATCGGCGGGCGCGCCGTAGCCGTGCACCTGCCACCGCATCGAGCGGAGCGCGTCGAAGTTGGACGCGTCTCCGCCGGCGTACGGCAGGCGCTTGCCCACGATGTCGTCGCGCGCCTGCGAACGTGGGGGCCTCGTCAGCGACATCCGGTACCTGATGCGCGTCTGCGACAGGAAGCCGAACAGGCGGCGCCCGCCGATGATCCTCGGCAGCACCCGGATCCCGAGCGGACCAATGGCCGGGATGGCGCGCCCGCGGATGAACCGGGTGAGCACGGTGTCGGCGGTGACCAGCCCGAACAACCGGTCCGCCGTCGCGACGAGCTTCCGGGCGACCGGGCGGCGTTCGGCCTCGTACCGGTCGAGGCGGCGATCGGGCATCCCGCCGACGAGCACGTCGGCGAGCGCACATGCGAGGTCGTGCGCGTCCTGCAGGCCCGTGTTCATGCCCTGCCCGCCGACCGGCGAGTGGATGTGCGCGGCATCGCCGACGAGGAAGCACCGCCCGTCGCGGAACCGCGCCGCGACCCGGTGGTGCACGCGGTACGTCGCGAACCAGGCGGACGACCGGTACCCGACCGTGAAGCCGCGCGCGATGCGCGACCGCACCAGCCCCTCCGGGAGTTCGCCCCCGGCCGCGAGGTCGGTATCGCGCACGACCCCGAGGATCCGCGCGTGCCCCGGTTCGCCCATCGGGAAGGACAGCAGGAGGTCGTCGGGCGCCATCCGGATGTTGACCCGCCCGTCGACCAGGCCGCTCGCGCCGATCGCGTCCGCCACGAAGTACGTGTGCGGGTTCGCGACGCCTTCGAAGGGGATGCCGCGGAGCTCGCGCACCGCCGAGTGGGCGCCATCCGCCCCGATCACCCAGCGCGCCTCGACGGTCACGGGCCCATCGGGCCCATCGAGCCGGGCGGTGACGGATGCCGCGTGCGGATCGAGCGTCACGAGCCGGTGACGCCACCGCACCTCGCGCCCCCGCTCGGCGAGCCCGTCGACGAGGATGCGCTCGTTGCGACTCTGCTCGAGCATCGTGACGTCGGGGAACGGCGTGACCGTGCGCCCGAATCGCGCCAGCGGGAACTCGCCGAGCACGCGGTGCCGGAAGCACAGCACCGCCCCGATCGCCGCGCCGCGCTCGGCGAGCACGCGGTCGACGAGGCCGATCTGGTCGTACAGCTCCATGGAGCGGGCCTGCACGACGAGGGCGCGCGACTCACGGGTCGGCCCGTCCTTGCCGTCGACGATCACGGCGTCGACGCCGAGCTTCGCGAGCACGTTCGCGGCCATGAGCCCGCTGGGTCCCGCGCCGACCACGAGCACATCGGTCCGGACGGTCTCCAGGGGCGCGGCGGTCTCGGCAGCGGCCATGCCTCCACCCTGTCATCGACGCGATCGCGGACGGAACCCCTGAAATCCGATGACGGAGTGCGTCATCCGCTTCTGGATCGGCCCCCATCGGTGCCATGCTGGAACGTACCCGGACGAGGGCGCCCAGCGCGCCCCCTCTTTCGTCGCCCCGAGGAGCCCGCGTGCATCATTCCGTCATGGTCCCCGGCATCGGCGGTTCTGCCCCGGCGCACTGGCAGTCGCGCTGGCAGGGCGTCATGCTCGACGCGCACCGCATCGAGCCCCGCTCGTGGGACGAGCCCGACCTCGACGACTGGGTCGACGCGATCGATCGCGCCGTGGGGCGCGCCCATCCGGCGCCCGTGCTCGTCGCGCACAGCCTGGGTTGCCTCGCCGTGGCGCAGTGGGCGGTGCGGACGGATGACGCGGCGTCGCGCGCCGCGGGCGCGTTCCTCGTGGCGCCGCCCGACCCCGTCTGCCCGGAGTTCCCGACGCAGGCTCCGACGTTCACCGTCGCGAACGCGCCGCTGCCGATCCCGGCGCTCGTGCTCGCCTCGTCGGACGACCCGTACTGCACGCTCGATCGCGCTGCGAACATCGCCAGGACGTGGGGTACGCAGTTCGTCGAGCTCGGTCCGCGTGGTCACGTGAACGTCGAGAGCGGCTTCGGCGAGTGGCCGGAGGGCCTCCAGCTGCTCGAGGACTTCGTCGTCACGGCCCGAGCATCAGCTCCTCAGGCCGGCTGACCTCGCGCCACGCGTCGGCATCGACGCCGGTGCCCACGGGCGCCTCGCCCGGCGGGATCGCGCCGGCTCGCGCCATCCGGTCGGCCTCGACCAGCACGGGCATGACGAGCCCGGTGAGTGCGGCGACCGACGCGACGGGCACCTGGAACGTGCGGAACGGCCCGAGATCCGGCACGGCCACGGCGCCGTCGGCGAGCCGTCGCCGCTCGCGTTCGGCCTGCTCGGCGCGAGCCGCCTCGGAGAGGTCGAGCACGGGTGACTGGTCGAGCACGAACCCCGCCGTCGCGAGCTCGTCTCCCGACCGCCACGCGACGACCTTGACGAAGCGCAGCGGCACGCGGATGCCCCGGTAGGGCGGGTCGCCGACCGCGAGGACCGGCGCGGTGAACACGCTGAGCCGCTGCGCGTGCACGCGCGCGTACTCGAGCACGTGGTCCTCGAGTCCGTTCCAGAGCTCGAGCGACTGGTTGAACTCGGCCTGCTGCGGAGCGGCGTTCGGATAGCGGAACGTGTCGGCGTTCGCACGCCTGGCGACCTCGGGCGGGCCCCACACGGGGTCGCGTCGCCGGACGAGGTGGCCCCGGTCGAGGTCGTTGCGCGCGTACACGTCGGGGCCCGTCTGCCAGTGCTCGGGCACGCGCGCGTCGAACCGCCAGTCATCGCCGCGCTCGACGTCGACGAGGGCCGCGCCGTCGACGTTGACGCCGGTGATGCGCGCGAGCCGCCGTCGCGTGTCGAGCACCACCGTGAAGTGCAGGTAGTCGAGTCCGACGGATGCCGCGGCATCGGACTCGGGCACGGTCGGCATCGCCGCGTGCAGACCCAGGAACCGCGCGTCGAAGCCCATGCGTCCAGCACAGCATGCGCCGCCGACACGACGGTGCGAGGATCGAGTCGGAGGTCCACTCGAGCGGCCGCCGCGACGCACCACGACGGCGGGCGACCGCCCGCGGACCGGAGGGGCGGGAGCGGCCATGGCGGAGCCGGCGACGACGGGCGCGACACAGCCGTCGGGCGCGACACAGCCGTCGGCTGCGACGCGACCTCCGTCGCCGCAGTCCCGTGATCGGGCGACCTCGGCGTGGGCGGCAGTCTCGGGCGTGATCGCCGCCGCGGCGTTCCTCGCGGCCGCCGAACTCGCGGCCGTGTTCGCCGCGCGGGACGCCAGCCCGATCGTCGCGGTCGGCGCGTTCGTGATCGACGTGGTGCCGCCGGCGGTGAAGGACTTCGCGATCGCGGCGTTCGGCACCGCCGACAAGGCAGTGCTGCTCGGCAGCCTGGGCGTCGCGGTCGTCATCGCGAGCGCGATCGCGGGCGTGCTCGAGCTGCGGCGCCCGCCCTGGGGCGCCGTGCTGCTCGGCGTGGCCGGCGTGCTCTCTCTCGCGGCGATCGTCACGCGAGCCGGCGCCGCGGCGTTCTCGTGGGTGCCGCCGGTGGCCGGCACGATCGTGGGCGTCCTCGTGCTCGAACTGCTGGTCGGCCGGCTCCGGCGCGGGCGCGACGCGACGACGACGGGCGCGGCGGATGGCACGCGCACGGGCACGGGCACGGTCGACCGTCGGGGGTTCTTCGTGGTTGCGGCGGTCGCCGCGGCATCCGCCCTGGTCGTCGGGATCGGCGCGCGAGTGTCGAACGCGGCGAGCGCCTCGATCGATGCGCTCCGCAGCGCGCTGCGCCTGCCGGCCGCTCGACGAACGGTGGCGATCCCGGCCGGCGCCCAGCTCGGCGTGCCCGGCATCACGCCGCTGTTCACGCCGAACGCCGAGTTCTACCGCATCGACACCGCCCTCACCGTGCCGGCGGTGGATCCCGCGACGTGGCAGCTCGTCGTCGACGGCTTGGTCGGCCGGCGCGTCGAGCTGTCCTTCGACGACCTCCTCGCCATGGGCTTCGACGAGTACGCCGTCACGATCGCCTGCGTCTCGAACGAGGTCGGCGGCGGCCTGATCGGCAACGCGGTCTGGCTGGGCGTGCCCGTGCGCGACATCCTCGCAGTGGCCGAGCCCGAGCCGGGCGCCGACATGGTGCTCTCGCGCAGCGTCGACGGGTTCACCGCGTCGACGCCACTCGACGCGCTCACCGACCCCGACCGCGATGCGATCCTCGCGGTCGGCATGAACGGAGAGCCGCTCCCGCTCGAGCACGGCTTCCCCGTACGGATGGTCGTCCCCGGCCTCTACGGCTACGTCTCCGCGACGAAGTGGCTGGCGGAGCTGAAGGTCACGACGTTCGCCGCCGACGAGGCGTACTGGACGCCCCGCGGGTGGAGCGCGACGGGGCCGATCAAGCTGTCCTCTCGCATCGACTCGCCCCGCGCCGGCCGCACCGTGCAAGCGGGCCGCACGGCGATCGCGGGCATGGCCTGGGCGCAGCACACGGGCATCGATCGCGTCGAGGTGCGCGTCGACGACGGGCCGTGGCGACGTGCCGAGCTCTCGACCCCGGTGAATCGCGACACGTGGGTGCAGTGGATGCTCGAATGGGATGCCGCGCCCGGCACGTACGACCTCACCGTTCGCGCCGTCGACCGCGACGGCCGGGTCCAGGTGCGCGAGTCGGCACCGCCCCCACCGGATGGCGCGACCGGATGGCACCGCGTGCGGATCACGGTCGCGGCGTAGCTCGGCTGATTGCGCTCGGGCGCTGCCGGTCCGGGAGGGCACTGAAACGGCGAGGTGCCATCCCTGAATTTCTCTCATCTCTATTGCGTCGGTCGCCGCCGCTGCGGTATCGAAGGACATGACGGGCGCGGCCGGGCCGAGCCCACCACGAACGGCGGACCGGGGGGCCGACGATGTGGACCGACACGCAACTCGCTGACGTCTTCCGCGACGATCCATCGGCCGCGGAGCACGCACTGCAACTCATCCAGCAGGACGGGAAGCCGGCGCTGGACCTCCGCTCGCTCGAAGCGGCGGCAGCCGCGAGCGGCGTGGATCCCTCCCAGTACGCGATCGACCGGCTGGCCGAGCGCGGGCTCCGGGATCGGTTCGAGCACGCCCTCCTCGCACGCGGTATCGCACCTCCCGACCAGCAGTCGGACGGAGCCGCCGAGCTCGTGGTCGAGGACGACGAGATCGCCGGCGATCGGGTGAGCTTCGACGGGCTCGAGCAGTTCACCGCGCGTGCTCGCGCCTTCCGGTGCCGCGTGAAGGTGGACGGCCGGATCGTGGGGAGCGGCTGCCTGCTCGGTCCCGGCCTCGTGCTCACGGCCTGGCACGTGGTGGGGAGCCGGGGCGCGCGCCTCCCGGAACAGGCCGAGCCGGAGGTCCGCGTCGTCCTCTCCGACGGCACCGCGCACGAGGCCGTCATGCCACCGACCTTCAAGTCCGAGTGCGGCGACCTCGAGTGGAAGGAACGCGCACCGCGGACGGACGCCGAGGTCGAGGACCTGCACGACGTCGCGCTGCTCTCACTGCGATCCCCGGCAGCCAGGCACCTCGGAAGCGTGCCCCTCCCGACCGGTGCCGGAGACGTCGCCACCGGGTCGATGGTGCTGCTCAGCGACTTCCCGAACGGCGAGAACAAGGGACTGGGGCGGGGAACGGCCGGGAAGTTCCGCAACCTCACCGCGCGGTTGTACCACAGCGTCCCCACCGAGCCGGGCTCGTCCGGGGGCGCCTGTTTCGATGAGCACTTCGAGCTCCTCGGACTGCACCAAGGTCGCGCGCACGTCGTCCGCAACGGCAAGAAGGTCGTCGGCGGTCGGCTCGTGCCGCTGCGACTGTTCCTGGACGACGTGGCGAGCCTCGTCGCCGACGACATCGCCCCCTCTGAGATCTGGCGTCTCGACGGTCGGAGCGATCAGCTCGTGATCGGGCGGGACCTCTTCGTCCGCGCGGTCGCGGAGGCCGGGAAGCCCGACACCCGCGTGCGGGGCATCCGGGTCAAGCGCCGCCGGCCCGAGGCCGAGGACGAACGAGGGCTCGGCTACTCCCACAGCATCCTCGCCGAGCTGCTGATGCGCCGGGGCGATTCCCATCTCATGATCCCCGTGCCACTCGACGAGGAGTTGCCCGATCTCCTCGCGGACCTCGCGGTGCGGATCGGCGCGCAGGACCTGCCGTTCGTCGCACCCGTGTCTCCGCCCGGCGAGGTGGGTCCTGCCGCCGCGGAGTCCGCAGCCCACTCGCGAGCCGAGCGGCTCGCGAAGGCGGTGGACGAGGCCGCGGCCGCGGCAGGGCGCACGGTCTGGTTCTCCATCGACCAACCGTCCATCCCGCTCACCGAGATGCCGCGGCTCCAACTCGAGGCCTTCGTCGCGGCCTGCCTGAGGACGACGCGGATCCGGCTGATGATCGCCGGGCTCGAGACCGTGCAGCTGGGCGGGCTCGAGTTCTCCAGCCCGGAGGCGGCGGATCCTGCGGGACCGGTCGGACTGGTGGTCGAGTACGTGGGCGGCTTCACGCGAGCGGACGTGCTCGACTGCCTGACTCGCGCGTCCATGGAGCTCGGCAGCGCGGCCGATCCGAAGGCGATCGAGGTCGTCGTGAGCGTCGCCCTCGCGAACGGCACGCCCTTCAACGGCATCTACCCCGAGCGCGACCTTCCCGAGGCCGTCGGGATCATCCAGAACTACCTCCGAAACCTCAGCCGGCAGGGAGGCGGGACATGAACGCACCCCGTCGACGGTCGCCCGCGACGACCGCATTCACCGAGGCCGCCGCCGTCGCCGACGGGATCCGTCAGGACGTCGTCGATGCGGGCGTCGAGCGTGCTCGCCGCTACGCCGCACTGTCCGGACCCTTCGATCCCGTCCTGGCGCTGCGGAACGTCGCCGCGGGGGGTGATGTCCGCCCGGGTGAGCTGGCCGACATCGCCGCCGCACTGTCGCAGGACTGCGATCGGTCGACGGCGCGGGGCCCGGACGGGTGGCTCATGCTGGGTGCGACGCGACACCGGCTCCTCGAGGAACTCGCGGGCGCCGGCATCCTCCTGGAGTCGGTCGCGGATCGGCGGCTCGACGCGGACGATGCGTCCACGACGGACCTGCTGGATGCGATCACCGGGCAGGGGGCGTTCAGCGGAGACGCCATCCAGGCGGCGATCGACGTCGATCCGGACCGCGCGACGCTCGAGCGGATCTCCGCAGGGCTCGGGCGCGCGGGGCGAGTCGCTCCCCAGTACGCGCGGCTGCCCGAGGTGAAGGCGGCGCTCACGCGCCTCGAGCTCGTCTCGTCGGCACACGCGCCGCGACGCCGCGGACTCGTGGCGCACGAGGGGGAGGTCGAACGGATCATCCGCTGGCTCGGCAACGCCCTGGACGATGCCCGGACGAACACGCTGTACGTCGAGGGTCTCCATGGCGTCGGCAAGTCCGCGGTGCTCGAGGAGCTGGCCGCGCGACTGATCGACCCATCCGACGAATGGATCGTCGTCAGGCTCGACTTCGACCGCGCGGGACTCGACGTGCAGGACACGGTCGGCCTCACCATCGAAGTCGCCCGGCAGGTCGCGGCGCAGGTGCCCACGGCCGTGGCCGCCGACCTCACCACCGCACGGCATCGCGCAGCGGGCATGGAACCCGGGACGCCGACCCTCAAGGGCGACAGTCCGGAGGGCGTTCCGGAAGGCCTCGGGTTGGCGCTCCGCACGGCGCTGACCGAGCCCCCGCATCGGATCCTGCTGGTGCTCGACACCCTCGAGGTGCTCCGCGATCGCGGCTCGACGCATCCCGAGCGACTGTTCGCGTGGATCACGCAGCTCTCGGACCTCCTGCGAACCGACATCGCGGTCGTGGGCGCAGGACCGGGCGACGCATTGCAGGGGACCCATGCCCATGTGGGCGAGCGGATCGTCCTGCCGGGGCTCGACGACGCCGGCGCCGACCGTGTGCTGCGAGCACTCGAGGTGGATCCGACGTCGTGGGAAGCCGTGCGCGAGATCGCGCAGGGCAACCCGGTGACACTGCGGCTCGCCGCGAAGGTGGCGCGCGACCACGGGCCGGATGCCCTCCTGCGCGCCGGCGGGCGCGGCGAGATGACCGCAGCGTACCTGTACCGTTTCCTGCTCTCCCGGATCGGTGATCCGGACCTGCGTCGGCTCGCGAACCCCGGGCTCGTCGTACGCCTCGTCGACGCCGAGGTCGTGCGTTCGGTGGTGGCACCGCAGGTCGGACTGCGCGGGATGTCCGCAGCGCGTGCGGATGAGCTCTTCGAGGCACTCGCGAACGAGCACTGGCTGGTCGAGCCCGACCCGATCGCCCGTGGATTCCTGCGTCATCGTCCGGACATCCGGGCAGAACTGCTCGCACGCCTGTACGAGTCGGCCCCGGCGAAGTCGGCGCGGATCGATGCATCCGCCGCGCGGTGGTTCGGGGCTCGAACGGAGCCCTGGGCCTCGGTCGAGGCGGCGTACCACCAGCTGCAGCTCATGCGCCGACGGCCGTCGGACCCGCTCGTCGACCCGCAGGTGCTGGAGCGCCTCGAAGCCGGCGCGGTCGCGGAACTGCCGCAGGTCGCGCAGGATCTCGTCCTCCGCCGGCTCGGTGCCCGATCTGGCCGGTTCCGGGGGGCGCCCGTCGACGCGGGCACCGCCCTCGAATCGGAAGCGGCACGCGAGCTGCGGTCGATGAACGAACGGTCCGACTGGCTCGAGGGCAACGATCTCTACGATCGGTCGATCGCAGGGACGGTGTTCGACCTGCACGGGTCCGACGCCGACGCGGCCCTGACGTTCCTGTGGCGCTCAGGGCGATGGGCCGAGGCTCGGCGGCTGACCGGCGCGCAGGGAGGCTGGTCCCACGAGCCCGCTTCGCTCGTGCGCCGGCTGGACGCGGAGCGCCTCGCCACGATCTGCCGCCTCGAGATCGGCGCTGAGTTCGACTTCGACGGCGTGGTGAGGCGACTGCGCGAGGACCCGGAGCTGGCCCGGCGGCTGGCCGGCGTCGCCGCCGAGACCACGCTGACGAGCCTCGTCGGCGCCGCCCTGCGCTTCGCGCTCCTCCGTGCCGGGGTCGCCGTACCTCCTCATCGACTCGGACTGGACCTCGGCGCCGCCGCGGCCCTCCAGTGGCGGGCCACGACCGGCTCGTCCGTCGACGAGGATCGCGTCCTGCGGCAGGGCAGTGCGTCCGTCTCCCGAGCGGGAACGGATCGCCTCCTCGGCCGCACGGACCACGCCGACCTCGCCCGCAGCGACACGGCCGTGGTCTTCGCCCGCGGCTCCGCTGCGCTCAGCCCGTTCGCGGACCTCGTGGCCACGATGAGCCGGCTGCCCGCCCATGGATTCCTGCACGGCTACGCCTCCGCTGCCCAACAGCGGCTGGACATGCTCGGGAACCTGGGTCCGGCGGGATCCTGGCCATGGCGGGGCGGCCCGGCGCGCTCGCCGGCTCTGGCGCTCCAGGTGCTCGCCGACCTGGGCCTGCTCGCCGAGGTCGCCGGTGCAGCGGCGTACCTGCGCCAGGACCGCGACCTCCGGCTCGTCGCTCTCGCGGCCGAACGCTGGCGCCGCACCATCGCCGGGTCATGGGCATACGGCACGCGCGGAAGCCCGCCCGGGTGGGAACGGCGACGGCTCGACGTCTCGGTCGCCGAGCGGCTCGACGCCCTGCTCGGCGCATCCGATCCCGACGAGTCCGCCCTCAACCAGCTCGCCGCCTGGGCTCCGGATCGGCCCGGCGGACGCGAGGTCATGGACCTGCTGCGCGAGCGCTCGCCCGCCACGCTCGGAGTCGCGCAGAAGCAGATCCCGTTGCACGGCGAGCAGGGAGCAGCTGAGCTGCTCCTCCGTCGCAACATCCCGAGCGCCTTCGTCCCGGCCGTCGCGGTCCTGCTCGGCGGCACGCGCCGTGCACGACGACGAGCGCGTTCGGCTCCCCCGCCCACGAGCGGTTCGTCCCGCCGATCCCCCGCCACTCCATCGTCCATCCGAACCACCTCCGCAGAAAGGCGGACCATCATGACCGATCCACGAGACGAGGAAGCCCGGCTCGGCGGACTCCACCGCTGGCTCGAGAAGTCACCCGGGCTGCGCGAGGAGATCATGCGTCTCGCCGGGAAGGGCGGCACAGACCTGCCCGCAGGAGCGATCTCCGACTCGGCGGCCGAACGCATCCAGCGCGGCGACGAGCTCGAGAGCGTGCTGCGGGTCGACGCCCTGGAGGCGATCGTCCGGCGTGTCGGACGTCCGCCGCTCATCGTGCGCAACGACACCGTCGAGCTGGAGCCCCTGCCGGACTTCCCGACCGGAACGGACGCCCTGATCAAGGGCGTCGAGGGGAGCGTGCGCTCCGTCGGTCGGGTCGAGTTCGTCAACCACGCGATGGCGTGGGGCGGCACCGGCTGGGTGATCCACGAGGAGGGCGACTCCGCCCGCATCGTCGCCACGAACCGGCACGTCGCGAAGGTCGTCGCCCAGCGCGGGTTCGACGGCGGTGGCGTCTTCCTCCGCGCGCCGTTCACCGGCCTGCCGTACGGCGCCGAGCTCGACTTCAAGGAAGAGGTGGAGTCGAACCCCGGCGACGCTGCACCCGTGCGGGTGACGGCGATCACCTACCTCGCCGACGACGCGGCACCGGATGTCGCACTCCTGCGCATCGAGGGCGACGGCCTGCCGTCGGCGCTGCCGCTCGCGGACGCCGGGGCCGAGTCGGGGCAGCTCGTCGCGATCATCGGCTACCCGGCGTACGACTCCCGGAACGACGCATCCGACCAGGCGAAGTACTTCCGGGACCTGTACGAGGTCAAGCGCTTCGCGCCCGGCCGGGTGATGCAGGCACTCGGCGACGGCAGGGCGCTGACCCACGACAGCACGAGCCTCGGCGGCAACTCGGGCTCGCCACTGATCGGCCTGGACGACGGCCGCGTGGTCGGCCTGCACTA
Source organism: Agromyces sp. NPDC056523 (assembly GCF_042794545.1). NCBI lineage: Bacteria > Bacillati > Actinomycetota > Actinomycetes > Micrococcales > Microbacteriaceae > Agromyces > Agromyces sp. NPDC056523. The sequence goes on from NZ_JBHTTM010000001.1 coordinate 360,697, forward strand.
CGCGGGCCAGTACGGCATCGCCAACAGCGCCGTCGGCGTCGACACCTTGCGTCGCCTCATCGACGGCGAGCGCCCGGCCCTGTCGGCCGGATTCGAGGCGTCGCGCGAGAATCGGGCCGGCGCCGGCATCGAGGCCGCCTCCGACGGCGCGCACCGCGCCGACTTCTTCGACGGACGTGAAGGGTACGACCCGGACTTCCTCGGCGACGGCCTCGCCGCGCCGTGGCCCGGTGCGGCCGCCGCGCTCGAGCAGGGCCTGGCTCACCCGACGGATGAGGCCGCGGGAAGGCCGTTCGAGCTCCGATACACGCACTTCGGCGTGAAGTACCACCTCGCCCGCAGGCAGCCGCTCATCACCGCAGTCAATATCGACGGCGAGCACACCGTGCGCATCAAGCGCGAAGGCGACAAGTGGTTCCGCGACGAGCGCATCCCGCTCGAGTCGCAGTTGGGCCGGGAGGACTACGGCGATCCCGAGATCGACCGCGGCCACATGGTCCGACGCGAGGACCCGAACTGGGATTCCGAGGCGAGCGGCCCGACGGATGTCACGCCGCGGGCGCGTCTGGCCAACGACGACACGTTCCACTACACGAACTCCGCGCTCCAGCACTCGCGCATGAACCAGGGCAAGCAGCTCTGGCAGGGCCTCGAGAACTACATCCTCGACAGTGCGCGCACCGAGGGCTTCAAGGCGTGCGTGTTCACCGGCCCCATCTTCCGCGACGACGATCCGATGCTCGCCGCGGGACTGCCGGTGCCGCAGGAGTTCTGGAAGCTCGTGGTCATGCCGGCGACGACGGATGGCGCCGGCCAGCGGCTGCACGCGACGGCCTACCTGCTCAGCCAGGGCGAGCTGATCCGCGACCTGCTGCAGAAGCGCTCCCGGGTCGAGGGGCTCGAGGGATTCGTGCTCGGCCCGTATCGCACCTTCCAGATCGCGATCGCCGACCTCGCCGAAGCGACGGGCATGGACCTCACCCGCTACGTGCCGTTCGACCCGCTCGCGCGCACCGAGGTCGGCACCGAGGCGATCGAGTCGGGTGAACCGCTGTTCGTGCCGCTGGGCACGCTCGATCAGATCGTGACTTGACGTCGGGGGCGGGGGGCGGATGCCGCAGCACTGGGGGGCACGCGGCATCCGCCCCTGTCAACGCCTCGCAGGATGTCGCGCGCTGCGGCATCATCGGCCGTGACGCCCACCGCGGCGCCGCTGGAGGGAGGAACCATGGCCGACACATCCGGAACGCAGGACGCCCCGATCGAGGAGGGCGCCACCGAGGCCACTCGCGCCGAGCAGATCCGGGGGATCCTCGACCAGGTGCGCGCCGACGTCCGCCTCGGGCACGCGCACGACGAGGCCGCACTCCTGCGGCAGCGACTCGCCGATGCCGGCATCGCCGTGAGCGAGGCCGAGCTCGAGCAGTTCATCGACCGCTGACTCGGGGTCGGCTGCGAATCGGCGCGGCCGCGACATCCACGGCAGGATGGAATCGCCGCGACGTGCGCGGCGGATGGAGGCGGCGTGGTCGGCAAGGTGGTCATCTCGGGTCCCGCGTCGTGGAATCGGATCGTGCTGCTCGAGCACCTGCCCGAGCCCGTGCCGCACATGCAGTTCGCGCTCGGCGACCACGAGACGGTCGGCGGCACGTCGGCGGGCAAGGCCCTCGGGCTCGCCGCGCTCGGTCGCGAGGTCGAGCTGTTCACGCTCACCGGGCCCGACGCCGACGGCGATCGGCTGCGCGACGTCCTCGGCCGCGTACCGGGACTCGGCCTGCACGCGATCGACGGCGGCCGCACCGAGCGCCACCTCAACCTCATGACGCCCATCGGCGAGCGCGTGTCGCTGTACCTGTCGACGCCCGACGATCGACCGACCCGCGACGACGCGCGGCTCGTGGCCGAGATGGAGACCGCTGCGGCGATCGTGCTCGACCTCTCGGAGCGCTCCCGGCGGATGATCCCCGACGCGCGCGCGAGCGGGCGGCCGATCTGGACCGACGTGCACGACTACGACGGCACCGCCGAGTTCCACCGGCCCTTCCTCGACGCGGCCGAGGCGATCTTCATGAACGCCGACCGCATCGGCGGCGATCCCCTGCCGTTCATGCGCCACCGTATCGACGAGGGTGCGCGGCTCGTGGTCTGCACGCTCGGCGCCGAGGGTGCCGTGGCGGTCGTCGCGCTCGAGGGCGGCGGGATGTCGGAGCATCGCGTGGGCGCGGTCCCGGTCGAGGTGCTCGACACCAACGGCGCCGGCGACGCGTTCATGGCGGCGGTGCTGCACGCGACCCTCGACGGTGCCGGGATCGACGCGGCGCTCGAGCTCGGCGCGCAGCAGGCCGCGGCCGTGCTGGCGACGCCGCACCTGCACCCGTCGCTCGACAAGCTGCTGGAGCCGGACGCCTCGATGGCCGAGTAGCCGCGCAGCGGCGTATCGGGACCCTAGGGCGCGCTCGGCGCCCGCTTGAACGTGCGGCCGCCGACCGCGGTCGTCTCGATGCGCACCCACCGGTCCTTGGCCTCGGGCGCCCACGGCGTCACGCCGAGGCCCTCGACGCGCTGGATCTCGCTTTCGCGCTGCAGTTCGCGCGCGCGGCCCTTGAGCACCACGCTGTACGCCTCCTCATCGGAGTACCCGTCGACCTCGAACGCGACGTTCGCGTGGATCGTGAGCTCGAGCAGCTTCGTGCCCGGCGACGTGCGGAACACGATGGCCTTGCCGTCGGGTCCCTCGTCGACGCGGTGGTTCACGGGGAAGATGTCGACCTCGCCGGCCGCGGACACCGCGATGCGGCCGAAGGGCGCGTCTGCGATGAGGCGCCAGCACTCCTCCTCGGTGAGCTCGCGCGTAGGCGGGCGGTCGTCGGCTCCGTTCATGGGGTCCTCCTCGTTCCGGTTCGGGCGGTGGTCGGGACGGCGAGCACCGGGTCCTCGCGGCCGCCGAGCGGCACGCGCTCGGAATGGTCGGGCACGCGCACGTCCCAGCCGAGCTGGCGCGTGATGCGCAGGCGCAGCGCGTCGGCGGCGTTCGGCTCGCCGTGCGTGACGTACGTCGCCGCCGGTGCCGACGATCCCGTACGCAGCCACTCCATCAACTCGTCGGCGTCGGGGTGCGCCGACATGCCGTCGATCGGGACGACCTCGGCGCGGATCGGCACGTCCTCGCCGAAGATCCGGAGCACGCGCTCGCCTGCCATGAGCCGGGCACCCCGGGTGCCGCCCGCCTGGAAGCCCGTGAGCGCGATCGCGTTGCGCGGGTCGGGTCCGTACTCCCTGAGGTGGTGCAGGATGCGCCCGCCCGTCAGCATGCCGCTGGCCGAGATGATCACCATCGGCCCGCCGCGCAGGTTGAGCAGCTTCGAGTCGTCGACGGTGGTCACGCGGGTGGCGAGCCGGTACATCCGCGCCAGCTCGTCGCGCTCGAGCCGGTGCTCCGCGGGGTACCGCTCGTAGATCGCCGCGACGTCGACCGCCATCGGGCTGTTGAGGTAGATGGGCACGGCCGGGAGGAGTCCCCGGTCGCGCAGGCGCGAGAGGTGCAGGAGCACGGTCTCGGTGCGCCCCACGGCGAACGCCGGGATGAGCACGACGCCACCCTTGTGCGTGACGCGGCGGATGACGTCGCCGAGCCGGTCGGCCGGATCCTCGGCGGAGTGCAACCGGTCGCCGTACGTCGACTCCGTCACGAGGAGGTCGCACGGTTCGAGCGGCGCGGGCGCGCGCATGAGCGGGTCGGATGCGCGACCCAGGTCGCCCGTGAAGTGCAGCTGCGCGACATCCGTCTTCAGCCGCACCTGCGCCGCGCCGAGGATGTGCCCGGCGCGCACCAGCCGTGCCTCGACGCCGGGCGCGACCTCGCGACGCTCGTCGAAGTCGAGCTCGCTGAACCGGGGCAGTGTCGCGCGCACGTCCTCGGAGGTGTAGACCGGCTGCGGGTCGGCGTGCTTCGACCAGTGGCGGGATGCCGCGTGCCGCGCCTCCTCCTCGATGAGGTACGCGCTGTCGGACAGCATGATCCGGCACAGCTCGACGGTGCCCGGCGTGGCCCAGATGCGGCCCTGGAAGCCGTCGCGGACGAGCGCCGGCAGGTAGCCGGAGTGGTCGAGGTGCGCGTGCGACAGCACGACGGCGTCGATCGTCTCGGGCGCGACCGGGAACGCGCGGCGGTTGCGCTCGCGGAGCACCTTGTAGCCCTGGAAGAGGCCGCAGTCGACCAGGACGCGCGTGCCGTTCGCCTCGAGCAGGTATCGCGACCCGGTGACCGTGTCGGCCGCGCCCAGGAACCGGAGGCTCTCCTGGCTCATGGCGTCACTCGACGTCGCTGACGACGATGACCGGACCCGCGGCGGTGAGGAGCAGGTCGTGGCTGACCGAGCCGAGCAGGAATCGCGCCATCCCGCCGGTCGCATGGCTGCCGACGACGACGACGCTCGCATGCTCGCTGAGCTCGGCGAGCACGGGTGCGGGGCCGCCGCGTTCGAGCCTGCCGGATGGCTCGGCGCCATGTGTGCGCGCGTACTCGACGGCGTCGTCGAGCACGTCGCGGCGCATCTGCTCCATCATCTCGACGTCGCCGAGGTATTCCACGTATGCGGAGTTCCAGCTCGTCGGCACGACCCAGGCGTGCACGAGCTGGAGCTTCTGGCCGGTGCGCGCGGCGTGCTCGGCGCCGACGCGGATCGCCGCCATCGACTCGAGCGAGCCGTCGACCCCGACGACGACGGTCGACCGTTGCGACGCGTCCCACTCCGGCGGGATGACGGCGACGGAGCCCTTGCCCCGCCGCCCGGCGAGGCGCGCACCGAGCGTCCACGCCGTCTCGCGGCCGTGCGCCGAGGTGCCGACGACGACGAGCGTGTCGTGGTCGAGGCGCCCGCCGAGCTCCTTCTCGGGGCGGCCGTGGACGGTGGAGGTCGTGACCGTCCGCCCGGGATGCTCGGCGCGCACGGCGTCGGCGCGCTCCATGAGGTCGACCCGCGCAGCGGGCAGGTCGCCCGTCGCGCGGAGGTACTCGCTCGACTCGTCGGCGCCGGGGATGACGTGGATGAGCGCGACCGACGCGTCGCCTCCGTGCTCGAGCGCCCATCGCAACGCCGCCTCGGCGTTCGGCGAGCCGTCCCAGCCGACCACGATCCGCGTGAACACCACGACCACCCTTCGTCAGCCGCCTCGTCGGCGGGCCCACTGCCAGCCTCTCGGACCGGGCCCGCGGATGCCGGGCCGAAGGTCACTCGACAGGCCCTGGCCGCGAGTCAGTGGGCCGTGTGGTCGACGAACGCCATGCGCGCGCCTCGCCGCGGCCGGCCGCGCAGCCCCGCCGCCATGAGCAGCCGGATGACGCGATACCGCTGCCCCGTCCAAGGAGCGAGTGCCTCGAGCATCTCGTCGTCGCTCATGTCGCGGCCGTGCAGGGCATGCCCGACGTAGTTCGCGAGGTGGTAGTCGCCGACCGAGACCGCGTCGGGGTCGCCGAGCGCGCGCTGCGCCACTTCGGCGGCCGTCCAGGCGCCGATGCCGGCGAAGTACGTGAGGCGCGCGGTCGCCTCGTCGCGCGGCAGGTCGGCCGCCTCCTCGATGCGGTCGGCGTAGCCCGCGACGCGCTGGACGGTCGCGGCGCGCTTCGGGTCGACGCCCGCGCGGTGCCATTCCCAGACCGGAATGGCGCGCCATCCGCTCGCCGACGGCACGACCCGCATGGGCCGGGGCACCGGCCCCGGCGCCGCCGACCCGAATCTCAGGACGAGCTTGCGCCACGAGGCGTGCGCCTGCAGCGTGATGACCTTCTGCTCGAGGATCGCCGGCACGAGCGACTCCATGACGCGCGCCGTGCGCGGCACGCGGAGACCGGGGTTGCGGCGGTGCGCGTCGTCGAGCACGTCGACGCCGGTGCGGAAGCCGTTCGTGTCGTCGCGCTCGCCGAGCATCGACGGCGCGGCTGTGATCGCCGCCTCGGCGCCGGGCCCCCAGGCCTCGACGTGCACGAGGTCGGGCCCGCGCTGGATGACGCGCAGCGTCGCCGCTCCCGCATCCGTCAGGGTCGTTCGCCACACCGCGCCGTCGGCCCCGAGCACGAACGTGGGGTCGCCCGGCCCGCGCCGCAGCACCCCGATCGTCTGCACGACGTGCGTCTCATGCGGAGCACGCCAGTCGAGCGCGAGATCGGGGGTCACCCCTCCAGTGTGCGCCCTCCCGCCGTCACCCGCCGCCGTGGCCTGCGAGGATCGAGGGACCGCCCGCGAACCGAGGAGCACCACCATGACCGCCGAGCACGAGGCATCCGCCGGCCACGAGACCCACGACGAGCACCCAGGGTTGCACCCCGACACGCTCGCGGTGCACGTCGGCCGGCCGAGCCGCGACCCCGATGCCCCGATGAGCACGCCGGTGCACCTGGCGTCGACGTACCACGCGGGCGGGCCCGCGGCGTACGGGCGGTACGGCAATCCGTCGTGGGAGGCGTTCGAGGCCGCGCTCGGCGCGCTCGAGGGCGGGCGGTGCGTGTCGTTCGCGTCGGGGATGGCCGCGATCTCGGCGGTGCTCGACCTGGTGCCGACGGGCGGCACGGTGGTCGCGCCGCGCCACTCGTACACGGGCACCATCGGCCTGCTCGACGACCTCGCCGCCTCCCGGAACGCCACGGTGCGGCTCGTCGACGTCGTCGACACTGCGGCGGTGGTGGATGCCGCGCAGGGCGCCGACCTCGTCTGGATCGAGTCGCCCACCAACCCCGCGCTCGAGGTGGCAAACCTCCGCGCGATCGGGCATGCAGCGAGGGCTGCGGGCGCGCGCTTCGCCGTCGACAACACGTTCGCGACACCGCTCCTGCAGCGTCCGCTCGAGGACGGCGCCGACCTCGTCGTCCACTCCGCCACCAAGTCGATCTCGGGCCACAGCGACGTCATCATGGGTGCCGTGGTCGCGCGCGACGAGGCACTGCGCGACCGCATCGAAGGTCGCCGACGCCTGCACGGCGCCATCCCGGGCCCGATGGAGAGCTTCCTGGCACTGCGCGGGCTGCGTACCCTGCCCGTCCGACTCGAGCGGGCGCAGGCCACCGCGCAGGCGCTCGTCGAACGCCTGGCCGGGCACCCCGCGCTCGAGGAGGTCCGCTACCCCGGCTTCGGCGCGATCATCTCGATCGTCGTCGCGGGCGGGGCGGATGCCGCGGAGCGGGTCGCCGAGGCGACCCGGGTGTGGGTGCACTCCACGAGCCTCGGGGGCGTCGAGTCCCAGCTCGAGCGACGCCGCCGCTGGGCCGCCGAGGCGCCGACCATTCCCGATGGACTCGTGCGCCTCTCCGTGGGCCTCGAGCACGTCGACGACCTCGCACGCGACCTCGAGCAGGCGCTCGCGACCGTCGAGCCGCACCTCGCGACGGGCTGACCGAGGGTCGGACGTCGGGCCTTCGACGGTCAAGCCCCTGCCGTTCAGGCGCGCTGGGACTAGCGTGAAGGGAAGGCGGAACGCGAGGAGGCACCAACCGTGACGTTGACCGACGCTCCGATCCCGGTCGAGCCCGAGGGGCACCGTTCGGCCGAACCCGCCACGACGGAGCACGACGACGACAGCCTCGACCCGATGCGACCCATGGCGACCCCCGAGCCGCGCGGGCCGCTCAGCGCGGCACTCATCCGGCTCATGCGGCACACCCGGCTCGCCGGGCTCGACCTCGTCGAGGCGAGCGCGACGGGCGCCCTCGCGCGCGCGAAGGACGTGCTCGACGACGACGACATCCAGCTCGCGCTGTTCCTGCTCTACGAGCTCCACTACGGCGGCGTCGAGGGCGTTCCAGACGCATGGGAGTGGGAACCCCGCCTGCTCAAGGTGCGGCTCGACCTCGAGCGCGCGTTCGAGCTCGCGCTCCGTCGCACCGTGCCGCAGCCGTCGGCCACGCGCGGTGTGCCCGAGGCGCTCGTCGAGCTCGTCTCGCGCGACGACTCCCCCGGCCTGTCGGCGTGGATCGAGACCGACGGGACCGAGGACCAGGTGCGTGAGGTGCTCGCCTGCCGCAGCATCTACACCCTGAAGGAGGCCGACCCGCACACGTGGGCGATCCCGCGCCTGCACGGCCGGGCCAAGGTCGCGCTCGTCGAGATCCAGGCCGACGAGTACGGGGGCGGCCGACCCGAGCGCCAGCACGCAGAGCTCTTCGCCGCCGCACTGCGGGCCGCGGGCCTCGACGACCGCTACGGCGCCTACGCCGATCACGTGCCGGCGCGCGCGTTCACGTCGATGAACCTCATGTCGCTCTTCGGCCTGCACCGTCGGTGGCGGGGCGCCATCGTCGGCCACCTCGCCGCCTACGAGATGACCTCGACGCAGCCGTGCCGAGCCTACGCACGCGGCCTGCGGCGCCTCGGCTTCGCGCAGGACGTGGTCGAGTACTTCGACGAGCACGTCGAGGCCGACGCCGTGCACGAGCAGCTCGCCGCACGCGACCTCGCCGGTGGACTCGCCGAGACCGAGCCGGCGCTCATCGACGACCTGCTGTTCGGCGCCTCGGCCTGCCTCACCATCGACGGGCGGTTCTGGGGCGGCGTCCGTGCCGCGTTCGAACGCGGTGAGTCGGCGCTCCGGATGCCAGTGCCATGACCGAGACCACGATCACGGCGTGCCCCGACGGACCGCTGATCGTGCGTGGCCCGATCGAGCTCGTCGACGAGCACGGGAACGCGATCGAACGACGCCGCCGGACCATCGCCCTCTGCCGATGCGGCGCATCCGGCATCCGGCCGTTCTGCGACGGATCGCACCGGCTCATCGGATTCCGCACGGTACCGCCGGCCCGGACGCCCGCCGTGCTGCTGGCCGAGCCGGAGGCGGACGACGAGCCGGATGCCGCCTCGGCGTGAGCCGGATCGAGGTGTCTTCGCCCGCGGTCAACCCCATGGTCCGATCGGAGTCGCGCGCCTAGCGTGGGGATGGTGAGCGGAACCGTGAGCGACACCGTGAGCGACACGGAGCAGGCGATCGGTCGGTCGCCGGCGCCGGACGACATGATCGCGTTCCTCCGCAGCGAGCGGAAGTGAGAGAGACCATGGGAACGCTCTACTACAGTGCGGCGCAGTATCCGATCCGGATCGACGACGACACGCTCGCCAGCCTGAAGGTCGTGCTCGAACGGCGGCTCGAGGCAGGGCTCGGAATGACGCTCTCCTGGTCGGAGGCCGGTTTCGGCCGATCGAGCGTGTGGCTGCATCCCACCATCCCGATCCGGCTGCACGTCGACGATGCCGTCTCGCAGACCGCGGCGCAGGATGACGTCGACGCGATGATGCTCGAGGTCGAGCAGTCGGGCGGCATCGTCCTTCCGGATGGTCAGGAGGCGTGGATGGGCGAGGTCGAGCGCGGCTGAGCGTCGCGCTGATCGAGTGACCTTCGACCCGGGCTCCGCCGGTCGCCGTGCGGAACGCTGGAATCGACCCGGCGACGGCGGAAGGGGACTCGCATGACTCCGCAGCGCATCGCGCGCGGAACGCTGCTGTTCGTCCAGGCATTCGTCGCCGTGACGTCCGCGCTCGGTGGTGCGGCGCTCGTCGCGGGCTCCCTCTTCGACTGGAGCGACTCGCCGCTCGCGATCCCGTCGTCGTACCTCGACGGCTCGCCGTTCTCGTCGTTCGCCCTGCCGGGACTGGTGCTGCTCATCGTCGTGGGCGGCACGCACGTGGTGGCGTTCGTGATGGTGGCACGGCGCATGCGGTGGGCGATGCTCGCCTCGGCGGTCGCCGCATTCGGCGTGCTCGTCTGGATCTTCGTGCAGATGGTCTACATCCCGTTCAGCGTCCTGCAGGCCACGTACTTCATCCTCGGCATCGCCGAGCTCGCGGCGGTGCTCGTGCAGCTCGACGTGCTGCACCCGTGGGCGCACGCGCGAGTGCATCGGTCGGCCGAGTCGCCGGCAGTGAGCGCCGACGCCGCGCGCTGACCCATCCAGACCTGCGAGCCCAGCGCAACCCCCATTTCGCCGTCCGTCGGTCGTGCCATGGTGGGCCATCGGGACTCGCCGCCCGCCACGGAATGAGGTCGCCATGACTCGGATGCCGCTGCACGCGCCCTTCGTCAACCGGCACGCCCGCGCCGGCGTCTCGTTCCTCGCCGTGGCCGTGATCCTCGCGGCGACGTGCGTCTCGGTCGGGCTCGCGATCCCGGGGATCGCGTCGGCCGGATGGCGGTCCACGGTCCAGGTCGGCTCCGACGTGCTGGGATTCGCCGCCGTCTGGATCGCCCTCCCACTCGGGGCCTACCTGCTCGTGACGTCGGGCTCGCCCAGGCCGTCGCGCCGCGCCCTCGCCGTGGGGGTCGCGGTGGCGCTGCCGATCCTCGCGGAATGGTCGGGCGCGGCCGACTCGCCGTTCCTCATCATGCTCGCGCTCGCGGCCGCGGTCGGCGGATACGCCCTGATCGGCCTCGGCCTCTCGGAACAGCGCCGCCAACGGAGCCGCTCCGACGCGATGGACGCGCCGTTCGCCGTGGTGACCCCCCGTGAGGCGGTGACCGGCACGCTGGTCCTCGCCCACGCCACGAGCTTCCTGCTCTGGTGGGTGGGTGTCGGCTTCGACCTCGCGGGCACCCTCGGGCTCGGCGGCGGCGACGCCTCACCGCTCGGCGCCCTGCTCGCGCTGCTCGGGGCGGCGTGCCTCTCGACCGCCATCCTGATGCAGCTCCGGTCGGCCGGCCCCGACCTCCCGGCGCAGTCGGACTGGGACGAACAGGATTCGGAGGCGGCGGAGGCGGCACTGCCCGAGCCCTCGACCACCATGACCCCCTAGTGTGGTGTCGTGGCGGCCGCCAAGGATGACGCGGAGGTCCTCGCGATCGGGGGCCACGATGTCCGCGTGAGCCATCCGGGCAAGGTCGTCTTCCCCGAGCCGGGTCTCACGAAGCTCGACCTCGTCCGGTACTACGTCGCCGTGGCCGACGGGGCGTTGCGCGGGGCGGGCGGCCGGCCGATGGTGCTCAAGCGCTTCGTCAAGGGCATCGCCGTGGAGCCGTTCTTCCAGAAGCGCGTGCCCGAGAACCATCCCGATTTCATCGACACTGCGACGCTGCACTACGCGCGCGGCACCTCGGCCGAAGAGGCGGTGGTCCGGGATGCCGCAGGGCTGGCCTGGGTCGTGAACCTCGGATGCCTCGACCTCAACCCACACCCGGTGCGTGCCGAGGACCTCGACCATCCCGATGAGCTCCGGGTCGACCTCGACCCGATGCCGGGCGTGGACTGGTCGCAGATCGTCGACGTGGCGATGATCGCGCGCGACGTGCTCGAGGATCACGGGCTCGTCGGCTGGCCGAAGACCTCGGGCTCCCGCGGCATGCACCTGCTCGTGCGCATCGCGCCCGACTGGACCTACGCCGAGGTGCGCCTCGCGGCCGAGACGCTCGCGCGCGAGGTCGAGCGTCGCGCACCCGGCCTCGCGACGGCACGGTGGTGGAAGGAGGAGCGCGGCGAGAGCGTGTTCGTCGACTTCAACCAGAATGCCAAGGACCGCACCGTCGCGTCGGCATACTCCGTGCGGCCCCTGCCCGACGCGCGAGTGTCGACCCCGCTCGACTGGAGCGAAGTGCCCACGCGGCGGCCCGAGGAGTTCACGGTCGCCACGGTGCTCGAGCGGTATGCGGAACTCGGCGACCCGCACGCCGGGATCGACGACGCCGTCGGCCGACTCGACGGCCTGCTCCGGCTCGCGGAGGAGCTCGGTCCGGCCGAGAAGGCGCCGCGCGGCTCGGGCGACGGCTCGGGGCGCCGGCAGTCGTCCATGCCCCTCATCGAGGTCGCACGCACCGAGACCAAGCCCGAGGCCCTCGAGGCGCTCGACCGCTGGAAGGCCGCGCACGCCGGGGTCGTCCCGCACCTCTCCCCCGCCGACGTGATGGTCGACGGCATGCGCGGATCGAGCTCGCTCTGGTACCGGGTCCGCGTCAACCTGCAGCACGTGCCCGAGGGCGAGCGGCCCGAGCAGGAGACGCTGCTCGTCGACTACGACCCGTGGGAGGCCGTCCGCAACCGGGGGTCGTGACGCTCGAAGCCGTCGCGGAGCACCACGCGCTGGACGTCGATCATCGCGACGTCGTTCCACGCGGCGAGGAAGAGACCGCGATGCACCCGGCGCAGGTAGTGCGCGATGGGCCACGGCGCGTTCACGCCGCTGCGCTCGTAGCCCCACATCGAGGCGCGGCTTCGCGGGCTGATGAGCAGCCCGACCAGGCGCGGCTCGGCGAGCAGCTGCCCGGGGGCGCCGTCGAGCGCGAAGCGCGCGTCGACGACCGCGCCGATGCGGGCGCCCGACTCGTCGACCACGTCCGCGCCGAGCACGTCACTCAGGATCATGACGACCTCCCGGGATCCGCCCGACCACGTGCCGGCTGACCCAGCGCTCGACCCAGGTCGCGTCGAGCCCGTCGCCCGCGACCCCCACGCGCAGCACGGTTCCGACCTCGGAGACGAGCCGCCAGGGGATCCGCATGCGGCGGGACGGCGGCGGCCGGCCGCCGAAGATGCGGGTGGGCAGTTCGATGCCGACGAGCAGGTCGGTGATCGTCGGCGGCGCGGCATCCGGCCGGATCGTCGCGCCCGGCTCGATGCCCGCCAGCTCGAGGTCGGACACGACCGACACGGGTATCCCATCGCGGTCGAGGATCTGCCGGTCGAGCAGGTGCAACTGCGCGTCGACCACGCGGCCGGCCGGTGGCGGCATCTGCTCGTTCATGCGCCCGCTCCCGTCATGATCAGCAGGGGGATGGCGGCGAGCGCCGCCACCAGGATGATGACGAGGTAGACCATCGCGATCGCATTCATGCCGCGACCGTTGACGTGCTCGCCCATGTACTCGGGGTCGTTCGCGACCAGCAGGATGGGCAGGTACGTGAGCGGAAGTGCGACCGCCGAGAACACGACGGAGATCTCGGTCACCGCGATCGGGTCGACCCCGGTGGCGAGGATGCCGACCGCGATGAGCAGCACCACGATCATGGCCACGTGGAACCGTGCCGCCCGTGCCGGACGTCGGAATTTGCCCCACGACCATCCGAGGTACTGCGCGAGCGTATAGCCCGTCGAGAGCGTGGTCTCGAGCGCGGCGCCGAAGGTCGCGGCCAGGATCCCGACGATCGCGAAGCTCAGCAGCAGCATCCCGCCGGCCTCGGCGACGGGCAGGACGACCTGGCTCAATGAGGTCACTCCGATCGACTGGGGCAGCAGCACCACGGCCGCGCAGCCGGCGATCGCGAGCGAGAGCAGGCCGCCGAGCGGGAAGCCGACGAGCACGTTGGCACGCGACGTGGCGAGGTCCTTGCGCGTCCAGCCCTCCTCGACCGCGCCGGAGGAGAAGAAGAACACCTCGTACGGCGTCATCGCGGCACCGAACAGCGCGACGGCGTAGAACCAGTACGTCGCGACGGGCTCGCTGTCGGGGACCGTCGGCCGCAGCGCCTGGTCGATCAGCGCTCCCCAGTCGGGCGAGAGCAAGAAGAGCGCGACCCCGAACGCGATCAGCGCGAGGCCCAGGAGCCCGGTGACGTTCTCGAGCAGGCTGAACTTCGCCCGCCACACCACGATCCACACCCCGAACGCGGCGACGGGGATCCACCAGCCCGGTCCGACGGAGGTCGCGAGCTGCAGTGAGAGGGCGACGCCGCCGACCTCGGCCGTGACCGTGAGCAGCGTGATGAGGAACGACGCGGCGAGGTTCGCGAGGCCCGCCCTCGGGCCGAGCCGCTCGCGGATCACCTCGAACGTCGCGCGTCCGCTGACCGCCGCGACCCGGCCCGACATCTGCGCGTACACGCAGATGCCGATGACGCCGACGATGACCACCCACGCGAGGCCCAGCCCGAATCGCGAGCCGACGACCGCGTTCGTGACGAGGTCCCCGATGTCGACGAACCCGCCGATCGCGGTGAGGATGCCGAGCGCGACGGCGAGGATGCGCGTCACGGGCGGCCCTCGCGGGTGAGGGCGCGCAGGGCGTCCTCCGCCTCGGCGACGCGGTCGGCGGCGTCGGCCGGGTCGCCCACCCCGCCGAGGGCGTCCACCGCCGCATCGAGCGCGCGCACGGCGTCGTCGAGCGCATCGAGCGCCTCCGCGCGACGACCCGCCTCGGTCTCATCGGCCGCGTCCACCATGGCCGCCGTGCGTGCGGCATCGGCGGCTTCCCGCCGCGCGTCCTCCGCCGCAGTGAGCGCGGTCGCCCGGAAGATCCGACCGTCGGCATCCTGCTCGAGCGCGAGGCCCGCGGTGGCGGTCGCGGCGACGGCCTGGTCGATCGCATCGGTGACCTGGTCGGAGGCGCTCGAGCAGCCGGTCGTGGTGAGGGCCGCGACGATCAGGCCCGCGGCAGCGGCCGCGCGCAACGGATGCCGCGGCCGCGCGTCCGCGCGCCGGGTCGGCCGATCGCGATGGCGCTCCACATCGCGACGCTATCGCGCGAGCGACGCTTCTCAGACGGGCTTGACGTGTGTCGCACGCCGATGGTCGAGTAGCGGCGAAGGCGCGTACCGAGACCGGCTCACGAGAGATCTCGATACGCCGCTTCGCGGCCACTCGATCACCAGGTCAGCCGGCACGCGGCGCGAAGGCCGCGTGGAAGAGCGCCCAGGCGCGGCGGGCCGTGACCGGGCGGTCCGCGGCATCCGTCCGCCCGAGCACCCCGGCGAGCATCGAGATCGCGAGGAGCACGTCGTCGGCGTCGACGTGGTCGCCGAGGCGGCCTGCGGCGCGCTCGCGTTCGACGGCCGTCGCGGTGACCGCCTGCACGCGGGCGCCGAGCCGTTCGACGCGAGGGTCGTGCGGATGCGCCTGGATGAGGTCGATGAGCCCCGTCGAGACGAGCGCCTGAGCGATCACTCGATCGAGCAGGTCGTCGAGCGGGGTCGCGGAGCCGGCGACCGCCGCCTCGAGCTCGTCGACGTTCGCGTCGAAGACCGCGATCGCGAGGGCGAGCCGATCGGGGAAGTGCCGGTACAGGCTCCCCTGCCCGACGCCGGCGCGCTTGGCGACCGCCGAGAAGGGGGCGGCCAGTCCGTCCTCGGCGAAGATCTCGCGGGCCGCGGCGATGAGCGCGCGGCGGTTCGCCGGACCCGCGCTCGGCCCGAGGTTGGGCTTGCGCAGAGTGGGACCTTGTCCCTTCCGACTCTCGGCCACGGGTGTTACGTTACTACCGGACAACGATGTCCGGTGCCTCGTGCCCGCGTGGCGCCCCCCTCCGAGAAGGACCCCTGATGAGCACCACCACTTCCGTCACCGCCGATTCCTCGATCAAGACCTGGCTCACCGATCCCGTCGGCGGCCCGATCATCCGCGACCTCCTCGCGCAGTCCGGTCAGGACCCCGACGTGCTGCGACCCATCCACCGGCTCGCGCTCAAGCGCCTCATCAAGCTCAGCAAGGGCCAGTTCTCGCAGGAGCTGGTCGACCAGCTCGTCGCGCGGGCGGCCGCGGGCGACGTTCCGGCGACAGCGACGGCGACGGATGGCGCGGCCGCCGCCCCCGCGGCATCCGACGCCGAACGCGCTGACGAGCCCGGCGCGGCCACGGTCGAACGCCCCGAGTGGGCCGAGCGCATCGACCGGGGGCGCTTCACCGGCAAGACCGTCATCGTCACGGGTGCCGGTTCCGGCATCGGCCGCGCCACCGCGTCGCGGATCGCGCGCGAGGGCGGCCGCGTGATCGCGATCGACGTCTCGCAGGAACGACTCGACGACTTCACCGCCGAGCACCCGGATGCCGAGGTGGTCGCGCTCGTCGCCGACATCTCCGACGACGCGAAGGTCGCCGACATCGTCGCCGCCGCGGGCGAGCGCATCGACGGACTCGCCAACATCGCCGGGATCATGGACGACATGACCCCCATCGGCGAGCTGGCCGACGCGGTGTGGGAACGCGTCATGCGCGTCAACGTCGACGGCACCATGAAGCTCATGCGCGCCGTCGTGCCCGCGATGCTCGCGCAGGGATACGGCTCGATCGTCAACACCGCGTCCGAGGCCGCGCTGCGCGGCTCGGCGGCCGGGGTCGCCTACACGACGTCGAAGCACGCCGTCGTGGGTCTCACGAAGTCGACCGCGTTCATGTACGGCCCGAGCGGCCTGCGCGTGAACGCCGTCGCACCCGGCCCGACCATCACCAACATCGAGGCCACCTTCGCCTCGCCGCTCGGCGCGCAGCGCGTCCGCCAGGCGATGGCCGTGCTGCCGGATGCCGCCGAGGCCGAGGCCCTCGCGGCGTCGATCACGTTCCTGCTCTCCGACGACGGCGTGAACATCAACGGCGTCCTGCTCGCGTCGGACGGCGGCTGGTCGGCCGCGTGACCGACCCGGTGGTCGAGTAGCGCCGGCTACTCGACCACCGGCCCGAGTGGCAGCATGGTGCGATGAGCGCGAAGCGGATCCTGTTCATCGGCGGCAGCGGTGTCATCAGCTCGGCGTGCGTCGCGCGCGCCGTCGAGGTCGGGCACGACGTGACCGTGCTGAATCGCGGCGGCTCGTCGAGCCTGCGACCGCTTCCCGCCGACGCGCGGCAGGTCGTCGGAGACATCCGCGACCCCGACTCGGTGCGCGAGGCGCTCGGGCACGGCACGGCCGACGCGCTGGAGTTCGACGTCGTGTGCGAGTTCCTCGCGTTCACACCCGAGCACGTGCAGGCCGACCTCGACCTCTTCGAGGGTCGCATCGGGCAGTACGTCTTCATCAGCTCGGCCTCCGCGTACCAGACGCCGCCGAGCCGGCTCCCGGTCACCGAGTCGACGCCGCTCGTGAACCCGTTCTGGCAGTACTCGCGAGACAAGATCGCGTGCGAGGACCTGCTGGTCGCCGCGCTGCGCGAGCGCGCGTTCCCCGCGACGATCGTGCGGCCGTCGCACACCTACGACCGCACGCTGCTGCCCACGACCGGACACTGGACCGACATCGCGCGGATGCGCGCCGGCAAGCCGGTCGTGGTGCACGGCGACGGCACGAGCCTCTGGACCATCACGCACCACGGTGACTTCGCCGTTGCGTTCGTCGGACTCCTCGGCAACCCGCGGGCGGTGGGCGACACCTTCCACATCACCGGCGATCACGCCCCGACCTGGAACCAGATCTACGGATGGCTCGCCGCAGCCGCCGGCGTCGACGACCCGCAGCTCGTGCACGTGGCATCCGAGACCATCGCGGCGGTCCACCCCGACTGGGGCCCGGGCCTCGTCGGCGACAAGGCGCACTCCATGGTGTTCGACAACGCGAAGGTGAAGGCGCTCGTCCCCGACTTCCGCACGACCGTCACGTTCGACGAGGGCGCCCGGCAGATCATCGAGTTCCACGATGCCCACCCCGAGCTCCGGCGTCTCGACCCGGTGACGGATGCCGCGTTCGAGCGCATCCTCGCGCTGCCCCGCGGGCCCATAGCCCCCGGATAGCCCAGGATCACGTGGGGGTGCGGCGCGCGCACTACCGGGGTTAGCCTGTCGGCACGAAGGTGAAAGGGGAGACCATGACCAGCTTCGTCGACCCGCTCGAGGGTCCGTTCGACAAGGGCAACCTCGCGGAATCCGAGTTCTGGGAGGAGCTCGAGGAGGAGGGCGTCGGCGAGGACGACGCCGAGTACGTGGCGGAGGAGGTCGCCGACCCCGAGGACGACCAGGAGGAGTTCGGCGGCCGCTGACTCGCACGATCCACGCGCGGCGGCCCGACGGCTCAGCCGCCCTCGGGCGCGCGGCGTGCCATCCGCTCGGCCGTCTCGCCCGCCGCGGTCGCCACGAGCACGAGCGCGGCCAGTGCGCCGGTCGACAGCGGGTCGAGCAGAGGTGAGAACGCGGCGACCGCGATGAGGCCGGCGACGCCGGCGAGCTGGGCGCGCATCCACCGGCGCTCGAGCACGTGACGGAACAGCACCGTGCCGATGAGGAACAGCAGCGGCCCGCCGAGCACGGTGACGACCGCGGGGAGGCTCTGCTCGTGCGGATGTCCGAGCACCTCCTTGTCGCCCACTCCGAGCAGCACGACGCCGCCGACGATGAGCAGGTGCACCCAGGAGTACGCCGTCCGCGCCATGCGTCCGGGGGCGCCGGCCGCCTCGAGCGCCTCGGCGCCGATCCGCTCGCCGTGGTCGAAGTAGATCCACCAGCAGGCCGCCGCCGCGACGAAGGCGGTCGAGACCGCGATGACGGCCTCGATGGATGACTCGACCCCGACGAAGGTGAAGCCCGTCACGAGCAGGCCTTCGCCCAGCGCGATGAGCACGAACAGCGCGGTGCGCTCGGCGAGGTGCTTCCCCGAGACATCCCACCGGCCGATGTCCATGCGCGCGCGGCCCGGCACGGGGTAGCCGAGGATGCTGCCCGTGAGCTCGAGCGCGAGTGCCGCCGCCCACAGGGGCAATTGCAGCGGCAGCGGCAACAGCGCGCCGACGATCCACAGGGCCGATCCGGCGACCGCCCACACGAGCACGTTCCCGAAGTCGTGCGAGACCGCGGCGTCGTGCCGCGACGTCGCCCACACCATGAACCCGGCGCGGCCGAGCTTGAGGACGACGTACGCGATGGCGAACGTCCACGCGCGGTCGCCGAAGGCCTCGACGATCGCCGCGCTCATCACGAACGCGACGAAGGCGAGCGCGATGACCGCGATGCGCACGGGAAGCTTGACCGGGTCGAGCCAGTTCGTGACCCACGTCGTCGACACCCACGCCCACCAGAGGGCGCAGACCATGATGACGCCCTCGAGCGCACCGAGCGGCGTCTGGTTCTCGTATAGGTACGCGCCGAGTTGGGTCAGCCCGAACACGAAGACGAGGTCGAAGAACAGCTCGACGTACGTGACGCGCTGAGCGCGCTCGGTGTCGGCGGGGCGCAGCACGTCGGCGCGCAATCCGAAGGCCATGCGGTCATCATGGCATCGCGGCATGCGCCGACGGCGGATGCCGCGGACTTCCCGGTCGCGTGGCCTCGGGATCCGGGTTAGCCTGACGTGACCTGCCGCGCGAACGGGCGACCGATCCCGCAGGTCGACGGTTCCCTTCGACGTGGATGAGGTGCATGGATGGCGGCTTCGGCCCGGTACTTCGGCGCAGCGGCGGCGCTCCTGCTCGCACTCGGACTGACCGCATGCACGCCGGGCGGCGACCCGGCGGAGCCGTCGAATCCCACCGTGCAGCTCGGCGCACCGGGCGAGCCCAACCGGACGTTGTCTCCCGGCGAGGCTGCGGACATCGAGCAGCCGGAGCACACGGACGCCGACATCGCGTTCATGCAGATGATGATCGAGCACCACGACCAGGCCGTGACGATGACCGGATGGGTCGACGACCGGACCACGGATCGCGACCTCCGCCTCCTGGCGGAACGGATGCGCATCAGCCAGGAATCCGAGATGGAGTTCATGGCCGGCTGGCTGCAGGACCGTGGGACGCCCCTTCGAGATGATCATGGCGACCACTCGGCCGAGATGATGCCGGGCATGCTGACCGACGAGCAGCTCGAGGAGCTCGAGTCGGCCACCGGCGACGGCTTCGAGCGCCTGTTCCTGGAGTCCATGATCCAGCACCACGCCGGCGCCCTCGAGATGGTCGCCGACCTGCGGACGGCCGGCGGCGGCATGGAGATCACGATCGGCCGATTCGCC
The DNA here is from genome assembly GCF_042794545.1 of Agromyces sp. NPDC056523. Classification (NCBI taxonomy): domain Bacteria; kingdom Bacillati; phylum Actinomycetota; class Actinomycetes; order Micrococcales; family Microbacteriaceae; genus Agromyces; species Agromyces sp. NPDC056523. Next base: position 380,296 of record NZ_JBHTTM010000001.1, read on the forward strand.
AACGACGTCGAGGGCGACCAGGGCATCGAGATCGCACGGATGCAGCAGATGCTCGCCGAGCTGGGCACGTAGCGGCCCCGCGGCACGCGCGTTTCGACACGACGATGCCCGGCGATCCTCGGATCGCCGGGCATCGTCATGTGCGGGCGGGGAGGCCGTGCGCCCTCCCCGGCCACTGGATCAGCTGAAGGTCGCCTTCAGGTCCACGATCGCCTGCACCACGGCGGAGTCGGACGGGGCGCCCGACTTCTTGATGGCGTTGTCGAGCTGTGCGATCACGGCCGTGTCGCTCGATCCGTCGGCGACGAGCACCTGGGCCTCAGCCAGGTGCTTGCGCACCTGTGCGAGCGCCTTGTCGCTCATCGCGTCCGCCCGGTCGGCCTGATCGACGTAGGAGCCGACGACCGCGAAACTCGGCGCGTGGACGAGCTGCGCCTGCGTCTGCGCATTGAACGCGTCGAGCTGGATCTCACCCGCCGCGGCGATCTCGTTCGCCGACATCCAGTCGCTCGCGAGGAGCTCCAGGCTGTCGAAGCCGCGAGCGATCTCGCTGCCGAGCACGTTGCCGTTGTACCAGTAGGTCGACCAGTAGCCGCCGAGGTTGATGCCCGTCGGGCTCGGCTCGTCGATCGGACCGCGGTCGAGGTACGCGATCTCGACCGGGTTCGCCGTGTCGGTGAAGTCGATGATCGACAGACCGCCCTGGTACCACGCCTGGACCATGATGTCGCGGCCGGGGACCGGGATGATCGAGCCGTTGTGCGCCACGCAGTTCTCTTGCGCCGTCTGCGGAGCCGGGAGCTTGTAGTAGCTCGCGAACTCGAGCTCGCCGTCGACGATGTCGAACAGTGCGTTCGCACCCCATTCCGGCGCGTGGCTCGCCTGGCAGCGCGCGGCCGTGCCGCCGCCCCACTCGTCGGTGAAGATCACCTTCGTGCCGTCGTTGCTGAACGTGGCCGAGTGCCAGTACGAGAAGTTCGGGTCGGCGACCGCATCGATGCGCTCCGGGTTCTCCGGGTCGCTGATGTCGACGAGGATGCCGTTGCCCTGGCACGCACCCGCGAGGAGCCCGATCTCGGGGAACGCGGTGACGTCGTGGCACGTGTTGGTGTTCGGCAGCGGCCCGTATGCCGAGCCGCTCGGGTGCAGCGCACCGGGCATCGTGTTCTGCAGGCCGTTGTAGGCGCCGGTCTCGACATCCGTGAAGATGCGCGGCTGGCTGACGATCGCCGCCGTCTCAGGCGCCGCGAGGGGCACCTTGATGACGTCGATGCGCCACTGCGTCGGGTTGCCCGACGTGACCGGGTCGGCGGTCAATGCCGCGTTCTCGCAGCCCTCGAGCTCGAGCGGCGAACGCACGTTCGACGTGCCCGAGTTGTAGATGTACACGTTCTCCGCGTCATCCGGATCGGTCACGAGCGTATGCGTGTGCGAACCGCGGCACGTCTGCACGCCCCGCAGCTGCTGGGGGTCCGAGATGTCGCTGATGTCGAAGATCCGCACGCCGCGGAACCGCTCGGGGTTGACGGCACCGGGAGCGCCCTGGGTGCCGCAGTCGATCCGGCCGTTGGTCGCCTCGACCGACATGAAGAGCAGGTCGCCGTGGACCGAGACGTCGCCCTGGCCGCCTGGGCACACGAACGCGTTCTCGAGGACCGGAGCGCCCGGGTCGGAGATGTCGTACACCTGGAAGCCGGAGAAGCTGCCGACGATGGCCTTGTCGCCCGTGAAGGCGAGGTCGGAGTTGATGGCGAAGCCGGCCGGCAGGGGCAGGCTGTCGAGCAGTTCGACGCCGCTCGCCGCGATCTCGGCGTCGTGGAGTCCGGCGCCGAGCCCGACGCGCGGGTCGTCTTCTGCCGAGGCGGCGGTGGCCGTCACCAGCGACGCGCCGAGCAGCAGTGCCCCGGTGGCGGCGAGCGCTCGTCTGCGCCATCGGACCGGTGGGTGGGAGGTTCTCATCGGTGGTGCCCTCTCTTCTCGGTGTGTGTTCCGAACGATGCCCCACGCGGGCGGTCCGCACGTCGTCGTGCGGACCGCGACCTCCGGCGAGGCCGATCTGTGGAACCAACGTATCCATGAATCGATAGGGAGCGCAGCATCCGTTTTCCGGGATCGGCCGATCGCCCGCCGGAACCCGCGTCGGTGGCCCGGCGTAGGCTACGAGCGATCCCGATCGGAGGGCCTCCCATGTGCGGACGTTTCGTGGTCTCCCAACAGGTCGACGACCTCACGGCCGTGTTCGATGCCGAGAACGACTTCGCCGACTGGCGGCCCTCGTACAGCCTGGCGCCGACCAACACCGTCCCGATCGTGCGCGAACGGGCGAAGTCAGACACCGGCGAGTTCGTCCGGCGCCTCGAGCCCGCTCGGTGGGACTTCAAGCCCTCCTTCATGAAGGAGTCCAAGCGCCCGCAGTTCAACAGCCGCATCGAGACGGTCGCCACCAACGGGTTGTGGAAGGGCGCGTTCGCGTCCGGCCGCTGCATCGTCCCGATGCGGGGTTACTACGAATGGACCGGCGAGCCCGGCAAGAAGCGCGCGCACTACCTGCACGGCCCCGACGAGCTGCTCGCCGCGGCCGGCATCTCGACCGCGCGCAAGCTCGAGGACGGCACGTGGGAGGTGTCGACGTCGATCATCACGCGCGAGGCGCGCGACGCCTCGGGCGAGATCCACGACCGGATGCCGGTGTACCTCCCCCTCGACGCGGTCGACCACTACCTCGACCCGGTCAAGCTCTCCCCCGCCGACGCCGAGGCGATGGTCGACTTCCTGATCGCCCAGTCCGACCGCGTGGCGCCCACGATCACCGAGTACGAGGTCGACCCGCGCGTCAACAACTCGCGGCGCGTCGACCCCTCCGACGCCGGCCTGATCGAGCCGCTCGGCGAGGCGCCGACGCTCGAGTGACGCGTCACGGGCGCACCCGACGTCCACTCACCTCGGCTCGGCTGGCACGGCGCCGCCGCGGGCGAGAGGTCAGGCTTCACGCGGGATGAGCCGCAGGGTGAGCGGATGCACGTTCTCGCCGACGACGGTGGCGACGATCCGCGGACTGCTGATGGGGTCGTACTTCGCGTGGTACGCAGCGTCGATGGCTCGGGGGTCGGCGGCCGAGGCGTCCGCGAAGTCGACCTCCCGCTCGACCCCGCCGGCGCTGACCCGGCCATGTCCACGGCGCCGGGCGTTCACGTACCACGGGTTGTCGGGGCCATAGGCGCTGCGGACGTAGAGGTCGTCGCCGACGCGCACGACCCAGATGATGATCGGCTTGCTGAAGCTGCCGTCACGGCGGAGCGAGGAGATCCGGAGTTCCTCCGCTTCGCCGATCCGGTCGAGCTCTTCGACGGTCCAGGTGCCCATGCGTCGATCCTGACACCGCACTCCGACTTCGGCGACCCTCCGCCGGCCCGCGTGCCGCACCATCCGTCGTACCCTCGCACCATGCGCTTCGGAACGCTCGACTTCACGCCCGCGCTCGACTCGACCGACCTGCTGGCGCCACGCACGGCAGCGGCGCTGGCTGCGGCACCGGATGACGCGGCCGCCGGCGTGCTCGTCGCCGCGATCGATCCCGGCCTCGCCGACACGGCCGCGTTCTGCGAGCACTACGAGATCTCGATGGCGGATGGCGCGAACTGCGTCGTCGTGCAGGCGCGCCGCGGCGAGCGCACGTGGTACGCGGCACTGCTCGTGCGCGGGTCAGACCGGGCCGACGTGAATGGCGTGGTGCGCCGCCACCTCGACGCGCGCAAGCTCTCGTTCGCCTCGATGGGCGACGCGGTCGCGCTCACGGGCATGGAGTACGGCGGCATCACGCCCGTGGGACTGCCCGCCGACTGGTCGCTGCTGGTCGACGAGTCGGTCGCGGCGCACGAGCGGCTCATCGTCGGCAGCGGCATCCGCGGTTCGAAGCTGCTGGTGACGGGAGGGTTCCTCGCGGGGCTGCCGAACGCCGAGGTGCTGGCGCTCGCGCAGGGCGCGGTGGCCTAGGACGGGCGCAGCAGGCCCCGACCTACGAGAGCAACTCCCGCCCGACCACGGCGGCACTCCAACGCCCGAGCACGACGCCCGCGACCGTGTCCGAGACGTGGTGCTGGCCGCGGTAGATGCGCGAGAGCGCGATGGCACCGGGGATCCCGTACCGCAGCACGTATCCGGGGACGCGGGAGCCGCGGGTGCCGCGCGCTCCGCGCCGGTCGAGCAGGTCGGCGAGCGTGGTGTGGAGCGCGACCGCTGCCGCCGTGTGCCCTGACGGGAACGACGACGTCGCGTGCGGCTGCTCCGGCCGCCACACGGCCCGAGGTCGCGGCCGTCCCACGAGTGCCGCGGACCCGACGAAGCAGGCCGTCTCGAGCGCAAGCGCCGCACCGGGGGCGACGGCGGAGCGCCAGTCGCGAGTCAGGCACCACGTCACGCCGCACCAGAACGTGCCGTTCGCGATCGTCTGCGGCACGCCCGAGTACCACGAGAGCGGCGCGGTGACGCGATCGAGCAGTTCGCGTGGCTCGGATGGATCGACCTGCGCGCCGTCGTCGTCCGGCTGGTGGCCGAGCGCGGTCTGAAGAGCGCGCACCGGCCGGTCCTCGAGGGGATCGTCACCGCCGACGAGCCGTGCGACCCGACCGGCTGCGGCCAGCACCGCGATCGCTCCGAGCGCCGGCAGGACGAACGAGCGCAGGAACCGGTGCATGCGGGCAGCCTAGAAGAATCTCGCGAGGGAGTGCATCCGAACCCGGTGAGGCGAGAGAAGTACTGGTATCGGGTGAACTCGCACCCGCCGAGAGAAGGAGCAGTTCAATGAAGCGCATCCTCGCCACCGGATTCATCGTCGCGTTCGCCACGTTCGGCGTCGCCGGGGCCGCCAACGCCGCGCCCGCCGACGCTGCCTGCTTCGGCCAGGTGCACAAGACCATCAACACCGAAGGCGCCCTCGGCTTCACGAACGTCGGCGACGTCGTCAAGGCGGTCGGCGGCCAGACCAAGAACGAGATCGCCCGCGGTATCTGCGGCGACTGAGCGGTCCTGACGCTTCTCAGCACCGTCGGGTGCGAAAACGGCCCGGGTCGATGACCCGGGCCGTTTCCTCTGCTTGTGCGCAAGGGGGGAGTTGAACCCCCACGCCCTCACGGGCACACGGACCTGAACCGTGCGCGTCTGCCTATTCCGCCACTTGCGCATACCGACTCGCAGTTGCGAACCAGCCAACCGAGACTAACATACCTGCGCGTGGCATCCGTCCCCGAGCGGATGGCGCAGGCCGCCCCCCACGGCACCCACTCCCCCTCCCCATACCACCCAGCCTTGGCATCCGCTCCAAGTCGGCCGAACCCCTCGCGCCGTCCGCGACGGCGGGAATAGCCTTGGCTATCCGGCACCGGCGCCCACTGTCTCCCCTGATCGAAAGGATCGCCGTGACCTTCCCCCGCGACGCCCGTGAGCGCGCGAACGCGAACCTCGCCACCGTCTCCCCCGACGAGGTCGACCTCAGCGGCATCCGCGGCTGGCTGTTCGACCTCGACGGCGTGCTGACGCCGACGGCCGTGGTGCACATGCACGCCTGGGCGAGGCTGTTCGCGCCGTTCCTCGAGGCGCACGGCGCGGCGCCGTACGGCGACTCCGACTACTACGCGTACATCGACGGCAAGCCGCGCTACGACGGCGTGCGCTCGCTGCTCGCGAGCCGCGACATCCGGTTGCCCGAGGGCGGCCCGACGGATGCCGCGACCGAGGAGACCGTGCACGGGCTCGGGAACCGCAAGAACGAGGCCTTCAACGAGACCCTCGCGGAAGAGGGCGTGGAGCCCTATCCCGCGAGCGTCGCGCTGCTCGACGCGATCGAGCGCGCGGGCGGCCACGTCGCAGTGGTGTCCAGTTCCAAGAACGCCCCTGCGGTGCTCGCCGCGGCCGGCATCGCCGACCGGTTCGAGATCGTCGTCGACGGTGCGGTCGCCGCCCGCGAGGGCATTCCCGGCAAGCCCGCGCCCGACATGTTCCTGCGGGCCGCCGAGCTGCTCGGGCTCCCGCCCGGTGAGTGCACGGTGATCGAAGACGCCGAGTCCGGCGTGAAGGCCGGCGCGACCGGCCCGTTCGGGCTCGTCGTCGGCGTCGACCGCGGAGTGGGCCGCGACGCGCTCGTCGAACTCGGCGCCGACGTGATCGTCGATGAGCTCGACGAACTGATCCCCGCCGTCGAGCGCGCGCATGCGACATCCGCAGCACCCAAGGCCACCGACCAGCCCACCTCCACGACCGAAGAGGACCCCGCATGAGGTTCGCCGACACCGACCCGCTGAACCGGACCCGGTTCCCGCTCGACCCCTGGGCGCTCGTCGAGAACGAGTTCGGCGTCGACGACATGGGGCGCACCGAGACGCTCTTCTCCGTCGGCAACGGGTACCTCGGCCTCCGCGGCAACATCGAGGAGGGCCGCGACGGCCACATGCACGGCACGTTCGTGAATGGCTTCCACGAGACGTGGCCGATCCGCCACGCCGAGGAGGCGTTCGGCTTCGCGCGCGTCGGGCAGACGATCGTGAACGCCCCTGATGCCAAGATCATCCGTCTCTACGTCGACGACGAGCCGCTCGTGATCACCGAGGCTGAGATCATGTCGTACGAGCGACGCCTCGACTTCCGCCTCGGCGCGCTCAGCCGCCGCATCGAGTGGCGCACGCCGTCGGGCAAGCGCGTGCTCATCACGAGCCGGCGCATGGCCAGCTTCACCGACCGCCACCTCGGCGTGATCGACTACGAGGTCGAGCTGCTCGACGCCGATGCCGCGGTCACCATCTCGAGCCAGATCCTCAACCGCCAGGACGGTCGCGACGAGTACCGGTCCGGGGTCACCGAGACGCCCGGCGCCTTCGACCCGCGTAAGGCCGAGATGTTCACCGAGCGCGTGCTGCAGCCGCGCGTGCAGCGCCGCGACGGCGGCCGCTACATGCTCGGCTACCAGTGCACGAACTCGAAGATGACCATCGCGGTCGGCGCGCTGCACTCGATCGAAACCGAGAACGAGTTCACCGAGACCGGCTCGGTCGACGACGACCTGGCCAAGCACATCTACCGCGTGCGCGCACAGAAGGGCGTGCCGATCCGCCTCACCAAGCTGATCAGCTACCACACGGCCCGCAAGGTGCCCGCGCGCGAGCTCGTCGACCGCTGCGACCGCACGCTCGACCGGGGCGCCGAGATGGGGGTGGCCGAGCTGTTCGAGCAGCAGCGAGCCTGGCTGGCCGACTTCTGGGCCCGCTCCGACGTCGAGATCGACGGGCAGCCCGAGTTGCAGCAGGCGACGCGATGGAACCTCTTCCAGCTCGGGCAGGCGACCGCTCGCACCGACGGCGGCGGTGTCGCGGCGAAGGGCGTCTCGGGTTCCGGCTACGGCGGACACTACTTCTGGGACTCCGAGATCTACGTGATGCCGTTCCTCAGCTACACGGCGCCGATCGTGGCGCGCAACGTGCTGCGGTTCCGGCAGCGGATGCTCAATTCGGCGCGGGATCGCGCGGCGGAGCTCAACCAGCGGGGCGCACTGTTCCCCTGGCGCACGATCAACGGGCTCGAGTCCAGCGCGTACTACGCCGCGGGCACCGCGCAGTACCACATCGACGCCGACATCTCCTTCGCCCTCTGCCAGTACGTCGCGGCCACCGGCGACGAGGACTTCCTCGCGCGCGGTGCGATCGACATCCTCGTCGAGACCGCGCGCATGTGGGAGGACCTGGGCTTCTGGCGCACCAACGCCGACGACGTGTTCCACATCCACGGCGTGACCGGGCCCGACGAGTACACGACCGTCGTGAACGACAACCTCTTCACGAACGTGATGGCGCGAGCGAACCTCGCCGCGGCCGCCGCGGCCGTCGACAACCTGCAGGTCAACGATCCCGAGTCGCACAAGAAGCTCATCGAGCGGCTCGGCGTCACGCCGGCCGAGGTGGCGAGCTGGCGCCGCGCGGCCGCGCACATGCACATCCCGTTCGACGCCAAGCTCGGCGTGCACCCCCAGGATGGCGCGTTCCTCGAGAAGGAGCTCTGGGACCTCGAGCACACGCCCGACACCAGCCTGCCGCTGCTCCTGCACTACCACCCGCTGGTCATCTACCGGTTCCAGGTGCTCAAGCAGGCCGACGTGGTGCTCGCGCTCTTCCTCCAGGGCGACAAGTTCAGCACTGAAGAGAAGCTCGCCGACTTCGAGTACTACGACCCGCTGACCACCGGCGACTCGACGCTCTCGGCGGTCGTGCAGTCGATCATCGCCGCCGAGGTCGGCTACCACGAGCTCGCGCTGCGCTACTTCCGCTCGGCGCTCTTCGTCGACCTCGCCGACCTGCACCACAACGCCGCCGACGGGGTGCACGTCGCATCCACGGGTGGCGTGTGGGCCGGCCTCGTCTCGGGCTTCGGCGGGTTCCGCGACCACAACGGGCGCTTCACGTTCGACCCGCGCCTGCCCGACGGGTGGGACCGGCTGAGCTTCCGCGTGACGCTGCACGGCAGCCGCATCCGCGTCGACCTCACCGCCGGCGCCATCCGGTTCGAGATCGAGGTCGGCGAAGCGGATGCCGCGGTGCCGCTGCAGGTCCGCGGCGAGCCGGTGCTCGTCACCGCGTTCGCGCCCGTGACCGTGGCGCTCGACGGGCACGGCGCCCGCCGCGTCGGGGCGCCCACGATGCAGAACGTGCGCGGAGCACGCCGCGCGGACGGCACCCTGCTCACGGCGTCCATCCCCACGCTGTCGCTCGACGTCGACGAGGCCGAGGCCGCCGCGGTCTTCGATTGAGGCCGACCCGCCGAGGAACCCTCCGGCCGCGAGGTTCCGGGCGGGTTCGCATCGGCTGCGGCTAGCATGTCAGTCGAATCACGGACCGGACGGGAGACCTGTGGGCCTACTGGACAACTTCGAGAAGGGTCTCGAACGCGCCGTCAACGGTGCCTTCGCGAAGACCTTCCGCTCGGGGCTGCAGCCCGTCGAGATCACCGCCGCCCTCAAGCGCGAGATCGACACGAAGGCCGCCGTGGTGTCCCGCGACCGCGTGCTCGTCCCCAACAAGTTCACCGTGCGCATGTCGCCCGCCGACCACCAGCGGATGTCGTCCCTCGGGCCCGCGCTCATCGACGAGCTCGTCGACCTCGTGCAGAAGCACGCGGCGAGCCAGCGATTCCAGTTCGCCGGGGGCATCACGATCGCCCTCCAGCCTGATCCCGGCCTCTCCGAGGGCATGGTGCAGGTCGATTCGCAGAACGTGAAGGGCCGCGTCGCGTGGACCCCCGTGCTCGACGTCGACGGCCGCCGGTACCCGATCCTCAAGGGCCGCACCGTCATCGGCCGCGGCAGCGAGGCCGACGTCACGCTCGACGACTCCGGCGCCTCGCGCCGTCACGCCGAGGTGCAATGGGACGGCTCCCGCGCCCGCGTGCGCGACCTCGGCTCGACGAACGGCACGCAGGTGAACGGCGCCCTGGTGAAGGAGGCCGTCCTCGAGCCCGATTCGGTGATCACCATCGGCCGCTCGCGTATCGTGTTCCGCGTGCTCGCCCAAGCCGATCCGTCCGACACCGCCGCCGGACGACGCGTCGACCCCTCCGCCTCGCGCGATGACGCGGGCGGCTTCTGGGGGCCGGCGCGATGAGTGAACTGACGCTCCTGGTCCTCCAACTCGCCTTCCTCCTGCTGCTCTGGGTCTTCGTGTTCGCCATCGTCTACGCCCTGCGCAGCGACCTGTTCGGCCAGCGCGTCCGGAAGCTGCAGCCTGAAGCCGCCGCGGCCGCACCCGCACCGGTGCACGCGGGCGCGCCGCGTGTCTCCGGGGGCGACGTCCCCACCGCGGCGGTCGCGCGACCCGCGCCCGGGGCGCCGTCCGGCGGTGGTGGCGACGCGACGGCCGAGAACGCCTCGCGTCTCGTCATCACCTCCGGATCCAAGGCCGGCGCCGAGTTCCCGCTGGGACGCGATGAGATCACCATCGGCCGGTCGAGCGACTCGGCGATCATCATCCGCGACGACTACACGTCCACCCACCACGCCCGCCTGATGCTGTGGAACGGCCGCTGGATGATCCAGGACCTCGACTCCACCAACGGCACGTTCCTCAACGGCTCCCGAGTCACCGTGCCCACGCCCATCCCGCTCGGAGCCACCGTCAAGGTCGGAGCGACGACGTTCGAGCTGCGGCGGTAGCCGATGGCGACCGTCAAGGCGAGCGCTGCCGTCTCGCACGTCGGCCGGGTCCGCTCCAACAACCAGGACTCGGGCTACGCGGGTCGGCGACTGTTCCTGGTGGCCGACGGCATGGGCGGCCACGCCGGCGGCGACGTCGCGAGCGCGATCGCGACCAAGCGCATCGCCGAGGCCGACGCCGACTACGACGATTCGCAGGCCGCCGGCGTCGCGCTCGAGCAGGCGCTCCTCGCCGCCAACCGCAACCTCGCCGAGACGGTCGCCGACCACTCCGAGCTCACCGGCATGGGCACGACGGTCAGCGCCATGCTCGTGCAGGACGAGCGGGTCGTCATCTCCCACATCGGGGACTCGCGCGTGTACCTGCTTCGCTCCGGCGAGCTCAGCCAGGTCTCGACCGACCACACGTTCGTGCAGCGACTCGTCGACGCGGGCCGTATCACCGCCGAGGAGGCGATGGTGCACCCGCGGCGCTCCGTGCTCATGCGGGTGCTCGGCGACGTCGAGGCGTCACCCGAGATCGACACGCTGGTCATCGACACCCGTCCGGGCGATCGCTGGATGCTGTGCTCCGACGGACTCTCGGGCGTGGTCCCGTTCGACGAGCTGCACGACATGCTCGCCTCCGACGCCGCGGCGAAGCAGGTCGCCGACCGCCTGGTGAAGGCATCGCTCGACGGCGGCGCGCCCGACAACGTCACCGTCGTCGTGGTCGACATCGGCGACCCGGCCGCCCCCGAGACTCCTCCGCTCGTCGTCGGATCGGCCGCCGCCCCGCTGGCCTTCGGAACGGCGTCCGAACCGGCGCGTCGTCCGGGCATCCGGCTCACGCCGTTCCGGCCGCACCCCGTGCAGGAGACGCACTTCGAGCCCGACTCCGCCGAGTACTTCGACGAGCTCATCGAGGAGGACGAGCGCCGCCGCCGACGGCGGCGCATCGTGTGGGGGCTCTGGATCGTCCTCCTGGTGGGCGCCATCGTCGCCGCGTTCGTCGTCGGATACCAGTGGACGCAGACCCGGTACTACGTGGGCGAGTACAACGGCCGCGTCGCCGTGTACCAGGGCATCCAGCAGGACCTCGGTCCGCTCTCGCTGCACCACCTCCACTCGGAGACGAGCGTCGACATGGCCGACCTCCGCGCGTACGACCAGCAGCGCGTCGAGCAGACGATCAGCGCGGGTTCCCTCGAGGAGGCGCGCAGGATCGTGTCGCGATTGGAGGAGTCCGTTGACTGACCGCGCAACGGCCCGCCCCGCCGACGGCGCGCCGCCGACGGCGGGAGTCCGCCGCATCCGCATGCCCCAGAAGCTGCGCAACCTCGAGTTCGGCCTGCTCGTCGTCGCGTGCGTGATCAACGCCGGCGCGATCGTGCTCGTCCAGCTCGGTGCGCTCGGCCGCGTCGACACCCAGCTGGTGCTGCTCGGCGCCGGCCTCTCGGCGCTCGTGTTCGGACTGCACATCGCCATGCGCTTCGTGGCCCGCGACGCCGACCCGTTCCTGCTGCCCATCGCGACCGTGCTCAACGGCCTCGGCATCGCGATGATCTACCGCATCGACATCGCCTTCGGCGACACGGGCTGGGAGAGCGCCGCCGTACGCCAGATCGTGTGGAGCGTCATCGCGATCGTCGCCGGCCTCGCCACGATCCTGCTCATCCGCAATCACCGGGTGCTCTTCCGCTACACGTACCTGTCGGGCCTGATCGCGATCGTGCTGCTGCTGCTGCCGCTCGTGCCGGGCCTCGGACGCCAGGTGAGCGGCGCGCGGGTCTGGATCGGCATCGGCGATGTCGCGACCTTCCAGCCCGGTGAGATCGCCAAGATCGCCCTGGCCGTCTTCTTCGCCGGCTACCTCGTCCGGAACCGCGACTCGCTGTCGATGGTCGGGCGCACGTTCCTCGGCATGCGATTCCCCCGCGGGCGCGACCTCGGCCCGCTGCTCGTGGTCTGGGCGCTCTCGATGGCGGTGATCGTCTTCCAGCGCGACCTCGGCACCGCGCTGCTCTACTTCGGCCTGTTCCTGGTCATGCTCTACGTGGCCACGAGCCGGCTGTCGTGGGTCGTGCTCGGCGTCAGCCTGTTCCTGGCGGGCGCCCTCATCGCGAGCCAGACCCTCGACTACGTCAACGGCCGCTTCCGCAACTGGCTCGACGCCTTCAACCCCGAGGTCTACGAAGCGAGCGGCGGCTCGTACCAGCTCGTCCAGGGCCTGTTCGGCCTGGCCAACGGCGGGCTCATCGGCACGGGGCTCGGACAGGGTCGGCCCGACCTCACGCCGGTGCCGCAGAGCGACTACATCATCGCGAGCCTGGGCGAGGAACTCGGCCTCGCCGGCGTCTTCGCCATCCTCGCGCTCTACGTCCTGTTCGTCGCCCGCGGCTTCCGCATCGGATTCGCCGGCCAGGACGACTTCGGCAAGCTCCTCGGCGTGGGCCTCGCGTTCGTCGTCGCGCTGCAGGTGTTCATCGTCGTCGGAGGCGTGACCCGGGTCATCCCGCTCACCGGCCTGACGACCCCGTTCCTCGCGGCGGGCGGGTCGTCGCTCGTCGCGAACTGGATCATCGTCGCGCTGCTGCTCCGGCTGTCCGACACGGTCCGCAACCATCCGAGGCTGGTGATCGACGGATGAACCGCGAGCTCAAGCGGGTGACGATCGTCGCCCTCCTCATGTTCCTCACGCTCTTCGTCGCGTCGACGGTGATCCAGTACGTGCAGGCCTCCAACCTCGCATCCGATCCGCGCAACGCCCGCACGCTCTACCAGAGCTACTCCGTGGAGCGCGGACCCATCCTCGTCGCCGGGGACCCGATCGCGTTCTCCGAGCCGAGCGACGACGACTACAAGTTCCAGCGCGTGTACTCGAACGGCCCGCTGTACGCCCCGGTCACCGGGTTCATCCCGGTCAACGGAGAGGCGACCGGACTCGAGCAGTCGCTCAACGCCGAGCTCAGCGGTCGCTCCGAGTCGCAGTTCTTCGACTCGCTCAACCGCCTGATCTCCGGGCAGGACCCGATGGGCGCGTCGGTGGAGGTCGCGATCGACCCCGTCGCGCAGCAGGCGGCGTGGGACGCGCTCGGCGACTACCAGGGCGCGGTCATCGTGACGGAGCCCGCGACCGGGCGGATCATCGCCATGGTCACGAAGCCCACCTACGACCCCAACACGCTGGCGGTGCACAACGGCACGCAGGTGCAGGAGACCTACGACGCGCTCCTCGCGGATCCCCTGGACCCGCTGTTCAACCGCGCGACGGGTGGCGACATGAACCCGCCCGGATCGGTCTTCAAGCTGGTCATGACGGCGGCGGCGCTGGAGTCGGGTCAGTACACGCCCGACTCCACGTTCCCGAACCCGGCCGAGTTCACGCTTCCCGGGACCAGTTCCGTCGTCCGCAACTCCAGCGGCGGCACCTGCGGCGGCGGTTCCGAGGTCACGCTCGCCACCGCGCTGCGGCTCTCCTGCAACATCCCGTTCGCCGAGCTCGCGCTCGAGCTCGGCGACGACGCGATCCGGGCGCAGGCCGAGAAGTTCGGGTTCAACTCGAACTTCACGACGCCCAACCCGACGGAGACGAGCACCTACCCGGCCGCGCCCGACGAGCCGCAGACCGCGCTCACCGGCTTCGGCCAGGGCGAGGTGCGGGCGACGCCGCTGCAGATGGCGATGGTGTCGGCCGCGATCGCCAACGGCGGCATCGTGATGAACCCCGAGCTGGTCGACTCGATCACCGCGCCCGACTTCCGCCCCATCCAGGAGTTCCAGGCGACGGAGTTCGGTCGCGCGATCAGCGAGGAGACGGCCAGGACGATGACCGAGATGATGGTGAACGGCGTCGAGAACGGCGCCGCGAGTAATGCAAGAATAGACGGCGTCAGCGTGGCCGGTAAGACGGGTACAGCGGAGAACGGCGAGGATGACCCCTATACCTTGTGGTTCACCGGTTTTGCCCCCGCCGACGACCCCCAGTATGCGATCACGGTGCTCGTGGAAGACGGCGGGGGACTTGGTCAGGAGGGGTTCGGCAATGGAATCGCCGCGCCCGTGGCGAAAGAGGTACTAGAGGCGGTGCTGAACAAATGAGACCGAGCGCTGGGCTCACCTTCGGAGGACGCTACGAGCTGTCCTCCCGGATCGCCATCGGCGGGATGGGCGAGGTCTGGCAGGCCACCGACCTCGTCATCGGCCGCCAGGTCGCGATCAAGATCCTGAAGGACGAGTACCTCGGCGACCCGGGCTTCCTCGAGCGGTTCCGCGCCGAGGCCCGCCACGCCGCCCTCGTCAACCACGAGGGCATCGCCAACGTCTTCGACTACGGCGAGGAGGAGGGCAGCGCCTACCTCGTGATGGAGCTGGTGCCGGGCGAGGCGCTCTCCACCATCCTCGAGCGCGAGCACGTGCTGTCCACCGACAAGGTGCTCGACATCGTCGCCCAGACCGCGAGCGCGCTCCAGGCGGCTCACGCCGCCGGTCTCGTGCACCGCGACATCAAGCCGGGCAACCTCCTCATCACGCCCGACGGCCGCGTCAAGATCACCGACTTCGGCATCGCGCGCATCGCCGACCAGGTGCCGCTGACCGCGACCGGCCAGGTGATGGGCACGGTCCAGTACCTCTCGCCCGAGCAGGCGTCGGGTCATCCCGCTTCTCCCACGACCGACATCTACTCGCTCGGCATCGTCGCGTACGAGTGCCTCGCAGGCCGACGCCCGTTCACGGGCGAGTCGCAGGTCGCGATCGCAATGGCGCAGATCAACGAGACGCCGCCCGACCTGCCGGTCACCGTGAGCGAGCCGGTGCGCAACCTCGTCTACGCCTGCATCGCGAAGAACCCCGCCGACCGTCCGCAGACGGCCGCCCACCTCGCGCGGGCCGCCAACGCCCTCCGCCGCGGTGACGTCCGCGGCGCGGCCGCGGCGGTGCCGGCGGTCCTGGGTGCCGCGGCGGGCGCCACGGCGGCGACCGCGCTGCTTCCCCAGCAGGGTGCGAACACCGCAGCCACGACCGTGCTGCCTGCCGGCGCCGCGACGATGACCGAGACCGAGGAGGAGACCGAGGAGCCGCAGAAGAAGCGGAGTCCGTGGACGTGGCCGCTCATCGTGCTCATCGCCCTGCTCGCGCTCGTGCTCATCGGCACGCTCATCGCGCTCGCCATCAACAGCGGCGAGGAGCCCGATCCCACGCAGACCACGACCCGGACGACGACGAGCGCGCCGCCTCCCACGACAACCACGCCGCCGCCTCCGCCGACGAGCGAGGCTCCGCAGACCGTGGTGGTCGACCGAGCCGACTACATCGGGCGCAACGTCGATGAGGTTCGCGGCGAGCTCGAACAGCTCGGCTTCGCGGTCACGACCCAGGAGGGCCCGCCCGCGGACACGGGCCCCCAGGCCAACACGGTGTCCGACGTCAATCCGAGCGGCACGCTCACGGTCGGGTCCGCGATCACGGTGACCTTCCTCACCGCCCCCGCGACTCCGGATGCCCCGAGCAGCCCTCCGACCGTCGACCCGGCCGATCCCGAACCGGGCGCGGCCGTGAACGTGAGCTGGCCGGCGGCGTCATGCCCTTCCGGACAGAGCTTCAGCAACTACCAGGTCTCGGTCGACGGCGCTACTACCGAGGTCAACGGCACGAGCTTCCAGTTCAACGCATCGCAGACGCCCGGTACGACGCAGCAGGTGTCGTACCTCTACACCTGCAGCGGAGGCTCATCGGCGTCGTCGCCGCCCGCGACGGTCACCGTCGCGGGCTGAACCGCACCACAGGCCCAACACGAACGGAGGCACCGTGAACGATGACGGACGCATGCTCGCGGGCCGGTACCGCGTTGGCGCCCTCATCGGTCGCGGCGGCATGTCCGATGTCCATGCCGGAACCGACATGCGACTGGGCCGGCAGGTCGCCATCAAGCTCCTCAAGCCGCAGCTGGCGACCGATCCGGCGTTCCGGATGCGCTTCCGTCAAGAGGCGCAGTCGGCAGCACGGATGGCGCACCCCACCATCGTGCGCGTCTTCGACGCGGGCGAGGAGACCGTCCGCGACGACTCCGGTCACGAGGTGCAGCTGCCCTTCATCGTGATGGAGTTCGTCGAGGGCCGCCTCCTCAAGGACATCATCCACGAGGGTCCGCTCGACCCGATCGCCGCCGCCCGCGTCATCGACGGCGTGCTCACCGCCCTGGAGTACTCCCATCGGGCGGGTGTCGTGCACCGCGACATCAAGCCCGGCAACATCATGATCACGACCGCGGGCCAGGTGAAGGTCATGGACTTCGGCATCGCCCGTGCCGTGTCCGACTCCGCCACGACCGTGGCCCAGACTACGGCGATCCTCGGCACGGCGTCCTACTTCTCACCCGAGCAGGCCAAGGGCGAGACGGTCGATGCGCGAACCGACCTCTACAGCACCGGGGTGGTGCTGTTCGAGATGCTCACCGGGCGCCCGCCGTTCCGCGGCGACACCCCGGTCGCCGTCGCCTACCAGCACGTCAGCGAACGGCCGGTGAAGCCGAGCGTGATCAATCCGAAGGTGTCGCCCGCACTCGACTCCGTGGTCATGCACGCGCTCGCGAAGGACCGGAACGTGCGGTACCAGACGGCGGCGGAGTTCCGCGCCGACGTCGAGGCTGCGGCATCCGGCCGGGTGCCCCAGCAGCGCAAGGTCGACGAGACGGCCATGTTCTTCGGTACGCAGACCGGTTCGCTGTCGACGTCCGAGCTCGCCCTCCGGCAGCTCACCGAAGACGACACGATGACCCGCACGCAGCGCCGCCCGCCGGCCATCTGGATCTGGTCGGGCATCATCGCGGTCGTCGTCATCGTGGTCGCGGTGATGTACTGGGCCTTCAACCTGCAGCCCGCCGACGACCTGCCGTCGAACGCGCGCGAGGTGCCGGTGCTCACGGGCTTCACGTGGGAGGAGGCCGCGAACGAACTGCAATCGCTCACGCTGCCCGCCACCAAGCTCGAAGAGACGAGCGACACGGTCGCTGCCGGCGAGGTCATCCGGACCGAGCCGGCGGCGGGCGAGATCGTCGACACCGGAACCCCGGTGAACGTGATCGTGTCGACCGGGCGTGAGGCGGTCACGGTCCCGAACGTCGTCAACAAGCCGATCGACCAGGCCAAGGCCGACCTCCAGGCGGCCGGGCTCGTCGCCGGTTCCGAGACGCGAGAGAACTCGCCGACGGTCGCCGAGGGCATCGTGCTCGGGACCGATCCCGAGGGCGGCGACTCGATCGGGACCGGCGGGACGGTCAACTTCCGGATCTCGAGCGGCCTGGTGACGCTGCCCGACCTCACGGGCCAGTCGCTCCAGGCGGCGTCCTCGTACCTCGGCACCTCGACGCTGCAGCTGAGCCCGGTACCCGTGCCCGACGGCAGTTGCCCGTCGCAGCCGGGTTCGCCCGTGGTGCGGCAGTCGCTGCCGCCCGGTGACGTCCCGCAGAAGTCGCAGGTCGAGCTCGTCTACTGCGCCGGGTGATCCGGCCGCGGTCGCGCCGCTCGGCTCCGCCCGGCCGCCCCGGGCCCCGCGTTCAGCTCGCGCGGACCAGCGGGTTGAGGGTACGCGCGCGCTCGCGCGCCTCGGGCAGCCCCGTGACGGCCAGCCAGTTGCCGAGCATGCGGTAGCCGCCCTCGGTCAGCACCGACTCGGGATGGAACTGCACGCCGAAGATTGGGGCGGTCTCGTGGCGCAGGCCCATGATCACGCCCCCCTGGGTTCGGCTCGTGACGAGGAGCTCGTCGGGCACGGTCCCGTCGACGACCGCGAGGGAGTGGTATCGCGTCGCAGTGAACGGCTGCGGCACGCCGTCGTAGAACGCGCTGTCGTCGTGCGCGATGCGCGAGGTCTTGCCGTGCATGAGTTCCTCGGCGTTCGTGACGGTCGCGCCGAACGCCTCGGCGATCGCCTGGTGGCCGAGGCAGACGCCGAGCAGCGGCTGGCCCGACCGGAGCGCGGCCTCGACGACGGGGATCGAGACGCCCGCGTCTGCCGGCTTGCCCGGGCCGGGCGAGATGAGCACCCCGTCGTACTGCGCGATGCGGTCGGCGACCTCTTCAACCGGGATGTCGTCGTTGCGGACGACGTCGGTCTCGGCGCCGAGCTCCTGCAGGTAGCCGTTCAGCGTGTAGACGAAGCTGTCGTAGTTGTCGATGACGAGGATCCGGGTCATTGCTCCACCGTGACGTCGATTGGGGTGATGAGGCCGTCGACCCAGGGGAAGACCCAGGTGACAAGGACGGCGACTAGGCCGGTGAATGCCACCAGCAGCAGGATGACGCGCAGCCGCGCCGGCCCGGGGAGGACCCGCCAGAGCGCACCGTACATGTCAATCCTCCCATGCCGCGACATCGGCGGCGATCTCGGCGGGTGGACCGGCCGCAGCGGGCTGCCACGATTCGAGCACCCCGTAGGCGATGATGCGCTCCGTCGTCGAGTACAGCGGATTGCAGCTCGTGAGCGTGATGATGCGGTCGGTCGGCTCGAGGCCGGGATGGTGCGGCACGGCGGCGAGCACCTCGGTGGCGAAGTTGCCCGTCTCACCGGGCATCTGCGTGCCCGGGTGGTGTCCGACGCCGAGGTCGTGGCTGTTGAGCACGTCGAGCCCGACGCCCTCGGCGATCGTGCGCTGCGAGTCGGCGCCGAAGCGCGGCACGTACATGACCGCGAACGCCTCGGCGTCGGCGTGATCGGTGTCGTCGACGACGGGATCGACGGGGGCGGCGCCTTCGGAGGGCACCGGCGACGGCGCCCTACGGCCGTCGGCCAGCCAGTCGAGCGAGCGATCGGATGCCGCAGCCGACTGCTGCGACGCCATGATCGCGTCGTTCCACCACAGCTTCCACCCGAGGTAGAGCGCGATGAGCGCGCCGGCGATCACCAGGAGCTCGCCGAGGACGCCGGCGATGCCGACCCGCCGGCGGCCCGACCGACCGTCGCGAGAGCGGCTCGCCCCGGCCCGCGTGGCGGCTTCGCGCGCGTGCGGCGCGTCGGGCTCCCCTCCGGGCATGTCCGAGAGTCTATGCGTGCCGTGCGGGTCGACCGCCGCGGTCCGAGGCACCCGTGCGAGCGTCCTCGGTTCGGTGGACTAGAATCTCCCGCATGGCACGCACGAGATCACCGAAGCCCGCACGCGCGGAGCAGCCGAGCGGCGAGGACACGCCGAACCCGGTCTGGTTCAAGCCCGTCATGTTCGGCTTCATGCTGCTGGGGCTCATCTGGATCATCCTGTTCTACGTCAGCCAGGGCGCGCTGCCCGTGGCGGCGCTCGGCTCCTGGAACATCCTGATCGGCTTCGGCATCGCCTTCGTGGGCTTCCTCATGACCACACGCTGGCGCTGAGTCGGCGGTACGAAGACGGGGCGGATGCTGCGGCATCCGCCCCGTCTTCTGTTCCCTGCACAGTGTTATCCACATCATCCACAGGGTTGTCCACATCATCCACACCCTGTGGAACCAGCAGATCCCCGGAATTCCGCACATCGTGCGAAATGACACGCGTGTAACTCTCCCCAACTGTGGACAGCGTTGTGGATAACCGGCTTCAGAACAGGGGGAAGAAGAAGTACCGCAGGCTGAGCACCAGCAGCAGTGCGATGAATCCGGCCAGCAGGATCACCTGGAGTGCGCGCTGGTCCCGCTTCCGCGTCTCGACGAAGATCAGGCCGACGACGGCTCCACCGATGAGCCCGCCTAGGTGAGCCTGCCACGAGATGTTGAAGCCGGGAATGAAGCCGATCACGAGGTTGATGCCCAGCAGGATGAGCAGCTGCGTCGCGTTGCCGCCCAACCGCCGCTGTATCACGAGGAAGGCGCCGAGCAGGCCGAAGATGGCGCCGGACGCGCCCACCACACCGGTACGCGGGTCGCCGAGCCACAGTACGCCGACCGATCCGGCCAGGCCTGAGATGAGGTACAGCGACAGGAAGCGCCAGCGTCCGAGCAGTCCCTCGAGGAGTTGACCGAAGATCCACAGCGTGTACATGTTGAGGAGCACGTGGAAGATGAGCCCGGTCGAGTGCACGAACACCGAGGTGAGCATGCGCCACGGCTCGAAGTTCCCGGGGATCGAGTACACGCCGGCGTAGAGGAGGCGATCGGTCACCGCGAGGCCGGGAATCAGCTGCAGCAGGTAGACGACGATGGTGATGCCGATGAGGGAATACGTGACCACCGGCGCGCCCCGCCCGGTCGCCGCACGGGCGCGCGTGATGATCGCGGGCTTCGTCCGCGGCGCCGAGGCGCGCTGCTCTCGCATGCACTCGGGGCAGATCACGCCGACGGGCGCCGGCGTCTGGCATTCACCGCAGATGGTGCGACCGCAGCGCTGGCACAGCACGAAGCTCTGCCGGTCGGGATGCCGGTAGCAGAAGTTCGAGCGCTCAGGCGCCGGCGCCGGGTCGCTCACCGGGGCGTTCTCAGCGCTGCTCGACGGTGATCTTCTCGATCACGACGTCGTCGAGCGGGCGGTCACGCCCGTCGGTCGGAACGGACGCGAGCTTGTCGACGACCGCCTGGCTCGCGGCTTCCGTCACCTTGCCGAAGATCGTGTGCTTGCCCTGCAGCCACGTGGTCGGGCCGACGGTGATGAAGAACTGCGACCCGTTGGTGCCGCGTCCGCCCTGGAGGCCGGCGTTCGCCATCGCGAGCACGTAGGGCTCGGAGAAGTCGAGCTCGGGGTGGATCTCGTCGTCGAACCGGTAGCCCGGTCCGCCGACGCCCTGCCCGAGCGGGTCGCCGCCCTGGATCATGAAGCCGGGGATGATGCGGTGGAAGACGACACCGTCGTACAGCGGGTCGGTGCTCGTCTGGCCGGTGCCCGGGTGGGTCCACTCGATCTCGCCCGTGGCGAGGCCGACGAAGTTCTGCACCGTCTTCGGTGCGTGATGGCCGTAGAGGTCGACCTTGATGTCGCCGTGGTTCGTGGTGATCGTCGCGACTGCGGTGGGATTCGGCATAGCGTCGATTCTCTCACGATGGGATTCGGCCCGAGGTATGCAACCCCCTGCACTCCCACCCCACTTCCAGCGGGTTCGGTGGCAGGATGGAGGAGTTCGCTGCACAACGATGGAGGTCGATATGAGCCTGTCACGCAAGCGCCGGAAGGAACTCAAGCGGCTGCGCAGCAGTGCAGGGGACCTGTGGGGGGACCAGCAGGACGTCCTGGACCAGGCGAGCAAGGTCGCACGTGAGGCGCGGCGGCAGCTCAATCTCCTGAGGGAGGAAGAGGTCATGCCGCGCATGCGGTCGGGCTACGAGAGCTACGTGCGCCCGAATGTCGACCGGGCGCGCGGTTTCGCCCGCGGCGCCGGCGACTCCGTCGAGCGCACGCTCGGCAGCGCCGTCGGTTCGCTGCTGTCGATCGGCGACATCGCCAACGACACGCGCGTCCGCCGCGCGCTCGAGCGCGTGTCGCCGCGGAGCGTCGTGGTCGAGAAGAAGGGCGCCGGCGTGGGCACCTACCTCGCCATCGGCGCCGGCATCGTCGCGGCGGCCGGCGTGGCCTACGCCGTCTGGCAGACGTTCCGCGCCGACGACGAGCTCTGGGTGGCCGACGACGAGCCGGCGACTCCGTCGTCGTCCGGATCGGCCAACGGCTCGCCGACTCCCGTCATCTGACCCACGGTCCTCGAAGGCCCCCGACCGCTGCGCGCGCCGGGGGCCTTCGCCGTCCCCGCGCGACGCCCGACTCAGGGCCTGCACTGAACTTCTCGATGATTGCGCATCGATGCTTGCGCGGGACGAACGGAACCCGCTAGGTTCATCTCTTGGCGCGCCGATCCGGCGCAGTCCTGAGCAACGAGAGGAGGCGAGACCCCGATGATGATGCCGCACATTCGTGATTCCATCCGTACGGAGGTCGCCTTCCTCGGCGCCCCCTTCGGCGCCTGCTGACGTCGCGCGCGCACGTGCGCTGACCACAGGCTCCGTTCCCGCCTGACGTAGCTCGCTCGCCTGTCGAGCCGGCCTCCGTCCCATCGGCGCCGCTCGGTGCGACCGCGTCCTGACGCGCTCCGAGTTCGCGCTCCCCTCCCACCGCCACCGCCCCAGGTCGTCGCCATCGCGACGACGGATGGCGCGTCGGCGCGTTCGGGATCAGGCAACGTCACCTCCGGCGCACGCGCCCGCGCGCCATCCGTTCGCACCACCCATCCAACGAAGGAACCATCGTGAACACCACACTCACCGCCACCCGTTCGACCTCGCAGCAGGCCGGGGCGATGCGCGCCGAGGCCGGCCGCCTCGGGGAGCGCCTCGCTCGCCGTACCGGCCTCGCGCTGCTCGCCTGGAGCCGCACGGCCGAGGCACGTCGCACCCGCGACGACCTCGCAGTCCGAGCCGAGCTGCAGCGCAGCGCGGACCGCCTGCGCGACGAGAACTTCACCACGCTCGCCCTGCGCGCCCGGACGCTCTGATCGTCATGTGCGCCGCAGGTGAGCCGATCGGAACGGCCCCGTCCAGTCCTCGGACGGGGCCGTTCCCATTCGCTCGCACGCGCCCATTCCATCGCTCACGCACGAGGGTCGAGGCGCGTCGCGATCAGTTCCTCGGCAGCATGCCGTCGGCCGGCTCGCGTTCGTTCATCCGCAAGGCGATGTCGAGCAGGCTCACACGGGTGAGCGAGCCCACCTCGTCGAGCGGGAACCAGCGCGCCTCATCGCTCGAACCGCCGACCTCGTTGCGCAGCTCGCCGCCGACCACCCGTGCGCGGTACACGACGCGCATCGCATAGAGCGGGGCGGTGCCGTGATGCCGCTTCGTCGCGGGGACGACCATGGTGTCGATGCCGAGGAGGCGTTCGATCTCGGCGTCGTATCCGGTCTCCTCGCGGATCTCGCGCCGAGCCGCGTCGAGCGGATGCTCCGGCAGCTCGATGCCGCCGCCCGGCAGCGTCCACGCCGACCGCCCGTGCTCGTTCCAGTGGGACAGCAGGATCGCGCCATCGCGGATGATGACCCCGTACGCGGCGATGCGGATGTCCATGCCGCCACTGTAGCCCGCGCCTCGTGGGGCGGGACGGGTCAACGCCGGCGCAGCTCGAGCAGCACGGTCTGGCCGTCGGAGCTGCGTCGCGCCCGTGGCGCCCATCCGCTCCGTCGTGCGAGGACGGCCGCGGGCCGGTACTGCCGGCGGTTCATCTCGATGAGTGCGACACCGTCGGGCGCGAGCCATCCGCCCAGCTCATCGATCAGCGCGCCGACGTACTCGAGGCCCTCGGGCCCGGCGAACAGCGCGGCCTCTGGTTCGTGCTCGAGCGCCTCGCGCGGCACGAGACGGTGCTCGGTGCTCGGGATGTACGGCGGGACGGCGGCCACGAGCGTGACCCGGCCGTGCAATGCAGTCGGCAGCCCGTCGAGGCCGTCGCTGACGTGCACGCCCGCCCCGGCGGGAAGGTTGCGTCGCGCATGCTCCAGCGCCGCGGGGTCGATATCGGCGACGTGGATCTCCGACTCCGTCACCGCCGCGGCGACGGAGGCCGCGAGCGGCGCGACGCCGCAGAACGGCTCGAGCACGACCGGCCGCTCCTGTTCGCGCGCCACCCGTACCGCCGCGCGAGCCAGCCTCAGCGTCCGCTGCCGGGGAACGAAGACCCCCGGCCCGACCGACAGGCGCATCGACCCGAACCGCACCCAGCCGACGACCTGTTCGAGGGGCTCCCCCGCCTCCCGGCGACGCACACGCCGCTCCAACTCGGCCGCGGAGACGCCGTCCTCGAGCAGGATCCCGGCCTCTTCCTCGGCGAACACGCATCCGGACGCCCTCAGGCGCGCGGCGATCGCGGCGATCGGGTCGGACGAATCGAGCACGACGGTCATTCCCCGGGCCGCCCGTCGGCGAGCCATCCAGCCAGGCCGCGAAGCCCTTCGGCCCACCGACCGAGGTCGGTGACCTGGGAGTGGTCGGTGACCACGGTGAGCAGCTCCGCGACCGCCGCGTCGGAAGCGCCGGCGTCCAGGAATGTCAGGGCCGAGAACACGCGCACCGCGTCCGAGTCCGGGAAGGCCCGACGGGCGTGCTCGAGCACGTCCCGGGAGGCCTCGAGCTCGCCCAGCCAGCGGAGCGTGCTCGCGTACTGGCACAGGCAGCGACGGAGCACGTCGCCCTCGAGGCCGAGCCCGAGGGCCTGCTCGTAGAGCGAGCGAGCGGTCGACTCCTCGCCCGCGGTGTCGTAGGCGCCGGCGAGCTCGTAGGTCAGCACCGCATTCCCGGGGTGCTGGGCCAGGAGATCTGCGAAGTAGGCGATCGTCGGCGCCATGTCGGAGCGGTCGCGGCGCTCGTACCCGATCCGGATCGCATCCTCGAGTTCAGGTGTCAGCGATCGAGACGGCATGACGACGACGCTACCAATCCCGCCCGCGCCGAACGCAATCGCCCGCTCAGACGACTGCGGCCGCCGGACGAGGGCCGGCGGGCCGAAGGAACACGTGGAGCCTAGGAGATTCGAACTCCTGACATCCTGCTTGCAAAGCAGGCGCTCTACCAACTGAGCTAAGGCCCCCGGGGGCGAGGGCCGTGGCACCCGCCGGTTGTGGAGTTATCGGAGTGGGGATACGAGGACTTGAACCTCGGACCTCTTCGTTATCAGCGAAGCGCTCTAACCGCCTGAGCTATATCCCCGAATTTCGGCCGAAGGACAGATTACCCGACGTGGCGGGGATACTGAAATCGAGCCGAAGCGGCGCTCTGATCAGCTGTTGGTGAAGCCGACCAGGATGCCGCCGGTGATCTTCACGCTGAGGTTGTAGAGCACCGCGACGACCGCTCCGAGGGCGGTCGTGACGACGAGGTTCAGCAGCGAGACTACGATGGCGAAGCCCATCACGTTGCCGAGCGACAGGATGGAGCGCAGGTCGGTTCCGGCGCCCGCGACATCCTGCACCAGGCTGTTGAGGTTCTCGAACAGGCCGGTCGACTGGACGATGGTGAAGACCAGGAACGACGCCACGATGTTCACGACCGCGAGGCACACGGCCACCAGGAACGACAGCTTCACCGCCGACCAGAAGTCGATGTACACCAGGCGCAGGCGCACCTGCTTGGCCGGGGGCTTTCGGTTGGACTTACCGGCGAGCTTCTCGGCAACGCTGCTCATGACGGTCACTCCTCTCCTGCGGGCACGGCCGCTTCGGGTTCTGCGGCTTCCTCCGTGAGATTCCGCTCGGAATTCTTCGCGATCGCGATGATGCGGTCGTCTGCGGCGAACTTCGCGAAGACGACGCCCATCGTGTCCCTGCCCTTGGCGGGGACCTCGGCGACGTCAGAGCGTACCACCTTGCCGCTGGCAAGAACCACGAGGACCTCGTCGCCGCGACCGACGATCAGCGCGCCCGCGAGGTCGCCCCGCTCGTCGTTCAGCTTGGCCACCTTGATGCCGAGGCCGCTGCGCTGCTGGCGGCGGTACTCCTCGACCGGAGTGCGCTTGGCGAAGCCGCCCTCGGTGACGACGAACACGTAGCGGTCGGAGGGGCTGACGAGTTCGCCGGTCTCCTCGTCGCGGTACGCCTCGTCGCGCGCGGAGTCGGCAGAGGCGACGACGGATGCCTCGAGCAGCTCGTCGCCCGACCGGAACGACATGCCCTTCACGCCAGAGGTCGAGCGACCCATGGGGCGGAGCGCCTCGTCCGTCGCCTCGAAGCGGAGCGACATGCCCTTCTTCGAGACGAGCAGGATCTCGTCGTGCTCGTCGACGAGCATGGCCGAGACGAGCTCGTCGCCCTCGCGGAGATTGATCGCGATGACGCCGCGTGAGCGGTTGGTGTCGTACGCGGTGAGGTCGGTCTTCTTCACCAGCCCCTCGCGCGTGGCGAGCACGAGGTAGCGAGCGACCTCGTAGTCGCGGATGTCGAGGATCTCGGCGATCTCCTCGTCGGGCTGCAGCTCGAGCAGGTTGGCGACGTGCTGGCCCTTCGCGTCGCGGCCGGCCTCCTGGATCTCGTACGCCTTGGCGCGATAGACGCGACCCATGTTCGTGAAGAACAGCAGCCAGTGGTGCGTGGTCGTGACGAAGAAGTGGTCGACGACGTCGTCGGCCCGCAGCTGCGCGCCGCGCACGCCCTTGCCGCCGCGGTGCTGCGACCGGTAGTTGTCGCTG
Source organism: Agromyces sp. NPDC056523 (assembly GCF_042794545.1). Classification (NCBI taxonomy): domain Bacteria; kingdom Bacillati; phylum Actinomycetota; class Actinomycetes; order Micrococcales; family Microbacteriaceae; genus Agromyces; species Agromyces sp. NPDC056523. The sequence goes on from NZ_JBHTTM010000001.1 coordinate 406,575, forward strand.
CGCGTGCGCTTGACGTAGCCGCCGCGCGTGACGGTGACGACCATCTCCTCCTCGGGGATCAGGTCTTCGACCGACATGTCGCCGTCGAAGCCGGGCACGATGTGCGTGCGGCGCTCGTCGCCGAACTTGGTGGTGATCTCGCGCAGCTCGTCGGAGATGATGCTGCGCTGGCGCAGCGGTGAGGCGAGGATCTCGCGGTAATCGGCGATCTGGCGTTCGAGCTCGGCCGCCTCGTCCATGATCTTCTGGCGCTCGAGCGCGGCCAGGCGCCGCAGCTGCAGCTCGAGGATGGCGCGGGCCTGCAGATCGTCGATGTCGAGCAACTCGATCAGGCCCTCGCGCGCATCATCGGCGGTGGCCGAGCGGCGGATCAACGCGATCACCTCGTCGAGGGCGTCGAGCGCCTTGAGGTAGCCGCGCAGGATGTGCATGCGCTCCTCCGCCTTGCGGAGGCGGAACTCGGTGCGCCGCACGATGACGTCGACCTGGTGGTCGATCCAGTGGGCGATGAACCCGTCGATCGAGAGCGTGCGCGGCACGCCGTCGACGATCGCGAGCATGTTCGCGCCGAAGTTGTCCTGCAGCTGCGTGTGCTTGTACAGGTTGTTGAGCACGACCTTCGCGACCGCGTCGCGCTTGAGCACGATCACCAGGCGCTGGCCGGTGCGACCCGAGGTCTCGTCGCGGATGTCGGCGATGCCGGTGAGCTTGCCGTCCTTGACGAGGTCGGCGATCTTGATCGCGAGGTTGTCGGGGTTGACCTGGTACGGCAGCTCGGTGACGACGAGGCACGTCCGGCCTTGGATCTCCTCGACGCTGACGACCGCGCGCATCGTGATCGAGCCGCGACCCGTGCGATAGGCGTCGTGGATGCCCTTGACGCCGAGGATCTGGGCGCCCGTCGGGAAGTCGGGCCCCTTGATGCGCTGGATCAGCGCCTCCTGCAGCTCCTCGCGGGATGCCTCGGGGTGCTCGAGCGCCCAGAGCGCGCCGTCGGCGACCTCGCGCAGGTTGTGCGGCGGGATGTTCGTCGCCATGCCGACCGCGATGCCGACCGACCCGTTGACGAGGAGGTTCGGGAATCGACTCGGGAGGACGGTCGGCTCCTGCGTGCGCCCGTCGTAGTTGTCCTGGAAGTCGACGGTCTCTTCCTCGATGTCGCGCACCATCTCCATGGCGAGCGGCGACATCTTGGTCTCGGTGTACCGGTGCGCGGCGGCGCCGTCGTTGCCGGGCGAGCCGAAGTTGCCCTGTCCGAGTGCGAGCGGGTACCGCAGCGACCACGGCTGCACGAGGCGCACGAGCGAGTCGTACACCGCGCTGTCGCCGTGGGGATGGAACTGGCCCATGACGTCGCCGATGACGCGCGTGCACTTCGAGAAGGCCCGGTCAGGCCGATATCCGCCGTCGTACATCGTGTAGATCACGCGGCGGTGCACGGGCTTGAGGCCGTCTCGGACATCTGGCAGCGCTCGCCCGATGATCACGCTCATCGCGTAGTCGAGGTAGGAGCGCTGCATCTCGAGATGCAGGTCGACCTGGTCGATGCGGCCGTGGATGCCGAAGCCCTCGCCGTCGCCGGCGCCCGGGTCGATCACGTCAGATGTCAAGGAAACGCACGTCCTTCGCGTTCTTCTGGATGAACGAGCGCCGGCTCTCGACGTCGTCACCCATCAGGGTGGAGAAGATCTCGTCGGCCGCCGCGGCGTCGTCCATCGTGACCTGCAGCAGGGTGCGGGTCTCGGGGTTCATGGTGGTGTCCCACAGCTCCTGGTGGTTCATCTCGCCGAGGCCCTTGTACCGCTGGACGCCGTTCTCCTTGGGCAGGCGCCGTCCGGCGGCCTGGCCGTCGGCGATCACGGCGTCGCGCTCGCGGTCGGAGTACACGTAGTCGTCGTCGGCGTTGGACCACTTGATGCGGTACAGCGGCGGCTGGGCGAGGTACACGTAGCCCATCTCGATGAGCGGCCGCATGTAGCGGAACAGCAGCGTGAGCAACAGCGTGGTGATGTGCTGGCCGTCGACGTCGGCGTCGGCCATGAGCACGATCTTGTGGTACCGAGCCTTCTCGGCGTTGAAGTCCTCGCCGATGCCCGTGCCGAAGGCGGTGATCATGGCCTGGATCTCAGCGTTGCCGAGAGCGCGGTCGAGCCGCGCCTTCTCGACGTTCAGGATCTTGCCGCGCAACGGCAGGATGGCCTGCGTCTCGGGGTTGCGGCCGGTCTTGGCAGAACCGCCGGCCGAGTCGCCCTCGACGAGGAAGACCTCGGAGATCGTCGGGTCCTTGCTCGTGCAGTCGCTCAGCTTGCCCGGCATGCCGCTGGTCTCGAGGAAGCCCTTGCGCCGCGTCGCCTCGCGCGCCTTCCGTGCGGCGATGCGGGCCGTCGCGGCCTGGAGGGCCTTGCGGATGACGTCGCGCGCCTGGTTGGGGTTGCGGTCGAACCAGTCGCCGAGCTGGTCGCCCACCACGCGCTGCACGAACGACTTCGCCTCGGTGTTGCCGAGCTTGGTCTTGGTCTGGCCCTCGAACTGCGGCTCGGCGAGCTTGACGGAGATGACGGCGGTGAGGCCCTCGCGCACGTCATCGCCCGAGAGGTTGTCGTCCTTCTCCTTCAGGATGCCCTTCTCGCGCGCGTAGCGATTCACGAGCGTGGTCAGCGCCGCGCGGAAGCCCTCTTCGTGCGTGCCGCCCTCGTGCGTGTTGATCGTGTTGGCGTACGTGTGGACCGACTCGGTGTACGCGGTGGTCCACTGCATCGCGACCTCGAGCGCGATCTTGCGCCCGGTGTCCTCGGTCTCGAACGAGATGATCTCGTCGTTCACGACCTCGGCCTTCTTCGAGCGGTTGAGGTACTCGACGTAGTCGACGAGCCCGCGCTCGTAGAGGAACGTGTCGGTCCGCTGCATGGGGATCGTGATCGCGCCGGTCGTCGGCGTGTCCTCAGGTGCGATCTCGACGTGGCCGACGCGGAGGTCGGTGAGCGTGATGCGCAGGCCCTTGTTGAGGAACGCGTACTGCTGGAACCGGGCGCGGAGAGTCTCGTAGTCGAATTCGACGGTCTCGAAGATCTCCTCGCTGGGCCAGAACGTGATCGTCGTGCCGCTCGCGTCGCTCGCCTCGTCCATCGAGAGCGGTGCCGTGGGCACGCCCACCTCGTAGCCCTGGCGCCACACGTGACCCTGTCGCCGGACCTCGACCTCGAGGCGGCTCGAGAGCGCGTTCACGACCGAGGATCCGACGCCGTGGAGCCCGCCCGAGACGGCGTACCCGCCGCCTCCGAACTTGCCACCGGCGTGGAGCACGGTGAGGACGACCTCGACCGTCGACCGGCCCTCGGTCTTGTGGATGTCGACCGGGATGCCTCTTCCGTCGTCGACGACGCGGATTCCCCCGTCTTCGAGGATCGTCACGTCGATGTCGGTGGCGTACCCCGCAAGCGCCTCGTCGACCGAGTTGTCGACGATCTCGTACACGAGGTGGTGGAGGCCGCGTGGACCGGTCGAGCCGATGTACATGCCCGGCCGCTTGCGGACCGCTTCGAGGCCCTCGAGAACCTGGATCGCGTCGGCGCCGTATTCGGGCGCACCCGGGGCCTTCGTCGGTTCCGCTGTCATGGGTGAATCGGGCTCCAAACCGTCGTTCTGGCGACCCTTGATCCTATCAAGTCCGGCCGTGCGCTCGGCGGCTCCGCGCCGATCTGCGGGGTCGACGCAGGCGAAGTGACCGATTTTGCCTTCTCAGCCGTAGGTGTCGCGTGGACCGCGCCCTGGAACCGATCTGGGACCCCTTTTCCAGGTGGGGGCATCCGGCCCTTGGAAGCGGATGGTCTCGACACCCGCGCCCGGATACCGCTCGAGGATCGCCGCGAGCAGCTCGCCGCGCATCATCCGGAGCTGCGTGGCCCACGCCGTGGATTCGCAGCGGACCTGGAGCACGCCACCCTCGATCGCGATCGGCTCGGAGTGCCGGGCGATGTCGTCGCCGGCGATGTCGGGCCAGGTCGCGAGCAGCTCGTGCTGCGACAGCGGACCGGTCCAGCCGAGCTGCGAGGTGAGTTGGTCGATGGCGGATCCGAGCGACCGAGGGTCGCGCCCCGGGGTGAACGGTTCGCTGCCGGCGGCGTCGCGCGGGCGGGCGCGGGCCCGACCGGGCCGGATCCGCGGCTCGCCGCCGAAGATCTCGCGGAAGTGCTGGTACGTCCGGGCGGCTTCAGACACCGGATGCCTCCGGCTGCCGCTCATCCGTGGCGTCTGCCGTCGTGCGTTCGAGGTCCCCTTCGGGCGCGACTCCCGGGTCGACGACCTCGCCCGCGTCGATGCGCACGACCCTTTTGGCGAGCGGCTCGGGTACGTCTTCGAGCACGGCCGCGGTGATGAGCACCTGCTCGTACCCGCCGATGGCGGCCGCGAGGCGCTCGCGGCGTAGGCGATCGAGCTCGGCGAACACGTCGTCGAGCACCAGCACGGGATCGCCGGTGGTCGAGTCGCGCCGGAGCAGCTCGGCCGCCGCCAGCCTGAGCGCGAGCGCGAACGACCAGGATTCGCCGTGGCTCGCGTAGCCCTTGGCGGGCAGGCCGTTGAGCAGGAGTTGCACGTCGTCGCGGTGGGGGCCCGCGAGCGTGATGCCCCGCTCGAGCTCCTTGCGCCGAAGTGCGGTGAGGGCCGCCGCGAATCGGTCGGCCGTCGTGGGGCGATCGGCTGCTGCCGCGGCGGCGGCGGGAACGACGGGCGCGCCATCCGTCGCCTCGTCGTCGGGATCGGCGCCGTCGACCGAGAGGACGGGCCGGAGCTCGGGTGCGTGATCGGCGTCGACGATCGAGCGGTACGCCGCCGCGACCGGGTCGCGGAGTTCGTCGATGAGCTCGAGCCGGCGATCGATGAGCTCGGCGCCGAGGGCGACGAGGCGCTCGTCCCAGATGTCGAGCGTGGTCAGCTGCGCGGCAGCGAGCCCGCGGGCGCGAGCGCTCTTCAGGAGTGAGTTGCGCTGCTTGAGCACACGCTCGTAGTCGGTCATGACGCCGGCCAGGCGCGGCGTGCGCTGCACGAGCAGCTCGTCGAGCATGCGACGCCGAACGGATGGCTCGCCACGGACGATCGCGAGGTCTTCGGGCGCGAACAGCACGCTGTGGGCGTAGCGGGGCAGGTCGCGCGGCTTGGCGGCCCCGCGATTCACCTGTGCGCGATTCGCGCCCTGCCGGTTGAGCTGCAGCTCGAGCAGCACCTCCCGCCCGCCGTGCGCGAGCACCGCGCGAACGATCGCGGCGTCGGCGCCCGCGCGGATCAGCGCCTGGTCGCTCGAGACCCGGTGCGATCCGAGCGTGGCGAGATAGCCGATGGCCTCGACGAGGTTGGTCTTGCCCTGCCCGTTGCGGCCGACGATGACGGTCGCGCCCGGGCCGAACGCCAGGTCGGCACGACGGTAGTTGCGGAAATCGGTGAGCGAGAGCCTGGCGACGTGCACGATGCCGCTCCCTTCTCGCGAATCATCAGGCTACTCGGGGCAACCGACAGCGAGATCGGTGCTAGCGCAGGAGCAGGTTCGGCTGGAGGAGGTACCGGTAGCTGTCGGATCCGGCCTGCTCGCGCGAGGTCTGGCTCGTGATGAGCACCGGCCCGGGCTTGTTGGGGTTCTCGGTCTTCGTGAACGAGATCCGGACGAACTCGCTCGGCACCGCCTGCAGGCCATCGAGCAGGAACTGCGGCTTCAGCGAGACGACGGTCTCGTCGCCGGTGAGGATGGCGTCGATCGATTCGGAGGCTTGCGCCTGCTCGCTGCCGATCGCCTCGAGCGTGAGCCCATCGGGCGTGAACGTGTAGCGCAGGGCGGCCTCGCGCTCGAGCACGAGGGCGACGCGGCGGGTGGCCTCGATGAGGTCGGCCGTGTTCATGACCGCGTAGTTGTCGACCGTGTCGGGGAAGAGCCGGCGCACGGGCGGGAAGTTGCCCTTGATGAGCAGCGACGTCACCGTCTTGCGATCGGCGCTGAAGGCGATGAGTTCGCGGTCGTCGCGGCTGGTGATCGCGACCGAGATCGTGCCGGAGTGGCCGAACGTCTTGCCGACTTCCTGGAGCGTGCGCGCCGGCACGAGCGCGGCGAGCCCGGCGTCGCCGTCGCCGGCGACCCCACCACCGTCCCAGTCGATCTCGCGGATGGCGACACGGTAGCGGTCGGTCGCGACGAGGCTGAGGCTGTTCTCGCGGACCTCGAGCTGCACGCCCGTGATGACGGGGGTCACGTCGTCGCGCGAGGCCGCGACCGCGACCTGCGCCACGGCCGAGGCGAACTCCTCGGCCGGCACCACGCCAGTCTGCTCGCCGATCTCGGGGATCGACGGGTACTCCTCGACGGGCATGGAGAGCAGCGTGAAGCTCGCGGAGCCGCAGGTCACGGAGATCCGCGACGCCTCGGTCGACACCTTGACGGGCGCGTTCGGCAGCCGGCCGGCGATCTCGGCGAGGAGGCGGCCCGAGACGAGCACCGTGCCCGGCTCTTCGACGTCGGCCTGGATCTCGGTCCGGGAGGACACCTCGTAGTCGAACGAGGAGAGGACGAGGCCGTCGCCGCTCGCCTGGATCAGCACCCCGGACAGGATCGGCAGGGTCGTGCGCTGCGGCAGCAGCTTGACGGCGAAGGACACGGCCTCACTGAAGACGTCGCGATTGACCTGGAACTTCACGGTTCTCCCGTCGTGGAGGGCTGGATCGGCTCCCATGCTATCCGGACGGTCATTCCCGGTGCCGGGATTTCCGGGCGTCGATCCGGGTTCCGACTCCGAGGTTGTCGGGCGCCCTGGCTTAACCCTCTATCTCTTAACGGTGTTAACCGGTGTGGAAACTGTGGATGGCGTGCGGTGATCCGCGAGACGACAGGCGAAGCGGGTCATCCGGGCTGTGCACGGTGTGTGGAAACCGGGGCGGATGGCTCGACCTCGCCGCAGACGCCGTTCGGAGTTGTCCACAGCCCCACGGGCCGTCTCAACAGTCGTGGCGCGGTTGCTCGTTAACAATCCACAGATTGTCCACACCTGTGTGGAATCGCTCGAGCGTCCCGATCCGGGGTCGCCGAACGGGCCGGTCGTCCGGCTGTCCGCGATGTCGGCTCAGCGGAAGCGCGAGTTCTGCTTGATGCGCGCGGTGAGCTCGGTCACCTGGTTGTAGATGGAGCGACGCTCCTTCATGAGCTCGGAGATCTTCTTGTTCGCGTACATCACCGTCGTGTGGTCGCGGTTGCCGAACAGCTGGCCGATCTTCGGGAGGCTGAGGCTCGTGAGCTCGCGGCACAGGTACATCGCGATCTGGCGCGCGGTCGCGACGGCCTGCGAGCGACTCGACCCGTACAGGTCGTCGACCGTCAGCTTGAAGTAGTCGGCGGTGGCGGTGATGATGTCGACCGGCGCGACGACGTTGTCGGCGTCATCCGTGATCAGGTCCTTCAGCACGGTCTGGACGAGCGGCATGTCGACCGGGGTGCGGTTCAGGCTCGCGAACGCGGTGACGCGAATGAGCGTGCCCTCGAGCTCCCGGATGTTGCTCGAGACCTTCGAGGCCATGTACTCGAGGATGTCGTCGGGCACCTGGAGGTGCTCGTTCTGCGCCTTCTTGCGCAGGATCGCGATGCGGGTCTCGAGGTCGGGCGCCTGCACGTCGGTGATGAGGCCCCACTCGAAGCGGCTGCGCATGCGGTCCTCGAAGCCCGTGAGGTGCTTCGGCGGAACGTCGCTCGTGATCACGACCTGCTTGTTGTGGTCGTGCAGCGTGTTGAAGGTGTGGAAGAACGCCTCCTGCGTCTCCGCCTTGCCCTGCAGGAACTGGATGTCGTCGATGAGCAGGATGTCGATGTTGCGGTAGCGCTGCTGGAAGAGCGAGCCGCGGTTGTTCGCGATCGAGTTGATGAAGTCGTTCGTGAACTCCTCGGAGGAGACGTAGCGCACGCGGATGCCCGGGTACAGGCTCATGGCGTAGTGGCCGATGGCGTGGAGCAGGTGGGTCTTGCCGAGGCCCGAGTCGCCGTAGATGAACAGCGGGTTGTAGGCCTTGGCCGGCGCCTCGGCGACCGCGACCGCGGCGGCGTGCGCGAAGCGGTTGGACTGGCCGATCACGAAGCTGTCGAACGAGTACTTGGGATTCAGCCGCGCGTCGCGGGGCCGGTCGGGGTTCGTGTCGAAGATCGCCGCCGGCGGCACCGGCGAGTCGACGAGACCGGAGGGCCCGTCGGGCACGGCGGCGAGGCCGCCCCCCATCGGCGATCCGCCGACCGGGCCGCCGGCGAGACCCACCCCGTTCCCGCCGGGCTGCATGTCGGGTTGGCGCAGCTCCTCGAGCTCGGGATTCACGACGACGTAGAACGAGGTGACCGGCGACGGCGCGTCGATGACGCTCATCGCGGAGAGCAGCGAGACGCGCATGCGCTGGTTCAGCATGCTCGCGGTGAAGTCGTTCGGGACCTCGAGGTAGAACGTGCCGGCCGCGATGCCCTTCGGCTCGACCAGGTTGAGGAAGCCCTGGAGCATCGGCGTGATCGCCTCATCGTCCGACAACCGATCGAGGACGGTGGCCCACGTGTCGGAAATGGGCTGTTCGGTCATTGCTCCCCGCAATCTTCAAGGCACCGTCGGTCGGCCGCTCGTCGTCCCCCGAACGACAGGTCGAGCGGCCCGAGGTGAAGTTTCCACAGCTCTCCACCGCCTGTGAGCGAAGCTGCGAGAAGCGCGGATTTCCGCCGTGCAGGCTGGGGATAACTGGTCTCACACGCTAGCGAATCGCAGTGCCCCCGACAAATGCCGATTCGAGGATCGACGGGGCCCCCGGCGTGTCGATCCGGGCACGAAGCTGTGGATCGGTGGAGAATGTCAGGTCAGGAGTGCGCCTCGGTTTGACCGCGGCATCCGCAAGCCGTAGTTTTAATCAGTTGACCGCAGCCCTTTCGGGCACCGAGTTTTCCCGCCGACGCACCTGTGACGCGTCCGTGCGCGGAGATCCCAAGCCGGAGAAGAAGAATGAGCAAGCGTACGTTCCAGCCCAACAACCGCCGCCGCGCCAAGAAGCACGGCTTCCGCGCCCGCATGCGCACGCGCGCCGGTCGCGCCATCCTCTCGGCCCGTCGCGCCAAGGGCCGCACCGAACTCTCCGCGTAAGTTCCTCGGTGCTCGCCAAAGCCAACCGCATCACGAGCGCCGATGACTACCGGTTCATCGTGCGCCGAGGTGCGAAGGTCGCCGGTGCCCACTCCGTGAGCTATCTCCGCTCCCGGGAGGCGGGCACCGACGCGCGCTTCGGCTTCATCGTGAGCAAGAAAGTCGGCTCCGCCGTGCGCCGCAATCTCGTGCGGCGGCGGCTCAAGGCGGCGTGCCGTGAGCTCGTCGACGGTGGACTGACCGCGGTCGACCTCGTAGTCCGCGCGCTGCCGAGCTCGGCAGTCGCCGACTACCCCTCGCTTCGGGCGGATGTCGCGACCGCCGCCGCCCGCGGCGATCGCCGCGGTGCCGCCGCCGCCTCACCGGCCGCGGTCGCCGCAGAAGGGCCCTGACGTGCGCGACCTCGCCTGGTTCGTGTGGCTCCTCCCCCGCAACGTGGGCGTGCTGCTCATCCGCGCGTACCGGGCCGTCGTCTCGCCCCTCTACGGCGACGTCTGCCGCTACTACCCCACGTGCTCCGCCTACGGCCTCGGCTCGGTCCAGCATCGCGGCCTGGTCGTCGGGTCAGCGCTCACCGCCTGGCGCATCGTGCGCTGCAACCCGTGGTCGGCCGGCGGCATCGATGACGTGCGGATGCCGGCACGTTCCCGGTTCCACGTGACGCGCTTCGGCTTCGTGATCCCGCCGGGCTGGGCGTCGGCTTCGCGTCCGCGTGGACGCCACGCCGGTATCGCGCGCTCCGGCCGCCGCCGGTCGTCGCTGCCGGTGGCCGACCAGCACGCCGGCCACGCGCACGCCCCGGTCTCCGCCGGAACGGATGCCGCGGCATCCCTCGCTCGCGACGTCGCGGGCCCCGAGCTCTCCCCCATCACGTCCCGGAAGGACTGACCCGCTCCAATGGACATCTTCAGCATCATCCTGTGGCCCATCAAATGGGCCATCGAGCTGATCCTCGTCGCGTTCCACTCCCTCTGGACGTTCCTCGGGCTCGACCCCGACGCCGGCATCACGTGGGTCCTCGCGATCGTCGGGCTCGTCATCGTCGTCCGGGCCGCGCTCATCCCGATCTTCGTACGCCAGATCAAGAGCCAGCGACGCATGCTCGAGGTCGCACCTCAGCTCAAGAAGATCCAGGACAAGTACAAGGGCAAGAAGGACCAGTTCTCGCGCGAGGCGATGTCGCGCGAGACCATGGAGCTCTACAAGCGGACCGGCACGAACCCGCTGTCGTCCTGCCTCCCGCTGCTCCTGCAGATGCCGATCTTCTTCGGCCTGTTCTCGGTGCTCAACGACGCGTCGATCCACGCCGAGCGCGGTGGCGTCGGCGCGCTGACCCCGACGCTCGCGGACTCGTTCTCGAACGCCGAGTTCCTGGGTGCGCCGCTGAACTCGACGTTCATCAACGAGTGGAACGCGATGATCGCGGGAAACCCGTACGACCTGTCGACGATGCTCGTGGCCGTCACGATGATCATCCTGATGACGGCCTCGCAGTTCATCACCCAGCTCCAGATCGTCTCGAAGAACATGTCGCCCGAGACCAAGGCGAGCCCGATGTTCCGCCAGCAGCGGATCCTGCTCTACCTGCTCCCGCTCGTCTTCGCGTTCTCCGGTGTCGCCTTCCCGCTCGGCGTCATGTTCTACTGGCTCGTCTCGAACTTCTGGACGATGGGCCAGCAGTTCATCGTCATCCGCAACATGCCGACTCCCGGTAGCGAGGCGGCCAAGGCCCGCGAGGCTCGTCTGGCCCGCAAGGGCAAGCTCGTCGTCGAGCCGCCGAAGGAGGCTGCCGACGACGTGGCGAAGAAGCCGACGACGCAGCGGAGCCAGCCGGTGAGCAAGAACCGCGCGAAGAAGCAGAACAGGAAGTGACCTCGATGACCGACGTCCATCACGACGCCGCGACCCGCACCCTCGAGCAACTCGAGGAGGAGGGCGACATCGCCGCCGACTACATCGAGGAACTCCTCGACATCTGCGACCTCGATGGCGACATCGACATCGACGCGCGCAACGGACGGGCTTACGTTTCGGTGCACGCCGGCGAGGGAACCAACCTCGCGGTGCTCGCCCGGCCCGAGACCGTCACGGCGCTGCAGGAGCTGACGCGCCTGGCGGTGCAGACCAAGACGGGCGCATTCTCCCGGCTGATCCTCGACGTCGGCGGCTCGCGTGACGCGCGTCGCGACGAGCTCGCCCGTCTTGTGGGCCGTGCCGCCGAGCGGATCGAGGCCGGTGCGGCTGAAGCCGCCCTGCCGCCGATGTCGTCGTACGAGCGCAAGCTCGTGCACGACCTCGTCGCCGAGCGCGGTCTCCACTCCGAGTCGCGCGGCGAGGGTGCCGAGCGCCACACGGTGATCACGCGCGTCGGCTGAACCCGGCCGCACCGTTTCACGTGAAACATGACTGACCCCTCCCCCGGCTGGCGCGAAGCGCTCGAACCCGAGCCCGACGCGGCGGCGAGTGTCTTCGGCGAGCACCTTCCGACAGCGCGCCGTTTCACTGAGAACCTCGCTCGCCACGGTGAAGAGCTCGGGCTCATCGGCCCGCTCGAACTGCCTCGGTTGTGGTCCCGACACGTCCTGAACTCCGGGCTCGTGGCGCCGCTGCTGCGCCCAGGCCTCGTCGGCGACGTCGGCTCCGGCGCTGGACTTCCGGGCATCCTGTTGGCGATCGCGCGACCCGACGTGCACCTCACGCTCATCGAGCCAATGGAGCGACGCGTGGCGTGGCTCACCCGTCAGGTCGATGAGCTGGGTCTGGAGAACGTCGACGTCGTGCGGGCTCGCGCTGAGGAAGTCAAGCTCAAGGGGCGCCTCGATCAGGTGACCGCTCGCGCCGTGAGTGCGCTCCGCACCCTCATTCCGATCACCGCTCCCCTGCTGCGTCCCGGCGGGGAACTGGTGCTCATGAAGGGTGGCGGCGTCGAGGCCGAGATGGGCGCGGCCGAGAAGGCGATCCGGAAGCACCGTCTCGAGGGTGTCGAGGTGATCGTCCTCGGTGAAGGCGTCGTGGACGACGTCACCCGCGTCTTCCGCGCGCGAGTACCGTCGGCGTGACTTGCCTGGAGACTCGGCCGTTTCACGTGAAACGCCATGTCAGGTGGGCGCGAATCATCGATCGACCTCGAACGCCGCTGACGCACGTTGTCCGAGCAACCTCACGGTGCGAAGGCGTGATCTCCGTCGCCCTGCGATCTCCCCGTCGGGTCCACGACGACTGCCTCGGCGCATTTCACGACGCCCCGATGCTGCGCTGCTCCGGGTCATCGGGAATCCTGTGACGGCAAACGGATGCGCAGCTCACGCCGCAGCCTGCCAGGTGACGTCAGCCCCCTTTCGATGCGTCGGAGAGATGGAACTCGAGCGCACCTAGGCCGAGTTTGATCAAGTGGGCAGGCGCCGACGTGCCAAGAGCTCCGGGAGACCTGCCCTGTCGATGAGCTGGAAGGATGTCATCGTGCTCATGCCATGTTCTTCAGGTGCCTCACGGAGGTCGTCCGGGCCGGCCGCGATCGGCAGCCTGGCATGACGCATGCGGAGGTGCCACCTCCACGATGGGTCACGCGATCGGCTTCGATCGCCGCCGCGGCGAGCCTCGTGCTCACTCTTGCCGGCTGCTTGAACGCACCGGAGTACCTCATTCCTCCACCGATCCCGGATCCGGAGGACGTCGTCGGCGCCTGGGTGAACCCCGACGACGGTGGACGGATCGACTTCCACCCAGACGGAACATGTCAACTCACCGACATCCCGGAGGGCGCGCTCTCGCTCGACCCACCCGGGCCCGATGGGAAGCCGACCGGGGGTCCAGTCAACACGGAAGACTGCACCTGGCAGGTCGACGAGGACGACCACACGATCGACGTCGCCCTTGAAGCGCAGACGTACGGCACCGTGATTGCCGTTCGCGGATTCGGCGGCACCGAACTCGGGTTCTGGCTTGGTGATCCCGACCAGCGCGACGTCTACCTGCTGGAGAAGCAGCCCCTGTACTGAGCGCACGCCGAGGCGGCGCGGCTTCTGCCAGCGCTATACGGTCGACGATCTGATCGTGTAGACCAAGTCGGTCTTGATCCAGATCAGCGTGGCGGCGAGGGCGATCGCGCGCGGTAGCTGCGAGCGGTCTTGTCCGAGCGCATCGCGATCCCGCGCAACTGCTTCAGCCTGTTGAGGCAGCGTTCCACCAGATTGCGGCCGCGGTACCGGGGACTTCTGCTCGTCGCCGAAGTCAATCGGTCGGCCCGGCTTGCGGCGGTGAGAGATCTGGTCGTCGCGTTTGGAGATCGTCGCGGCGATCTCGCGCTGTCTCAGCCACGCGCGGTTCGCCTTCGATGGGTACCCCATGTCCGTGAGCACCCGGTCGGGGCGGCTGCGCGCCTGCCGACTCCGGTCCGCGGCACACGAATGTGCTCGAGCACCGTGGTCATCATCGTGGTGTCGTTGACGTTCTCGCCGGTGAGCACCTAACGCAACGGGCGATTCTTGCCGTCCTGCGAGCCAGTGAACCTGGTCGTGAGCCCAGCGGGTGAACCGCTTGTAGACAGAGTTCAACTTCCCGAACGGCTCCGGCACATCCCGCCCCGGGGCCCCGGTCGGGTACTTCCAGGCCATCCTCTCGATCGCGAGTTGGTGATCCGCCCACGGACGCGACCGGCCGATGACTTCCGGTATCAACGGCTCCAACGATGCCCACACCTTGTCAGAGACCTCGCGACGCGCCAACCGTGGCCACGGTGCCGTCGTCCCTCGGCGTGGCCGCCGGCGATCACCCTCGACTGGTTCGTGCCCGCGTCCCACGGCCACACGCGGACCTCCGCCACGCGCGGGCGAGCCCTCGCCCCCCGATTCACGTGAAACACGCCCTGACGAGCTGACGGCTCGCGAGCACGTCCTCTCCTGCCGTGGATGCTGGGGCCCCCATCGGGACTCTCGCTGAGTGCCGGAATACTCGAGCATCACCGCGGCACCGCGGTCGGCTCCGGCCGATACCAGATCAGATACGACCCGAACGAATTTCGGTCAATTCGGGTTGACGCGGATGTTTCACGTGAAACATCCGCTAGCTGCTGAGGCACGCGTCTCTCTTGGTGACGACGTCTTGTACACCGCGAGCCAGCTGGCGAAACTTCGGAGCGTGGCCCGAGCGTCGTCCGGGGTGGCGGTTAGGCTGGGGTGTCGAACATCGCCGCTGACCGGAGTGGCGGGAAGTCGAACGGGTCAGGAGAGTGGCATGGCGCATGGCGGGGGGCGTGGCTGGTTCCACCGGAGGAAGCCTCGACCCGAACCCGAACCGATGCGCACGCCCGAACCGACTCGCCTGGAGGCGTTCGAAGCGGAGCAGGCGACCCAAGCTCGAACGAATGGAAACGACCGACCCGTGCCCACCGCCACGCCATCCGGCGACGTCGACGCGCCCTTCAGGCCATCCGGGGAACAGGACGCTCAGGCGCGACCAGCGCCGATGGCGTCCCAGCCCGGGGATCAGACCCCAGCGTCCGAAGCCTCGGAGAACGAGCGATTCGCTCCCCCGCCGGCAGCACCGGACCGCGCGGGCACCGTTTCGTCCGCGCGGACCCAGCGTGCCGACGCGCACGTCCCCGCGTCGGGAATCGACTGGGATGCCGCAACGGCCGCCGCCCTCTCGGACGATGCCGACACCGGAGTCCCCACCGGCAGCGTGCCCACCCTTCACCACAGCGACCCTGACAAGCTGCTCGAGGACATCATCCGCGAGATCGTGGGCGACGCGACCGCCGAGACGGTCTCGAGTCTCCATCAACCGCGCACCGCCATGATGCAGGAGCATCCGACCGATGACGTCACGCCGTCGGCAGCTTCGCGCTCGGATTCGCTTGCCGTCGCCGACCGCCTTCCCGACGCCGCCTCCCCGACGTCCGACCTCGACGAGGAGTACCGTGTCTTCGACGAGCCCGCCGACGCCGGGGTCGGGGTGGACGCTTCGAATGACGCATCCCAGCGAATTGCAGACACCATCGCGTCCCCTTCGGCAGACTCGGTGGTCGCGGCCGACGCGATCCCCGACGAAGTACACGAAGTTCCCGAGGCATCCGAGCCCGCCGCGCTCGCCTACACCTCGACCGCAACGCAGTCGACCGTCGCTGAACCCCCCGCAGATGTTTCACGTGAAACGCCCGAATCCATCGGAGGCACTCCACTGGCCGATCAGCTTGCCGACGAAACCCGCCGGCGACTAGCGCTCGCGGAGGCGGTCCTCCCCCTCCCCGCCTCGACGCGCATCTTCACCATTTCGAACCAGAAGGGTGGGGTCGGAAAGACCACCTCGGCCGTGAACCTCGCCGCCGCCCTCGCCCGAACCGGCGCCAAGGTCCTCGTGATCGATCTCGACCCTCAGGGCAACGCATCGACCGCACTGGGAGTCGAACACCGTTCCGATCAGCAGAGCGTCTACGACGTGCTCGTCAGCGACCTCCCGCTGACCGAGGTCGTCCGCCCGTCGACCGAGCACGAGCGGCTCGACTGCGTACCGGCGACCATCCACCTGGCGGGTGCCGAGATCGAGCTCGTCTCCCTCGTCGCACGCGAGCAACGACTCCGCCGGGCGCTCGACGCCCATCTCGCCGAGATGGACCAGCCGTACGACTACGTCTTCATCGACTGCCCGCCGTCGTTGGGTCTGCTCACCATCAACGCCTTCGTCGCAGCGCGCGAGGTCCTCATCCCGATCCAGTGCGAGTACTACGCGCTCGAAGGCCTCTCCCAGCTGCTCAGCAACATCGAATTGATCGAGCGCCACCTGAACAACGAGTTGCGACTCACGACGATCCTGCTGACGATGTACGACTCCCGGACGAACCTCGCCCAGCAGGTGGCGCAGGAGGTCCGCGATCACTTCCCCGTCCAGACGCTGGAGACGATCATCCCCCGCTCGGTTCGGGTCTCGGAGGCGCCGAGCTACGGGCAGAGCGTCATCAGTTACGACTTCACGTCGAGCGGGTCGCTCTCGTACCGCGAGGCCGCGGCCGAGATCGCCTGGCGCGGCGCGTCTGCAGAGAAGGAGCACCACTGATGGCAACGAAGCGCACCGGTCTCGGCCGCGGCATCGGGGCACTCATCCCCACCACCGAGGACGCACCGCGCGCAACGCGGCCAGTCGACGTGTTCTTCCCCGACAGTGATGCACCCCCGGCGGCGGTCGCTGCGGTCGAGAGCGCGGCCGACGCGAACCTGGTCATGGTGCCGGGAGCGCACCTCGCGCGGCTCGACCCCGACGACATCCTGCCCAACGCACAGCAGCCCCGGAGCGTGTTCGACCCCGAGGACCTCGCCGAACTCGTCCACAGCGTTCGGGAGTTCGGCGTGCTCCAGCCGATCGTCGTGCGGCCGCACCCCGACCAGCCCGGCAAGTACGAGCTCGTCATGGGCGAACGGCGCCTGCGCGCCACGAAGGCGGCAGGTCTCGACACGATCCCGGCGGTCATCAAGGAGACCGCGAATGAGGCGATGCTGCGCGACGCGCTCCTCGAGAACCTGCACCGCTCGCAGCTGAACCCGCTCGAGGAGGCCTCCGCCTACCAGCAGCTCCTCGCCGACTTCGGCATCACGCAGGAGGAACTGGCGACCCGCATCGGCCGCTCACGGCCGCAGATCTCCAACACTCTCCGCCTGCTGAAGCTGCCCGAACCCGTTCAGCTGCGGGTGGCCGCCGGCGTGCTCAGCGCCGGGCATGCCCGCGCCATCCTCGCCACCGGCGATCCCGAGGCGATGCAACGGCTCGCCGACAAGATCGTCAACGAGGACCTCTCGGTCCGGGCGGCCGAGGCCATCGTTTCCGAGGAGCCGAAGCCCGGTCGTCCCAAGCCCGCGGCGGGCAAACGCCAGGAGTTCCTCGACGACCTGTCCACTCGCCTCGGCGACCGGCTCGACACCCGCGTCCGGATCAGCCTGGGCGCGCGAAAGGGCCAGATCAGCATCGATTTCGCGACGGTGCAGGACCTCCGCCGCATCCTCGGTGAGCTCGGCGAGGACCTCGAAGGGCTCTGATCGCCTGGGCAGTTCCGCAGCCGTCCGGGTGCGAAGACGCCCAGCCTCAGGCGACGCGCGCGACCGCCGCGCGCACGAGCGCGTCGTAGACCGTCGCGGCATCCGTGTCGGACGCCTCGATGGCCAGCGGAACGAGCGAGGTCTCGGTCAGGCCCGGGAAGACGTTCGCCTCGAGGAACCACGGCGTGCCCGCGGCATCCACGATGAGGTCGACGCGCGAGAGGTCCCGAAGACCCAGCGTCCGGTGCGCGAGCAGTGCGGCTTCGGTCGCGCGCGTCGCGGTCTCTTCGTCGAGGCGGCACGGCGCGAAGAACGTGGTCTCCCCCGCGTTGTAGCGCGCCTGGAACGAGTACACCCCGGTGGTCGGCACGATCTCGACCGCCGTGAGGGCGCGCGGCGCGCCATCCGTCTCGACCACCGCGATCGCGAGCTCGGTGCCCACGATGCGCCGCTCGACCACGGCGACGTCGTCGTAGGTGAAGGCGTCGACCATCGCTCGCGGCAGTTCGGTGGGGTCCTCGACGATGGTCACACCCTGCGCCGAGCCGCCGGCGCCCGGCTTCACGACGAGGTCGCCGTCGAGTGCCTCGCGCACGACGCGCAGCACGCTCGCAGCGCCGAGCTCGCGGAACGCCTCGTGCGACAGCACGATGGACTCCGGGACGGCGACCCCCGCCTGTGCGACCAGCGAGGTCGCGACGGGCTTCGACCAGGCGCGACGGGCCGCCGCACCGGTCGACCCGACGGTCGGCACGCCGATCGCCGCGAGCAACTCGAGCAGCGAGCCGTCTTCACCGCTCGAGCCGTGCAGCGCGGGGAACACCACGTCGGGCCGTCGCTCGGCCAGGTACGGCAGGAGCCCGGCGTCGGGATCGCGCAGTTCGACCCGGTGACCGGCCTGCACGAGCGCGTCGGCGACACGCCGGCCGGAGCGGAGCGAGACATCCCGCTCGTGGGAGATCCCACCGGCGAGCACGACAACGGAGAGTGCAGCGGATTCGCTCATGATCAGGGGTTTCTCCACTACTTCAGGTCGGTGGGCGGGGCGGGTTCGATACCCGGACGTTCGGGCGATTGCAGCGACCCGGTGCCCGCGAAGGTGTCGAGCAGGTCGAGCTCGCCGTTGACGACGGTCGCGAGTCGTCGGATGCCGAGCCGGATGGCATCGGGCGTCGGGTAGCAGAACGACAGCCTCATCGCGTGCCGCCCGCGTCCGTCGGCGAAGAACGCGGTGCCCGGCGTGTAGGCGACGAGTTCGCGGACCGCGCGCGGCAGCATCTGCTTCGAGTCGAGCACATCGGGCAGCGTGACCCACACGTAGAACCCGCCCTTCGGGTTCGTCCACGAGAGTTGCGGGAGGTACTCCCCCAGCGCCTCGATCATCGCGTCCTTACGTTCGCGGTAGACCCCGCGGAACGCGTCGATCTGCCCGCGCCAATCGGCCTGCGAGAGGTACTCCGAGACGACGAGCTGGCTGAACGAGGAGGGCGAGAGGATCGCCGACTCGGCGGCGAGGATGAGCTTCTCACGGATGGCATGCGGCGCGAGCGCCCACCCGACGCGGAATCCGGGAGCCAGGGTCTTCGAGAACGAGCCGAGGTACACGACACCCTCGGGGTCCATCGAGCGCAGGGCATCGGGCGCCGGCTGGTCGAAGTGCAGGAGACCGTAGGGGTTGTCCTCGAGCACGAGGATCTCGTTGGAGCGGCAGATCTCGAGGATCTCGGGTCGGCGCTCGGCGGACAGCGTCACGCCGGCGGGGTTGTGGAAGTTCGGGATCGTGTAGAGGAACTTGATCCGTCGGCCCTGGCCGCGCAGGTGCGCGATCGTCTGCCGCAGCGCCTCGGGAATGAGCCCGTCGTCATCCATCGCCACGTGCACGACCGACGCCTGGTACGAGCGGAACACGCCCATCGCCCCGACGTACGAGGGCGCCTCGGCGAGCACCACGTCGCCAGGGTCGAGGAACAGCTTCGCGACGAAGTCGAGCGCCTGCTGCGAGCCGGTCGACGTGACCACGTTGTCGACCGAGGCACGGATCCCCTCGAGCGACATCACCTCGAGGATGTGCTCGCGCAGCGACGGGATGCCCTGGCCCGAGCCGTACTGCAGCGCCACCGGGCCCTGCTCGCGCATGACCCGTTCGAAGGCCGAGCTGATGAGCTCCTGCGGCAGCGCTGAGACGTAGGGCATGCCGCCGGCGAGCGAGACGACCTCGGGCCGCGACGCCACGGCGAACAGGGCTCGGACCTCGGACGCGGCGAAGCCGGCGGCTCGCTCGGCGTAGTTCGCGTACCAGGGGTCGAGGTTGTTGCCGGTCCGCTGGGGGACGTCAGAGGTCACAGGTGCTGTCCGTTCTGCTCAGGATTCTCATGCTAGTCATCGCCCGAAGGCGGATGACGCGGGGTCGGCGCCCGCATGCCGGTCGCTCGAACGCGTGCAGATGCGACCGACGCGCGCGCGGATCCGGATCGCGCCGACGGACGTGCACGCGCTCGGTGAACCGGGAGCCGCGCCATCCCCGGTAGACGCAGAAGACCCGCCCAGCGTCTGCCGGGCGGGTCTCGATGCGTTGCGAGGCGGCCGACTACGCGATGTAGGCGGCGAGGTCGGCCTCGAGGGCGGGCTTCGGCTTGGCGCCGATGACGGTCTTGACGACCTCGCCCTTCTCGAAGACCTTGAACGCGGGAATCGCGGTGATCTGGTACTTCATCGCCAAGCCCGGGTTCTCGTCGACGTTGAGCTTGACGATGTCGAGCTTCTCGGAGTGCTCGGTCGCGATCTGGTCGAGGATCGGGCTGACCGCGCGACACGGCCCGCACCACTCGGCCCAGAAGTCGACCAGGACGGCCTTCTCGTTGTTCAGGACCTCCTGCTCCCAGGTGGCCTCGGTCACTGCACGTGCAGTCATGGGTGTTCTCCTATCGGTGAAGCGCGTGAAGCGCGGTCAAGCGGATGTCGCGAAGCGGGTCCTGCCGACGGGAACCGTCAGCCCACCTCGGCGAGCCGGTCGATGGCGACGGCCTCGTCGACGGCCTCGGCCTCGGCTTCGGCGGCGGCGGGCGAAGCAGTGTCCTCGAGCGCGGCGAGGTAGTGCTCGGCGTCGAGTGCCGCGACGGTGCCGGAGCCGGCCGCGGTGACGGCCTGGCGGTAGGTCGGGTCGACCACGTCGCCCGCGGCGAAGACGCCGTCCACCGAGGTGCGCGACGAGCGCCCGTCGACGTGGATGGTGCCCTCGGGCGTGAGCTCGAGCTTGCCGTGCACGAGGTGCGTGCGGGGGTCGTTGCCGATCGCGACGAACAGCCCGTCGAGGTCGAGCGCGCGCACGTCGCCCGTGACCGTGTCGCGCAGCGTGACACCGGTCACGGCGGCGTCACCGTGGATCGCCTCGACCTCGGCGTTCCAGATGAATTCGATCTTGGGGTTGTCGAAGGCACGCTGCTGCATGATCTTCGACGCCTTGAGCTGGTCACGGCGGTGGATCACGTAGACCTTGTCGGCGAAGCGCGTGAGGAACGTCGCCTCCTCCATCGCCGAGTCGCCGCCGCCGACGACCGCGATGGTCTTCTCGCGGAAGAAGAAGCCGTCGCACGTGGCGCACCACGACAGGCCGTGGCCCGAGAGTCGCTCCTCCTCGGGCAGGCCGAGCTTGCGGTAGGCCGACCCGGTTGCGAAGACGATCGTCTTCGCCTCATGCTCACCGCCGTTGCCGAGCTTGACGCGCTTGACGGGGCCCTCGAGCTCGAGCTCCACGACGTCGTCGTAGATGACCTCGGTGCCGAACCGCTCGGCCTGCGCCTGCATCTTGCCCATGAGGTCGGGACCCATGATGCCCTCGGGGAAACCCGGGAAGTTCTCGACCTCGGTCGTGTTCATCAGCTCGCCGCCGATCTCGACGGAGCTCGCGACGAGCATCGGCTTCAGCTCGGCGCGGGCCGCGTAGATGGCGGCGGTGAAGCCCGCCGGCCCCGATCCGATGATGATGATGTCGCGCAAAGCCGCTCCTGTCTCGTGCATCAGCGCGGCACCCGATCGAGCGGATGCCACGACATGTGGAACACAGTCTAGGCGGCGGCTATTCCGAGCTACGGGCGCTCGCGGGTGGGTCACAGGAGTGCCGCGAGCGGGCCGAGATGCGGATGGAGCGTCCCGCCATCCGCTCGTCGTCATCGGCGACGGAGCCGCGCCAGGGCCGGCGCGACGAACCCGCGGAGCTCGGGCGAGTGCAGCAGCCACAGGATGACGCCGTACAGTGCGGCCATCACGGCGCCGACGATGGCCATGACGGCGATCGCGCTCCAGCGGTTCGTGATCGCGAACCCGCCGTCGCGGAACGCCCCGAACGCCCAGGCGATGGCCGCGCCGGCTGCGATGGGCACGATGACCGCGAGGAGGTCGCGGCCCAGGCTCGTCATCACGTGCCGGCCGTCGAGACTGCCGAGCTTGGGGCGCAGCAGCACGACGGCCAGCGCGAGCTGGATCACGCCGGCGACGGTCGTCGACAGCGCGACGCCCACCGCGATCCACTCGCGCGGCAACAGCAGCAGGCACGTGAGCGCCCCGAGCGAGAACAGCACGACCTGGGCCAGCGTGAACAGGAACGGCGTGCGCGTGTCGCCGAGCGCGTAGAAGGTGCGCTGCACGACGAACAGCACGCTGAAGGCGACCAGGCCGATCGAGAACGCGATGATGACGTTGCCGAGCGCCGACACGCTCGTGAAGTCGCCCGGCTGGAACACGGCGGCGAACGGATAGGCGACGACGATCAGCACTGCCGACGCCAGAATGAGGATGAGCCCCACCGCCCGGACCGCGCCGGAGAGGTCATGGCTGACCCGCTCCAACTTGCCGTCACGCGCGTGCTCGCTCATACGGGTGAAGTACGCCGTCGCGATCGAGACCGTGATGACCGAGTGGGGCAGCATGAAGATGAGCCACGCGGCATCCGTCGCGGCGACCGACGCGCCGAATCCTGACGCCTCGCTCACGACGCGGGTCTGCACGATGCCGGCGAGCGTCGTGAGCAGCAGCATGCCGAACGTCCAGCCGGCCATGCGGCCCGCCGATCGCAGTCCCACGCCCCGCCAGTGGAAGTCGAGCCGGTAGCGCAGGCCGACCCGCCGCCAGAACCAGAACAGCACGACCGCCTGGGCGACGATGCCGAGCGTGGCGGTGCCGGCCAGCAGGGCGATCATGCCGGGCGTCCAGTCGTCGGCGGTGCGGGTGCCGGTGGGATCGAACCCGAACAGCAGCCCGAACACCACGAGGCCGATCAGGGCGACGACGTTGTTGAGCACCGGCACCCACGTGAACGGCCCGAAGCTGCGCCGGGCGTTCAGCACCTCGCCGAGGAGCGTGTAGAGCCCGTAGAAGAAGATCTGCGGCAGGCACCAGAACGCGAAGGCCGTGGCGAGCGCGAGGGTCTCGGGCGGGAAGTTGCCGCCGTAGATCCAGGCGAGCAGCGGCGCGAGCGCGGTCGCGAGGACCGTCGCCGCCCCGATCACCACGAGCGCGAGCGTCACGAGCTTGTTGATGTACGCGCTGCCGCCGTCCTCGTGCGCCGCCGCGCGCACGATCTGCGGCACCAGCACCGCGCTCAGCACGCCGCCGGCGACGATGACGTACACGGTGTTCGGCAGGCCGTTCGCGACCGCGAAGGCGTCGGCGCTGGCCGAGCCGACGACGCCGATCGTCGCTGCGAGCACGATCGCCTTCAGGAAGCCGAGGATGCGCGAGACGATCGTGCCCGACGCGAGGAACAGGCTCGCGCGGGCGATGCGGTCAGTCATGCGATGCGTCCTCGGTGGTTCGGGCGGGGGCGGAGTCGTCGGCGGCGGGGCCGCCTTCGGGCGCGGATGCCTCGGGCGCGGCGGCGGCGGCGGAGCCCTCGGTCGCGGGGCCGTCGGGCGAAGAGTCCTCGGGCGCTCGCCGACGCCGGCGGAATGCGCGGATCACGCCGACCGCGAAGACGGCGACCACGATCGCGGCGATGACGGCGGCGCCGACGCCCTCCCAGTCGGCCTGCACGTTCGCCGGCACGCGCACGCTCGAGCCGACGACTGTGCCGTCGGGGGAGGTCAGCGAGACCACGAGGGTCACCTCGCCGCTGCCGACGCCGGCGGCGACCGGCACGCTCACCGTGCTGCGGCTGTCGGCCTCGACGGTCGCCTCGACGGGTTCCTCGACGATCAGCCGCCCGTTCGAGGGCGCAACCTCAACGCTCACGTTCACCGGGTACGGCAGGTCGTTCTGCACCGTGATCGGGATGCCGGTCTCGGTGGCGACGACCAGGACGCTGCTGCTCGGGACGATCGAGACCGCATCGGTGACCGCGCGCCGGTCGACGAGCCAGCGGCCCACGGCGTCGGTCCACTCCTCGGGCCGGTCGAGCCATCCGACATCGAGGAGTGCGAGCAGGTCGCGCCGCGTCGGACCCGTGAGCACCGTCGGGTCGGCCAGCACGTCGGAGAACTCATCGACGGCGCGCTCGGCGGTCAGCAATCGGCCGACGTTCTCGATGCGCTGCTCGTCCTCGGGCATCGACACGAGCGTCCGCGCGGCCGGAGGCGAGCCGACGGCCTCGGCGAGGGTGGCCGGGCGCGCCCACTGGCCCGAGGAGACCGCCGCGACGGTGGCCGCGACGCGGTCGGCGTCGAGGCCGGCCGAGCGATCGAACGTGCCCAGCAGCGTGACGGGCGCATCCTCGGCGGCCAACGCGAGCTCGGCGAGCAGGCGGGCGGTGGCGCCGCGCCAGGCGGTGTCGGATGTCGCGGCCGCCGCCTCGCGGAGGGCGTCCGTGATCCCGGCATCCGCGATGACGGCGGCACGGCCGTCGATCGTCGCGCTCGCGTTTCCGGCGGTGTCGAGCGGCTCGACGTTGCCCGGCGTGAGGATCGCCGTGGTCAGTCCGCCCGCCGCGAACCAGTCGAGGTCGCCGGTCGCCACGGTGTCGTCGGCGGGCCAGGCGATGTCGGCCCGCGTGAAGTCCCACTCCAGCAGCGCCGCGGTGTCGGGAACGGATTCGGGCGCGGCGGTCGCGTCCGCGTCGGCGCCCTCGGCCGGGAAGTTCGCAGGGTCGACGGCATCGCCGAAGCCGAACGGCTCGAGAGGCTCGTCGAGCCCGGCCTGCGCCTGTGCCGCGAGGTCGGCGTCGGCGTACGCCAAGGGGAATGCCTCATTCGGCATGAGTTCGAGTCGTTCCAGCCAGGCCACGGCGCTCTCGGGCGCCGACACGCCGAGGATCCGGATGGACGCGGTGATCCGCGGGTCGATGGCGACCGCCACCGAGCGACCCGCGACGGCGTCGAGCTGTCGCGTGAGCAGGCCCTCGGGGCCCGTCCACGTCTCGAGGAGATCGGCCGGGATGAGTCCCGTCTCCTGCGGCGGAACCGTCAACGGGTACGCGAGCGCGAGGCCGGCCGGCGATTCGACGGGCACCGCGGCGTTCGCGACGATCGTGCGGGCGGATGACACGGTCGCCCCGTCGACCTCGAGCGAGGCGGCCAGGCCGATCACGGGGTCGTCGGGGTCGGTGGCGTCGGCCGGGACGGTGAAGGCGAGGGAGGTCGCGGCGCCCACGGCCAGCGACGCCGTGGCTCGCTCGGCGACGGGCTCCACGTCGGCGTCGGGGTCCTCGGGCGCCGTCGAGACGCCGAGGAGCACGGTGCCCGCGCGGATCGCGTCGTTCGTGCCGTTCACGATCTCGACGACCACGTTGATCGGTCGACCCGCCGCGACCGTGGTGGCGTCGGCGGGCGCCACGCTCAGTCGCACGCCGTCGGCGTCCTCGGTGGGTGCTGCGGCGGGCGCGGCGGCGGTGACGGCCGCGGCATCCGCATGCGCCGGGCCCGCTGCGGGGACGGCGGCACCGGCGAGGCCCAGGGCGCAGGCGGCCCCGGCGGCGGCGATGGTGAGGAGTCGGCGGACGCGTCGATGGGAGGTCGACTCGGCCGGCATGGTGAGGATTCTACGGCGTACGTTCCGGGAGCCTGCAGGGTGCGGGCGCGCCATCCGCCCCCCTCGCCGATCGAGTCGTGATCGGCTGCGGATCGGCCCCGCGGCGACCCCCTGCCTAACATGGAGCAATGCACAGCGTCGCCGAGGCCTTGGAGCGCCTGAAGGGTCTGGCCGAGTCGCCGACGGTCGCGACGCTCGCCGCGGCGTTCGACGCGGCCGGGTTCGAGCTCTCGCTCGTGGGCGGGCCGGTGCGCGACGCGTTCCTCGACCGCAGCACCAACGACCTCGACTTCACGACGGATGCGACGCCCGACGAGATCCTCGCGGTCGTGAAGCCGATCGCCGAGGCGCACTGGGACATCGGGCGCGAGTTCGGCACGATCGGCGCGAAGATCCAGGGCCACACGGTCGAGATCACGACGTACCGGGCCGACGAGTACGACGGTGCGTCCCGCAAGCCCGAGGTCGCGTTCGGCACGTCCCTCGTCGACGACCTGGAGCGCCGCGACTTCACCGTGAACGCGCTCGCCCTGCGCCTGCCGCGACTCGAGCTCGTCGATCCGTCGGGCGGCGTCGAGGACCTCATCGCACGGGTCCTGCGCACGCCCTCGCGGCCCGAGGTGTCGTTCGGCGACGACCCGCTGCGGATGATGCGTGCCGCCCGGTTCGCGTCGCAGCTCGGCTTCGAGGTCGAGCCCGACACGCTCGCGGCCATGTCCGCGCTCGCGCCCGAGATCGACCGCATCTCCGCCGAGCGCGTGCGCGACGAGCTGTCGAAGCTGCTCCTCACGGGTTCGCCGCGTCGCGGCATCCGACTGCTCGTCGAGAGCGGCATCGCGGCGCGCGTGCTGCCCGAGGTGCCCGCGCTCGAGCTCGAGATCGACGAGCACCACCACCACAAGGACGTGTACGAGCACTCGCTCACCGTGGTCGACCAGGCGATCGACTACGAGGTCTCGCGCGGGCGCCTCGACTCGCCCGACCTCGTCGTGCGGCTCGCGGCCCTGCTGCACGACATCGGCAAGCCGGCGACGCGGCGGCTCGAGCCGGGCGGCGCGGTGTCGTTCCACCACCACGACATGGTCGGCGCGAAGCTCGCCCGCAGGCGACTGCGCGCCCTGCGGTTCGACAACGACACCATCAAGGCCGTGTCGCGCCTCATCGAGCTGCACCTGCGGTTCTTCGGGTACACGGATGGCGCGTGGACCGACTCGGCCGTGCGCCGCTACGTTCGCGACGCCGGCGACCAGCTCGAGCGGCTCCATATCCTGACCCGGGCGGATGTCACGACCCGCAACCGGCGCAAGGCCGACCGGCTCGGCTTCGCGTACGACGACCTCGAGGAGCGCATCGCGCGCCTGGCCGAGGAGGAGGAGCTCGCCGCCGTGCGACCCGAGCTCGACGGGCAGGAGATCATGGCGGCGCTGGGCGTGCGCCCGGGGCCGGTCGTCGGCGAGGCGTACAAATTCCTCCTCGACGTGCGCCTCGACGAGGGGCCGATCGGGCCGGATGCCGCGCGCGAGCGCCTCCTCGCCTGGTGGGCCGCCCGGGAGGCCGCCTCCCCCGGCGCCTGACCGCCGCCCCCGTCTCACGACCACGTCACCCGCGACGCGGGTCACGACTCGGTCACAGTCGCTCGGGTTCCGTGACCTCGTCATGCCCTCCTGACATCCCGGAGTGAAGGGGTTGCACGGCGCCACGCGGACGTGCGAGGCCGCCCGAGCAGCATCCCTCACCGAGGAAGGGCGGTTGGACCATGTCCGTTTCACGCATGCTGTCCCTCGCGGCGATCGCCGCGAGCGTGACGCTGATCTCGTGCGCCACACCGGGCTCGGGATCGCCGACCGCCCTGCCCACCGCGGGCCCGACGGTCTCCCCGGCGGCCACGCCGCCGGTCACGGCCGAGCCGGCGATCTCGATCACGAGCCCGACCTCGGGCGAGACGGTCTCCGTGCCGTTCACCGTGATGGGCGACGCGAACACGTTCGAGGCCGAGGTCACGGTCGACGTCGTCGACCAGTCGGGCCTGCAGAACTGCGTGCGCGGCGTCACGGCCACCTCGGGCTCCGGCACGCCCGGCACGTTCGAGGCGGTGCTCGCCTTCCCGCCCGAGGTGGACCCGCTGCCGGTCGTCTTGCGTGCCTACTCGCACAGCGCGAAGGACGGATCGATCGTCGACCTCGTCGAGGTGCCGATCACGGTGGCCACCGAACGGCCACCGATCATCCTCGCGACCCCGACGTGCGGGCAGGTGGTCCCGCCGGGAGGCCTCATCCTGGTGACGGGGACCGCCGCCGTGTTCGAGGCGGCGCTGAACGTGGAGGTGCGCAACGCCTCGGGCGTGGCCGTCGTCGAGCTCCCGGTCATGGCGGAGGAGTGCTGCGTGGAGTCGCCGTTCAGCGCCAGGCTCACCCTGCCGGCCGACCTTCCGCCCGGGCGATTCGACGTCGTCGCCTTCGAGCTGAGCGCGAAGGACGGATCGGTCCAGCACGAGTTCCCCGTGCAGATCGAAGTGCGAGGCTAGGTCCGGATCGCGGGATCGGCGGCGCCGCCGCGGATGTGCGCGGGCACGAGGCATCCGCTACGATGTGAAGGTTGCCCGTGCGCCGCATTCGCGGCCTCCGCGGGTGACGCATGTACACCCTCCTGTCACAGACCGTCTGTGACCGCCTGAGTCCGAAGGAGGTGGGTCTGTCATGCACCAGTACGAGCTGATGGTGATCCTCGATCCGTCGATCGACGAGCGCACCGTTGCTCCGAGCCTCGACAAGTTCCTCAACGTCATCCGCAACGATGGCGGCACCGTCGACACCGTCGACATCTGGGGCAAGCGTCGCCTGGCCTACGAGATCGACAAGAAGTCCGAGGGCATCTACGCCGTCGTCAACTTCACCGCCGAGTCGGCCACGACCAACGAGCTCGACCGCCAGCTGAACCTCAGCGAGGCCGTCATGCGCACGAAGGTCCTCCGAGCCGAGGAGGCCGTCGCCCGCGCCGAGAAGCTCCAGGCCGCCGAGGCGAAGAAGGCCGCCAAGA
Source organism: Agromyces sp. NPDC056523 (assembly GCF_042794545.1). Taxonomy (NCBI): domain Bacteria; kingdom Bacillati; phylum Actinomycetota; class Actinomycetes; order Micrococcales; family Microbacteriaceae; genus Agromyces; species Agromyces sp. NPDC056523. The sequence goes on from NZ_JBHTTM010000001.1 coordinate 434,725, forward strand.
AGGCGACCGCTTCGGCCGCCAAGGCCGCCGCGGCGCCTGCCAAGAAGGACGCCTAGTCCCCATGGCCGGCGAGACCATCATCACCGTGGTGGGCAACCTCACCGCCGACCCCGAGCTGCGCTACACGCAGAACGGGCTCGCGGTCGCGAACTTCACGATCGCGTCGACCCCCCGCACGTTCGACCGCCAGGCGAACGAGTGGAAGGACGGCGAGGCCCTGTTCCTGCGCGCGAGCTGCTGGCGAGAGTTCGCCGAGCACGTCGCGGGTTCGCTCACCAAGGGAACCCGGGTCATCGCTTCCGGGCGTCTCAAGCAGCGTTCCTACGAGACGAAGGAAGGCGAGAAGCGCACCACCATCGAGCTCGAGGTCGACGAGATCGGCCCGAGCCTGCGCTACGCCACCGCATCCGTGACGCGCGCCCAGTCCAACCGCGGCGTCGGCGGCGGCTCCTCCTTCGGGGGCGGCCAGCAGCAGTCCGATGACGCATGGGCGCCCAGCGCTCCCGCGCAGTCCTCGGGCGGCGGCGACGTCTGGAACACCCCGGGCACCAACTACGGCGACGAGACGCCCTTCTAACACTCAGCGGGTTTCGAGACGGCGCTTCGCGCCTCCTCAACCCACACATATCGACAGGAAAGATCCATGGCTGGAAAGAGCAGCGGCGACCGCCGCAAGCCTCGCGGCAAGGGCGCGAAGAACGCCGCCCCCGCGAAGTCCGTCAAGGTCGGCGTCATCGACTACAAGGATGTCGCGACCCTTCGGAAGTTCATCTCGGAGCGCGGCAAGATCCGCGCCCGCCGCATCACCGGTGTCTCCGTGCAGGAGCAGCGCCTCATCGCCCGCGCCGTGAAGAACGCGCGCGAGATGGCGCTCCTGCCCTACTCGGGCTCCGGCCGCTAAGGAGCACGACGATGGCAAAGGTTATTCTCACGAACGAGGTCACCGGCCTCGGCACCGCAGGTGACGTGGTCGAGGTCAAGAACGGCTACGCCCGCAACTACCTGGTTCCCCAGGGCCTGGCGACGCCGTGGACCCGTGGCGGCCAGAAGCAGGTCGACCAGATCAAGGCCGCTCGCGCCGCGCGCGAGCTGCACTCGATCGAGGACGCGCAGGCCGTCAAGGCCAAGCTCGAGTCGGGCAAGGTCAAGCTGGCCGTCAAGGCCGGCCTCGGCGGTCGCCTCTTCGGCTCGGTGAAGACGGCGGATGTCGCGGCTGCGGTCGCGGACGCCGGACTCGGCGACATCGACAAGCGCAAGATCGAGATCCCCACGCCGATCAAGTCGGTCGGGGACCACGAGGCGACGGTCAAGCTCCGCGAGGACGTGACCGCGACGATCACCCTCCAGGTGGTCGCGGCGAAGTAATCGCCCAGCGTACGAACGACCGACGCGGCGGCGGGCTCCGGCTCGTCGTCGCGTCGTCGTGTCCGGGCTTCGGGAGGGTGTCCTCGCACCGCATCACTACACCCGTTGGCAGGTCGTCCGCAAGACCACGTCCGGGGACACTGTCCTCATGTTTGTGCACAGGTGGACAACCCCTCGGCGTGGAAACGGAAGAAACTTTTCCCCCACAGGTGTGGAATCTGAAAACCCCAGTTCAGTACCAAATTCACCCTGTGTGATTCGCACGAAATCCACAGTTCTCCACAGGCTGTGTGCACACGTTCCGCGGCGTTTCGCGCAGTCCTTCCACAGAGTTATCCACAGCCCGGCTTGTGTCCCCCGTCGGGGCTTCCCTATCGTGATCAAGGTCTCCGAACGACACCGTGCCAAGACCTCGCACCAGTTGCTTCGCGGGGCATGTCGGGGGCCTGGTCGAGACTGGGCCCAGGGGGACGGGCGACGAGCCCTGAGAGCGAATCGGAGGTCATCAGTTGTCGATCGCGCATATCGGGATCGCCGAGCCCCTCGACGACCCCGACGCCCGCCGAGGCGAGCGCACGCCGCCGCACGACCTGCTCGCCGAGCAGAGCGCGCTGGGCGGCATGATGCTCTCGAAGGATGCCGTCGCCGACGTCATCGAGACGCTTCGCGGTATCGACTTCTACGTGCCCAAGCACGAGGTGATCTTCAATGCGATCCTCGCGCTGTACTCGCACGGTGAGCCGACCGACGTCATCGCGGTCACCGACGAGCTGACCAAGACGGGTGAGCTCCAGCGGGCCGGCGGCGTCGAGTACCTCCACACGCTCACCAGCCTGGTCCCGACGGCCGCGAACGCCGGCTACTACGCCTCCATCGTCGCCGAGCGAGCGCTGCTCCGCCGCCTCGTCGAGGCGGGCACCCGCATCGTGCAGATGGGCTACGCCGGCGAGGGCGAGGTCGTCGAGCTCGTCAACACCGCGCAGGCAGAGATCTACAACGTCACGGGGTCGGTCGAGAGCGAGGACTACGTCCCGCTCACCGACGCGATCGGCACGGCGATCGACGAGATCGAGGCGGCCAAGCACACCGACGGCAAGATGACCGGCGTGCCGACCGGTTTCGCCGACCTCGACGACCTCACGAACGGCTTCCACCCCGGCCAGATGATCATCGTCGCGGCGCGTCCGGCGATGGGCAAGTCGACCCTCGCGCTCGACTTCGCCCGATCCGCAGCCGTCACGCACGACCTGCCGACCATCTTCTTCTCACTCGAGATGGGGCGCAGCGAGATCGCGATGCGCCTGCTCTCGGCCGAGGCATCCGTGCCGCTGCAGAACATGCGGAAGGGAACCGTCGACACCCGCGACTGGACGACGATCGCCTCGACGCGCGGCCGCATCAACGACGCGCCGCTGTACATCGACGACTCCCCCAACATGACCCTCGTCGAGATCCGCGCGAAGTGCCGCCGGCTCAAGCAGCGCGTCGGACTGAAGATGGTCGTCATCGACTACCTGCAGCTCATGACGAGCGGCAAGCGCGTCGAGAGCCGTCAGCAGGAGGTCTCGGAGTTCTCGCGTGCGCTCAAGCTGCTCGCCAAGGAGCTCCAGGTGCCCGTCCTCGCGCTCTCGCAGCTGAACCGTGGTCCCGAGCAGCGTGCCGACAAGATGCCCGCGCTCTCCGACCTGCGCGAGTCGGGCTCGATCGAGCAGGACGCCGACATGGTGATCCTGCTGCACCGCGAGTCGGCCTACGAGCGCGACAGCCCGCGTGCGGGCGAGGCCGACCTCATCGTCGCGAAGCACCGCAACGGCCCGACCCGCACCGTGACGGTCGCGTTCCACGGGCACTTCTCGCGCTTCACCGACATGGTGCAGGTCTAGTCGCGGAGGCCTACTGTCGAAGGTCCTGTCGGAGGTCGGTCGTTGCGGGACCGGCTGGGACGGCGGGGGTGCGAGGCCATGTCCAGGCGGAACGCAGGATGAAGGCCAGGAGCAGCACCTCGATTCCGATGGAGATGCCGTAGAAGGAGGCCCAGTCCCAAGTCGCTCCTGCCGCGTTGAAGATCGAGTAGGGGATGAGGAGCGATGCGACGACGAGGTTCGTGGCGCGGTTCACCCGGGCGGGCAGCGTCATGGAGAGCATCACCATCAGGGCCGGGATCGACACGGAGACGAGGAAGATCGTCAACAACGTCGGACTGATGTCGAACCTCCAGACGAGGCCGTTCAGGATGCCGGAGACGACGCCGGGCTTGTAGAAGTTGAGGACGTCGACGTAGACGTAGAGGAACATGAAACTGGTCCACGCGGCGGCGAGCTTGGCCTGCACGGTGATCGGCGGGTTGTCGAGCGGGTTCGTGGGTGTCGTTCGGATGGTCATCGGTTCTTCTTTCGAGAGGAGTGGTCCGTCCGCCGGAGTGCGGCGGGTCTGGGCGTGCAAGCGCACGGGTGGGTCGTTTCGTCGGTCCGGTCGTCAGATGGTGATCACGACCTTCCCGCGGGTGTGGCCGGCCGCGACGTAGCGGAGGGCGTCGGCTGCGTCGTCGAGGGGGTAGGTACGGTCGATGACGGGCGTGACCTTGCCGGTCGCGAGCAGGTCGCCCAGGGTGAGCAGGTCCTGGCGCTTCCCGAACGATGTGAAGGGCTTCAGCCGCTGACGGGTGAACCCGGACAGCACGCGCGCTTTGACGATCCGACCGAGGGGGCCGAGCCAGCGGCCGCCGCGTCCGCTGTTGGGGATGAGCGTGCCGGTGGACGTCAGCGCTCGGCGGACAGCTGCCAGGGGCTGGGCTTCCACGCTGTCGAGGATGACGTCGTAGCGCTTCTCGGTGCGGGTGAAGTCGGTTCTCGTGTAGTCGACGACATGGTCGGCACCGAGCGACCGAACCAGGTCGACGTTGCGGGTGCTGCATGCACCCGTGACCTCGGCGCCGAACGCCTTGGCGATCTGTACGGCGAAGGAGCCCACGCCGCCGGACGCGCCGGTGACCAGCACCGTCTGGCCCGGTCGAACGTTCGCGATGTCGCGCAATGCCTGCAACGCCGTCATGGCCGACGTGGGCACCGCTGCCGCCTCCACCACCGACAGGTGGGCAGGCGCGGACACGAGGTTGTCCGCCGGGACGCAGGCGTACTCCGCGAGCGTTCCAGCGGTGCTCCAGCCGAACACCTCGTCGCCGGGGCGGAAGGCCGTGACCTCCTTCCCGACCGCTGCGACCACGCCGGCAAGGTCCCTGCCCGGGATGCCGAGGCGCGGCCGGCGGAGCCCGAACACCAGGCGCACCACGTACGGCTCACCGGTCATGACGAAGTAGTCGCCAGGATGGACCGAGGCCGCGCCCACCTGGACGAGCACATCGCCTCGACCGGGCAGCGGCAGCCCGACCTCGGCCACCTCGAGCACTGAGGGCGGGCCGTAGCGACGCTGGACGGCGGCCCGCATCGTCGCCGCCCCGGCCGGACTCGGCCCCGGCACCACGCGTGCTCCGGCATTCGCTCGCTGTTCGATTCCCACAGAAGCCTCCTTACGTCCGAGCTGCGACTCGCGCTGACTCGTACACCGTACGTCGTACGCTGTACTATGGTCGTACGCTGTACGATTGTCAAGCCGTCCGAGCGAGCGAGGAGACGCGTGTCTGCAAGAGAACAACGTCAGGTCGCATCAGACGCGGGGCTGAGCAAACAGCGGGTGGTCGACGAGGCGATCCGGATCGCCGACCGCGAGGGGGTCGACGGGCTGAGCATGCGGCGACTGGCCGGCACGCTCGGCGCGGGCGCGATGTCGCTCTATCACTACGTGGCGAGCAAGGAAGAGCTGCTGGACGCCATGATCGACATCGTGTTCGAGGAGATCGAGCTCCCACCCGAGGACACCGACTGGCAGTCGGCGATCCGACGGCGGGCGGTTTCCGCCCGCCAGGTTCTCGCGCGCCACCCATGGGCGGTCGGCCTGATGGAGTCGCGGACTTCGCCGGGGCCCGCGAATCTCCGCCACCACGAAGCGGTCACCGCCTGCCTGCGGAGGGCCGGCTTCTCGGTCGTGATGGCGACGCACGCCAACTGGTTGCTCGACAGCTATGTCTACGGTTTCGCCTTGCAGGAGGCGAGCCTGCCGTTCGACAGCGCCGATGAGCTCGCGGACATGGCCGAGGGCGTCTACCTGCCCCAGCTTCCTCCTGACGAATTCCCGTACCTCAACGAGTCGGCTGCGGCGCTCGTCGCTGCCGGCTTCGACCCGGCGGAGCAGTTCATCTTCGGCCTCGACCTCGTCCTCGCCGCCCTCGAGCCCCTGAGAGCTCCCGAATAGCGACGGAGGGATCGCCCCTCGCTCGGTTCGCCGACGCGACGGTCCGGGGCCGGGCTCAGCGCCAGGACCGGAATCGCGCGGCGCCGACGATCAGCGCGAGCGCCCCGCCGATCGCCGAGACGAGCGGCACCGCGGCCACGGCGAGGGCGATCGTGTTCGGTCGGAAACGCAGCCCGTCGGCTCCGTTGATGTAGGCCCCGATCGGCACCGAGAAGCCGCCGCCGCCCCCGCCGCTCCCTTCGCCGTGTCCGGCGATCGCCTTGCCGGCCTCCGGCATGTCGCCGGATCCCTCGCCGGCGCCGAAGCCGAACACGACGAACGCGACGGGCACCGCCTCCTGACCGTCGACCGTGGTCTTCTCGCCGTATGCCACCTTCGCGCCCCACGAGGGGACCGATTCCGCCAGGTTCTCGATGAGCTTCGCCATGGTCCGACCGTACGCGCGTTCGTCGCGTGCGACCAGAGCCGGCGGATGAACTCCGATTGACGGCGACACGCGCGCTTGGGATGCTGGCCCCGACCCGACACGGGTTCGAGCCGAGAGGCGGTCGACATGGTGGTGTCCGCACGAGCGGCCGAGGCGCGGGCCTCGGTCGAGACGGTGACCTCGTACTTCGCGAGCATCCAGGATGTCGCGGGGGATCCCGACGCACTCGATTTCACCTTCGGCAACCCGCATGAGATGGCGGTCCCGGGGCTCGTCGGAGCCATCCGCGCGCAGGTCGAGCCGCGCTCCGTGGACTGGTTCGCGTACAAGACGAGCGAGCTCGCGGCCCGCGAGGCGGTGGCGAGCGGGCTCCGCAGCGAACTCGGACTCGACTTCGAGCCCGACGACATCGCGATGACGCAGGGCGCATTCGGTGCGCTCTCGCTGGCCTTCGCGATGCTGGCCGACGCCGGTGACGAGGTCGTCATCCCCGTGCCGGGATGGTTCTGCTACGCGCCCATGCTGCACGCCGCGAACCTCGTGCCGGTCGAGGTGCCGCTCGACCCCGTCGACTTCGACCTCGACGTCGAGGCGATCGCCCGGGCGATCACGCCGCGCACCCGCATCGTGGTCGTGAACTCGCCGGCCAATCCGACCGGGCGCGTCTACTCGCGCGAGACGTGGGATGCGCTCGCCGCCGTCCTCGAGGACGCCTCGCGCGCGAACGGCCGACGCATCTGGCTCGTCTCCGATGAGCCCTACCGCCGCATCCGGTTCGACGGGATCGGCTTCGACAGCCCGGCGAGCTCGTATCCGTGGACGGTGATCGACTACAGCTACGGCAAGGTCCTGCTCGCGCCGGGGCAACGACTCGGCTACCTCGCGCTGTCACCCCTGCTGCCGAGCGAGGAGCGCGCGGAGCTCAGGGCGTCCTGCATGCCGCTGCAGCTCGCGATCGGGTGGGGCTTCCCGGACGCGCTCATGCAGTACTCGGTGCCCGCGCTGGAGGCGGTGTCGATCGACCTCGCCGAGCTCACCCGCAAGCGCGACCGGCTCTATGGCGCACTCACCGACGCGGGGTACACGCTGACCCGGCCGGAGGGCACGTTCTACCTCTGGGGCGCGGCACCCGGCGGCGACGCCGTCGCCTACTGTGCCGGGCTCGCGGAACGGAACGTGCACGTCATGCCCGGCACGCTGTTCGGGCAGCCGGCGCACTTCCGCATCTCGCTCACGGCGACCGCCGACATGATCGAACGCGCCCTGCCCCATCTCGTGGCCGCCGCGACGGCCTGAGCAACCCCGCCCGAACGCCGGCCGACGCGGCGCCGCGCGCCGTGCCGTCCGGCTTGTGCATCTGCCACGCCCGGCCTACCATAGGCTCTGCGCGATAATCGAATCGAGCGTTCTATTATCGAACACCACCCCGTCGCCACACAACGATGTGAGGAGCACCTCGTGCAGTTCCACCACCACGGCTACGTCTCAGGCGACCCGCGAGTGAAGCCCGCCGCGGGGGTCGGCATCGACCGCCCCGGCGATCTGCCCGACGAGATCGACGTGCTCATCGTGGGCTCGGGCCCGGCCGGCATGCTCATGGCCGCCCAGCTCTCGCAGTACCCCGATGTGGTCACCCGCATCATCGAGCGGCGCGACGGCCGACTGGTGCTGGGTCAAGCCGACGGCATCCAGCCGCGCAGCGTCGAGACGTTCCAGGCCTTCGGCTTCGCCGAGCGCATCATCGCCGAGGCCTACAACATCGGCTACATGAACTTCTGGAGCCCCGACCCCGACGAGCCGCGGAACATCATCCGTACCACGCGTACCGAGGACTACGGATACAAGATCAGCGAGTTCCCGCACCTCATCGTCAACCAGGCGCGCGTGCTCGACTACTTCGCCGAGACGGCGGCGCACGGTCCGGGGCGCATCGTTCCCGACTACGGCGTCGAGTTCACGGGCCTCACCGTGCACGACGCGGGTTCGGAGGCCGCGGGCGAGTACCCGGTCGAGGTGCGGCTGCGCCACACCTCGGGCGGGCGCGCCGGCGAGGAGCGCACGGTGCGGGCCAAGTACGTCGCCGGATGCGACGGAGCACGCAGCGGCGTGCGCGAGGCGATCGGCCGCAAGCACATCGGCGGCATCTCGGCGCACGCCTGGGGCGTCATGGACGTCGTCGTCAACACCGACTTCCCCGACTGGCGCACGAAGTGCGCGATCAACTCCGAGGCGGGCAACATCCTGCACATCCCGCGAGAGGGCGGGTACCTCTCCCGCATGTACATCGATCTCGGCGAGGTCGCCGAAGGCGACAATCACGAGGTGCGCAAGACCCCCATCGAGACGATCATCGCGAAGGCGAACGCCATCCTCCACCCGTACTCGATCGACGTGCGCGAGGTGGCCTGGTACAGCGTCTACGAGGTCGGGCACCGGGTGACCGACCACTTCGACGATCGCGAGGCGGAGGAGGATGCCGCACCTCGCGTCTTCCTCACGGGCGACGCCTGCCACACCCACAGCGCGAAAGCCGGCCAGGGCATGAACGTCTCCATGCAGGATGGCTGGAACCTCGCTTGGAAGCTCGGCTCGGTGGTCACGGGCCGCTCCCCCGAGTCGCTCCTCGCCACCTATTCGGCCGAGCGGCAGCCGGTCGCACAGCAGCTCATCGACTTCGACCGCGAGTGGTCGAGCCTCATGGCGCGGAAGCCCGAGGAGATCTCCGACCCGCAGGAGCTCGCGAACCACTACCTCGGCACGGCCGAGTTCCCGTCGGGGTTCATGACGCAGTACGGCCCGTCCGCGATCGTCGGAGACGGGACGCACCAGGAACTCGCCACGGGCTTCCCGATCGGCAAGCGGTTCAAGTCGTCGCAGGTGTCGCTCGTGTGCGACGGCAACGTCGTGCACCTCGGCCACCACGCGACGGCCGACGGACGCTGGCGCATCTACGCGTTCGCGGACGCGCCGGCGGCCGGCGAGGCATCCGCGCTCTCCGACTGGGCACGGTGGATGTCTTCGCCGGAGTCGCCGCTCGCGCGCCACACGCCCGCGGACTCCGACATCGACGCCGTCTTCGACGTCAAGGTGATCTACCAGCAGTCGCACGACGAGGTCGACATCATGAAGGCGCCCGAGCTCTTCCGCCCGAGGACCGGGCCGCTCGCGCTCATGGACTGGGAGAAGGTCTTCGCGGCAGGACCCAGCACCTGGTGCCCCACCGACATCTTCGACGAGCGCGGCATCTCACGCGGCGGCGTGGTCGTGGTCGTCCGCCCCGACCAGTACGTCGCGAACGTGCTGCCGCTCGCGGCGACCGACGAGCTCGCCGCGTTCTTCCGCCAGAACCTCGTGGTAAGGCAGGGGGCGCTGGTGTCCTGACGCCTGCCGGGGGGCAGGCAGGGCCGGGGCGTGCGGGGGCGCGCTCCGGCCCCCTCATCAGGGCCGCGGCCTCAGGCGCCGTACGAACGCGAGACCGTCCGCGCAGCGGCTTGGAGCCGCTCGGCGATCTCGGACTCCGACCTCGGAAGCGACACGTGGATGACGGCGATCGCCGCAGGGGGCTGCCCGGGAAGCGTGAGCGGCACCGCGACCGAGCGCAGCGAGGGAACGACCTCGTCACGGCTGAGGGTGTACCCCCGCGCGCGGCTCTCGGCCATCTCGGCTCGCAGTTCGGGCGAGACGTCGGCCGGCCAGGCGCTCTCGGGCAGGCTGAGCAGGATCGCCTTGCCCGGTCCGCCGCGGGTGATGGGATGGCGGTGACCCGGCCGGTACGACACCACCGCCGTGGTCTGGCGCGGCGCCGCACTCACGAGCGTGACCGCCTCCTCGGTGTCGACGAGCACGGCGAGCAGGCACGTCATGCCGAACTCGTTCGCGACCTCGCTGAGCTCGGGCAGGGCGACCTGCTGGAGGTCGCGGGCGACGCCGGATGCGAGCGCGGCCAGCCCCGTGCCGAGGGCGAGTCGGCCGGCCGCGTCGCGGGCGACGAGTCCGTGGTCCTCGAGCGTCCGCAGTAGCCGGTAGGCCACCGACCGATGCACACCGATTCCGGCGGCGACCTCGTCGATCGAGAGATTGCGGTCGGCGTCGGCCAGGATCTCGAGGGCGCGGATGCCGCGACTCAGTGTCTGCGACCCGGCGCCGGCGCTCGGCTTGGCTGGTGCGGTCATGTGCTCCTCGTGTCGCCTCGGCGCCGCCGCGACTGCGCGGGCGCCGATTCGATAATAGAACGAGCGCCACGGAATCCGAACACGGTGATTCCGGGCCGTCAGTTTCGCTCCGCGAAAGAACACGCGGAGTTTCACGCCGGGCGACCGTCAAACATGGAGCAACGTCCGCATCGGGACGTAGGGTGATCCCTGCAGCAGTGCCGCCGCGCCCGGCTCCGCCGGACGGCATCCCGCACGGACTCATCCGAAGATGCCGCGTCGCATCGACGAGCATGGTCGCCGCGACGAGAAGGAGAGCGAATGACGCGCATCGGCGTCGTCACCGAGCAGGGCTCGGAGACCCGGGTCGCCGCCACGCCGGCGACCGTGAAGCAGTTGATCGGCCTGGGGTACGAGGTGGTGGTCGAGGCGGGTGCGGGCGCGCAGTCGTCGTTCCCCGATGACGCGTACGCCGCCGCGGGCGCCGGCATCGTCACGCGCGAAGCGGCGTTCGCGAGCCCCATCCTGCTCAAGGTCAACGCCCCGACGCCCGACGAGATGCCGCTGTTGCACCCGGGCACGACGGTGGTGAGCCTGCTGAGCCCGGCGCTCCGCCCCGACCTGCTCGAGGCGCTCGCGGCTCGCGGCGTCACGGCGCTCGCGCTCGATGCGGTGCCGCGCATCTCGCGGGCGCAGTCGATGGACGTGCTGAGCTCGATGGCGAACATCTCCGGGTACCGCGCGGTCGTCGAGGCGGCGCACGAGTTCGGCCGGTTCTTCACGGGCCAGGTGACGGCGGCGGGCAAGGTGCCGCCGGCGAAGGTGCTGGTGGCGGGTGCGGGTGTCGCCGGCCTCGCGGCGATCGGCGCGGCATCCAGCCTCGGCGCGATCGTGCGCGCGACCGACCCGCGGCCCGAGGTGGCCGACCAGGTCAAGTCCATCGGCGGCGAGTACCTGAAGGTCGAGGTCGCGGTCGAGCAGTCCACCGACGGGTATGCCAAGGCGACGAGTGAGGCCTACGACCGACGCGCGGCCGAGATCTACTCCGAGCAGGCGCGCGACGTCGATATCGTCGTCACGACCGCGCTGATCCCGGGCCGCCAGGCGCCGCGGCTGATCACGGCCGCGGACGTCGCGAGCATGAAGCCCGGCAGCGTCATCGTCGACATGGCCGCGGGCCAGGGCGGCAACGTCGAGGGATCCGTTGCTGGCGAGCGCATCGTGACACCGAACGGGGTGATCATCCTCGGCTACACCGATCTCGCGTCGCGGCTGCCGGCGCAGGCGTCGCAGCTGTACGGCACCAACCTCGTCAACCTCGTCAAGCTGCTCACTCCCGGCAAGGACGGGCAGCTGGCCATCGACTTCGACGACATCGTGCAGCGCTCGGTCACGGTCGTGCGCGACGGCGAGGTCACGTGGCCGCCGCCGCCCGTGCAGGTCTCGGCGGCCCCGGCCCCAGCGGCGGTGGCGACGGATGGCGCGGGCGCGACATCCGCGGCCCCGAAGCGCAAGCGCACCCTGACCCGGGGCGGCCGCATCGGGCTGATCGCGGCCGGCATCGCCGCGCTCTTCGTGATCAACTCGATCGCACCGGATCCCCTGCCGCAGCACTTCACCGTGCTCGCCCTCTCGATCGTGATCGGCTTCTACGTGATCGGCAAGGTGGCGCACGCGCTGCACACCCCGCTGATGAGCGTGACGAACGCGATCTCGGGCATCATCATCGTCGGCGCGATCGTGCAGGTCACGAGCGACGTGCCGGCTGTGCAGGTGCTCTCGGCGATCGCGATCCTGCTGGCCAGCATCAACATCTTCGGCGGGTTCGCGGTGACGCGACGCATGCTCGGAATGTTCGCCAAGGGCGACCGTGCGAGCAGCTGACCGCGCCACGACGACGTCCCTGAGGAGCCCCCAGAGTGCCTGAGACCCTGATCACCCCCGACTCCATCGCCGGAGCCGCCTACCTCGTCGCGGCCCTGCTGTTCATCCTGAGCCTGGCCGGCCTGAGCAAGCACGAGACCGCGCGCTCCGGCGTCACCTACGGCATCATCGGCATGGCGATCGCCCTGGTCGCCACCGTCTGGCTCACGTTCGCCGACGCGTGGGGCGAGCCGTCCGCCACGGTGGGCCTCATCGTGCTCGTGGTCACCATGCTCATCGGCGGGGCGATCGGCCTGTGGCGGGCCCGCATCGTGCAGATGACCGGGATGCCCGAGCTGATCGCGCTGCTGCACAGCTTCGTCGGACTCGCGGCGGTGTTGGTGGGCTGGAACGGGGCCCTCGAGGAGCCCGGCCTCGAAGGCGCGCTCGCCGACATCCACCACGCCGAGGTCTTCATCGGCGTCTTCATCGGCGCGGTGACGTTCACCGGATCGATCGTCGCGTTCCTCAAGCTGTCGGCGCGCATGAAGTCGGCGCCGCTCGTGCTGCCCGGCAAGAACGCCCTCAACCTCGGCGCGCTCGTCGTGTTCGTCGGCCTGACGGTCTGGTACGTCGTCACGCCGCAGCTGTGGCTGCTGGTCGTGGTCACCGCACTGGCGCTGGCTCTCGGATGGCACCTCGTCGCGTCGATCGGCGGCGGCGACATGCCCGTGGTCGTGTCGATGCTGAACAGCTACTCCGGATGGGCGGCGGCCGCGGCGGGCTTCCTGCTGGACAACGACCTGCTCATCGTGACCGGCGCGCTCGTGGGCTCCTCGGGTGCGTACCTCTCCTACATCATGTGCAAGGCCATGAACCGCTCGTTCATCTCGGTGATCGCGGGCGGGTTCGGCATCGAGGCGCCCCGCAAGGGCGACGACGAGGTCGGCGAGCACCGCGAGATCGAGGCCGAGGATGCCGCGGAGATGCTGAAGGGCGCGTCGAGCGTGGTGATCACGCCCGGGTACGGCATGGCCGTCGCGCAGGCGCAGTACCCCGTGGCCGAGCTCACGCAGAAGCTCCGCGAGCGCGGCATCGACGTGCGGTTCGGGATCCACCCGGTCGCCGGCCGCCTGCCGGGCCACATGAACGTCCTCCTCGCCGAGGCGAAGGTGCCCTACGACATCGTCGAGGAGATGGACGAGATCAACGACGACCTGGCCGACACCTCGGTCGTGCTCGTGATCGGCGCGAACGACACCGTGAACCCGGCCGCGGCCGAGGACCCGGGCAGCCCGATCGCGGGCATGCCGGTGCTGCGCGTCTGGGAGGCCGACAACGTGATCGTGTTCAAGCGGTCGATGGCCAGCGGCTACGCCGGCGTGCCGAACCCGCTGTTCTACCGCGACAACGCCCAGATGCTGTTCGGCGACGCGAAGCAGCGAGTGGAGGACATCCTCAAGTCGCTGTGACGTTCGCTGGTCGACCACCGTTGGGCTCCCGGCATCGTCCCGACCGCGGCCCGCGTAGGATTGGAGCGTTCCCCCAGCCGAAAGAGGTCGCCGTGGCCGATGCCCGCGATTCCGCGCCGGAACGCGCCGCAGTCTGGCTCGTCCCGGTGGTGCGCGGTGCCCTCGCGCTCGTGCCGTCCGCCGTGATCACGTTCTCGCAGGACCACTCGCCCGAGCTCGGCCTCACCGTGTTCGGCGCGTGGGCGGTCGCCGCGGGCGTGATCGTCGGCGCGCTCGCCGCACGCCTGGTCGCCGACCGCACGGCCCGCTGGATCTTCGTGGCGAACGGCGTGCTCACCGCCGCGGCCGGCCTCACCGCTCTCGGTCTCCGCGACACCGTCTCAGCCGGTGTCGGCGGCGTCGGCGTGTTCGCCTACACGGTCGCGGTGTGGGCGGCGGTCACCGGCATCCTCGAGCTGGTGGCCGGCCTGCGCGGTCGCGGGCGCGTCGCCGCCGCGCGCGACTGGGTCGCCGCGGGCGGCCTCACCTGCCTCCTCGCCCTGGTGTACGTCCTCATCCCGCTCGATCCCGTGACCGCGGTCGGCCTCCTCGGGGCGTACTTCGTGGTGCTCGGCGTGCTGCTGCTGATCGGCGGGTTCTCACTGAAGTGGGCCGCGTCCCGGCCGGTGGGCACCGGCGACGCGGCATCCGGATCGGAGCGATCGTGACCCAACCTCCCGGTGACTTCCGGCCCAGCCGCCGAGACGTGCTGCGTCCCGTCGAGTTCGTGGGCGGCGCCGCCATCGCGGCCGTCTTCACCGCCCTCATCGTGCTCGTCACGACGCGCGATTGGTTCCTGACGCTCATCACCGCCGGCGGCACCTTCATCGTCGTGCTCATGGGGCTCGCGCTGCTCGCGATGACCGTCAAGCCGAACCGGGGCGAGCACGGCGACGGCACCGGCGGCGACCCGGCGCGGCGCGACCCGTCGGAGCCCCCGGCGCACTGAGCGGGTCGATCCGGGGCCGGCGTCCGTTCAGTTCCTTCCCGTTCCACTGACGCGATCCCGTCGGCCAGAATGGTCGGAATGACGCCTTCCGACCCCGGCTCCGCCGGCATCGACCTCGCCACCGGAGACCGTGCCGAACGCCGACGCCGGATCCACCCGGCGTGGTGGGTCGCCGCGGTCGCGTTCCTGGCGCTGCTGGGCGCGGCCGGCTTCCGCGGCGCCCCCGGCGCGCTGATGCTCCCGCTGCACGAGGAGTTCGGCTGGTCGACGAGCATCATGTCGCTCGCGGTGGGCATCAACCTCGTGCTCTACGGACTCGTCGCGCCGTTCGCCGCGGCGCTCATGGACCGGTTCGGCATGCGGCTGGTGGTCTCGACCGCACTGCTCCTCGTCGCGCTCGGCGCCGGCGGCAGCATCCTGATGACGGAGTCGTGGCAGCTGCTCGTCTTCTGGGGCGTGCTGATCGGCACCGGGACCGGTGCGATGGCGCTCGTCTTCGCGGCGACCATCGCGAACCGCTGGTTCGTCCGTCGCCGCGGCCTCGTGATGGGCATCCTCACCGCGGGCGCCGCGACCGGGCAGCTGATCATCCTGCCGCCCGTGGCCGCGCTGGCCGAGGGCATCGGATGGCGCCCTGCCTCCCTGGTCATCGCCGGCACGGCGCTGGCCGCCGTGCCGCTCGTGTGGCTCGTCATCCGCGACCATCCCGAGGAACGCGGCGTGCTCCCCTACGGCGCCGACCCCGAGACGTACGTCCCGCCCGCCCCCGCGGTCGGCGGCGCGGTCCGACGCGCGCTCGACGGCCTCGCGGTCGCCGCTCGCACCAAGGCGTTCTGGGCACTCGCGATCGCCTTCGCGATCTGCGGCGCCACGACGAACGGTCTCGTCGGCATCCACTTCATCCCCTCGGCCCACGATCACGGCATGGCCGCCACGACGGCGGCCGGCCTGCTCGCGGTCGTCGGCATCTTCGACATCGCCGGCACCATCGCATCCGGATGGCTCACCGACAAGTTCGATCCGCGCAAGCTGCTCGTCGCCTACTACGCGTTCCGCGGCGTCGGCTTGTTGCTGCTGCCCTGGCTGCTCTCCGACCAGGTGCACCCGAGCATGATCCTGTTCGTGGTGATCTACGGGCTGGACTGGGTCGCCACGGTTCCGCCGACGGTCGCGCTGTGCCGGGAGATCTTCGGCGACCGCGGAACCATCGTGTTCGGGTGGGTGTTCGCCTCGCACCAGATCGGGGCGGCCGTCGCCGCGTTCACCGCGGGGGTCGTTCGCGACGTGTCGGGCACCTACACCTGGGCGTGGTGGGGCGGCGCGGCGCTGTGCGCCATCGCGGCCGCGCTGTCGATCCTCACCCGCCGTGGCGCGGCGCTCCTCGGCCCGCGCGCGGCTCGCCCGGGCCGATCCGACGCGGTCGCCGCCGGTCGCGTCGACGACGGGGAGCGCATCCGCGACATGTGACGGGTCGGTGGTCCCCGATCCGCGATTCCGGGTGGGGCGTCGGCGATCACTCGCCGAGCGGCGCTCGCGTGCGGGTCACTCCGCCGCGTCGGCCCCGAGGCGGTCGACGAGCTGGTCGGCGAGCCCCACGTACGTCGCCGGGGTCAGTGCGAGCAGGCGCTGCTTCGCGGCATCCGTGATCTGAAGGCCCTGGACGAACTCGGCGAGGTCGGCCGCGCCGACGCGCTTGCCGCGCGTGAGCTCCTTCAGCAGCGCGTACGGGTCGGCGATGGTCGAATCACCCGCGGCGACCTCGGCCCGGATGACCGTCTGGATCGCCTCGCCGAGGACCTCCCAGTTGCCGTCGAGGTCGGCCAGCAGCAGGTCGCGGTCGAGGTCGATCTCGTCGAGGCCGCGGAGGATGTTGTCGAGCGCGAGCACCGAGTGGCCGAAGCCAACGCCGATGTTGCGCTGCGAGCTCGAGTCGGTGAGATCGCGCTGGAGCCGGCTCGTCACCAGGGTCGCGGCGAGGGAGTCGAGCACGGCCGACGAGAGCTCGAGGTTCGCCTCGGCATTCTCGAAGCGGATCGGGTTGACCTTGTGCGGCATCGTGGACGAGCCGGTCGCCCCGGCCGCCGGGATCTGGCGGAAGTAGCCGAGCGAGATGTAGGTCCAGATGTCGGTCGCGAGGTTGTGCAGTACGCGGTTGGCGTGCGAGATGCGGCCGTACAGCTCGGCCTGCCAGTCGTGCGACTCGATCTGGGTCGTGAGGGGGTTCCAGGTGAGCCCGAGCGACTCGACGAACTCACGCGAGACCTCGGGCCACGAGACATCCGGCGCCGCCACCACGTGCGCCGAGAAGGTGCCCGTCGCGCCCGAGAACTTGCCCAGGTACTCCGTCGCCTCGACCTGGCGGAGGATGCGCTCGAGGCGGTACGCGAACACCGCGAGCTCCTTGCCCATGGTGGTCGGCGTGGCGGGCTGTCCGTGCGTGCGCGAGAGCATCGCCGCGTCGCGGTGCTCCTGCGCGAGTCCGATCAGCTTCGCGATGACGGCCCGGTACTTGGGCAGCCAGACCTGCGCGACCGCGTCGCGCACGGTCAGCGCGTACGAGAGGTTGTTGATGTCCTCGCTCGTGCACGCGAAGTGCGTGAGCTCGGCCAGGTGCGAGAGCCCGAGCCGGTCGAGCTGCGCCCGCACGAAGTACTCGACGGCCTTCACGTCGTGCCGCGTCGTGGCCTCGATGCGTCCGAGCTCGTCGATGTCGGCCTGGCCGAACTCGGTGACGACGCTGCGCAACGCCTGCTTCTCGGCATCGGTGAGCGCGGTCGTGCCGAAGAAGCCGCGGTCGGTCTGCGCGATCAGCCACTCGATCTCGACGTGCACGCGCGCGCGGTTCAGCCCCGCTTCGGAGAGGTGCTCGCCGAGCTCGCCGACCGCCGCGCGGTACCGGCCGTCGAGGGGGCTGAGCGGCTGGGGAGGCAGCGAGGTCATCGGAGTCCTTGTCTGAGAGCGGGAGCGAGTTGCCGGAAGAGGGCCGACGTCGACCGCTCTATCATCCCAAGAACCTGGTCGAAGGTCGCATCGTCGCTGTAGTACGGGTCGGGCACGTCCTGGAGGGGCGAGAGCTCGGGGTCGAACTCGAGCAGCAGCCGCACCTTGTGCTCGTCGTACGTGTTGCGCGCCCAGTTGCGCAGCACGCGCGACTGCCCGCGGTCGAATGCGACGACGAGGTCGATGTCCGGGAAGTCCTCCGGGTCGAACTGGCGGGCTCGATGCTTCGAGCCGTCGTAGCCCGCGCGGGCGAGCGCCTCGATCGTGCGCTGGTCCGCCTGCTCCCCCACGTGCCAGTCGCCGGTCGCGGCCGACTCGATCGCGAGGCGCTCCTCGAGCCCGGCACGCTCGGCGAGGGAGCGCAGCACGACCTCCGCCATCGGCGACCGGCAGATGTTGCCGGTGCATACGAACGAGACACGGAATCGCTGCGCGGCCTCCCCCGCGGGTCCCGCACGCGTCATGGCACCTATTGTGGACGAGGCCGGGCACGTCGGAACAGAGCCGGATCCGGTCGGGGTACCCCGTTTCGGGGGGCGAGCGCGGAGGTGGCGATGACAGCGGATGCGCCAGAGGCCGACGTGCACCTCGACACGTCGCTGGTCGCGCGACTGGTGGCGGCGCAGCATCCGTCGTTCGCCGGCCCGGTCGAGCTCGTCGCCAACGGGTGGGACAACGCGATCTTCCGGGTCGGCGACCAGTGGGCGGCGCGGATGCCGCGGCGCGAGCTCGGCGCCCGCCTCCTGCGGTCGGAGCAGCGTTGGCTGCCCGTCATCGCCTCGTCGCTGCCCGACGGCGTCCGCGCGCCGGTGCCCGTGGCGACGGGTCGGCCCGCGCTGGGATACCCGTATGCGTGGAGCATCACGCCGTGGTTCGACGGCGAGACCGCGGCATCCGTCGTGCCGGCCGACCGCCGGCCCATCGCCGAGGCGCTCGCCGACGTGCTCGTCGCGATCGGGGGGCCGGCCCCGGCGGACGCGCCCGACCATCCGTCGCGCGGGGTGCCGCTCGCGACGCGGGATGAGATGATGGCCGAGCGGCTCGGGTCCGGGCGGCTCGAGCGGGCCGTGGCGACGGATGTCGCGGCGTTGGCCGCGGTCTGGGCCGACGCGCTCGCCGCGCCCCCGTGGACGGGTGCACCGAGGTGGCTGCACGGCGACCCGCACCCGGGGAACCTGCTGCTCGAGCGCCGGGCCGACGGCGACGGATGGCGCCTCGCCGCGGTGCTCGACTGGGGCGACGTCACGGCGGGTGATCCGGCGACGGACCTCGCCGCGGCGTGGATGGCATTCGATACCGAGGGGCGTGCCGCGTTCCGTCACCGCATCGAGCGGTTACGGCCGACGGATGCCGCGGACTGGGCGCGCGCGAGGGGGTGGGCGCTGGCGATCGGCTCGTCCATCGTCGACATCATCGGGGTCGACGGCGGTCCGATCGGACGCGTGGGCGCGCACGCGCTCGAGCAGGTGCTGCTCGACTGACGCGCGGCCCGGGGCGGACTCGTCCTCCACGGGCGGCCCGCCCGGCGCGGATTCCTCCGGCGGGCGAGTTCCGGGCGACGGCGGCGACGGGTCGGCGAGGCTCAATGCATGCCGCTCGTCGAACCCGCCTACGACCCGGTGATGATCGCGCGCCGGCGATGGCTCATCGACCTCGAGTCCGCGCTCGCCGAGCTGCGCGAGCTGCGTGCCGAGGTCGAGTCGGTGCGACCGGGGCTCGTTCCGGAGGGCAACGCGACGTGGCACTCCCGCGCTGCGGCCGCGTACGCCGACCGTCGCGAGTCGATCCGCCGCGCCATCGCCAACGCCGAGCGACTGCTCGGGGAGGTCGAGGCGTCACTCGCTGCGGAGGCGGAGCGGGTGCGTGCCGCCCTCGCCGACCCGCCGCCGGACGACCTGTCCTGGCTCACCGGATACCGCGGGGAGTCGCGTTGGGCGACCTGATCGTCAGCGGCCCGGGGGTCACCACCGCGGTCGCGACCGAAGAGCTCCGGGCCGATGCGCTCAAGTTCTCGACCGTGGCCGACATCCTCGCCGGCTGGCGTGACCGCGCGGCCGCGATCCGCGAGCGAGCGACGCGGGACGGACTGGCGATCGAGCACCCCGAGACGTTCGGATGGGCGCACCTGGCATTGGCGTCGAGCGAGGCCGATGCGCGCGAGCTCGCCGGCGCCCTGGTCATGAGCGCTGACGGATACGACGAGGCCGAGCGCAGCTCGGCGAGCGGTCGTTTCGGGGTGCGGCTCGCCGCCGGCCTGCTCGGGGTGATGGCGCCGGCGCTCGGCCTGTCGATCGGGCCGACGGCCCTCGCGTTCGGAGGCGCGGTCGCGGCCTCCTCGCTGATCGCTCCGGAGGCGACGCGCGCCGCGTTCGCGATGCTGTTCGCCGAGCACGGTCGTGAGGTGCTGGCCGACCCGCGGTTCGTCTCGCTCGTGCGGGCCGTGGCCGACGACGCCGACGAGTTCGTGGCGGGCCTGCTGCGCAATCCCGGCCTCTGGGCGGCCGGCTCCGACATCGAGGTTCCCGAGAACGCCGCGATGGCCATCGCGGCGGCCGGGCTGGTCGGGCTCGTGGCCGGCACGACCGCGCTCGTCGAGACGCCCGTCCGCGTGCGCCGGGCCGACCCGCCTGAGACGAGCGCCTCGGGTGCGACCGGCACGGCCGCTCCCCCGCCGCGTGGGATCGGCGACCTCGCCCACCGGGTCCCGCCGTCCGACGCCGACGCTCCCCAGATCCGGATCGAGCGCTACGCCGGCGCCGACGGCCCGCGCTGGGTCGTGTACTCGGCCGGCACCGCCGACTTCACCGTCGTGCCGGGGGTGGAGCCGTACGATTCCACGTCGAACGTGCACATGGTCGCCGAGTCCGCAGCGGCGACGACCACCGCCGGAGCCGGTGAACGCGCCATCCGGTCGGCGATGGAACAGGCGGGCATCGCGCCCGGCGATCCGATCGTCCTGGTCGGCCATTCGGCCGGCGGGATCGCGGTCGCGAACCTCGCGGCCGATCCCTCCCTCGAGATCGTGGCCGCGGTGAACCTCGGCGGACCCGTCGGGCAGGTCGACACGGGCGACGTCCCGATGCTCTCGGTCGAGCACGCCGAGGACTTCGTCCCGGCGACTGGCGGGCACGGTGTCGCGGCGACCGGGCGGGTCGTCGTCGAGCGCAGCGTCGGCGAGCTCGTGCACGGCGACGACGCCGCGGTTCCCGCCCATGCGCTGACCGCCTACCGAGGGACCGCGGAGGCGATCGACGCGTCCGACGACGAGCGCCTCCGGGAGTTCCGGGCGCGGATCGCAGCGTTCACAGACGCAGGCTCCGCCGACGTCACGTATTGGCGAGCCGTCCGCGACGATCGAGAAGCGGGCGACGGCCGTGCGCCGGCGCCCGACACCTGCTCGCCGGGTTAGCGGCGCGCGTCAGTCGCGCGGGCGAACCACCAGGCCGATGAGCCAGCTGATGACCCCCAGCACGAGCGCGCCGAGCACGCCCCACCAGAAGCCGTCCACCTCGAGGCCGAAGCCGATCAGCCCACTGATCCAGTCGACGATGAGCAGCAGCAGGCCGTTGACGATGAACGAGATCAGGCCGAGCGTCAGCACGTAGAGGGGGAACCCGACGATGCGGATGAAGGTGCCGACCGTCGCGTTGACGACGCCGAAGATCAGGGCGATGAGCAGGTACGTGAGCACGGTGGCGAGGTCGGTGTCCTCGTACGGCACCACGCGCACGCCCGCCACGAGGAAGGTCGTGAGCCACAGGGCGAACGCCGAGACGACGATCTTCAGCAGGAAGCGCATGCCCCGAGTATGGCAGCGGGGCCTGCCGCACCGAAGGGGTACGGTGGAATCCGTGACCGCACCGGAGCCCACGAACGCACAGGTCCGCCTGCGCCCCGAGATCGCCGCCCTCCCCCCGTACCGGCAGGGCCGTCCGGCCCCGGCGAACGGCTTCAAGCTCTCGAGCAACGAGAACCCGTGGCCGCCCGTCCCGGCCGTCGAGCGTGCGATCGCCGCCGCCGCCGCCGAGGTCAACCGCTACCCGGATGCCACGGCGCTCGTCCTGCGCGAGAAGCTCGCCCAACGCTACGGCGTCACGGCCGACGAGGTGCTCGTCGGTGCCGGATCCGTCTCGTTGCTCGCGCAGTTCGTGCTCGCCGCGGCCGCGCCGGGCGACGAGGTCGTCTACTCGTGGCGCTCCTTCGAGGCGTACCCCGGCCTCGTGACCGTCGCGGGTGCCCGAAGCGTGCAGGTGCCGAACCGCGCCGACCACGGCCACGACCTCGACGCCATGGCGGCGGCCGTGACCGACCGCACGCGTGTGATCATCGTCTGCTCCCCCAACAACCCCACCGGCGTCGCCGTCACGCGCGACGAGTTCGAGCGGTTCATGGCGCGCGTGCCGGCCGACCGGCTCGTGCTGCTCGACGAGGCGTACGCCGAGTTCGTCCGGGACGAGGCATCCGTCGTCGGCAGCGAGCTCATCGGCCGCCACCCCAACCTCGTCGTGCTCCGCACGTTCTCGAAGGCGTACGGCCTGGCGGGCGTCCGCGTCGGTTACGCGATCGGGCCGGTCGAGATCCTCGACGCCGCGCGGGCCACCGCGATCCCCCTCGGCGTGACGGCCGTCGCCACCGCAGGCGCCCTCGCGGCGCTCGAGCCCGACGCCGAGGCCGAGCTGCTCGGCCGGGTCGACGTCCTCGCCGCCCGCCGCGACGCCCTGCGCGACGCCCTGATCGCTCAGGGCTGGCCGATCCCCGCGGCGCAGGGCAACTTCGTCTGGCTGCCCACCGGTGAGCGCACCGTCGAGGTCTCCGAGCGCCTGTTCGAGGCCGGGATCGTCGCGCGAGCGTTCCCCGAGGACGGCATCCGCGTGTCGGTCGGCGAGCCGGAATCTGTGGACGTGCTCCTAAGCGTTCTCAAGGAGCTTGTCTGACCTTCACAAGAAGGGGCCCCGAACGAGCGGGTACCGTGGAACGGTGGCAGCCCCCTCACGCGACTTCACCGCACCGACGGTCCAGCTCCTGACGCCCGAGGGCGACCTGCGCCCGACCGCCGAGGCCGAGCCCTACCTCCCGCTCATCGAGGCACTTCCCGATGCCGCGCTCGAGCAGTTCTACCGCGACATGGTCCTCTCGCGCCGCATCGACGTGATGGGCGCGAACCTCCAGCGCCAGGGCCAGCTCGCCCTGTGGGTGCCGAGCCACGGCCAGGAAGCGGCGCAGGTCGGCTCCATCCGAGCGGCGCGACCGCAGGACCACATCTTCCCGTCGTACCGCGAGCACGTCGTCGGCATGATCCGCGGCCTCGACCCGGTGAACATCCTGCGATTGCTCAAGGGCGCGACGCTCGGCGGCTGGAATCCCGCCGAGAACGGCAACTTCCACCTCTACACGCTCGTGCTCGCGTCGCAGACCCTGCACGCCACGGGCTACGCCATGGGCCTGCAGTTCGACGGCGCGACCGCGACCGGCGATCCCGAGGCGGATGCCGCGGTGCTGGTGTACTACGGCGACGGGTCGACCTCGCAGGGCGATGCCAGCGAGGCGCTCGTGTTCGCGTCGAGCTACGCCACGCCGCAGGTCTTCTTCGTGCAGAACAACCAGTGGGCCATTTCCGTGCCGGTCTCGCGCCAGTCGCGCAGCCCCCTCTCGCTGCGCGGCGGCGGGTTCGGCATGCCGGGCATCCGCATCGACGGCAACGACGTGCTCGCGAGCTATGCGGTCACGCGGCAGGCGCTCGAAGAGGCGCGCGCGGGCGAGGGTCCGAGCTTCATCGAAGCGGTGACCTATCGGATGGGCGCGCACACAACGGCCGACGACCCCACGAAGTACCGCACCGACGACGAGGTCGCGTACTGGACGGAACGGGACCCGATCACGCGCTACCGCACCTGGCTCGAGGGCCGGGGCGCGGCATCCGCCTTCTTCGACGAGGTCGACGAAGAGGCATCGGATGTCGCCGCCGACGTTCGCGCGCGCACGCTCGAGATCACCGGTCCCCCGCGCCGCGACATCTTCGCGCACGTCTACAGCGAGCCGCACCCTCTCGTGGAGGCGCAGGCGGCGTGGCTCGAGGAGTACGAGACCTCGTTCGAAGGAGGCCAGGCATGACGGTCGAGACGACCGGGACGCTCGCGGGTGCGCCCGCGGACCAGGACGACGCGGGCCTGCGCGGCGTGCACACGCTGTCAATGGCGAAGGCCATCACCGCCGGGCTGCGCGAGGCGATGCGAGCCGACGACAAGGTCCTGCTCATGGGCGAGGACATCGGCGCGCTCGGCGGCGTGTTCCGCGTGACCGAGGGACTGCTCGACGAGTTCGGCGACCGCCGCGTGCTCGACACTCCCCTCGCCGAGTCCGGGATCGTCGGAACGGCGATCGGGCTCGCGATGCGCGGCTACCGTCCCGTCATCGAGATCCAGTTCGACGGCTTCATCTTCCCGGCGTTCGACCAGATCACGACGCAGCTCGCGCGGCAGACGGTCCGGCACGACGGAACCGTCTCGATGCCCGTCGTGATCCGAGTGCCCTACGGTGGCCACATCGGCTCGATCGAGCACCACCAGGAGAGCCCCGAGGCGTACTTCGCGCACACGCCCGGGCTGCGGGTCGTGAGCCCGTCGTCGCCCCACGACGCCTACTGGATGATCCAGGAGGCCATCGCCTCGAACGATCCGGTCCTCTTCTTCGAACCCAAGAGCCGGTACTGGCCGAAGGGGCCCGTCGACCACGATCACAGCGGCCTGCCCCTGCACGCGAGCCGGGTCGTGCGCCGCGGCGACGACGTCACCGTGGTCGGGCACGGCGCGATGGTGGCCACGCTGCTGCAGGCGGCCGACATCGCCGCCGAGGAGGGCCGGAGCCTCGAGGTCGTCGACCTGCGCTCCCTCTCCCCCATCGACTACGGGCCCATCGTCGACTCCGTGCAGCGCACCGGTCGCCTCGTCGTGGCACAGGAGGCGTACGGTTCCGTGAGCGTCGGCTCCGAGATCGCCGCCACGGTCGCCGAGCGCGCGTTCTACTCGCTCGAGGCGCCCGTACTGCGCGTGTCGGCGTTCGACACGCCCTTCCCGCCCGCCGCACTCGAGACGGAGTACCTGCCGAGCGCCGATCGCGTGCTCGAGGCCGTCGACCGCGCGCTGTCCTTCTGAACCGCCAGACAACCCGAGGAGCACGATGAGCGAGATCCGGTTCCCGCTGCCCGATGTGGGCGAGGGCCTCACCGAAGCCGAGATCGTGCAGTGGCGCGTCGCCCCCGGCGACCGCGTCGCGCTCGACCAGGTGTTCGTCGAGATCGAGACGGCGAAGTCGCTCGTCGAGCTGCCGAGCGCGTTCGAGGGGACCATCGCCGAGCTGCTCGTCGAGGAGGGCCAGACCGTCGACGTCGGCACGCCGATCCTGGTGATCCGAACGGATGCCGCGGACGGCATGTCTGCGCAGCCTGCTCCCGCGGCGCCGACTGCCGAAGCCGTTCCGGCGCCCGCTTCCGAGCCCGAGACCGCCGGCGCGGTGCTCGTCGGACACGGCAGCACTGGTCCGTCCCGGAGCCGCCGCCGCCGGCATCCGTCGCCCGGCGGGGCGCACGAGCACCTCGTTCCTCCCGCGCCGGTCGACGTCCCGGCGACGGGCGCGAACGCCGCGCCTGCCCAGGTCGGTGGTGCCGTCACGGCCGAGCCGTCACGTCCCGCCGAGCGTGCCGACGACGGCATGCCGGTCATCGCGAAGCCGCCGATCCGCAAGCTCGCCAAGGATCTCGGTGTCGACCTCTCGCGCGTCACGCCGACCGGTCCGATCGGCGAGGTCACGCGCGACGATGTCATCCGCGAAGCGAGCCAGGCGAGCGTGTTCCGGAACATCCAGACGCCCGAGCTGCCGACCGACCGCGAGACGCGCATCCCCGTGAAGGGCGTTCGCAAGGTGATCGCGCAGACGATGGTGCAGAGTGCATACTCCGCGCCGCATGTATCGGTGTTCGTCGACGTCGATGCCACCCGAACGATGGAGTACATCAAGCGGCTCAAGGCCTCCCCCGACTTCGCGGGCGTGAAGATCTCGCCGCTCCTCATCATGGCGAAGGCCATGATCTGGGCGGCCCGGCGCAACCCCACCGCCAACGCGCAGTGGACCGACGAGGAGATCATCGTCAAGCACTACGTGAACCTCGGCATCGCCGCGGCGACCCCGCGAGGCCTGATCGTCCCGAACGTCAAGGAGGCGCAGGCGATGTCGATGGTCGAGCTCGCCACGGCGCTCGAGCAGCTCACGCTCACCGCCCGTGAAGGCAAGACGCAGCCGGCCGAGATGCAGGGCGGCACGATCACCATCACGAACATCGGGGTCTTCGGCATGGACACCGGCACGCCGATCCTCAACACCGGCGAAGTCGCAATCGTCGCCCTCGGCACGATCAAGCAGAAGCCGTGGGTGGTCGACGGCGAGGTCCGCCCGCGCTATGTCACCACGATCGGCGGTTCCTTCGACCACCGCGTCGTCGACGGCGACGTGGCCAGCCGCTTCCTCGCCGACGTCGCTTCGATCATCGAGGAGCCCGCGCTGCTCTTGGACTGAGCCGCTACAGCCGGATCTCGAGGGTGACGGAGTCGGCGCTTCGGGCCACCTCGACGAGGCCGGCCCGCTCGAGGACGCGGCGGGCGGGGAGGTTCGCGATCTCGCAGTCGGCGCGGGCGATCGTCGCCCCGGTGGAGGCGATCAGGCTCAGGGACTCGGCGACCACGTGGGACGAGAGGCCCTCGCCGCGAACGGCGGGGACGAGGGCGAAGCCGAATTCGACCGCCCCGCGCTCGTCGGGCGGGCCGAACAGGTTCACGCCGCCGATGGCGGCGCCGTCGGCGCCGTCGGGGCCGGCCGCGCGGCGCACCAGGTAGGGGCCGAACGGCGCCGGGTCGCCGTTGCGCCGGGCCGCGCGGACGTAATCGGCGAGCAGTTCGGGCTCGTCGGTGAACGAGTAACCGCCCTCCCACCCGTCGAACGGGTCGACGTCGCCCGCGAGCAGGCGCTCGGCGTCGGCGACGGTGAACGGGTGCAGCGTGATGGGTGCCGTGGTGATCTCCACGGCAGACATGCTCGCATGGACCGGTGTCACGTGGGTGAACCGTCCACAGCGACCGTCACCGAGCGACATTCGGGTGCAGCATCCGAGCGCCGAACTGATTTTGACAACCATTATCAATAAGCGTACGGTTGCTTCGTGCCCACCCGACCAGGTCGCCCCTCCCGCCTGATGCTCCTCGCCGTCGCCGCGATCTCCGCCGCCGTGCTGGCGGGCTGCGCGTCCCCGGGCGCGGGCGGCGAAGGCGATGGTCCTCGCGTCGTCGCCACCACGACGCAGGTCGCCGACTTCACCGACGAGGTGGCGGGGGAGCAGGTCGTGCTCACGCGGCTGCTGGAGCCGGGGCAGAGCGCGCACGCGTTCGACCCGTCGGCGGCGCAGTTGCTCGCACTCGGCCAGGCCGATGCACTCGTCGTCAACGGCGGCGGCCTCGAGAGCTGGCTCGACGACGCGATCGCCGCATCGGGATTCGACGGCGCCCTCATCGACGCGAGCACGGGCATCGAACTCGCCGCGACCGACGACGCGCACGGCGACGAGGCGGACCACGCCGACGAGCATGCCGCCGACGAGCCTGCAGGAGACGAGCAGGACGACCACGACCACTCCGGCGGCAACCCGCACACCTGGACCGACCCGGTACTCGCCGAGCGGATGGTCGCGAACATCGCCGACGGCCTGGCCGACCTCGACGGGGTCGACGTCGAGGCCCTGCGCGAGACCGAGTCCGACTACGCCGCGCAGCTGGAAGCGCTCGATGCCTGGATCGCCGAGAACGTGGCCACGGTGCCCGTCGAGCAGCGGCTGCTCGTCACGAACCACGACGCGTTCACGTACTTCCTCAGCGCGTACGACGTGACCTTCGTGGGCAGCATCATCCCGAGCTTCGACGACAACGCCGAGCCGAGCGCCGCGGAGATCGACGCCCTCGTCCGACGCATCCGCGGGACGGGAGTGGAGGCGGTCTTCTCCGAGGCGTCGATCTCGCCGAAGGCGGCCGAGACCATCGCCGCCGAAGCCGGCGTCGCCGTCTACTCGGGCGAGGACGCCCTGTACGGCGACTCCCTCGGCCAGCCGGGCTCCGAGGGCGAGACCTACCTCGGAAGCCAGCTCCACAACGCGCGGCTCATCCTCGAGTCGTGGGGCGTCGAGCCTTCCGCACTGCCCGAGGCCCTGCGAGGATGACCGCATGACCGCCGCCGCGACGCCCGTCCTCCGCCTCCGCGATGCCGCGTTCCGGCACCCGGGCGGCGCCGGCGTGTCCGGCCTGTCGGTCGACGTCGCGCCGGGGGAGGCGCTCGCCGTGATCGGCCCGAACGGCGCCGGCAAGTCGACGCTCCTGCGCGGCATCCTCGGCCTCGTTCCGCTCGTCGCGGGCGAGATGCGAGTCGACGGCCGGACGGATGCCGCGAACAGCATGATCGGCTTCCTGCCGCAGGCCGTGGAACTCGATCCCGACTTCCCGATCAGCCTGGCGCAGGTCGTCATGCAGGGCCGGTACCGCCGACTCGGCCTGTTCCGGTGGCCCGGTCGGCGCGACCGGCAGCTCGTGCGCGAGGCGCTCGCCACCGTGGGACTCGCGGACCGGGCCGACCGGCGCTTCGGGGAGCTCTCGGGCGGCCAGCGGCAGCGCGGCCTCCTCGCACGGGCCCTCGCGTCCGAGCCGAGCCTGCTCCTGCTCGACGAGCCGTTCAACGGGCTCGACCAGGCGAACCGCGAGGCCCTCGTCGACACCCTGCGGGCGCTGAAGGCGCGCGGCGTCGCCGTGATCGTCTCGACGCACGACCTCGACCTCGCGCGCGAGGTCTGCGACGCGGTCCTGCTCGTCAACGGCACCCAGCTCAGCTGCGGGCCCGTCGACGACGTGCTCACCCTCTCGAACGTGCAGGAGTGCTTCGACGGCGTCGAGGTCGAACTCGACGAGCACACGCTCGTCGTCCCCGGTCACGAGGGACACTGATGCCGATCGCGGCATACGGCGCGTCCGAGGCGGCGCGGCGGGGGAGCGGCCCGCGATGAGCGCCTGGGACGCACTCGTCGGCGCCTACGCCCTGCCCTTCATGGGTCGGGCGTTGCTCGTGCTGCTCGTGCTCGCGGTCGTCGCGGGGCTCGTCGGCGTGCTCGTCAACCTGCGTGGGCTCGAGTTCATCAGCGACGGACTCACGCATGCCGTGTTCCCCGGACTCGCCATCGGCCTCGCCGTGGGCGGCACGGCGGGCCTCGTCCCGGGAGCCGCGGTCGCCGCGCTCGCGGGCGCCGTTGCGCTGACGCTCTTCGTGCGCGCGGGCGTGACATCCGACGCTGCAGTCGCGGTCGTGCTCACCGCGGCGTTCAGCGTCGGCGTGATCGTGGTCTCGCGCAGCGAGGACTACGCCGGGGCGCTCGAGGCGCTCCTCTTCGGCCGGGTGCTCACGATCGCCCCGCAGGACGTCCTTCCGCTCATCGTCGTGTCCCTCGTCGCGGCACTGCTGGTCGCCGTCACGCTCAAGCAGCAGGTGCTGCGCGCGTTCGATCCGCAGGCGGGGCGCGCCTGGGGCGACCGACCGCTCGTCCTCGACCTCGTGCTCAACTCGGCCGTCGCGCTCGTCGTCGTCGCGGGCGCGAGCACCGTCGGCACGCTCCTCGTCTTGGCGCTGCTCATCGTGCCGGGGGCGTCATCGCGGCTGGTGACCGACCGCCTGTGGTGGCTGTTCCCCGTTGCGGCGGCGGTCGGCGCGGTGAGCGCGTGGCTCGGACTGTCGCTCGGCTTCGCGATCTCGGTCGGCGCCGGCGTCGACCTGCCGGCGGGCGCCACCGTCGTCGCGGTGTTCGTGCTGGCCTATGCCGTGCTCCTGGCGATCCGATTGATCCGCGACCGGATGGCACGTCCCGCCGCGCGACCGGTCGTCACCACGAGCGCGGGGGAGCGGTGATGGGCTACTTCGAACGCGCCCTCGTCGCGGCGATCGTGATCGGAGCCGGGGCCGGCTTCGTCGGCGCGCTCGTGGTCCTCCGCCGGCGCACCTTCTTCGCGCAGGCGCTCACGCACGCGACGTACCCCGGAGCGGTGGCCGCCGCCGCGCTCGGCTTCAGCGTCCCGCTCGGGGCGGCCGCGGCATCCGTCGTCATCGTCGCCGTGATGTCGTGGATCGCGCGCGTGCGGCGGCAGGGCGCGCAGGTCGCCGCGGGAATCGTGCTGACCGGTGGCTTCGCGGCGGGCGCGCTGCTCCAGGCGGTGATCCCGGGCCTCCCGGTGCAACCGGAGTCGCTGCTGGTCGGGTCGATCCTGACGGTGAGCGACGGCGACATCATCCTCGCGATCGTCGTGCTCGTGGCATCCGTCGCCCTCGTCGCGGCGTTCGGCACGCGAATCGTGTTCTCGACGTTCGACCACGCGGGCTTCCGGGCCGCGGGATTCCGCGAGTGGCCGATCGAGGTGCTGGTGCTCGCGCTGACGGCGGCCTCGGTCGTCAGCGCGCTGCCGGCGGTCGGCGCCATCCTCGCCATCGCCCTGCTCGCGGCCCCGGCCGCGGCCGCGCGGCTCGTCGTGCCGACCTTCCGCGGCGTGCTGCTGGTCGCACCGCTGATCGGCGCCGCGTCGGGCGTGATCGGCGTGCTCGTGTCGCGGTACGCCGCCGTCGCCGCGGGTCCGTCGATCGTGCTCGCCGCCACCGCGTTCTTCCTCGTCGCGCTCATCGGCTCACAGGTGCGGCGACTACCCTCGAGGCGGGCTCCCATTCCGGTGGAGACCGCGGAGGACGCACGGATCGCATGAAGCGGAACACCTGGCAGCGCGAGGCGGTGCGCGAGGCGCTCGACGGCACCGAGGGCTTCATCAGCGCGCAGGCCCTGCATTCGGCGCTGCACGCGAGCGGCTCGCCGATCGGCCTCGCGACCGTGTATCGCGCGCTCGGCGACCTCGCGACCAACGGCGAGGCCGACTCGCTGCAGTCGCCCGAGGGCGAGGCGCTCTACCGCGCGTGCAGCACCGGCCACCACCACCACCTCATCTGCCGCAACTGCGGCCTGACCGTCGAGATCGCGGCCGACGAGGTCGAGGCGTGGGCGCAGCGGGTCGCCGCCGAGCACGGCTTCACCGCCGCGGCGCACGTCGTCGACGTGTTCGGGCTGTGCGCCGAGTGCACGCGCCTCCAGGCCGAAACGCCGTAGCCGGCCCGCCCCTGGTCGTGCGATCGTCCCACGGGACCTGAGTCCCCACGGCGCCGCCCGGTCCGGGCTACGTTCCGTGCGTCCGCGTCACCGAGCGGACGAAGGGGGACCCATGTACCAGGACGAGGCGCTGACGCCGACCTTCTCGCGCACCGGTGAGGCGACCACCGCGCGCTACACCCAGATCCCGGATGGCTCGATGCTGCCCGAGACCGCGTACCGCATCGTGCGCGACGAGACGATGCTCGACGGCAACGCGCGACTGAACCTCGCCACGTTCGTCGGCACGTGGATGGACGAGTCCGCGGACAAGCTCTACGCCGACGCGTTCGACAAGAACATGATCGACAAGGACGAGTACCCGGCGACGGCCGCCATCGAGGAGTACTGCTGGCGCATCCTCGCCGACCTCTGGCACGCGCCCGATCGCACCGACGTCATCGGCACGTCGACCATCGGCTCGTCCGAGGCGTGCATGCTCGGCGGGCTCGCGCTGAAGCGGCGGTGGCAGAACGCACGGCGTGCGGCGGGCAAGTCGACCGAGAAGCCGAACCTCATCATGAGCTCGGCCGTGCAGGTCTGCTGGGAGAAGTTCTGCAACTACTTCGACGTCGAGATGCGCCAGGTGGCGACCACAGAGGAGCACCCGCTGATGGACGGGACGAGCCTCGAGGACGTCGTCGACGAGAACACGATCGGCGTCGTCGTGCTCATGGGCGTGACGTACACGGGGGCCTACGAACCGGTGATGAAGGTGCAGGCGAAGCTCGACGACATCCAGGCGAAGACCGGGCTCGACATCCCGATCCACATCGACGGCGCCTCGGGGGCCATGATCGCGCCGTTCCTGCAGCCCGAGCTCGAGTGGGACTTCCGCGTGCCGCGCGTGCAGTCGATCAACACGTCGGGCCACAAGTACGGCCTCGTGTATCCGGGCGTCGGCTGGATCGTGTGGCGCAACACGGCGGCGCTGCCCGAGGAACTCGTCTTCCGGGTCAGCTACCTCGGCGGATCGATGCCGACGTTCGCCCTGAACTTCTCGCGACCCGGCGCGCAGGTGCTGCTGCAGTACTACCGCTTCCTCCGCCTCGGTCGTGCCGGCTACACCTCCATCCAGCAGGCGTCGCAGGATGTCGCGCGGTACCTGTCGCACGCCGTGAGCGAGATCGACGCGTTCGAGCTGCTGACCGACGGCAGCGACATCCCCGTGTTCGCCTGGCGGCTGAAGCCCGGGCACACGGACAAGTGGACGCTGTACCACCTCTCCGAGCGGCTGCGCATCAAGGGATGGCTCGTGCCCGCGTATCCCCTCTCCGGGGAGCTCGAAGGCCAGACGGTCATGCGCATCGTGTGCCGCGACGGCCTCAGCCGCGACCTCGCCGAGGACCTGCTGCACGACATCCGCGAGGAGACCGAGTTCCTCGACTCGCTCGACGCCCCCATGCCGCACCCGGGCCTCGGGCCGGCGTTCCACCACTGACGCACGGACGATGACCGCACCGGGCGCGCTCACGATCCGGCGGCTGCGCCGCGAGGCGTGGGGCTTCGCCGTCGGCTCGCTCTGCTTCCTCGTCGGCGCACTGCCGCCGTACGCCGCGTGGGTGGGCGACGTCGGGGCCAACCTCACGTTCTTCATCGGTTCGCTCTTCTTCACGACCGCGGCGTTGATCCAGCTGGTCCTGAGTGGGCGCCGGCCGCCCCGCGGCGACACGAACCGGGCCGACCGGGCGGACTGGTGGGCGGCGGCCATCCAGTTCGCCGGGACGCTCCTGTTCAACATCAGCACGTTCGCCGCGCTCGTCGCGGCCATCGCGCGCCCCGACGCGGTCGGCATCGGATGGCGCCCGGATGCGTGGGGATCCATCGCGTTCCTCATCGCGAGCACGCTCGCGGTCGTCGCCACGAAGGACCGCGGGCAGCTCTGGGACGCCGACGCACGCACGTGGCACGGCACCTGGCTCAACCTCGCCGGCTCGGTCGCGTTCGGCGCGTCGGCGGTCGGCGCGTACGTGCTGCCGAGCACGGGCGACCTGCTGAGCGAGTACTGGGCGAACCTCGGCACCATGCTCGGTGCGGTGTGCTTCTTCGTCGCCGCGCTGCTGTCGCGGCGCACCATCCCGGCGGGCTGACACGAACTCATCCGTGTTCGAGGATGCGCTTGAGGTTCGCGACGAACCGCACGTTCCCTTTGCGCACCATCGGTCGGATGATCGGAGCAGCCAGTCGCATCGGCTGCGGGAGGCGCAGGTCGAGGGTCCTGACGAACCGGGTGCCGCGCGGCTCGAACTGGAGTCGGCGCGGGAGCTCCTCGCCGGATTGGGCACGACCCCCGACCTCCGACAGGTCGATGCCCTCGTGACCCCCGCCGGACCTGCGCCCGGCGGGCTGAGTGAACGCGAGATCGAGGTGCTGCGGCTGGTCGCAGCGGGGCTGACCAATCGCGCCATCGCCGCGCAGCTCTACCTCAGCGAGCGCACGGTGCATCGTCACATCAGCAACATCTTCGGCAGGATCGGCGTGAACTCACGGGCGGCCGCCGCCACCTACGCCGTGCAGCACCACCTGCTGGCCTGAGCGCTCGATTTCGGCCGCGATCAGCCCGTCTGTTAGACTCGACGTTTGGCTGGGTACTTCCACTGCCCAGACCGCGACAATCCACACCCGAGAACGCGAGCGATCGCGGGCTTCGGCATGGGGAGCGTCAGCAGACAAGAGACCTTGGGAGGGGCATCCGCCCCTCGGTATTGGAGGAAAGACCAATGGCAGCAGTGTGCCAGGTGACCGGAGCCGTTCCCGGCTTCGGACACAACATCTCGCACTCGCACCGCCGGACGAAGCGCCGCTTCGACCCGAACGTGCAGAAGAAGACCTACTACGTGCCGTCGCTGCGTCGTAACGTCACCCTGAACGTGTCCGCCAAGGGCATCAAGGTGATCGACGCCCGTGGCATCGAGGCCGTCATCAAGGACATCCAGGCTCGTGGGGTGAAGCTCTAATGGCGAAGCAGCAGGACATCCGTCCCATCATCAAGCTCCGTTCGACGGCCGGCACCGGGTACACCTACGTGACCCGCAAGAACCGTCGCAACAACCCCGACCGTCTCGTGCTCAAGAAGTACGACCCCGTGGTGCGCAAGCACGTCGACTTCCGAGAGGAGCGCTAAGACATGGCGAAGAAGAGCAAGATCGCGCGCAACGACCAGCGCAAGGTGATCGTCGAGCGCTACGCGGCCAAGCGCCTCGAGCTGAAGAAGGCGCTCGTCGACCCGAACGGCACCGACGAGACCCGCGAGGCCGCCCGCATCGGCCTGCAGAAGCTGCCCCGCGACGCGTCGCCGGTCCGCCTCCGCAACCGCGACGCCATCGACGGTCGCCCGCGCGGCAACCTCTCGAAGTTCGGCATCTCGCGCGTCCGCTTCCGCGACATGGCGCACCGCGGCGAGCTGCCCGGCATCACGAAGTCGAGCTGGTAGGCAGTACCGCTTCCCGAGAGGGGCGTCCCGGTCATCCGGGGCGCCCCTCTCGTCGTCTGTCGATCGACGGCGGGGCGCAACGGGACGACCTCGCTCGCGCCATCCGTCAACCCCCTGCGAAACCTGCCTCAAACACCCGGAAATCCGCGTGTTTCCGCGGGACTCTGCTACATTCGAGGCGGCCTGAACGGCCACGGGGGCGATCGCGAGGTCGACTCCGCGTATCCACACGACAGCTGTAGACACAGCGAAGGTCCGAGGAGGACATTCCATGGCTGACAAGTCGCTCAACAAGTCCGAGCTCGTTGCCAAGATCGCTGCGGCGACGAACCAGAGCCAGAGCACCGTCGACTCCGTGCTGAACGGGTTCTTCGACACGCTGGCCGACTCGGTCGGTTCGGGCACCAAGGTCCAGATCCCGGGCTGGCTCGCCGTCGAGCGCACCCACCGCGCCGCGCGCACGGGCCGCAACCCGCAGACCGGCGAGACGATCCAGATCGCCGCCGGCAACTCCGTCAAGGTCACCGCGGGCTCGAAGCTCAAGGCCGCCGCGAAGTAAGTCACGCGCGTCGGAAGACGCACTCCGAGTCTCCCGAGGGGGCGCCCGGTCCATCCGGTGCGCCCCTTCGGCGTGTCCGAGGATGGGCGCGCCGCGCCATCCGACACCCCGGCGGGAGGAGACGACCGGGTACGGAGGACCGTTCCGGCGCCCGGATCCTCCCGCGCCACCGATCTCCTCCCTACCGTTTCAGGAGATCGCACGCTGATCAGGACCAGATCGCGAATCGAGTCCTGACTTGCCTCCGTCCTCCTGAAACGGCGATGGGCCGGCGGGCGTGCAGGCAGGCGGGCGAGCGCGAGCGAGCGAGGGCGAGCGGATGGCGCGGGCGGGCCGCTCCCAGCGGCCTCGCCTAGGCTTGTGCGGTGCCCCGTTCCGTCCGCGTCCTCGGCCCCGCCGTGCTCGTCGCCGTCGCGCTCGGCGCGATGGTCGCCGCGCTCGCGTACGGCGGGGGAGCGGCACCGTTCCCCATCCAGGACCCGGGACCCGTCGCGCGCTGGGGCGTCCCGGTCGCGAAGCTCTTCGTGAACCTCGGTGCGGCCGGCATGATCGGCGCGCTCGTGCTCGCGGTCTGGGCGCTCAGCCCGAAGCGGCGCGAGTTCGACCTCGCGCTCGATGTCGCCGCGGCATCCGCCGCCGTGCTCACGGTCGCGAGCGTCGCCACCGGCGTGCTCACGTTCATGCTCGTCACCGGCGCCCCGTTCGACCTCGGCGACCGGTTCGGAGCGCAGCTCGGCCAGTTCGCCACCACGATCGAGCTCGGCCGCGCCTGGCTGACGACCACGCTGATCGCGGCCGCCGTCACGGTGCTGTGCTTCGCGGTCCGCAACCACACCGCGCTCGTCTTCGTCACGGCGCTCGCCGTGGTCGCGCTCGTGCCCATGGCGCAGCAGGGACACGCCGCCGGCACCGCGGGGCACTCCGAGGCGATCACGGCGCTCGGCCTGCACCTCGTGTTCGTCGCCGCGTGGCTCGGCGGCCTGATCACGTTGGTCCTGCTCAAGCCGACGCTCGACGGCGACCGGCTCGGGGTCGTGCTGGCGCGGTACTCGACGGTGGCGCTGGTCTGCTTCGTCGTCGTCGCGATCTCGGGCTACGCGAGCGCGGCGCTCCGCATCGGCTCGTGGGCGCAGCTGATCACGGGCTACGGCATCCTCGTGGTGGTCAAGGTCGCCGCACTCATCGCGCTGGGCCTGTTCGGCGCGGCACAGCGCCGCATCCTGATCGGGCGGATGGCTCGCCCCGCGGCATCCACGACCGGCACGTTCTGGCTGCTCGTCGTAGTCGAGCTCGCCTTCATGGGGCTCGCCTCCGGCGTCGCCGCCGCGCTCGCGCGCACCGCCACGCCCGTCTCCGAGGAGGCCGCGGGCCAGCTCGCCCGCACGCCCGCCGAGATCCTCACCGGCGAGCCGCTGCCGCCGTGGCCCGAGCCGTGGCGCTACTTCACCGAGTGGAACCCCGACCTGCTCTGGCTGCTGCTGTGCGGATTCGGCATCTTCTTCTACGTCGCGGGGGTCGTGCGCCTGCATCGCCGCGGCGACCGCTGGCCGGTGTGGCGCACCATCCTGTGGGTCTCGGGCCTCGCACTGCTGGCGTGGGTCACGAGCGGCGGCGTGAACGTCTACGAGCAGACGCTGTTCTCGGCGCACATGCTCGCGCACATGGTCCTCACGATGGCGGTGCCGGTGCTGCTCGTGCCGGGCGCGCCCGTGACGCTCGCGGCCCGCGCCATCCGCCCTCGCAAGGACGGCAGCCGCGGCGGCCGCGAATGGATCCTGATCGCGGTGCACTCGAAGTTCGCGAGCATCATCGCCAACCCGATCGTCGCCGCGGTGCTGTTCGCCGGGTCGTTGTGGGTGTTCTACTACTCGCCGCTCTTCCGGTGGACCATGGAGGACCACATCGGCCACGAGTGGATGGTCGCGCACTTCCTGATCACGGGCTACCTGTTCGTGCAGTCGCTCATCGGCATCGACCCGGTGCCGTATCGCCTGCCGTACCCCTTCCGGCTGTTGCTCCTGCTCGGCACGATGGCCTTCCACGCGTTCTTCGGCCTGTCGATCATGATGAGCAGCGGCCTGCTCCTCGCGGACTGGTACGGCGCGATGGGCTGGGGCACCGATGCGCTCGCGGACCAGCAGGTGGGCGGCGGCATCGCCTGGTCGATCGGCGAGATCCCGACGCTCGCACTGGCGATCACGGTCGCCGTTCAGTGGGCGCGTAGCGACGCGAAGGAGACGAAGCGCCGTGACCGGCACGCCGACCGCACGGGCGAGGCCGAGCTCGAGGAGTACAACGCCCGGCTGGCAGCGCTCGCGCAGCGCGATGGCGTGCAGTGAGCGGCGACGAGCGGATGGCGCGACCGCCGCGACCGGACGGGTCGACCGGCCTGGCCCCGCGTGACGGGCACGCCCCGGCGTCCTCGGTGCGGCGCATCGTCGTGATGGGCGTGTCGGGCGCGGGCAAGTCGACGGTGGGCGAAGCGCTCGCGCATCGGCTCGACGTGCCGTTCATCGACGCCGACGACCTGCATCCGGCCGTGAACGTCGAGAAGATGCGCGCCGGTACGCCGCTGACCGACGACGACCGGTGGCCGTGGCTCGACCTCGTCGGCGCGGCGCTCGCCGAGGCGTCGTCGCCGGGGGTCGTCGTGGCGTGCTCGGCGCTGCGCCGCGCGTACCGCGACCGGCTCCGGGCCGTCGCGCCCGATGTCGTGTTCATCGCGCTCGAGGGCGACCCCGCGGTGCTGGCCGATCGCCTGGGCGCGCGCGCCGGCCACTTCATGCCCGCGACCCTGCTCGCGTCGCAGCTCGCGCTCTACGAATCGCCCGCAGCGGACGAACGGGCCGTGCATTGCGCGATCGAGGGGCCGTTGGACGGGATCGTCACGGCGGCGGTCGCGGGGGTCGAGGCACTCGACTGGTAGCGGGTCAGCGGAGCTGGATGGCGATCGACCCGTCGGGCCGCACGGTCGCGTCGAGCGCGAGCGTGAACCCCTCGTCCTGCTCGAGCGTCGAGAAGGTGCCGTCGAAGAGCGACTGCACGTCGACCGTGATGCGCGCCACGCCGGGCGTCGCCGGCATCTCGAACGTGGTGTCGCCGGGCGCGAGCGTCACCTCCGGGGAGCTGACGATGGTCCAGGCGGGTTCACCGACCACGCGATCGTCGATCACCACCCCGAACGGGCAGCCGGAGGGCTGGAGCACCGTCTGGGTGGCGCACTGGTCCTGCAGGAACTCGTCGACCTTCGCCTGCACGCGCTCGATGAACGCCTCGGTCGGCAGCGCGTCGACCGTGACGGCGACCTCGGCGCCGGGTTCGGCGACGACCTGCGCCGGCACGGCCTCGAGCAGCGTGGATTCGTACCCGAACTCGTACACCGCCGGCGCGATGGCGAGGTACGAGGCCTGCTGCGTGAAGGCCGCGAGCTCGTCGGCCGACTTGGTCGCGCGCGTGTCGAGGGTGAGCGAGCCGACGGTGAAGAGGGGACTGTGCGCGGCCGTCACCTGGATGACCGCGAGCGGACTGGTCGCGAACTCCCACCGGTTCAGGACGCCGTAGAGCGGTTCGATCGGGTTGACGTCGAACGCGGTCTCGATGATGGACGACTCCAGCCGGTAGCTGGCGGTCACGGTGTGCGAGCCGTCGTCGTGCGGCACGTCGGAGACGATGCGCACGTCCTCCGGCCCGGATTCCACGACCCCCGAGCGCAGCATCGCCGTCGAGATGTCGGCGGGCAGGCCGGCCGCCGCGAGCGCGCCCTCGTCGAGGCGAACGCCGGGCGTCGCCGCCGCGCTCACGATGTCGTCGTTGGCGATGTTGCCGAGGTACCGCTCGACGAATGCGGGTGCACCGTACAGCGTGTGGTTGAGTCCGCCGAGCGCCGCGAGGAACGCGCCGCCGAGCAGCACCGCGAGGCCCGTCCACCCCGCGATCGCGGCCGGCGACAGGCGCCCACCCCGTCGGCCCGAGCTCCCCACGCGGCAAGTCTAGACAGCGGTCGTGCACCGCCCCGCCGTCCACAGGGCGACGCGCAGGCTGAACGGATGTCGCGACGGCGGGCCGGCACTCCGGCGACGCGGTCTACAGTGAAGACGCCCGGCGCGAGGCATCCGCTTCATCGACCCGCCGGCGGCACCCGTCCCGACCCAGTCCCGAAGGCCCGATCGTGCAGACCGTGACCCTCACCGCCGAGCAGCAGGCGGTGTTCCAGGCCATCGAGCACACGCGCGAGCACGTGTTCGTCACCGGGCGCGCGGGCACCGGCAAGTCGACGCTACTGAACCACCTGAACTGGAACACGGGCAAGCAGATCGTGATCTGCGCGCCGACCGGCGTCGCAGCGCTGAACGTCGGCGGGCAGACCATCCACTCGCTCTTCCGCCTGCCGATCGGCGTCATCGCCGATGCCGAGATCGACCAGAACGACGCGGTGCGCAAGCTCCTCAACGCGATGGACACGCTCGTGGTCGACGAGGTGTCGATGGTCAACGCCGACCTGATGGACGCGATGGACCGCTCGTTGCGGCAGGCGCGGCAGCGCCCGCA
Source organism: Agromyces sp. NPDC056523 (assembly GCF_042794545.1). Classification (NCBI taxonomy): domain Bacteria; kingdom Bacillati; phylum Actinomycetota; class Actinomycetes; order Micrococcales; family Microbacteriaceae; genus Agromyces; species Agromyces sp. NPDC056523. The sequence goes on from NZ_JBHTTM010000001.1 coordinate 474,097, forward strand.
CGAGCCGTTCGGCGGCGTGCAGGTCGTGCTCTTCGGTGACCCGTACCAGCTCGCCCCCGTGCCCGGGTCGGGCGACGAGCGGCGGTACTTCGCCGACACCTACCGTTCGATGTGGTTCTTCGACGCGAGGGTCTGGCACGAGGCCGACCTCCGCATCTACGAGCTCGGCGAGGTGCACCGGCAGCACGACGACGCCTTCAAGCACATGCTCAACGCGGTGCGGCACGGCATGGTGACCGCCGAGATCGCCGGCGTGCTCAACGACACGGGTGCGCGCCGTCCGCTGCCCGAGCAGGGGGCGATCACCCTCGCGACCACGAATGAGACCGTGAACCGCATCAACCGCACGGCGCTGCACCGCCTGCCCGGTCATTCCCTCGCCAACGAGGCCGACGTGAACGGAGAGTTCGGCGGGCGCGGCTACCCGGCCGACGAGAAGCTCGAGCTCAAGGTCGGCGCGCAGGTCATGTTCCTCCGCAACGACACCGCCGGGTGGGGCGAGGCGCCGCGCTGGGTGAACGGCACGATCGGCACCGTCACCTCGCTCGACCGCGAGGTGCGCGTCGAGGTCGACGGCGACGAGCACGAGGTCGAGCCGGTCACGTGGGAGAAGTACCGGTACACGTGGGATCCGGTCGCGAAGAAGCTCGAGCGCGAGATCGTCGCCGAGTTCACGCAGTACCCCCTGCGGCTCGCGTGGGCGGTCACGATCCACAAGTCCCAGGGTGCGAGCTACGACACGGCGATCGTCGACCTCGGGTCGCGTGTCTTCAGCCCGGGGCAGACCTACGTCGCGCTGTCGCGCCTGACGAGCCTCGACGGGCTGTACCTCGCGCGGCCGCTCGTGCCGCGCGACATCATCGTCGACCGCGACGTCGAGCGGTTCATGTCGGGCGCCGCGCGCGACCTCGGCGTCGCCGATTCCGTGGTGGTCGAGTAGGCAGCAGGCCGAGTTCGGGGGACACGCACCGGTCGCCGGCCGCGGGATCACGGGCGACGGAGTAGCCTCGAACACGTCGACGCCGACGCATGCGGGTTACAATCGCAACGGACACACTGCGGGGGGCACGGTGGCTGGAGTGGTGACACGCGTTCGGCGGATCGTCGCGGCACTCGCCGCCACGACCACGCTGGTCGCGCTGTCCGCCTGTATGGCTCCCGCCGAGCCGGCCGCCGACTACGACCAGGCCGAGGGCGAGTTCGCCGCCGATCTGCAGGAACGTCTCGACGCGACGCTCGACGAGGCGATCCGGCTGAGCGGCTCGAGCGGCGGCATCGCGGGCGTGTGGGCGCCGTGGGCCGGAGCATGGACCGCGGCCGCGGGCACGGTCGACTTCTCCGAGGGCGCCGAGAAGGCCACGACCGACACCGCGTTCCAGGTGCCCGGCGTGACGGGCGAGCTCACGTGCGCCATGGCCCTGCGCCTGGTCGACGCCGACGTCATCGAGCTCGACCAGCGCGTCGACACGATGGTCCGCGGGCTGCCCGGCCTCGGCGACATCACGGTCGAGCAGTTGTGCCGCCACACGTCGGGCCTCGACGACTACTACCCGCCGCTGCGTCGCCACTTCGTCGCCAATCCCGAGCGCGTCTGGCCCTCGGGCGAGCTCATCGCGAGCGGGATGGCGCTCCCGCACGTCGGCGAGCCCGGCGCCGCCTGGAAGGAGTCGCGCACCGGGTTGCTGCTGCTCGCGACCGCGCTCGAGCAGTACACGGGCCGGACCTGGTCGGAGCTCGCAGAGCGGTACGTGCTGGACCCGCTCGACATGGACGGCACGGTCCTGCCGGCCGAGGCCGTCACCGAGTACACGGGCGCCCTCGGCGGCTATTCGGCGGCCCTGGCGGCGGATGGCACGCCCGACTGCGCGACCGTCGTGGACGTGTCGCGGCGCTCGAGCTCCATCGGCGGCGCGGCGGGCGGTGCCCGGTCGACCCTCGACGAGGTCCGGGAGTTCAGCCAGGCGTACGCGAGCGGGGCGCTCTTCGACGAGGCGACCGCGCGCCAGGCGTGGGACGTGGTCCCGTTCGGCGGTTCGGCTCCCTCCTGGCAGGCGCAGGGCATCGGCGCCCAGCAGTACGGACCGTTGCGCGGCGTCGCCGGCGAGTCGACCGGCGCGCTCGCCGCGGTCTTCACCGATCCCGAGTCGGGCCTCACCGTCGTGCTGGCCCTCAACAACTCGACCGGCGGCGCGAGCGTCGTCCGCGAGGGCGCGTTCGCGCTCGCCTCGCTGGGCTCCAAGGCCGCTGCCGCCGACGAGCGCACGCAGCCCCTGATCGAGCTGCCGTGGTCGTACGAGCAGGCGACCCAGCGCATGACCGAGGCCGCGCCGTGCGCCGAGGCGGCCGAGTGAGCCCAGTGAGACTTTCGGCCCATCGCGATCAGGACCGGGCGACCAGACTGGCGAGGTGACGCCGCGGCGGGGGTCGTGGCGGGGGAGGCGCTGATGTGCCGTTGGCTGGCGTACCTGGGAGACCCGATCCGATCCTCATCGGTCATCTTGGATCCCGTGCATTCACTCGTCGCACAATCGCTGGACTCGCCGCTCGGCGCCGAGACGGTGAACGGCGACGGATTCGGGCTCGGCTGGTATCCGAAGGGCGCGGTCGCCGGCAGCATCCCGGCGATCTTCCACAGCATCGAACCCGCGTGGCACGACGAGAACGTGCACGAGCTCACCGGGGCGATCGAGAGTCCGCTCTTCTTCAGCCACGTGCGCGCCGCGGGCGGGCCGCCGATCCAGGCGACGAACTGCCATCCGTTCCGCTGGGAGAACTGGCTGTTCATGCACAACGGCTTCCTCGCCGAGTTCGCGAAGGTCAAGCGCGACCTGACCTTCGCGGTCGATCCGTCGTTGTACACCCACATCAAGGGCACGACCGACTCCGAGGTGCTGTTCCACCTCGCGATCACGTTCGGCCTCGTCGACGATCCCGTCAAGGCGCTCACCGCCGTGGTGGACCGCGTCGAGCGGGTCGGGCGCGAGAACGGGATCCTCTTCCCGATGCAGGGCACCATCGCTGTCGCGGACGGTGCCACGGTCTGGGCACTTCGGTACTCGAGCCAGGGTCGCTCCCGCACGTTGTTCCATTCGGCGGACCTGACGACGATCCGGGCCATGTATCCCGAGGCGGAGCGGCTCAAGCAGTTCGGCGACAACGCCCGTGTCATCGTCTCCGAGCCGCTGACCGACCTTCCGGGCGTGTTCCTCGAGGTGCCGGAGGCCACCATCGCGATCCTCGACAAGGAGGGGTATCACCATGAGCCCTTCCGCACCGCCGCCTGACGCGCTATCCGCCGAAGACCGAGGAGGCACGCCGTGAGTGACACGACGACGACCGAGTCCCGCGCGACCGGATCCGAGCGGGTCGACGGCGCCGAGCTCGACTCGGCCCGGCTCGACGACTTCCCCGCGCGCTGGGAGCTCGGCCGCGCGGCTCGGCGCCGCGTGCCGCGCTCGTCGCACGCAGGCTGGTCGCCGGCGTCGGACCGGCCGGACCCGGTCTCGCTGCTCGAGCAGCAGGCCGTCACCCGCGTGCCCGAACTCGTGCCCATCAGGTACGCGCGCATGCTCGTGTCGCCGTTCACTTTCTATCGGGGTGCGGCGCTCATCATGGCATCCGACCTCGCCGGCACGCCGGTCTCGGGCATCACGACGCAGATCTGCGGCGACGCGCACCTGTCGAACTTCGGCGTCTTCGCCTCGCCGGAGCGGCGCCTGGTCTTCGACATCAACGACTTCGACGAGACGCTGCCCGGTCCCTGGGAGTGGGACGTCAAGCGACTCGCCGCGAGCTTCGAGATAGCGGGACGGCATCGTGGGTTCAGCGACAAGGCGCGCGCGCGCGCCGTCCGTGCAGCGGTCACGTCATATCGGATGCAGATGCGACGGGCGGCCGAGTCGCGGGTGCTCGAGGCGTGGTACGACCAGCTCGATGCCGATCAGGTGCAGGAATGGATCCGCGCCGAGCGGGCCGCCAACCGGGTCGGCACGAAGCAGGTGGAGCGTACCGAGGCCACACTCGCGAAGGCGCGCCGGCGCGACAGCGTGCGAGCCTTCACCAAGCTGGTGAGCACCGTCGACGGCGAGCTCCGTTTCACCGCCGATCCTCCGCTCATCACGCCGGTCGAGGACCTGCAGCTCGGCGAGGGCACCCGGGAGGATGTGGAGGAGTGGATGCGTCGGATGCTTTCCGAGTACCGCTCGACCCTGCCGCAGGCGCGGCATCCGATCGACGAGTTCCGCTACGTGCACATGGCACGCAAGGTCGTGGGCGTCGGAAGCGTCGGAACGCGCGCCTGGATCGTGCTGCTCCGCGGTCGCGACGACGCCGATCCGCTCATCCTTCAGGCGAAGCAGGCCGAGCAGTCGGTGCTGGAGCGCTTCCTTCCGGCGAGCCGGTACGACCACCACGGCGAGCGGGTCGTACGGGGCCAGCGCCTCATGCAGGCCGCGAGCGACCTGTTCCTCGGCTGGGAGCGCGTGCTCGCTCCGGATGGGGTCGAGCGCGACTTCTACATCCGGCAGCTCAACGACTGGAAGGGCTCGGCCGACCTCGAGGTCATCCTTCCTCGTGGCGCCGAGCTGTATGCGACCGCCTGCGGCCAGACGCTCGCACGGGCGCACGCGCGCGCCGGAGACCGTGTCGCGATCGCGGCCTACCTCGGCGCATCCCCCCGCTTCGATGACGCGATCGCACGCTTCGCAGTGGACTACGCCGACCAGAACGAGCGCGACTACGCCGCCTTCGCCGAGGCCGTGGCATCCGGCCGGCTGACCGCCGCTGAGGGGTTCTGAGCCCGCCGTCAATGGGGGGCGCCCGGGCCATGTCGCGCGCCATACTGTGGGGAATCCGGGCCTGCACCGGGACGAGCCACAGGAGGAGCACGCGGTGACCGACTCCACCGACACCGACACGACGGCCGACGAGAAGCCCGGCCGGTTCCACCGCTTCCGCGAGCGGTTCCTGGTCGAGGAGCGGGTCCTCTCGGCCGCCGCGAAGCGGAACCTGTTCATCACGGGCGCGGCGCTCATCGTGGTCGGCCTGGTGGGCTTCTTCGTGGTGCTCGACTCGATCACCGAGTCCGACGACCTGTCGTACATCGACGCCCCGGTCGAGGGATGGCTCGAATCCGGTCGCGACGGCTGGCTCACGACGCTCATGATCGTCCTGTCGATCGTCTTCGGCCCGATCGCGATGCCGATCATCATCCTCGTGACGACGGTCGCATGGGGCATCCTTGCGAAGCACGCGTGGCGTCCCCTTCTGCTCGCCGGCGGCATGATCCTCGGCGTGATCGTGGTGCAGCTCCTCGCGCCGATCATCGCCCGCGACCGGCCCCCGGCCGACGAGATGATGATCGGCTACGACCCGACCTCCTCGTTCCCCTCGGGCCACGTCATGGGAGTCGCGGACTTCCTCTTCATCGGCACCTACCTCGTGTTCTCACGACACCGGCGGCCCGTCATCACGACCCTGGCTTTCGCCGTGGCCGCGTTCGTCGTGCTGCTCACGGCCGCGTGCCGCATCTACCTCGGGTACCACTGGGCCACCGATGCGGTCGGCTCGATCATGCTCTCGCTCGTGGTGCTCGGGATCGTGATCATCGTCGACACCTGGCGGACCGTCCGGGTCGGCTCACCCGAGGAAGTGGCAGAGTCCGACCGGCGTTCGGAGGCCTGGGGTCGAAATGAGCGATGACCGGCGCGACCTGGAACCCGAGCCGACGTCCGTCGAGCCCGAGCAGGAGCCGGAGCCCCGCGAGCACCCGACCGCGGCCGACGAGGCGGGCCGGGCCAACCCATCCAGCCACGCCCCGGCGCCCGTTCGCATCAGCCGCCGCCCGTGGATCGCGGCGGGCGTGTTCGCCCTCGTCGCGGTCGCCCTCGTCGGCGCCGTCATCGTCGTCGACCGCGCCCGCGAGTCGTTCGAGTTCGAGTCGGGCCTGATGGCGGTGCTCGCCGAGAGCCGGACGCCGTGGCTGACCGCCCCCGCACTGGTCCTCGACCGGGTGGGCAGCGGACTGCTCTCGGGACTGATCGTGCCGGCGCTGATCATCGCGGGGCTGCTGGTGTGGCGGCGCCCGTGGGCTGCGGGGTTCTTCCTCGTCGCGCTGCTCGCCAGCAGCGGCCTCACGCGCCTGGTCAAGGTGCTCGTGGGGCGCGTCCGCCCCGAGGACATCCTCGTCCACCCCGACTTCGGCTCGTTCCCGTCGGGCCACAGCTCCAATGCCGCGGTGATCGCGATGGCGCTCGGCCTCATCTTCATGCGGACGTGGGTGTGGGTCGTCGGCGCCGTGTACACGCTGCTCATGATGCTGAGCCGCATGTACCTCGGCGCGCACTGGCTCTCGGACACGGTCGCGGGGCTGCTGATCGGCGCGGGCGCCGCCCTCATCGTGTGGGCGCCGTTCGCGTACCGCCTCTATCGCGAGAACCGGCTGGCGCATCCGCCGATCTGGCGGAAGGTCGAGCCGGAGCGCGCGCCAACGGCGTGATCCCCGCGGCTGCGCCATCCGCCATGATGGAGCCCTGGGGGCCGAGATGAGCGCGATGGGCGAGCGGATGCGGCGGCTGCTGCCGGGCGTCGACACCGCACTGCACTACCGCCGCGAGTGGCTGCTGCGAGACGTGCGCGCCGGCGTCGTCGTGACGGCGCTGCTCATCCCGGCCGGCATGGGCTACGCCCAGGTCGCGGGCCTGCCCCCCGAGACCGGCCTCTACGCGACGATCGTGCCACTGCTCGCCTACGCGATCATCGGGCCCTCGCGCATCCTGGTGCTCGGGCCCGACTCGGCGCTCGCCCCGATCATCGCGGCCGCGATCCTGCCGCTGGCCATGGGCGACGACGACCGGGCCGTCGCGCTCGCGGGCCTGCTCGCGATCATGGTGGGCGCCATCCTGCTGCTCGGCGGCATCCTGCGCCTCGGGTTCGTCACCGACCTGCTGTCCAAGCCCATCCGCGTCGGGTACCTCAACGCGGTCGCGCTCATCGTCATCATCTCCCAGGTGCCGACGCTGCTCGGCTTCTCGACCGACGCCGACACGCCGTTCACCGAGGTCGTGGCGATCGGGCAGGGCATCGCCGAGGGCGAGGTCCGACTGCTGCCGCTCGCCTTCGGGCTCGGCTCGCTCGCGGTCATCGTCGGGCTCACGGTCGTGAAGTCGCGAGTGCCCGGCGTGCTCGTCGCGGTGGTCGCCGCGATCGTGCTCACGGCCGTGCTCGGCGTGTCCCACGACCTGCCGGTGGTGGGCGCGCTGCCGCAGGGGCTGCCTGCGCCGGCGCTCGGTGGCCTGCAGTGGGCGGATGTCGCGGCGCTCGCCCTGCCCGCGGCCGGCATCGCCCTCGTCGCGTTCACCGACTCGGCGGTGCTCTCGCGCACGCTGGCGGCGCGACGCGGCGAGACCGTGAGCGGCAGCCGCGAGATGGCGGCGATCGGCGGGTCGAACCTCGCGAGCGGGCTGTTCGGCGGGTTCCCCATCTCGGCGTCGTCGTCGCGCACCCCGGTGGCCGAGCAGGCCGGCTCGAAGTCGCAGCTGACGGGCGTCGTCGGTGCCGTGCTCATCCTGCTCTTCATGCTGCTCACCCCGTGGCTGACCGACCTGCTGCCCTCCGCGACGCTCGCGGCCGTCGTGATCGCCGCGGCGTCGCGGCTCATCGACGTGAAGGGCTTCGTGCGCCTGGTCCGGATGGATCGCATCGACGCGCTGCTCTCGGCTGCCGCGTTCGTCGGTGTGTTCGCGTTCGGCGTGCTCGGGGGCATCGCCGTCACCATCGGGCTCTCGCTGCTCGCCTTCGTGATCCAGGCGTGGAGGCCCTATCGCGCGGAACTCGGACGCGTGACCGGCAAGCGCGGTTACCACGACCTCTCGCGGAACCCCGAGGGGGAGCGGATCCCGGGCGTGGTCATCCTGCGCTTCGACGCGCCGCTCTTCTTCGCCAACGGCGGCATCTTCGAGGACTTCGTGCGCGCCCGCGTCGAGGCGGCCGGGTCCGACGTGCACACCGTCATCCTCGCAGCCGAGCCCATCACCGACATCGACACCACCGCGGTGGACGAGCTCGTCGATGTCGACGACTGGCTCGCCAAGCGCGGCATCCGCCTCATCATCGCCGAGATGAAGGACCCGGTCGTCGACGTGCTGCGCGACTACGGCCTGACCGGCCGCTTCACGCCCGATCGTTTCGCACCGACCGTGGGCGCGGCGGTCGACGACGTCACGGGCACGCTGCGCCAGGACCTCGAGGGCACGAAGTGGGACCAGGACGACGACGCGGCCGACGGCGGCGAGGCCGCGCCGAGGCGCTGAGCCGCGCCATCCGCTCGCCCGTCGGGGATCGAGCGAGCCGGGTCCTTCGGCCCGCGGTTCCGCGACGGCCCGGCGTACCGTCGAGCGCGGGAGGTGCGACATGTCGGACCGGGGTTCGAACGCGGGACTGGCCGGGGGCGGGGCGATCTACGGCCTCGGGATCTTCGGCGCGTGGGTGTACTTCTGGACGCAGGCCGACGCGTTCTGGGAGTACGTGTGGGCGATCTTCCAGGGTCTGTTCTGGCCGGCGTTCATGGTCTACGAGCTGTTCGAGGCGCTCGGGAGCTGATGGCGACGCAGCGCCCGTCGAACGGTCGAGCCGGCCCGCCGGCCGGGCCGAGGCGGATGACGGTGCTGCAGGCGACGTTCATCGGCGTGGGCTCGATGGTGGGCGCCGGCATCTTCGCGCTGCTCGGCTCCGCCGGCGCGGTCGCCGGTGCGGCTGTCTGGCTGTCCTTCCTGATCGCCGGCCTCATCGCGGCGCTGCAGGGGTACTCGTTCGCGAAGCTGGGTTCGACCTACCCGTCCGGCGGCGGCATCCTCACCTACCTCTCGAAGGGCTTCGGCGAGGGCCACGTCACCGCGATCGGGGCGTGGCTGTTCTACACCGCGGGGTCGATCGTCACCGCGATGGTCGCGGCATCGTTCGGCGGATACACGAGCGAGGCGTTCGCCGGCGACAGTCCGGCCTGGGCGACGGTCTTCTCGGTGCTGCTCGTCGTCGTGATGACCGGTCTCAACGCCGTCGGGTCGCAGGCGGTCGCGCGCGTGCAGTCGGTGATCGTGAAGGTCGTGCTGGCAATCCTCTCGGTGTTCGCCGTGGTCACCATCGCCAACGCGGACTGGGGCCTGTTGAGCTTCTCCGGATACCCCGGCCTGCAGCAGATCATCGCGAGCGTCGCACTGACGTTCTTCGCCTTCCTCGGATTCGGCGTGGTGACGTTCACCGCTCGGGACCTGCCCGACCCGAGGCGCCAGCTCCCGCGTGCGCTCTACCTGGCGGTCGGTATCGCCACGGCGATCTACGTCGCCGTGTCCCTCGGCGTCTTCGGGACGCTCACGGCCGAACAGGTGGTCGAGTACGGCGAGACCGCGATCGCCGAGGCGGCCAAGCCCGTGCTGGGCGACTTCGGCTTCACGCTCATCGTCGTCACGGCCATCTTCTCAACCATGGGCGCGGTGAACGCCGGCCTCTACCCGTCGATCGGGATGACGCAGCACCTCGCTTCGATCGGCCTGTTCCCGACCGTCTTCTCACGCTCGGCCGGGCGCGTGCCCGTCGGCCTCCTGGTGATGGCCGGGCTGACGATCATCCAGCTGTTCCTGCTCGACCTCAACGCGATCGCCTCGCTCGGCAGCGCTGTCGCGCTCATCGTCTTCTCGGCCGTCACCATCGCGCACTTCCGGGTCCGTCGCGAGACCGGTGCGAACCTCCCCGTGCTCATCGTCGCCCTGGCCACGACCGTCGTCACGTTCGTGGTCTTCTGCACCACCACGCTGGTCCAGCAGCCCCGCACCGCGATCGCGCTGGTGCTCATCATCGCCCTCGCCGCGGTGCTCGATCTCGCGTGGACCGGGGTTCGGGCCCGGCGTCAGCGGGCGTCGGCGTAGGAGCGCAGGAACAGCGCCTCGGCGACGGCGAGCCGCTCGATCTCGGTGGGATCGACGCTCTCGTTGGGCGCGTGGATGAGCGCGAGCGGCTCCTCCACGCCCATCAGGATGATCTCGGCGTCGGGGTAGGTGTCGGCGAACACGTTGCACAGCGGGATCGACCCGCCCTGGCCGAGTGTGGTCATCTCGACGCCGTAGGCCTCCTTCATGGCGGCCGCCATCGCACGGTACGCGGGACCGTCGACACGGGCCGCGAACGGAGCGCCCACGGCCTCGGTCTCGACCTCCACCTCGACGCCCCACGGCGCCTCGCCGCGCAGGTGCGCCTCGAGCGCGTCGCGCGCCGCCTCCGGGTCGATACCGGGCGGCACGCGGAGGTTGAGGCGCGCCGCCGCGCGCGGCACGATGGCCGCGGCCGACCCCACGACCGGCGGGCAGTCGATGCCGAGCACCGTGACGGCCGGCTGAGCCCAGAGCTCGTCGGCGACACTGTCGTCGCCGAGCAGCGACACGCCGTCGAGCACCCCGGCGTCGGCGCGGAACTGGTCGGCGTCATACGGTTCCCCATGCCACTTCTGGGTCGCGTCGAGGCCGTCGATGGCCGTGTTGCCGTCCTCGTCGCGCAGCGACGCGAGCATCTCGATGAGCGCAGCGAGCGCGTCGGGCGCGGGGCCGCCGAACATGCCCGAGTGGATCGCGGAGTTCAGCGCCGCGACCCGTACGACGACGTTCGCCAGCCCGCGGAGCGTGACGGTGGCGGCCGGCTTGCCGACGGCGGCATTGCCGGTGTCGCACACCAGGATCGTGTCGGCCCGGAGCACGTCGGGGTTCGCCTCGACGTATCGCTCGAGCCCACCCGTGCCCTGCTCCTCGGATCCCTCGACGACGAGCTTGAGGTTGACCGGGATGTCGTCGCCGAGCGCACGCAGGGCGAGCAGGTGCATCAGGATGTTGCCCTTGCAGTCCGCGGCGCCACGGCCGTACCAGCGTCCGCCGACCTCGGTCAGCTCGAACGGCGGCGTGCGCCACGCGGCATCGTCGAGCGGCGGCTGGACGTCGTAGTGCGCGTAGAGGAGCACGGTGGGTGCGTCCGGCCGGTTCGCGGCGCGGGAGCCGACGACGGCCTTGCTGCCGTCGGGCGTCACCTCGAGGCGGGCGTCCGTGAAGCCCAGGCTCGCGAACCGGTCGCGCACCCACTCGGCGGTTCGCTCGCACCCCTCGGGCGGGAACTGCCGCGGGTCCGCGACCGACTTGAGGGAGACGAGCTCAGTCAGTTCCTGTTTCGCGGCAGGCATCATCGCCGCGATGCGATCGCGGATCTCAGCGGTCACGAGCCGTTCCCGTCGGACAGCTGCAGGTCGTCCACGAACTGCTGGAACTCCTCGAGCTCGTCGGGGCAGTACGTCTCGATGATCAGCAGCTGCCCCTGCAGGAGGCGGCTCTCGGCGATGACCGGCCGCTGGCCGGGGCCAGCGGCCCCGTTCGTCAGTCGCTCGAACAGCACCGCGCGAGACAGGGCGTCGTTCGGGTTCGCGCACACCCCGCCGCCGTCCTCGCCGAGGACACCTGCGATCTGCTGCGGTGACAGGGAGATGTCGATGCCGTTCTCCTCGGCCAGGGCGATGAACTCCTCGGCCTTGTCGGTCGCCTGAGCGGCCTGGCGTGCCGACAGGAACGTGATGACGGCGATGACGGCCAGGATCACGAGCACGACGACGGTGATGATGTAGATGATCGAGCGCTCGCGCTGCGGTTGCTGCTCCGTCTCGGTGCTCATGACTCCGCCACCTCCGTCTCGGTCTCGGTCGATGGGTCGGGCTGCTTCCACGACGGCTTGCGGAACCGGTAGAAGAGGAAGGGCACGAGCAGGCCGAGTCCGAGCGCTCCGCCCGCGACGATCACGAGGTAGATCCACAGGTCGCCGCTGGCGAACTGCGACGGCGGGATGAACCCGACCAGCAGTGCGGCGAGCGAGGCGACGAACCCGACCACGCACAGCGTCACGAGGAGCGGAGCACGGTAGCCGCGCGGGTGATCCGGATGCGTGCGACGCAGTCGCGCCGCCGCGACGAACATCAGCAGGTACATGATCAGGTACACCTGCGTCGTGATGACCGAGAAGATCCAGTACGCGCTCGACACGTTCGGGATGAGGGCGTAGCCGAGGGCGATGACCGTGGTGATCAGCCCCTGCACCACGAGCAGGTTCTGCTGGACGCCGTGCTTGTTCAGCTTCTGAAGGAACGGCGGGAGGTAGCCCTCCTGCCGCGAGATGAGCAGCAGGCCCTTGGACGGTCCGGCGAGCCAGGTGAGCATGCCGCCGAGGGACGCCGTGACGAGCATGATGCCGAAGATGGGCGTCAGCCACTGCCAGTCGAACGCTGCGAACACGGCGTCGAACGCCTGCATCACGCCGGCGGTGAGCGAGAGCTGTTCCGCGGGGACGATCCAGCTGATCGCGAGCGCCGGCAGGATGAAGATCAGCAGCACGAGGCCCATCGCGAGGAAGATCGCCTTTGGGAACTCCTTGCCGGGATTGCGGAGCGATCCGACGTGCACCGCGTTCATCTCCATGCCGCTGTACGACAGGAAGTTGTTGACGATGAGCACGAGGCTCGCGAGGCCCGCCCACTGCGGCAGGAGGTTCGCCGCCGTCATCGGGGCCGCCGACTCGTTGCCCTGGCCGAGGAACACGGCGCCGAGGATCACGAGCACCGCGCCCGGGATCAGGGTGCCGATGATGAGGCCGCCGCTGGCCAGGCCGGCAATGCCCTTCGTGCCACGCGAGGTCAGGAAGACGCCCGACCAGTAGCAGACCATGATGACGAGCGCGGTCCAGACGCCGTTGGACGCGAGGTTCGGGTTGATGACGTACGCGAGCGTGCTCGCGACGAACCCGAGCAGGCTCGGGTAGTAGAAGATCGTCATCGCGAACTGGCACCAGACGGCGAGGAAGCCCATCGGCTTGGAGATGCCGGTCGCGACCCAGTTGTAGACGCCGCCCTTCCAGCCCGACGCGAGCTCGGCCGACACCAGCGAGGTCGGCAGCAGGAACACGATCGCGGGCACGAGGTACAGGAAGATGCACGCCAGCCCGTAGACGGCCATCGTCGGCGCGGGCCTGAGGCTCGCGACCGAGCTGGTCGTCATGAGCGCCAAGGCGATCCACGAGATCCACATCGACTTCGGGACCGCCGCGGCTCGAGGAGCGGTGGCATCGCGCCGCCGGGGGGCCGTGGCATCCGCCGCGCTCACGGCCTGATCACCTTCACGCGGGCGCCTGCTCGCATGGCGAGGTAGGGCGCGCACGAGGACACGTACGTCATGACGATCTCCCCCTTCGGACCGAACATCCGTCGATGGGCTCACGGTAACGATGCGGCGCGGAGGTGCTTCGGGACCAAAGTACCGTCGGCGCGCCATCCGCCGGCCCTAGCGTGACGGATGACACCCGCAGGTGCGGGGGAGGGAGCGCGCCGTGGACCTCTGGAGCTGGATCTGGTTCTACTTCTGGATGTTCGCCTACGTGGCCTACATCCTCGTGCTGATCTACATCATCATCGACATCTTCCGCGACCATCAGCTCAACGGATGGCTCAAGGCGCTGTGGCTCATCCTGCTGGTGTTCCTGCCGTGGATCACGGGCCTGGTCTACCTCATCGTGCGCGGCAAGGGCATGGCCGAGCGGTCCGCCCGCAAGCAGGTCGAGTACCAGGAGTACAGCCAGGAGGAGCTGCGGAAGATCTCGTTCGCCAGCCCGACCGAGGAGATCTCCAAGGCCCAGGCGCTGCGCGACCAGGGCGTCATCACCGACGGCGAGTTCGAGGCGATCAAGGCGAAGGCGCTCGGCTCGAAGTTCTGACCCGGTCGGCGGTCCTGCCGCGCGGCATCGGGCTGCCCTACACTCGGGCGGGTGACCGATCCCGACGGTGCGCTCGCGCACCCATCGCTCCCGACGGAGCGAGTGGGTCGTGCCCGCCGGGTGATCGGCCCCGATCAGTTCGAGACGGTTCTGCTCGCCGCGCAGGCCGGCGCGCGCTGGGCCTCGACCAACCTCTGGAACGAGTACGCGCCGGCGGTCGCGGCGTTCCTCCGGGCGCGCGGCTCGCGCGAACCCGACGACCTGACGAGCGAGGTGTTCCTCGCGGTGTTCGATCGCCTCGACGGGTTCTCCGGCGGCGAGGCCGAGTTCCGTGCCTTCGTGTTCACCATCGCCTACCGCCGTCTCACCGACGAGCTTCGGCGCCGGTCCCGCCGGGGCGAGCATGAGGAGTGGCAGCAGGAACTCGACGGCCGCCGGTCGCCGAGCGCCGAGCACGAGGCGCTCTCCCGACTGTCGGATGACGCGACCCGCGCGTTGCTCGACGGGCTCTCGCCCGACCAGCGCGACGTGATGGTGCTGCGCATCATCGCCGACCTCACGGTCGAGCAGGTCGCCGAGGTGCTCGGCAAGCGCCCCGGAGCGGTGAAGGCGCTGCAGCGGCGTGCCCTCGAGACCTTGCGGAAGAGAATCGCGCGAGGGCGTACCCCTCTGGGTGCCCGCGTCGATGGCAGGGAATGAGATGAACAACCGGATCACCGACGACGAGGCCGCGGCGCTGTTTCGCGGGCGTACCCCCCACGCCCGCGAGGAGCTCTCCCCCCTTGCCGCGACGTTCGCCGAGTTCCGGGCTTCCTCATTCGGGACGCCACCGCGGCCGAGCGCCGCGGTGGCGTCCCGCCTCGACCTCGAGCGCGTGCCATCCGGAGCGAACCCGCGCCACGCAGGCGTCTCGGCCGCACAGGTTCCGCTGGCGGCCCGCGTGGCTGCGGGGGCGGCGTCGAGCCGCGGCGCGGGACTCGGCTTGGCAGCCCGGATCGCGATCGGCTCGGCCGTCGTCGTCGCGCTCGGCCTGACGGGCGCAGGCGCCGCCGGCGCAGCGGGCGTGCTGCCCGCCCCGGCGCAGGAGGTCTTCGAGCAGGTGACCCATGCGGATCCCGCCCCGTCGGTCGTCGGCGAAGCGGGTGTCGACGACAGCGGGTCCGCACCCGAGAACGTCGCCACGTCCGGCGCCGACCATACGGCCGACGATTCCGGCGCGACATCCGGCGGGCATGACACCAACGAAGATGAATCCTCGCCCGGGTCTGGTGGATCGTCGGGCGATCAGAGCCCCCGCGCCGACGAGGACTCCGACGAAGATGCGGGCGGGAACGCGCCGCAGGGTTCCGGCACGGCGACCGGCAAGGGTGCGGGCGTGCCGGCCGGCCGGCAGGACGCCGGGCCTCCCCCCGGCCATGGCGCGGGGGAGGATCAGGACCAGACTGGCGACGACTCGGACGACGACGAGCAGGGCGATGCCAAGGACGTGGCCGGCGACTGACGCCGGTACCGCGCGGGGCCCTCGCCGATCACGGCGGGGGCTCCTTTCGGTTGGCGGGGCGCGCGTGGCGTAGCCTCGGACGGGGGTGCATCGATGACCGACAGGCTGGGCGCATGACGAACGGCCAGGCCGAGACCCGACACACCGCGCGCTATCGCGAGATCGCGACCGTGCTGCGCCGTCACAGCTTCGGATTCCTCGCCGGCCTGATCGGCGCCGGCCGGCGCAACCCGTTCCGGCGAGGCGATGCCGCATCCGCACCGGCCGCCGACACGTCGCCCGTCCACGTGCGTCGAGCCCTCGAGGAGCTCGGCCCCACCTTTATCAAGTTCGGCCAATTGCTCTCCACGCGACCAGATCTCGTGCCGCCCGCGCTCGCCGACGAGCTCGCGAAGCTGCAGGATGCCGCGCCGCCCGTTCCGACGGAGCAGATCCGGTCGGTCATCCGCAGCGAGCTCGGCTCCGAGCCCGAGGAGCTGTTCGCGACCTTCGACGACGAGCCGATGGCGTCCGCGTCGATCGGGCAGGCGCACACGGCCACCCTGCACGACGGCACGCCCGTCGTGGTCAAGGTCCGACGGCCCGGCGCCGTCGCGCAGGTGCAGGAGGACCTCGAGATCCTGCGCAACCTCGCACTGCGCGCGAGCCGGGCGTGGAGCCTCGCCCGTGAGTACGACGCCCCGGGCATCGCGGACGAGTTCGCCCAGACGCTGCAGGCCGAACTCGACTACCTGCAGGAGGGTCGGAACGCGGAGCGGTTCGCCGCGGACTTCGAGGACGACGCCGAGGTCCGGATCCCGCGTGTCTACTGGGACTACACCACCTCGCGCGTGCTCACGCTCGAGCGCATGTGGGGGATGAACGTCGGCGACACGGCCGCGCTCGACACGGCCGGCGTCGACCGCAAGCACGTCGCGCGCAAGGGCGCCGAGATCGTGCTGAAGATGACGTTCGAGGACCGCTTCTTCCACGCCGACCTGCACCCCGGCAACCTCTTCATCCACGACGACGGCACGATCGCGCTGATCGACTTCGGGATGGTCGGGGAGATCGGCGAGGACCTGCGCGGCCAGCTCAGCGCGCTGTTCGTCTCGCTCGTGCGCGGCGACGCCGAGCTGCTCGCGAGCGCACTGGTGAACATGTCGCCGGGATCCGGGGGAGTCGACCGCGACCTCCTGCGCGATGACCTCGCCGTGTTCCTGTCGCGGTACCGGCTTCGCTCGCTGCGCGAGACGCCGTTCGCGCGGATGATGGCCGAGCTCTTCGCCATCCTGCGGCAGCACCGCCTTCGGCTGCCGCGCGAGATGGCGCTGCTGTTCAAGGCGCTGCTCCTCATCGAGGGGCTCGCGCGCCGGCTCGATCCCGACTTCCGGCTCGGCGAGGCGCTCGAGCCGTACGCCCAGCGGCTCGCTCGCGAACGCGTCAGCGCATCCGTGCTCGCCCAGCGCATCGCCCGGGCCTCCGCCGACCTCGGTGAGCTCATGCTCGAGGCGCCCGGCGTGTTGCGCCGCCTGGTCGACCACGCCGACGGCGACGGCCTGCAGGTGCACCTGCGCGCGGCCGAGCTCGAACCACTCATGGGTCGCGCGGAGCGCATCGGCAACCGTCTGGTCGCCGGGATGATCAGCGCCGCCTTCATCAGCGGCATCGGCGGCCTCGTGTCGAGCGACCGGCGGTGGCGTTCGTGGGAGAACGTGATGGTGGGGACGGGCCTGGGGATGATCGGGACGCTCGGCGCATACCTCGCGGTGACCGCCCGACGCCGCGGCCGACGCCGCCGGTGATACCCCGGACGTATTTTGACAATACCCCTAGGGTATTCGTACGCTGGATCGCATGACTCCACGGCGATACCTGATCATCGGGGGCGTCGCGGGCGGCATGTCCGCCGCGACCCGGCTCCGCCGCCTCGACGAGCACGCCCACGTCACGGTGCTCGAACGCGGCGCACACGTCTCCTTCGCCAACTGCGGCCTGCCGTACCACCTCGGCGGCGTCATCGAGGACCGTTCGAGCCTGCTGCTCCAGACGCCGGAGTTGCTGGGCAGCCGATTCGGGCTCGACGTCCGCGTCCGCACCGAGGCGGTCGCCATCGACCGCGCGGCGCGAACCGTGCTTGTGCGCGACCTGGGAACCGGCGAGGACTCCGAGCTCCCGTACGACGCGCTCGTGCTCTCGCCGGGTGCCACCCCGGTCCGGCCTGCGCTCCGGGGCGGCGAGCGCATGCTGACCCTGCGCGACATCGACGACGTCGACGCGGCCATGGCGGCACTGGATGTCGCGCCGCGCAGCGCACTCGTGATCGGCGCCGGCTTCATCGGCCTCGAGATGGTCGAGAACCTCGCGCGGCGCGGCCTCGAGGTGACGCTCGTCGAGCTCGGCGACCAGGTGCTGCCGCCGCTCGATCCCGAGATGGCCGCGCCCGTGGCCCAGCGGCTCCGTGACGCCGGTATCGACGTGCGGCTCGGAACGCAGGTGACCGCGCTCGGGTCCGACTCCGCGACGCTCAGCGACGGCACCACCGTGCCGGCCGAGTTCGTGCTCGGCTCCATCGGCGTGCGGCCCGACACCGGCCTCGCGAAGGCCGCCGGGCTCGAGCTCGGTCCGCGCGGCGGCATCCGGGTCGGCGACGACCTGCGCACGAGCGACCCGCACATCTGGGCGGTCGGCGACGCCGCCGAGAAGGTCGACGCCGTCTCCGGCGAGCCGCGGCTCGTCGCGCTCGCGGGCCTCGCGAACCGCCACGGCCGGCTCGCCGCCGACGCGATCACCGGCCGTGAGGTGCGGGTGCGCGACGCGTTCGGCACCGCGGTCGTCGGCGTCATGGGTCTCACGATCGCGGCGACCGGGTGGAACGAGACCCTGCTGCGCTCGCGCGGTCGCGACATCCGCATCATGCACACCCACCCCGCATCGCACGCCGGCTACTACCCCGGCGCCGAGACCATGGCGCTCAAGCTCGTCGTCGACGCCTCGACCGATGCGATCCTCGGCGTCCAGGCCGTCGGCGGCGAGGGCGTCGACAAGCGCATCGACGTCATCGCCACCGCGATGGCCGGCGGCCTCACCGCGTCCGAGCTCGCCGACCTCGAACTCGCGTACGCGCCGCAGTTCTCGTCGGCCAAGGATCCGGTGAACCTGCTCGGCTACGTCGCGCTCAACGCGGCCGAGGGGCTCACTCCGTCGATCCAGTGGCACGAGCTCGACTCAGCGGTCGCCGCGGGTGCCACCGTCGTCGACGTGCGCACGGCGGGCGAGGTGGCGGATGGCGCGATCCCCGGCTCGCTCCGGATCCCGCTCGACGACCTGCGGTCCCGCCTCGACGAACTCCCGCCCGGGCGGCTCGTCGTGCACTGCAAGGTCGGGCAGCGCGGACACACGGCCGTGCGACTGCTCGCGCAGCTCGGACGCGACGCCGTGAACCTCGACGGCGGCTACCTCACCTGGCGCGCCGGCATGGACTCGCTCGCCGACGCACGTCCCACCGCGCTCGCCGCCTGACGCGGCTCCTGCACCACTGTGACGAAAGGAACCCTCTCCCTTCTCAGGGGCTCGCGGTCAGGACCCGCGCAGGATGGAGGTCATCTTCTTGCCGCGGGCCAGCTCGTCGACGAGCTTGTCCATGTACCGGATCTTCTGCATCAAAGGATCCTCGATCTGCTCGACCCGCATCCCGCAGATCACGCCCGTGATCTCGGAGGCGTGCGGGTTGATGCCCGGCGCGTTCGCGAAGAACGTCTCGAGGTCGATGCCGTCGTCGATGGCGCGTTCGAGCCCCGCGTCGTCGTACCCCGTCAGCCAGGAGATGACCTCGTCGAGCTCCACCCGACTGCGGTCCTTCCGCTCGACCTTGGCCACGTAGAGCGGGTAGACGCTCGCGAAGCTGATGCCGAAGATCCGGTGCGGTGCCACGTCGCCTCCTCGGTCTGTGAATGGGTCGGCTCTCGTAGCGTACGGGAGCATGGCGGACCGCCTCATCGGCGATGGACTCGACCTCGAAATGCCCAGCGAGGCAACCATGCCCTCGACTCTCGCGGATGAACTCCAGTACCACCAGGCAGGTTCGATTTCACCCGGCGGCGTCGTACCCTGCTGCTGGGGTGACCAGGTCGATGAAGCGCACCGGATGGGTGATCGCCGCGTTCGCCGGCGGTGCATGCGCGGTGCTCGCGGTCATCGCCCTGGTGCTCGCTGCGAATCCGCCACCCCAGCAGACCTCGCTCGCGCCGTGGTATCCCGCGGCGAACGACTCGGGTGACCCGGCGTTCGCCGATTTCGAGAATCACGTGCCGTGCGCCGTCGACGATCCACCGTCGGAGCATTGCCAGCGGGTGAAGCTCGGTCTCGTGCTCTATCGCGATCCGCAGTCGAACGAGCCGACGACCTACCTCATGTCGCGCATCCGGGTCGGGGAGGGCGACGATCGCGAGGTGGACAGGGGGAGGTGGAGCATCGGACAGGGCACGGCGCTCGATCCCGACGCCACGGTCTACCGGCTCGAGACGGGCGCGCCCGAAGGCCTGGACCTCTACTGGGCGATCGGCGACGACATCCTGTTCATGCTCGACGAGCAGGGCATGCCCAGGGTCGGCGACGCGGCGTACGGATACGCGCTGAACCGCATTCCCCTCGGTGAGCGAACCGTCGCGCCGGAGTGACCACAGAGCCGTCTCGAGACGTGCGGGGTGCGTCAGCGGTCGGCCGGCCCGGCGATCGACTCCCGTTCGATGAGGTGCTGCTCGAGGACGCGGGTCACCGGGGGCCGGCCGTCGCCGCCGATCCGGCGGATGAGGAGCCGTGCGGCCTCAGCGCCGATCTCGTGGATCGGCTGCGCCATGACGGTGATGGCGGGGGTGGTCGCGCCGGTCCAGTCGGCGTCGTCGAACGCCACGAGCGACAGGTCTTCGGGGATGCTGCGGCCGAGCGCCCTGGCGACGCGGAAGACGGCGAGCGCGATGAGGCTGTCGGACGCGACGATCGCGGTGATCCCCGCATCGGGGTCCTCGAGCAGGCGCCGCGCCAGCCGCTCGACCCCGTCGCGCCGCGCGTTCAGGTGAACGGAGCTCGCCGGATCGGCGATGCCCGCGTGATCCAGCGTCTCGACGAATCCCTGCACGCGCTCGGCGACCGAGGATGACCCCAGCGCGTCGCCGGCGCGGTAGTCGTGCGGGTGGGCGATCGTCGAGATGAACGCGATGCGCCGGTGACCGGCGGCCGTGAGGAGCCCGGTCAATTGCCGGGCGCCTGATCGATTCGCGGCGATGACCGTGTCGACCTCGAGCTCGGGAGCTGCGCGGTCGAACAGCACGAGCGGGCGGCCGGCGTCGATGACCGTGCGCAGGTTGGCGGTGTCGACGGATGACGCGGGTGCCACCAGCAGGCCGTCGACGCGCTTGGCCAGCTGCACGCCGATCGCCTTCGCCTCGGTCTCGCCGTCTTCGTCGGAGTTCGACAGGATGAGGTCGAACCCGGCGGCGTTCGCGACATCCGCAGCACCGCGCGTGGCCTGCGCGAAGAATGGGTTCTCGATGTCGCCGACCACGATGCCCAGCGTGTTGGACCGGCCGGTGCTCATCGTGCGGGCGAGGGCGTTGGGTCGGTAGCCGAGCTGCTCCGCCGCCGCCTGCACGCGGTCGCGCACGGCCTCGCTCACTGCGCCGTAGTCGCCGAGGGCGCGCGCGGCGGTGGCCTTCGAGACCTTGGCGGCGGCCGCGACGTCCGCCACGGTCACCTCGTGGCGACCGTTGCCGTACCGCCCGTTGCCGGGTTCGCTCACAGTTCCTCCGCTTCGGATTGCGTTTCGGTCAGGGTGTTGACGCGACTCGGATCGTCGCGTACTGTCTCGGAAAACGAACTGAGACCGGTCTCAACATACGCGATTGAGACCGGTCTCAACAAGAGCAGCACCACCCGCAACCACGACCGCACCACACGAGAGGACCATCGTGACCATCCGCACCACCCTCCGCCGTACGGCCATCGCGGCCATCGCCGCGGCGTCGGCGCTCGCCTTCGCCGCCTGTTCGTCCGCCGGCGCCGCCCCGAACGACGCGGCCGCCGAGGACAACCCGTACCAGCTCATCACGCCCGGCCAGATCCGTGTCGCGAGCCTGGGTGACGCCAAGCCCTACACGTTCACTGACGAGGACGGCGAGTTCACCGGGTTCGACGTCGAGCTGTTCACCGATGTCGCCGAGCGCATCGGCATCGACGACGTCGTCTTCACGGGCCAGGACTTCTCGGGCCTGCTCGCGGCGGTCGCCAACGGCCAGTTCGACGTCGGCGTCGCGGCCATCGGCATCACCGATGAGCGCAAGGAGACGGTGGACTTCTCGGAGGGCTACCTCGCGGGCTACCTCACCGTCATGGCCAGCCCCGACGCGAACATCGCCGAGGAGGACGACCTTGCGGGGAAGCGCCTCGGCGTCGTGCAGGGCACCCTGCAGGAGGCCTACGCGGTGAAGAACTTCATCGACACCGAGCTCGTGCGCTTCCCCGACAACAACGCGGCCATCTCGGCCGTGAACAGCGGCTCGATCGACGCCCACTTCCTCGACTACGAGGCCGCCAAGGAGTACGCCGCCCAGTACGGGCTCGAGAACGCGATCGACATCCCGTCGTTCGACGCCCCGGCGGGCTTCGCGATCGCGAAGGGCAACGACGAGTTCAAGGCCGCGCTCGACGAGGCGCTCCTCGCGGCCATGGAGGACGGCACCTGGAAGGAGCTCTACCAGAAGTGGTTCCCGGGCTCGCCGATGCCCGAGCAGTACCTCCCGTCGAGCGAGCAGGGCGAGTAGCCGCACGACGTCCCGGTGCGGGTCGCGGCGCGACCTTCCGTCGCTCGCGGCCCGCACCGCCCACCGTTCCCGCGAACGAAAGCGAACCATGGACTGGCTCGACAACATCATCAAGACCTTCTTCGACTTCGAGGCCATGTGGCAGGTGTTCCCGCAGCTGCTCGGCATCGGCCTGGTCAACACGTTGGTCATCTCGATCTGGGCGACCGTGATCGGCATCGTCCTCGGCATGGTCATCGCGATCATGGGCATCTCGCCCTCGCGGTGGCTGCGCATCCCGGCGCGCGTCTACACCGACATCTTCCGCGGCCTGCCGGCGATCCTCACCATTCTCCTGATCGGCCAGGGCTTCGCCCGCTTCAGCCAGCAGCTGTTCGGTCCGTCGCCGTACCCACTGGGCATCCTGGCCCTGAGCCTGATCGCGTCGGCCTACATCGGCGAGATCTTCCGCGCCGGCATCCAGAGCGTCGACCGCGGCCAGCTCGAGGCGTGCCGCGCGCTCGGCATGAGCTACGGCAAGGCGATGCGGCTCGTGGTCGTGCCGCAGGGCGTGCGCCGCGTGCTTCCCGCGCTGGTGAACCAGTTCATCGCCATCGTGAAGGACTCCAGCCTGGTCTACTTCCTCGGCCTGCTCGTGAGCGAGCGCGAGCTGTTCCGGGTCGGCCAGGACGCCGCGGTCCTGACCGGCAACCTCTCGCCGCTGGTCATGGCCGGCCTGTTCTACCTGATCATCACCGTCCCGCTCACGCACCTCGTGAACTACTTCGACAACCGCTTCCGCACCGGACGCCGCAAGGCGACCCCGCCCAAGAGCGGCCTGGACGAGGTCGAGGAGCAGCGGGCCACCCCGGTCTCGCTCACCTACGGAGAGAACTCATGACGTACACCTCGCCCGTGCCCGTCGCCGACGGCCACTTCTACGAAGGATCACGCCTCGAGCTGCGGGGCCTGACGATGGCCTACGGCGACATCGAGGTCCTCAAGGACGTCACGATCGACGTGACGCCCGGCACGACCACGTGCATCATCGGTCCGTCCGGCTCCGGCAAGTCGACCCTGCTGCGCGGCGTGAACCGCCTGCACGAACCCAAGTCCGGTGACGTGCTGCTGGCCGGCCAGAGCGTGCTCACCCAGAAGCCCGACACGGTCCGTCGCCGCATCGGCCTCGTGTTCCAGCACTTCAACCTGTTCCCCGACCACACCGCGGAGCAGAACGTGGCGCTGGCTGTGCGGAACGTGAAGGGCCTGTCCAAGGCCGAGTCGCTGCGGATCGCCCGCGAGCGCCTCGCCGAGGTCGGCCTCGCCGAGCGCGCCGACCACCGGCCGCGCGACCTCTCGGGCGGGCAGCAACAGCGCGTCGCGATCGCCCGCGCGCTGGCCATGGAACCCGAGGTCATGCTCTTCGACGAGGCCACCAGCGCGCTGGACCCCGAACTGGTCAAGGGCGTGCTCAACCTCATGGCCGAGCTCGCCCAACGCGGCATGACCATGCTCGTCGTCACCCACGAGATGGGCTTCGCACGCAAGGTCGCCGACCAGGTCGTCTTCATGGACGAGGGCCGCGTCGTCGAGTCCGGCGCACCCGCCGACCTCTTCGATCGCCCGCAGAGCCCGCGCCTGCAGCGATTCCTCTCGGAGGTCCTGTGATGACGGATGCCGCGCGGCGCCAGATCCGCACCGCGGTCATCGGCTTCGGCACCTCGGGTCGCATCTTCCACGCGCCGTTCCTCGCGGCCGATCCCGACTACTCGCTCGACGTCGTCGTGACGCGCGACCCGTCCCGGAGCGCGGCGGCGTCGACGCGGCATCCGGCGGCCCGCATCGTGGCGACGCCCGAGGAACTGTGGGCGGATGCCGCGGAGCTCGACCTCGTCGTCATCGGCTCGCCGAGCGGCACGCACGCCGCACTCGCCGACACCGCGCTCGACGCCGGCCTCGACGTCGTGGTCGACAAGCCATTCGCCGCGACCGCCGACGAGGGGCGCGCGTTGGTCGCCAAGGCCGAGCGCCTCGGCCGGCGCCTCACGGTGTTCCAGAACCGGCGGTGGGACGGCGACTTCCGCACGCTCCAGGGGCTCGTCGCGGCCGGTGAGCTCGGCGACGTGCGCCGCTTCGAGTCGCGGTTCGAGTGGTGGCAGCCCGAACCCGCCGCCTCGTGGAAGACCGAGGCCTCGGCGGCGGAGGCCGGCGGCATCCTCTACGACCTGGGCACCCACCTCATCGACCAGGCCGTGCAGCTGTTCGGGCCGGTGTCCGACCTGCACGCCGAGATCGCGCGGCGCCGACCAGCCGCCGCTGCCGACGATGACGTGTTCCTCGCGCTGCAGCATGCGTCGGGGGTGATGTCGCACCTCTGGATGAGCGCCGTGGCACCACAGTTCGGTCCTCGGTTCCACGTGCTCGGAGCGCGTGCCGGATACACCTCGTGGGGCCTCGACCCGCAGGAGCCGTCGCTCATCGCCGGCGCGCTGCCGGGCGACCCCTGCTTCGGCGAGACGCCCGAGGCTCGCTGGGGCGTGCTCGGCGCCGACGGCGACACCCGGCGAGTGCCGACGCAGCGCGGCGACTACGGCGAGTTCTACCGCCGCCTCGCGGTGGCCCTCCGCGACGGCGGGCCCCTGCCCGTCGACCCGGCCGATGCCGTCGCGGTGCTCGAGCTCATCGAGCGGGCGCACGCGGCGACATCCGTCACCGCCTGACCGGTCGCTTCGACCTTCGACACCTCGACACAGGAAGAGAACCACAGAATGACCACCACCCAGCCCAATCACGTCGTCGTCATCGGCGGGGGCATCCTCGGCGCGTCGACCGCGGCGCATCTCGCCCGCGGCGGCGCGCAGGTGACGCTCGTCACCGCCGGGTCGCTCGCGGACGGGGCATCCGGTCGCTCGATCGCCTGGCTCAACTCGTCGGGCGACCGTTCGGCGGCGTACCACTACCTGCGACTGATCGCCCTCGATCGCTACCGCACGTGGGCGGCGCGTCACCCCGAGAGCCGCGCCTACCTTCGATTCGACGGCGCGCTCAAGTGGGCCGGCCCCGGCCAGAGCTTCGCCGAGACGTTCGCGTTCGAGCGGGCCGGCGGCTACGACGCCGTCTGGGTCCACCGTGCCGACGTCGCCCGCGTCGCTCCCGACGTGGATGCCGACGCGGTCGCCGAGGAAGGCGCGATCTTCAACGCCGGCGAAGGCTGGGTCAGCCTGCCGGACCTCATCGCCGCACTCGTCGCCGAGGCCGCTGCCGACGGCGCGCGGGTCATCGAACGGGCCGGCGATGTGCGCGTCGAGGTGCAGGACGGCGTCGCGACGGGCGTGATCCTCGGCGACGGCGCGCGACTGCCGGCCGACCGGGTCGTGCTCGCGACCGGTCCCGCAGTCCCGGCCGACCTCGCCGCCCTCGGCGTCACGATCCCGGATGCCACGCCCGCCGCGTTCGTGCTCTTCACCGACCCCGTGGACGTCGAGGTCGCGACGGTGCTGAACACGCCGCGCGTGGCCGTGCGCCCGACGCCCGATGGGCGGCTCGTGCTCGATGCGGACTGGGCCGAGCAGTCCGTGCTCGTCGGCGACGACGGGTCGATCACCGTGCCCGAGGAATCGGTGCAGGGCCTGCTCGACGAGGCATCGAAGGTGCTCGCGGGCAACCCGAAGCTGACCGCGCACCGCGTCGGCGCCGGGCTGAAGCCGATCCCCGGCGACGGCGAGCCCGTCGTGGGACCGGTGCCCGCGATCGACGGCCTGTACGCCATGTTCACGCACTCGGGCGCGACGCTCGGGCTCGTGCTCGGCGAGCTGGTGGCCGAGGAGATCCTCACCGATGCGCCGTCGCCCGTGCTGAAGTCGTTCCGCCTCGACCGCTTCGACGCCGCCTCGGTTCCCGACGCGGTGGGCACGGGCGCGTGGGCACCGGTGCCCCAGCGCTGATCCACCGAGACACGGGAGGTGTCCCCGCCCCGGCGACATACGCCGAGGCGGGGACTCCGTCGTTTCGAGCGCGGTCGGCTCAGCTCGTGAGCACCGCGACCGGTTCGGCGGTCGTCGCCGTCAGGTCCTCGTCGGCTGGCCCGGCGCCCGCGGCCGACGCGCGTGCCGCACGCCCGGCCGGCAGCAGGAGGGCGATGAGGGCGGATGCCGCAAGCACCGCCGCGCCGACGAGCACCGCCGGCTCGGCACCGACCGCGTAGTCGACGGGCGTGAGCTCGCCGCCGGCACCGGTGAACACGGCGGTGGACACGGCGATGCCGAGCGCGACGCCCACCTCTCGCAGCATCGAATTGGTGCCGCTCGCCTTGGCGTGGTCGTCGGGCACCATCGACGCGAGCACCGCGGTCGACGAGGGCGCGAACACGAGTCCCATGCCGACGCCGGCGACGATGAAGGGCACCACGTAGGCCGAGTACTCCACCGACGCGTCGAGCAACCCGGTGAGCCAGAAGAGCGCGCCCCCGAGCAGGGCGAGCCCGGCGACGATCAACGCCCTGGTGCCGACGCGCGGCGCGATGAACCCGGCGAGCGGGGCCACGACCATGGGCGCGAGCGTCCACGGCGAGGTCTGCAGCGCGGCCTCGAGCGGCGTCGCGCCCTGCACGACCTGGAGGAACTGGATCAGGATGAAGATCGAGCCGAACGCCCCGAAGCTGAAGCCGAAGCCCACGACGTTCGCCACCGAGAAGCTGCGGTCCCGGAAGAGCCGGAGCGGCAGGAGCGGTGCGCTCGCCACGGCCTCCCATCCGATGAAGGCCGCGAGCAGCACCCCGCCCGCGATGAGGCTGCCGAGCACTTCGAGACTGTCCCATCCGGCGTCGTTCCCGCGGACGATGCCGTAGACGAGGGCGAGCAGGCCGAGCCCGGAGAGCAGCAGTCCGATCACGTCGGCCCGAAGGCGGGCGCCGAACGAGTTCGGCAGTGCGAGGAGCGCCAGGGCGACCGACACCACACCGACCGGGACGTTGATCCAGAAGATCGCCTGCCACGCCCAGCCCTCGAGCACGGCGCCGCCGATCAGCGGCCCCGTCGCGACGCCGAGGCCCGCGACGCCGCCCCAGATCCCGATCGCGAGCGGACGGCGCGCGACCGGCACGCTGCCGGCCAGCAGCGTGAGCGAGAGCGGCATGATCGCCGCGGCGCCGAATCCCTGCAGCGCCCGCGCCGCGATGAGCTGGCCCGGGTCGGACGCGAGGGCCGCGAACGCCGAGCTCAGCGTGAAGACGACGATGCCGATGAGGAACAGGGTGCGGCGGCCGAACCGGTCACCGAGGGCGACCGCCATCAGGATCGAGCTCGCGAATGCCAGCGTGTAGGCGTTCATGAACCACTGCAGTTCCTCGACGGATGCCCCGAACTCGGCGTGCAGCACGGGCAGCGCATTCGTCATCACGAGGTTGTCGAGGGTGGCCATGAACATGGGCAGCGCGGTCGCGACGAGCACGAGCCACAGCGGACGCGGACGCCGCGACGTGGTCGCCCGGACGGGCGGCTCGGCGGCTTCGAGGACGGTGGACACGACGGCTCCTTCGATGTGCGTGGTTGTTATCGGATGATTACTTCGCACTGTAGTAATTCACTGATAACATGTCAAGCGTGACGATCGAAGACGTTGCCCCGGCCGCCCGCATGAAGGCCGCCGATCGTCGTGAGCTGATCCTGCAGGCGGCCACGGCGGTCTTCGGCGCCAAGACGTACGTGGGCACCACCACCGACGAGGTCGCACGCGCGGCCGGCGTCAGCCAGCCCTACGTGGTGCGGCTCTTCGGCACGAAGGAGAAGCTCTTCATCGAGGTCATCGAGCGCGCCTACGACCGCCTCATCGACGAGTTCCGGCGCGCGCTGCCCGGTGACCTCGACGGCCGGGCTGAGCGGATGGGCCGCGCGTACACGGGCCTCCTTGCCGAGCGCGGGATGCTGCCCGTCATCGCCAACTCCACCGCACTCGGCGGCGAGCCGACGATCGGCCGCGTCGCCCGCGCCGGGTTCAGCCGCATCTGGCGGTTCATCCGCGACGACGCGGGCTTCAGCCAGGAGGAGACCCGGGCCTTCATGGCCACCGGCATGCTCATCAACACGATCGTCGGGCTCCGGCTCACCGGTGACGATGGCGACGAGGTCTCGGCCACCGAGGTGCTCGAGGCCTGCTTCCCCGATGCGGTCGACCAGGTCCGCTCGCTGCTCCCGGCGGTCGACGAGCCCTGGTGACGGCGAAGGGCGGATGGCACGCGCCATCCGCCCACTGATCAGCTCAGCTCCAGGGCGACCCGACGACGTCGTACGGGCCGGTCGCCACGGACTCGTCGAACTTGCTGTCGACGGCGAGCAGGCGGCCGCGCAGCATCTTCGCGGTCGTGTAGACGCGATCCGGATCGCTCGCCTCCTGCGAGCGCAGCGTCGCCTTCGTGCCGTCGGCGGCGAGGTGCAGGGTCGCGACCATCCTCGAGAAGTTGCGGATCACGGTGAGGTCGTTGCCCTCGCGCACGAGACCGTCGGCGTTCACGAGGTCGGCGCCGCCGGTGGCGACCTCCGAGACCGCGCCGTCGGAAGTCGCGAAGCGCCACAGCCGACCGGTGTTCCCCTGGGCGACGACGAAGGCGCTCTGGTCGGCGGTGAGCACGATGCCCCCGAGATTGAAGCCGCTGAGCCGCTCGACCGTCCCCGTGGCATCCGCCCACAGCTCGGCCGACCAGCCGCCGGGGCCCTCGGCGACGCGGAAGACCTGCGGGTCGTTCGAGTTCGTGAAGTACGCGGCGCCGTCGGGGCCGATCGCGACGTCGTTGAGGAACGCATCGCCGGCGGGAACGCGCAACGCCGCGAGCAGTTCGCCGTCGGGCGCGTAGACCCACAGGTCGGGCCGGCCGGGCTGCCCGATGCCGTTCGGGCCGCCGGCGATGTAGACGTTGCCGTCATCGTCGACCGTGACGCCGCGCGCGGTGAAGCGTCCGTCGGTCCCGTCACCGGCGAGCCACTGCTCGGCTGCAGGGTCCTGAACGCTCCCGCGGTGGATCTCGCCACCGGTGACCTCGCTGACGTAGAACAGGCCGCGGCGCTCGTCGGCGCCGATGCCCTCGAACTTCGACCCGCCCTCGTCGGCCGCGAGGGTGTAGCGGTCGGGACGGCCGGCGTCGGCGGCGGATGCCGCGCCGGCACCGGCGGTGAGCGCGGTCGCGGTGATGCCGGTGGTGAGGCTCGCCGCGGCGAGCAGGGTGGCGATGGTGCGTTGCATGATGCTCCTCGAATCCATCACGTCGGGATCGACGCGTCATCCCAGCGTGCGGCGCCTCCGGAGGGCCTCGCGTCGGGCGATCGGCTGCGTCTCGATAGCCGATCGGATGATGCCGGCATCCACCCGGTCTGCCTAGGCTGGCCGATCATGTCCGTCTCCGACCGCACCGGCGTCCGCGGCATCCTGGCCCCGGTGGCCCGTCTCGACCGCTGGCTGTACGTCGTGTTCCTCGTGGTGCTCGCGACCTGCGTGCTGCGGTACCTCGAGCGGCACGGGCTCGGACCCGACGGTGTCCTCGTCCTGGTGGGCGCGGGCCTGCTCGCGGTCGCGTACTCGCTCCGCCCGCTGCTGCCCGCCCGCGCCTGGTGGCCGGCCCTGTGGGTGGTCACCGTCGTCGTCCTGTGGGCGCTGCTCACCCTCGCCGCGCCGTCGTTCGCGTGGTGCGCCGCACCACTGGCCTTCGCGGTGCTGCAGGTGCTCCCGTTCCGAGCCGCAGTGTGGGTCGTCGTGCTGATGACGGCGGTCGTCACCGCCGCCGAGTTGCGCCTGGCCGACGGATTCGACCCGACCGTCGTCGTGGGTCCGATCGGCATCGCCGTCGTGGCCGTCGTGGTCTACCGTGCACTCCAGCGCGAGTCGTCTGCGCGGCAACGCCTGCTCGACGAGCTCACCGATGCCCAGGCCGACCTGCTCTCGGCCCAGCATCGAGCGGGTGCGCTCGCCGAGCGGAATCGACTCTCGCGGGAGATCCACGACTCGATCGGGCAGCGCCTCGCCAGCATCACCCTGTTGCTCGCGGCGACCGAGCAGGATTGGGAAAGGCGACCCGGTCTCGCCCACGACCACGTGCGCGTCGCTGCCACGACGGCTCGGGACGGCCTCGACGAGGTGCGCCGGGTGGTGCACGACCTGCCGCCCGTGGAGCTCGCCGACGACACCGCCGACGCGCTGCCGCTCGCCCTGCGGCAGCTCGTCGACGAGATCCGCCCACCGCTCGAGGCGCGGCTGCACGTGCACGGGGAACCCGCCCCGGTGCCGGCGGATGTCGCGGGCGCGCTGCTCCGCTCGGCTCGCGGCGCACTGGCGAACGTCATCGAGCACTCCGGTGCCCGCCACGTGGCGGTGAGCCTCACGTTCCAGCCCGACGAGGTGCGCCTCGACGTGCGCGACGATGGGTCGGGGTTCGAGCCCGACGAACTTCGCACGCCGGCCGATCGCGGTCGTGGGATCGCCGGCATCCGCGACCGCGCCGAGGGACTCGGCGGTCGAGCCTCGGTGGAGAGCGCGCCCGGCGAGGGCACGACCGTCTCGATCGCATTGCCGACGGATGTGCCCCGATGACGATCCGTGTCGTCCTGGTCGATGATCACCCGGTCGTCCGCGCGGGGCTGAGCGCGCTGATCGACGGCACCGACGACCTCGCGGTCGTGGGGGAGGCGAGCGACCTCGCGAGCGCCCGCTCCGTCGTGGTGCAGGAGCGTCCGGATGTCGTGCTCATGGACCTGAACCTCGGCCGTGGCGCAGGCGGTGCCGACGTGACGGCCGAACTGCGCGCGCTGGACCATCCGCCGAGGGTCCTGGTGCTCACCACCTACGACACCGAGGCCGACATCTTGCGCGCCCTCGATGCCGGTGCGAGCGGGTACCTGCTGAAGGATGCCCCGGCCGAGGAGTTGTTCGCCGGGATCCGCGCCACCGCTCGCGGCGAGACGGTGCTCGCGCCATCCGTCGCGGCGACGCTCGTACGACGCACGGCCTCATCGGAACCGGCGATCACCGAGCGCGAGGTCGAGGTGCTGGAGCTTCTCGCGAGCGGACTCGGCAACAAGGAGATGGCCCGCGAACTGCTCGTCTCGGAGGCGACGGTCAAGTCGCATCTCTCGCACATCTACACGAAGCTCGGCGTCGACACCCGCGCCGGGGCGGTCGCGGCGGCGATCGAACGCCGGATCATCCGGCGCACCTGGCTCGAGCGAGGCTAGTTGCCCGCCACCTTGTCGACCGACATCACGAGCACGACGCGATCGGTCTTGTCGGCCGGCGCCGCGGTCTCGGGGTCGCCGTAGCGGCGGCCGAGGCGCACGTAGAACTCGCCCTCCGGGTCGGCGACGGTGTCGACGAGCCGGCCGCGCACCTCGACGTACTTGAACGGCGTCTCGGGGTGCAGCGCGGAGAGGGTCATCGTCGGGTTCTGCTGCAGGTTGCGGTACTTCGCGCGCTTGGTGGTGTGGGTGAAGCGGATCACCTGCTCGTCGGCGTCGTACTCGAACCACATGGGGTTGAGCTGGACCTCGTCGTTCGGTCGAACGGTGGCGAGGTGCCCGTAGACGGGGGCGGCGAGGATGCTGGCGAGGTGTTCGGGGATCTCGACGGTCATGCCTCCAGTCAACCAGCCCGTCGGCCCCCGACCTCGCGCGCACGTCATCGAGCGGGCGTCAGGCCGTCGCGGCCGCGGGCGCTCGAAGCAACGAGACGGCGTACCCCGTGATCCACGCGAACCCGAGCGCGACGCCCACGAACAGCCGCACGCTCATGCCGGGCCCGAACGGCAGGCAGAGCAGCAGGCACGCCACCCCGATCACGCGCGACCAGGCCGCCGCCGCGCGATGGCCCTCCCACGCGAGCCGTCGCGCGATCACCCACGTCACGGCGACGAGTGCGAGGAATGCGAGCGGTGCGGCGAACGCGTGCACGGCACCGTGGAACGTCCATTCCGTCGGGTAGCCGTCGGGCGTGCCGATCGGGAACCCGAGCGCCGGGTCGGCGGTGAAGGCGCCGCCGAGCACGAGGCCGAGACCGTAGAGCGCGAACAGCACCGGCGCCCAGACTCGGCCGGGACCGCCGCCGAGGCTCCGCCGCGTGCCGACGGCGAAGGCGAGCATGAGCACGCCCGCGACGATGAAGTTCGCGATCTGGATCCAGCCGAGGTCGCCGAGCGAGAGCAGGCTGAGCGGATGCCGCGCCAGGTCGAACCCTTCGCGCGTCAGCACCTGTACGAGGCCCACGGCGACGAAGAGCGGCCCCGCGACGACGCCCGCCGTGACGAGGAAGCGAGTCATCGGATCGCCGGCGTGCGCCGGGCGGCGGCTCGCGGTGCCCGGCGCGACTCGGGTGGTCGCGGTGTCGGTACGGATGTCCATGGTGCGTTCCTTCCGGTCCGGACCCGGTCGGTCGATCGGGTCGTTCACCATGGCGTCGCGGTGGGGCATCCGTTCTCGACATCGATCTGGAACATTCTTCGGGCGCATGTCGAGAACGCTGTCGAGCCGCCGACGCTATCGTGAGGGCGAGCCGACGGAGCACGCCTCATCGAGGAGGAACCCATGCGTTACCTGTGCCTGATGAAGTCCAGCGAGTCGAACGGCGAGACGCCGCCAGCCGTGTACGAGGCGATGGGCGAGTACGACCGCTGGGGGCGCGCGAACGGCGTGCTCGTCGACAGCCAGGGGCTGCTGCCGAGCGACGCCGGCGCGATCGTCTCGCTCGTCGACGGGAGCATCAAGGCGGTCGACGGCCCGTTCACCGAGGCGAAGGAGCTCGTCGGCGGCTACGCCGTCATCGAGGTCCGCTCGTACGACGAGGCGCTCGAGCTCGGACGGCGGCTCATGCAGATCCACAAGGACAACTGGCCCGGTTTCGAGGGCAGCGTGGAGATCCGGCAGATCGCCGAGCTCTGACCCTTGCCCCCGCGCGGCGCGCGTGGTCTCATGCTCGCGTGGGCGACGAGACGACGCGCGCTGCGATCGAGGCGGTCTGGCGGCTCGAGTCGACGCGGATCATCGCCGCGCTCGTCCGCATCGTGCGGGACGTCGCGCTCGCCGAGGACGTCGCGCAGGACGCGATCGTCGCCGCGCTCGCGCAGTGGCCGGCCTCCGGCATCCCCGACAACCCGGGAGCGTGGCTCATGACCACGGCGAAGCGGCGCGCCGTCGACGCGTTCCGGCAGCGCGCTCGGCAGGATGAGGCGTCCGCGGCCATCGCACGCGAGCTCTCGGAGGCCGTCGAGGACGACCCGGGCGCGGGAATCGACCATGTCGAGGACGACGTCCTGCGACTCATGTTCATCTGCTGCCATCCGGCGCTCACGCCCGAGGCGCAGTCGACGCTCACGCTGAAGCTCGTGGCCGGCCTGTCGACCCGCGAGATCGCCAGGGCGTTCCTCGCTCCCGAGGCGACGGTCGCCCAGCGGGTCTCGCGGGCCAAGCGCACCCTCGCCGAGGCGGGCGCGGCTATCGAGGAGCCGAGCGCCGCCGGGCGCGCCGAGCGCCTCGAGACCGTGCTCGGCGTCGTCTACCTGCTGTTCAACGAGGGCTACTCGGCCACCGAGGGCGACGACTGGATGCGGCCGGCGCTCTGCGACGAGGCCGTGCGGCTCGGCCGCATCCTCGCGGCGTTCGTGCCCGACGACCCCGAGGTGCACGGGCTCTCGGCGCTCATGGAACTGCAGTCGTCGCGCCTCGCGGCTCGCGCCGGGGCCGACGGCGACCCGATCCTGCTCGATGCGCAGGATCGCCGGCGATGGGATGGCTCGCGCATCCACCGCGGGCTCGACGCGCTCGCCCGGGCCGACGAACTGCTCGCCGCGGAGGGGAACCGGCCGGGCGCGGAGCGGGGCCCGTATGCGCTGCAGGCGGCGATCGCCGCGGAGCATGCCCGCGCGGTATCGGTCGACGACACCGACTGGGACCGCATCGCCGATCTGTACGAGCAGCTCGGTCGCCGGACCGGCTCACCCGTCGCGGAGCTCAATCGCGCGGTCGCGCTCGGCCGGGCGCGCGGACCCGCGGCAGGGATCGCGCTGCTCGACCAGCTCGAGGACGTGCCCGCGCTCCGCGGCTACCACCTGCTGCCGAGCGTTCGCGGGGATCTCTACGAGCGGATGGGACGCCGTGAGGAGGCCGCGGCCGCATTCGAGCGCGCGGCGACCATGACGTCGAACGAACGCGAGCGGGAGCTGCTGCGCCGCCGGGCGGATTCCGCTCGCGGCACCGCTGCTGATGTCGAGTAGTGCTGCGGCCCAGTCGACTCTGCTAAGAAGGATAGATCCCTGCCCTGCCAGTGATTGGATCAGTGTGATGAACACCAACGGTGATAAGCAGCACCACCTCGCGGGAGTCCGACCGGCAGCCGGGTGACGCCTATGGACACCGCCGCGCTGAAGCAGACCTGGGCTCTTGCAGCGAGCCTCGGTGACGAGGTGCCCCTGTTCTTCTACTCGCACCTGTTCCTGTCCCACCCTGAGCTGCGAAGCATGTTCCCCGTGTCGATGGCGACGCAGCGGGATCGGCTCGTGGGGGCGCTCGGTCGAATCGTCTCGAGCGTGGATGAACTCGACGAGGTCACCGACTTCATCCAGCAGCTGGGCCGCGACCACCGCCGATTCGAGGTCATCGCGGCGCACTACAACGCGGTGGGCGCATCGCTGCTCGCCACGCTGAAGCACTTCCTCGGTGAGCGGTGGACGACCGAGGTCGCCAGCGACTGGGCCGAGGCCTACGGCGTGATCGCCACGGTCATGGTGCAGGCTGCTGAAGCCTCCGAGGAGTCCAGCCCGTCGTGGTGGTCGGCCGAGGTGACCTCGGTGGAGCGCCGTGGCCTCGACATCGCGGTCATCCAGGTGCGCCCCGAGCCCGACCTTCCCTTCCTGCCCGGCCAGTCCATCGCGGTGGAGGTGCCGGCGCGGCCGAGGCTGTGGCGCTACCTCAGCCCCGCCAATGCGCCGCGTGCCGACGGGACCATCGAGTTCCACGTCCAGATGGTCCCCGGTGGCCAGGTCAGCAGCACGATCGTCCGCTCCCTCCAGGTCGGCGAGAAGATCCGCCTCGGCGCGCCCGTGGGTCAGGAGCTGACGCTCGACGAGGGCGAGCGCCATCGCGACCTGGTCATGGTCGCCGGCGGCACCGGGCTGGCTCCGCTGCGGGCCCACCTCGAGCGCATCGACCATGAGTGGCAGTCGACGGGGCAGGCTCCTCGGGTCCAGCTGTTCCACGGGGCGCGGCTGCCCTGGAGCCTCTACGAGAATCGCCTGCTGAAGAATCTGACCGGCCGTCCCTGGTTCAGCTACACCCCCGTCGTCTCCGACGACCCGAGCTACCCCGGAGAGAAGGGCTGGGTCGGCGATGTCGCCGCCAACTCGGGCCCGTTGAACGGACGACTCGCCCTGGTGTGCGGGTCGCCCGAGATGGTGCGGCACACGGTGTCCCGTCTTCATTCCGCTGGGATCGCGCCCACCGACGTCCGCTTCGAGCAGTTCGCGACGCTCGACGAGGACAGCCACGACCTGCACCACCACACCCATGACCTGCAGCCGGCCCGGCTGCCGCAGAGCGAACAGGGGGACCACGCATGATGCAGAACGGGACCGACCCCGACGGCATTGCCGCTGCGCCCGGCACCGTCGGAACGGCCGACACCGCTGAGACCTACGGCACGGCGGCCCAGTCCGGCGCCGAGACAGGCGGCGCCGAGTCCTCCGGCACCGGGGCCGAGTCCTCCGGCACCGGGGCCGAGGATGCGCTCGCCTTGGCCGTGAGCCACTTGCCAGACACCCGCTCCGTGGACTTCACCATGAAGGTCAGGGGCGGCGCCTACGACCGACTCGAAGTCGACAACTTCATGGGTGAGCTCTCGCAGGCGATCGCCGAGGTCCGCATGGCCACGGCGCGCGTGCGGGAGGAGTTCGCCACCCTGCGCGCCGGCCGCGCGGAGTCCGGCGGGCCGAGCCCCGAAGCCGAGGACGAGATCACCGCCGGCGCCGTCGGGCTGCTGACGCAGGCCCAGCTGATCGCCGACAAGGCGATCTCCGACGCCGAGCAGTACGCCCGCGACCTGGTGCTGACCGCGCGCAACCAGTACCGCGAGATCCTCGAGCGGGCCGAGACCAGCGCGAGCAAGGCGAGCGCGACGGTCGGCGCCCAGCCCGGTCCGCCGGTTCCAGAGGTCGAGTACGTCCGGACGTACGCCCAGGTCGCCCAGATCCAGCTGCGCTCGGTCCTCGATGCCCTCACCGAG
This sequence comes from Agromyces sp. NPDC056523, assembly GCF_042794545.1. Lineage (NCBI taxonomy): Bacteria > Bacillati > Actinomycetota > Actinomycetes > Micrococcales > Microbacteriaceae > Agromyces > Agromyces sp. NPDC056523. The sequence continues at coordinate 510,400 of NZ_JBHTTM010000001.1, forward strand.
CAGGTCGACCGCCTCGGGAGCCTGCCGCAGCCCGCGCCCGAAGCCGGTGCGGAGTCCGATTCCGACGAGGGGCCGACCGGCGAACCCGATTGGGAGCCCTCGCCCTCGAGGCCGCAGGGCGACCAGTCGTCCTGACACCCCGTCCGACCGGAAAGGCGGTCGAGCACGCGCCGCGTTGCTCGACCGCCTTCCCGGTTCGACTCAGGCGTCGGCGGTGGCAGGGGGGTTGTGCGCCCAGAGATCCGGGCCGAACACCTCGTAGTTGATCCGCTCACCGGGGATGCCGCGCCGGATGAGGGTCTCGCGCATGGCGCGCATGAACGGCAGCGGCCCGCACATGAACACGCTCGCATCGCTCGGCAGCTCGACGGCGGTGAGGTCCATGAACCCCGACAGCGCCGGCTGCAGGGTCGGGGCCTCCGATGCGTCCTGCTCGTACCAGTTCTGGGCCTTCGCATCGCTCATGGCGAGCACCTGGCGTCGGAGCGATTCGTAGAGCGCGTGCGTGTCGTGGGCGCGGTCGGCGTGGAACAGGCGAACCGTGCGCTGCGGCTGTCGGCGCGAGAGGTCCTCGAGGATCGCGGCGATCGGGGTGATGCCGATGCCGGCCGAGACGAGCACGAGCGGCGCCTCGGACTCGTCGAGCACGACGTCACCCGCCGGCTGCGAGACATCGAGGATGGTGCCGGGCTGCGCGTGATCGTGCAGCCAGTTCGACACCTGGCCATCGGGTGCTCCGTCGACGCCGCGCACCCGCTTGATCGTCACCCGGAGCGAGTCGCCGCGCGGACCGGACGAGATCGTGTACTGGCGCGGCTGACGTGAACCGTCGGGGAGGTCGACGGCGATCGCGACGTACTGGCCGGTGTGGTGCGACGGCACGAGGCCGTCGACCGGGACCAGGAGCAGCGAGAAGATGTCCTCGGCCTCCTCGAACCGCTCGACCACACGGTATCGCCGCCACGGCTGCTCGGGGTCGGTGCCGCCGAGCGCGTAGAGCTTCGCCTCTTCGGCGACGAGCGAGACGCCGAACAGCCAGTACACCTCGTCCCAGGCGGCGCGCACCTCGGGCGTGACGGCGTCGCCGAGGACGGTGCCCACGGCGTCGAGCAGGTACTTGCCGACGATCGTGTACTCGCGCGCCTTGATCCCGAGCGACACGTGCTTGTTCGCGATGCGCTGCATGACCGGGGTGAAGTCGGGAGCGTCGGGATCGATCAGGTGCACCGCGAACGCGACGACGGATGCCGCCAGCGCCTTCGGCTGCTCGCCGATCGCCTGGTTCGCCCGGTTGAAGACCCGCAGCAATTCGGGGTGGGCGGCGAACATCGCCGGGTAGAACTCGCGCGTGATCGCCTCGGCGTTCTCCGCGACGACCCCGGCCGTGGCGCGGACGATCGCTTCGGACTCCTGTGAGAGCTGCATCGGTGTTCCTTTCCATTCGCAGACGCGTCCCTTCGAGTCTGGCGGGGCAGGTGCGTGACGCGCCAGTCGGTTGCGCCGGAGAAAATCACGAGGCGCCGGAAATCGGCGGTCCTCGGCCGAACGCCGAGGGGGTGGGTTCAGCCCGCGCCGATCGACGTCGCCTAGGATCGCGACGTGCCTCGTCGTGTCGGAGACTTCCGCGGTCTCACGCAGCCGAGCCGCGCACGACTCCTCCGCGCCATCCAGCGCGAGCCCGGCCGCCGTGCGAGTGAACTGGCGGGCGAATGCGACATTCCGCTGAACACGGCCCGCGATCACCTGCGCGTGCTCGAAGACGAAGGTCTCATCCGCGGAGAGACGCGGCCGGGCGGCGGGCGCGGACGGCCGCCGCTGGTCTTCCATCCGGTGCGAGAAGCTGAGTCGAACGGCGCCGCGAGCGAACGCGTCGCCGGGGCCCGACGGCGCGGAGCGCTGCTGCGCGCAACGACCGGAGCCGTGGACGGCCGACTCGACGACGCATCTGTCGCGCAGATCGACGTGCTCTACGAGCATCTGGAGGACGCAGGCCTCGAGCCGGTCGTCGACGAGGCCGCCCTCACGTTCGAGCTGACGCCGTGCCCCTACCTCGACCTTCTCGACGCCGATCGCGCGCTCGTGTGCTCGATGCACGCCCGGCTCGCCGGTGATGTGCTTCGGCAGGTCGACGGGCCGCTCGCGCTCGGACGACTCGACCCGTTCGTCACCGAGGACCGGTGCCGGCTCGCGCTGGCGCGTGCGGCGCGGTGAGAACGGCTGATCCCACGGCGTCACGCAGCGTCGCTCACGCGACGCACGTACCGGCACTCAGCGGATGACCGGCGCGTCCGCCTCGACGTGAACGGCCGCCGGCTCACGCGGTGCGCCGAGGAAGCGTTCCGTGTCCGACACGGCCGCGGTGAGCAGCGCGACGAGGCGGTCGTCGGGGTTCCCGACGCAGGCCCGGGCGATCCCGTCCACCGCGCCGGCCACGATGGCGCGGCACTGCCGGGGCGTCATACGGCGGGGTCCCGCACCGATCTCGTCGATGAACCGGGTCGCCCATGCGTCGGCCGCGGGGGCAGCGCGGAGCGCTGCCTCGCCGAACTCGCGCAGGTCAACGGCGAGGTCGTCGTCGCGGTCGTCGAGGATCGTGAGCGCGACGTGCAGCCCCACGGCCTGCGAGCGCTGGCGCTCCTCGGCGACGACGGGCAGGGCCGAGCCCGCGGCCCGAGCGGCGAGCACCACGTCGAGCGTCGGGTCGTCGCTCGTGAGACCGACGACGCTCGGGATGAGCGGCGTGAGCCGTGCGCGCCCGGAGTCGCTCGTCAGGTCGTTCACCATCCGTGCGAGGTGCGCGAGGGTGGCGTTCGTGCAGGCGGGATGATCGCTCCAGCGCTCGCCCGCGAGATACGACGCGAACTCCATGAAGCACGCCCCGCGCCGTGGCGACCTGTGCCGGCCCGGGGAGAGGATCGGCACGACATCCGGAGAAGCGATTGCGTGACGCATGGGACCTCCCTCGCTCCTTCCACTGTGCGCCTGCCGCAGCGAGGATTCAACCCCCATGCCGGAGAGAGGCACGCTCGGCTTCAGTCCGTTCGGCGGATCCAGTCGACCGTGAGGTCGGCAACGGCGTCGGGCGCGTCGTCGGGGAGGAGCTTGCCGGCGTCGTCGACGAAGGCGAATTCGACGTGGTCGGCGAAACGTTCCGGGCTCGCGCAGAGGCGACGGACGAGCGGCTCGTCGAACCGGGTGTCGCTGCGACCGAAGGCGAAGAGCGTCGGGATGGTCAGGCGCATCTGCTTGTACACCCCTCGGCTCAGTCGCATCGACTCGGGGATCACCATGCCGCGATAGAGGGGCCGCACCGCCTGGTCGATGTCGCGACGCTGCATGGGGGCGAGATGGGCGTTGATCGTCGCTTGCGGGGTGACCTTCGCGCAGTACTCGTCGGACCACACGCCGCGGAGCGAACTCCCCGGGCGATGCCAGATCAGCTTCGGCATGTGCCGGAACGCCGGGATGAGCCTGGGACTGAACGAGATGAATCCGGGCGGCACCGACAGCTGCACCGCCCGCCGGACCCGGTCGGGCCGGGTGTAGGCGAGCTGCATCCCGGTGATCGCGCCCATGTCACCGCTTACTATGTTTTTAGTAGTCTGGCGAGGAAGGCGACCATGGCCGCGACGAGAGACCGCGCACTCCAAGCCGGAGTCGAACTCCTGGGCACCGAAGGCGTGCGGGCGCTGACCCACGCGCGCATCGACGCGCACGCCGCGCTGCCGCCGGGGTCGACCTCGAACTGGTTCCGCACGCGGCGGGCCCTCCTGGCCGGGGTGGTCGACTGGATGGCCGAGCGCGAGCGCGCGGACTTCGCCCCAGCCGAGGTGGCGGCGCAACCCGGGCCCGACGCACTCATCGAGCAGATCTGCGCGGGGATCGAGCTGCAGACCGGACCCTTCGCTGCGCACACCAGGGCTCGGTACGCGCTGTTCCTCGAGCTCGCGCCCGATCCCGAGCTCGGTGCACCGTTGCGTCGGCAACGCCTCGAGTTCGAGCGATTGAGCGAGCGATTGGTGATCGCGGCCGGTATCGCCGACCCCCGACCCGCCGCTCGCGCGCTCATGGCACTCGGCGACGGACTGGCGCTCCATCGACTCACCGTCGACCCCGACCTCGACGTGCGCCCGGTCATCGAGCGCGCGGTCAGGAGCCTGTTCGCCGAACCGTGACGGCCTCCGGCTCGGACACCACCCGCCGAACCTCGCGCTCGCGGAGGTGGGAGACTGACCGCATGAGACGTGGGCGGCTCCGCGTGCTGCTCGGCGCCGCACCCGGCGTCGGCAAGACCTACACGATGCTCGAGGAGGGTCGTCGCCTCCGCGACGAGGGGCGCGACGTCGTCGTGGGCTTCGTCGAGCCCCACGGCCGCGCCGCCACCGCTGCGATGGTCGACGGGCTCGAGGTCGTGCCGCGGCGCACCGAGACGCATCGCGGCCTGCGGCTCGAGGAGATGGACGTCGACGCGGTGCTCGCCCGCAACCCCGAGATCGCCCTCGTCGACGAGCTGGCGCACACGAACGCCCCCGGTTCGCGCCATCCGAAGCGCTGGCAGGACGTCGACGACCTGCTCGCCGCGGGCATCGACGTGATCTCGACCGTGAACACCCAGCACATCGAGTCGCTCGGCGACGTCGTCTACGAGATCACGGGCGCCCAGCAGCGCGAGACGATCCCCGATGCCGTGCTGCGCGGCGCCGACCAGGTCGAGGTGGTCGACCTGGCGCCGCAGGCGCTGCGGGATCGCCTCGCGACCGGCCTCGTCTACCCGGCCGAGCGCATCGACGCGGCCCTGTCGAACTACTTCCGGCTCGGCAACCTCACCGCGTTGCGGGAACTCGCACTGCTGTGGCTCGCCGATGAGGTCGACCAGGCGCTCAAGGCGTACCGCGCCGAGCACGGCATCACGGGCAAGTGGGAGGCCCGCGAGCGCGTCGTCGTCGCGCTCACGGGCGGCCCCGAGGGCGAGACGCTGCTGCGTCGCGGCGCCCGGATCGCGGCGCGCTCGTCGGGCGGCGAGCTCCTCGCCGTGCACGTGACCAGTCCCGACGGGCTGCGGGCGCGCCATCCGGAGGCCCTCGACCGGCAGCGCACCCTCGTGGAGCGCCTCGGCGGCACGTATCACGAGGTCGTCGGCGAGGACATCCCGCAGGCGCTGGTCGACTTCGCCCGGGCATCGGATGCGACGCAGCTCGTGATCGGCGTGAGCCGTCGGTCACGGCTCACGGCGGCGTTCACCGGCCCGGGCATCGGCGCGACGGTCATCCGGGAGTCGGGCGACATCGACGTGCACATCGTCACGCACGCGGCGGCCGGGTCGGCCATCTCGCTGCCCCGCCTCGGCGGTGCGCTCAGCCGGCAGCGACTCATCGCGGGGTTCGCGGTCGCGCTCGTCGCGGGCCCCCTGCTCAGCTGGGTGCTCTGGACGCTCCGTTCCGATGCGTCGATCACGAGCGACGTGCTCGCCTACCAGCTGCTCGTCATCATCGTGGCGCTCATCGGCGGACTCTGGCCCGGACTCTTCGCGGCGGTGCTGTCGGGCATCACGCTGAACTTCCTGTTCATCGAACCGCAGTACACGCTCTCGATCGGACAGCCCCGGCAGTTCCTCGCGCTCGGGTTCTACGTGATCAACGCGCTGCTCGTCAGCTACGTCGTCGACCAGGCGGCGCGGCGCTCGCGCGAAGCACGGCGCGCGGCGGCCGAGTCGCACCTGCTCGTCACCATCGCGGGCAGCGTGCTCCGCGGCGAGGACGCCCTGCAGGCGATGGTCACTCGCACGCGCGAGGCATTCGGCCTCTCGGGCGTGCGGCTCCTCGTGGACGGCGAGGTGCGCGTCGCCGACGGCGAGCCGACACGTGACGAACGGCACTCGGAGGTGCCGATCGGGACGCGCGGCGTGCTCGAGCTGCACGGACCCGAGCTCGAGGCATCCGAGCGCCGGCTGCTCACCGTGATCGCGGCGCAGATGGACGCCGCGATCGAGCAGGGCGCGCTCGCGACCGCGGCGTCGGCCGCGGACTCGCTGGCCGAGACCGATCGGGTGCGGAGCGCGCTGCTCGCTGCGGTCGGACACGACCTGCGCCGTCCGCTCACCGCCGCGAGCGCCGCCGTGAGCGCGCTGCGCGCCGACGACGTGAAGCTCGGCCGCGCCGAGCGGCGGGAACTGCTCGCCACGGCTGCCGAGAGCCTCGAGGCACTCGCCGAGCTCGTCACCAACCTGCTGGACGTGAGCCGCGTGCAGGCCGGCGCACTCGCGGTGACCATCGCGCCGACCGAGATCGCCGACGTCGTCTTCGCCGCGCTCGAGGAACTGCGCGCCGGCCCGGGCGAGCTCGAGCTCGACCTCCCCGACGACGGGCCACGAGTCCTCGCCGACGCCGTCCTGCTCCAGCGCGTCGTGGTCAACCTGCTCGCGAACGCCATGCGGTTCTCGCCGCCGGGCGAGCGGGTCCTGGTGACGGCCAGCGCATTCCGGGGCGCAGTGCAGTTGCGGATCGTGGACCGGGGTCCGGGCATTCCGGCCGAACGCCGGGACCAGGTGTTCACGCCGTTCCAGCGACTCGGCGACACCGACAACGAGACCGGCCTCGGCCTTGGCCTCGCGCTCTCGAAGGGCTTCGTCGAGGGGATGGACGGCACACTGGAGGTGGAGGACACGCCGGGCGGCGGCGTGACGATGGTGGTCACCCTCCCTGCCGACGAGGAGGCGGTCGCGTGAGGATCCTGCTGGCCGACGACGACGAGCAGCTGCAGCGTGCGCTGCGCATCACGCTGGCCGCGCGCGGCTACGAGGTGCTGCAGGCGCGGGACGGCGCCGAGGCCATCGACGTCGCGGCGAACGGGCACCCCGACCTCATCGTGCTGGACCTCGGCATGCCGCGGGTCGACGGCATCGACGTCATCCGGGCGGTGCGGGCCTGGTCGAGCGTGCCGATCCTCGTGCTGTCGGGCCGGACGGACTCGACCGAGAAGGTCGAGGCGCTCGACGCCGGCGCCGACGACTACGTCACCAAGCCGTTCGCGATGGACGAGTTCCTGGCACGTGTCCGCGCGAGGTCGCGGCGACCCGCGGGCGAGGAGGATGCGGCATCCGTCCGGATCGGGGAACTCCAGGTCGACCTCGCCGCGCGCACGGTGCGGAGCGTGGACGGCCGGCCGAGCACCATCCGGCTCACGCCCACCGAATGGCGCCTGCTCGAACTGCTCCTGCGCAACCCGGGCAAGCTCATGACCCGGCAGATGCTGCTCGGTGAGATCTGGGGCCCGTATCACGCGAACGACGGCGGCTACCTCCGGCTCTACATGGCCCAACTCCGGCGCAAGCTCGAACCGGTGCCATCGCAGCCGCGCTACCTCATGACCGAACCGGGGATGGGCTATCGCTTCGACCCCGAGCCCGACTCCTAACGGAATCCATACGGCTCCGCGGCGGATCCTCACGACGCGCCGACATCGGCGCGACGGGGAATCGACTGGGATGGGAGCGTGACCACCCGGGAGTCGGCGCGCATTTCACGGCGCCTTCGGATCCGTCGGGGATTCCGCCTCCATCCAGCTCAAGTCGTGGTGGTCGGATTCGCCGCGGCGGTCCTGTGCGGCACCCTCCTGCTGCTCCTCCCGCCCATGACGCGCGTGCCCGAGGGAACCAGCTTCATCGATGCGCTGTTCACGTCGACGAGCGCCGTCTGCGTCACCGGCCTCACGGTGCTCGACAACGAGCTGCACTGGACGCCGCTCGGGCACGCCGTGATCCTCGCGCTGATCCAGGTCGGCGGGCTCGGCATCATGATCCTCGCCTCGCTGATCGGGCTCGTGCTCGCACGCAAGATGTCCATCCGGGCCAGGCTGAATGCCGCGACCGAGGCCAGCGTCGTCGGCTTCGCCGACGTCCGCGGCCTGGTTCGAGGCATCGTGCTGATCTCGTTCGCCATCGAAGCGATGACGTGGGCCCTCCTGTTCCCGCGCTTCCTCTTCGGCTACGGCTACAGCCCTGTGGATGCCGCGTGGCATGCACTCTTCCACTCGGTGTCGTCGTTCAACAACGCGGGGTTCGCGCTCTACTCGAACAACCTGATGGACTTCGTCGACGACCCGTTCATCTGCCTGCCGATCTGCGCCGCCATCATCCTCGGCGGCCTCGGGTTCCCGGTGATCATGCAGCTGCGCACGGAGTTCACGCGGCCGCTGCACTGGTCGATGAACACCAAGCTGGTGCTGTGGGGCACGATCGTGCTGCTCGTGGGGGGCACGTCGTTCATCACCGCGGTCGAATGGGACAACCCCGACACGTTCGGCCCTCTCGAGCCGCCCGGACGCATCCTGGCGGGCTTCTTCGCGTCGGTGCAGACCCGAACGGCCGGCTTCAACAGCGTCGACATCGGGCTGATGCACGACGAGAGCTGGGTGGCGATGGACGTGCTCATGTTCATCGGCGCAGGGCCGGCAGGCACCGCCGGCGGCATCAAGGTGACGACCTTCGCCGTCCTCTTCTTCATCCTGCTCACGGAGCTGCGCGGGGAAGGTGCCGTGAACATCTTCGGCAAGCGCCTCTCACGTGGGGTGCACCGCCAGGCGATCACGGTCGTGCTGATCGCGGTGGCCGCCGTGATGTCGGCCACGGTCCTGCTCATGCTCATCACGAATCTCACGTTCGACAGGCTGCTCTTCGAGGCGATCTCGGCGTTCGGCACCGTGGGACTCACCACCGGCATCACGGCCGACCTGCATCCGCTCGCGAAGGCCGTGCTCGTGCTGCTCATGTTCCTCGGTCGCATCGGCCCCCTCACGCTCGGTTCGGCGATCGCATTGCGCGAGCGACGCATCCTCTACGAACTCCCCAAGGAAAGGCCCGCCATTGGCTAGATCCCAGCTCCCCGACGGCAGCACCAGCGCCCGAGGACCGATCGTCGCCGGCAGCGACGCGCCGAACGGCGCCCTCCTGCGCGATTGGACGCAGTTCGAGTTCCCGGGCGAGGTTCCGGGTCCGAAGTCCCTGCGCCCGCGAACGCCGCTCTCCGGGTGGCTCCTGAAGCACACCGTGCAACCCGCGGGCGCGGAGAGCGAGGAGTCGCAAGTCGAGCAGCACTCGTGGTGGAAGGTCATGTGCCTGACGGGCGTCGACTACTTCTCGACCCTGTCCTACCTGCCGTCCATTGCGATCATCGCGGCCGGCGCGGTGTCGCCGATCGCGACCCTGCTCATCGTCGCGCTCACGCTCCTCGGCATGCTGCCCATGTATCGCCGTGTCGCCGTCGAAAGCCCGCACGGCCAGGGCTCGGTCGCGATGCTCGAACGGCTGCTTCCCTTCTGGCGCGGCAAGATCTTCGTGCTCGCCCTCCTCGGCTTCGTCGCGACATCCTGGATCATCACGATCACGCTGTCGTCAGCCGACGCGACCGTGCACATCATCGAGAACCCCCTCGTGCCCGAGGTCCTCGAGGGCCAGGCGGTCGCCATCACGATCCTGCTGCTGCTCGTGCTCGGCGGCGTGTTCCTGCTCGGCTTCACCGAGGCCGTCAACGTCGCCATCCCGCTCGTGGCCGTCTTCCTCCTCCTGAACGCGGTCACCATCGGTGCGGGCCTCATCGCGATCTTCGACCACCCGGTCATGATCACGGACTGGTGGGCCGCCCTCACCCGAGGGGGCGGCGGCATCGCCGACGTCCTCGGCCCGGCGCTCCTCGCATTCCCGCTGCTCGTCCTCGGCCTCTCGGGCTTCGAGACCGGGGTGAGCATGATGCCGCTCGTCGCCGCATCCGGCGAGAACCCGCAGGCGAGACTCGCGTCGCGCATCCGGAACACGAAGAAGCTGCTGACGGCCGCGGCGCTCATCATGTCCGTGTTCCTCATCACGAGCAGCCTCGTCACCACGCTGCTGATCCCGCCCACGGAGTTCGAGCCCGGAGGTGCGGCCAACGGCCGCGCGCTCTCCTACCTCACGCACGCCTTCTTCGGCGACGCACTCGGCACCGCCTACGACATCAGCAGCATCCTGATCCTCTGGTTCGCCGGTGCCTCGGCGATGGCCGGCCTCATCAACATCGTTCCGAGGTACCTGCCGGCGTACGGCATGGCACCGGACTGGAGCCGAGCGGTCCGACCGGTCGTGCTGGTGTACACGACGATCAGCATCATCATCACGATCGCGTTCCAGGCCGACGTCGACGCCCAGGCCGGTGCGTATGCGACCGGGATCCTGGCGATGATGGCGTCCGCCTCCGTCGCTGTCCTCATCTCCGCCGTCCGCCGGCGCCGCGCACCGGCGATCGCCGGGTTCGCGGCGCTGACGCTCGTGCTCGGATACGCACTGGTGGCGAACATCATCGAGAAGCCCGACGGCCTGGCCATCTCGATCCTGTTCATCATCGGCATCGTCGCGGTGTCGATCATCTCCCGGGTCTCACGCACCACGGAGATCCGCGCGGATCGCATCGAGTTCGACGACGCCGCGCGAAGGTTCATCGCCGATTCGCTCGTCTACGACGGCCGGCTGAACGTCATCGCGAACCGGCCCGACGTGGGCGATGCAGCCGAGTACGAGCAGAAGGAACGCGCGCAGCGCCGACTCAACCCGGTTCCGGGGCGAGCCGACGTCCTGTTCCTCGAGATCGCGGTCGTCGATCCGTCCGAGTTCCACGCGGTGCTGGAGGTGCGCGGCGTCGAGGTCGAGGGGCATCGCGTCCTCCGTGCCGAGAGCCCCGCCGCTCCGAACGCGATCGCGGCGATCCTGATCGCGATGCGGGATGCCACGGGCGTCCGGCCGCACGCGTACTTCGAGTGGTCCGAAGGCAACCCGATGCTGCACATGGTGCGGTACATCCTCCTCGGCCGTGGGGACACGGCGCCCGTCGTCCGCGAGATCATCCGCGAGGTCGAGAAGGCCCCGGAGCAGCGGCCGACGATCCACGTCGGCGGCTGAGTGCTCGCCACACGCAAGAACCCCGCCGCCGGGAGCCGTCTTGTTGACAATGCGCAGTAGGGTGCAGGCGTGAACAGAGCGCTGGGAAGCGGGTGGCGACTGACCGCGGCTGCCGGGCCGGTGCCCGATTCGCTCCGGGGCGCGGTGATCCCCGCGACCGTTCCGGGCGTCGTGCACACCGATCTCCTCGCAGCCGGGCTGATCCCCGACCCCTACCTCGACGACAACGAGTCGCTGCTGGCCTGGATCGGCCTGGTCGACTGGACCTACGAGACCACGGTGGACGTCTCGGCCGAGGACCTCGCCGCCTGCGCCCGCCACGACCTCGCATTCGACGGAATCGACACGGTCGCGACGATCACGTTGAACGGCGTCGCCCTCGCCGAAGTCGCCGACCAGCACCGGTCCTACCGGTACGACGTGACGGAGCTGCTCCGCGCCGGCGAGAACATGCTCGTCGTCGCCTTCCGGAGCCCCGTGCGGTACGCCAACGAGCAGAGCGTCGCCCTCGGCCCACGGCCGCACGGGTACCCGCTGCCGTACCAGGCCATCCGCAAGTCGGCGTGCAACTTCGGCTGGGACTGGGGCATCGCGACCTTCACGAGCGGTCTCTGGCGCCCGGTGCGGCTCGAGTCGTGGTCGACCGCCCGGCTCGGGCAGGTGCTCGTGCACGCCACGCCTGCGACTCCGGGCGACGGCGGCGTCGTCGAGGCGAGGGTGCGCGTCGAGCGTGCGAGCGACGACGAACTGCACCTCCAGCTCGAGATCGAGGGCGACCGGGCGGATATCACGATCCCGGCCGGCACGAGCGAGGCCCGCGTGCACGTCGACCTCGAATCGGTGGAGCGGTGGTGGCCGGCGGGATACGGCGAGCAGCCCCTCTACGACGTGCGCATCCGACTCGACGTGGACGGCGAGATGCTCGACGAGGCCCGCCGACGCGTGGGATTCCGCACGGTGCGCTGGGACACCGAGCCGGACGCCGACGGCACTCCCTTCCAGCTCGTCGTCAACGATGTGCCCGTATTCGTGAAGGGCGCCAATTGGATCCCCGACGATGCGCTGCCGGTGCGCGTGGACCGAGCCCGCTACGCCCGACGGCTCCACCAGGCGAGAGCCGCGAACCTCAACCTCGTCCGCGTGTGGGGAGGCGGCATCTACGAGGCCGACGACTTCTACGAGCTGTGCGACGAGCTCGGGCTGCTGACGTGGCAGGACTTCCTCTTCGCATGCGCCGCGTATCCGGAGGAGGAACCCCTGCGTTCCGAGGTCGAAGCCGAGGCCCGCGACAACGTCGCGCGCATCGCGCACCACGCCTCGCTCGTGCTGCTGACCGGGAACAACGAGAACCTCTGGGGCCACGAGGACTGGGGGTGGAAGCCGCTGCTCGACGGCCGGACGTGGGGAGCGCGGTACTACCACCAGCTCCTCCCCGCGATCATCGACGAGCTCGCGCCGTTCGTGCCCTACTCGCCCGGCAGCCCGTTCAGCCCCCACGGCGAGCATCCGAACGCCGAGGCCCACGGCACCATGCACATCTGGGACCTCTGGAATCAGAAGGACTGGCCTCACTACCGCGACTCCCGGCCTCGGTTCGTGGCCGAGTTCGGCTGGCAGGGCCCGCCCGCGTGGACCACGCTCACACGCTCGATCTCCGACGAGCCGCTCACGCCGGAGTCGCCCGGGATGCTGGTGCACCAGAAGGCCATCGACGGCGGCACCAAGCTCACATCCGGGCTGGTGCGCCACTACCCGGTGCCCGACGACACGGAGACCTGGCACTGGGCCATGCAGCTCAATCAGGCGAATGCGGTCGCCTGCGCACTGGGCTGGTTGCGTGCCCTCGCGCCGCACACTTCCGGAGCCGTGGTCTGGCAGTTGAACGACTGCTGGCCGGTGACCTCGTGGGCCGCGATCGACGGCGACGAGCGCGAGAAGCCGGTGTTCCACGCCATCCGCAACGCCTTCGCGCCGAGGGTGGCGACGGTGCAACCGCACGATGGCGGTCTCGTCGCGGTGCTCGGCAACGACTCCTGCGAGGCCTGGGCGGCTGAGCTCGTCCTCACCCGCCGCGTATTCGACGGCACCGTGCTCGCGTCCGAGACGGTGGCCGTCGAGATCGCGCCGCGCGCGAACGCCACGGTGGCGGTCCCGGCGGCGATCGCGACGGCCGGAGACGTCGCTTCCGAGCTGGTCCTCGCCGAGGCCGACGGCGTCCGCGGGTTCTGGTACTTCGCCGAGCCGCGCGACAGCGCCCTCGCCGCGCCGTCCCTCACCGTTGACGTCCGCCGCGACGGCGATGGGTTCTCGGTGACGGTCACGACCAACGTGCTCGTCCGCGATCTCACGTTGCTCGTCGACAAGCTCGCACCGGACGCCACCGTCGATACGGGACTGGTGACGCTGCTGCCGGACGAGCACGCGACCTTCCGCGTCAGGGGCGTCCGCTCGCTCGAGCCCGACGACGTGCGCGTGCCGACGGTGCTCCGTCATGGCAACCAGCTGCTCGCGGTCGGAGGCGGTGCGATGGCCGATGGAGTGAACGCCTCGCCGTAGCCACCCGGTACCGTGGGGCGGTGGTCAGCGCGAAGCCGTCCTAGGCGGTCCGGGCATCCACCGTGTCGAGGTGGGGCAGGCCCCCATGCGCGCTCGACAGAGACAGACGAGAATGCGCGCATGAATCCCGTCGCACAGGTGCTCGCCGCCCTCGAAGCGCTGACGCTCATCGCGGTCGGCGTGCTCGAGACGTTCTTCTTCCGCAGCCCCGAGCTGTACCCGATCTTCCTGATCGAGCCCGACGAACACGAGGCCGTCGCGCTCTGGACGCGCAACGTCGGCGTCTACAACATGCTCATGGGCCTGGCGATCGTCGTCGCCCTGGTGCTCGTACACCGAGCGCAGGCCGCCGCTGGCCGCGCGATCATCCTCACGATCTGCGCGATGCACCTGGTGCTCGGCATTTCGCTCGTCGTCACCGCGGCCGAGCTCTGGCTCTCGGCGATCTTCGAGCTCGGCCTCGCGCTCGCCGTGATCCTCGCGATCGTGATGGGCGATCGTCGAGCTGTCGAGCGTGCGGGTTCGTCCTCCGCCGCCCGCGCCTCTGCCGTCTAGGTACGTCGGATGTCGTGGCACACTGGGGAACTGCCCGCAGCGAATCATCGGCGGGGATGACGCGGCCGGCCGACGACGATGATGCGCGGCGCGGGATGCGTACCGCCGACTGGAGTCTCGTTCTCAGTCGGCCACCGCCAGACGGGCGGCATGGCCGACCTCGTTCTCGGCAACCGGGCGCGCACCGATCTCCAGGAGGGCCCACTCTGCGGACCCGTCCGGCGTGCGAACCGACCCGCGTTCCAGCGCCGATCGGATCAGCGCGCGGACGTGCGCTTCGTGCTCGGGCTCCGTGACGAACAACACCCTCAGCCTCACCCGACCACCAACGAGCTCCGTCCGACTGAAGTGCGGCGCGAGTGGACATGGGGGCTCATGGTCGACCGAACCGCACAGCGTGATCGTGACCGCGGCGCCGAGGGCGGCGGGCTCGCTCCCGTCGGCCAGATCGACCACGGCCTCCTGGACGAACGGCTCCAGCATTCGATCAGTCTGACACGACAGCCAGCTGGCGGATCCTGACTGGGCCCACGTCGGTGCCACCGCTCGAAAGTGGAGCATGCGGACTACATTGCGACCTGAATGCCGGCGGAAGAGAGAGGCTCATCGATGACGCAGAACGCAGACCAGGCCAACGAGAACGCGCACCGCACGTACCCCGACCTCCGCTGCGTGGATTCGCTCACCGAGGCGGTCCCCGATGCCGACGTGGTCGCCCTGTTCACCGAGTAGGACGAGTTCGGACGCGCCGACCGCCTCGCGCTGGGCGACCTCGTGAGCGAACGGCGAAGCGTCGACGGCCGGCACGCGCTCAACGCCGACGCCTACCGCGCCCGGGATGGGAGTTCCGGCGCTCGGCCACCCGGCCGCATCGCCTGTGGCCGTCCCCACCGCTGGGTGAGCCGCGAGGCAAGGTCTGAACATACGATCCCTGCGCCGCGATCCGTCCGTCCAACCGCGGGGCGGAGTCAGGATCCGCCCGCCGGCGTCAGGGATCTCGAAACGTTCGATCGAACGTCGCCCAGGCGTTCGTTCGGTATGCGGTCCGCCCGTCGAGGTCCGAGATCGCGAACTCGAGGTCCTCGAGCCATGTGCATCGGCCATGGAACCGCATCCGTGCAAGATCGCCGTCAGTGAGCGGTCCCTCGAGCGCTTCGCCGACCTGTCGGGCGATCGACGGCCCGAGGTCCCGGAAGATCGTGCCGAGGTCGCGGGCGGGATCAGCACGCGCCGCGTCGGTCCAGTCGATCACGCCCGTCACTCGACCGCCCGCGTCCGCGAGGATGTGCTCGGCGCCGAGGTCGTTGTGCAGCGCGACGACACGAACCCCGGGCGGGGGCGGGGGCGACTCGAGGAACGCCGCGACGGTCGCCGCCTGAGCAGCGTCGAGGTGCGGTCGGACGACACCGAAATGGCGGACCGCCTCGTCGTGCCATTCCTCGATCGGGACGTCATCGAACGGCAGGTCGGCATGGATGCGTCGGAGCGTCCCGAGGACGTCGATGAGCGCGCGGCCGACGTCCACCGCCCGCCGGCGCGCGAGCAGCGGCTCGCCCGGCAGCCGCCGGTAGACCATGATGCCGGCGTCCACCTCATGGACGACCGGGACCGGCACGGGCACGCGTGTCGCCCGAGCGAGGCGACGGAGCAGCGCGACCTCACGGGCGACGCTGTCGAGGTCGTCGGAGCGTCGCACGATCCACTCGCCGATCGCGAACGTCGTGTTCTCGGCACCTCGTGCCACCGCCCTCGCGTCGTCGCTCGACCCGAGCCCATGACGCGCGGCGAGCTCGGCCAGCAGGGCGCGCTCGGGATCATCGAGTCCGCCGTCGATCCCGGTCATGCCGTGATCGTACGGGCCTCCGCAGGGCGTCGAAGGGGCGCTGGGGCGACATCCGAGCCCACCGGATGTCGCCTGGCGACGACTGCGGCCCCGGCCGAGCCGCTCTACCATTCGACCATGACGGAGGAGTCGACCACGTCCCGCCGCACGCACCCGGCACCGCCGTACTGGGTCGTGGACCTGCTCCTCGGATCGGCCGTCACCCTGACGCTGTGCCGGCTGATCGCCGCGGACGTGGGACGAACCGAGCCGGATGGATGGCCGTACGTGTGGGCGGTCGGCCTCGGAGGGCTCATGCTCGTACGCCGACGCCACCCGGTGGTCGTCGTCGCCGTCTCGGCGGCCGCGGTCGTCGCGTACTATGCCGCGGACTACCCGCCGATCGGCGTCGCGATCCCGCTTGCGGCCGCCGTGTTCTCGGCCGCGGAGTTCGGTCATCTCATCGCGGCGGTCGTCGCATCCGCATCGCTCGTTGTGATCTCCGTGGTCTATCGCCTCGCGATGGGGCAGGACCCGGCGTTCGTCGTGGGTTACGAACTGCCGGGCCACATCCTGCTGCTGGCCGGAGCGATCGCGCTCGGGGACAGCCTGCGGGTGCGTCGGGAGCTGCGTCGCCAGGCAGCGGAGATCGCGGAGCTGGTGACCGAGCGAACGCAGCGAGACGCCGAGCAGCGGGTGGCCTCGGAACGGCTGGCGATCGCACGCGAGGTCCATGATTCGGTGGGGCACGCGTTGGCGGTCGTCGGATTGCACGCCGAGGTCGCAGAGGACTCGCTCGGTTCTGACGAACCCGCGGTCCGCAGAGCCCTTCGGGTCATCGCGGAGACCACCTCGTCGACCTTGACCGAGGTGCGGCGCACGGTCTCGGGCCTTCGCAACGGCGCCGGCGCGTCACGGCCGCCGGCGACCCTCGCCGACCTCGCGGAGGCCGTCAGTCCTGCCGAACATGCGGGCATCGACGTGCACCTGCGCGTGCGGCTCCGGTCGGACCTGCCTCCCACGATCGAGACGGCCACCTACCGGATCATCCAGGAATCGATCACCAACGTGGTGAGGCACGCCCGGGCTTCCCGGGTCGACGTGGAGGTCGAGGAAGTGGACGGGATCGTGCACGTGGCGGTCGTGAATGACGACCGGCCCGGTCGCGAAGAGGGCGGGATCGAGGCCCAGGCCTCCCTCCCCGTTCGGGCGGGCAACGGGCTCCAGGGCATGCGGGAACGCGCACAGCTGCTCGGCGGCGGCCTCCGAGCCGGGAGATGCCGGTCGGGCTTCGAGGTGCGAGCGTGGCTTCCCGTGGAGGTGCGGCAGTGATCACCGTCGTGCTCGTGGATGATCAGGATCTCGTTCGCGAAGGCCTGCGGGCGCTCCTGACTCGGGATGCCTCGATCCGCATCGTGGCGGAGGCGACCGATGGTCGCAGGGGCGTCGACGCCGTTCGGAAGCACCGACCGGATGTGGTGCTGATGGACCTCCGGATGCCGGTTCTGGACGGCCTCGAGGCGACCAGGCTGATCCGCGGCGATGACGCACTTGCACGCACCCGCGTCGTCGTGCTGACGACGTTCGACGACGACGCGGACATCGTCGAGGCGATCCGTGCCGGCGCAGTCGGCTACCTGCTGAAGAACGCGCCTCGCGACGAGCTGCGCGATGCCGTCGCGCGGGCGGCCGCAGGAGAGCACCTGTTGTCGCCGGCGATCACCGAACGCCTGATGGCGATGGTGGCGGTCGGGCAAGCGGCACCGTCGCGCGACCCCCGTCTGGCGTTCCTCAGCGCGCGCGAACTCGAGGTCCTGGCGCGGGTCGGACACGGCGACACGAACGAGGAGATCGCTCGGCGCCTGCATCTCAGTCCCGCGACGGCGCGAACGTACGTCAGTCGCATCCTCGCGAAGCTCGCTGCGCGTGACCGCCCCGAACTGGTGGTGATCGCGCACCGTTCGGGGCTGGTCACCTCGTGACGGACTCGATCACGCCGACGGGCGGCGCATGAACCAGCACGGCACGCCGAGGACCTTCGCCTCCCCGACGACCGCATACCCGAATCGTCGATAGAAGTCGACCGCCTCGGGTCGATCGGTCTCGAGGTACCCCACGGCACCCACGGTGTCGAGGTGGGCGACGTGCCGGATGAGCAGGAGCCCGCCGATGCCCTGACGGCGAAGTCCACGATCCACGGACACCGGGCCGAGATGGACGTGCGGCTCGGATGGATCGTGTCGCATCCACGTGGCGTGCCATCTCGCGAGCCGGATCGCCGCCCCCGGTCCGAATCTCGTTGCCGTTGCGAGCAGTCGGAGCCGATCGCCGGGCGCCGGCTGACAGCGACCGGGCGGAGCCGACGCCACGACGCCGACCAGTACGTCGCCACGTTCCAGTCCGTCGAGCCGGAGCGAGGAGGAGCGGGCGAGGAAGGATCGCATGAGTCGCGCGTGGCGGCCCTCCCTGAGCCGGTCGTCCCGGCCGTGGACTGCGACCTGCATCGGGTTGTCGGCCCTGCCGCGGCCGAGCAGCTCCGCGACCTCGTCGTGATCCGTGTGATCGAGGGGACGAGCGCGAAGACCCGCTCCCCGCTCCGGCCAATCGCTCTCTACGAAGTGGTCTCTCATGCGTCCTGATGCTCCACGACGCGGATGAGGACGCGCGTCCGCAGCGATCGACGGCCGCGCCGACCACGGACGGCGGCGAGATGTCGCCTCGGAACGACCCGAGATGTCGGCCGGGAGCGGACGAACCCGAACGGGTCGACGCGTACCGTCCCGGGCATGACCTACGAAACCACCCATGAACCAGTACCCGTCGCCCGCCGCCACGCGCTGGGCATCCCGTTCCTCGCGATCATCGGCCTCGCCGTCCTGGGCGTGCCTCGCGTCATCCTGAACGACCTGCACATCGTCGACGAGGCGGACCCCGTGACCTGGCTCCTCGCCATCGGTCCGGTGGTGGCGTGGATCCTGGTTGCACTGCTCGCCAAGGTGCCGAATCCCTTCCTCACGCTCCTCGTGACGGGCGTCGTCTTCGGGGCGATGCTCGTCATCACGCACCAGTTGCTCTGGGATGCCGCGTTCGCCGGCGACCTCCCGAGCGTCGGCGACAGTCAGCTCGGCACGGTGATCCCGAGGTTCGCCGCGATCCCGAGCGGGCTCGTGACCGGGACCCTCATCGGAGCGGTCGGCGGCCTGATCGCCTGGGGGATCCAGGCTGCGACGAGTCGCACCGGCTCCGCGCGGTGATCACGCGGATTCAGGCTGGCGTCAGCGTGGCCGGGGCATGCTCATGGCAGCCCGTGGCACGAACGGAGGGCTGGATCATGAGAACTGGAATCCTCGCTCGGTGCGTCGGAATCGCGTCGCTCGGGACGACGGTGCTGATGCTGAGCGCATGCGCGTCGACAGGTGCGGACTCGACGACGACGCCGGCGCTGCCCCAGGGCGACGAGCCGACCTCGCTGGACCCCGCCGACTTCACGACCGAGATCGACAATCCGTACTGGCCCATGTCTCCGGGCACGAGGAGCGTCTACCGCGAGGTCGACGAGGACGGAACCGAATGCAGCGTCGTCGTCACGGTCACGTCGGACACGAAGGACATCGCGAACGGCGTCACCGCGCGCGTGGTGCGCGACTCGGTGTTCTGCGACGAGCAACTCGTGGAGGACACCTTCGACTGGTACGCCCAGGACAAGGATGGCGCGATCTGGTACCTCGGTGAGGAGACGGCCGAGTTCGAGGACGGGGTCGTGTCAACGACCGAGGGGTCGTTCGAGGCGGGTGTCGACGGCGCACTGGCCGGCGTCGTCATGCCGGCCCATCCGGAGCCCGGGCAGCAGTATCGGCAGGAGTACTATCGCGGGCACGCCGAGGACAACGGCGAGGTGATGCGGACGACCGAGCTCGTGGATGTCCCGTTCGGCCATTTCGACGACGTGGTCACGACGCGCGACACCAGCAGCATCGAGCCCGACGTCGTCGAGTACAAGTTCTACGCACCCGGCGTCGGCCCGGTGATGACCGTCGATGTCGCCGGAGCGCTCGGACGCGAGGTGCTCCTCAGCGTCGAGACCGTGCCTCCGGGCACGGGCACCGCGCCCCTCGGCCAGCCGGACTGAAGCGGCGATCGCGGGCATGGCCGATTGGTCAGTAATCGCTGTATAGTCATCACATGCTGACCCTCGTGTCACGGATCGACGTGATGAATCGCCTCGGTCGGGCGATGGCCGACCCGACCCGTTCGCGCATCCTGATCTCGCTTCTGCAGGCGCCCGGCTACCCGGCGCAGCTGGCTCGAGACCTCGAACTGACCCGCACGAACGTGTCGAACCATCTGGCATGTCTCCGGGGCTGCGGGATCGTGGTGGCCGAGCCCGAGGGCCGACAGACCCGGTACGAGATCGCCGATCCGCACCTGGCTGTCGCGCTCGGCGCGCTCGTCGACGTCACGCTCGCCGTCGACGAGGGCATCCCGTGCGCGGATCCGGCCTGTGCAGTGCCTGGCTGCTGCGAGGCTGCGGAGGCCGTGCGTTGACCGCCGCGACGACTCCCACTCACGAGCGACGGGCGACGCTGCACCGACGCGTGCGGCTCATCGTCGGCGTCACGATCACCTGGAACGTGATCGAGGCGATCGTCGCCATCTCAGCCGGTGCGGCCGCGTCATCCGCCGCGCTCATCGGCTTCGGGCTGGACTCCGTGATCGAGGTCGCCTCCGCCGCTGCCGTGGCGTGGCAGTTCACCCGCAAGGATCCCGAGCGCTGGGAGAAGCCGACCGTGCGGGCGATCGGAATCGCGTTCTTCGCGCTGGCCGCCTACGTGAGCGTGGACGCCATCCTGAACCTCGCCGGCGTCGGACAGGTCGAGCACAGCCCGGTCGGCATCGGCATCGCCGTGGCGAGCCTGCTCGTCATGCCCGCGCTGGCATGGGTCGAGTTCCGCACCGGGCGCGAGCTCGGCTCCCGAAGCGTGCAGGCCGACGCGAAGCAGCTCGTGCTGTGCATCTACCTCTCCGGCACCGTCCTCATCGGGCTGCTCCTCAACAGCCTGTTCGGCTGGCAATGGGCCGACTCGATCGCCGCGCTCGTCGTCGCCGCCCTCGCCGTCCGCGAAGGCATCGAGGCCTGGCGCGGCGACATCGAATCGCCCTTCGACGTCCTCGAGGACCTCGACGACCTCCGCACCCAAGAGGAGCGCCACCCGTGAACCAGAACGCGCCATCCTGCAAACCGGCACCGACCTCCGCCTCATCGTGACCGGCACCGCGTTCCAGCTCGACGCACTCGGCCGATGAACTGAACGCCTCGCCGTGGCCCCCGGTACCGTGGGGCTGTGGTGAGCGCGCCATCCACTCGGCGGAACTTCGTCGCCGCGGCCGCGGAGAGCGTGAGCTTCGCGGTCGCGAATCAGCTCACGGCGGTCGCCGTGGTGCTCCCGTTCATCTGCATCGCGTTCGGCGGGAGTCCCTTCGCCGCAGCACTGATCTTCCCGACCTACACGGCGGCCAACCTGTTCGGCGTGGTGATGGCGCCTCGCCTCCTGGGCCTGCGGTCGGTCGCGAGGTCGCTCGCGCTGCTCCTGACCCTGATCGCGACGGTGTTCGCGATCACCGGCATCGGGATCACGCTGGTGGGTGAGGAGTGGCTGAACGGGCTCTGGCTCGTCGCCGCGGTGCTCGGGGTGCTCGGGGGCGTGGCATCCATCGCCAGGATCGAGGTCATGTCGTCATCGCTCGCCTCCGCGGAGAAATCGGCGATCAGTGTCGTGCAGGGCACGGGCGGTGCGGTCCTCACGCTGGCCATCACTGTCGTCATGGGCACGTTCTTCCTCGACCCGAACGGGAAGGATGCGCACGTCGCGCTCCTCTGGATCGGGATCACGGCGATGGCGGTGGCAGCGCTCGCCCTGCTCCCCATCCGCCCGACCGGCTCCGGCCCCGCGGTCCCGCGCCGATCGGTCGGCATCCTCGCGGCGCTGAAGATGCGGCCCGATCGGAAGTACCCCTGGGTCCGGGAGTTCCTGATCACCCAGATCCTGTTCCTCTCCATCACCCTGGGCACGAGCTTCTACAGCGTGCACGGGGCGACGCTGCACGGGCAGAAATCAGAGGCCCTGCACCACATCGTCGCGCTCACCGCGGTCGGCAGCCTCCTGTTCACCGCGCTGTGGACGTTGAGCCGGCATCGGGCGACGATTCGCGGGCTGTTGCTCACCGCCGCGGGCCTCGGCGTGGCCTCAGCCATCGCCGCGCTCATCGCCGACTCGCTCGACGTCCAGGCCCTGCCGATCCTGAGCGGCCTCGTGATCACCCTCGCCGCAGCGGGTGGGGCGGCGACGTCGAGCACGCGGTCGACATGGATGTACCTGTACCTCGGACGGGACGACGACATCGAGGTGATCGTCTTCTGCCAGGTGGTGGTCGGCATCACCGCCACCGGGGTCGGACTCGTGTTCGGCATGCTCGCCCACCTCGAGACGTCGGCACCGACGTGGGGCATGCTCCTGCTGTCGGGCTATGCGCTCTACCACGCTCGACGAGCACCTTCCGACCGCATCGCCGAGACCAAGGCCGGCCACCTGTTGGACCACCATCACGCGCACCACTGGGGCGGCTTCCAATGGTGAGGCGACGGTCAGGACGCGATCACGGGCATCAGGGACAGTTCAGCTGACGTTCACCGTCCGGTCATTGGCGCCGGCGCGGGTTCCGCGGAGCATGGAGTCATGGATGCGCTTGGTGAGAACGAGGCGCTCGACCGGGTCAGCGACCGGCTTGCAGCGCGGTTTCCTACCCTGTCCCCCGAGTACGTCCGCCGCGTCGTGGGTGACGAGCGCCGCCGACTGGAGAGCGCGACGGTACGGGACTTCGTGCCGGCGGTGGTCGAACATGCGGCGACGGAACAGCTCCGCAAGCTGGCCGACCCGGTTCGCGTTCACGCGGAGGACGATTCCTCGTCGCTCGGGGACGCCGGCGAGCGCCACGACCTGGATCCGATGGAGCGGGAGCGCCGCGAGCGCGCACAGCGCGGCGGCTTCCTCTTCGGTGACCTCGGTGGCGATCCGGCCTGAGAGGCCTGACGTGGGCCGCGGGACCTCGGTGCGGCGATCGCGGCGTGCATCGCCGGGCAAGGTCATTGCGAGGCGAGGCGCGGGGCCGCAGACTTCCGTCATGACCGGTTGGCCTGACCAGGTCGATCCCATCGAGCGGGAACGACGGAAGCAGCGCCGGCTCGCGACGTCGGCGTGGGGCGACCTCGGCGGGCCGCTCCGTTAGGGGGCGAGTGGGATGACTGCACCACGCACGTACACCGCGGAGGATGCGCTCGCGATCACGGCGTTCCCGCTATCGGATGACGTCGGGTACATCGTCAGGGTCGGCGACACCGATCATGACGGCGTCGTGCTCGGGACGGTCTTCTTCGCCGGTGGACACTGGCAGGCGTACACCGCCGACGCCGTCGAGGCTGTCCCGACGTTGCTCGGATCCGGCGAGGACCTGGACGACCTGATCGTCGAGTACTTCCTCTCGAAGGTGCGCCTGACCGATGAACCGTGAGCCGGCGTGTGGATCATGGCGTCGACGTGACGATGGATGCCGCCCAGTGGTGATCCACACAGCCGGAGGAATCGTGCTCAGGTCCGCATCTCGTACCTGGTCAGGATCACGCCGCCGGGAAACGTCCGCGTCTCCAGAAGCTGAGGGATCCCGTTCGCTGTCTACGGAAGGAGATCGAGCATCTGCGGTCGTGCCTTCATCGCGTGGATCACCAGTTCGTTCCCACTGTCGAAGACCAGCACGACCGTCTCGAGCAATCGACCTCGGGTATCGAATCCGAGTCGGAGTTGCCTGGCGGGCGAGTCCTCGTCGAGGTCCTCGATCCAGAGGGGCCATGAGGCTGCCTGCGCTGCGTCCGCGGGGTTGACGCCGTGCTTGAGTGCCGAATCGTGGACGTTCACGCGGCGTACGCGGCCAGTGCGTCGCGAATGAGCTCCGATCGTGTCTTGTGCTCGCGTGCAGCGCGGGCATCCAGGGCGGCGAGTTCGTCACTGGTCAAACGCAGCGCAACGACCTGCGACGGCTCAGCACCGCGGCCCGGTCGACCGCGTCCGCGCTTCTTCAGCGCCTGGATGTCATAGCCAGTCTCGGCTTCGGCCACCCACTCGGAGATCTGCTCCTCGGTGATAGGCACACCATTGATCGTCTCGCGCTTGGTCATGGCAATAGTGTAATACGTAAATGTCGGCGCCGTCAGCGAGTCAGTCGTGCTGTGGCGTCATCGACGGACGTCCGTTCGCCCGGAGTCCCTGCGGTGGGCATGCATGATCGTCAAGTCACACTGGCACTGACGCCGCCGTGTCGCCATCGTCGGCCGGCGTCATCCCTTTCTCGCTTGCCACGGGTGCGGGTCGGTGCCTACCATTCGCCGTCTGGGTTCAGGGCAGCACGCCTCCTAGCACGGGAGCAGTGTGCTCACTTGTGCAATTCGGGCGAGGCGACGACCGCGCCTACGGGACATCACCAGTCGCCCACGGTCCGGAAGAGAATGCGGAGAGCGCCCACGCATGGGCGTTCTGACATCGTTGGTCGCACGACGCGGGGATATTCCCCTCGACTCCGCTGACGCGGGCGCCGCGTCTCACGAGCTGCATGCCGCGGACACGAGATAATGCACGCATGTCCTCCTCCGTCGAACGCCCCTCCAACCCGACTGCTTGGGCCGCGTTCTGGGTCGCACTGGCCGGTCTCGTGCTCATGCCCATTCCACTGTTCATCGGGCTGATTCTGGGCGGCGGCCTTTCCATCATCGCCGCGATCCTCGCCGTGATCGCCCTCTTCAAGGGACTCGCGCGCAACGGCAAGGGCATCGCGCCTGTCGTGTTCGCCGCGATCTTCATCGCGCTGACGTGGGGCGGCATCTCGGTCGGCGGCGGCACCGTCTGGTAGGTCTGCCGACTCTGTTCGCGGGGCTCGACGCTTCGGGTGACCGCCGGCCACCAATCGCAAGAACGCGAGGTCGCCTTCCGTAGCGCTACGGCCCCCCTTGAAAGCGATCGTCAACTGGATGCTGCTGAGATGCGTTCGCGGTGAGGCCGGCCGCGCGCTATCCAATTCGGCGCACGCGTCTGCAGTTCCGCACGAGCCTCTCGAGCGCAAGAGGATGATGGATCCATGCCAGCTCCGCACCGGCCCGGTCTTCGGGTCGACTCCAGGCTCACGATCCCCGAGTCGGAACTGTCTTGGCGGTTCTCGCGGTCATCCGGTCCCGGCGGGCAAGGTGTCAACACCGCAGACTCCCGAGCGGAACTCGTGTGGGATGTGGCAGGCTCGGCCGTCCTCTCTCCAATCCAGCGGGACCGACTCCTCGAGCGACTGAACAGTCGCATTGTCGACGGAGCACTGACGATCACCGCATCCGAGCACCGCGCGCAATTGCGCAACAGGAATGCTGCGCGTGCTCGGCTCGCCGCGGTCGTGGCCGAGGCGCTGCGGCCGCCGTCACCGTCGCGCCGACCGACGCGTCCGAGTCGCGGCGCCAAGGAACGGCGCCTGGAAGCGAAGAGGCGGCGCACGGACCTCAAGCGACTGCGTCGCCCACCCGACGACTGACCGACCAGTGCCAGCCGTCACACGCTCTGCAGGGCTGGGCTTGACTCGAGTGCGCGTTTCGCTCAGGCGGTGCCTCCCAAGCAAACGACGATGGAGTCCGCGGTGGTGATCAGCGCGGTGGCGTCCGTGGCGGAGATCTTGCCGGCGTCCCGCAGCTGGATGACGCGGCTGTTGAAGTCGGTCAGCTTCGAGGCCGCATCGAGGGGCTTTCCTTCGTCGATCTTGATGAGGGCGGCGGAGAGCTTGCCCTGAAGCATCGCCCGGTCCTTCTCGGCGTTCTGGCCCGTGATCGTGAGGGTCGCGACGGATGCTTGCAGATCGGCGATGCCCTGCCTTACCGACGCGGTCGAGCAGTCGACTATCGGAGTGACGGACACGTCGGCACTGCCGGACCTGCGACGGCAGTCAGCGGCAGGGCGACGGCGATCACGGCGCCGGCGAGGATCTTCTTCAGCATGGTCGGGTCTCCAAACGGGAAGGTCAGCAGGGAACCTGAGGCGGCTTTGGCCGTGACAGATGCGCACCAACATACGACGAGCGTGCGGGCGAATGAAGCCCCTGCGCAGATCTCATCCCGGTCCAGGCCACCGACGCGCGCGCTCTGGCGCGGCCGGAGCGTGAGTCGCCCCCTGTCGCGGATCGCGCCTGAGTGCGACACATCCAAATCACCGCAGCGGCGGCGAGGGGGGCGCGTGGTTACGGCCGCTCCTTGCGTCGTTGTTGCAAGTTCCGGACCATCTCTTCGATCCGCACGGGACGCTGCTCGGGGTTGCGCTTGGTCGAGTCGATCCACCGTAGCCACGCGTTGCGGTAGAACTGCGCGAGGGAGTCGAAGAACGCTGCGGCATCCGGTGCGGCGTCGAGCGCCGCCGCGATGTCCGGCGCGAGGTCGGCGCGCTGCGGTCCCTCGGGCTCGAGCACGACGTCCACTTCGGCGCCATCCCGCAATGGGACTCGCGTCCATGCCGGTCCGAGCGTCAGCGCGGGTCCGTCCCCGTGCTTCTCGATATTGCCGCGCATCGAGCAGCCGGCGACGGACCCCCGCACCGGGTGGCGTGGCTTCATCCCCCACGCCTCGTCCGGGTCGAATGGGATCGGCACGATGGTCCGCCCGCGACGGTCGACCATGACCGTGGCCCGGAAGCGCCGCTGCGTGCCCATGGACCCTAGCCTGTCACGCGGCGCAGCCCCTTCGGCGGCTGGCCCCGACCGCGGGAATGACCCCGTTTGGGACTGTTCGTGATCACGTTGCTGGCCTACGCTCGCACCAGCGATGCATTCGGGGAGTCGATATGTCTGGCAGTGGAACCTCAGATGATCCTTGGCGACTGACGACGGCGCCGGGTACGAGTACGTACACGATGTACCGCGACGAGACGGCCGACCCTCCCGCGCTGGTGTGCCAAGTCGGTTCGACGACGCTGAAGTATCATCTCCGCGCGATCGACGACCTCGACACCTGGCTTCGCGAGCAGGCCGATTGGGTACCACTCGGCGCGGCCGACGAGCAGAAGCCCGCCGCACCCGGCAGCGTGGAAGCGTGGGGACGTGATCCCGGCAACCCAGTCGGCGGATGGTACGGACTCCGCAAGGGTTACCGGGGCCGATTCGGAATGTATCTTCCGCCACTGCTCGAGCTGCTCGGCCGCGCCGAACTCACGCATGACAAACGCAACAACGCGGTGCGGGCGATCTGATCGGTCGGTCTCACGGTCGGTCTCACGACTGGCGGCGACGGACGGCGGTGGCGGCGTGGGGCGTGTTCGCGTGGACTGTTTCCACGCGATCTCCGGCGATCGGAGGCATCGCGCGCTCGCTGCGCGAGAACGGAAAGAGCGTTTGATCAGGCCATTTTGCGAAGAGCAGATGACCGGAATCGAACCCGCGCTGTCTGCTTGGGAAGCAGTAGTTCCTAAGTGCCGGTTCACGATGACTCACTCGGGCTCACGCGCCGCGGAATCCTGCGAAATGTGAACCACAGGGAGCCGGGGTGAACTCGGCAAAACCGTGGGCCCATAATCGAGCCCCTTGCCCGAAGCGTGGCACTCATTGGTGTTCTCGTCATCGGGTACGTAAGCGGGAGCTCGGGCCAAGGGCAGTTACAGTGCGGTCGGATCCGTCCCCATCGTGTTCCGCATCAGGTCTATGAGTTCCGTGGCGAGGCCGCCCAAAACGTAGGGCGCCTCGACGAACAAGTCGATCTGCCCGCTCTCGTACAGGTCCCGGTACAGTTTGACCTTCTCAAGCATGTTCGACAGGCGTTCGGGCACGCCTTCCGCCGCGAAGAGATTGAGCGCGGGCAATGCATCCGCGATCCCCACCTCGAACTCCCTCAGTTCGCCGGGCTTGTCTTCGCTCGGGATCATCCTCCGCTGGAGTCCGACGAGGTAGGACAGGACTTGGACATACGCTTCGCGCCGTTGCTGCAGGTACCAATTCGTCTGTTCCCGGCTTGATTCCGCGCTGAGGCGCTGCCGCTCCAACTCCCGATCGGCGTCGGCCGCCGCACGTTCGGACTCGCGATCGGCATCGGCGGTAGTCTTCGCGATCGTTGCGGTTCGAACAGCTACGCGGTAACCGATGACCGCGCCCACGATCGCGACGATCGGAGAGGCGATCGTCGCGATGACAAGTGCGGCGTCTGACGCTGTCATTGCGCTCATGCTGGCATAGGTCCGACCGTCGGGGGCAACCGCGAACGGCGGGTTGGTGAGTGTTGCGCCCCCGGGTTGTTCGGAGGCTCATCGTCGCCCGTTCGGGGTCGGGGCTGGGCCTGGACCTGGGCCAGAGCAGGATGCTGCGGCTGCATCTCTCGGCAGGAAGACTCGCTGCTCGGCAGTGTTGAGCGTGGTCCTGCTCACGAGAACAAGTCGAACTATTAACCGTGAGGAAACCCTGACGCGATGAAACAAATCGAATCGACGCACGTCGATCTAGCGACCGAAACAGGATCTGATCAGATTATTTTCACCAGGAGCCGATGACGGGAATCGAACCCGCGCTGTCTGCTTGGGAAGCAGAAGTTATCCAGTAGTGATTCACTCGGCTTCACTCGGGCTCACGAGCCCCGGAATAACGCGGAAGTGTGAACTTGAGTGAAGCAACGTGATGTTGATTTTGTGACTATTAAGTGACTACGAGCTCCGTCCTGCCTGCGTTGGATGCGCGCAACCCGGATTTGAGCCGGCGTTCCCTGCCGTCCCCTCATCGTTCGCTTCACCATAGTTGCGACATCGATCGGCCAGCCACTGCGTATCAAACCAATCGCGTCGAGAAGTTCCGAACGGATGGTTCGGATGTCATCCGGTACGAATCGCTGTCGTCGGCTCGTCGCAGGGTCGGACGGCGCCGGCCACCTGGTCGCGATTCCATATCCATTCGTCGACCACGAGCTGGTCGCGATTGACTTGATCGACGAGATCGAAGTCTGCACCGACAAGGGTGACCTCGACCCGATTCCATTTATCACCGCTCAGATCGAGATTGCCGGTCTCGACTTCACCACGACCGAATGAGAGGAATTGCCCCTCATTCATGGAAACCGGTGAGGCGAAGGCCTCTTCGAAGTCCGCTTCGGCGTCATGCTCGTAGGCCCAGGGGGCCACGTACCGCTGAAGGTCAACGCGGGCACCGCTGATCTCGCTCACATCGACGCAAGATCCGACATCGAGCCGGCCGTCTGAGCCGAGGCGGAAGGCCATCGGCGGGGCTGGGACGCAGCCCGATAGTCCGGTCACCACTACGAGCAGCAACACAAGCCCGCGCGTATGGTGACCGCCGCGGCGGCGACCCAGCGAACGCATATCTGGAGGCTAATGCCGCGGACCAGGCGATGGTCGCGACACGGCATCACGATCACGCCTCGATGCCCGATGCCCCAACCGGGCACTGACCGAGTTGATGGGATGTACTTGAGTGCACCGCGAGCGGCGTCGCTGCGCCGCCCGTCACCGGGATGGCAATATTCTCGCCTGCGCATTGGATCTGCGTTATTCAGCCGAGGATCGAGCTCAGCCGGGCGGTGTCCTCGGTATTCCGAGGCGAACCGAGTGCTCCGGGCATGAGGCCGAGGGTCCTGAAGTCAGGGTTCCGCCCCTCATCGTGGAGCAGTGCATGCAGAGCTTGCTGCGGGTCGTCGAGTCGGTCGATGAACGGCAGACCCTGCGCGAGAAGGGTAGCGACCGCGTCGTCCAAGACGTCGACGAGGTTGCTCCCGTCCTCAAGGACGTACCACACGTCGGCTCGGTCACTTCCGTCGTTGACCCCATATGGATGGAAGCACGGCTGTTGAATGCTCTTTCCCAGCACGCCTCGGAAGCTCAACCGGTAGTCCCGCGGCCACTCGACGGGACCCCAGGCATCCAGCGCGGGGTAGTAGACCCCAACGGCACCACTGAAGGAGTAGGTCGTGCAGCCGACGCCCGCGGCAACCCACGAGGTCATGGAAGGGAACGAGACCAGGTCGACGGTCAGCTCGGAGCGTCGCCACGCGTGACGCCCTTGGAAGCGATGGAAGCCGTGCTCCCGCAGGATCGGGCGGAGCCGCTCGGCGAGGGCTTGGCCGACAGCGCGACCGTCTGGTTGCATGGCGGAAGTCTGACATGAGGCCGACCGAGTGCGCCGTGCCGAAAAAGGAGCTGTGTCCCCGCATAGGCGCGAAGCGCGGTGGCCCGGCTCGTCGCTACTGACGTGAGCGATAGGGTCGAGGCATGAAGGAGGCGGCATCCTCAGCGCTCGGAGGCATCAGCGTCTTCGCGCTGCTGGTCGTCCGAGGGCTGCTTCTCTGGATCGTCATCCCGGTCGGCTTCATCGCTTGGCTGCTCTTCGGCTGGGTCCTTGGCGTCGGAGCCGGTCAGTTCCTCGGATGGGTCGACCTCAACCTGATCGCCGCACTTCAGCGTGTCCTTGTCCGCCGCATCAACGGCGAGTGGCCAATGCCACGAGTCGCTTTCGTGCCGATTGGCAAGCTGCAATCCGTTCGTCATCGCGTGAGCGTGCTTGATCCCTTTTGAGGGCGTCGTTGTTGAGGAATCGTCTGTGCATCGCTGAAGGTCCTGCGTTCGATCGGGCCGAAGCCTCGCGCTCGCGCCTCCCGCGGTGGTAGCAAACTGCCGCACAGACTGGTGCTCGTGATGAGCGCGATGGAGTGGCACGGTCATTGGTGGTTGCCCGAGGCTCCGGAAGACAAAGTTCCGGGCCGCCTCGTTGTCGAGCCGGACGGTGAGTCTCGGCTCGAGTTGATAGGTGGCTTCGACCTCGTCATCCGGGAGTCGCCCGGGGCTGGGATGTTCCGCCGAGTTCCGGTGATCCTGGGGCATGCGTTGGGGAAGCCGGCCACGCTCCTGGATTGCTTCACCCTGACGACGCGCGGCGGCTTCTTCTCGCGTCCGCAGTTCTTCCATCGCCTGCATGTTCATCGAGTGCTGATCGGCGCCCACGTTGGACAAACGGAGCCGGCCTTTCGTTCCGCCCGGGTCCAGATCGAGAATCTTACGAACTGGTTGGCCTTCCCCGCCGCGAACCGGACGTCGGACCTTCGGGAAACGACGTACGTGGCGTCGGTGAGGGCAATAGAACCGCTCTCGGTGGCGGTCGACGGCTGGACGATTCAGGCTCGCTCCCACGCGCAACCGTTTCAGCTGACACAGACGCGGGAGCAGGATGTCGTGTCCAGCGAGATCACCGCCTACCTCTTCTTGATACCCGATTCGCCGACGTCGGCCAACGGCTTCGACGAACTGATCTTGCAGATCATGGATCTCGTCACGCTCGCCTCGGGTGAACCCTCTGGACTTATCAGCGCGACCTTGTTCCACACGGATCGTCGTGAGCACCCGAACGCGGATGGCTCGACCAGCGAGCTGCCGATAGAGGTCGAATCGTACGGTCGACGCATCCACACCGCCGAACCGGAGGCAGCCGCGGTGCCCTTCCATCAGTTCCGATTCACCTGCGACGACCTTCCGTTCGACCAACTCATCGCTGACTGGATGCGCATACGCAGCAAAGCTTCCACCGCCTGCAACGTGTACTTCGGGCTGCAGTACTCGAGGCCGGGCTTCACCGAGACACGACTGCTGATGAATGCAATCGCGAGCGAGGCGCTCCACAGCTCCCTCTATGGCGATGCAACGTCGATGTCGAAGGAACACTTCGCTTCGCTCCGCAGCAAGGTGCTTGCGGCACTTGATGACGAGGATGACCGCAGATGGGTGAAAGCGAACCTCCGGAACGGTCCCAGCCTTCGGGAGCGTCTGCGGGCTCTCGCATCGGTGCCCGACGGCTCCGCCGTGAAGGCGCTGATAGATGACATCGAGGTTTGGGCGCGCCGCCTTGTTCTTGCCCGCAACGGGCTCGCGCACACCGGAAGTGAAGATGGCGACGGCGACATCTTCCGGCTTGAATGGGTGACGTCCGGCCTTCTAGCGCTCGTCCTGATGGCAGAACTCGACCTGCCAGGCGAAATCCAGAAGCGCGCCGCAATCAATCTTCTGAGTCTGCCGGGCTGACTGCGCCGAGCGGTGACGGCGAGACAGTGCCGGCGACCGACTGCCTCACGCGTGCCTAGATGACGGCGATGCAGTTCCGCGGGCGCGCTCTCGCCGCCTCGGGGCTCCGAGTGGTGAGTCGCTGATCTCCGTCACGGTGCGGATAATTGCTGGGTGCGAACTGACCCATCCGCCGCGATCGAAACAGCACGTTCTCTCGCGCTCGCGGGGCGCGTGCGCGAGGCTGGGCATCTGCTGCGCGAGCACCTCTTTCAGGATCCGGGCAATGAGGATCTCAGACACGCGATCGCGCGCATCTACCGTGAGACCGGTCATCCCGATCAGGCAGGCCGGTACGAGTTCTTCCTGCCCCGGTCGAGCCGCACCGAGCGAGCAGCATATGTGAACCTTCTCGCGGAGGAAGGAGCCGATGAGGCACGAATCCGGCAGTTGAGCATCATGCCCGACGACGTCGCGATCCCTCACGGATTCGTGTCCGAGCTGGCAGATCGTCGCCGTACGCAATCTGAGGTCGAGCCGTGGGGCTTGCTCGTGAGCGTCGCGTCCGTTGCGTTCTTCGTGCTCGCACTGGTCACCGTGCTGGCCGTCTACTTCTTCGCAGTGCTGGGGGCAGACGGCGCCGCGGTGATCGCGCGAGTTGGTGGACTGGTCTGCCTCGCGGCGCTGGCCATGGTGTTCCTCGGCCTTGCGGTCTCGGCCTGGATCCGGCGTTCACGTCCTGCCGGTGCGATCCTGACTGCGGTGACCCTTGTGCTCGCTGGCGCAGTCGTGGCAGGCACCATCGCACTTGTCGCGCGGCTTTCGGCGTGAGGGGATTCACGGTGGCCGCTCGAGCGACCATCTCGTCTATCTACGGTCGCGGCGCTGCGTGTGGCGCGCTTGTCCTCCTTGCTGCGCTCGCTCTGTCCGGCTGTACTCCTGATTGGGGTGAGAGTGATCTGGTGGTGAGCTAATACGGGCCTCATCGCGGCAAGGTCGCCGCGTGTGCCGACCTCTCCGCGTTCCAAGTGAGAAACGACATCCAGAACGCAACTGGCCTCTTGACGGTTGATCAGGTGCGGTTGCAGGAGACCGGGCCTGGGCAGTGGGAGATCACCGCGCAGACGAGAGTCGAACGCGACATCTCGCCCCAGTGGAGTTGCACCGTGACGGTCGGCGTCGAGGACAAGACCATGGAGGCCGACTTGCACACCTTCGATGGTCGGCGCCTGGGATGAGCACGTCGGTCCCGGTTGCTTGCCTGTTCGCAGTCGTCGTGCTGGCCACGAGCTGCCTCGTGGGCTGCAGCCCGGTTCAACAACCGGTCACCGTCGACTACGACGATGACACCAACGAGAAGCAGGTCTGGATGTGCGTGGACCTCGCCGTCGAGGTGGCCGGCTGGGTCGACGAGGACAACGTGCATGCGACCGTTCCCGCCACCGAGGCCGCGCGGTCCGGCGACGTCGAAGGAACGCTCGCGCTCGACGGAAAGATGCAGTACGAATGGGCCTGCGAGGTCGGCCTCGCAGCCGGCCCCGGCTTCAACCTCGCCGCCTCACTCACCCGCTTCGAGCCGGTCGAGGAACCGGACTCCGACCACGACGGATGACCGGGCGCGCTCCGAGGAGTTTCGAGCGAGCCCTCGGGCCACGTCGAGACTTTCGCTCGAACTCAGACGGGGTGGGGATGCCCGCAACCGAGTATGTTTCGACGGTTAACTGTTGAGACGCTTATCGCGCGCTTCACCACAATGGCGACGACGACCAGCCCCCCCAATGGGGTCAGGCGCCGCAGTCCGAGGGTCCATACCCCTCAGGCCGTTGATAGTGTGCGCGATGTGCACCGCCCGTTCCTCGTGTCGATAACCTGCCCGGTGGCGTTTGCATCCGCCCTCGTACTGTCGAGTTGCTGGTCGAGCGACAACGAGATGCGATATGAGGGTCCCCGCGAAGAATTGGTTGCGGCGTGCGGCCGTGCCGCCATGGCGTCAGGTCACCCGGGAATCTCAGGCGCGTTCATTGTGGAGAACGTGGTCGTGCAGCGTCCCGACGATCGGTATCCGCTCGTAGTGGGTGAGCTCGTCGGTTCGTACCGTGGTGACGCCCGGTATCGCTGGACCTGCGAGATTCCCGCAGGGGACGACTACTTGGCAGCGCGGCTGACCTCGCTCAAGTTGGTCGAATAATGTCAGTTTCTGCGATGTGAGCGTTGCGTTTCTCGATGAGACGGCGCAGGTAGGGTCCGATCACCCGTTCTGCCATCGTGCCGAGCGGTCCGAGTGGAGCGTCGAATTTCACGCGATCGATCATGAGCGTGCCGGACCCGTCCGGTTGGAACTCGTGCTCGTGGCGGAACGAGCGGAACGGGCCGCGCACCTGCTCGTCGACGAAGTACCCCGGTGCCGTCATCGCGGTGATGCGGCTGGTCATTCGGATCGGCACCCCGAAATGCCATGCCCGCCAAGTGACTTCTTCGCCTTCGCTAATCAGGCCGGCGGTGACGCCGGCGATCGCGCGCTCGCGCGAGTCCGACATGGACGCCATGTGCAGGTCGATGCTCCGAGAGCGGTCGAATGCCTCCTGCACGCCGGCGGGCACGTGCGTCCGGCACTCGAACTCGACGGTCACAGCGGCCAGTGTGGCACCGCGGGCGAGTCGATGAGTCGAGGCGCATGACCGTCGGCGACGGCCGCTGAGGCGGAGGGTTCGCTCGAATTTGTGACTATTAAGTGACTACGAGAGCGATTTTGCAATCGAGAGTCGCGGCTACGCAGTAGACGAAATCCCTGATCAGTCCGGCGAACCTATCGAGGTGCATCCGCGTGGACTGTTTCCGTGCGGAAGGTGGGATTGCCCGCCTACTGGCGGAGCATAGAAAGGGCGTCTGATCGGGGAATTCACACAGAGCCGATGACGGGAATCGAACCCGCGCTGTCTGCTTGGGAAGCAGAAGTTCTACCATTGAACTACATCGGCGTGCGACATCCGGGGATGCAGCGATGACCATCGTAGCAAGGCGCGGGGGTCGCTACGGGACCGGCGGGAAGCGTCGCACGGTCGGGTCCCGCATCGGAGCGGGTCGCGACATCCGCCCCGCCCGCGACACCCACCCGCAACCGCCGAAGCCGCGTCGCTAGGCTGGCAGCGTGCTTCTCTCGGATCGCGACATTAGGGCCGAACTCGAGCGCGAGCGCGTCAAGCTCGAGCCGTACGACCCCGTGATGGTCCAGCCGTCGTCGATCGACGTGCGCCTCGACCGGTACTTCCGGCTGTTCGACAACCACAAGTACCCGTTCATCGATCCGGCCGAGCACCAGCCCGAGCTGACGCACCTCATCGACGTGCGGCCCGACGAGCCGTTCATCCTGCACCCGGGCGAGTTCGTGCTCGCGTCGACGTTCGAGGAGGTCACGCTGCCCGACGACATCGCGGCGCGGCTCGAGGGCAAGAGCTCGCTCGGCCGACTCGGCCTGCTGACGCACTCGACCGCGGGCTTCATCGACCCGGGCTTCACCGGGCACGTCACGCTCGAGCTGAGCAACGTCGCCACCTTGCCGATCAAGCTGTGGCCGGGCATGAAGATCGGGCAGCTCTGCTTCTTCCGCCTGTCCTCGCCGAGCGAGAGGCCCTACGGGTCGCCCGCATACTCGTCGCGTTACCAGGGGCAACGCGGGCCGACCGCGTCGCGGTCGTTCCAGAACTTCAGCCGGGCGGATGTCGGCGTGACCGACGCCGGCTCGACCGGGGGGTGACGTGTCATCGGGCGGAAGCCACGGGCTGGCCTGGTCACCGCACGATCACGAGTCACCGCGCAGACCGAGCGACCTCCCGCCGTCGACAGCGAGTTCTTGACCGGTGATGAATCCTGCCCGCGGGCTTGCGAGGAAGCCGACCGCCTCGGCGACGTCCTCCTCGTGACCGATTCTGCCGAGCACATTCGTGCGCTTGACGCGCTCCAACTCGTCATGCGTCGGCATACCGCGGGGAACTATGCCGGGTGACACCACGTTGACGGTGATGCCGTGGGCGCCGAGCTCGATGGCCGCCGACTTCATGTACCCGACCAGGCCGGCCTTGGCGGCCGCGTAGTCGGCGAATCGCGCCTTGCCGCGTTCGCCGATGACCGAACCGACGCTGATGATGCGACCCGACCCTTGCGCCATCATCTTCGGCGACGCGGCACGGACGCAACCGATCGCCGCGCGGAGGTTGACGGCGAGGATCCGATCGATGACCTCGAACGACTGGTCCCATACCGGTGCATGGTCGCCGCGAGCGCTGCCGCCCGCGCAGTTGACGAGGATGTCGACGCGCTGAAGCGCGTCGAAGAACGCGAGTACGGCGTCGTCGTCCTCGAGGTCCACTTGGGCGACTCGAGCGGTACCCCCGAGCCCTTGGATCTCGCCGACGACCGATTCGAGGGCGGTCGTCGTGCGACCGAGGACGTGCACCTCTGCGCCGCTGATCGCCAGCCTGAGCGAGATCGCCCGACCGATGGCGCCGCTTCCGCCAGTCACGACCGCGATCTGGCCGTCGAGCTCCGGGGGCGCATCGCGCCGGATCTCGTAGGGGCGCGCCATGGCTACCTTCGCCTGGCCGCCCACGAGCGTCCGCACGCGACGCGCCAATGTCCTGACCGTTCCCATGTGCTCCCTCGTCCCAGAGTTGGATCGAACCCGCGAGCCCTATCGCAGGCCGAATCGTCGCAGAACCTTTCCGCCGAGGCGGCGGATCCTGAAGTACAAGGTCGGCCGCGCCCCTCCGCCGGTGAGGCTGGCGTAGTAGCCCTTGAGCTGTGCGACATCAGTGAGCTTGTCGGAGAACACCTCGAGCACTCGCGCATCACGGGAGCTCGGGTCGGTGAGCCACTCGATCCCGGCGGCGGTCGATTCGGACGTGTCGGCCTGGGAGTACTCGATGCCGAGCGACTCCACCCAGCCTCGGGCCGTCAGCGCGTGCTCAGCGCTGACATGGCGGCCGGCCACCGGAGAGTACGACGCGGGCAATGGCATGTGCATCACGGCTCCCCCGCCGTTGTTGAGGAGGAGGATGCGCAGGTTGTGGGGCAGGTTGCGGATCCCGAGCGAGTTCATGTCGTAGAAGAACGTGAGGTCTCCGATGATCACGAAGCTCGGCTTGTCCGTCGCGGCCGCGTAACCGATCGCCGTCGACAGGCATCCGTCGATGCCGTTCACGCCGCGGTTGGAGAAGACGTCGATCGATGGGTCGAGTGGGTGGAGTTGCGCCATCCTGATCGGAGCACTGTTCGCGATGTGGAGTGAGCTCGCCGGCGGAAGCGCGGCCATCAGGCGGCCGATTGCCGCCATCTCGCCGTGCTCCGAGGGCGGTGGCGTGATCGATCCGGACGCTTTCAGCATTCGGTCCGCATAGCCCCGGCCGGCCGATGGCGCGTCGTTCGCCGCGGCGAGGCGTTCGAGGAACTCCTCGGGTCGGCACGCGATCACGTCGGTGAGTGACCGGAACGGATCAGCGACGGCACCGTCGGGATCGACGCGCCAGTGCTCGTGCGTCGACCTGTTGAGGAACCCCTTGAGCTCGTCCTTGTACACGAGGTTGCCGCCGACCGTGACGACGACTTCGGGCCCGAGCCCGGGATGCGCGTTCGCGACGCGCAGGAACGCCAAGGGGTTCCCGACGCGGGCGTCGGTATCGAGATTGGCGAGGTGGTCGGCGATCACCGTCGCGTCGAAGGCCGCGACGAATCGCGCGAGGGCTGCACGCGTGTGCTCACTCGGGCGTGGTCCCTGTCCCCACACGAGGAGCACACGTCGACCCGCGAGGCGACGGGCGAGCGAACTCCAGTCGGGTGCTCCGTCCTCGAGTCGATGGCGCGTGATCACGCGGACCGGGGGGAGGCGCGGAACCGTGAACGAGACGCCGCTGTGGCTTTCGATCGGGACGTTGAGATGCACTGGTCCGCCGCCGCGCTCATTGGCCGCGATGAGCGCCTCATTGATCACCCGATTGCAGTACCAACGGTCGCGCTCGTTCGTGATCGGCCGAAGCTCGGCCGTGTACCGGACGCTGCCACCGAACAGGCCGCGTTGATCGACCATCTGGTCCTCCATCTGCCCGAGGAACTCCGGAAGCCGATCGGTCGTGATCGCGACGAGCGGCAGGTTCTGGGCATTCGCCTCCGCCAGCGCGGATCCGTAGTTCAACGCCGCGGTGCCGGACGTGCAGATCGTCGCGGCCGGCGCCCCGGTCGCCTGGATGAGGCCCAGGGCGAAGAAGGCCGCCGACCGCTCGTCGACCACCGAATGGAGCGTGAAATCCTGGTCGGCCTCGAACGTCCGAGTGAAGGCGTAGTGCCGACTTCCCGGCGAGATGACGATGTTCCGAACACCGTGCGCCTTGAGGAGCGCCGTCAGTTCCAGCACGGTCGCTTCGTCCGCGTACATTCGGCTCCACTTCATCCTGAGGTCGAGATCAGCGCTGGCCGCGCCGGGCCCATCGAAGCGATGAGATCCCTTGAATACTGCCCTTGACCGACCGGTTCGAGAAATGAGTATCCATCCGGCGACGACCCACTGTGTCGCGAAGCCTCGCGCGTCGCAGCTCTGGCGCCCTGGCCGGCGGCCCGGAAACTAGGCTGGGCATCAGCGCGGCAACGTGCGCACCTGCGAGAGGGGGCACCATCGACGTCGTCCTGGCGCACGACTACCTCGTGCAGGTCGGGGGCGCCGAGCGCGTCGTCGCCGACTGGGTGGCGGGGTTCGGCGCGAAGACGGTCGTCACGCTCGCGTACCGGCCCGAGACCACCTTCCCGGCGTTCCGCGAGCTCGACGTGAGGGCGACGATCCCCGCGTCGCTGTCGGGTCAGGTCGAGCGGATGCTTCCGGCACTGCCGGCCATCGCCGCACGCACAACGGTGGCGGGCGGCGACCTCGCGCTCGCGTCGAGCAGCGGATGGGCGCACCGCTTCCGCTACAAGATGCCGCATGTCGTCTACGTGCACAGCCCGGCCCGCTGGCTGTACGCCGCCGACGACTACCGGATGCGGCTGAGTCGCGTCCGCCGCGCGGGCCTCGCCGTGAGCACGCCGGTGCTGCGCCGAGGCGACCGCGAGGCGATGGCGGGCGCCACGGCGATCATCGCGAACTCGAATGTCACGCGCGAGCGCATCCGCCGGGCGTACGGGCTCGACTCGACCGTGGTGCATCCGCCCGTCGAGCCGGTCGCCGGCGACGCCGCAGCCGTCGCGCCCGCACGTGCCCTGCCCGAGCCGTTCGCCGTCGTCGTCGCTCGCGACCGCGGCTACAAGAACGTGCCGCTCGCCCTCGACGCCGCTCGCGAGGCGGACCTGGCCATCGCCGTCGTCGGCCCTGGCTCCGAGTCCCTGGATGACCCCTCGAACGGCGTGCACGGGATGGGCCGCGTGTCCGACTCTGAGCTCGCCTGGGTGTACCGGCACGCGGCAGTCGTCATCGGCGCCGGCCGCGAGGACTTCGGCCTCACCGTGCTCGAGGCGGCGCTCGAGGGCACGCCGGCGGCGACGGTCGCGGCGGGCGGCTACCTCGAGACAGTGCGACCCGGCGTGAGCGGCGCGCACGCGGCATCCGCCACCGCGTCCGACCTCGGAGCGGCGATCCGCCGAGCGCGCAACTGCGACCCCGACGATGTGCGCTCCTGGGGGCGCGCGTTCGGCCGGGACGTCCACATCGCACGCATCGCGGCAGTGATCGACGAGGCGGCGGAGCGGGCGTAGGCGCGAGCGCGCGTCACCGCGCTCCGGCCGGCGCCCGCTCCTTCCTGGGACGCTTCGCCCAGTTGATGCAGGGCCGCTCGACGGTTACAAAGAGGAGCTGGCCCACCGCGAAGACGACGCCGAATCCGACCGTCCACAGCAGCAGGAGCAGGAACGGTCCCTCGGGGACGTCGAGGAACTTCTGCAGGAACTCCGAGACGTACCACGCCGTCGGCTGGTGGATGAGGAAGAGGCTGTACGAGCGGTAGCCGAGGTACGACAGCGGCTTCCACGCGAACACGCGTCCGGCGGCCGGCACGGAGAGGACCAGGACGATCAGGGTGCCGAAGAGGGCGCTCAGGCCGAGCTCGCGGATGGGCAGGACGGATCCCTTGAAGACGGGCGCCGTCGCCACGACGTACGACACCACCATGAGCGCGATCAGCAGTATGAAATGCGGTCGGCGGATCTTCTCGATGACCCTGAACGCGATGACCGCCGCAAGCATGCCGGCCACGAACTCCATCAGGCGGCCGAGACCCGACGCACTCCAGAGGAACTGATCGGGGAAGTCGGGGCCGGGCACGTAGATCGCCACGAGGATC
This sequence comes from Agromyces sp. NPDC056523, assembly GCF_042794545.1. NCBI lineage: Bacteria > Bacillati > Actinomycetota > Actinomycetes > Micrococcales > Microbacteriaceae > Agromyces > Agromyces sp. NPDC056523. Next base: position 550,678 of record NZ_JBHTTM010000001.1, read on the forward strand.
CGGAAGACGACCGAGATGCCGATCGCCACGAGCAGCGCCGGGATGCCCCACCGGTTCGCCGCGACCAGGAGCACGGGGAACAGCAGGTAGAGCTGCATCTCGAGCGACATCGTCCACAGGCTGCCGTTCATCGAGCTCCAGTGCTCGGCGAAGAACAGGTGCGAGAAGGTCAGGTGGCTCAGCCAGTCTCCGAAGCTCGGCATCGGCTGCCACGACGCATCCCGGCCGAACACTCGCATGATCACGACGAGGAGCTGCGGCAGCAGTGTCGCGTAGAGCAACGCGACGTAGTACGGGATGACGATGCGTCGCATGCGACGCCAGAGGTACGCGCGCGTCTGGAACTGGTCCATGCGTTCCGGCCGCCGCGCGAAGGGCAGGAACAGCACGAATCCGGTCAGCACCACGAAGAAGTCGGGCCGGATGTTCTGGCTCACGACCGCCGAGAGCACCGGAATCTCGGGACGCCCCGCGAACTCCCACGTGTGGAAAGCGAACACGGCGAGGAACGCGACGGCGCGCAGGCCGTCGACGGAGTCGATGCGCTGCGCGGTCGCCGGCGTCTCGGCGGCGGACACCTCGCCCGCGCCCGTCGCCTTCTCCGCGTTCGACACAGCGACCAACCTAAGCCAGGCGGGGCCGATCCCTTGTCCCCAGATCGGAGGACATGAGCCGCGCCGCGTCGACCGACTTGCGGAGTGGGGAGACGGACTTGCATCCGACCTCATCGCTAGAGTGATCGACGAGGTGGTGCAGCGGGCGTGAACGGATCCGAGGTCAACGTGCCGCTTCAGGTGCGCCTGCGATTCGGGCACGCGGCGATCCAGTACCTGGCCGACACGATCGGCGCAGACCTGCTGCACATCAAGGGCGTGGCTGTCGATCCCTCGCTCCGACCAGGTGGATATTCCGGGAGCGACGTCGACGTCCTGGTGCGCCCTGAGCACGTGCGGGAACTTGACGCGGCGATGCGCCGCCACGGATGGCGCCTGTACAGCACGTTCGAATGGGGTTCTCCCTTCGGGCACGCCCAGACGTACCTGCACGACGCGTGGGGGTACATCGACCTCCACCGCTTCTTCCCCGGCATACGGGTCGCTCCGGATCGTGCGTTCGATCGACTATGGGCCGACAGCCACGAGGCCTCGATCGCCGGGGTCGGATGTCGCGTGCCGAGCGAGCCGGCACAGGCCGTGCTGCTTGTGCTCAACGCGGCGCGCTCGACCAAGGACTCGAAACCCGATGTCCGCATCGCGTGGAACGAGGCGCCGCCCGAGCGCCGAAGCGAGATGCAGGCGCTGGTCGCCGACCTCGATGCCCCGGTGGCGTTCGCGGCAGCGACCGGGACACTCGACCGGTACCGCGGCGAGCGGGACTTCGAACTCTGGCGGATCGTGTCGCAGGGCGGTTCGCGAACCGCGGAGTGGTGGGCGCGGGTCCGCGCGGCCCCGACGTTCGTCTCTGCCTTACGCATCGTCGGGAGGGCCGCGCTCGTGAACATCGACCATCTCTCCCACCGCCTGGGCCGCCCGCCGACTCGTACCGAGATCGTCGCGGAGTTCTTCCGTCGGCCGGCGCGGGCGCTTCGCGAGACGTGGCAGGGCATTCGGCACGCGGAGACCGGCCGATGACGCGCCTTCGGCCAGGGACCGGTGTCGCCATCACCGAGGATGCCGACACGGTCTACGCGGCTTACCTGCCGGGGGGTCCCATCGTGGTGCTCGACGGAATCGCAGCCCTCATCTGGGCGGAGGCATGCGGCGGCGAACGCGAGACCATCATCGAGCGCGTCGCCGAGGCGACGGATGCCGCGCCCGAGGTGATCCGCGCCGACGTCGACGCGTTCGTGGCCGACCTGATGGCGCGCGGGCTGCTGCAGTAGCGGAGTCGCCCCGTTCGAGCGCCACGAGGGCCGCGCCATCCGCGCCGTATGATGCCGTGAGGCCCGCCCGCCCGACACCGAGGGCGAGGCGCGGAGGGAACCCATGGCACGACGCAAGCGCGAGCGAAGCCTGAGCAGTCAGCTGCGGTTGATGCTCGACATGGCCGGAGCCGATCCCACCCGCTGGGTCGTCGGCACGGTCGCAGCATCCCTCGTGCTCGCCGCGCTCGACACCATCGGGGTGGCCGCCATGGTCCCACTCACGCAGTTGTTCACAGGCGACACCGACAACTGGTTCGTCGAGTGGATTTCCCAGGTGCTGGGCACCGACGAGCTCTCCGTTCTCATCCCCGTGATCGCGTCGCTGATCACCGTCGTCTTCATCGTGAAGAGCATCGGTGCGATCTCCTTCCGCTGGTGGCTCCTCGGACGCACGACTCGGATCTCGGCGCTGTCGTCGGCCGAACTCGCGCGTCGGTATGCGCTCGCCCCCTATGCGGACCACCGGTCGCGCCGCATCAGCGAGATGTACCGCAACATCAACGACTCGACGAACCAGTCTGCGAGCGTCCTCCTCGGCGTCGTCAGCCTGGTCTCGGACGTCGTGGTGCTCGCAGCGATCGTCGTGGTGCTGGCGATCACCTCGCTCGCGGTCACGCTCTTCGCGGTCGCGCTGTTCGGCATCCTCGTCTTCGGCGTCCAGATACTGCTCCGTCGGCGCCAGTACCGCATCGGCGAGGAGCTCGCTGCGGCAGGGCTCGAAGCGTGGCAGTTCCTCCTCCCGGGGCTCGACGGCTTTCGCGAGGCCCGCCTCACCTCGAGTTCCAGCGCGTTCATCGACGGCTTCCGCGAGGCCCGGATGCGTCGAGCCCGCGCCGCACGGATGATGGGCATCCTCTCCGATGCGCCGCGATACCTGCTCGAGATCGGCTTCGTCGTCGCCATCCTCGGAATCTCGTTGATCCTCTTCACGACGGGCACGCCGGCCGAGGCGCTGACCGTGCTCGGCGTGTTCGCCGCGGCATCGCTCCGCGCCCTCCCCGGGTTGAATCGCATCGCAGCGAACCTGGCGACCGTCCGAACCGGTCGAGCCGGACTCGAGATCGTGTCGAAGGTCGTCGATGAGCTCGACGCCGGTGGGCTGCACGACGAACGGCCGCGCAGCTCGGAGGGGTTCGCGGGCGATATCGTGCTTCGCGATCTCAGCTTCCGCTATCTCGATGCCGAGGACTTCGTGTTGCGTGGTATCTCGCTGGACATCCGCGAGAACCGCACGACGGCGTTCGTCGGCTCGAGCGGCGCCGGCAAGAGCACCCTCCTGGACGTGGTGCTCGGCCTCCTCCGCCCGACCGAGGGCGAGGTGGTCGTCGGAGGCCGGTCGATCGGCGACGACCTGGCGGGTTGGTACGCCGGGCTGGGGGTGGTCCCCCAGGATGTGTTCCTGCTGAACGACACCCTCACGACGAACATCGCGTTCGGGGTGCCGCACGACGAGGTCGATCCCGAACGCGTGCGCGAGGTGATCCGGATGTCCCAGCTCCTCGACCTCATCGACGAGCTCCCCGACGGACTGGACACGATCGTCGGCGAGCGCGGGGTCCGCCTCTCTGGTGGTCAGCGGCAGCGCATCGGGCTCGCACGAGCGCTCTACCGCAGCCCGCGCGTGCTCGTGCTCGACGAGGCGACCTCGGCGCTCGACAACGTGACCGAGCACGAGATCGCCAAGACGCTCGGGACCCTGCAAGGCACGTTGACGATCGTCATCGTCGCGCATCGGCTCTCGACCGTGCGGCACGCCGACACGCTCGTCTTCCTCAAGGACGGCCAGGTCGAGGCCGAGGGCACTTTCGAGGAGGTGCGGGCGAGGAGTTCGGACTTCGCCCGCCTGGTGGAGCTCGGCGAGCTCGACTGAGCCGGGCGACGAGGCGGCCCGCCACTACAATCGGCTCACCACCCGTCGGCGAGGAGCGTATGGCCCAGGCACCGCGACTGAGCGTCTGCATCGTCACCTACGAGCGACCCGCCTTCCTCGAGCGCTGCCTCCGCGCCCTCCACGAGCGGTCGAGCTCCGGTACGGAGCTCGTGGTCGTCGACGCGTCCGTGGCGAGTCACCGGCAACTGGTGAGCGGAATCGACCCGTCCATCGTGTACGTCCACGCGCCCGACCTCGCGGGTTGGATGACCCGATCCAGGAACGAGGGCCTGAAGCGGGTCGGAGGCGACATCATCAGCTTCCTCGACGACGATGTCGTGATCCGGACGGGTTGGGAGGCGGCCGTTCTCGCCGCGTTCGACGATCCCTCGGTCCAGGCTGTCGGGGGTCGCACGTGCAACGGGCTTCCCGGCGAGGAGACGTACGACCGGCCGATCGGTCGGCTGCTGCCGGATGGCACGTTGACCGACGGGTTCGCGTCCCTGCCCGAGCAGGCGCTGGTCGACGTGGACCACGGCATCGGCGCGAACATGTCGTTCCGGCGTTCGGTGCTCGCCGCCCTCGGTGGCTTCCGGGACGACTATCCAGGGACCGCCCTGCGTGAAGACACCGACATCTTCCTCCGCGTTCGCGCACTGGGAGGTCGAACCGTGTTCGCCCGGGATGCGACCGTCGACCACCTCCCAGCCCCGCATGTCCGCGGAGCCCGCTTCGATACGCGGTACAAGCTGTACGGACGGCGCAACCACATGGTCCTGCTCGCTCGGAACGACGGCATCCGATCGGTACGGTTGCGCCGCTGGGTGCGCGGGCAGTTCGCCTCCGTTCCGGCAGCTCGCGGCTTCACCGCCAGAGTGCGCCGACTGGGGGTCACGTCGCTGGGCGTGGCATGGGGTGCGCTCGCCCTTCCGAGCTCCGCGCGATGGCGACCGCTGCCCCCAAGTCGCGAGGATGCCGCCGGGCGCGAGTTGCGGCGGCTGCTCGAGCGCGGGTCCGACTGAAGCCGTGCGAAACTACCCCTGATCGCGCGCGCCATGCCGGCGCAGCATGAAGGTCGATGAGCTCGGCGAAGCAGGAGATGGAGGCGGATGTGACGACGTCGCACATCGATGACGGCCAACGCAGGTCGCCGTCGATCAGCATCGTGCTGGCGACCAATCGCGACAGCCCGTACCTCGAGGAATCGCTCCGCAGCGTCCGCGAGCAGACGCTCCAGGACTGGGAGCTGCTCATCGTGGACAACGGCATTCCCGATGTCGAGCGCGTCGCGCGGCTGATCAGCGGCGACCCCCGGATGCGGATGATCACGATCGACTCTTCCGCGACCGCCGGTGTGTCGAGGAACGTCGGCGTCTCGGAGACCTCGGCCGATCTCGTCACATTCCTCGACGACGACGACATCTGGTCGCCCGATCGACTGACCCGCCACCTCGAGGCGCACCGGGACCATCCGACATCGCCGGCGAGCTTCTCCGGGTACTGGCACATGGATGCCGACGGACGCCGCTTCGGCGAGGACTGGAGGTCGCGGTACACCGAATCCTCCGAGATGCTGCGGGGAACGGCCGACACGCCGCTCGGACCGACCCTCGTCATCCGTCGACCGGACTTCCTGGCGATCGGGGGGTTCAGTTCCGAGATCCCCATCCTCGTCGACTTCGAGCTCGCCCTCCGTCTCGCACTTCGCGGAGAGCTGGTCTATATCGACGCTCTTCTCGTCGGGTACCGACGCCATTCCAATAACATGACCTCGACGGCTCCCGCCAACGCGGAGCTGCGCCGGCGCGCGATGGAGGACATGGTGGACCGGCAACGTTGGGCGGCCGCCGGTCGAGGCAACGCCGAGGTGGCGGATCTGTTCACCGAGCGGCTCGAGCGATTCCGGCGGGGCGAGGCACGCAATGCGGGCTCGGCGGTGTTCCGGTTCCTCAGGCGGGGCGAGTTCCGCTACGCGTGGCATGAGACGGTGTGGGGCGTTTCACGCGCGCCCGGCAGCTTCCTCGCTGGAGCCGCGACCGCGCCGATCGGCAAGGCGCGCGCGCTGCAGCGCAAGCTCCGGCAGCGCCCCGCCTAGTGGGAACGCCGTGACCGCAGCGCCCATCGTGTCGATCGTGGTGCCGCTCTTCAACGGCGGCCCGTTCATCGACGAGACCCTCCGGTCGGTGCTCGCCCAGACGTTCAGTCGCTTCGAGGTCATCGTCGTCGACGACGGGTCCACCGATGACGGCCCTGGAATCGTGCGCGCGCTCCTCTCGGACGGGCGCGTGCACCTGGTGGAGAGCCCGCATGTCGGCGTCGCAGACGCCCGCAACACGGGAGCTGCGCGGGCGCACGCCGCCTCGTCGTACCTCGCGTTCCTGGACGCCGATGACGTGTGGAGCCCCGATGTACTCGCGACGCTCGTCCGAGCGCTCGAGGAGCGACCGGATGCCGCTGGGGCGTTCGCGCTCGCCGAGTACATCGACGACAGCGGCCGGATGCTTCATCCAGGCGACTTCCCACGGCACATGCGCGGGCGCGAGGACCTGCGGGATGGTCGGCTCGTCCCGCGCGACAGCGTCGCCGACGTGCACTCGGAGCACCTCTTCCTGTCCAACCTGATCTACCCGCCGAGCTGCTTGCTGATCCGTCGCTCGGCGTTCGACGCGGCAGGTGGGTTCGACGGCGGGTTCCTCGCCGAGGATTGGGAGTTCGTGGCCAGGCTCGCGAAGCCGGGCCCGCTCGTACCGGTCGACCGAGCGATGGTCGGCTATCGACGGCATGCATCCAACGCCTCGTCGGACCGCGGGCGCAATGTCACGGGCGCGCGTCAGGTGTGGGCGGCGGTCTACCACCGAGCGCGCGAGTCCGAAGAGCGAAGACGACTGCGAGGCATCTGGCGTGCCCACCAGCGGCGTACCGCGCGCCGCAAGCTGGCGGAGGGCGGGAGACTGCTCTCGAACGGGCGGCTCGTGACCGGCATCCGTTCCATCGCCGACGGACTCGCGCACGCTGCGGTGCGGCATCCGCCTCGGATCTGGCTGTCCCAGGCGTCGCGGCGGAGGCGCCGCGAAGTCGGTGCGGCCGGGCTATCCCGTTCGCTCACCTGACGCTTCGAGCGCCTCGCGCAGAAATCGCAGCGAGGCGATGCGGAGGTCGTCGCGGCTCTGCTCCGACCCCGTCCAATCCACGTCGGCGAGCGCTCGCAATCCATCGATGCCAGTGGCTCGGGTCGTGAGGTCGTGCTGCCGGAGCAACTCGTTCCAGCGCGCGTCGCGCTCGAATCGCGTGCGGAGGATCAGCGGCCGACGGTGCAGGAGCGAGAAGATGCCCGCGTGGAACGAGTCCGTGATGACCACCTCGGCCCGCGCGATCGAGGCGACGAAGCCGGCGGGATCCACCTCGGCGAACCGGGCGTCGTCCAGATCGTGGAGGTCGACCACTGCGAGTCCCTCGTCGGAGGCGTATCGACGGACCCACACATCCTGCTCGACCGTGGGAGCACCGAGGAAGAACCGAAGGGCGTAGGGTTCCGAGACGATACGTGGTCGTGCCGCGGTCAACCGGTCCCACACCGCCGGTTCCACCAGCAGCGTGGGGTCCAGCACGATCGGCACCTCTGCGCCGGTCAGATCCGCGACGATCCTGCGGCCGGCGGATTCACGCACCGAGAGGTGGGGGATGCCGCGCAGCCAGGTGCGGTACCGCGAGCGCAGGAATCCCGGCACCCGTTCGACGCCGAAGCTCGCTGCGTAGGCGACTCGGCGTGACTCGGGGGCGAAGTCGAGGAAGTCGATGCCCTGCGCCCGACGGTACGTCGGATTCCACACCTGATCCGAACCCGCGATCACGGCGGAGTACCGCTCGCCCCAGTAGGTGGTCGGCCGGTCAGAGAATGCCTCCATCGACGATGCGATGTGGTCGCGCGCGAAGGCGGCGATCGCAGCGCGCCTCTGACCCAGGAACTCCGGGGCCGACGCGGCATCGCGCGAAGGTCGTCGGCGCACTCGGGCGACGAGCCGGTCCGCGACGTCGGCGGGATCATGGCGCAGCTCGTGCAGCATCCTGGGGCCGAGGAGGGCGGGATCCCAGCGGGGCGGGCGGTTGCGCAGCGTCTCCGGATCCCATCCGAGCCCGCGGACGACCTCCTGAAGCGCGTAGTTCTGAAGTCGATTGCCGTAGTTGGCGTCATCGTTGATCGTGACGATGCCGACCTTCTCGCGATCCACGTCCAGCCGCGCATGTGTCATCCCGCCAGAGTAGCCGCGCGGGAGGGATGCGATACTTGACCGAAATCACTCCAAGGGGTCGCTGAATGGCTTCCAGCACCAGGCGCCGCGAGATCTGGCGCGAGCGCATCGCCGACGGCTGGGCGAATGCGTGGCGCTGGGTGCTCGCGGCCTTCGGCACGGTCGCCGCCACCTACTTCATCCTCGAGCGCGGGGTGCTGGGCGGCGCGACGCTCGCGATCGTCGTCGGTGCCTTCGTGATCGCCGCCGCTCTCACGGGATCGACGCCGCTCGCCATCGCACTCTTCGCGATGCCCGGCCTGCTGGTCTCGCAGCGCATCGGCCTCGGCGGCGGCGATCTCTCGGTGTCGGATGCTGCCCTTGCCGCGGCGTTCGGAACCGCCGTGCTGCTCGGCCGCCGTCCCTACAGCAGCCCGCTGCGGAAGTTGCTGGTCATCAACCTCGTGTACCAGTTCGCGACGCTGTTCACCGTCATCGTCAATCCGTACCCGCTGAACACCATCGAGTGGTTCCACGCGTGGCTGCTCATCTCGGGAGCCCTCATCGTCGGATGGGCGGTGGGCGCGGCCGGCTACGCACGCCTCGCGCTTTCGCTGATCGTGTTCACCGCGTGCGTGTTCGCGGCGGTCACCCTCATCGGGGCGGCATTCAGCTACGCCGAGGGCGACTTCGGCCCCGCGACCCCGACGTGGCCCTTCCCGATGCACAAGAACTTCGTCGGGACCGTCCTGGCGTTCGGCGCCATCGTCGCCTATCTCAATCCGGACTGGGTGGGCTGGACCAAGGGCTGGGCGAGGTTCGGATTCCTGCTCATGACCGCGGGCATCATCGTGGCGCAGTCCCGACAGGCGCTCATCGGCCTCTTCGCCGCCATCATCGTCGGCGTGATGCGCCGCAGCACCACCGGGCGCTCCCGTTGGGTGTTCCTCCTCCTCATCCCGGTGGCGTGGCTCGTCATCGGCATGGTGATCGAGCAGATCGAGTCGCAGAACCGGCACAACTCCGTGTTCCAGCGAGTCGAGTGGTTGCGAGAGGTCTACCACTTCTGGCGCGAGTCGCCGGTGTTCGGCCACGGGTTGCGGTACTGGTACAACCCGGGCGAACTGCCGTATCAACCTCCGCAGGCAGAACTGGAGGTGGTGGCCTCCGCCGGGGTCGTCGGTCTGATCGCCTTCGTGGTGATGTGGATCGGCGTGCTGGTCGTCCTCTGGCGGGTGGATCCGCGATTCGGAACCCTGGCGTTTGCCGTCCTGCTCTGCCGCGCGGTCCAGGCCCAATTCGATCTCTTCTGGGTTGCGGTGCAGGTCTCCGTGCCGTTCGTCATCGCCGGGATCTGCCTCGGCGCGATGGATCTCGACCGAAGATCGAAGGCGGCGCCGAACGACGTGCTGCTCGCCGAACCGGTCCGTCGGATGCCGGGTTCCGGGGTCCCCATCGGTCGGCGCCGGTGAGGCTGAGACCCACGCGCATGCGTGGGGCTCGAGTCGAACCGTGCACGCGAGCGCGCGCATCAGCGGCCTTGGCATACCATGGACCCTATTCATGGGATGGGGCTGCCGCGCCGCGGTGACGCCACGGACAGCACCGGAGGTGGCATGGAACTCCGCGATTACCTGCGCGGACTGCGCAGGCATTGGATCGCCATCCTTCTGATGACCCTCGTAGGTGCGGGCGCAGGGTACGGCTGGACCCTTCTGCAGACCCCAGTCTACGTCGCCGGCTCGAGCGGATACGTCTCGTCCACAGGGGTCGAGGACCTGGGCGAGTCCACGCTCGGCGACTCGCTGGCGCGATCGAAGGTGCCCACCTACCTCGAGATCGCGGAGTGGCGTACGGTCGCCGACTACGCGATCGAGGAGCTGGGGCTGAAGACCACTCCGGAACTCCTCGTGGAGCGCATCGAGGTATCGAATCCGACCAACACGACGTTCATCAAGGTGAGCGCCCAGGGCCCGAGTCCCGAGGAAGCGCGGGCGCTCGCAGAGGCGTGGATCGAGGGGATGTCTGCCGCGGTCGATGAGATCGAACGCAGCGGGAGCTCGGGTTCGGCCCCGGTCACGATCCTCCCAGGCGACGAGGCCTCGCTGCCCTCCTCGCCGAGCTTCCCCGACGTCCAGATGGCCGTCATCGTCGGCGGCGTGCTCGGCCTGGGCTTCGGTATCGCGTTCGCGATGATCCGCACGGTGTCCGACCGTCGCATCCGCGCCGCCGAAGACGTCGAGCAGCACACCGGCGTCGCGGTCGTGGGGACGATCCCGATCGTTCCTGGACTCAATGACGAGACGCGGCTCGTCGACCCGACGACGTCGGGGTCGACCGGCAAGAACGGCACCTTCGCCGTCGCCGAGGCGTTGCGAGCCCTTCGCACCAACCTGCAGTTCATGGATGTCGACCACCCGCCGAAGACGATCGTCGTGACGAGCCCGCTGCCGGGTGACGGCAAGTCGACCGTCGCCTGCAACCTCGCCCTCACGCTCGCCGCCGCGGGGGCCACCGTGGTCCTCGTCGACGGCGACCTGCGCCGCTCGATGGTTGCGAAGACGATGGGGTTGCCCGGCGGCGCCGGGCTCAGCGATGTCCTCGCCGGGCGTGCGTCGCTTGCGGAGGTACTGCAGCGGACGCCGAAATCGAACAACCTCCTCGTGCTGGCCGCCGGCAGCGTCCCGCCGAACCCGAGCGAGGTCCTCGGCTCCGAGCGGATGCACACACTGCTCGCCGACCTGACCAAGCACGCGACCGTGATCATCGACGCGCCGCCGCTCCTCCCGGTGACGGATGGCGCCGTGCTCACGCACCAGGCCGATGGCGCGCTCGTCGTCATCACGCTCCGGAAGACGACATTCGACCTCCTCGACAAGGCCCTCGACACGCTCCGAAAGGCGCGCGGCCGCCCGCTCGGGATCGTGCTCAATCGTGCACCGCTCCGCGGTGCGGACGCTGCCGCGTACTCGTACGAGTACCGGCGCGACTACACCTCCTCGTCCAAGGTCGCGGCGACTGAGGTCACGCCCGTCGAGGCCCCGACGCCAGCGAGTGCTCCTACCGTCGCCCCCTCCGACGCGGACGACCTCGTCGATGGCGCCCCGGCGGGGGCGTCGCGGCGGAGCGGACGCCGCAGCTGACGCGTGGCCCGGGGAACGCAGGTCGCACGACCGCGCATCGCGCTGGTGAGCTCGTCGTACGCGCCGTACTTCGGCGGGGTGGAGGAGCATGTGCGTCACGTCGCCCGCGAGTTGCAGCGCGACGAGATCGATGTCGAGGTATGGACCGTCGATCGAGGTGAGTCGCTCGGCGTTCGCGTCGTGGACGGCATCACTGTGCGCTACCTGCCGACGCCGCTGCCCGCCCGAACACGGCGTGCGGCGGCGCACTTCGTCCGACGTTTCCCTTCTGCGTGGCGTGAATGGATGGCGGCCGCTCGAGAGTTCCGCCCGCAGGTCCTGCACGTGCACTGCTTCGGGCCGAACGGCCCGTACGCGCTCGGCCTGCGTCGCCGTCTTCGGGTCCCGCTGGTCCTGACCTCGCACGGTGAGACCTTCATGGACGACCGCGGCGTCTTCCAGTCGTCGGCCCTCCTGCGATCCGGACTTCGCCGAGCGATCGCCCAGGCCTCGGCCGTCACCGCTCCGTCGGAGTACGTCCTGGCGGACCTGCGCCGAACCTACGGTCTGACCGGCGGGACCGTCGTGCCCAACGGCGTCGATCGCGACCTCCATGAGCATGCCGATGCGGCGACCCGACCCGACGGGACCCAGTATCTCCTCGGGGTCGGACGCTTGGGTGCGATGAAGGGCTTCGATCTCCTCATCGAGGCGTTCGCGTCCGCCGAGCTCGGCCCGGAGGTCCACCTGGTCATCGGCGGAGACGGGCCCGAGCGTGCTCGGCTCGAAGAGCTGATCGAACGGCGTGGGCTCGAGGATCGGATCGAGATGGTCGGCCGACTGGGCCCGACGTCCGTCGCCCGAGCCATGGCGGGAGCGCTCGCCGTGGTGGTGCCGAGTCGGGTCGAGGCGTTCGGCATCGTGGCGCTCGAGGCGTGGCGAAGCGGGGCACCGCTCGTGATGACGAGCCGCGGGGGTGCGCCGGGATTCGTGCGAGACGGCGACGATGGCATACTCGTGGACCCCTTGGACACACCCGCGCTCGCCAGTGCGCTGCGCGAGGTGACCTCGAATGCCGGTCTTCGCAACCGCCTCGCTGCGGCGGGGCGTGCTCGTGTCGGCGAGTTCACCTGGGCGCGCGTCGCGCACGCGTACGAGGAGCAGTACGCCGCGGCATCCGGGCTGAGGGTGAGCCCGCGGTGAACCACACGCGCCCGGCCGTCCGACGATTCCGCCAGCTCCGCCGCATCGCGGTCGCTGCGACTCGGCCCCGGATGTGGCGTGGGGGTGTCGTCGTGCCGACGCACTGGTGGGATGGGCATCCCAATTTCGGCGACGACCTCACGCCGTGGCTCCTGCCGAACTACGGGGTGCTCCCGATACACCGTGTCGCCGCACGGGCGAGGCTCGCCGGTGTGGGCAGCATCCTGGAGTTCCTCCCCACCGACTGGAGCGGCGTCATATGGGGCAGTGGCCTCATGAACGGCGAGCCCCACGTCCTTCCGTCCGCGCGGGTGCTCGCCGTGCGTGGGCACCTGACCAAGGAGCTGATCGGCGCACCCGACGATGTCGCACTCGGCGACCCCGGGATCCTCGTCGCTCGCCTGCGCCCGCGGCCGAAGCAGCGCTGGGATGTCGCGCTCGTCCCGCACGGCCATCACCGCTCCCACACGTCGTTCCTCGCACTCGCCGAGACGCCGGGGCCCCGTGTTCGCGTCGTGAACGTGCACCAGACCGCGGAGCGAGTGGTCCGAGAGATCGGATCGAGCGGTACCGTCGTCACCACCTCATTGCACGGGCTCGTCACGGCCGATGCCTACGGGATTCCGGCCGTGTGGACGACGCTCGAGCCCGCCCTCGGCGGCGGTGCGTTCAAGTTCCACGACTACGAGTCGGTCGTCACGCCCGGAGCGACGCGATGCGTCCCGTTCGACCCGGGGATGTCCCTGGACGACCTGGTCGGCGGGGCAGCGGCGGCCCCGCGTGCGACGGTCGAGAGTGTGTGCGACGCGCTCGAAGAGTCGGCCGCGCGGCTTCCCCAGGTCCTCCGCGCGGCTGGGCGATTCCCTCGGGATCTGCTGCGGGTGCTCGCGGGTCGCAACTGAGCGCCCTCACGCCACCGACGACCAGATGCGAGCGTGTCCCTCGGCGGAGCGTTCCCAGGTGAACTGCGCCGCCCGCTCGCGCGCGGCGCGGACGAGCGCAGCCGTGCCGTCGCCCCGGAGCGCATCGAGCAGGCCGCTCGCGATGCCGCTTCCCGTGGGGTCGACGAGGATGCCGGTGTCGCCCACGACCTCGGGCAGCGAGCTCGTCGCGGCAGCGACGATCGGAACGTTCGCCGCCATCGCCTCGAGCGCCGGAAGACCGAATCCCTCATAGAGCGAGGGAACGACGACGACGGCGGCGGATGCGACGAGTCCGGGCATGACCTCATCGGGCAGGCGCCCCGTCAGCACGACCCCCGGCATGCCATCGAACAGTTCGCTCCGGCGGCCCCGTGGTGGGCCGGCGAGCACGAGACCGAGACCGGGTCGTTCGCGGTGCACCAGCGGCCACGCCTCGGCGAGCGCCTCGAGGTTCTTCCGCCGCGACGCCCCGCCGGCGTGCAGAATGTATTCCTCGGGCACCCCCAGCGACCGGCGGACGCCGGCGGGCAGCGGCTCCGCGTCGAAGAACCGATCCTCGACGCCGTTGTGCACCACGAAGGGGTCGGTGATCCCGAGCAACTCGACGGCCTCGCGAGCGCTGAACTCGGAGACGCAGATGACCGCGGCCGCGCGTCGGGCTTCCTCGATTGCAGCAGGCACGGGAGGCGACTCGTCGGGGAAGCGCCATGCGACGACATCGTGGAGGGTGATGACATCGGCCCCGGGTGCGGGCGGGAGTTCGAGGTTCATGCGATGCGTCACGGATTCGCGGCCGTACAGCACGCGCCCGAGCGCCCGACGCGCTGCCGGCGAGGCCGACGAGACGCGACCGACCGGGAGGCGCCGATCACCGGGCAGAGTGGACCGCAGTGAACGCACCACGAGACGCCGGACGGTCCACTCGCGATCGTCCACCGCCTGCAGTCCGGAGGCGGCGCGCCCGGCGACCTGTTCCTGGTACATCTGCGCACCCATCGGATGCTCGGTCGCCATCGTCGCGATCGTCAGCCGTGGGTGCGCCGAACTGCGTTGGATGATGCCTTCTCCGACCTGGTCGTGCGGCCACGCCGTTCAGACCCGGTGGCCGTCGGAGTCCCAGAGTAGGGGAGTGCTCGCTTTCTCGGGCCATCCGCTGTCGCGCGCCCTGATGGCCTCAGCTCGCCAGGCTGCAGGTAGGCTGCTCGGTATGCCGATCGCCTTCGACGTGCGTGCCCTCACGAGCACGGTGCGCATCGAACTGGACGACTCGTTGAGCCTGGCCGAGCAGGAGTCGATCAAGGCGCACTGGGTCGATCTCGCCCACGACGCGGGTGGCGAGCCTGATCATGTCATACGCGGCAGCGTGCGGGACCGGAAGGAGTTGTCCCACGGCGAGTACGTGACGTGGGCGAGCTCCGCGGCGGCGCTCGCCCAGCGGATCACCTCGGAGATCACGACCGAAGCCATACACGGGCTTCGCGGAGAGGCGCTCATGCTGCACGCCAGCGCCGTCGCGCTCGAGGACGGACGCGTGATCGGCTTCGTCGGTCCCTCCGGTCGTGGAAAGACCACCGCCGCCCAGGCCCTCGGCCGCTCCTACGGCTACGTCACCGACGAGACCCTGGCGGTGCGCGTCGACGGCTCGGTCGTGGCCTACCCCAAGCCGCTCTCGATCGGGTCTCGGCCCGGCGTGAAGTCGACGACCCCCGCCTCGGCGCTCGGTCTCGTCGAGGCGCCGACCGACGGACTGCACCTGGCGGCGATCGTGCTGCTCGACCGGCGGGCGGATGTGGAGCGGCCGTTCGTGGAGTCGGTGCCGATCGTCGAAGCATTGTCCGAACTCGTGCCGCAGGCGAGTCACCTCGCCTCACTCCAACATCCCCTCCGGACGCTGCTCGGGGCCATCGCCGCCGCCGGGGGTGTGCGACGCGTCGTCTACTCCGAGGCATCATCGCTTCCTCCGCTCATCGATGACGTGCTGCAGCAGACGGCGGACGCTGCGCCGATGCTGGTGGATGTCGGAAAACTGTCCCAACGCGACTGCGGGTGCTTCTCGCGGAAGGACGACCAACAGGCGGACCCGTCAGCGGTCGAGCGACCCGGTGCCTTGTGGCGAGCGACGTACGTCGACGCACTCCTCGCCGACGACTCGCTCGTGGTGTTACTGCCGAGCCGCGTGGTCGTACTCGAGGGGGTCGGTCCGGCGCTGTGGATGGCTGCCGACGGCGTCACCGAGGACGAGTTGCGTGAATCGGCGTTGCGCGAACTGCCCGAACCACCTGCGGACCTCGACGTGGACGCGGTGATCTCGGACGCGGTGCGAGACCTGGTCGCGGGCGATGTTCTCACCGGTGCGTGAGTGGAGATGCCGGCACTCGACGTCCGCGTGACCTCGCATGACGCACCGCCCCCCGAACGCGGGGGTGGATTGGTGCTCGACGGATGGAGCACAGTACCTTTAGAGTTGGCTGAGTAATTTGCATCCCGCGATCACAGCCACTCAGCAAAGGAAGGCCCGACATGAGTGACCTCGAAGAACCGAAGTCCGGTATCACCCGCCGGACTGTCGCCAAGGCGGCTGCGTGGTCCGTTCCGGCCATCGCGCTCGCCGTTCCAACCCCGGCCTACGCGGTCGCGTCGCCTGAATTGATCGACCTCACGGGCGACGGCTGCAAGCTGCCGGGCAACGCCACCGACATCTTCAAGGGCTACGCGTTCGAAGCCGTCATCACCAACCCGAACCAGACCAGCGTCAACGTCTCGATCACCGACATCACCCTCAAGGGCGAAGACCTCGGCGCCGTCACGGTCGTACGACTCGACACCTGTCAGGTGCTGGGCTCTACGTTCGCCGTCGCCGGGGGGGCCAGCTTCCGCGTGGCGATCATCACTGCGAACGCTGCGAGCAGCGCGAACGGCACGCTCGTCGTCACCTACACGGCAGACAACGTCCCCGACGCGGCCACCGCGCAGGCGGACGCCGCTCCGCCGATCACTGGCGGCGGCGCCTGCACGACCTTCACCAACGCTGAGAAGACCTGCATCGAAGGCGTCTTCACCGCGCCTTGACACGCGTCAAGGACTGGAGATCCGGCAGACCCTCGAGTCTGCCGGATCTCTGTCATTCGGGGGCCCAGGCAACAGTGTCGTCCTGAGACGGCCGGCCGGAAGCATCGGTCGCGTCCGCCACGGCTCAGCGGCTGACGTTGCTCGAATGCGGAAGGCGAAGGGCAATTCGTGATCGACGTCCTCCACGCCATCACGCCCGGCGATCACTTCTCCCCTCGCACGGGCTCGGCGATCCCGACCGTGGTCGACGGGCTCGCCGCCGCGTCTCGTCGAGACGCGGCGCCGTTCCGGCACACCGTCGTGCTCGATCGTTCGACCATGCGACCGCGGTACGACAGTGCCGGAATCATCGAGTACACCGGAGCGCGAGGACCGACGCGGCGCGAGCGCATCGTGGACCTCGCCCGCGGTCGGATCGGACTTCCGCGCTCCGCCGTCGCACGCTTCTACGAGCCCGTCGCCGCGGCGATCCGTGCGCAGCGGCCGGCGATCGTGCTCGCGCACAACGCCCCGGTGCTCCCCTCGCTGTTGCGCGATACGCCGCACCGGGTCGTGCTGTACGCGCACAACGATCTCCTCCGCACCTATTCGCGTCCTGAGTCGGCGCGGATGCTCGATCGCGTCGCTGCGATCGTGTGCGTCGGCGAGGGATTGGCCGAGCGCACGCGCGACGCGCTTCCCGGACGGCTCGCCGAGCGGGTTCGCGTCGTGCGGAACGGCATCGATTGCGAACGGTTCGCACCGGCCCCGAATGGTGCCGTCGCGCCATCCGCCATCCGCGATGGCCGGATGCGAATCGTCTTCGTGGGTCGGATGGTCAGCGAGAAGGGCCCCGACGTCCTGATCCGGGCCGCCGAGCGACTCGGGCGTCCCGATGTCGAGTACCTGATGGTCGGAAGTCAGGGATTCGCACGCGACGCACCGTTGTCGGCGTACGAGCACGAGCTGCGCAGGCTCGCCGACCGGGCGACGGCCGAATCGGGTGCGGCGATCCGCTTCGAGCCTTTCGTCGACCGGATGGCGCTGCCCGACCTGCTTCGCAGCGCCGATCTGCTCGTGGTTCCGTCCCGATGGGCCGAGCCGAGCGGCCTCACCGCTATGGAGGGGCTCGCGACCGGGCTGCCGGTGATCGCCAGCCGCGCGGGTGGACTGCCCGACCTCGTCGGATCGGCCGGGGTGCTCGTCGAACCCGACGACCCGGGCGAGCTCGCGGACGCGATCGCAGCACTGGCCGACGACCCCGACAGGAGGCGGCGGATGGCGCATGCCGCTCGGGACCACGCGATCGCCCACGACTGGTCGCGGTCGTGGTCGCAGTTGCGCCGGGTGCTCGAGGAGCTCTGAAACGCGATTACCGCCGCGAGACGTCGAGCCGGTGGAGCACCGCCGCCATCGCGGCGACACGATCGCTCCAGTCCGCGACCGGCCCGTCGGCGCCGTCGGGGAAGCTCGATGCCGCCGGAACTGCCGCCCCGACCGCGGCGGCGAACGCCTCGCCTGAGGCGATCGTGATGCGCGGGTCGTCCGCGTCGCGGAATCCCGCGACCGGCGTCGACACCACCGGACGGCCGACGGCCTGGTACTCGTACAGCTTGATCGGGTCGAGACTGTCGGTGAACTCGGTCACGACGTGCGGCACGACGAGCACGTCGGCGTGCTGGAGGTAGCCGATCACGGCGTCGCGCGGGCGGGGGCCGAGCAGTCGTGCGCCGGCGTTGCCCAGCCGAGTCGCCTGGTCGCCGGCCAGCAGGTTGGGCCCGACCAGGACGAGGGTGCCCGCGTCGCCGAGGGCGCGGGCGGTCTCCTCGCAGAGGTCGACATCGATCCGGTCGGGGTGGACGGTGCCGAGGTAGAGCGCGATCGGGCCGCCGGGCAGATCGGCGGGCCGCGGCGCAGCGCGGCGGTAGGCGTCGGCATCGACGGCGTTCGGGATCAGCGCGACGGGGCGGTCCGCCCCCTTGCGGCGCTGGAGCTCGGGCGAGCACACGACCACCTCGCGGGCGAGAGCGAGGAGCCGGCTTTCATTGGCCGCGGCACGTCGGCGTTCCGATTCCGCTCGATCGGCCGCGAGCCAGTCGTCGGTGATGTCGTACAGCGTCGGCCACCCCGACCGCTCCGCAAGACCCACAGCCCCGGGGTCGTTGATCCACAGCAGCGGATGCCGCGTGCCGAGCGATTCAGCGGCCCGCATCACGGCTCGCGCGAGGCGCTCGTCGGTCTTCTGGTCGAGCCGGCGGGGCAGCCACTTGACGGGGCGCATCGTGAAGAGCCGCCCGGGCGCGACATCCGGAACCTCTCGAACCCCCCGCGCGAGCGACGGCGCCCGCCCTGAGCGCACGTCGTGGGTCGGGTCGGCGGGCGGCTCGACGAACAGGACGCGCAGCGTGGGATCCGCGCGCAGCAGGCCGGCGACGAGGTGCTGGTTGCGGCGCCAGACATCGTCCCACGCCTCGAGCGAGACCACGACGAGATCGGTCACCGGGCCCTCCGGTAGACGGCCTCGGTCGCATCGGTCTGCGAGCGGAGCGAAAACTCCTGCTGCTGGCGCTTGCGCGCCGCGAGGGACAGTGAGTTGCGGCCGGGCTCGTCCTCCGCGAGCGAGCGCAGGTTGCGGGCGGCCGCGTCGATGTCGCCTGGCGGGAACAGCGCGCGGGCGTCGAGCCCGGAGAGCAGGTCGAGGTGGCCGGCCGCGCCCGCGGCGACCACCGGGAGCCCGCTCGCCATGGCCTCGAGCGCGGTGAGCCCGAGCCCTTCGACCGGACACGGTGCGATCAGCAGGCCGGCGCGATCCAGGACCAGGGGCAGGTCGGTGCGGTACCCGAGGAACCGCGTGGCGGCGCCGATGTCGAGCTCATCTGCGAGCCGCTCGAGCTCAGCGCGCTCAGGACCGGCGCCGGCGATCTCGAGGGTCCAGCCGTCGGCGGCGAGTCCGGATGCCGCGAACGCACGGATGCCCACGTCGGTGCGCTTCTCCGGCTGGAGGCGCTGCGCGATGAGGACGACCCGATCCCGCACGGCGACGTCGCGCAGCGGGCGGTTCTCGATGCCCGTATGGACCACGGTGCTGGCGCCGTCGACGGCGTCGGCGACCCCCCGGCTGATCGCGATCTGCGCGTCGAGCCGGCGTCGTACGACCAGGTCGATCGGCACCGGGCCGACCCGCCCGCGCGGCTTCGCGAAGTGCCGTGTCGCGACGACGGCGGGGCGGCGTGATCGACGCACGAACCACAGGGCGAGCGCGGTGCCGACATCGGCCGCGGTCATGTGGGTGTTCACGACCTCGACCGTGCGGCAGAGCCGACGCACGGCGCGCGTGACCTCGATCGTGCGTGCCGCCGGCACGTGGTCGATGCCGACCTCCGCCAGGGCCGGTCGCATCCGGTCGGTCGCGCCGCCGATCACCGTGACACGGTGACCGTCGGTGGCCTGGGCGAGTGCGAGGCGCAGCACGAACTGCTCGACGCCCGAGAAGCCGTCGGAACGGATGGCGTGCAGGATCCGCAGCGGGCCCCCGGCCGTCGACGCTCGATCGGAAGCTAGGGACTCGACGAGGTCGAGGTACTGTCGCGCCACACGCGGCCAGGAGTAGACCTCGGCCGTGCGTCGCGCGCGAACACGCCAGGGTGCGGCATCCGCCTGCGACAGCTGGTGAAGACGAGCGCCGACGGATGCGGCGTCGCGCTCGACGAGGAATCCGTTCTCGCCGTCGACGAGGACGTCGGGCGCGAAGCCCACGCGAGTCGACACCACCGGCAGACCGCACGCGAGCGCCTCGAGCACGACGAGCGCGTTCGCCTCGTAGGCGCTGGGGAGCACGAGAACGTCGCCAGCCCACAGGAACGGAACCGGATCGCGGTGCGTGCCGACGAACTGCACGCGCTCGGCCACGCCCGCGCTCCGGGCCTGGGCGTGAGCGCGACGGATCATCTCGGCCGACCCGCCGACCACGAGGAGCACCGCGTCGGGCGCCGCACGCAGCGCCGCCATGGCGATGGGCAGACCCTTGCGTTCGAACTCGTGGCCGATGAACACCGCAATGGTGCGGTCGTCGTCGACGCCGAGCTCGCCTCGTGCCTCGGCACGCTCCGAGGCATCCGGCGGCCGGAACCGCTCGATGTCGACCCCGTTCGGGATCACGTGGATCGGCGCACGGACGTGGCTGTACGTCGAGACGAGCAGGTCGGCCTCCGCTCTCGTCAGCGCGACCACCGCGCGATGCGTGCGTCCGCGATAGCGGACGCGGTCCCGCACGGCGGTGAACAGGTGAACGGGGTTGCGGACCATCCGCCAGACGTAGTCGCCCCGCGCACGCATCGCAGCCTGCAACAGACCGTGGTTGACGTAGATGTCGCCCGCCATGACGTCGTTGTGCGTGATCGCCACGGCGTCGGGGCGAGCGGCGAGGAACCGTCGCGCCCGCCGGGTCCCGACCGTGCTGAACCAGATGACGTTGCGTGCGCGGGTCAGATGGGTGGCGAGCGGAGTACGGCCTCGCAGGTTCCTGGGCGGCCCTCCGGCGTCACCGGCCGTGAACCGCTCGACCGTCGCGCCCGCGGCGATGAACTCGCGCTCCAGCGCGTAGGCCACCCCGGCGACACCGCTCCCGGGCCCGATCGACGGAGCGATCTGGACGATGTGCGTCATCCGGTGCGCCTTGCGAGGGGATGCTTCGAACCCTCTCCGGAACGCTCGTCGACCAATTCCTCGGCGAGCTTGAGGTAGCGCTCCGCGATCGCGGGCCATCCGTGCGACTCGACGGACTCACGGGCGCGCCGAGCCCATGCGGCGAGTTCGCCGTCAGGCATCGTCCCGAGCTGATTCATCCGCTCACCCACCGCTCGTCCGTCACGCTCGACGAGGAAGCCGTTCACGCCATCGACCACCACCTCGGGCGCGTAACCGACGGGAGTGGCGATCGCGGGCAATCCGCAGGCCAGCGCCTCCAGCACGACGAGGGCGTTCGCCTCGTAGGCGCTGGGCAACACGAAGAAGTCAGAGGCATGCATCAGCGGCGCGGGAAAGTGACGCGAGCCGAGGAACAGGACGCGCTCGCCTACGCCGAGCTCTGTCGCCTCGGCGTAGGCCTCGGCGATGATGTCTGATCTGCCGCCGAGCACGAGCAACAACACGCTCGGGGCGTAGGTCAACCCTTGGATGGCGTAGGAGAGTCCTTTTCGCGAGAATTCGTGTCCCACGAAGATCGCGACTCGGTCCTCGGGTCCGAGCTTCAGTTCGGCCCGCGCGGCGAGCCGTTCCTCGGGTGTCGGCGGATGGAACAGATCGAGGTTGACGCCGTTCGGGATGACCTCGACACGCGGCCGGACCCGGCCGTACGTGGCGTGAAGGTCTGCCGCATCCTTCTCGGAGAGGCACACCACCACACGGTGCGTACGACCCCGGTACCGGATGCGGTCTCGGAGGTAGATGAAGTCCTGAACGGGATTGCGGTAGATCTGCCAGGTGGAACGGCCCCGCGCCCGCATGGAGGCGAGCAGCACCCCGTGATTCACGTACACGTCGCCCGCCAGGATGTTGTTGTGGCAGATCACGACAGCGTCGGGTCGTTCCGCGAGGAACCGCTTCGCCCGGATGGTGCCCATCGTGCTGAACCAGATCTGGCGCCATCCACCGCGAATGCGTGCGAGCAGCGGATGATTCGGCACCGACCTGGACCTCGCCCGGCTGACGTCGTTGTAGGTGTAACGCTCGACCTCTGCGCCGAGCGCCTTGAACTGCTCGTCGAGATTCGCTGCGACGCCGGCGACGCCGGTGCCCTTGCCGATGTACGGCACGATCTGCACGATCCTCATGCGGCCCCCTCGGTCGTTGGCGCTCGGAAGCGCGATTCGACGCGCACCGGCCCCAGTCGGTAGATGGCCGCACGTCGGCGTGCGGCCGTGCCGCGCTCGCCAGGCAGCAGGATGGCTCGTGCCGTCGATCCGAGCCACTGCCCGGCTCGTGCCCACTGCCAGCCGAGCGCGCCGTAGTGCTTGCGCAGGTAGCGCTCCTGCGACGCGTGGAAGTGCGCCTCGCGCCGGCGCGGATCGCCGCCCGTGCCGGCGCCGACGTGCGTCGCGCGCGCCTCGGGCACCGCGGCGTGGCGCCATCCGAGGCGGTGCGCGCGGTAGGCCCAGTCGGCCTCTTCGGCGTAGAGGAAGAAGCGCTCGTCGAAGGCGCCGACCTGCGCGAGCGCCTCGGCGCGCA
The DNA here is from genome assembly GCF_042794545.1 of Agromyces sp. NPDC056523. Taxonomy (NCBI): domain Bacteria; kingdom Bacillati; phylum Actinomycetota; class Actinomycetes; order Micrococcales; family Microbacteriaceae; genus Agromyces; species Agromyces sp. NPDC056523. The sequence continues at coordinate 573,222 of NZ_JBHTTM010000001.1, forward strand.
GCAGCAGCACCGAGCCGATCACGTACGACGGGTCGCGGCGCAGGCGTGCGAGGCCGAGCGCCTCGAGCCAGGTGCCCGCGGGCGACGGCAGCCACCAGTCCACCCGAGCCGGACGGCCGTCGTCGTCGACCTGGACCGGGCCGACGCTCGCGAGGTCGTCGGTCGCGCGTAGGCCGCGCTCGAGCGCGGCGATGTCGGCCGGCGTGATCGCGGCATCGGGATTCAGCAGCAGCACGTCGGCTCCCGCCACGAGCCGGTCGGCGAGGGCGACGTTCACGCCCGCGGCGAAGCCGCCGTTGCGGCCCGGGTCGAGGTAGCGCACGCCGAGCTCGGCGCAGAGGGCGGCGATCTCGGGCATGGACGAGTTGTCGACGACGGTGACGGGCAGCTCGCGCACGGGCTCCAGCGCCCGCCGCAGCAGGTCGGGGGAGCCGTAGGCGACCACCACGACCTCGACGGGGCGCCCGTCCGCGGCGTCGGTCGCGTCATCCGTCAGAGCCGGGGCAGCGGATGGTTCGTGCCGCACCGCGCGGTAGAGGTCGAGGTAGTCGCGGCCCACCGCGCTCCAGCTGCACTCCTCGGCGCGGACGGCTCCTGCGGCCCGCAGTTCCGCGGAGCGCGGACCCGCCGCCTCGACGAGTGCCTCGGCCAGCGCGCCCACATCGCCCGCCGGCACGACGATGCCGGCGCCCGCGACGACTTCGGGCAGGGCGCCCGCGTCGCTCGACACGACGGGGATGCCGCACGCCATCGCCTCGATCGCGACGCGGCCGAACTGCTCGGTCCACGACGGGGTTGGCAGCGATGGCACGGCGAGTACGTCGAGAGACCGGAGGAACGCGGGGACGTCGTCGGGGTCGACGGCGCCGACGAGTTCGAGGCGATCCTCGACGCCGGCCGCCGTGGCACGCGCAGGCAGCCCGGCGGCGAGCGGGCCGGTTCCGCCGACGCGGAGCCGCAGGCGCGGCTCGCGCGCGAGTGCGTTGATGAGGACGAGGAGGCCCTTCTCGGGGACGAGGCGCCCGAGCACGCCGACGGTGATGGACCCCGTCGGCTCCGGGACCTCCGTCGGATGCTCGCGAGTCCCGACTTCCTGCGGGTCGACCCGCCCGAACTCGGGATTCGCGGAATGAGGCTGAAGCACGCCATCCGTCGGTGTGACGCGAGTCCCGCCTTCCTGCGGGTCCACCCGCCCGAACTCGGGATTCGGGGCGCTGGGCCGAGCCGCGACATCCGCCGCCGGTCGGAATCGCTCGAGATCGACCCCGAGCGGGATGACCCGCGCCCGCCCGGCGAAGCCCTTCGCCTCGGCGATGCGCGCGGCCTCGGCGTTGCAGGCCGAGATGCCAGATGCGGTGCGCAGGGCGTGTCGCTCGAACCAGCGGAACGGGATCGGGTACCGCTTGCGGAGGTTCTGCGCCGTATACAGGACGACGGGCGAGTGGTCGCCGCCCCGCCGCCGCCACCCGCACAGAGCGCGCAGCAGCAGGAACTCGGCGGTCGCGAGCGCGAACGGCTCCTCGTGCACGTCGAGCACGTCCCACGATTCGCCGAGCGCACGCCAGATCGGACGCGGGTCGTACACGAACAGCGCGGGATGCCGACCGAAGGTACGGGCGCCGGTCACACGCTCGCCGGGGCGAGGAGCGAGGACCACCTCGGCGCCGCCCGCATGCCACGTGCGCGCGCAGATCAGCGCGACGTCGACGCCCAGCTCGGTGAGTGCACGCTCGCGACCGCGCCACTCGTCGACGACGGCACTGTGCGAGACCCTGAGTACGCGCACCGCACCCCCTCTAGAATCCTGTCAGGAAACCTTATCCGGGGCGGGGCCCGGGTCGCCGTTCGAGTCAGGGGGTGGTGGCGTGAGCCCGGAGTCCTTCACCGTGCTGGTCGTGTGCACGGGCAACCTCAACCGCTCGGCCCTCGGCGCTGCGCTGCTGCGAACGTGGGCCGGATGGTACCTTCCAGCGTCGCTCGCCGAGCGAGTGCAGGTCACGAGCGCCGGGCTTGCCGCGCCGGTCGGCAGCCACATGCGCACGCGCAGCCGGTCGATCGCCGCGACGCTCGGCGCCGACGCGTCGGGGCACCGCGCGGTGCAGGTCACCGAGCCCATGATCCGTGGGGCCGACCTGGTGCTCGTCGCCGAGGCGTCGCAGCGCGAGAAGGTGCTCGGCTTCGTCCCGGGTGCGCTGAAGCACACGTTCACCATCCGCGAGGTCGGCGCCATCGCGGGTGAGCTGCCCGAGTGGGCGCCGCCGACGTCGGTCGACGACCTGCGCTCGAGGCTCGTGCAGTTCGGCGCGAACCGCGCGCTCGCGAACGGCGCGCCATCCGACATCATCGACCCCCAGGGCAAGGACGACGAGGCCTACCGCATCATGGCGCGCGAGGAGGTGCCCGCGCTGGCTCGACTCGCGTCGGCGCTGTTCGGCATGCCGGCGCGCGAGGTCGTCGCCTACGACGAAGCGGTGGCGGATGCCGCGGCCTTCCCGTTCGGCGAGGTCGCCGCCGATTCGGGTGCCGACGCGCCGCGTCCGCGAGGCCGGCGGCAGGCGTGAATCGCGAACCCGTCTCCGGCGACGATGGCGCAGCGGATGTCGCGCCTGAGCCCGCCACACGACCCATGCGCGTGCTGCACCTCGACCACACGAGCGCGGCCGGCGGCGCCGAGTATGCGCTGCTCCGGATGCTGCAGGCCGGACCTCGATGGGCCCCGTTCCTGCTCATGGCGCCGCCCGAGGACCGCCACGAACGGGGGATCTACGACGCGATCCCTGCTCGCGTGCCGCGCCGGATCGGCGGGGTACGCCAGCCCGCCGGTGCCAGCTCGGGCGGACGGCTGACCGCGCTGGTCGTGGGCGTCCGCGTGCTCGTGCAGGCGGCGGCAGTGCGCAGCTCGCGCGCGTTCCTGAGCGCCGACCTCGTCGATGCCAACACCGCCCGCGCGGCTGCGTACGGGGCGTTCGCCGTGCGCGGCACGCGCAGGGCGTTCGTCGTACACCTGCGCGACCTGGTCGACCCGGGCGCGCTCGGTCGCTCGGGGCACGCGCTCATGACCCGGGTGGTGCTGCCGCGAGCCGACGGGGTCGTCGCCAACTCGCGGGCGACCCTCGAGTCGGCGCGCCCATTCCTGCGCGCCGGGGTGCCGGCCGAGGTCATCCCGAGCGCGTCGGGGCTGCTGGTGCGCGGTGCGCGTGGCGGGGCGGATGGCGCGACCGCCGCGACCGCCGCGCCTGGGGTCGGAGGCCCGATCCGCGCGGTCGGCCTGCTCGCGCGCATCGACCCGTGGAAGGGCCAGGAGCTGCTGCTCGAGGCCTTCGCGCGGGTGTTCCGCGGCCGCGACACGCGACTGCAGCTCGCGGGCGGCGCGCCGTTCGGACACGAGGCGTTCGCCGAGACGTTGCGGCGTCGCGCCGCCGAGCTCGGCGTGGGCGCCCAGCTCGACCTGCCCGGGCATGTCGCCGACGTCGGCGCCCTGCTGTCGGGGTGGGATGTCGCGGTGCAGGCCTCGACGCGTCCCGAGCCGCTCGGCCAGAACGTCCTCCAGTACCTCGCCACCGGCCGGGCGGTCGTCGTCGCCGACGAGGGTGGCCCCGCCGAATGGGTCGAGGACGGCGTCAACGGACTCGTCGTCCCGCCCCGCGACGTCGACGCGCTCGCCGACGCGCTCGCCCGCCTCGACGCCGATCCGGACCTGCGGGCCCGACTCGCCTCGGCCGCCGCGGCCACGCCGGGCCTCCTTGACGACGCCGCCGTCACGCGCGCCCACGAGGCGTTCTACGCGCGCGTGCTCGCGTCGGTCGCGGTCCGCCGCGCCGCCGCCTCGCGCCGCTCCCGCTGACGCGAACTCGGCGGGTGGACCCACGCTCGCGCGCGTGGTCTCCGTTCAACCCAGCGGATATACGATCCGACACCCCGACCGATCCGCGCGCCCGGGGGCGCGTCGGCCATATATCCGCCGACCTGGACGGTTCGGACCCTGCCCGTGGGCGCGCGGCGCGGAGCGACATCCCCGTTTCAGGAGAACCGAGGGTCGTCAGGAGCGATCGCCCGGAAGCGTCCTGAGCGTGCTCCTGAAACGGAGCAGGCCGACGCGCGTCAGGTCGTGCGCGTCGTCTCAGCGGATGTCGCGCCGAGCGCGTCGACGCCGGCCGGGCCGTGCGTGACGAACGCGGTGACGGCGTCCAGGGCCGGGTCGGCGCCGAGGATGCGCGAGTGCCCGGCGCCCTCCGTGAGCACGAGGCGTGACCGGGCGCCGTGCGCGGCATGCAGGCGGATGGCCTCGTCCACCGCGACCTCGCGGTCGCCGCGATCGTGCACGACGAGCAGCGGCATCCGCTCGGGAAGGGGATGCGCGACGCTGTCGAAGCGCGGCCACGGGTCGTCGAGGTGCGACAGGATGCGTCGCGCGAACCGGTCGGCGAGGGCGTCGGCCGTCGCGGTGCCCACGCCGAGCCGCGCGGCGAACGAATCGACGAGGTAGCGCGCGTCGGCCATGCCGGCGATCGCGACGAGCGCGCCGGCGGATGCACCGTTCCGGATCGCGGCCGCGCTCGCCATCGCACCGAACGAGTGGCCGATGACGGCGTGGAAGCGCCCCTCGCGCGACTGCAGGGCCTCGATGGCGGCCAGCCAGTCGCGCACGTCGGTGCGGCGACCGGCCGATTCGCCATTGGCGGGAACGTCGAACGCCACGAGCCGGAATCCCTCGGCGCGGAGTTCGCGCACGATGGGCGCGAACTGCGACGCGCGGCCGCGCCATCCGTGCACGAGGAGGATCGTGTCGGGACCGCTGCCCCATTCGTAGGCGATCACGTCGCGGCCGCGGACGCGGAGCAGGCTGCGGCGAGCCGACTCGTGCACCGCGCGGTCGCCGTCGCGGACGGGGAGGCGCGGCCCGACGCGCATGAACAGCGGCAGTGCGAGGGCGGCGGCCGCTTCGGGCGACGTGCGCTCGGCGAGGCGGATGGCGCGGACCTGCGCCCCGAGGGCGACATCGGTGATGGACACGGCGGTCTCCGATCAATCAATACGAACGGTCGTACGTTGAGTATACGAACGATCGTGCGTAAAATCGAGAGGGTGAGCACGGAGACTTCGGCCAGGGTGCGCCCGACCGACGGACGACGCGTCCGCGGCGACGCCTCGCGACGCGCCGTGCTCGCGGCGGCTGTCGACCTCGCCTCGGTCGAGGGCCTCGACCAGCTCTCGATCGGCCGCATCGCCGATGCCGCATCGGTGAGCAAGAGCGGGGTCGCCACGCTGTTCGGCAGCAAGGAGCGCCTGCAGTTGGCGACCGTCGAGGCCGCGCGCGAGCGATTCGTCGAGGCCGTGCTCACGCCGGCGCGAGAACTGCCCCGCGGCCTCGGACGCGTGCTTTCACTGGTCGACCTCTGGATCGCGTACTCGCGCGATCGGGTCTTCCCCGGGGGCTGCTTCTTCGCCGAGGCCGCCGCCGACTTCGACGCGAAGCCCGGCGAGGTCCGCGAGGCGATCCGCCGCGCCCTCGACGATTGGGAGGGCTACCTCGCGGCGTCCCTCGCGCACGCACGCGACCTGGGCGACCTGCCGATGCTCGACGACCCCGCGCAGGTCGCGTTCGAGTGCAGCGCCCTGCTCGACCTCGCGAACCGCGATTCCCTGATGCGCGGGACGAACGTGTCGTACCGTCGCGCGCGCGTCGGCGTCGCCGCGCGCCTGCGCACCGCGGGCGGCGACGAGGCGGCCATCGCCGCCTTCGCCGCCATCCCCGACAACTGACGCATGACGCCTGACATCCCCACGGCGTGGGGAGGAGATCGCGCGGTCCGGAGGACGCGATCGCGCAGATGAACCGCCAGTCCGCGCGTTCGCCTCCGAACCGGCCGACAGGGCCTCCATGCGCAGCCTCATCTCAGGAGAACGCGCCCGGATCAGGACGGAATCGCCGATTCCGTCCTGATCCGCGGCCGTTCTCCTGAAGCGAAGCGGGTCAGCCCGCGACGAGCGCCCCCGCGCGCGACAGCTCGACCTGCTCGTCGCGCGGCACGACCTTGACGCGCTCGCGCGCGACGGGGCCCTCGAACGCCTCGCCGAGGCCGCGCTCGTGTGCGTCGAGCGCGAGCCATCCGTTCCAGGTCGTGAAGCGGATGCCGCGGGCCTCGAGCAGCTCGAGCACCACGTCGCCGTCCTCGGCCGCCACCGTGGGCCTCTCGAGCACGCCGGAGTTCGCGTCAGACACCAGGTTCGTGATGGTCTCGAGCGCGTCGCCCTTCGTGTGACCGATGAGGCCGACGGGACCACGCTTGATCCAGCCGGTCGCGTACACGCCCGCGATCGGCTCGCCCGCACCATCCGTCACCCGGCCACCGGCGTTCGGAATGACGCGGGCCCGGTCGTCGAACGGCACGTCAGCGATCGGCGAGCTCGCGTAGCCGACCGCGCGGTACACGGCCTGCACGGGCACGTCGACGAACTCGCCGGTGCCGACGACCGAGCCGTCGCCCACGGGACGGGTCCGCTCGAAGCGCACGCCCTCCACCGCGGACGTCCCGAGCACCTCGACCGGCGCGTGGAAGAAGTGCAGGTGCAGACGGCGGGACGCGGTCGGCTGCCAGTCGGCGGGCTTGCGCCATCCGTTCAGCGTGCGGGTCATGACCTTGACCTGGTTGTTCGTCGCGAGCAGGTGCGCGGCGTGCTCGTCTCCCTCGGCGCGCGCGAAGTCGTCGTCGTACACGACGATGTCGACGTCGGGCACCTCGCCGAGCTCGCGCAGCTCGATGGGCGTGAACTTCACCTGCGACGGGCCGCGGCGGCCGAACACGTGCACGTCGGTGACGGGCGAGGCGAGCAGGCCCTCGTGCACATTCGCGGGGATGTCGGTCGAGAGCAGGTCGGCGGGATGCTTCGCCAGCACGCGCGCGACATCCAGTGCCACGTTGCCGTTGCCGATGACCGCGATCGACTGCGCCTCGAGCGGCCACTCGCGCGAGACATCCGGGTGCCCGTCGTACCAGGCGACGACGTCGGCGGCGCCGTACGAGCCGGGCAGGTCGATACCGGGGATGTCGAGGGGTGCGTCCTTGAGCGCGCCCGTCGCGAAGATCACCGCGTCGTAGCGCTCGCGCAGCTCGTCGACCGTGACATCCCGCCCGACCTCGACGTTGCCGATGAGGCGGATGGTGCCCTCGTCGAGCATCTCGTGCAGCGAGTTGACGATGCCCTTGATGCGCGGGTGGTCGGGCGCGACGCCGTAGCGGATCAGGCCGTACGGCGCGGGCAGCGATTCGAACAGGTCGATCGCGACCTGTCCGCCTGCCTCGTCGACCTGGCGGCGGAGGATGTTGCCGGCGTAGATGCCGGCGGGGCCGGCGCCGACGATCGCGACACGGAGGTTGAGGGTCATGAGGGCATGGCCTTTCGAGGGAAGTGCAAGGGGAAGTGGTCAGGTCAGTCGGTGGCGGTGACGGATGCCGCGAGCTCGGCCGGCGCGTACGGGCTCAGCCGCACGACATCGCCGACCACCACGACGGCGGGCGAGCGGACGCCGCGCACCGCGGCCTGATACGCGATCGTGCCGAGCGTGCCGACCGTCACGCGCTGGTTCGAGCCGTATCCATCCTCCACGATCGCGACCGGGCAGTCGGCACCGCGTTCGCCACGCGCGAGCGTGATCGCGGAGTTCGCGAGCGTGCCGACGCCCATGAGCAGCACGACCGTGTGGTCGCGCCCGCCGTCGAGGGCCTGGATCTGGTCGTGCCCGGTGACGACGGTGAACGTGGTGGCGAGTCCGCGATGCGTGAGCGGGATGCCCGCGATCGCCGGCACCGAGACCGCGCTCGTGATGCCGGGCACCACCTCGACCTCGATGCCGCGGTCGCGGCAGTACGCGAGCTCCTCGCCGCCGCGCCCGAAGATGTACGGGTCGCCGCCCTTGAGGCGGACGACGCGCTTGCCGTCGCGGGCGAGCGTCACGAGCAGCTCATTGATCGCGTCCTGGGGCACGGCATGGTGGCCGGGCAGCTTGCCGACGTCGACGACCTCGGCCGTGAGTTCGACGCCCTCGGCGGCGAGTCCGTCGAGCACCGAACGGGCGCCGAGGCGGTCGGCGACGATCACGTCTGCCGCTTCGAGCGCGCGCAGGCCGCGGATGGTGAGCAGGCCCGGGTCGCCGGGACCGGCGCCGACGAGAAGGACGCGTCCGGCGGCGCTCATCGGGCACGCTCCGCGAGCAGGCCCCGGCGGCGCAGCATCCGTCGCTCGAGCGGGGCGAAGAACACGAGCTCGATGAGGATGCCGATCGCGAGGATCACGAGGATCGTGGAGAGGACGCCCGCCAGGTCGGCGAGCTCGCGTGTCTGCTGCAGCATCGAGCCGAGGCCGAAGCCGATCGTGCCGCCCATCGCGATGATCTCCGCCGCCATGAGCGAGCGCCACGAGAACGCCCAGCCCTGCTTGAGGCCCGCGACGTAGCCGGGCAGCGCGGCAGGGAGCACGACGAGGGTGGCGAGCTGCGAGCGGCCGGCGCCGAGCACCGTGCCGACCCGCCGGAGCTGCGGCGGCACCTGGTCGACGCCGGCGATGAGGCCGTTCACGATCGACGGGATGGCGCCCATGAGGATGACGAAGTACACCGTGGCATCCGTCAGCCCGAACCAGATGATGGCGGCCGGCACCCAGGCGACCGACGGGAGCACCTGCAGCCCCGAGATGATCGGGCCGACCGCTCGGCGCAGCGGGCGCGCCTCGGCGAGCAGGAGGCCCAGCGGCGTGCCGACGACGATCGCGATGAGGAATCCGAGGATGCCGCGCTCGAGGCTCGTGGCGATCGCGAGCTGGAGCCGGCCGGACTCCCAGGCCGCCGAGATCGCGTTCACCACGTCGGCCGGTGCCGGCACGATGTCGGGCCGCGGCTGGGCGATGACGATGTATAGCTGCCAGGCCGCGACGAGGGCCACCAGGAACAGGATGGGCGGCAGCACGCTGGTGGTGAACCGGCGCCACGCGCTCGGGCGGCGCTCGGGCGTGGTCTGCAGCCGGTCGAGGCCGGCCTCGAGGCTGCGGAGGTCGTCGCTTTCGGGGGTTGAGGAGCCGCGCAGCGGCGTCTCGAAACCCGCCCCGCGATGGGCAGCCTCGTCCGGCCGGGTCTCGAGACGCGCCTCCGGCGCTCCTCGACCCTCGGATTCTTCGAGCAGGATGTCACGCGGCATTTCGGCGGATCTCCTTCCGCAGTTGCTCGGTGATCTCGATGGAGAGGGCCGCGACCTCGGGCGACTCGATGCGTCGGCCCGCCGTCTCGGCGATGCGCCACTCGCCCGCGACCCGGCCGGGCCGGCTCGACAGGAGCACGACCCGCTGGCCCAGGCGCGCGGCCTCGCGCACGTTGTGGGTGACGAACACGATGGTGCGGCCGGTCTGGCGCCACACGCGCTCGAGCTCCTCGTGCAGGAGGTCGCGCGTGATGGCGTCGAGCGCGGCGAACGGCTCGTCCATGAGGAGCACCGGGCGGTCCTGCGCCAGCGCCCGCGCGAGGGCGACGCGCTGGCGCATGCCGCCCGACAGCTCGTGCGGACGCTTCTCGGCGGCATCCGCGAGGTTGACGACGTCGAGGAGCTCGCGCGCAACCCCGGCCCGCTGCGCGCGCGGCACCCCGCGCAGGCGCAGCGCGAGCTCGACGTTCGCGCGTGCCGTGAGCCACGGCATGAGCGCCGACTCCTGGAACATGACCGCCGAGCCCTCGGCCGGGGTCTCGATCGCGCCCGTCGTAGGCCGGTCGAGGCCCGCGATGAGGTTCAGCAGCGTCGACTTGCCGCAGCCCGAGGCCCCGAGCAGGCAGACGAACTCACCCGCGCTGATCGTCAGGTTCACGTCGTCGAGCACGAGCGGCCCGGCGCCGAAGCGCTTGCCGAGGTGCTCGACGCGGATGGCCGTCTGCCCGCTCATGGGTCGACTCCCTACTCCTCGCCGAGGCCGCCCGCGGAGACGGGCTCCTCGCCGGCCTCGTCGAGCAGGCCGTTCAGCAGTCGCAGGTCGAACAGGCCCTCGATCGAGCCGTCCTTCTGCGTGCCGGCCTCGAGGCCGTTCTCGACGAGCGTCGTGAAGGTCTCGGCGTGCGGGTCGTCGGAGAACGTCACGTGCTCGAGCGAGCGCGTGATGACCTCGTCGGCGAGCGCCTTGCCGGTCTCGGCCTCGAGGGCCGCGTTGATGATCGCGGGGGCCTCGGCGGCGTTCTCGTCGAGCCAGGCGAGCGACGCGAGGTGGCCCTCGAGCAGCGCCTCGACCGTCTGCGGGTGCTCGGCGAGGAAGTCGGCGTTCACGAGCAGCACGGTCGTCGGGAAGTTCCCGTCCTCCCAGAGGTCGGCCTCGTCGACGAGCACCTCGGCACCCGCGTCGACGATGAGCCGCGACACCCACGGCTCGGGCAGCCACGCGCCGTCGACCTCGCCCTGCTGGAACAGGGTGAGCGTCTGCGCGTTCTCGGTCGGCGTGATCTGCACGTCGCCGCCACCCGAGGTGTCGGTCGTGTAGCCCTCGTCGGCGAGCCAGCTGCGCAGCGCGACATCCTGCGTGTTGCCGAGCTGCGGCGTCGCGAGCGTCGTGCCCTCGAGGTCCTCGGGCGAGTCGATGCCGTCGCGCACGACGAGCGCGGCGCCGCCGGTCGCGACGCCCGCGACGATGCGCGCCGACTGGCCGCCCGACTGGATGAAGGTGTTGATCGACGGGTTCGGGCCGATGAAGGTCGCGTCGATCGCGCCCGCGGTGAGCGCCTCGATCGCGGCCGGGCCGGCGTTGAAGACCTGGGTCGAGATCGTCGTGTCGCCGAGCGCCTCCGCGAAGAGGCCCTCCTCGAGGCCGACGAGCGCGGGGGCGTGCGTGACGTTCGCGAAGTAGCCCAAGCGCAGCTCCTCCGCGGGCGTGCCGGTCGCCTCGGGCGCCGCGTCGGCCTCGCTGCCCGCGCCCGCGGCGGGCTGGGCCGCGCAGCCGGTGAGGGTCGCGCTCAGGATGATTCCCCCGGCGAGCATCATGCCGGCGAGGTCTCCGAGTCGGGTAGAGCGGATGGCGCGCGGACGTGCGGTCATGCTGAATCTCCTTCGGTGACGATGCCGGCGGCGAGGGTCGCGCCGTCGTGCGGATGGATGACGAGGAACGCCCCCGCCCGGCGGTGTGCGGCGTACGGCTCGACGGCGAGGTCCGCCGCGAGCTTCAGCCGCACGAGTCCGATGTCGTTCGTCTCGAGCACCGCCGTGGGCGTGGTCTCGAGGGTGTCGAGGTCGAGTCGACCCCGGATGGCGGTCACGAGCGCCTGCACGGTCGTCGTGCCGTGCTTCACCAGCACCCGGCTGCCCGTGGTGAGCGGGCGCCCGTCGAGCTGGAACACGTCGGCGTCGAGCTCGCGCCGCGGCGCGGACAGCGAGCCGGCGGCGGCGATCACGGCGCCGCGCGCCGCATCGACCGGGTCGGCCAGGCGCAGCGACACCGAGAGCGGGGCGGATGCCTCGTCGACCGCGACCGGGCCGCGGTCGATGCCCACGACGGTGGTCGTGATCCCCGCGGGGAACACCTCGACCGGGTCGCCGACGCGGACCGTGCCCGACTCGATGCGGCCCGCGAAGGCCCGGTAGTCGCGGAAGTCGTCGGGGCCCAACGCGAGCTCCGGCGAGAGCGCGCCCTGCGGGCGGACGACGAGCTGCACCGGCAAGCGAAGCGCCTCGAGGTCGGTCTCGAGCTCGTCGATCGTCGACAGCTCCTCGAGCAGCTCGAGCAGGCTCGGTCCCTCGTACCAGGGCGTGTTCGCCGAGCGTTCGACCACGTTGTCGCCCGCGAGGGCCGACACGGGGATCACGTGCGCGTCGGGCAGGCCGAGGTCGCGCGCGAGGGTCGCGACATCCGCCGCCACCGCCTCGAACGCCGCCCGGTCGTAGCCGGTGAGGTCGATCTTGTTGACGGCGACGACCACGTGCGGCACGCGCAGCAGCTGCACGACGGCGAGATGGCGTCGCGTCTGCTCGAGCACGCCGTTGCGCACGTCGACGAGCACGACGACCGCGTCGGCCGTCGCCGAGCCGGTGACCATGTTGCGCGTGTACTGCACGTGACCGGGGCAGTCGGCGAGGATGAACGACCGGCGGCCCGTCGAGAAGTAGCGGTAGGCGACGTCGATCGTGATGCCCTGCTCGCGCTCCGCACGCAGGCCGTCGGTCAGCAGCGCGAAGTCGATCGCGCCGGGCTCGCCGCCGAAGCCGCGCTCGGCGCTGGTGCGAGCGACCGACTCGAGCTGGTCGGCGAGGATCGCCTTCGAGTCGTGCAGCAGGCGGCCGACGAGGGTCGACTTGCCGTCGTCGACCGATCCGGCGGTCGCGAAGCGGAAGAGGGAGCCGGTCGTCACGGCGCCGCCGTCGGTCGTCGTCGGGGCGGGGGTCGTCGCGCTCATCAGAAGTACCCGTCCTTCTTGCGGTCCTCCATGGCCGCCTCCGAGAGGCGGTCGTCGGCGCGGGTCGCACCGCGCTCGGTGAGGGTGGATGCCGCGACCTCGCGCACGATGTCGGGCAGCGTCGCGGCATCCGACAGCACCGCACCGGTGCAGCTGAGGTCGCCGACGGTGCGGTACCGCACCGTGCGGCGCTCGACCGTCTCACCGTCGCGCGGCGCGGACACGGCGCTCACAGCGAGCCACATGCCGTCGCGCGCATAGACGTCGCGCTCGTGCGCGAAGTACAGCGGCGGCAGCGCGATGCCCTCGCGCTCGATGTAGCGCCACACGTCGAGCTCGGTCCAGTTCGAGATCGGGAACGCGCGCACGTGCTGGCCGACGGTGTGGCGGCCGTTGTACAGGCTCCAGAGCTCGGGGCGCTGGTTGCGCGGGTCCCACTGGCCGAACTCGTCGCGCAGCGAGATGATGCGCTCCTTGGCGCGAGCCTTGTCCTCGTCGCGGCGTGCGCCGCCGAAGACCGCATCGTGCTTGCCGGCCGCGATGGCGTCGAGCAGGGGCTGCGTCTGCAGCGGGTTGCGCGTGCCATCCGCTCGCTCCTGCAGGCGGCCGTCGTCGAGGTAGTCCTGTACCGAGGCGACCTCGAGGCGGATGCCGAGCCGCTCGACCGTCTCGTCGCGGAAGCGCAGCACCTCGGGGAAGTTGTGGCCGGTGTCGACATGCAGCACCGGGAACGGGACCTTCGCGGGCCAGAACGCCTTGGTCGCGAGGTGCAGCACGACGACCGAGTCCTTGCCGCCCGAGAACAGCAGCACGGGGCGCTCGAACTCGGCGACGACCTCGCGGATGATGTGGATCGCCTCGGCCTCGAGCGCGTCGAGCGCGTCGAGCGCGTCGAGCCCCGCGGTGGTCTCGCGCGTCGGCGTGGTCGTGTCGGTCATAGGTGCAACCCGCATTCCGTCTTGGCGAGTCCGGCCCAGCGGCCCGACCTCGGGTCCTCGCCCGCGGCGACGGGCTTCGTGCACGGCTCGCAGCCGATCGAGGGATAGCCCTGCGACATCAGGAGGTTCACGGGCACCTGGAACGCGCCCGCGTAGTCGAGCAGGTCGTCGAAGGTCCACGCCGCCACGGGATTGACCTTCACGAGTCCGTTGCGCTCGTCGTACGTGACGAGCGGCGTGAGCGCGCGCGTGGGCGCCTCGTCGCGACGGACGCCGGTGAACCAGACCTCGTAGCCGCTGCCGAGGGCTCGCTGCAGCGGCTCGACCTTGCGACGTGCGCAGCACAGGCCGGGGTCGCGGGCGAACAGCTCGGCGCCGAACTCGGCGTCCTGCTCGTCCACGGTCTGCTCGGGCAGGACGTCGACGATCCGCACGTCGAGCTGTCGGGCGACCTCGTCGCGCGTGGCGTACGTCTCGGCGAAGTGGTACCCCGTGTCGAGGAAGAGCACGTCGACGCCCGGGAGGTACTGCGCCACCAGGTGCGGCAGCGCGGCATCCGCCATGGAGCAGGCGACCGCCGCGGCATCGGTCGCGAAGTTCGCCGCGACCCACGCGACGACCTCGGCCGGGGATGCCTCCTGGTCGGTCAGGCTCCCGAGTTCGGCGTTGCCGGCCTCGGCGAGCGCGCGCAGCTCGTCGGCCGAGCGTGTGGGGGTTGAGGAGCCGCGCAGCGGCGTCCCGAACCCCTGTCGCGCGGTGGCCGGGTTTCGAGACGGGCGCTGCGCGCCCTCCTCAACCCTCGACTGTGCGAGCCCGATGTTGCGCGCGCTCATCGCAGCGCCTCCTCGTCGGCGCGGTGTGCCCACTGGGCGAAGGTCTCACCGGCGGCCGCGTCGCGCTCCGCGAGGAACCGGGTGACCACCCGCTCGACGTAGTCGGCAATGCCGTCCGCGGCGACCTTGAGGCCGCGCACCGTCCGGCCGAGGCCGGCCTCGTCGCGGTCCTGCGACGCGAGCCCGCCGCCGAGGTGCACCTGGTACCCGGGCACCTGCTCGCCGTCGATCGTGACGAGCTGGCCCTTGAGCCCGATGTCGGCGGTCTGGATGCGCGCGCACGAGTTGGGGCATCCGTTCACGTGCAGGGCGATCGGGTGCGGCAGGTCGAAGGCGGCGAGCCGCTCCTCGAGGTCGAGCACGGCAGCCGTCGCGTACGCCTTGGTCTCGACGATCGCGAGCTTGCAGAACTCGATGCCCGTGCAGGCGATCGTGCCGCGGCGGATGAGGCTCGGCCTGGCCTGGAGCCCGAGCTCGTCGAGGCCGGCGACGAGCGACTCGACGCGGTCCTCGGGGATGTCGAGGATGACGACCTTCTGGTGCGGCGTGGTGCGCAGCCGGGTCGATCCGTGGGCCTCGACGAGGTCGGCGAGCTTCGTCAGGACCGGCCCGGAGACGCGCCCGACGATGGGCGTCGCGCCCACGTAGAACCGGCCGTCCTTCTGGCGGTGCACGCCGACGTGGTCGCCGGGGGTCGCGGGCGTCGGCGCGGCCGGGCCGTCGGGCAGCGCGGAGCCGAGGTACTCGGTCTCGAGGACCTCGCGGAACTTCTCCACGCCCCAGTCGGCGAGCAGGAACTTCAGGCGCGCCTTGTTGCGCAGTCGCCGGTAGCCGTAATCGCGGAAGATCTGTGCGACGCCGTGCCAGGCGTCGGCCACCCGGTCGGGGGCGACGAAGACGCCCAGCCGCTCAGCGAGCCGCGGCGCGGTCGAGAGCCCTCCGCCGACCCACAGGTCGTAGCCGATCCCGAGGGTCGGGTGCTCGACCGCGACGAACGCGACGTCGTTGATCTCGTGCACGACGTCCTGGCTG
This sequence comes from Agromyces sp. NPDC056523, assembly GCF_042794545.1. Classification (NCBI taxonomy): domain Bacteria; kingdom Bacillati; phylum Actinomycetota; class Actinomycetes; order Micrococcales; family Microbacteriaceae; genus Agromyces; species Agromyces sp. NPDC056523. Next base: position 588,437 of record NZ_JBHTTM010000001.1, read on the forward strand.
GGGTGGCCGGTGAGGGCCGACTTGAACTTGCGCGGCAGGTTCGCGAGCGACTCGTCGCCGATGAAGCGCGACGTGATCTCGTCGATCTGCGGGGTCGGGTCGATGAGCTCGTCGGCGGCGATGCCGGCGACCGGCGAGCCGAGCACCACGCGTGGGACGTCGCCGCACGCTTCGGTCGTGCCGAGGCCGACGGCCTCGAGGCGGCGCCAGATCTCGGGCACGTCCTCGACGCGGATCCAGTGCAGCTGCACGTTCTGCCGGTCGGTGAGGTCGGCCGTGTCGCGCCCGAACTCGGTCGAGATGCCGCCGATGACCCGCAGCTGCTCGGTCGTGAGCTGCCCGCCGTCGATGCGGACGCGCAGCATGAAGTACTCGTCCTCGAGCTCGTGGGGCTCGAGGGTGGCGGTGCGCCCGCCGTCGATGCCGGGCTTGCGCTGCGTGTAGAGCCCCCACCAGCGGAAGCGGCCGTGCAGGTCGGTCGGATCGATCGACGCGAAGCCGCCGGCCGCGTACGTCGACTCGATGCGCTCGCGCACCGCGAGGCCGCCGTCGGCCTGCTTCCACTCCTCGTTGCCGTTGAGCGGCGTCGTGCCGTCGACCTTCCACTGCCCGTTCGGCTTCGCCGAAGGGCGGGGCGTGCGGATGTCGCGTGCCGGGCGCTCGCCGCGGTCGGGACGCTCGCCGGGTGCGGGACGGCCGGCGCGCGGCGGCCGCGTCGCGGCATCCGTCGTCTCGATCGTCACGGGGTTCCCCTCTCGCTCGCGCACCCCGGTCGGGGTACGTGCGCTCGAAGGTACGGGGGCTGAGCCGATGCCGACAGGCGGGCCCGTCACGATCGGTCACGGGATGTCACGCGATGTCGCATGACGTCACATGCGCCGTAACGCGTTGTGGCGACGGGCCTCGCGACGAAGGCGGCGGGGACGCCTACAGGTCGTCGTACACGTCGGCGCCGGGACCCTGCGTCATGGTGGCCGAGGGTCCGGGCGGATGCCGCAGCCCGGCGGTGAGCCGTTCGAGGCGTCGGACGACCACCTCGTCGACGAGTTCCTCGTGCTCGCTCTCCTCGGCGTCGGCGATCAACTGGCTCGCCGGGCCGATGAGGATCGTGCTGCTGCCGACGGAGCCGTCGTCCTCGCGCGTCGGGATGTCGAACATGCCCGCGGTCCCCGCCTTGGCGAGGAGTTCCGCGTACTGGAGGAGGGCATGTGCGATCTCCGATCCGGTCAGGACCGAGTCCCCCGCGTAGTGGATCCGATGCATCCCTCTTGCTTACCGCCCGGGCGGCAGGCCGTCACAGGGGTTGACCTTGCAGCGACGCCCCTTCAGACGACGGTCGGGGCCGATGCCGCGTAGCGGTCGAGCACGATCTCGACGAGCTCGACCGGGGCGGGCGCGTCCGGCACGAGCAGCGGCCGGGCCGTCACGTCGGCGCCGGCGGAACGCGCGAGATCGTCGAAGTAGCCGGGCGCGAGCAGGTAGTTCGCGACGACCACTCGCGCGCCCGCGCCATCCGCCCGTGCCGCGGCGACCGCGTCGGGCAGGCGCGGCTCGGCGGCCGACAGGAAGCCGACGGCGACCTCGCGACCCGATGCCGCGGCGAGCCGTCGCGCCTGGTCGCGGCAGTCCTCGACCGCGCGCCGATCGCTCGAGCCGGCGACGGCGAGCACGATCCGGTCGTCGCGCCGGAGGCCCGCCTCCTGCAACCGCCGCAACAGCAGCGTCGCGAGCCGGTCGTCGGGACCCAGCGCCTCGGCGAGCACGACGGGGCGGGTCGTCTCGGCGGCGACGGACTCCGTGAGGTCGACGTACACGTGGTATCCCGCCGAGAGCAGCAGCGGCACGACCACGGCGGGCTCGCCCGCGTCGAGCGAGGCGAGCGTCGCGGGCACGTCGGGCTGCTCGACGTCGACGTGCCCGAGGCGCGCGCTCGGCGTGCCATCCGGATGCCGCTGCGCCAGCGCCTCGGCGACGGCGTCGTGCAGTCCGCGCACCGCCCGCCGGCCCTCGGGCGAGGACGTGCCGTGCGAGATGCCGACGAGGGCGGGAGGCCGGTCGCTCATGGGTCCATGCTCGCAAACGGATTCGGGTGCGGGTCGCCGCGTGACGTGGTGTCAGAAGCTGGTGACCAGGTCGCCGAGCACCTCGTCGATCTCGGTCGGGTCGGTGGCGTCGTAGAAGTGCGCACCGGTCGCGCTCGAGATCGACTGCAGCGTCTTCACGTCGGCGTCGGCGCCGTAGGCGAGCGTGAAGACGAGCACGGGCGTGCTGTGGTGGAGGCCCTCGAGCGTCGCGAGCATCTGCGCCGACGTCGTGCTCGGCGCCTCGGTCTCGTTCTTGCCGTCGCTCAGCAGCACGATCGCGTTGATCCGGTCGGGGTCGTAGTCGTCGGCCTGGCGCTTCGCGAACGTGTCGACCGCCTCGTAGAGCGGCGTCCACTCGATCGGCACGAGCTTGGCCAGCGCCGCCTCGAAGCGGTCGCGCGTGTCGGCGATGTCGTCCACCGCGCTCACCTCGCCCGGCGCCAGCGGGTTGGCGTCGACTTCGGAGAATGCCGCGAGCCCGACGTGGTCGCCGTCGGCGAAGTGGTCGAGCGCCTGCGAGATCGCGGCCTTCGCCGCCTCGAGCTTGGTCGCACCGGTGGCGATCTTGTTGCCCATCGAGCCCGAGACGTCGACGAGGAACAGCACGTTGGCGCGCTTGCGCACTTCGGGGAAGGCCTCGTGCATCGCCACGATCACCTGCGGCTCGGGGAAGGCGAGACCGCCGCGCGGCGCCTCCGCGAGTGTGCCGACGCTCGCGACCTCGGCGTCGAGCTCGCGGTTGAGGTCGCGGTATCCCGTCTCGCGCACGATCGCCTGGCCCTCCTCGGTGGTCGCGAAGCGCACGAAGTCCTCTGCCGCAGCGACCTCGGCGTCGTCGACCCAGGCGCCGGTGAGGACGACCGCGGGATTGTCGGCGACGTAGAAGCCGTCGGTCGGGTAGATCGGCACGAGCTGCTCGGCCGGCGGCTCGCTCTCGATCCGGTTCACGCCGTCGCGGCTCGTGATGCCGCGGTTGTAGTCCCAGACCGACTTCTCGTCGACGATGACGGCCGAGAGGAAGTCCGCGGGCGATCCGCCCTGGTCCTCCGCCTGGCGCGCGTGCCAGAGGAAGTGCTCGGGCGTGGCCATGTAGTGGCTCGTGGCGAGCTCGTGCTCCTGGACCTCGGCCGTGATCTCGTCGTCGGCGATGTCGTCGGCCGAGAGCTCGGCGACTGAGCCGGCGGCCGAGCCGTAGGACGCCAGCATGGCCGCCTCGCCCGAGCTCGCGACGAGCGGACTGGTCTTGCCGAGCTTGAACTCGCCCCACTCGGGGTGGTCGAGGTCGTTCCAGACCTCCTCGTCGTCGGCGGTCGCGAACACGTCGGACCAGCTCGGCGGCTCGTCGTCCCAGCCGATCGCGGCGGCGAGCTCCTCCGGCATGGCGAGCACGATGTCGGACGAGCCGAGGCTCTCGCCCTCCTCGGGGACATTGGCGGACCCGCCGGCCTCGCGGGCCGTGCCGAGCCAGGAGTTCGCATCCGGGATCCACAGCGTCGGCCGTTCGTCCTCGGGCAGCTCGGTGAACCCGACCGCCGCCTCCTCTGCCGCGACGCCCGACTTGTCCCTCGTGGGCACGACCGTGACGCACGAGCCGTCCACGGCGCGCGGCTCGGCGTTGTAGGCCTCGGCGAGCGTCGAGACCATCTCGGCGTTCTCGAACGACGACAGGGCGCGCACGGTCGTGCACGGCTCGGCGCCAGGGGTGGGCGCGGGCGTGTCGGCGGGGAAGACGATGGGCTCGGGGTCGGCGGTCTCGGCGGGGGCCGCGGTGGTGCCGCCCTGCCCGGCGAGCATCGCGGCGGTGACGGCGCCGCCCACCGCGAGCAGCGCGACGACACCCGCGGCGACGCCGATCCAGAGCGCGCGCCGACGCCGACGCCGGCCCTCCTCGCGGATCCGACGGCGGTCGCGTCGTGCTGGAACGGTCTCCGGTGCGTCGCGCATCGTTGGTCCTCCAGTCGGCGGCTGCCTCGTTGGCGAGCCTAGCTCAGCGTCCCCCGAATGGGGCAGACCACCGCGTCACACGGCGAGGACGGGCTCATCCGGTCGAGTTCATCAGGCCGACGATCACGGCCGTCCACCACGCGACCTGGGAGACGATCGCGCTCGCGACGAACCCCGCACGCGCTCGCGTCGGCAGGGAGCCGAACCGCGCGTTCCCCGGCAGCCGTGCGAGGGCCTGGGTCCAGTGCGTGAGCGCGACGCCGTTGAGGGCGAGCACGAGCACGGCGGCCATCTTCACGAGCGTCGCGGGCTGCTCCAGGTCGGGTTCGAGCAGCGCGCCGCTCAGGAGCAGCCCACCGAGTCCGGCCCACACGGGCAGGATCATGGTGCGATCGGCCTGGCGGAGTTCGCGCGCGCTGCTCCACCCGGTCGCCCACAGCAGGGCGTGCCACTCGATCATGAGCACGGCGCCGAGGCCCACGACGAGCGATGCGAGGTGCACGAACAGGGCGATCCCGTGCAGCCAGTCGGGCGGTGTCAGGACGGTTGCCGCCCAGACGGTGAGGGCCCACCCGGCGGCGACGCCGACGTACGCGACCAGCCGGCGTCGCCTGCTGCGCGCCCGCTTCTCTCTGATCGTCATGGTCACGGCCGACCGCCCCGGTTCGTCCGGCGCGCCGCTTCCACGGACACGCGTCCGATTGCGTCAGCCCTCACACTATCCGGGGGCGGCCCGTCGGATGTCCCGCCAGCCCGCTCCTGTGGAAAGCTCGCGACTCCCGGCTACTCGACGACCAGCGCGAGCGAGGTGTCGCCGCAGGGCACGACGTCCGCGCCGCCCGGGAGCGGAGCGGCATCCGTCGCCCGGCCCTCGGCCTCGGCCTCGCGGAGCGGGGCGAGCGCCTCGGCGAGCCCGTCGAGCCGCAGCAGCGCACCGGTCGCGCGGTGCGTGTCGGTGGAGGCGACGATGCGGCCCGATGCGTTCACGATCGTGCACGTGCGGTCGGCGGCGCGCAGCACCGGCAGGAGCGCCTGCTCGAGGCGGGCGACGTACACGTCGGCGCCGACGAGGCCCGCCATCTCGCGGTCGACGGCGACGGGCGTCGTGATCGTCACGGTGTAGTCGTCGGTGCAGAGGTAGTCCACGTACGGTCCGGTGAGGTGGCGCCGCCCGGTGCGCGCGGGCACGCGCCACCACTCGAGCGTGGTGTAGTCGCGGAACGACTCGGCGTCGGGGTCGCTGACGGCGTCGAGGCGGCGCAGGCCTCCACCGGTCTGGTCGACGCGGAACGGCGACGCGCCGCTCAGCCACCAGGCGAGGTGCCAGGGCGCGTCGGGCAGGAAGCCGGGGGCGGCGACGAAGCCGGCCCCGGTGATGAGCGTGCCCGGGCGCTCGAGCTCGGCGGCGACGAGGCCGGCGACGACGGGATCGAACGAGGCGGCGCGGGGGTCGGCTTCAGCACCGAGTGCCTGCTCGACGCGCGTGCGCCACTCCTCGATGACGGCGAAGACGGGGTCGATGGTCGCGGCGATGCGCTGCGCGATCCCCGTCGAGGTGTCCACGAGCGTCATGACCGGCTCCCTTCGGTCGTGGATGCCGCTTCGAGCCGTGCCTTCTCGTCGACCAGCCACTCGACGGCCGACGTGATGTGCTCGACGGTCGCGGCACGTGCGGATGCGGCATCCGCTCGCCGGATCGCGTCGATCACCTCGAGGCGAGCCTCCCTGCTGCGGTCACGGTACTCCTGTTGCCGCAGGCACAGCCAGAGCAGGACGCCCGTCTCAGCCTGGAGGCGCAGTTCCTCGTGCACGAGCCGGGGCGACTGGCTCACGGCCGCGACCTCGAGCTGGAATCTGCCGACGGCACGGCGGGCGCCGCCCGGCGTGGTCAGGTCGGCCCGTGCGTCGATGTCGACGAGGCTCTGCACGTCGTCGTCGCTGGCGCGATCGGCCGCGACCTCGGCGGCCATCCCCCCGATCGCGGCGACGTGCAGCGACAGGTCGCGCAGTTCGATGCGGCTCGTCGCGCGCAGCCGCTCGTCGATGAGGCGGGTCGAGGTGTCGCGGTCGTACGTGACGAAGCTGCCGCCGTCGCGGCCGCGGCGCGTGCGGACGAGGCCCTTGTGGCGCAGCGCGACGAGTGCCTCGCGCGCGGTGACGAGCGCGACGCCGAGGCTCCGAGCGAGGTCGTTCTCGCTGGGCAGGCGCTCGCCGTCGTGCAGGACGCCCGAGACGATCGCGTCGGTGAGGCGCTGCTCGACGAGCTCGGCGCGACCCGACGCGTCGAGCGGCGAGAAGATCACGGCGCGGGCGGCATCGGCGCGAGCAGTGGCCTGCGGCATCCGTCCTCCTCGATGAGCGCCCCGACACGCCTCCCCCGGATTGGGGGCACCGGTCGGCGAATCCGTGATGCGACCGTAACACGAACCTCTGGACTATGACATATGAGTCCATATGATTTACAGCACGACCATCGAAGGAGATCGTCCATGACCGACCAGCAGCCGGCCATCAGGCTGACCGGGCTCACGAAGGAGTTCGGCGCCGTCACCGCCGTCGACCACGTCGATCTCGAGATCGGCGCGGGCGAGTTCTTCTCGATGCTGGGTCCGTCGGGATCCGGCAAGACCACGGTGCTGCGGCTCATCGCCGGGTTCGAGCAGCCCACGAGCGGCACGATCGAGCTGTTCGGCACGGATGTCACGAAGCGCGCGCCGTTCGACCGCGACGTCAACACGGTCTTCCAGGACTACGCGCTGTTCCCGCACATGAGCGTGCTCGAGAACGTCGCGTACGGGCTGCGCGTTCGCGGCATCGGCCGCAAGGAGCGCCTCGAGCGCGCACGCCGGGCGCTCGCGTCCGTCCGGCTCGAGCAGATGGGCGACCGCAAGCCCTCGCAGCTGTCCGGCGGCCAGCGCCAGCGCGTCGCGCTCGCGCGAGCCACGGTCGTCGAGCCCAAGGTGCTGCTCCTCGACGAGCCGCTCGGCGCGCTCGACCTCAAGCTCCGCGAGCAGATGCAGGTCGAGCTCAAGCAGATCCAGCGCGACCTCGGCATCACCTTCATCTTCGTGACCCACGACCAGGAGGAGGCGCTCACGCTCTCCGACCGGATCGCCGTGTTCAACGCCGGGAGGATCGAGCAGCTCGGCACGCCGTCCGAGCTCTACGAACGGCCCACCTCCCGGTTCGTGGCCGACTTCGTCGGCACCTCGAACCTCTTCGACGACGAGCGCTCCAAGACCATCCTCGGACGCGACGGGCACCACTCGGTGCGCCCCGAGAAGATGACCGTCACGCAGGGCGGGCTTGAGGGCGTCGGTGTCGTGAACATGCCGGGCACCGTCGTCGAGGCCATCTACCTCGGCAGCGGCGTGCGGCTCGTCGTCGACCTCGACGACGGCACGCGCGTGAGCGTGCTCGAACAGAACGACCGCGATCGCATCCACGACGACGAGCGCGGCGACCGGGTGGTCGTCTCCTGGCACGACGACGACGTCGTTGCCCTGGGGCCGGGCGTCCTCCCCGGGATCTCCGGCTGAGGCATCAGCCTGCCGGACCAGCCCACCGCACCCTGCACCACCGCACCTGCACCACCGCACCTGCACCACCTGCACCCCGCACAGAACAAGGAGAGAACCATGATGCGAATGCGCACCGCCGCCCGCGGCGCGACCGTGGGGCTCGCGATCGCCTCGGTCGCGCTGCTCACCGCCTGCGCCACGTCCCAGGGCGGATCGACCGGCGGCGAGGCCGCCGAGGAGCTCGGCGAGATGGAGGGCCAGCTCTCCGTCCTCGCCTGGCCCGGCTACGCCGAGGACGGCACGAACGATCCCGAGGTCGACTGGGTCACGCCGTTCGAGGAGGACACGGGCTGCGAGGTGACCGTGAAGACGTTCAACACGTCCGACGAGGCGGTGAACCTCATGAAGACCGGCGACTACGACGTCGTGTCGGCGTCGGGCGACGCGTCACTCCGGCTCATCGCCGCCGATGACGTGCAGCCGGTCAACATGGACCTCACGCCGAACTACGAGAACGTCTACGACTTCCTGAAGGACAAGGCGTGGAACACCGTGGACGGCGAGAACTACGGCATGCCGCACGGCTACGGCGCGAACCTGCTCATGTACAGCACGGACGTCTTCTCCGAGGCGCCCACGAGCTGGGGCGTCGTGTTCGACGAGTCCGACCCGTACGCGGGCAAGGTCACGGCGTACGACTCGCCCATCTACATCGCTGACGCGGCCATGTACCTCATGGCGACCCAGCCCGATCTCGGCATCGAGAACCCCTACTCGCTCGACGAGGAGCAGCTGGCCGCCGCCGTCGACCTGCTCAAGGTGCAGCGCGAGAACATCGGCGAGTACTGGTCCGACTACCTCAAGGAGATCCAGGCCTTCACGACCGGCGACAGCGTCGTGGGCACGACCTGGCAGGTCATCCAGAACGTCGCCGCGGCGGAAGGCGCCCCGACCGATGTCACCGTCCCCGAGGAGGGCGTGACCGGATGGTCGGACACCTGGATGATCTCGTCCGGCACGGAGAACACGAACTGCGCGTACGCGTGGCTCGACCACATCGCGAGCCCCGAGGCCAACGGCCAGGCGACCGAGTACTTCGGCGAGGCGCCGTCGAGCGACGAGGCCTGCGAGTTCCGCGCGGACTGCGAGGCGTACCACGCCGGTGACGCCGCCTACGCCGAGAACATCTGGTACTGGACCACGCCCATCGAGGAGTGCATCGACGGTCGTACCGACGTGACGTGCACCGACTACTCGGCGTGGACCGAGGCGTGGCAGGAGATCAAGGGCTGACGCCCTCCCGACCCGGGGCGGCCCCGTGACACCGGGGCCGCCCCACCCGAACCCCTCTCGACAGGAACGCTGCATGACGACGAACGCCCCTCCGCGGCATCCGCTCCCGGCCCCGCGCGACTCGGTCGCACGCAAGGGGTCGGCCTTCCTCGCGACGCATCCGCGGGCGCGCCTGGCGTTCCTGCTGACCGCGCCGCTGTTCTGGCTCGTCATCGTCTACATCGTGGCGCTGGTGCTGCTGCTCGTCACCGCCTTCTGGTCGGTCGACAGCTTCACGGGCGAGATCACCACGGAGTTCACGTTCGACAACATCATCGAGGTGCTCACCGGCTCGCTGTACCAGACGGTGACGCTGCGGACCGTGGGCGTCGCACTCCTCGTCACGATCATCGACGTCGCGCTCGCGCTGCCGATCGCGTTCTACATGGCGAAGGTCGCGTCGCCGCGCATGCAGCGCGTGCTCGTGATCATGGTGCTGACCCCGCTCTGGGCGTCGTACCTCGTGAAGGCGTACGCCTGGCGTTCGGTGCTCTCGCAGGAGGGCATCCTCGAGTGGCTGCTCGCACCGTTCGGAGGCCACACGCCGGGCTACGGCCTGCCCGCGACGGTCATCACGCTGTCGTACCTCTGGCTGCCGTACGTGATCCTGCCGATCTACGCCGGGCTCGAGCGCGTGCCCGACTCGCTGCTCGAGGCATCCGGCGACCTGGGCGGCAAGACCTGGCCGACGCTGCGGCTCATCGTGCTGCCGCTCATCTTCCCCGCCATCATCGCGGGCACGATCTTCAGCTTCGCGCTCTCACTCGGCGACTACATCACGGTGAACATCGTCGGCGGCGCGAGCCAGATGCTCGGCAACCTCGTCTACACGAACGTCGGCGCGGCCAACAACCTGCCGCTGGCGTCGGCGATCGCGCTCATCCCGATCGTCATCATCTTCGGCTACCTCTTCCTCGTGCGCCGCACCGGCGCCCTCGACAACCTCTAGGGGCGACGGATGCGACTCTCACGACTCTCGCGCACGATCCTCGGCGTCGTCACGGCGATCATCCTCGTCGTCGTGTACGTGCCCCTCTTCGTCGTGCTGATCAACTCCTTCTCGACCTCGACGTCGCTGAGCTGGCCGCCGCCGGGCTTCACGCTCGAATGGTGGGGGCGCGCGTTCCAGAGCGCCGGCGCGGTCGAGGCCGTGTGGACCAGCGTGCAGGTCGCGGCCGTCGCCACCGTGATCTCGCTCGCGCTCGGCACCTTGATCTCGCTCGCGTTGCAGCGGTTCTCGTTCTTCGGGCGGGATGCGATCAGCCTGCTCGTGATCCTGCCGATCGCGCTGCCCGGCATCATCACGGGTATCGCGCTCAACAACTTCTTCCGCACGATCATGGGCGTGCCGCTGTCGATCTGGACGGTCGTCATCGCGCACGCGACGTTCTGCATCGTCACGGTCTTCAACAACGTCATCGCGCGCCTGCGCCGGCAGGGCATCAACCTCGAGGAGGCGTCGAGCGACCTCGGCGCCGGCGTGTGGACGACCTTCCGGCTCGTGACCTTCCCGCAGCTGCGCTCGGCGCTGCTCGCGGGCGGCCTGCTCGCCTTCGCGCTCTCGTTCGACGAGATCATCGTGACCACGTTCACCGCGGGGTCGGGCGTGACGACGCTGCCGATCTTCATCCTGAACAACATGTTCCGTCCCAACCAGGCGCCGATCGTGTCGGTGATCGCGGTCGTGCTCGTGATCGTGTCGATCGTGCCGATCTACCTGGCGCAGCGGCTGTCGGGCGACCGCGAGCAGAAGGCGCCGTAGCGGGGGCAGAATGAGGGGCATGGATGCCGCGCTGCCGTCCTCGTTCGCCGCGTCGCTGCCCTCGTGGCTGGTCGACGAGCTCTCGCGGCTGGGGTCCGCGCCGCTGCCCGACGACGAGGCCCGGGTGGGTCTCGCGGTCGAGCTGGCCGACCGCAACTGGAGGGCGGGCAGCGGCGGACCGTTCGCCGCGCTCGTGGTCGACGCGGCATCCGGCGAACTCGTCTCGGCGGGCGTGAACCTGGTGCTCTCGAGCGGGCTCAGCTCGACGCATGCCGAGGTCACGGCGCTCAGCCTCGCGCAGACGCGCCTCGGCCGGTGGGACCTCGGCGCGCAGGGTGCGGAGCTCGAGCTCGTCGTCAACTGGGCGCCCTGCGTCATGTGCTACGGGGCCGCGATGTGGTCGGGTGTGCGGCGTCTCGTCATCGCCGGGCACGGCGACGAGTGCATGGCCCTCACGGGATTCGACGAGGGGCCGATGCCCGACGACTGGATCGGGGAGTTCGAGCGCCGGGGCATCCGCGTGCGGTCGGGCGTCCGCCGCGACGAGGCGATCGACGTGTTCCGCGCGTTCGGCGCGTCGGACGCGGTCGTGTACAACGCACGCGGCCGGTCCGAACGGTAGGTCCGGGCCGGCCGCGTGGGTCGGTGATGGGTCAACGATCGGAGTGATCGTGACGACGGCCGTGTCCGCCACGGTGATCGCGGCGGGGACCTCGGCGGTCGTCGAGGTGGACGTGGACGTGCACTTCGCGCTCGCCGCCGTGAGGGTGACCGTGGTGGCCGCACTCGTGATGGTGGTGCTCATGCGGCGCGCCGTGGTGCCGACGGTCCTCGCGCTCGTCGACGGCCCAGGGCGGCGTGCCGAACCGGCCGAACCCGCGCGCGCCGCGCCGGCCCCAGGCTGCCCCCGGCCCGCGGCGGCCGAACCGCCCACGGCCGAGCGGTCGGGCGGAGACGGACTCGTCCCAACCGAGCGCGCGCGCCATGGCCTCGAGGCTGGCGAGGGTGGTGGCGTAGTCCTCGGATGACACGGCGTCGCGGATGCGCGAGCGGACGCCGCCCACCCGCTCGGCGAGGTCGGCGTGCGCCGCCCGGCCGGCCTCGGTCAGCTCCCAGGCGCCGGGCTCGCCGGCGACCCAGCCCCGCTCGAGGAGCGGGAGCATGCGGTCGGGCCGGGCGTCGAGCTTGGCGCGGAGACGCTCGTCTCGGACCTCGCCCGCGACGAGGTTGAGCACCTGCCAGTCGCGGCGGGTCACGTCGAGGTCGGCGAAGGCCGCCTCGAACTCGCGGTCGATCAGGCGGTCGAGGACGGTGAGCCAGAAGCCGAGGGGGCGGCGGGTCGCGTCGGTCGTGGAGTCGGCGCCGGGCGTCTCGGGGCGGTCGTCCGCTGCGGACGTCTCGCGCTCGGGCTCGTCGTCGGGTCGGGGCTCGTCGTCGGGTCGATGGGTGTCGTGGTGATCGTGGTGGTTCATGGGAATCCTCTCGCGGCCGGACTGCGTCGTCGCACGAGGCGCGGCATCCGGCGGTTGTCGTCGCCCATCCGGGCAATGCATGTCTTGTGACATGTACATGCATCATGACATGCAACTCCATTCCATGTCAACTGACATGTACCATCGGGGCATGACCGAATCGCCCCGCGAGGAATCCGACCAGGATCCGGTCGAGCTCATCGAGCAGTCGCTGGCCGCATTGCGTCGGGGCGGGCGCGGGCCGGGCCCGCATGAACACGGCCACGACCACGGTCCTCACGCGCATCGCGGCGATCGCGATCGGTCCGGCGGGTCGCCCTGGGGCCACGGTCCGAGGGGCGGGCCGTGGAACTCCGGGCGATCCGGCGACGCGGGCGATCAGGGCGATGGCGGCGTTCCGCCCTGGAGTCGCCGCGGACCACGCGGTGCGTGGGAGTTCCGAGCCGGGCCGATGGCGAGCCTGCGCCTCCTGGCGACGCTGCACGCCGCCGACCGCCCGATGTCGGTCACCGAGCTCGCAGCGGCGATCGGCGTCGACCAGCCGAGGGCGAGCCGCCTCGTCCAGGCCGCGGTCGCGGAGGGCCTGGTCGTGCGCGAAGCCGACCCCGAGGACGCCCGGCGGACCCGCATCCGACTCACCGAATCGGGGCTCGCGGCCGTCCACGACGCGACCTCGCACCGACGCCGTGCCATCGAGGCGGCGCTCGAGGGCTTCACTGATGAGGAGCGCGCCCAGTTCGCGACGCTGTTCGCGCGGTTCGCGCGGGGCCTGCATCCACGCGGTCGGTAGTCAGCCGTGCTCATCTGAGCACATGCGGCCCTGAAAGATGCACATTTGCGTGGAGACGGTGAACGTCGCATGACACCCCTTCCCCGGGCGGGTGTCCGCTGCTTATGCTGACGCGCGTCCGGGGGGTCACGGTGGCCCGTGCCGGGTTGCGTGAGGAGTCCCGATGAAACGCCTTCTACGTCGTCCGGCCGTCGCCGTGGCGACCGCTTCACTGCTCGCCGTCGGGCTCGCCGCGGTGCCGGCGACGATCGCACAGGCCGCGACGCCGACCGAGCTGTTCATCAGCGAGTACATCGAGGGCAGCTCGAACAACAAGGCCATCGAGATCTCGAACCTCACCGGAGCGCCCGTCGACCTCGGTGCCGGAGACTACGACCTGAAGGTCTACTTCAACGGCTCGGCGACCGCCGGGCTCACGATCCAATTGACCGGCACCGTCGCGGCGGGCGACGTGCACGTCGTCGCCCAGAGCGCTGCGAACGCCACCATCCTCGCGGCGGCCGACCAGACGAACGGCGCCGGATGGTACAACGGCGACGACGCCGTCGTGCTGACGAAGGCCGACGCGGTCGTCGACGCGTTCGGCCAGACCGGGTTCGACCCCGGCACCGAGTGGGGGTCGGGTCTGGTCTCCACCGCCGACAACACGCTCCGCCGCGGCAACGCCTATTGCCAGGGCGACACCAACGCGGGCGATCCGTTCGACCCGTCCGTCCAGTGGACCGGTTTCGCGACTGACACCGTCGACGGGCTGGGCGTTCACTCGGCGACCTGCGAAACGCCGCCGCCGCCGCCCGAGGCGGACTGCGATGCCGACATCGTGACCATCGGGTCCGTGCAGGGAAGCGGCACGGCGACGCCCGTCGCCGGCCAGACCGTGCGCGTCGAGGGTGTCGTCGTGGGCGACTTCCAGGCATCCGGCGGCCTGGGCGGGTTCTTCCTGCAGGACGCTGGCGACGGTGACCCCGCGACCTCCGACGGCATCTTCGTGCTCTCGTCGGAGCCCGTCGAGGTCGGTGACTCCGTCCACGTCGTCGGCACCGCCGGTGAGAACTTCGGCGCCACCCGCATCTCCGCGATCGACGCGGCGATCTGCCCCGACGGCGGCGATCTGCCCGAGCCGGTCGAGCTCGAGCTGCCGGTGCAGCCCTCGACCTACGAGTCGCTCGAGGGCATGTACGTGACCATGCCGCAGACGCTGACCATCCTCGAGTACTTCGAGTTCGACCGCTTCGGCGAGATCGTGCTCGGCACCGAGCGTCAGATCCAGCCCACCGCCATCTACGACCCGGGCTCGCCCGATGCGATCGCGCTCGCCGCCGAGAACGCGGCCAACCGGATCACCGTCGACGACGGTCGCAGCGAGTCGAACCCCGACCCCGCGATCCACCCGAACGGTGAGGAATTCACCCTCGAGAACACGTTCCGTGGCGGCGACCTCGTGACCGGCGTCACCGGCGTGCTCGACTTCGCGTTCAGCAAGTGGCGGATCCAGCCGACGCAGGGAGCGGAGTACGAGTCGGTCAACGAGCGACCCGACGTCCCCGAGGTCGGCGGCAACTTCACCGTCGCGAGCTTCAACGTGCTGAACTACTTCACCACGCTGAACTCACGTGGAGCGATCACCGAGGAGGAGTTCGAGCGGCAGGAGGCGAAGATCGTCGCCGCGCTCGCCGAGATCGACGCCGACGTGTTCGGCCTGATCGAGATCGAGAACAACGGCGATACCGCCGTGGGCACGCTCGTGCAGGCGCTCAACGACGTGGTCGGCGACGGCACCTACGACTTCATCTCGACGGGTGTCCTCGGAACCGACGTGATCACGACGGCGCTCATCTACAAGCCGTCCGCCGTGACGCCGGTGGGCGACCATGCCGTGCTGGACTCGACGGTGGATCCGCGATTCAACGACGACCACAACCGTCCCGCGCTGGCGCAGGCATTCACCGATGTCGAGTCCGGGGCGACGGTCGCGGTCGTCGTCAACCACCTGAAGTCCAAGGGCTCGGCCTGCGCCGGCGACCCCGACAAGGGCGACGGCCAGGGCAACTGCAACCTCACGCGCAAGGCGGCAGCGGAGGCGATGGTCGACTGGCTCGCCGACGAGCCCACCGCAGCCGAGGCCGGACACGAGCTCATCATCGGCGACCTGAACTCCTACGACAAGGAGGACCCGATCGACGTGTTCGTGGGCGCCGGCTACACCGACCTGCTGCTGCGCGAGCAGGGCGAGGAGGCGTACTCCTACGTGTTCGACGGGCAGATCGGCTACCTGGACTACGCCCTCGCGGGTACGGCCCTCGCGCCGAAGGTCACCGGTGCCGCCGACTGGCGCATCAACGCCGACGAGCCCGACCTCATCGACTACACGATGCAGTTCAAGAAGCCCGCGCAGGACGCACTCTTCGCGCCCGACCCCTACCGTTCGAGCGACCACGACCCGGTCATCGTGGGCATGGACTTCATCGCCCCCGAGCTCGAGGTGACGGCCGAATCCGACGTGGTCTTCCCGCCGAACGCGCAGTGGCGCACGGTCGCGTTCGACGTCGACGCCACCGACGACTCGGGTGAGGTCGACGTCGAGATCGTGGACACCACGGCCGAAGGGCACAAGGCCGAGATCCGCGCGGTCTCGGACACCGAGGTCGAGGTGCTCGCCCGCCAGGGCGCGATCTACACGGTCACCTTCGAGGCGACCGACCCGTATGGCAACGTCACGACCGAGGTCATGACGATCCGCGTGCTGCCGTAACCGGTAGCGCCCCCAGAAGACGGCGCGCCGCTCCCGAGGGGCGGCGCGCCGTCGTGTGCGCGGAGATCGGGCGGGTCGGAGGCTACTCCGCCGCTACCGGTGCGGCCGCGGCATCCGCGACCCGCTTCGGCAGGCGCACGAAGAGCATCATCACGAGGCCCGCAGCGAGGATGAGCGCGATGCCCAGGATGCCCCAGTACTGCGCGCCGAACGCGGCGATGAAGCCGGCCCACGCGAGCGGCGCGAGGAAGCTGGCGGCCCGGCCGGTGGTCGCGTAGAGCCCGAAGATCTCGCCCTCGCGCCCGGCCGGCGTCACGCGCGCGAGGAACGAGCGGCTCGCGGCCTGCGCCGGGCCGACGAGCGCCGAGAGGAACAGTCCGAAGACCCAGAACACGGTCTGGCCGGCGTCGTGCGCGAAGAAGACGACGACCGCCGAGACGACCAGCCCGCCGAGCGTCGTGAGGATCACCGCGCGCGGCCCGAACCGGTCGTCGAGCCGGCCCGACAGGATCGTCGACACGCCCGCGACGACGTTCGCCGCCACGCCGAAGATGACGACCTCGTTGAAGCTGAACCCGAAGGTGATGCTCGCGATGACCGCCCCGAAGGTGAAGACGCCGGCGAGTCCGTCGCGGTAGACGGCACTCGCGAGCAGGAACCAGAACGTCGGCCGCGACTCGCGCCAGAGCCGTGCGATGTCCTTGACGAGCACCGCGTACGAGCGGAAGAAGCCCACCCGCTCACGCCCGGGCGCCGGCGGCGCCTCGGGCACATTCAGGAAGATCGGCAGCGAGAACACGAGTGTCCAGATCGCGCAGAAGAGGGCGACCAGCCGGATGTTGAGGCCGTCCTCGGTCGGCAGCCCGAACCATCCGCCCAGCTGGGCCACCACCACGAGCGCGAGCACGACGATGCCGCCGAGGTATCCGAATCCCCAGCCCAGCCCGCTCACGCGCCCGACCGTGCGTGGCGTGGAGACCTGCACGAGCATGGCGTTGTAGTTCACGCCCGCGATCTCGCCGAACACGGTGCCGACGGCGAGCAGCCCCGCGCCGAGCCAGAAGAACCTGGCATCGGCTTCGACGAAGAACATCATCGCCATGCTGACGATGACGCCGCCCGTGGCGAGCCCGAGCCAGAACTTGCGCCGGCCCGTGGCATCCGCCCGCTGGCCGAGCACCGGGGCGAGCAGGGCGACCAGGATGCCGCCGAGGCCGACCGCCAGGCCGAGCCAGCTCGACAGGTCCGCGAGCGCCGACTGCACGGCCGGATCGTCTTCGGGCGCGCCGACGAGGTCGGCCGGCAGGAACAGCGTGCTCGTGATGTAGACGGAGAACACGAAGGTCGTGATCACCGAGTTGAACGGCTGCGTCGCCCAGTCCCACAGCGCCCACGACCACACCTGCTTCCGCGGGATGTGCCGCTCGGCCTGCAGCTCGAGGCCGGTGAGGGGTTCGACGTCGTGGTGGTCGTGGTGGTCGGGTGCCGGCGCCTGCGGCGCGAGGGGGTCGGTCATGGGCGGGAGTCTTCCGACGAGGGGTGAACGGGCGGTGACGGCGCGCCCGGCTCACCGATCCGCGTCGATCCCGTGCAGGCTAGCGCCTCCGGTCCGTCCGCGATAGCCGGTCGCCGACTCCCCCGGCGCTCCCGCCCGACCTCCTGGCGTCAGGCCGCCTGGGATGCCTCGCCGCTGCGCTTGATCGCCGAGAGCTCGAACTCGAGCGTGATCTTCTCGGAGACGAGCCATCCGCCCGAGTCGAGCGCCATGTTCCACTCGAGGCCGTACTCGCGACGGTCGATGCGCCGCGTGCCCTCGAAGCCGGCACGGAGTGCGCCGAAGGCGTCGGTCTCGACCCCGGTGAACTCGATCGGGATGGTGATCGGCTTCGTGATGTCGCGGATCGTCAGGTCGCCGGAGACCACGAGCGCGTTCTCCCCGACCTCCTCGATCCGGGTGCTGCGGAACGTGATCTCAGGCCACGTCTCGGCGTCGAAGAAGTCGGCGCTGCGCAGGTGCTCGTCGCGCTGCGCGTTCCGGCTGTCGATGCTGGCGACCTTCAGCGCGATCTCGGCGTACGACTTCGAGGGGTTCTCGAAGTCGACATGCAGGGTGCCGGTCACGTCGTTGAATGCGCCGCGGACGTTCGCCACCATCGCGTGCTTGGCGGAGAAGCCGATGCGGCTGTGGCCCGGGTCGAGGTCCCAGTCGCCGCTCAGGTCGGGTCCGTTGTCGGTCATGATCTCCCCAGGGTCGGTGCACGAAAACCCGACCAGTCTCTCATCCGACGGCTGATGGAACGCTCACTGCGCCGGACGGTGTCATGAAGCAGGGCCGAACGGATGGCGCCGGCTCGCGCCATCCGCTCGGCCTCGGCTCATCGGTAGACGTCGCCGACGAGGTCGCCGAACAGCGCCTCGGCGTCGCACTCGAGCCGCTGGCGCGTGAACCACTCGCACACGTTGACGCAGTCGCGGTGCAGCAGGTCGAACCCGTTGGGATTCGCGACGACGTCGACGACCTGCGGCAGGTCGATCGCGACCACGCGGCCGCGGTGCACGAGCAGGTTGTACGGCGAGAGGTCGCCGTGCGCGAGGCCGGCGAAAGCGAGCGTGCGCATGAAGCCCATGACCTGGTGGAACAGGTCGCGCAGCTCGTCGGGGGTCGCGCGCACCTGCGCCAGGCGCGGCGCGGCGGTGCGGCCCTCGCCGATGAACTCCATGAGCACTTCGGTCTCGCCGACCTGCACCGGGTACGGCACGGATGCGCCGAGCTCGGTGAGGCGGCTGAGCGCGGCGAACTCGGCGTACGCCCACTCGGTGCGGGCCACCTCGCGGCCGTACGTCGAGTTGCGCTGCACGGCGCGCACGTCCCGGCTGCGGCGCGGCGCCGCACGGCCCTCGGTGTAGACCGCCGATCGGTGGAACATCCGGTGCTCGGCTCCGCGGTACCGCTTCGCCGCCATGAGCGTGCGGGTGCCGGGCACGTCGGCGGGCGCGCCCGGCACCGCCCGCTCGATGAGCCACAGGTCGGCCTCCTTGCCGGTCTTGACGATGCCGAGCTCGGTGTCGAGTGCGGCGGCGGACGTCACGAGCCAGTCGGGCCGAGGCTCGGGCCCGCGCTCGAGGGGTTGGGTGGCCGGCCAGGTCGACCAGCGCTGGTCCTCGCCGGGTTCGACGTCGGCGAAGGCGAGGTGGGCGGATGCCGCGCCGAACGGCGCAGCGGATGCCGCGCGTGGCGCGGCGGAATCGTCAAGGGACGACAGCATGTTCACGGTGGTGTCTCCGAGATCGTGGAGGCCACCGCGCGGATGCTAGCGGGCGGCCTCGCAGGGAAGGGTGTCTGCGAAACGCGCGACAAAGACGATGGACATCGCTCACTCCTTCCGTCTCGGCCCGCTGGGCGGGATCGTGCGCGACGAACGCCGCGGCCCGCCCGAGCATACGCCCGCGAGCGCCATCCGTCCAGACCCCGGCGCTCGACCCGGCCTTCGGGGGCCTTTGGTCCCCGAGGCGCGACCGTCGCGCATGCTCGGATGACTCATGACCACGTCATCGCCCGGGCCCGATGCGGCCGCGGCATCCGATACCGGGAAGTTCAACGGGCGGCTCGCCATCCTGCTCGCGATGGCGATGTTCGTGCTCGTCGTCGACACGTCGATCATGAACGTCTCGATCTCGGCGGTGGTCCGCGACCTCGACACGACCGCGAGCGGCGTGCAGGGGGCGATCGCGCTCGAGGCGCTCGTCTCGGCGGCGTTCATCCTCATCGGCGGCAAGACCGGCGACCTCATCGGCCGCAAGCTCGCGTACATCCTCGGCCTGCTCGGCTACGCGATCGGTGCGATCGCGATGACCCTCGCGCAGGACCTGCGGGCGATCATCATCTTCTGGGCGATCATCGGCGGCATCGGGGCGTCGCTCCTACTCCCGTCGATGCAGTCGCTCATCCACGGCAACTTCGCCGGCGCACACCAGAAGCGGGTGTACGCGCTCGTCGGCGCCTCCGCGGCGATCGCCGCCGCCGTCGGCCCGCTCCTCGGCGGGTTCATCACGACCTTCCTGTCGTGGCGCGTCGGCTTCCTCCTGGAGGCGGTGATCATCGCCGTCGTGCTCTCCGGCATCAAGCTCGTGAAGGACGTGCCGTACACCGGCTCGCGCGCCGTCGACTGGGTCGGCGCGGCGCTCTCGGTCGTCGGCATGGGCGGCATCGTGCTCGGCATCCTCGTGTGGCAGGAGGGCGGCGAGTGGGTCGGCCTGCTCATCGCCATCGGCGCCGTCGCGATGGGCGGGCTCGTCTGGTGGCTGCGCACCCGCAAGCGGCGGGGGCGCGCGACGCTCATCGATCCGGGCTTGTTCGATTCGAAGCTGTTCAGGTCGGGCGTGAGCGGGCAGCTCCTGCAGCAGGTCGCGCTCGGCGGCACCATGATCGTGCTGCCGCTCTACCTCCAGCTGGTGCTGGAGTACAACGCGCTGTGGGCGGGCATCTCCATTGCGCCCCTCTCGCTGACCATGTTCGCGGTGGCGCTGCTCGCCGGACGGCGCGGGCTCGGCCGCCCGGCGAACGTCATCCTGTGGGGCTTCGTCCTGCTCGTCGCCGGGCTCGTCGTGCTGCTGCCGATCGTGCCGCGAGCCGACTCGGGCTGGTGGCTCACGATCCCGCTCATCATCTCGGGAGCCGGCCTCGGGCTGCTGGTCTCGCAGCTGAACAACTACACGCTCTCGCCGATCTCCGACGAGCGCGTGAGCGAGGCGGCCGGCGTGAACTCGGCGGCCGGCTCGTTCGGCCTCTCGTTCGGGCTCGCCTTCGCCGGCGCGATCATGCTCGCCACGCTCGCCTTCACGTTCACCGCGAAGGCCGACGCCAGCACCGTGCTCTCGCCTGAGGAGCAGCAGCAGGTGGCGACGGTCCTCGAGGAGGACGCCGAGCTCATGTCGAACACGGGACTCGAAGAGCTCCTCGCCGGCCAGCCCGAGGACGTGCAGGACGAGATCATCGCGATCAACACCGAGTCGCGGCCGATCGCCCTCCAGGTCGCGCTCGGGATCCCGATCCTCGCCGGCCTGCTCGGACTGCTCAACGCGCTCCGCATGCGCCGGCTGCCGGATCCGAAGGCGTCGTCGGCGGCCGAGGGCGTGCTCGGGGGGTAGCGGGCAGGCGCAGCGGGCCGTCGCGTCAGCGTGCGACGGCGGCCGCCGCCTGGTCTTCCTCGGTGGCGACGAGCTGCCCGCATGCGCCGTCGATCTCCTTGCCGCGCGTGTCGCGGATGGTCGTCGGGATCCCCGCCTCCGAGAGGCGGCGCACGAACTCGTGCTGGACATCGAGCTCGGAAGCGGTCCAGATCGAGCCGGGCGTCGGGTTCAGCGGGATCGGGTTGACGTGCACCCAGCCCCGGCCGCGCTCGTTGAGCTTCTGGGCGAGCAGGTCGGCGCGCCATCCGTGGTCGTTCATGTCCTTGATGAGCGCGTACTCGATCGAGACGCGGCGACCGGTCTTCTCGAAGTACTCACGCGCGGCGTCGAGGGCCTCGTCGACCTTCCACCGCGAGTTCACAGGGATGAGCTCGTCACGCAGGCCGTCGTCGGGCGCGTGCAGACTGAGCGCGAACGTGACGGGCACGTGCTCGTCGGCGAGCTTGCGGATGGCGGGCACGAGGCCGACCGTCGACACCGTGATGTTGCGCGCCGACATGCCCAAACCGTTCGGCGCCGGCGCCGCCATGGTTCGGACGGCGCGCATGAGCCGCGCGTAGTTGGCCAGCGGTTCGCCCATGCCCATGAACACGATGTTCGAGACGCGCTCGGGCGTGCCGTCGTCGCCGCGCTTGCCGTGCAGGGCGCCCGACGCGATGACGCGGTTCGCCTCGACGACCTGGGCGAGGATCTCGGCGGCCGACATGTTGCGCGTGAGGCCCGCCTGCCCGGTCGCGCAGAACGGGCAGTTCATGCCGCAACCGGCCTGGCTCGACACGCACAGCGTGATGCGGCCCGGGTAGCGCATGAGGACCGACTCGACGAGCGCGCCGTCGTGCAGCTTCCAGAGGAACTTGATGGTGTCGCCGCGGTCCGTCTCGAGGCGGCGCACCTCGGTGAGCAGCGGTGGCAGCAGGCCGGCGACGAGCTCCTCGCGGCCGGCGGCGGGAAGATCGGTCATCTCGGCGGGGTCGCTGGTCCAGCGCGTGAACCAGTGGCGCGCGACCTGCTTCAGCCGGAACGCGGGGACGCCGAGCTCGTCGGCCTTGGCCTTCCACTCTTCGGGTGCGAGATCGGCGAGGTGGGCGGGTGGCTTGCCGCGCTTGGGCGACGCGAACTGAAGCAGCGGACGCCCGTCGGCCCCCTTCTGCTGCTGCCATCCCTCGGTCTGCGGCCGCACCTGACGGGGCTTCGTCGAGCGGATGTCGCCGGCGCGCCCTTCGCGTACCGCGCCGTCGCGCGGGGTCGCCGCAGGCTCCCCGGGGCGTGCGGGAGTCTCGGGCGCGTCGGTCGGCATGCCCACTAGGGTACGCGGGCGCGCCTCGGCATCCGCTGGACGCGGTCGCCCCGCCCGGTCAGCTCGCGGGCCGCACCCAGCCCGCGTAGGCGGGCACGCTGACGAAAGTGATCGTGCCGTCGGCGAGGATGGCGACCGGCGTGATGCCGTTCCCGGCATCGGGCTGACCGGTGTACGCGCCGGGCACCGGGTCGTCGGTCTGCGTGTATCCGCCGTCTGCGAGCGCGTCGGTCCACGCCGTCTCGTCGCCGCCGGTCTCGACCTGGGCGACGGCGAGGACCAGGTCGGTCTGCGGCTTGCCCCACGAGCACGTGAGGCCGCCCTCGTCGGTGATGCGCACCTCGATCGGATCGAAGGGCGTGGACTGCGTGGGCTGCAGGCCGTCGGCCTCCATCTTCGCGTACGCCTCGGGCGCCAGGACGGTATCGCAGGTCGCGCTGACGGTGGGCGGCTCGCTCGGCGACGCATCCGGCGTCTCCGAGGTCGAGGCGGTCGGCGCGGGGCTCGGCTCAGCGGTGTCGGATGGCGCGGGCGTGCCGCCCGTGCATCCGGCGAGGCCGAGGGCGAGCACGAAGAGGAGCGGGGTCGCCGCAGCGGTGCGGCGCAGGTGTGGACGGGTCATGGGGGAGACGCTAGCGCGGGCATTCCGGCGCCGCCGCATCGCGGCGACGGCACGCCGGAGACGGTGGATCCGCGCGGCGTCAGGGCAGGGGGTCCGGCTTCCCCTCGCCCAACCAGACGTCGAAGAACTCGTCGAGGTTCGTGCCCGAGACCTCTTCGTACGCGGCCTCGAAGTCGTCGGCCGAGCCCGTGGAGTCGTCGTACCGCTCGAGCCAGAGCTGCGCGCCCTCGAAGAACTTCTCGTCGCCCACCTTGAGGCGCAGCGCGTGGAGTGTCGCGGCACCTCGGTCGTAGACGGGGGCCTGGAAGAGCCCGAGAGGTCCGGGATCGCCGATCTCGAGCTCCCAGAACTCATCGTCGGCGGGGATGGAATACACCTCGTCGAAGAGCTCCTGCGCGGTCGCGCCGCCATCCTCCTCGTCCCACAGCCATTCCGCGTACGTGGCCCAACCCTCGTTGAGCCAGATGTCCCGCCACCGTTCCGGGCTCACCGCGTCACCGAACCACTGGTGTGCGAGCTCGTGCGCGACCGTCCCTTCCGAGGCCTGTCGCGAGTACACCGGCCGCGTCTGCGTCTCGAGGGCGTAGAAGACCGTGTCGTCGTCCACGATCGAACCGAACGCCACGAACGGATAGGCGCCGAACTTCGACTCGTAGAACTCGATCATCTCGGGCTGGCGTGCGAGGCTCGCGTTCGTCGTGACGAGCCGGGCGGGCGTGAGGTTCGCGTCGACCGCGTCGATGATCGGCAGGCCGTCCGAGGTCTCGCTCTCGCGCAGCTCGAAGTCGCCGACCGATGCAGTGGTCAGGTAACTCGCCTGCTCGTCGGGCGCGTCCCAGAACCAGGTGGTCCAGTCGTCCTCGGTCACGGGATCGCGGGCCGGCAGCCCGTTTGCGACCGCGACCTTGCCCGCGGGCACCGTGATCTCGAACGAGTACGTCGCCTTGTCGGTCTGGTGGTCGCTCACCGGGTACCACGTCATGGATCCCTCGGGTTCGCTCACCACCATGGCGCCGTCGCGCATGGTGACCCAGCCGTAGAGCGCCCCCTCGATGTCCTCGGGTTGCGTGGTCGTGCCGCCGTACTCGACGACGACCTGCACGCTCTGGCCGGCCTTGATCTTCGGTCGCGGCTGCACGGTGAGCTCCCAGACGCGCGCCTCGTCGTCCTGCACCTGCCAGTACGCGGCATCCTCCACCTCCGCGCCCACGGCGGGCGGCGCGATCTCGGCCGCGGGCTTGCCGTCCACGGTGAGGGACGAGACATCCATGCCCCGCAGGTCGAGGTTGAATCGGTCGAGGTTCTGCGTCGCGACGAGGTCGATCGTGGCGATGCCCACGAGCTCGCCTTCGAGCGGTGCCGGCGCCGCCGCGGGCGGGGTGTACCGGATGTCGAGGTCGTAGTGCTGCACGTCGTACCCGCCGTTCCCGGAGAACGGGAAGTACGGGTCGCCGGCGCCCTCGGCGCCCGCCGTGTACTTCGGCCCGCTGGGCTTGCCTGGTGCTGCGGCCGCACCGGTGGCGCCGAGCGCTCCGATCGCCAACACTGCGGCAGTCACGCCGCCGACCATCCTCACACTGAAACGGGCCATGGTCTCCCCTTCGCGCTCTCGTGCTCGAACCCTATGACGCGGAGGGCCGCGCGGGATAGACCTCAGGCGCCGATCACGGCGCGAATCCGATCGAGTTGCCGGTTCCGCCGGATGCCGTGCGCCTCCACCCGGCGAAAGCGGCAAGCCGGCCTCCCGACACGCGAGTGCCGCGCCATCCCCGTGTGCGCAGCGCTCGCTCGAGCTGATCGAGCGCCCGCGGCAGGGGGAGCCGCCGTCCGACTCGGATCACGATCCATCCGGCGGCGGCGAGGTCGTTGAGCCGCTCGACGTCGCGATGGAACTGCGCCTCATCGTCCCGGTGCTGTTCGCCGTCGTACTCGAGAAGCACACGATAGTCCCGGAACACGAGATCGCCAGGCGTCGAGCGACTCCCGCCGAGTCCGATGCGGGCGTTGAGCTCCGGTTCGGGGAAGCCGGCCCGGACTACCTGCAACCGGAGGCGGGTCTCGCGCCGGGACGCGGAGCCGACCCTGAGGTCGGCGCGCGCTTCGCGAAGACGCACCGCCCCGCGGCGAGATCCGAACCGTTCGATCGCGGCGTCGATCGCGTCGAGCGAGCCGAGCGGCCTCGGCCAGCCGATGATCCGGTCGCCTGCCGCCACGAGGTCGTCGTGCGCCAGGGTCGTCGCCAGCTGGCACCACGCGTCGGCGACCGCGACGACGGGCAGTGCCCGGATCCGACCGACCCGGATGTCCTTGCCGAGCCGGTGGCCGACCACGCCCGCCACGCGCGGTTGTCTCAGCGGGGCCGGAGCCGAGACGTGGAGGGGCAGCGGGTGTTCGTCGGGCAGCGGCAGGCCCCACAGTCGCGCGGCGGTCGCATGACTGAACACGTGTCTTCGCGGCATCCGCTGGGCGTAGGCCCGGCAGAGGTCGATCAGCGCGCCGGTGCCCGCCGGAGCGCGGACGCCGCGGAACGGCGCCGTGAGATCCCGCGCCCTGAGGCGTCCACGCGTGACGCCGAGCTTCAGGGCGCGGGCGGTGCGGAAGGGGCGCCCCGCGAGTCGAGACGGAAAGGGGTTTCGCGAGCACGTGCTGGATCCTGCGCCGCAGCCTCGTCCGACGCGCGCCATCCGTTCGCGGAGCTGGGTATTCGTCGCCCCGGCTCGCTTGGGGAGGACGACTCGCGCGAGACCCACCGCGCGCCGAGTTGCCAGTTGTGCCGAGTCCCCAGGCTACGGACCCGGCGAAGGTGGCAATTGGCCTACAGGAGACAGGGACAGCTGGGGCGCGAGGCCTCCCGTTCGAGTTGCCAGTTGCGCCGGGTCCAAGGACCGCGAACCCGGCCGAAGTGGCAACTGGGCTCCAGAAAGGACGAGGGTGCGTGGGGGCGAGGGCGGGCGAGGAACAGAAGGCGCCAGTCTGGAATGCTGGGAGCGTGCCGTGAGTTGAGTCGAGTAGGCTCAAGTTTCGCCGTCCCGACTTGACACCCGTCACGGCGGATTGCGACACTTGAGCGGCTGGGACTCAAGTTCCGGCCATCACGAACTTCGGTCGCGGGCGGGCATCGCCGGGCCGATCGCCGAGCGGCAGACAACGCACGCCACTCGGCAGAAGGAGAGAGACACACATGTCACGTGCAGTCGGAATCGACCTCGGTACCACCAACTCGGTCGTCAGCGTGCTCGAGGGCGGCGAGCCCGTCGTCATCGCGAACGCCGAGGGCTTCCGGACCACCCCGTCGGTGGTCGCATTCACCAAGGACGGCGAGGTGCTCGTCGGCGAGACCGCGAAGCGCCAGGCCGTGACCAACGTCGACCGGACGATCTCGTCGGTCAAGCGCCACATGGGCACCGACTGGAAGTCGCCCGAGATCGACGGCAAGCAGTACACCGCGCAGGAGATCTCGGCGCGCATCCTGCAGAAGCTCAAGCGCGACGCCGAGCAGTACCTCGGCGACACCGTCACCGACGCGGTCATCACCGTCCCGGCGTACTTCAACGACGCCGAGCGCCAGGCCACCAAGGAGGCCGGTGAGATCGCGGGCCTCAACGTGCTGCGCATCATCAACGAGCCCACGGCCGCGGCCCTCGCGTACGGGCTCGACAAGGGCAAGGAGGACGAGCTCATCCTCGTCTTCGACCTCGGCGGCGGCACGTTCGACGTGAGCCTCCTCGAGGTGGGCAAGGACGACGACTTCTCGACCATCCAGGTGCGTGCGACCGCCGGCGACAACCGCCTCGGCGGCGACGACTGGGACCAGCGCATCGTCGACCACCTCATCAAGCGCTTCAAGGACTCGACGGGCGTCGACGTCTCGAAGGACAAGATCGCGCTCCAGCGCCTCAAGGAGGCGGCCGAGCAGGCCAAGAAGGAGCTGAGCTCGAGCATGAGCACCAGCATCCAGCTCCCCTACCTCTCGCTCACCGAGAACGGCCCTGCGAACCTCGACGAGACGCTCACGCGCGCCCAGTTCGAGAACATGACGAGCGACCTGCTCGACCGCACCAAGAAGCCCTTCGAGGACGTGATCCGCGAGGCCGGCATCAAGCTGTCGGATGTCGCGCACGTCGTGCTCGTCGGCGGCTCGACCCGCATGCCCGCCGTCTCCGACCTCGTGAAGCAGGAGACCGGCCAGGAGCCCAACAAGGGCGTGAACCCCGACGAGGTCGTCGCCGTGGGCGCCGCCCTGCAGGCGGGCGTCCTCAAGGGCGAGCGCAAGGACGTGCTGCTGATCGACGTCACCCCCCTCAGCCTCGGCATCGAGACCAAGGGCGGCATCATGACGAAGCTCATCGAGCGCAACACGGCCATCCCGACGAAGCGCAGCGAGACCTTCACGACGGCCGACGACAACCAGCCGTCCGTCGCGATCCAGGTCTTCCAGGGCGAGCGCGAGTTCACGCGCGACAACAAGCCGCTCGGCACGTTCGAGCTGACCGGCATCGCCCCGGCACCCCGCGGCATCCCGCAGATCGAGGTCACCTTCGACATCGACGCGAACGGCATCGTTCACGTGTCGGCCCGCGACAAGGGCACCGGCAAGGAGCAGTCGATGACGATCACCGGCGGCTCGTCGCTGCCCAAGGACGACATCGAGCGCATGGTGCGAGACGCCGAGGAGCACGCGGCCGAAGACAAGAAGCGCCGCGAGTCCGCCGAGACCCGCAACCAGGCCGAGCAGCTCGTCTACTCGATCGAGAAGCTCATCAAGGACAACGACGACAAGCTCCCCGCCGACGTCAAGTCCGAGGTCCAGGGCGACGTCGACGCGCTGAAGACCGCGCTCGCCGGTGACGACGACGACGCCGTGAAGTCGGCGTTCGAGAAGCTCAACCAATCGCAGGGCAAGCTCGGCGAGGCGATCTACGCGCAGGGCCAGCAGGCGGATGCCACGGCCGGCGCCAACCCCGGCGAGGACGCGAACGCGTCGGGTGCCGAGGGCTCCTCGTCCTCCGATGAGGACGTGGTCGACGCCGAGGTCATCGACGACGAGGACGAGAAGAAGTAACCATGGCCGACGAGAACCAGGACCACGACGAGCCGGTCATCCGCGACAAGCGGCGGATCGACCCCGAGACGGGTGAGGTTCGTCCCGTTCCGGGCGCTGCTCCGGCGGCTGATGCCGCGTCCGAGGGCACCGAGGCGGATGCCGCGGCATCCGCCTCGCCCGAGGGCGACGCCGGCGACGAGAAGGAGCTGACGGTCGACGACATCCTCAACGCGGCGCAGGCCGAGGTGGAGGACCCGACGGCCGAGCATCTCGCCGACCTGAAGCGGGTCACCGCCGAGTACGCGAACTACCGCAAGCGGACCGAGGCGAACCGCGAGGTCGAGCGCGAGCGCGCGATCGGCGCCGCCGTCTCCGTGCTGCTGCCGGTGCTCGACGACCTCGATCGCGCCGAGAAGCACGGCGACCTCGAGGGCGACACCCCGTTCGCGACGATCGCCGCGAAGCTGCGCGCTTCGGTCGAGAAGCTCGGCCTGACGCCGTTCGGCGCCGTGGGCGAGCCGTTCGACCCGCAGCAGCACGAGGCGATCTTCCAGCAGCACTCCGACGAGGTCGAGGTCGACACGGTCGCCGACGTCGTCGAGACCGGGTACATGCTCGGCGGCACGCTGCTGCGCGTCGCGAAGGTCGTCGTCAAGACGCCGGCATAGCGACATCCGCTCGTACCAGGTGGTCGAGTAGGGGCCTCGATACGGGCCTTCGGCCCTGCTCGACCACCGAGCGCACGGCAGTAGATTCAGCAGGAAGGAGGCGCCGATGGCCAGCCAGGATTGGTTCGACAAGGACTTCTACGCGATCCTCGGCGTCTCGAAGGACGCGAGCGACGCCGACATCAAGAAGGCGTACCGCAAGCTCGCGCGCAAGTACCATCCCGACCAGAACCCGGGCGATGCCGCGGCCGAGGCGAAGTTCAAGGAGGTCAGCGAGGCTCACTCGGTGCTCTCCGACGCCGAGGAGCGCAAGGAGTACGACGCCGTCCGCGCGATGGGCGGCGGCGCTCGCTTCACGGCGCCGGGCGGCGGTGCCGGCGGCTTCGAGGACGTCTTCGGCGGCATGTTCGGCGGGCCGGGCGGACCGGGCGGCACGCGATACACCACCCAGCAAGGGCAGTACGAGGACCTGCTCGGCGGGCTGTTCGGCGGCGGCCGCTTCGGCCAGCCGACGGGCGGGTACCGGGGCTTCGGCGGCCCGACGAAGGGCCGGGATGTCACGGCGTCGACGACGCTCGACTTCATCACCGCGACGAAGGGCGACCGCATCACGCTCCAGACGTCCGAGGGTCGCGAGATCACCGTGAACGTGCCGGCCGGCGTCGCCGACGGGCAGAAGATCAAGTTGCGCGGCAAGGGCCACCCGTCGCCCGACGGCGGCGAGCCCGGCGACATCGTGCTCACGGTGAAGGTACGCTCGCACCCCGTCTTCGAGCGCGACGGGCTCAACCTGCGCGTGAACGTGCCCGTCACCTTCGCCGAGGCGGCGTTGGGCGCGACCATCCAGGTGCCGACGCTCGGCGGCGACCCGGTGAAGCTGCGCGTCGCGCCCGGCACGCCGAGCGGCCGGGTGCTGCGCGTCAAGGGCCGGGGCGTGCAGTCGTCCAAGGGCACGGGCGACCTCCTCGCGGTCGTGCAGGTCGCCGTTCCCGCGCACCTCTCGAAGGACGCGGAGGAGCGGCTGCGGGAGTTCGCGGCGCAGCTGCCTGACGAGGATCCCCGCGCCGACCTCCTCGCCAAGGCACGGGGTGCGTGATGGACGTCGACGGCGAGAGCCCGCTCTTCGTGATCTCGGTCGCGGCCGAGCTCGCCGGGATGCACCCGCAGACGCTCCGCCAGTACGACCGACTGGGCCTGGTCTCGCCGAAGCGCACCGCGGGCAAGTCGCGTCGGTACTCGATGCGGGATGTCGCGCAGCTGCGTGAGATCCAGCAGCTCTCGAGTGAGGGCGTGAGCCTCGAGGGCATCCGCCGAGTGCTCGGACTCGAGAACGAGGTGACCGAACTGCGTGCCCGGGTGCGTGAGCTCGAACGCGCGCTCGCCGACGAGATGCTCAACCGCCCGGGCCGACGCGTGTTCGCAGCCGGGAGCGCTGGCGACATCGTGTCGGTGCGCACCGGCACCAGGGTCCGCCGTGAGAACGCGGTCGTGGTCTGGCGCCCGCTCGAGCGCGGCTGATGGCGAGGGCCGGTAGCGCGCGGGGATTATACGGATCGACGTGCGCCGTGTCCTCCTTTTGACCGAAATCGGCTGAGGTGCGCACAATAGCCACGGCCCCATGTGGGCCGGGGGAGGCAACGTGCACGGGAATCAGCGCGTCATGCGCGAGTTGCGCCGTGCCGCGGCGCGCGGCGAGATCATCGCGGAGTACCAGGCGCAGGTCGATGCGACGAGCGGTCGAGCGGTCGCGGTGGAGGCACTCAGCCGGTGGCGCCATCCCGAGCGCGGCATGCTCGGTCCGCAGCACTTCATCCCGATCGCCGAGGAGACGCGGTCGATGGATGCCGTCGGCGACGCCATGATCCGGGCGGCGTGCCGATACGGCGCCGAGCTGGCCGGCTCGGGCCGGCCGCTCGAGGTGGCCGTCAACGTCGCCGCGGTCCAGCTCGAACAGCCGCACTTCGCCGAGCGCGTGCTCGAGCGGCTCGCGCACGCCGGCCTCTCCGCCTGGCTGCTGACGCTCGAGCTCACCGAGGCGCGACCCTCCCCGGCGACGGCCGGAGGCACCCTCGACCGGGTGCGCGCACACGGCGTCGGCGTCTCGCTCGACGACGTCCGCACCCTCGAGGAGGCCGAGTTCCGCACCGGAGTCCTGCCGATCACCGAGTTGAAGGTCGACCGTTCCGTGATCGAGCGGCTGCCGGGCGATGATGGGACGGCCGCTCGCCTGGTCCGCTTCGCTCGCGAGCGCGGACTCCGCACCGTCGCCGAGGGCGTCGAGACCGAGCGGCAGTGGGAGGCCGTCCGCAAGCTCGGCTTCGATCGGGCGCAGGGATTCCTGTTCGGTCGTCCCACTCCACCCGAACGGATGACCGCCCGCCTCCGGGCGGAGGCGGACGGTCCCGATCAGAGCGAGCTGTAGGGATCCTCGAAGGACTCGTCGTCGGAGTCCTGGCCGGAGCCCGATCCGGATGCCCCCGGCTCCCCGGACTCGCCGATGTCGAGCTGGGTCCAGGTCACGGGCATGCCCGGTGAGAAGAGGATGTCGATGCCGGGCCCGCCTCGGAGGGGCGGGATGTTCACGTAGCCGCCGCCGCCCTTCACCGCGGCGAGGATCTGTTCGCGCAACTCGTCGATGGGGTCGGGCAGGAAGTAGTCCTTGCCGTCGACCGTCAGCCGGTGGATCTTCACAGGGATGCTCCGTTCTCTCGTGTCCGTCGTGCGCAGTCGCCGGTCATCCACGAACCGCTTCGGTCGGTTCGGGAACCCAGTGCAACCCGGCCCGGCTGTTCGCGCTGTCCATCAGGATCTCGAGCCAGGCGCGATTGAGGGTGGGCGCGCGATTGCCGCTGAATCGGAAATGCACCTGGGCCGCCGGGCTGATCCAGATCACGCTGCGGCCGCTGCCGCGCTCCATCCCGTGGCTCCAGGTGAACATGAAGTTCTCGCCGCGCTGCAGCTTCGCTGCGATGACGAACTGCAGGTGCGCGAGCGTGCGGTCCTCGATCTCGAACTCCGAGATCCGCGGACCGTAGATCAGCGTTCCCATCCCGTTCCTCCTCTTCGTGTCGGTGTCATCGGGCCGGCGTCGGTGCGTCGGTCGGCTCAGGGACCAATCGCAGGCCGCCCGCGGAGTTGGCCGCCTTGGTCAGCACCTCGACCCACTTCAAGTTGAGTTCCGGCGGCTCGGCCTGGTCGAACTGGAAGGTCATCGGAATGGTGGGGCTGCACCACACCGACGTCCGTGGCGGCGACGCCTCCTCGTCGACCCAGGTGAATGCGAAGTGCTCGCCGCGACGCAGCTTGGACCAGATCACCACCTGCAGGTGCGCGAGTGTCCGGTCGTCGAACGTCGCCGAGAGCTTCGAGTTGTATTCCAGTGTTCCCATGTCGCCTCCTTCCTCGGGAACGGAACGGTTGCCGTCATGCGGCATGCGGCCGGACGAGCCGGCCGGTGCGCGGTGCGCTTCCGCCTACGCCGTCACCGACGTGACGCGGTCGCGACCGCGACGCTTCGAGGCGTACATCGCCTCGTCGGCCAGCCGGATCAGCCGTTCGGCCTCCGGCGGATCGGACCCGTCGTCGGGTGTCCAAGTCGCCACGCCCAGGCTCGCCGCGACAGCGTACCGGGGCGGCACGCTCGTCAGCGGCCGGCCGATCTCGTGCCGGAACCGCTCGGCGAGGATCCCGGCCGCCTCGGCGTCGGCGTTCTCGCACACGATGACGAACTCGTCGCCGCCGTAGCGGGCCACCGGATCGGACGCGCGCGCGGCGCCGCGCAGGCGATCTGCGACTTCGACGAGGACCTCGTCTCCGATGCGATGGCCGAGGGCGTCGTTGATGGGCTTGAAGCCGTCGAGGTCGATGAAGACGATCGAGAGCGGCCGACCGTCGCGCTGCGCGCCGGCCAGCGCGGCCTCGAGCCGTTCCTGGAGCAGCTTGCGGTTGGCCAGTCCGGTGAGCTGGTCGTGCAGCGCCCGATGGGCCAGCTCCTCCTGGAGCCGCACGCGACGGAGTACCTGGGCCGCCTGTCGTGCCAGCGCCGCATGGATGTCGCGGGTCTCGTCGTCGAAGACCTGGTCGCGCCCGTAGAAGCAGACGACGACGCCTTGCGCGCTCGAGTCGCCGCGGAGCGGCGCGATGCTCAGCGCCGCGAGCCGCTGGTCCTGCATGGCGAGGTCGAGGTCGGGGCGGATGGCGGCGGCCTGGTCGAGGCTCGACACGGTGACCACCTCGTCTCCCTCGATGGCCTGCGCGGCGAGGTCCATGAGCCCGGCGGAGATGAGCGGGTCGACCTGGACGCCGTCGGCGATGAGGTCCTGGCCGCCGTGCTCGTCCTGCAGCAGGATGGCGGCGCCGGCGGCGAGGAGGCCCGTGCGGGCGGCGGAGATCAGTGCCTCGCCGAGCTCCTGCGCGTTCATGGCGAGCCCGAAGGCGCTCGAGGCGTCCTGCAGCACGCGGACACGGGCCTCGGACGCCTCGGCCTGACGGCGGGCCACGAGGAGTTGTCGCTCGTAGTCCTGGCGCTCGGTCGCGTCGAAGATCGCCGTCCGGACCTCCTCGGGGAATCCGTCGCGCTCGGGAACGATCACGGCGTTGACGAGCACCGGCAGGTCGCGGCCGTCGGCGCATCGGATCGAGAGTGCGACCTCGCGCACCTCGCCGGCGAGCCGGAGCACGGTGGCATAGCGCGCCTCGTAGAACAGCTGCCCGGCGGGCGTGAGCAGGTCGACGAGCGACGTCCCGAGGAGATCGTCCTCGGAGAGCCCCGTCCAGCTCACGAGCGTCCGGTTCGCGCGCGTGATCACGCCGTCGGCGGTCGTCGTCAGGTACCCGCACGGTGCGCCGTGGAAGAGGTCGGCGTACGACTGGCGGAGCTCGTCCTCGCCGCTTCCCATAGGCGGTGGAGTGGAGGAGATGGTCATCGGAGGAACGCCCTGATCTCATCCGCGAGTTCGTCGGGAGCCGACACGTTGGGGCAGTGGCCGGTGGCCTCGAGCTGCACGAACCGGCTGCCCTGGATGTGCTCGTGCACGTAGCGCCCCACGGCCGTGGGCGCGATGACGTCGTCGGAGCACTGGAGGATGAGCGACGGCGTTCCCACCTGCTCGAGGTCGCGGCGGTTGTCGGAGAGGAAGGTCACGCGCGCGAACTGGCTCGCGATCCGGGGATCGATGCTGCAGAAGCTCTCCGTGAGCTGCGCGCCGAGCTCGGGGCGATCGGCGTGGCCCATGATGAGCGGCGCCATGGTCGCCGACCATCCGAGGTAGTTGGCGTCGAGCGCGTCGAGCAGGCCGTCGATGTCGTCGCGACGGAAGCCGCCCGTGTAGCCGTCGTCGTCGAGGTACCGCGGCGAAGGCCCGACCAGCACGAGGGCCCCGAATCGCGAGGGGTCGACGTTGGATGCGAGTACGCCCACCATGGCCGCCACGGAGTGCCCGACGAACACGACATCGTGCAGGTCGAGCGCTTCGAGGATCTCGAGCACGTCATCGGCGTACCCGTGGAGCGAGTCGTACTTCGCCGGATCGTACGCCTCGGGATCAGCCTTGCCGGAACCGACCGCGTCGAACACGATGACGCGGTGGTCGGCCTCGAACTGCGGTGCGACGGCCTGCCACATCTCCTGGCTGCAGCCGAAGCCGTGGGCGAAGACGATCGGTCGCGCCGAGCGATCACCGGACTCCGTGACGTTGTTCCTCCGAAGCACGTGCGAGCGCGGGTCGGCGGCGAGGATGGTCATGGTGCTCCTGATCGGCGCGGGGTTCGGGTCGGCTGGGTCGGCCTCAAGGAGCGTCGCCGCATCCTTTCCGGGACTCTATCGCGGCCCGGTGAACGGGCATATTCTGGCGCGATCGGTCAAGGGGGGTTGACGACGGCGCCCTTCCGCGGTAGGCGCGCTGAGCGCGATTCACGCGCTGAGCGGATGTCACGACGCGACGTCACAGCGCGGCGATGACGAACCACACGCACGCCGACGCCAAAACGCCGGCGGCGATCAGCGCGATGCCCACGCCGAACCGGCGATGGTACTGGTACTCCCTGGTGACGAGGGCGATGACCCCCGCGGTCGAGAACGTGGTGACGATCGCCGCGGCCCACAGCCACAGGTCGAACGTCGGATCGGTGCCCGCAGCACCGTCGGCGATCATGCGGAGTCCGCCGCAGATCGCCGCGACGAGCACTCCGAAGATGAACAGCAGGCCAGCCCCGTCCCGGGCGCCGGCTCCGGGTGGAACCGGCTCGACATCAGTCGCCATGGGGGGATGATCGCATGT
The DNA here is from genome assembly GCF_042794545.1 of Agromyces sp. NPDC056523. NCBI lineage: Bacteria > Bacillati > Actinomycetota > Actinomycetes > Micrococcales > Microbacteriaceae > Agromyces > Agromyces sp. NPDC056523. Next base: position 623,193 of record NZ_JBHTTM010000001.1, read on the forward strand.
CGACGCCCCTGCGTCGATGACCTTCGGCCCCAAGGGGCTCCGGAGCGGTCGCGGTCAGCGGGATGCCGTGACGTCGAGCAGTTGCGACAGCTCGCCGAGCGCGCCCGGCACGAGCTTATAGTACGCCCAGGTGCCGCGCTTGCTGCGCGTGAGGAACCCGGCCTCCATGAGGATCTTGAGGTGGTGCGAGACGGTCGGCTGGCTGAGGCCGACCGGTTCGATGAGGTCGCACACGCAGGCTTCCTCACCATCGGATGCCGCGACGATCGACACCAGCCTGAGACGCGTCGGGTCGGCGAGCGCCTTGAGCTTGCGCGCGAGGAGGTCGGCCTGCTCGGGCTCGATGGTCTCGCGAGTGATCGGTGCGCAGCACACCGTGGACTCGGGCTCGGCCATCGGAAGCAGTGTCACCGTCATGCGGATCATCCTAGCTTGAATATTGACAAACTTCGATGGAGTGGAGACACTCAATATCGAAGTTCATCGATATCCAAGGAGCAGCCCGAAATGACCCTGATCGATCTCACCGCCGAGAGCCTGCGGGAGCGCCGTCTCGACACCCTGCCGGTCGCCATCATCGGGGCCGGGCCGATCGGGCTGGCCGCCGCGGCGAACCTGGTCGAACGCGGCATCGACTTCGTGATCTACGAGGCCGGCGACGAGATCGCGAGCAGCATCCGGCAGTGGGGCCACACCCGGCTGTTCTCGCCGTGGAAGCACGTCGTCGACCCGGCCTCGCGTCGACTGCTCGAGGCAACGGGCTGGGAGCTGCCGTCGCCGGAGTCGCTGCCGACCGGTGCCGAGCTGGTCGAGCAGTACCTGACGCCGCTGGCCGCACTCGAGCCGATCGCGTCGCGGATCCGCACGGGCGTGACGGTCGACGCGATCACGCGCCAGGGCATGGACCGCACGCGCACCGCGAATCGCGCGTCGACGCCGTTCCTCCTCCGCACCCGCTCGGCCGACGGCGTCGCCGAGACCACGGCGCGCGCGGTCATCGACGCGTCGGGCACCTACGAGCAGCCGAACAGCCTGGCCTCGTCGGGTCTCGACCCGCTCGGGCTTCCCGAGGTCGCCGACCGGGTCGGCCACGCGCTGCCCGACGTGCTCGGCCGTGAGCGCGCTCGTTTCACCGGCCGCCACACGACCGTCGTCGGGGCCGGGCACTCGGCGGCGAACACCCTGCTCGCCCTCGCCGAGCTCGCCGAGCAGGAGCCGGGCACGCGCATCACCTGGTTGATCCGGAACGCCCGTGCCATCCGGGTCACCACCTCGGATGACGACGAGCTGGTCGCGCGCGCGAACATCGGCCGCCGGGTGGACGCACTCGTGCACGCCGGCCGCATCGACGTCGTCGACCGGTTCGAGACGGTCCGCCTCGGCCGCACCGACGACGGCGTCCACCTGTACGGGCTCCGCGGCGACGAGCTCGTCGAGCACGAGACCGACTTCGTCGTGAACGCGACGGGCTTCCGTCCGAACCTCGACATGCTCCGCGAGATCCGCCTCGAGCTCGACGAGATCGTCGAAGCGCCCAAGCGGCTCGCCCCGCTCATCGACCCCAACGTCCACACGTGCGGCACGGTCGAGCCGCACGGCTTCGCCGAGCTCGAGCACCCCGAGCCGGGCTTCTTCCTCGCCGGCATGAAGAGCTACGGCCGCGCGCCCACCTTCCTGCTCGCGACCGGGTACGAGCAGGTGCGCTCGATCACCGCCTGGATCGCCGGAGACGTCGAGGCGGCCCGGAATGTCGAGCTCACGCTGCCGGCGACCGGCGTGTGCTCCTCGAGCCTGCCGGCGGATGGTGCGAGTGCGAGCTCCTGTGCGATCGACTCGGCCGCGGCATCCGCCGCCCCGCAGTCGAGCTGCTGCAGCTGAGCCGGGCTAGCGAGGGCGCGACAGCGCGGGCAGGATCTCGCTGAGCAACTGCTCGACGTGCGCGCGGATGTCGTCGCGCACGCGGCGGACCCCGTCCAGGTCGAGTTCGGCTGGGTCGTCGAGGTGCCAGTCCAGGTACCGCTTGCCGGGGTAGACCGGGCAGGCGTCGCCGCAGCCCATCGTGATGACCGCGTCGGCGGCGCGCACCACATCGTCGGTGAGCGGCTTCGGGAACTCGTCGCCGAGGTCGACGCCGGACTCGGCCATGACCGAGACGACCGACGGGAGGATGTCGTCTCCTGGCAGCGACCCGGCCGAGCGCACGTGCACGCGGCCCGCGCCGACCTCGCGCATCAGCGCGGCCGCCATCTGGGAGCGGCCCGAGTTCTGCACGCAGACGAACAGCACCTCGGGCACGGCCTTGGGGATGACGCCCTTCGACTGGGCGAGCGCGGTGAGCCGTTCGTTCGCGAACCGCGAGGCGAGGCTGGGCAGGTGCACGGTGATCCGCGCCGTCCTCAGCAGCGCCGCGTACGACTCGAACACGACCCGCTCGACGGTCTCGGCGTTCACGATCCCGGCGAAGCGGGCGGCGAGGTGCTCCGCGCTGCGATGCAGCACCTCGTGCGGGTCGTCGAGGGCGAGCTGGCCGTCGCGCGAGCTCATGCCGGCGCCCGCTCCGGGAGGATCTCGCCGAGCAGCTCCTCGACCCTCCGGCGGATCTCGTCGCGGATGGGGCGGACCGCCTCGATGCCCTGGCCTGCCGGGTCGTCGAGCTCCCAGTCCTCGTAGCGCTTGCCGGGGAAGATCGGGCACGCGTCGCCGCAGCCCATCGTGATCACGACGTCCGAGTCCTTCACGGCTTCTGTCGTGAGCACCTTCGGGGTGTTCCCGGCGATGTCGATGCCCTCCTCGGCCATGGCCTGCACGGCGACGGGATTGATCTCGTCCTTCGGCGCCGAGCCGGCCGAGAGCACCTCGACGTGGTCGCCGCCGAGCTCGCGCAGGTAGCCGGCGGCCATCTGCGAGCGGCCGGCGTTGTGCACGCAGACGAACAGGACGGTGGGCTTGTCTGACATGGGCGACCTCTCTCGCGGGTTCGCCTAAAGCATAGATCGTGATCTATGTATCGATCAAGCGGACGTCGCGGAATTCATCGTGCATTCACTTGTACGGCCGTCGTCCTCAGTCCAACTCCGCCAGCAGCTGCCGCACGCGCCGGTCGATGTCATCCCGGATGTCGCGCACCCGCGTCGTCGGCTGCCCGACCGGGTCGTCGAGCTCCCAATCGAGGTAGCGCTTCCCGGGGTACACGGGGCACGCGTCACCGCAGCCCATCGTGATGACGACGTCGGCCGCCCGGACGACCTCGTCCGTCAGCGGCTTCGGGAACTCCCCGCCGGTCGGCACGCCGATCTCGTCGAGCGCGCTCAGGATGCCGGGGCTCACCTCGCCGGCCGGCTCGGATCCGGCGGTGCGCACGTGCACCCGGTCGCCCGCGAGGTGACGCAGGATCGCGGCGGCCATCTGCGACCGTCCGGCATTCTGCACGCACACGAAGAGGACCTCGGGCGTGCCGCGGGTAGCCGCGCGTTGCGCGGCGAGCGCCGAAAGGCGCTCCGCTGCGAATCCGGCCGTCCGGGAGGCCAGTCGCGCGGAGCCCGGGGCGTGCTCGGACACGAGCTCGAGGCTCTCTCGCACGTACCGTGCCACGGTCTCGCGTGCGAACGTGCCCGCGAAGCGCTGGGCGAGATCCCCGACGATGCGATCCACGACGGCGTCGTCGGGCGGCGCAGCGCCCGGCTGGCCCAGCACGCCCCGCACGCGATCAAGCTCGGTCGGTGCGATCGAGTACCAGGCGCGCCGACCCTCGGGTGTTCGCTCGAGCACGCCCTGGTCGTGCAGCGCCTTGGCGTGGTGCGACACGGTCGGCTGGCGCAGGCCGAGTTCGTCCGCGAGTGCCGTGACCGTCGCGCGACCCTCGGGGCTGGCGAGGATGAGTGCGAGCATGCGCGCGCGCGTCGGATCCGCGATCAGCGCGGTCGCGCCATCCGCCACACCCCTGCCCATAGATCGCAGTCTATGGGATCTGCCGCCAGGGCCGGCTCAGCGGCCCCACGCCGACGCCGGCGCGGTGACGACCTGCACGGGGGCGCTCGACCACCACGTGCCGTAGCCGTAGTGGCTCTCGGCCCACGGCGATGCCCAGATCGCCTGCGCCGTGGTGTGCGCCGACGTGCCGGCCTCGAGTCCCGCGACGATGTCGGCGTAGAACGAGCGCTTCTGCAGGTTGGAGGCCGCATATCGCGCCGCGCTGACGAGCGTGTCGTAGCTGCCGAGGCCGCTCCCGCCGCCCGACCCGTAGCCGTTGTTCAGCGGGTTGTTGCGGTTCCACCAGTTGTCGGGGCCGTTCTCCTCGCGCATCCACTCGACCATGAGCCGCACGTTCTCGTCGGTGGTCGGCCAGCCGCCGAAGACGAGCACGAGCTCGGCCCAGTCGTAGTTGGTGCCGGATGCCACGAGCGTCTCGGGCCCGGTCGCCGCCGAGTAGCCCTCGCGCGAGATGCCGGCCGGCGCGATGTCGCCGTCGACCGTGACCTGCTGCGCGGCACTCGAGAACGGTGACAGCGCCGCCACGGCGTTGTCGGCCACGGCGATCGACGGACCGGTGAGCGGAGCGACGGCGAGGGTCGCGAGGAGGCCGCCCACGGCGACGGTGGCGGCGAGCGCGGCGATGCCGCGATGGCGGGCGGGGCGCACGCGGTCGGGCCGTGCCGGTCTCGAGGTCGCAGCGATCGGCGACGACGAGCCGGACCGGGAGGTGCGACGCGGTCCGGGCGCACGCGATGAGCGCCGTGCGGTCGATCCCCTCGCCGCGCGGCGCTCCCCCTGGAACTGCGCCGAATGTCGCATCGGGGCCCGAGGGTAGCAAACGGGACTGGTCGCCGCATGGGTCGGAGGGCCACGACCCCCGGCCCGAGGCCGCATCGGAAGGGGTGGACGACCCGAGTCGTGAGGCGCGCGTACACCGTCCACGGGGGCGGGTCAATCCCGCGCGACAGCGCACGACCGCCGTCTAGCCTCGTGTCGTGGATGGGGCGATGGGCGCGGCGGCGAAGCTCCGGGGGGTCGAGAGCCGCCGCCGCGCCCGCTTCCACGCGGTGCCGGGCACCGCATGCCGGGCACCGCATGCGGGGTGACGTCGGCCGCGGTCAGGCCCGCGCGGTTCCCGTGACCGCCTGCCGGCGACCGAGCAGGAGCCCGAGCAGGATCATGCCGACCGCGAGCCCCAGGTGGAGCCAGTCGTCGGCATCGTTCATCGGCACGAAGTTCGCCGCGCTGTCGACGGGGACGAGCAGGCCGTAGAGCCAGAGCAGCGCGTAGACCGCACCGCCCCAGATCAGGAAGTTGCGCGAAGCGGCGAACGAGGTCGCCGCCCACAGGCCGACGACGCCGAACAACAGGTGGACGATGTTGTGCAGGATCGACACCTGGAACACGCCGAGGAGCAGCGCCTCCGAGCCGTGCCCCACGAACACGATGCGGTCCACGTTCGAGGTCAGTCCGGGGATGAATCCCGCGATGCCGACCAGCAGGAACACGATGCCCACGATGAGGGCGGCCTTCTGGACGGCGGTCTGCGCGTATCGCCTCGTCGTTCGATCGGTGGCGCTCATGATGCCTCCTCCTTCGGATGGCCACATCATGTGGAGGGGCGCACTCCGCGGCGAGGGGGTTGCGTTTTGTCAACCGTGCAGTCAGGCCACTCGGCGCGGCGGGAGAATGGTCGCATGGGACGAGTCCGCCTGGTGCGTGGTCACGGCGTCCAGCTGGTGCGGTGGCGACCGGTCGAGCACGGCTGGATGGCCGACGTGCGCCGCGGGCGACGCCTCGCGGAGGATGCCGACGGGTGGACGGTGCTCATCGCCGGCCGCACGCAGCGGTTCGAGCGCGCCGAGTGGACGGAGTTCATCGGGCAGCTCGTTCCCCCCGGCGCGGCGCGGCGCACCCCGCTCCTCGAGACCGAGCCGGATCGTGGTCAGGCCGATGTCGAGCACGAGACGTACTCCGAGGCCGACGGCTCGGCCCCGGACGAGAACGGATCGATGTACGCCCGCAGTTCGACGCTGTACGACATCCCGTCGACGCGGCCCATCATGGAACCGGCTCCGGACCCGCCAGGGCGCGAGAAGCGCGGCCGAGCTTCCGACCCGTGATCGACCTCGACCTGCTGCGGCGCCATCCCGATCTCGAGGCGCCGGGGCTGCAGGCAGCGGATGCCGCGGACCGGCTGATCCTCGACGAGGCGGCGGCCGCGCTCGCCGCTGCGAACGACGGCGAGGTCGTCGTGATCGACGACGCGTACGGCGCCCTCGCGCTCGGCGCGGTCGCGGTGGGCGCACGTGACGTCCGCGTGCACCAGGATCCGGTAACAGGCGAGCGCGCGCTCGCCGAGAACGCCGCCCGGCTCGGCGTGCCCGCCGAGGCTCGCCCGCGCAGCCTTCCGCTCGCGCCGCCGATCGTCGCGGGCGCCCGGGTCGTGCTCATGCGGCTGCCGCGCTCCCTCGACCGGCTCGACGAGGTCGCCGAGCTCGTGGCCGCGCACGCGGAACCCGACGTCCGGGTGTTCGCGGGTGGCCGGATCAAGCACATGTCGCTCGCGATGAACGACGTGCTCGGGGCGCGGTTCGCCCGCGTCGACGTGACGCACGCGCGGCAGAAGTCGCGCGTGCTGATCGCCTCGGGAGCGCTCGGGGCGCCCGCCGGCGGAGCTCGCCGCGAGTCGTGGCCCCGCCGGGCGCACGACGAGGCGCTCGGGCTCACGGTCGTCGCCCACGGCGGCGTCTTCGCCGGTGCGGGTGTCGACATCGGCACGCGGTTCCTGCTCGACGTGCTCGACGACGCGGTCCCGGATGCCGCGACCGCCGTGGATCTCGCGTGCGGCTCGGGCCTCGTCGCGGCGTGGCTCGCGCGTGGGCGCCCGGGTGTCGTGGTGCACGCGTCCGACCGCAGCGCGGCGGCCGCGGCATCCGCTGCCCTGACCGCCGAAGCGAACGGCGTCGCCGACCGGGTGGAGGTCGCACGCGCGGACGGCCTCGAGCACCTGCCCGACGCGAGCGAGCGGTTGGTCGTGCTGAACCCGCCGTTCCACTCCGACGCGGCCGTCCACACCGGGATCGCGACCCACCTGTTCGCCGACGCCGCGCGCGTGCTCGAGCCGGGCGGCGAGCTGTGGTGCGTCTGGAACTCGCACCTGCGTTACCGCCCGCTCCTCGAGCGGCTCGTCGGCCCGACGCGCCAGGTCGCCCGGAACCCGAAGTTCACGGTCACCGCGTCGGTCCGCTGACGCACCGGCGCGAAGGGTGCGGACGAGCCCGGGTCGTGCCACTCTCGAAGGGTGACCACCACGGCTTCACGAAGTCGTCGTCGTCTCCCGACGGGGACGGTCACCTACCTGTTCACGGACGTCGAGGGATCGACCCGTCTGCTGGAGGCTGCCGCCGATCGCTGGCCTGCGCTGCTCGCCGACCACGACCGGCTCCTCCGTGGCGCCATCGCCGACCACGGCGGAACGGTCGTCAAGACCGAGGGGGACGGGTTCTTCGCGGCATTCTCCTCGGCCGTCGACGCCGTCGCGGCTGCGGCGGACGCCCAGCGCGCGTTCGCCGCGCACGCGTGGCCCGACGGACTGGTGCCGAGAGTGCGGATGGGACTCCACACGGGCCTCGGCCTCCTCGGCGGCGACGACTACATCGGGCTCGACGTGCACCGCGCCTCCCGGATCATGGCGAGCGCGCACGGCGGCCAGGTCGTGCTCTCCGCGGCGACCGCCGCGCTCGTCGAGCACGAGCTGCCGGGCGGCGTCGCGATGCACGAGCTCGGCCGGCACCACCTGAGGGACCTCTCGCAGGCCGAACTGATCTTCCAGCTCGACATCGACGGGCTCGATCGCACGTTCCCCGCCCTGCGATCGCTCGAGGCCGTCCCGAACAACCTGCCCTCGCCGGTCACCCACTTCGTCGGTCGCCGACGCGAGAGCGTCCGCGTGCGGGAACTGCTCGAGTCCTCGCACGTGGTGACCATCACGGGCACGGGTGGAACGGGCAAGACCCGGCTCGCGGTGCAGGTCGGCGTCGAGATCGGCGCGAGCTTCCGCGACGGCGTGTACTTCGTCGACCTCGCGCCCGTCGACGACCCCGACGTCGTCCCGTCGCAAGTGCTCCGGTCGCTCGGCGAGGACGCGGCGCCCGGCAACCGGCCGCCGCGCGATGCGCTCCTCGACCGGCTGGCCGACCGGGAGGTGCTGCTCATCCTCGACAACTTCGAGCAGGTCATCCCCGCCGCATCCGTCGTGGCCGACCTGGTGACGGCATCGCCGAGGTCCCGCTTCCTCGTCACGTCGCGCGGTCCGCTCCGCATCGCAGCCGAGCAGGAGATGCCGCTCGAGCCGATGGACCTGCCTCCTCGGCACGACCCGGTCGCGGCAGCGGACTCCGACGCGGTCGCGTTGTTCGTCGATCGGGCCATGGCGGTGCGACCGGACTTCGCGGTGACCCCGGAGAACGTCGCATCGGTCTCGGAGCTCGTACGCGGACTCGACGGCCTGCCGCTCGCGATCGAGCTCGTCGCGTCCCGCGTGCGGCTGCTGCCGGTCCCGGAGATCCTCGCCCGGCTGGATCCGGCGCGGCCGGGCACGGGGACCGTCGACCTCCCGGAGCGCCAGCGCACGATCGAGGGGGCGATCGCCTGGAGCCACGACCTGCTCGATCCGCCAGTGCAGGAGCTCTTCGCGAGGCTCGGCGTGTTCGCGGGCGGCGCGGACCTCGAGCAGATCGAGCGGGTGTGCGACGACGTCGACGTCGACCTCCTGAGCGGGCTCGCCCAGCTCGTCGACCAGGGACTGCTGCGACAGGTCGCGGCGCCCGGCGGCCGGGCCCGGTTCCGGACGCTGCACGTGATCCGCGAGGTCGCGCTGCTGAAGCTCGAGGAGAGCGGGTCAGGGGAGGCGGCGCACCGCCGGCACCTCGAGGCGTACGCCGATTGGGCGGAGGAGGTCGCGGCGCACCTCATGGGCCAGGCTCGCTCGGAGTGGCTCGACCGGTTCGACGCCGACCACGACAACGTTCGCACGGCCCTCGACTGGGCGGCGGTGCACGGGGAGACCGATCTCGCCCTGCGCCTCGCCGCGGCATCATGGCGGTTCTGGCAGTCGCGCGGCCATCTCTACGAAGGGCGGAGCCGGCTCGAGACGGTCGTCGCGCTTCCCGGCGGCGAACCGCGGCATCGGGCGCGGGCGCTCGAGGCGCTCGGCGGCGTGTACTGGTGGCAGGGTGAGATCGATCTCTGCGTCCCGCCCTACCGGGAGGCGCTCGCGATCCAGCGCGAGCTGGGCGACCCCGGCGAGATCGCCAACGCGATCTACAACTCGGCGATCGGGCAGTCCGTCGCGGCCCTGGAGGCGGGCGTCACCGATGAGGCCCGCCGCGAGGTCTTCGGGCTCTACGACGAGGGGGAGGCGATCTACCGCGAACTCGCCGACGAGGACGGGCTCGGCAACATCACGTGGGGCAGGGCGCTGGCGGTCTCCGATCTCGACGACGACCCGAGACGTGCGCTCGAGCTCTTCCACGAGAGCATCACGCACTATCGTCGCGCGGCCAACGAGTTCGGCATGGGCTGGGGCATGTTCGAGGTCGCCATCTTCAGCGCCCGGCTCGACGACCTCGAGACGGCGTGGGACTACCTCGAGGAGGGTCTCGAGCTCTTCGCGCCGCACCGGGACGTCTCCGCGGTCGTGCTGTTCCTCTCGCTGGCATCCGCGCTCGCCCTGGCCGCCGGCGACGAGGAGCGTGCAGCCCGGCTCGCGGGGGCCGTGCGTGGTCTCCGGGACTCCTCGGGCGCCAGGATCGTGGACCACGAGATGACGCGCATCCGCGGCCTGACGATCGACCAGCTGGATCCCACGCGCGAGGACCTGGCACCGCTGTACCGGTCCGGCATGGCGATGGACCTGTCGCAGGCCGTCGCCTACGCGCTCGGTCGGGATCCCACGGGGGACGTGCGATCCTCGCAGGGTCCGTGACAGTCTGGATGGGTGACGTCCACGATCGAGCAGCTCGACGCCGACCTCGTCACCGACGAGGCCGCGCGACCCGACCTGCCCTGGCAGACGATCGTGTGGGACGACCCGGTCAACCTCATGACCTACGTCACCTACGTCTTCCGCAGCTACTTCGGCTACCCGCGCGAGGAGGCCGAGCGCCTCATGCTGCAGGTCCACCACGAGGGCCGGGCGGTCGTGGCATCCGGCAATCGCGAGGCCATGGAGCGGCACGCGCAGGCGATGCACGGCTACGGCCTGCAGGCGACCGTGTCGAGGACCGAGCCGTGATCGTCGCCGGGCGCGAGGGGGGCGCCGACGGCGTGCGGATCGTCCTTGAGACCGAGGAGGCGATGCTGCTCTCCGAGCTCGCCGATCAGGTCGACTCGGTGCTGCTGCTCGGCGGCGACGACGACCCGGCGCTGGGCCGGTTGTTCCCGTCCGCGTACGAGGACGACGAGGCATCCGCCACCGAGTTCGCCCGCTACACCCGCGAGAGCCTCGTCGACGGCAAGCGGCAGGCGGCCCAGTCGGTGCGGGATGCCACGGCCACCGACCGCGGCGAGGGACTCGTCGAGATCGAGCTCGACCAGGCCCAGGCGTGGGGATGGCTCACCTTCCTCACCGACCTGCGGCTGATCCTGGCCGAGCGGGTCGGGGTCGCCGACCCCGAGGAGGCCGAGGCGGCCGACGAGGAACGCGACGACTACCTGCGGGCCGCCTACGAGTGGGCGGGCATCGTGCAGGGATCGATGCTCGAGGTGCTCGACCCCATCGGCCGATAGCGCCGCGCAGGGCGTGTCGCGGGTCGAGTCGGCGACGGCGGGCGCCTCGACTGGCAGGCTGGGGCCACGGGCCACGGTGGTCGCGCCGGGGGACGGCGCGCCGGGCCTCGAGCGGAGGACCCATGTCGCAGCCCTCGACGATCGGCGGGATCCTCAGGGAGCCCACGCGCACCATCGAGTCCGAGGAGTCGTCGGCGCTCATCGTCGGCGCCGGCGTGTTCGTGGTGTCGGGACTGCTCGGCCTCGTGCTGTTCTGGGGTCGCGACCTGCCGATCGCCGGGCCCGGATCGCTCGGCGCCGCCGTCGCGATCGGATCCGCGATCGTCGCCGTGCTGGCGTTCGTCGCGGGCCGGATGGTGCTGCGGCGGCGCTTCGGCGAGCGCGACGTGCCCGTCGAGCCGATCCCTGCTCCGGCCGGCCCCGACCGCGCGCCCGGATCGCTCGACGAATCCGGCCCGCGGTTGCACTGGTTCGACGTGGTCGCCCTGGCGCTGGCGCACGCGGTCATCGCGCTGCTCGGTTGGACGGGGCTCGCCGACGTGCTCGAGCAGAGCTTCCTCGGCGCCGAGGTGTACCTGGTTCCGGCGGCCGCCCTCTTCGGCGTGGCGCTCGCGCTGACCGCCTACGTGTCGTTCCTGTCGTCGGTGCGGATGACGCCCATGCTGCTCTCGCTCGTCCTCGCCGTCTTCCTCGTGGTGGGCGTGATCACCGCGATGCTCAGCTCCACCGACCCGCTCTGGTGGGAGAAGAACCTCTCCGCGCTCGGCATGACCGACGACGTCTCGGCGCTGGCGTTCAACCTGACGCTCATCATCGCGGGCGCGATCGTGACGATCGTCGCGCGCTACGCCACCGCCGGCCTGCCTGCGGTGACCCCCGCCGAGCGGCGCGGGCGTGACGTCGCCCGGTGGGGCCTCGTGCTCATCGGCATCCTGCTCGCCTGCGTCGGCATCTTCCCCGTCGACGACTTCTTCGCGCTGCACAACACCGTCGCGACGGGCATGGCAGTGGTCTACGCCGTGCTCGTGATCGGCCTGCCCCGGTTCCTCCCGACGATGCCGCGCGTCTTCGTGCTCGTCGGCTGGGCGTACGTCGTCGTGATCGTCGTCCTCGCGGTGTTCTTCTTCACCGGGTACTACAACCTCACGGCCGTCGAGCTGGTCGCGGGCCTGCTCATCTTCAGCTGGATCATCCTGTTCCTCCGGAACACCGGCTCGGTCGTGCCGCGCCGGGTCGTGGCGGTCACGGCCTGACACGCCGAACGGCCGGGCGCCTTCGCGCCCGGCCGTTCCGTTCCCCCCGGTTCACGCGGTGTGCGTGAGCGCCTTCGCCTTGAGCGCCTCGTACTCCTGCGCGTTGATCGTGCCCGCGTCGAGCAGCGCCTTCGCCTTGGCGATCTCGTCGGACGGACTGTGCCCGCCGGCCGTCTGGCGGATGTACTGGTCGGTCTGCGCCTGCATGTCGGCCGCCTGCTTCGCCGAGCGGCGCGCCATCCCGTCGCCCCTGGCGATGAGGTAGACCAGCGCGGTCAGGAACGGCAGGAAGATCAGGAAGATGATCCAGATCGCCTTGACCCAGCCGTTGGTCTCGTGATCACGGAAGAGGTCGCCGATGATCGCGAACAGGGCGAAGAGGTAGGCGATGAATGCGAAGCTCCAGAAGAAGATCCATACGAAGTTCCAGAAGTTGTCCCAGAAGTCCACGGGGGTGCGCCTTTCCAGTCGATGACAGGGGACGAGCCGCCCCCTGAGCGTCACCATAGCGACGGGCTCGCGGAACCTCGGGACTTTCGGCACGTGAGCGCGCGGGCGGCGAGGGCTTGAATCGTGGGGGCGGCACCGCCGCTGTGAGCCTCGATCAGCAAGGGGGAATCGCATGGCCGAGTTGGAGTACGGTCCGGTCGACATCTACGTCGTGAGCTTCGAGGGCGACAGGCCCGACGACGCGACGCTGTCGGCGCTCGGCGACCTGATGGTGGGCGATGAGATCCGCCTGCTCGACCTGCTCATCGTCGCGCGCGCCGAGGACGGCAGCGTGACGATCCGCGAGTTCGAGGAGTTCCGCGACGAGTACGGCTTCACCGTCGTGGAGCTCGAGGCCTCGGGCATCATCGGCGACGAGGACATCGACGCCCTCGCCGACGGCATTCCGCCGGGGATGGCCGGCGCGATCATGGCGATCGAGCTGCTGTGGGCCAAGCGGATCGCGTCGGCGTTCGCCGCATCCGGCGGCGAGGTGCTACAGGTCGAGCGCATCCCCGCGACGGTCGTCAACGAGGTGTTCGCCGCCGCGGCGGACGTGGAATAGGGGGAGGACAGTCATGCCACTGGGCAGAGGAGGCCGGCCGGGACTGATCGGCATGGCAGCACGGACGGCCGTGGTCGCTGGAACCGCGACCGCGGTCAGCGGCAGGGTCGCGCACCGCCAGAACGAGCGGTACGCCGACCAGCAGGCGCAGGAGCAGGCGGCCGCCCAGCAGCAGTGGGAGGCGGAGCAGTACCAGCAGCAGCAGTACCAGGCGCAGCAGGCCGCCGCGCAGCAGGCTGCGCCCCCGCCCCCGCCCGCGGCGGCCGGCGGCACCGACGTGGTCGCCGAGCTGCAGAAACTCGCCACGCTCAAGGAGCAGGGCATCCTGAGCGACGCGGAGTTCGCGGCCGCGAAGGCGAAGCTGCTCGGCTGAGGCGAACGATCCGGACCCTTCCCCCCGCCTCCGTCCCGCATTAGGGTCGGACGCGGGGGGACGTGGAGCGGCACAGCGCAGGGCTCGTGCCCTGCGCTGTCGGCTGCGCGTCCGCGACCAGGGAGAGGACGCACGTGCAGCAGAACGAGGCCACCGAGCCGATCCGGGCGCAGCAGCGCGAGGTCGCGGCATCCCTGCCGTTCGACGACACGCGCGACGTCGAGGCCGTCCGACGCGGCCTCGTCGCCCCGCTCGACCCGACCGTCGTGCGCGGCGCGGACGGCGCGGTCGTGTGGGACGCGGACGAGTTCGACTTCATCGTCGGCGACGCGCCCGACACGGTGAACCCGAGCCTCTGGCGGCAGTCGTCGCTCGTGGCGAAGGGCGGCCTCTTCGAGGTGGTCGAGGGCATCTACCAGGTGCGTGGGCTCGACCTCTCGAACGTCAGCTTCGTCGAAGGCCGCAGCGGCGTGATCGTCATCGACCCGCTGATCTCGAAGGAGACCGCCGCCGCCGCGCTCGCGCACTATCGCGCGCACCGCGGCGACCGGCCGGTCACGGCCGTCATCTTCTCGCACAGCCACATCGACCACTTCGGCGGCGTCTTCGGCGTCACGACGAAGGAGGAGGTCGAGGCGGGGCATGTCCAGGTCATCGCGCCCGAGGACTTCGTCGCCGAGGCCGTGGCCGAGAACGTCTACGCGGGCGTCGCGATGACGCGCCGCGCGGGGTACATGTACGGGGCGGCGCTCGACCGCGGCCCGAAGGGGGCCGTCGGCGCCGGGCTCGGCCAGTCGACCTCGAAGGGGCAGCCGGGCATCCTCGCGCCGACGCTCGAGATCCGCGAGACCGGCGAGACGCACACGATCGACGGCATCGACATCGAGTTCCAGATGGCGCCGGGGACCGAGGCGCCGGCCGAGATGCACTTCCTCTTCCCGCAGCTGCGGGCGCTCTGCATGGCCGAGAACGCCACGCACACGCAGCACAACCTGCTCACCCTGCGCGGCGCACTCGTGCGCGACCCGCGCGTGTGGTCGCGGTACCTCACCGAGGCGATCGAGCGGTACGCCGACCGGGCCGACGTGGTGTTCGCCTCGCACCACTGGCCGACCTGGGGCGCGGCCGAGATCCGGGAGTACCTCGGCCTCCAACGCGACCTCTACGCGTACCTGCACGACCAGACGCTGCAGATGATGAACCGAGGGATGACCGGGGCCGAGATCGCCGAGGAGTTCCGGCTCCCGCCGGCGCTCGAGCACGCCTGGCACACGCGCGGATACTACGGCTCGGTGAGCCACAACGTGAAGGCGATCTACCAGCGCTACATGGGCTGGTTCGACGGCAACCCCGCCCGGCTCTGGCCGCATCCTCCGAAGCCGCTCGCCGAGCGGTACGTCGCGGCGATCGGCGGCCTCGACCGCGTGGTCGAGCTCGCCCGCACCGCGTACGACGAGGGCGACTTCCGCTGGGCGGCGACCCTGCTCGACCACGCGGTCTTCGCCGATGCCGGGCACGCGGCGGCGCGCGCCCTCTACGCCGACACGCTCGAGCAGCTCGCGTACGGCGCCGAGAACGGTATCTGGCGCAACTTCTTCCTGTCGGGTGCGACCGAGCTGCGCGTCGGGAACTTCGGCACGCCTGCGGCGAGCCACGCCCCGGAGCTCCTGACGCAGCTCTCGCCCGAGCAGCTGCTCGATGCGATCTCGATCACCGTCGACGGTCCGCGCGCCTGGGACCTCGACGTCGCGTTCGACCTCGGGTTCTCCGACCTCGGCCGGAACTTCCGGGTCACCCTCCGCAACGGCGTGCTGGTCTCCGTGGAGCGGCCGGCGGATGCCGCGACCGCGGCGGCCACGGTGACGCTGACGAAGCCGCGCCTGCTCGCACTGCTCGGGGGCGACCGCGAGAGCGCCGGCATCGTCGTCGTCGGCGACGCGGGCGTGCTCGACCAGGTGTTCTCCGTGCTCGTCCCGGGCGACCCGTCGTTCGACATCGTCGTGCCGTGAGCCCGGCGGCGGGGGTCGCCCGTATCGTGGTGCCGTGAGCGATCAGGGAGCGCCGGCCGCCCCGTCGCCGAGCCTGCGCGCCGCCGTCGTCGTCATCGCGACGCTGCTCGCGCTCGGCGCGCTCTGGTTCGCGCGCGAGATCGTGGCGCCGCTCGCGCTCGGCGCCGTGCTCGTGATCATCGTCCATCCGCTGCGCCATCCGCTGCAGCGTCACGGATGGCCGCGATGGGCCGCCACGATCGTCGTCGTGGCGGTCGCGTACCTGATCCTCGGGGTGCTCGCCGCGCTGCTCGTGTTCGCGGGCGTCCAGTTCGCGCAACTCGTCACCGACGTCCTCGACGACCTGCAGGCCGCCGCGGCATCCGTCGTCGACTGGCTGTCGTCCGTGGGTCTCGGCGAGCAGGTCGCCGACGCGACCTCCAGCGCGCTCGATCCGGCGGCCCTGCTCGACCTGGTGCAGGGGGCGAGCGGATGGCTCGTGGGCTTCGTCACCGCGGCCTTCTTCGTGCTCGCCTACGTGATCTTCATGGCGGCCGACGCCGCGCGGTACGGGCGGGCGGAGCAGGCGCTCGGTCGCGGCGTGCGCCCGGCGATCGACCGCATCCGCGCGTACAACGCGTCGGTGCGCCGCTACTACGTCGTCAACGCGTCGTTCGGCGCCGTGGTGGCGGTCATCGACGGGCTCGCGCTGTGGGCGCTCGGCATCCCGGTGCCGGCCGTGTGGGCGATCCTCGCGTTCGTCACGAACTTCATCCCGAACATCGGGTTCGTGCTCGGCGTCATTCCACCCGCCGTGCTCGCGTTCGTGGTCGGCGGCGTGCCGCTCATGATCGCGGTGCTCGCGATCTACTCGGTCGTCAACGTGGTGCTCCAGGTGCTCGTGCAGCCGAAGTTCGTCAGCGACGCCGTCGACCTCTCGCTGACGCTGAGCTTCGTCTCGGTGGTGTTCTGGACGTTCGTGATCGGACCGCTCGGCGCCATCCTGTCGATCCCCCTGACGCTGCTCGTGCGCGACGTCCTGCTCGACCGCGATCCCGGCGCGCGGTTCCTCCGCTGGCTGTCGGGTGACGCGCGGGTCCCCCAGCAGACACCCAGCGGAGCTCCCTAGACCGCTGCCGTGCGCGAAGACGAAGCCGCTCGGCTAGTCTGGCGCCCATGACGAGAGCGCTTCCGTCATGGAACGACGGTCCGGCTCGCGAGGCGATCCTCCGGTTCGTGGGCTCGGTCTGCGACGGGCCCGATGCGCTCCCCGAGGAGGAGCGCATCGCCGTCTTCGACAACGACGGCACGCTCTGGGTGGAGAAGCCCGTGCCGACGCAGCTGCACTTCGTCATCGAGCAGTGGCGCGCCGAGGTGGAGGCCGACTCGTCGCTGAAGGAGCGCGAGCCGTACCGTGCCGCGGTCGATCGTGACGATGCGTGGTTCCGCCGGGCGATCGAGCAGCACCACGCGGGCGACGATCACGACATGGACCTGGTGATGGACGCCATCCTGTCGACCGTCAGCGATCGACCCGTCGAGGAGTACCACGCGGAGGCCACGGAGTTCTATCGCCGCGAGCGGCATCCGGCGCTCGATCGTCCGTACGAGCGCACGGTGTACCAGCCGATGCACGAGCTCCTGCGCCACCTCGAGGACCACGGCTTCACCTGCTACCTGGTCTCCGGCGGCGACCGCGACCTCATGCGTCCGATCAGCGCCGAGTACTACGGCATCCCGATCGACCAGGTGATCGGCTCCGCCGTCGGGGTCGAGTACGACACCGACGCGAACGAGCTCCGGTACGGGGGCCGGTTCGAGATCATCGACGACGGCGTCCAGAAGCCGGTCCGCATCTACGCGAACGTGGGCCGGCGTCCCATCCTCGCCGCAGGCAACTCGGACGGCGACCTGCCGATGCTCCGCTACACGACGCGCGCGCCACGATCGCTCGGCCTGCTCATCCACCACGACGATGACGGCGGTCGAGGGGACGAGGCCTACGACGTCGGCGCCGAACGGGCGCTCCGCGAAGCCGACGAGCACGGGCTCGTCGTCGTGAGCGTGAAGGACGACTGGTCCGAGGTCCTGCCCGAGACGGATGCGGAGACCGAGACCGAGCCAGGTGAGCGGCCGGGTCCCCAGCAGACACCCAGCGGGGCTCCCTAGACCGCCTCGGCTCCCGGTGGTTAGTCTGCAAGCGGGAGAGGGGGCACCCATGCCGCAGCGACGAACCGATCCGAGGCCGGCGGCATGAGCGCGGGGGTGCACCTGCGCGGACTGTCCACCGTGGTGCCGCCGACGATCCTGCCGCAGGCTGCAGTGCGCGACGTGTTCCGGGAGCAGCCCGGACTCAACCGGCTCGCGCAGCGGATCATCGGGACGTCGTTCGACGTGTCCGGCATCGAGCGGCGCTACACCGTGCTCGAGGAGCTCACGTTCGACGACCTCGGCGACGACCCGGTCTTCTTCGACCGCTCCACCGGCGAGCTGAAGCTGCCCGGCACGAAGGCGCGCAACGAGATCTACGCGACCGAGGCCACGAAGCTCTACCTCGAGGCGGGCCGCGCGGCGATCGCCGCGACCCCCGGCGTCGAGGCGTCCGACATCACGCACGTCGTGACCGTGTCGTGCACGGGCTTCTACGCGCCGGGCCCCGACTACATGCTCGTGCGCGACCTCGGGCTCGGGCCTGCCGTGCAGCGGTACCACCTCGGGTTCATGGGCTGCTATGCGTCGATGCCGGCGCTCCGCAACGCCGTGCAGTTCTGCGAGGCCGACCCCGATGCGGTGGTGCTCGTCGTCAGCGTCGAGTTGTGCACGCTGCACCTGCGCTCGTCGAACGACCCCGACACCATCGTCGCGTCGTCCCTGTTCGCCGACGGCGCGGGTGCCGGCATCGTCACGGCCCGTCCGCTGGAATCCGGCGAGCGCGCGCTCTCGCTCGACCGCTTCGAGACCCGGATCACCCCGGTCGGCGAGGGCGACATGGCGTGGAAGATCGGCGACCACGGCTTCGAGATGGTGCTCTCGAACGCGGTGCCGGCGATCATCGACGACCACATCACCGGCGCGCTCGAGCCCCTCTTCGCGCCCGACGCCGACCTGGCCGAGGCGCTGGCTGCGGATGTCGCGGGCGAGCACGTCGAGCATTGGGCGATCCATCCGGGCGGGCGCAGCATCCTCGACAAGGTGGAGTCACGGCTGCAGCTCTCGGAGGCGCAGCTCGTGCCGGCCCGGTCGACCCTGCGCGACTTCGGCAACATGTCGAGCGCGACCGTGCTGTTCGTGCTGCGGTACATCCTCGACCAGGCGACGTCGGCAGACGGCGAACGCGTCGCGGCGATGGCGTTCGGGCCCGGGCTCACCGTCGAGTCGGCGCTCATGACGGTGAAGGGGTGAGGATGGCGCGACCCGCCGTGGCCGAACCGGGTCTCCTGCGCGCACTGGCCACGCTCGACCACCGAGACGAGACGGCACGCGAGCTCATGGACGACCCCGCCGCCGACCTGGTCGCGATGGATCGCACGTACCACCGCTTCGGCCCCGTGAACCGCATCGTCTCGCGCCCCGCCGCGGTGTACGAGGAGTGGGTGCGCCCGCGCCTCGCGACCACGCACGCGGCGCGCATGCTCGACGTCGGCGCGGGCGGTGGCGACCTGCCCCGCGAGATCCTCCGCCACGCCGAGCGCGACGGGCTGCGCCTCGAGATCGTCGCGATCGACCCCGACGAGCGCGCCGTCCGCTACGCCTCGCGGCACGCGAGCCCGCGGTTCCATGCCCGCGTCGCGACCACGGCCGACCTCGTCGCCGAGGGCGAGACCTTCGACGTCGTGTGGTCGAACCACGTCCTGCACCACCTCACGCCCGCCGAGCTCGGAGCCCTCCTCGCCGACACCGAGCGGCTCGTCGCGCCCGGCGGCATCGGCGTGCACGGCGACATCGAGCGCGGTCGCGCGGCGTACCTGGGCTTCTGGGCGGCGACGCTGCCGTTCGCATGGAACGCGCTCGCGGGCTCCTTCATCCGTCCCGACGGGCTCACGTCGATCCGGCGCAGTCATACGGCGTCCGAACTCGCCGCGGCGATCCCGAGCGGATGGCGCGTCAAGCGCGGGTTCCCGTCGCGGCTCGAGCTCGTCTGGGGCAACGAGATCGCCGATGACTGACGAGCCAGCCCGAGTCTCGGCCCACGCGAGCGTCGGGGCCGACCGCGACGGGGACGCCCGGATCCACGACGTCGCGGTCGTGGGAGCCGGCTCGGTCGGCCTGCTGCTCGCGTGCCTGCTCGCGCGGCGCGGGGTCGACGTCGTCGTGCTCGAACGCCGACCCACTCCTCCGCCCGCGACCGCGTCGTCCCGGGCGATCGGCATCCACCCGCCCGGACTGCGCGCGCTCGACGTCGCGGGCATCGGCGACGAGGTGCGCCGGCGCGCGGTCGAGATCCGCGACGGTCGCGTCACGTGCGAGGGGCGCACGCTCGGCGCGATGCGGTTCGCCAAGGCGGGCCTCGTGCGGTCGCTGCCGCAGCGCGAGGTCGAGGCGATGCTCGAGGAGCGCCTCGCGGGGGCGCCGTCGGTGCGCATGCGGCGCGGGTTCGAGGTCACCGCCATCCGGGACCGCGGCACGCACCTCGTCCTGCGCGGCACGTCGGCGGGCGAGCACGCGGGGGTTGCCGCGCGGTATGCGATCGGTGCCGACGGCGTGCGAAGCGGCATCCGCTCGCTCATGGGCGCCGACTGGCACCGCCGCGGCGGACGAGCGAGCTACGTGATGTGCGACACGGTCGACGACACCGATGCCCGGCAGAGCGCGCTGCTGCACTTCGAGCCCGCGGGAGTGGTCGAATCGTTCCCGATGCCCGGCGGCCGCCGCCGCTGGGTCGCGTGGGTGCGCCGCCCGCCGACCGAGCTCGATGCGACGGCGATGGCGACCATCGTCGCGACCCGTACCGGCGCCGCGTTCGCGACCGATGGTGCGGGCGCGCCCACGGCGTTCGAGGCCGCGCAGCACCTGGCTCGGCCGCTGGCGGCGGGCCGCATCGCCCTCGTCGGCGACGCCGCGCACGAGATCAGCCCGATCGGCGGGCAGGGCATGAACCTCGGATGGAGCGACGCCGTGCACCTCGACCGCGAACTGGCGCGCGCGCTCGCGGCAGGGGCGCCCATCGACGTGTTCGAGGCCTACGACCGGTCGCGGCGGACGGCCGCGCTGCGCGCGACCCGGCAGGCGGCGTTCAACATGCGGATGGGCGCTCCCGCCTCGGGCCTGCGGCTGCGCACGCGCAACGCGGCCGTGCGGGTGCTCGCACTCCCGGGCCTGCGCGGGGTGCTCGCGCGCGCGTTCACCATGCAGTGGCTGTGAGGCCGCCGGCGCGCGCCATCCGCCGGCTCAGGTGACGTCGATCGGCGTCAGCACGAAGATCGGGATCTGCCTGTCGGTCTTGGCCTGGTAGTCGTCGTACGGCGGCCAGACCTCGGTCGCCCGCTGCCACCAGACCGACTTCTCGTCGCCGGTCACCTCGCGCGCGACGTAGTCGCGCCGGACCTCGCCGTCCTGGAGCTCCACGTGCGGCTGCTTCAGCATGTTGAAGTACCAGGCCGGATGCTCGGGCTGGCCGCCCTGCGAGGCCACCACCGCGTACTCGCCGTCGTGCTCGACGCGCATGAGCGCCGTCTTGCGCAGCTTGCCGCTCTTCGCGCCGACCGTCGTCAGCACGATGACGGGCCTGCCGCGCAGCGAGCCGGCCTCGCGACCTCCCGTCGCCTCGTAGGTCTCGGCCTGGTCGCGCGCCCACTTCGACGTGCTCGGCGCGTACTCGCCCTGCAGCGGCATCCGTTCCTCCTCGTTCGGGTCCTTGCTCCACGGCAACGCGCATGCGGCCGGCGGGATTCCCGGCGTCCCCTCGATTGCTCGCCACCGGCCGCGATTCCCGGGTTCGTGCGGGTGCACCCGCAGAAACGCGGGTTTCGCGGAGGGGCGGCCGGTGCGAAAGGGTTCCGCCGGGCGCGATTCCCGGATTCGTGCGGGTGCACCCGCACGAACGCGGGGGTCGCAGAGGGCGGCCCGGTCGGAGCGGCGACGAGGGCGGCCGAGCCGTCGACAGGGTCGCGGGGCCGGTCTAGCGTGAGGGGCGGGGGAGCGGACCGGCTCGTGCGTGAGGACGCACGCGAGCGCGCGACATCCGGAATACCGACCCCTTCGGGGAAGTTGAGCGTAGTAGGCTCAAGTTTGAAGAAGGGAACTCCGTGGCCAACATGCAGGGCGCGCCGAGCTCGCAGGAGGAGCAGAAGTCGGCGCTCGAACAGTACGGCGTCAACCTCACCGAGATCGCCAGGCAGGGCAAGCTCGACCCGGTGATCGGGCGCGACGCCGAGATCCGCCGCGTCAGCCAGGTGCTCACGCGGCGCACCAAGAACAACCCCGTGCTCATCGGCGAGCCCGGGGTCGGCAAGACCGCCGTCGTCGAGGGGCTCGCGCAGCGCATCGTGGCCGGCGACGTCGCCGCCTCGCTGAAGGACAAGCAGCTCGTCGCGCTCGACATCTCCGCCCTCGTCGCCGGTGCGATGTATCGCGGCCAGTTCGAGGAGCGCCTCAAGGCGGTGCTCAAGGAGATCAACGACGCCGAGGGCCGCATCATCACGTTCGTCGATGAGCTGCACCTGCTCATGGGCGCCGGCGGGGGCGAAGGCTCGGTCGCGGCGTCGAACATGCTCAAGCCCATGCTCGCGCGTGGCGAGCTGCGGCTGATCGGTGCGACCACGCTCGACGAGTACCGCGAGTACATCGAGAAGGATGCCGCGCTCGAGCGCCGCTTCCAGCAGGTGTTCGTGGGTGAGCCGTCCGTCGAGGACACCGTCGCGATCCTGCGCGGACTCAAGGGCCGGTACGAGGCGCATCACGGCGTGACCATCACCGACGCGGCACTCGTGGCCGCGGCATCCATGTCGAACCGCTACATCACCGCCCGCCAGCTGCCCGACAAGGCGATCGACCTCATCGACGAGGCCATGTCGCGCCTGAAGATGGAGATCGACTCGAGCCCCGTCGAGATCGACCAGCTCAAGCGCCAGGTCGACCGGCTGAAGCTCGAGGAGCTCGCGCTCAAGCGCGAGAAGGACGAGGCCTCCAAGGAGCGCCTCGAGCGCCTCCGCGAGACCCTGGTGCAGCAGGAGCGCGAGCTGGCGCAGCTCGAGGAGCGGTGGTCGCGCGAGCGGATGTCGCTGAATCGCGTCGGCGAGCTGAAGAAGCGCCTCGACGAGGCGATCACCCAGCGCGACCGCGCCATGCGCGAGGCCGACTACGCGACCGCGTCACGGCTCGAGTACGAGACCATCGCGCAGCTGCAGCGCGACCTCGACGAGGCCGAGCGCGCCGAGCAGGCGCCCGACGAGCCGCGCATGGTCAACGAGCAGGTCACCGAGGAGGACATCGCCGCCGTCATCGCGCAGTGGACCGGCATCCCCGTCGGCAGGCTCATGCAGGGCGAGACCGAGAAGCTGCTGCACCTCGAGCAGGAACTCGGCCGTCGCGTGATCGGGCAACGGGACGCGGTCACCGCGGTCGCCGACGCGGTGCGCCGCGCCCGCGCGGGCGTGTCCGATCCTGACCGCCCCACGGGCTCGTTCCTGTTCCTCGGGCCGACGGGCGTCGGCAAGACCGAGCTCGCCAAGGCGCTCGCCGCGGTGCTCTTCGACGACGAGCACGCCATGGTGCGCATCGACATGTCGGAGTACGGCGAGAAGCACACCGTCTCGCGACTCGTCGGCGCGCCCCCGGGGTACATCGGCTACGAGCAGGGCGGTCAGCTCACCGAGGCCGTGCGTCGCCGCCCGTACTCGGTGATCCTGCTCGACGAGGTCGAGAAGGCGCACCCCGAGGTCTTCGACGTGCTGTTGCAGGTGCTCGATGACGGGCGGCTGACGGATGGCCAGGGCCGGACGGTCGACTTCCGGAACGTGATCCTCGTGCTCACGTCCAACCTCGGCTCGCAGTACCTCATCGATCCGACGATGACGTGGACCGAGAAGGAGGGCGCGGTCATGGCCGCCGTGCGGCAGGCGTTCAAGCCCGAGTTCGTGAACCGGCTCGACGACCTCGTCGTGTTCTCGGCGCTCAGCCACGACGAGCTCGGCGAGATCGTGAACCTGCAGATCGACCGGCTCACGGCGCGGCTGCACGAGCGACGCCTCGAGCTCGGCGTCACGCCCGACGCACGCACCTGGCTGTCCGAGCGCGGCTACGACCCGCTCTACGGGGCGCGCCCGCTGCGCCGGCTCATCCAGACCGAGGTGGCCGACCGGCTCGCCCGCTCGCTGCTCGCGGGCGAGATCCGCGACGGCGACACGGTCGTGGTCGGACTCGCGTCGAGCGGCGACCACCTGGAGGTCACGCGGGCGCCCGAGACGGGTGACGTGCCCGAGGGCGGCGACCACGACGTGATCGACGCGGAGATCGTGGACGAGTAGGCGGAGCGGCGCTACTCGACGGCGTCGGCGGTCGCCGTCACCCCGTTGACGGCGGGCGAGACGTGCCGCTCGAGCACGGACGCCAGCACGCCGATGCCGACGCATCCGAGCACCATGAGGGCGATGTACCAGGCCTGGAGTTCGAGGTCGAGCAGCAGCCCGGCGACGATCGGCCCGGTGATGGCACCGCCCTGGAACGCCGCGGAGTTGATCGCGTTGATGCGGCCCCGATTGCGGTCGGAGGCGAGGTCGTTGTACATCGCCGGCACCGTCGGCTGGAGCAGCGTCTCGCCGAACGCGAAGACGCCCATGAACGCCAGCACGCCGATCGCGGCCGCCAGGCTGCCGGGCAGCAGGCCGGTGGCGCCGAGCAGCAGCCACGATCCCGCCCAGACCGCCGCCATCACCATCATCACGCGGGTTCGGCGCCGGCCGCTGATGCGCTTCAGCACCGCGAACTGGAGCAGGACGATCACCGCGGTGTTGACGGCGAACGAGAACCCGATCACCCGGGTCGAGACCTCCGCGACCTGCCGGGCGAATGCCGGGAATCCGGCCTCCATCTGGCCGTAGCCGATGAACATGGCCAGGAAGGTGAGCACGGTGAGCCACACGACGGGCGGTCGGCGGAGGAGCTCTCGGTAGCTGCCTTCGGCCGGCGCCTCGTCGGTCGGTTCGGCAACCCGAGGGCGCACGTGCCGGAGCGGGCCGAGCAGCAGGGCCATCGGGACCAGGCTGCTGGCCGCGTCGACCAGGAAGATCGCGGTGAAGGTCTCGGGAGCAGTCACGTCGACGTAGAACCCGCCGAGGATGCCGCCCACGCCGATGCCGAGGTTGATGAGCGCGAAGTTCACGCCGAAGTACTGCTGACGGAGGTCGCCGTCGACCACCGAG
Organism: Agromyces sp. NPDC056523; assembly: GCF_042794545.1. Classification (NCBI taxonomy): domain Bacteria; kingdom Bacillati; phylum Actinomycetota; class Actinomycetes; order Micrococcales; family Microbacteriaceae; genus Agromyces; species Agromyces sp. NPDC056523. The sequence continues at coordinate 647,984 of NZ_JBHTTM010000001.1, forward strand.
GCGATGAGTGCATTGAAGCCGGGCCACGACACCCCGAAGTTCACGCCCATCAGGATGAGTGCGACCGCCGCGACCCCCGGATGCGTCGCGAACGCCAGCAGCGTGCACCCGGCGATCATCGCGGTGAGGCCGCCGAGCAGCACGGCGCGCGCTCCGTATCGGTCGATGAGCACACCGCCCGGGCCGGTGACGATGAGGCCGGTGACCGCGATCAGGCTCATCAACGCGCCCGAGAGCCCGAGCTCGAACCCACGGACCTCGTGCAGGTAGATGACCGTGAAGGGCAGCGTGAGCCCGCGACCCAGCGTCTGGATCGCGACCGTCGAGAGCAGCCATCTGCCCTCGACGGGGAGTGCGCGCCAGAAGCTGCCGATGCCGACCACCAGAGCATTCTGTCGGAGACCACCGACGTTCGCCCCGGCGGCCGCCGCGTCAACCGACCGCGTCGTCGCCGACGAGCGCACGATCGCGACATCCGCCCATCTCACCAGGCGGATGCCGCGAACGCGCGGACGAACGGTCAGTCGCCGAGGAACTCGGCGACGTCCTCGCAGAAGTCGCGGTCCTCGGTGTCGAACCGCCCGTGCAGCTGGATCTCGCCGTCGACGCCGATGAACTCGTCGTCGTCGGGGAAGCCCGGCGTGCCGTTGTGGTCGACGATGAAGCTGCCCTCGACCTGGCCGGAGTCGTGGAACAGGAACTCGCCGTCGAGCCAGGCCGTCGAGAGCGTCGAGTCCTTGAACGAGATGGTCAGCGTGCCGTCGCCGTTGTCGACGATCTTGTGGTCGCGGACGTTGCCGTGCGACTCGATCACGAACGTGTGGCCGTTCGCGCTGAGCTCGGCGACGGTGTCGTACGTGTCGGCGAAGCGGATGATGCCGTTGCGCTGGGTGGTGATCCGGGTCTTGCCGCTCCCCTGCCAGCTCTCGGCGACCGGGAAGTCGACGATGTCGGGCGGGCACCAGTCCTCCTCGCCGACCTCGTGCACGGTCTGGAACGAGTCCTCCCAGGGGATGATCTGGACGGGAGCGGCGAACGCCGGAGCCGGGACCGTCATGCTGACGAGGAGTCCGGCCGCGAGCCCGCCGCCGATCAGTGTGGTTCGCTTCATTGCGATGCTCCCATCCCGCGATGTGATATGAGGGATGCTCGGGTTGGCTCGGACGCTACGCCCCGCGTCCGCAGGCAGGTACCCCCCGTTCGCGCGCCGCCCGCGTAGGCTCGCACTCATGCTCGCCACCGTGATCCACGCTGCCCGTGACATCCGCGTCGAGGAGGTACCCGACCCCGAGCTCTCGGGCAGCGGCGCCGACGCGATCGTGCGGGTGGTCGCCGCCTGCGTGTGCGGCTCCGACCTGTGGCCGTATCGCGGCATCACCCCCACCGACGCCGCCCACCGCATCGGGCACGAGTTCGTCGGCGTCGTCGAATCCGTCGGGGCCGAGGTCGAGCTCGTCAAGGAGGGCGATTTCGTGATCGCCCCGTTCTACGTGTGCGACGGCACGTGCGTGAACTGCCGCAACGGCGTGAGCACGTCGTGCCTGCAGGGCAGCTGGTGGGGCGGCTCCGACCGCTCGGGCGGCTTCGCCGACGGCGCGCAGGGCGAGCGCGTGCGCGTACCGCTGGCCGACGGGACGCTCGCGGTCGTGCCCGGCCCGGTGGGCGACGACGAGATCCCCGGGCTGCTCACGCTCTCGGACGTGATGGGCACGGGCCATCACGCGGCGGTGTCGGCCGGCGTGCAGCCCGGTGACTCGGTCGCGGTCGTCGGGGATGGCGCGGTCGGGCTCTGCGCGATCATCGCCGCCAAGCGGCTCGGCGCGACCACGATCATCGCGATGTCCCGCCACGCCGACCGGCAGGCGCTCGCGCGCGAGTTCGGCGCGACGCACGTCGTCGAGGAACGCGCCGACGAGGGCGTGGCGCGCGTGCAGGAGCTGACCGACGGCATCGGCGCCGACCGCGTGCTCGAGTGCGTGGGCACGAAGGAGTCGATGGACCAGGCGCTGCGCTCGGCGCGCCCTGGCGGCATGGTCGGCTTCGTCGGCGTCCCCAACGGGGGTCCCGAACTGCCCGTCCGGCAGATGTTCAATCGGAACGTCGGCGTGAACGGCGGCGTCGCGCCGGTGCGCGGGTACATCGAGGAACTGCTGCCCGACGTCCGCTCGGGCGCCATCCGACCGGGTCGGGTCTTCGACCTCGAGCTTCCGCTGTCGCAGGCCGCCGAGGCCTATGCGGCGATGGACGAGCGGCGAGCGACCAAGGTGCTGCTGCGTCCGTAGGCGAGCGTCGCGCGAGCGTACGGCAGCGGCCCGCGGCATCCGAATCGGACACCGCGGGCCGCTGCCGGGGTGGGGGCGGGCTGTGCTGGGGTGTGTCGGGGAGACGGAGCGCCTACGCCGCAGTGATCACCAGCTCGTCGAGCGGCTTGCGGCTGCGCGGAGCGACCTCGCGCTCGCGGAGCGGCTCGGGCAGCGCCGACGCGTCGCCGACCTTGCCGACTGCGGTGATCGAGACGACCTCGAGGCCCTCGGCCAGTCCGAACTCCGACGCGAGGCGAGCGGCGTCGAACCCGCCCATCTGGTGGGTGTGCAGACCGTCGTGCTGGGCCTGCACCGAGAGGTGGGCGACGGCCTGGCCGAGGTCGTACTTCGCCCAGGGGCGGGGCGTGCCCGCCTCGTCGGCGACCTCCGCGATGTTGACGATGAGCGCGGCGGCCGAGTCGGCCCACGCCTGGTTGAAGCCCATGAGCGCGTCGTGGATCGTCGTGAACGACTCGGTGCCGCGCCGGGCGACGATGAAGCGCCACGGCTGCACGTTGTTCGCCGACGGCGCCCAGCGCGCGGCCTCGAGCAGGGTGCGGACGTCGTCGTCGGACAGCACGGCGGCGGGGTCGTAGGCGCGGGGGCTCCACCGCTCCACGAGCGGGGTGATGAGCGGGGCGTCGGTGTCGGCGTGGCGCGAGGCGAGGTCGAGGAGGGTCATGAGCGTGCCTTTCGTGGATGGTGCTGGTCGGGGACGCCGTCGGCCCGATCCATTGCAACGCATGCTTCCTCGGAGTATTCCGAGCGCGTGACGCCCGGTTACGCCCCCGCGACGCGCGCGAGCTCCTCGCGGATCCCGGCGACGAACGCGTCGATGTCGGCCTCGGTCGTGTCGAACGAGCACATCCAGCGCACCTCGTTGCGCGCGGCATCCCAGTCGTAGAACTTGAACCCGCGGTCGCGCAGGCGGTCGGCGACGCCGGCGGGCAGCACCGCGAACACGCCGTTCGACTGGGTCGCCTGCGTGAACGACAGGCCGGGCAGCTCGCCCGCCCTGATGCCGGCGTCGAGCGCGTCGCGCAGGCGGCGCGCCATGGCGTTCGAGTGCGAGGCGTTGCGCAGGTAGAGGTCGCCGTCGAGCAGCGCGATGAGCTGCGCCGACACGAACCGCATCTTCGACGAGAGCTGCATGTTGAGCTTGCGCAGGTACTTGAGGCCCGCGGATGCCTCGGGGTCGAGCACCACGATCGCCTCGCCGAGCAGCGCGCCGTTCTTGGTGCCGCCGAAGCTCAGCACGTCGACGCCGGCGTCGCGCGTGAACGCGTGCAGCGGCAGGCCGAGGGATGCCGCGGCGTTCGAGAGGCGCGCGCCGTCCATGTGCAGGCGCATTCCGCGCTCGTGCGCGTGGTCGGCGAGCGCCCGGATCTCGTCGACCGAGTAGGCGGTGCCGAGCTCGGTGGTCTGCGTGATCGACACGACGAGCGGCTGTGCGCGGTGCTCGTCGCCCCAGCCCCACGCCTCGCGATCGACGAGATCGGGGGTGAGCTTGCCGTCGTCGGTCGGCACTGTGAGCAGCTTGATGCCGCCGACGCGCTCGGGCGCTCCGCCCTCGTCGACGTTGATGTGGGCGGTCGACGCCGAGATCACGGCTCCCCATCGCGGCAGCATCGACTGCAGTGCCGTGACGTTCGCCCCCGTGCCGTTGAACACCGGGTACACCTCGACCGGATCGCCGAAGTGGCGCGCGAACACCTCGTGGAGGTGCTCGGTGTACGCGTCGTCGCCGTACGCGATCTGGTGTCCGCCGTTGGCGGCGGCGATCGCGGCGAGCACCTCGGGGTGCACGCCGGAGTAGTTGTCGGAGGCGAAGCCGCGGATGGCAGCGTCGTGCAGGGGCTGGAACTCGTGGGTCACCGGATGATTCTTCCAGACGACGGCCCACCGGGTTCGCGGTGAACGGCTCGTGAACCCGGTGCGCAAGGGGTTGACCGTCCGACGGCACGACGACGAGCGTGGGGGTCATGCACGATTCGTCCGCCTCGCTCCTCCCCTACGTCGCAGGATTCGCGTTGTGCGTCGGCGCGGTGTTCCTGCTCGTCGCCTGCACCGCGCCGGTCACCTCGGCCGGGGCCGACCCCGGCGCGCGCGGCGACGACACGGTCGTCGTGCAGCAGGGGCGCTGACCGACCGGCCGCCTCCGACGCTCGGGGCTTCGCCCGACGGCGCTCGACCCTAACCCCGCAGCGCGTCGGCGACGCGCACCCGGCCACCCATCCGGAGCAGCGAGTTGCGGTAGATGCGTTCGCCCACGAGCACGGCGGCGACCGTCGTCGCCGCGAGGATCGCGAGCGAGACGAACGGCTCCCACCACTCGGCCTGCCCGAGGAACACCCGCACGGGCATGCCGACCGGCGCCGAGAAGGGCACGTAACTCATGATCGCGAGCACGGTCGGGTCGTCGAAGAAGAAGACGATCAGGAAGTACGGCACCATCACGAGCATCGTGACCGGCGTCGTGGTCGAGCCGATGTCCTCGGCGCGCGAGACCATCGATGCGGCAGCGGCGAACAGCGCCGCCAGCATCACGAACCCGACCAGGAAGAACACTGCGAACCAGGCGACCGACGGACCGAGGCCGCCGAGCAGCACGCGTTCGCCCGTCGCCGTGAGGCCGATGAGCGCGAGCGCCGCGATCGCGATGATCTGCCCGAATGCCATCACGGTGTTGCCGACGACCTTGCCCGTCAGCAGCGCCTTGGCCGACATGGTCGACAGGAGGATCTCGACGATGCGGGTCTGCTTCTCCTCGACGACGGATGACGCGATCGTCGAGCCGAACGTGATCGCGGCCATGAAGAACGCGATGCCGAACCCGAAGGCCACGAGGTAGGCGAGCTGCGGGTCGACGGCCGCCGGCTCGAGCAGCTCGACCGCCGGCGAGACCGACAGCGCCGACACGACCGCCTCGGGCGGTGAGTCGAGCCCGATCACGGTGACCTCGAGCGGGCCGGATGCCTCGGGGACGACGACCGCGTCGACCTCGCCCTCCCGCAGCAGCGACTCACCCTCGGCTCGATCGGAGACGGGAACCGGCTCGAGCCCGTCCGCCTCGTCGACCGCCTGCGCGGCGGATCCGACGACCGCGACGCGCTCGTCCTCGTCGCTCGCGAGCAGGCTCGGCACGATCACCGAGGCGAGTACCGCGAGCATCAGCACCGCGGTCGAGATGAGGAACGCCTTCGACCGCAGGCGCGACATGATCTCGCGGCCGGCGACGAGTCCGACGGTCTGCACGAAGCCGGGCTCGTGCCGTTCGGCCCCATCCGCCCGCACCTGGTCCTTCGACGTGCTCATCGCACGACCTCCCTGAAGATCTGGGCGAGCGTGGTGTGCTCGCGGGTGAACGTGACGACATCGCCGCGAGCGACCGCCTCCGCGAGCACGGCATGACGCGCGCCATCCGTTTCGGCCTCGAACACCGCCCAACCGCCGTCGAACTCGTCGACGCGGATCCCCGGCCGGTCGCGCAGCCATCCGGCGTCGCCCGAGATGAGCAGTTCCCATCGGTCCGATCCGTGCTGTTCGCGCAGGTCGTCGGCCGAGCCGGCCGCGCGGATGCGGCCGTCGGCGATGATCACGAGGTCGTCGCAGATGCGCTCGACCACGTCGAGCTGGTGCGACGAGAACAGCACGGGCGCACCGGATGCCGCGGCATCCGCCAGCACGGCCTGCACCGTCTCGACGGCCATGGGGTCGAGCCCCGAGAACGGCTCGTCGAGCACGAGCACGTCGGGGCGGTGGACGAGGGCGGCCGCGATCTGCGCGCGCTGCTGGTTGCCGAGCGACAGCGATTCGACGGTGTCCTCGAGCCGCTCGCCGAGCCCGAGCCGCTCGAGCAGGTCGGTCGCGTTCCGGCGGGCGGCCGCAGGAGTCCAGCCGTGCAGCCGGGCGAGGTACACCGTCTGCTCGAGTACCTTCATCTTCGGGTAGAGGCCGCGTTCCTCGGGCATGTAGCCGAAGCGACGGCGATCGTCGGCCACGACCGGCCGCCCGTCGACGGTGACGGACCCGCTGTCTGCGGCGAGCACCCCGAGCGCGATCCGCATGGTCGTGGTCTTGCCGGCGCCGTTCCCGCCGACGAAGCCGGTGAGTCGTCCGGCGCCGACCGTGAACGACACGTCGTCGAGCGCGAGGCGGTCGCCGTATCGCTTGGTGAGGTGGCTGAGTTCGAGCATGGGCCCACGCTACGAACGCGCGGACCGCGACGCATCCGCCCCGAGGGGGAGACCGCGAGGTGGAGGCCGGTCAGCGGCCGGGCTGCACGACGCCGTGCTCGTACGCGTAGACGACGGCGTGCACCCGGTCTCGGAGGCCGAGCTTCATGAGCACCTTCGAGACGTGCGTCTTGACGGTCGCCTCGCCGACCCAGATGCGCGCGGCGATCTCGGCGTTCGAGAGCCCCTCGGCGAGTAGCACGAGCACCTCGCGCTCGCGGTCGGTGAGGTCCGCCAGCCCGGGAGCGGGCGGGGAGGGCGCGGTCGCCTCGGCGCCCAGTCGCCCCGGCACGGCCGCTTCGATCACCCGACGGGTGACGTCGGGCGAGAGCAGGGCGTCGCCGCGCGCCACCACCTGGACCGCGTCGATGAGCTGCTCGGGGCTCGAGTTCTTCAGCAGGAATCCGCTCGCGCCCGCCCCGAGTGCGGCGAACAGGTAGTCCTCCCGATCGAACGTGGTCAGCATGAGCACGGCCGGGCCGTCCACCGCGTGCGACAGGATCCGACGCGTGGCCTCGAGGCCGTCGACACCCGGCATCTGCACGTCCATGCACACCACGTCGGGTCGGAGCGCCGCCACCGCCTCGACCGCCGTCGCGCCGTCGGCCGCCTCACCGACGACGTCGATGCCGGGCTCCGAATCGAGGATGGTGCGGAACCCCGCCCGCACGAGCGCCTGGTCGTCGACGACGAGCACGCGGATGGCGCTCACCGCCGTCCGCTCCGATACGGGATGCGCGCCCGCACGAGGTACCCGCCGCGGGTGCGCGGACCGAGCTCGAGCGTTCCGCCCGCGGCGGCCACGCGCTCGCGCATCCCCACCTGCCCGAGGCCGCCGGGCGCGGAGCCCGTGGTCGCGCGCTCGCCCAGCCCGGTGTCGGCGACCTCGAGCTCGATCGCGTCGTCGAGCCAGCGCAGGCGAACGTCGGCCCGCGCGCCCCGGCCCGCGTGCTTGCGCACATTGGTCAGCGCCTCCTGCGCGATGCGGTACACGGCGAGGTCGACCAACGGCGTGACCTCCCGGGGCTCGCCGACGACCGTGAAGTCGATCGGGAGCTCGGCGGCGCGCGCCTCGTCGACGAGCTCGGACACCTGCGCGATGCGCAGCGTGCTCGCCGCGGCATCCGCCCCGCCGTCGGATCCCACGTCGATCGGGCCCGTGTCGGCGCCGGGCGTCCGCAGCGCGACCACGGTGCGTCGCAGCTCGTCGACGGCGTCGCGCGCGCTCTGCTCGATCGACGACAGCGCGGATGCCGCGGCCTGCGGATCCCGTTCGAGCACGCGCCGCGCTGCGCCGGCCTGCACTCCCATGACGGAGACGTGATGCGCGACCGAGTCGTGCAGCTCGCGCGCGATGCGCATGCGCTCCAGCGCGACCGCCTGCGCCCGCAACCGCTCCCGCTCGGCGGCGAGCTCGGCGGTGCGCTGCTCGAGCTCGGCGCGAGCGCGCGCCGAGCGGTAGGCGCTGTCGCCGAAGTACCAAGCGCCGCCGAAGTAGAGCAGGTTGGTGACCACGTTGATGAGCCCATACGCCACGTACGGCGACAACGGGCCGTCGGCGTCGCGACCCAGCTCGGGCAGGTAGTCCTGGACGGCCGACGAGTAGAGCAGTGACCAGATGAGCCACGTGAACATCGCGAGCACGATCACGGCCCGGACGATGAGGGATCGCACGCGGCTGCGAGACCATGCCCCGACCGAGTACATCGCGATGAAGAGCGTGATGTTGCAGAAGAGCAGCTCGCCGACTCCCGCGATGCCGCCCGCCATGAAGACGGCCGCGACGACGAGGGCGACGAGCTCGGGAACCATCCGACGAGCCGCGAGGGGCAGCGCGATGCCCGCGACCCACAGGGCCGCCCACCACCAGTCCACGCCGGACCCGTAGCCCGTCGACCGGTAGAGGACGACGCTGGCCGCGGTCGCGGCGGTCAGGACCGCCGCGAGGACCGCGTCGTTGCGAACCTGCTCGGACGTCGGCCCGGGGCGTACCCACTCGACCCCGTCGATGACGGGCGGCGATGCGGGCGCGGGGCGGAGCATACGGCCACGTTAACGCGGCTCCCGCCGTGCGGCATCCGCCCCATGGGGGATGATCGGCGACGTCGTCGTCGCTTCCGCGGGTTCCGGATGTCGGTGGTTCGGTCTAGCCTCGCCAGCATGGCCGAGCTCCCGAACGCCGGCGACAGCGCGCCCGGCACCGACGTCCAACCGCCGCCGAACGGCATGCGGATCTTCATCCAGCTGCTCGCGAACACGATGATCGCGAACGTCACGACGAGCTTCCTGTGGTTCGCCCTGACCTTCTGGGTGTACCTCGAGACGCGCTCGGTGCTGGCGACCGGCATCATCGGCGGCGCGTACATGCTGCTCATCGCGTTCCTCGCGATGCTGTTCGGCACGATCGTCGACCGGCACCGCAAGCTCCAGGTGATGGTCTTCTCGAGCATCGTCACGCTCGGATCGTTCCTCGTGGCAGGGGTGGTCTACCTGCTCCAACCCGAGTCGGCGCTGGTCGACCTCGGGGGTCCGTGGTTCTGGGTGTTCTCCGGCGTCATCCTGTTCGGCTCGGTCGTGGAGCACATGCGCAACATCGCGCTGTCGACGACGGTGACGCTGCTCGTGCCGGTCGACCGGCACGCGAACGCGAACGGCATGGTCGGCACCGTCCAGGGCCTCGCGTTCATCGTGACCAGCGTCTTCAGCGGGCTCGCGATCGGCCTGCTCGGCATGGGCTGGACGCTCGCCATCGCCGTCGCGCTCACGCTGGTCGCACTCGTGCACCTGCTGTTCCTCCGGATCCCCGAGGCGCAGCCGAAGGTCGAGGGCGGGCGCCAGCCGATCGTCGACGTGCGCGGCAGCATCGCCGCCATCCGACAGGCGCCCGGCCTGTTCGGCCTCATCATCTTCGCCTGCCTGAACAACCTCATCGGCGGCGTCTACATGGCGCTCATGGACCCGTACGGGCTCACGCTGTTCCCGGTCGAGGTGTGGGGCATCGTGCTCGGCGTGACGTCGACGGGATTCATCATCGGCGGCATCGCGATCGCGAAGTTCGGCCTCGGGCGCAACCCGATCCGCACCATGCTGCTCGTGGTGGTCGGCATGGGCGTGCTCGGCGCGGTCTTCACGATCCGCGAGTGGTGGTGGCTCTACGCCGTCGGCATCTTCCTCTACATGTCGGTCATCCCCGTCGTCGAGGCGTCCGAGCAGACCGTGATCCAGAAGGTCGTGCCGTTCCGACGCCAGGGGCGCGTCTTCGGGTTCGCCGCCGCGGTCGAGGCGGCCGCCGCGCCGATCACGTCCTTCCTCATCGCGCCGATCGCCCAGTTCTGGATCATCCCCTACATGGAGTCGGACGAGGGGCAGGCGGCGTGGGGTTGGCTGCTCGGGGATGGCGATGCGCGGGGGATCGCGCTCATCTTCCTCTTCTCGGGGCTGATCATGGTGGCGCTCGCGCTCCTCGCGTTCACCACGAAGTCCTATCGGCTGCTGTCGGCGGAGTATGCGGGCACTACCGAGTCCGTCGCTCCCGAGGAGCCGTCCGACGTCGACAAGGTCGCGTCCGAGCCCCGTCGGTAGGCGCTCAACCGCCGGCCGCCGATCGCCGGCTGCGGCGGCTACCGCAGCCGGTAGTGCAGGCTCACGTGCCCCGACGGATGCGTCACCGCATGGTCGAGCTCGAGCGCGCGCTGCCCCAGTCCGGCCGGCGTGAAGGAGCGCCCCGCGCCGATGAGCACCGGCACGATCCGCAGCCGCAGCTCGTCGACGAGCCCGGCCTCGAACAGGGCGTCGGCGAGCTGCAGGCTGCCCCAGAGCACGATCGCCTCGAACCGTTCCTTCAGCCGCGCGACGGAGGCCGCGGCATCCCCCCGCAGCACCTCGATCTCGCCCTCGCCCCACGGCACCCGCTCGAGCGAGTTCGAGACGACGTGCTTCGGGAGCCGTGCGATCGGCTCGGCGACCGGCTCCTGCCGGACATCGGCCGTCGGCCAGTACTCCGCGAACATGCGATACGTGGTGGCGCCGAGGAGGATCGCATCGACCCCCTCGAGCCACGCGAGCTGCTCGCGATCGATCGGGCCCACGCCCGACTCCGGGTCGCCGCCGACCTCGGGCGACACCTCGAAGAACTCGATGCCGCCCTCGGAATCGGCCGCATACCCGTCAGCCGAGACGATCTGCTCGACGATGAGCCGGCCCATCAGTGTGCGCGGGTCGTGAGCTGCTCGCCGAGCAGGTCGAACGCGGAGTCCCAGCCGTCGTACACGTCCTCGTCACCGGGCTGACCGGCGACGCCGCGAAGGTGGAACAGCATCTCGGTGCGGTCGTCCGGGAGCTCGCGCAGGTCGACCGTGATGACGGGTGCGGTGTCATCCGGATCGCCCGGGGACGCCCAGGTGAAGACGAGCCGCTTCGGCGGATCGACCTCGCGATAGACGCCGACCGTCGGGTACTCGGCGCCGTCGGCGGGGTTCACCATCGTGTACGCGTACCGTCCGCCCGGGCGGACGTCGACCGCGACGCTGCCGTCCTTGATCTCGATGCCGCGCGGATGCCACCACTCGGCGGCGTCCGCCGACTCGGTCCACGCGCGCCAGACCAAGCTGCGCGGGGCGTCGAAGATGCGGGTGATGGTGAACTGCGCGTCATCCGTTCGCTCGTTCATGGGTCCTGCCCTTTCATCCTGCGGAGCTGCGCATCGAGCAGGTCGAACCGCTCGTTCCACTCACCGCGGTGCCGCTCGACCCAGGCGGATGCCTCGTCGAGAGGCTCGGTCCGCAATGAGCACGTGCGCCACTGCGCCGTGGCGGTCCGCTCGATGAGGCCTGCGCGCTCGAGCACGTTGAGGTGCTGCGAGATCGCGGGACGACTCATCTCGAAGGGCTCCGCCAGGGCGCCGACGGTGGCCGGCCCGGCGTGCAGCCGGGACAGGATGGCCCGCCGCGTGGGGTCGGCCAGTGCCTGGAACACCCGGCTGAGCTCGTCGTCGGCCGCCTTCACGTAAGCAACTCCTTAATTAATGATGTGCTTACGCTACGCCGGGTGACGGTGTACGTCAACCCCGACGGTTCACGCGGTCGCGCGGTCGGAGCGGCGCTTGCGGAAGACGAGCAGCGGGATGAGCCACGTGCCCAGCGCCGTCACCACCCACAGCAGCAGCGTGGCCAGCACCCACGCCATCACGTCGTCGATCCGGATGCCGCCGGGGAAGAGCGAGGCGATGAGCAGCGCGAGGAACGTCGAGACCAGGCCGATGCCGCCGAGGATCGCCGAGGCGTGCCGGCGTGCGAGCCTGGTCGCGAGCGGAGCGAGCAGGGCCTGGGCGAGCGTGAACACGATGACCGCGACGAGGAACCCGCCGGTGTCGAGGTGGAAGTCGGGGAGCAGCCAGGCCGCGAGCAGCAGCCCGACCGCGGACATGACGAGCGAGATCACCACGATCACGAGGAAGCGCACCATGCTCGAAGGCTAATGGTCGCCGACCTCGCCGGGCAGTTGGAACGCGGTGCACATGGAGACGGGCCGTGCTCCCCGAGGAGCACGGCCCGTCCCGTTCTTGGTGCGGCCGGCGGATCCCGCCAAGGTCGTTTTCCGACCGCACCGGCTGGTCACGGCTCGGGGTTCGGAGCCGCGGGTTCTGCTACAGGTTCGCGATCACCGCCTCAGCTGCCCGGATCACGAGCGCGGCGGCGTCGGCGTCGGTGCGGATCCGGTTCGGCACCTGCGTCACGAGGAACTCGAGACGGGCAGTGGCGGTCGCGGTGTCACCGGCGGCGAGGGCCGCGTCGACCTCTGCGAGCACGTCGCCGAAGGACGCCTCGACGCCGCGGGTGATGCGGCCGTCGTCCTTCAGTGCGCCGAGCAGCGAGCGGATGTCGCTGACCGAGGACGTGAACTCGAACTGGTCGAGGTCCACGCCGCCCGTCGAGGTCACGACGACCCGTCCGGTGCCCTCGGGGATCACCGTGAGCGGCACCGCGACATCCTGCCACTCGGCGGAGTCGACGTCGAACTCGGCGAGCTGCTCGCCGTCGGCGTCGGCCCAGGTGAGCGTGACGGTGCCCTCGCCCTTGGCGCGGAGCTCCACGCCCGTGATGCCGCCGAGCTCCACCGGGTCGTAGGCGATCGACTCGCCCGCGTCGAGGCCGCCGAGGTAGCGGAAGCCCTCCGCCGACTCGTCGTCCACGACCGTCACGTCGCCGTCGCGAGCGTCGTTGTGCTCGGCCTGCAGTGCGCGCGGGTTGAGCAACGCGACGTCGTCACCGGAGAGGGCCGGGGCGGTGTCGGTGCCGGCGTCGGTGTAGGAGGCACCGATCTGGGCGTAGATGTTCTCGGTCTCACCGTGACCGGCCTCGAGGGCGGTCTCGATCGTGGCGGTGCAGCCTGTGCCCGTGAACAGCGGGTGCGTGTGCGTGTTGTCGTGGCCGAGGCCGTAGCTCCACAGCACGCGGCTGCAGTCGATCGTCTCGTCGGGGTCGGTGACCTTCACCTCGAAGGCGACCTTGTCGCCCCAGTCGGTGAACGCGCCGTTGGCGGGCGCGACGATCTCGACGATCGGCGCCGTGTTGCCCACGGTGACGGTGACGGACGCGAGGCTCACGCGACCGCTCGAGTCCGTGACCCGCACGCGGGCCTGGTACTGACCGTCCTCGGTGAACGTGTGCGACGCGACCGCGTCACCCTCGGTGAAGGTTCCGTCGCCCTCGAAGTCCCACGCGAAGCTCAACGCGAGCTCGTCGGGGTGCGTCGATTCGGATGCGTCGAATTCGACCTCGAGGGGTCCCTCGCCGGACGTGACGTCCGCCGACAGCACGACGCGCGGACCCTTGGTGCCCTCGACGTAATCGACGCGGTAGAGCCCCGCGTCGGGGTTCGGCCGGAAGAAGCCGTCGCCGTAGTCGAGCACGTAGAGCGAACCGTCCGGACCGAACTCCATGTCCATGACGTTGTCCCAGATCGGCATGCCGGCCGCGGTCAGCGCCGCGTTCGGGAGGAAGTCCTCGATCTTCGTGACGGGGCCGTCGGGGTCGTCCTGCGAGAACGCGAAGATGCGGTCGCGCGAGAACTCGCCCATGAAGGCCTTGCCGTCCCAGTACGCCGGGAACTTCGTCGCCGACTCGTTCTCCTCGTCGTAGCGGTAGGTCGGGCCGCCCATGGGCGCCTGGCCACCGGAGCCGAACTCGGGCCACGGCTGGTGCTCGGGACGGTCTCCGTACCAGATCTGCGGCTCGGTCGCGGCCGGCAGCTGCTGCAGGCCCGTGTTGTAGGGCGACGGGTTGACCGGCGCGTCGCAGTCGTACCAGTTGCGCACCGTCAGCGTCTCGTAGTCCCAGTTGCTGTACTCCGCGTTGGGACCGTGGCAGAGGGGCCACCCGCCGTTCACGGGAACGGTGGTCGACTGCCACTCGACGTAGCCCATCGGGCCGCGGTCGACATTCGCCGTGCCCGCGTCGGGGCCGTAGTCGCCCCATGTGACCGCGCCGGTCTCGGGGTCGAAGTCCATGCGGAACGGGTTGCGCAGGCCCATCGCGAAGATCTCCGGACGGGCGTCGGCCGTGCCCGGCGCGAACAGGTTGCCCGCGGGGATCGTGTAGCTGCCGTCCTCCTGGACGTCGATCCGGATGATCTTGCCGCGGAGGTCGTTCGTGTTGCTCGAGCCGCGTCGTGCGTCGAAGCCGGGGTTGTAGCCGGCCCGGTCGTTCATGGGCGCGTAGCCGTTCGCGCCGGGCGTGCCGGCGGGCGTGTTGTCACCGGTGGAGAGCAGGACGTTGCCGTCGTTGTCGAAGGCGACGTCGCCCGCGACGTGGCAGCACTGCCCGCGCTGGACCTCGACCTTGATGATGACCTGCTCGGTCGAGAGGTCGAGCGCGCTCGCCTCGGCATCCCACTTGAAGCGGCTGAGCTGGTTGTAGCCCTTCCACTGGTCCCAGTACGACGCGTCGGCGCCGGCCGGCAGCGTGTTCGGCGCGGAGCCTGCGGGCGTGGTGGCGGGGTACGGCGCGTCCATCTCGCGGGGCGCGTAGTAGAGGTAGACCCAGCCGTTCTCCTCGAAGTCCGGGTCGAGCGTGACGGTCTGCAGGCCGTCCTCGGAGTTGCTGTAGACGTCGATGGTGTTGATGACCGTGGTGGTGCCCTGCGACGGGTCGGTCAGGCGCACCTGGCCGGCCCGTGTCGTGTGCAGCACCCGGGAGTCGGGGAGGACGGCGAGGTCGATCGGCTCGCCGACCCCGCTGGTGCCGGCGAGCCTGACGCGCTCGTAGTTGGCCCACGTGGTGGCCGCGACCTCGTCTCCGTGGTCATGGCCCTCATGGGCGGAGGCAGGCCCCGCGACGACGATCGAGGCCGCGACCGCGGCTCCGATCACGAGCGCCGCGAGGCGTGAACGTGCGATGTGCATGGATGTCTCCAGTCGGATGGAAGGAGGTTCGGCGGGATCCATGTGGTGCCGGGCCGCGCGGGGTAAGGCGCCGCGCGGCCCGGGGTCTTGCGTCAGCCGCGCAGGGCGGCCAGGTTGCCGTAGCTGTACGCGGAGTTCTCCAGCGACAGCGAGGGCGACGGCGCGTTCACGCCCAGCGAGTTGACCGACGACGCGTTGTCCTGCTCGTACATCGAGTTGTGGTAGCCCTTCGCCCCGATCCGCTGGAAGAACGTGGTGAAGTCGATGTCGCCCGCGCCGAAGGGCACGATCGAGTAGCCGGCGGCGAGGTCGGGACGCAGGGCGCCGTCCTTCGCGTGGAACAGCGGGAACCGGGTGGTCTGCTCGGCCACGAGGCCCGCCGGGTCGAACCAGTCGGCGACCACGGAGCCGTCGGGCGCCGTGTAGCTCTGGAAGCGGTGCTGCGCGACGTGCGCCCAGTAGATGTCCATCTCGAGGTAGACGTAGTTCGGGTCGGTGTTCTGCAGGAACCACTCGAGTCGACGAACGCCGCTCGAGCGGGTCGGACGGCCCTGCTCGTCGAGCGGGCCGCTGTCGAGCAGGAAGTTGTACGCCGCGTCGTGGTTGTGCGTGTACAGCTTCAGGCCGTGCGTGGCGGCGCGCTCGCCGAGGATGTTCCAGCGCTCGGCCGCGGCCTGCCAGTCGGCGAGGTACGAGCTGCCCGTCGGGTCGCTGCCGGTGCCGATGTGGCCGAACCCGAGGATGTTGGCAACCTCGCAGGCGGCGTCGAACTGGGCGAGCGTGGTGTCGTTGATCACCGACGGGATGCTGCCGTGGTTGCCCTCGGCCTCGAGCCCGTTGGCGTCGAGCCAGGTGCGCAACAGCTGCGCGCCCTCGGGAGTGCCGAGGTTCGCGCCGCCCTCGGAGTTGGCGTTCTGCCCGTAGCCCGCGAACTCGATCTGCTTGTACCCGATGCGCGCCAGCTCCGTCAGGACCTCCTTGAAACCCGAGGGGAGATCGCTCGTGAGCGGGTTGCGGCCGACCGCGTCGCGCACCGTGTAGAGGATGATGCCCCGCTTGCCGGGCGGCACCAGCACCCCGGTGCCGGCCGCCGCCCCTGCCGCAGCCGCGGGGGCCGCGTGGGCGTGCGTGTGGCCGCCGGCGAGCCCGACCGCGGCAGCGGCGGCCATACCCGTCGTGGCCGCCAGCAGTTGCCGGCGCGTCAGGCCGAGGCTGCGCCCGAGGACGCGGGCGTCGTGCTCGGCCTGTTCCGTCAGTTCATCCATGATGCTCCCTTGCACTGAACCGTTTTCTTGTAGGGACGGCGCGAGGGTCTGGACCCGAGCGCCGTTGCTCGTGAGTTGGCATCCACGAACTTTTTCGGAGGCTACGGCATTTGTCTCGTTGAGGTCAAGCAAAAGCGTGACTGATATGCGCGGCTTTTCACTTTCCACGACAAAAGCCCGGAAGGGCGGTGGGAAACGTCCGAGGCATCCGCTCGCCCTGTACCGGCGAGGCGGCGTGGAGCATGATGGACCGATGGGCCATCCGCGGAATCGCGCATGACCGCCCCCGCCGCCGACGGCGGAGGGCGGGCGGCCAGGCGCGTCCAGGGCACGTACTACACGCTCATGCTCGGCAACACGCTCGCCGCCTCGTTCATCTGGGGCATCAACACGCTCTTCCTCCTCGACGCCGGGCTGACCAACCTCGAGGCCTTCGCCGCCAACGCGTTCTTCAGCCTCGGCATGTTCGTGTTCGAGATCCCGACCGGCGTCGTCGCCGACACGCTCGGTCGCCGGGCCTCGTACCTGCTCGGCACCATCACGCTCGCGGTCACGACCGCGCTGTACTGGCTGCTCTGGGTCTGGCAGTCGCCGTTCTGGGCGTGGGCGGTCGTGTCGGTGTTGCTCGGCCTCGGCTTCACCTTCTTCTCCGGCGCCGTCGACGCCTGGCTGGTCGATGCCCTGCATGCGACGGGCTACCGCGGCAGCCTCGAGACGGTGTTCGGTCGCGCGGTGATCGTCGGCAACGTCGCGATGCTCGGCGGGTCGGTGCTCGGCGGCGTCATCGCCCAGCTGACGAACCTGGGCGTCCCGTTCCTGGTCAGGGCGGGGATCCTGCTGATCATGTTCGTCGTCGCCGCGATCCTCATGCGCGACCTCGGCTTCACGCCCGAGCGGGGTGCCGGGCCGATCGCCGCCACGCGCAACGTGCTCCGCGCCTCCGTGCGCTACGGGCTCGGCAACCGGCCGGTGCGCTGGCTGATGCTGACGACGCCGTTCACGATGGGCGTCACGATCTACGCCTTCTACGCG
Source organism: Agromyces sp. NPDC056523 (assembly GCF_042794545.1). Taxonomy (NCBI): domain Bacteria; kingdom Bacillati; phylum Actinomycetota; class Actinomycetes; order Micrococcales; family Microbacteriaceae; genus Agromyces; species Agromyces sp. NPDC056523. Next base: position 665,220 of record NZ_JBHTTM010000001.1, read on the forward strand.
CTGCAGCCGTACCTGCTCGAGCTCTGGGGCGACGAGGACGCCTACTCCGTCGCAGGACTGGCTGCGGCGCTGCTCTCGGGCGCCGGCATCATCGGCGGGTTGCTCGCACCCCACGTCCGTCGCCGGTTCCGCAAGCGCACGTCGGTCATCCTGGTCGCCGCGATCTCGAGCGCGCTCGGGCTCGTGGCCCTCGCGGTGACCGCGAACTTCTGGGTGGCGGTCGCGATGATCGCGGTCTGGGGCATCGCCTCCTCGATCGACGACCCCGTGCATCGGGCCTACCTCAACGACATGATCCCCTCGAAGCAGCGGGCCACCGTGCTCTCGTTCGACTCGCTGCTCGGCAGCGCGGGCGGGGCCGCGATCCAGCCCGTCCTCGGACGTGCCGCCGACCTCGGCGGCTACGGGTTCTCGCTGCTCTGGAGCGGGGTCATCCAGGCGTTCGCCGTGCCGTTCGTGCTGCTCAGCCGCGCGGAGCGCGACCCCGCTGACACCCGGCGCGACGTCGCCGGCGCCGGAGCCGGCACGACGGGCGACGAGCCCGCCGCCGACTCCGCGATGCCGCCGGCGGCGAGCTGAGGCCACTCGTCACGGAGCGGACGTGCCGCGGCCCGGTGCCTCCGGTGGCAGCGTCACGGCCGCCGGCCGGGAGGCACCCGCTCGATCCGGTCCCCGGCGCTCGCGCAGCAGGTCGTGGAAGAGCGCGACGTAGTCCTCGGCCATCCGCCGAGCGGTGAACCGGTCCTCCGCGGCCGCGCGGCAGGCGTCGCGGTCCAGCGATGCCGCCTGCGCCAGCGCGGCCGCCAGCTCGTCGCGGTCGGAGCGCACGAAGCCCGTCCGGCCCTCCTCCACGATCTCCGGGACGGAGCCCCGCGGCGTCGCGACCACCGGCGTCCCGGCCGCGAGCGCCTCGATCATGACCAGCCCGAACGGCTCGTCCCACTGGATCGGGTTGAGCAGCGCGAGCGAGTTCCCCATCAGGTCGTACTTCTCCTCGGCGGACAACTCGCCGACGTACTCGGCGTTCGAGCCGAGGATGGGTCGCACGGCCTCGTCGAAGTACTCCTCCTCGGCCGGCTCCTGCATCTTCGCCGCGATCCGAAGAGGGATGCCGGCCGCCGCGGCCGCCTCGATCGCCTCGGGGATGCCCTTCGTCGGGCTCATCCGGCCCACGAAGCACGCAGCGTCCCCGCCCGGCCCCACCGGGATGGGATCGACTCCGATGCCGTGGTGGATCACGCGCGCGATCGGCACGTCGCCCGCGTGAGACGCCTGATTCGCAGAGATCGCGACGTACGAGACATCCGGCGAACCCGCGAGGTAGAGCTCCTGCTCGAGCGGGATCAGCGGGCCGTGCGCGACCGTGACGACCGGCACCTCCGTGGCGAAGCGCGCGAGGATCGGGCCGGCGAGCGTGTTGTCGAGGATCACGTCGACGTCGTCGAGTGCGGCGAAGGCGCGCAGCAGGTGCTGGAGCTCGTGCGCGGTGACGCCCATCTTCGCCGCATCGGACGGTTCGAAGCCCGGCAGGCGGGTCACCGGGGACGTGCTGTCGGAGGATGCCGCCAACCGCACGTCGTGGCCCAGCTCCTCCAGTGCGCACGCGACGGTGTCGATGAACGACTCGATTCCACCGTATCCATCCGGCGGGATGGGGATCCAGGGCGGTGCGATGATGCCGATCCTCATGATGCGATCCTTCCGGTGGGGACGGTTGCCAGCGGGCTCGGTTCGTGGTGGAGCGTCACGTCGGCCGGAAGCCCCATGACCTTCGTGCCGTTGCGGGACGTGTCGATCGAGATGCGCTTGCCCGCGAACGGCACGTTGCGAAGGTGGATGTCGCCGAAGTCGCCCAGCGAGGTCGGAGCCACCCAGACGTCACGCGTCGGCATCGACGGATCGAACCGCAGCGTGGTGCGCAGGAGGGACAGCGGCGTGGCCGCCGCCCACGCCTGCGGCGAGCAGGACGCCGGGTAGGCGACCGGTTCGGGGTACTGCGCGCGGTCGAATCCGCAGAACAGCTCGGGCAGCCGGCCGCCGTAGTGCGCCGCGGCCTCGAACAGCCCGGCGACGATCCGCTTGGCCTCCTCGACGAAGCCGTATCGCATGAGCCCCGCCGCGATGATCGCGTTGTCATGGGGCCACACCGAGCCGTTGTGGTAGCTCGCGGGGTTGTACGCGCCCATGTCCGACGCGAGCGTGCGGACGCCCCATCCGCTGAACATCTCGGGCGAGAGCAGCCGCTCGGCCACGGCCGCCGCCTTGTCGTCGTCGACGATGCCGCTCCACAGGCAGTGGCCCATGTTGGACGCGCACGCGTCGACCGGGCGCTTGTCGCGGTCGAGCGCGACGGCGAACCATCCGCGGTCGGGCAGCCAGAACTTCTCGTTGAAGGCGCGCTTCAGCGCTGCCGCGCGCTCGGACCAGTGCGCCGCGCCGTCGGCATCGCCGCGCATCCACGCGAGCGTGCCGCGCGCGATGAAGGCGGCGTACACGTAGCCCTGTACCTCGCACAGGGCGATCGGCGCCTGCGCCAGCGTGCCGTCGGCGAAGTTGATGCCGTCCCACGAGTCCTTCCAGCCCTGGTTCACGAGGCCGTGGTCGTTGAGGCGCCCGTACTCGACGAATCCGTCGCCGTCGCGGTCGCCGTACGCGTCGACCCACCCGAGTGCGCGATCGGCGGCCTCGAACAGGTCGTCGGCGTCATCGGGCAGCGCACCCCAGCGCGCCAGTTCGCCGAGCACGACCACATAGAGCGGGGTGGCGTCGGCGGTGCCGTAGTAGACCGAGCCGCCGCCGAGCGCGAGATTCGTGGTGGCGCCGAGTCGCACCTCGTGCAGGATGCGGCCGGGCTGCTCCTCGGACGAGGCCACCTCGCGCGAGCCCTGCAGTGCCGCGAGCGTCTGCAGCGTCCCGAGCGCGAGCGACGGGTCGAGCGGGAGTGCCATCCACGAGGTCAGGAGCGAGTCGCGGCCGAACAGCGCCATGAACCACGGCACGCCCGCGGCGATGACCGGCCGATCCGGATGGGCCGGGTCGAAGATCCGCAGCGCGCCGAGGTCGCGCTGGCTCTGGCGGATGACGCGCTCCATCGCGTCGTCCTGCAGGGACGACGTGGGCGTGGCAGACTGCCAGGCGAGGAAGCGCCGCGTCGGCTGGTCGGCCGAATGCGCCTCCGAGTCCGGTCCGATCGTGGCCGTCGCGTCGTCGCCGCGCGGCGTGACGAGCACGCGTCGCGACCAGGTGCCGCGTGGCTCGAGCACGCCGTCGAACCGGATGCGGTCGCCCGCGACCTCCGCCCCCTCGGCCGTGACCATCAGCCCCGGGTGGCCCCCTGCGCGCGACGCGATCCCGTACCGGCCGGGCTCGAACTCCCGCAGGGCCTGGGGGCGGCGCGCCGCCCGACCCTCCTTCACCTCGAAGATGTCGGCGAAGTCGGCCTCGAGCACGAGTTCGACGCGGACCGTCATCGCGTCGCGCGAGTAGCTGCGCAGCGTGATCTGCTCGCGCAGCCCGGCGCCGATACGGCGGTCGCGCTCGACGAGCAAGGGGGTGTCGGCCCGGCCGGGGATGTGGCCGGCCCGTCCGACCATGACGACTCGATCGGGGTGGGGCGTCATCGCCGACAGCGGCTCGACGGTCGCACCGTCGACCAGCAGCGTCAGGCGCGAGACGACCCTCGTGTCCCGATGGAAGGCGCCGTGCGGCAGCTCGGGCACCATGTCTCCGTTGGGCCCCGAGACGCAGAACGAGGTGCCCTCCACGATCGTGAGGGCGCCCGCCCCCGCCGTGCCTGCGAGTGTGTCCGTGTTCCAGCCGGTCATGTCACCGCCTCCGCTCCGGGCGGTCGCGACCGTCCGTGCGACGGGGCCGACCGCTCCGGCGTGACGCCACGATAGGCGGGTTCCGGCGTCGGCGGACAGGGGATTGCATGTCCGAAGGGGGTTTGTTAACCGGGTTCGGCGCCGCGCGCGCCGGTGCGCGTCACGCCGAGAGCGTCGTCACGCGTCCGTTCAGGTCGGATGCCGCGGCATCCATGGCCCACAGGGCGACCACCTCGTCGGCGAGCCGCGACTCCAGCCCGTCGAGGGCCTTGACGCGGAACGTCACCGCCGCCCCCTGCGAGCCGGACTTGGAGAACCCATCGGCCAGGGAGCGCATCCACGACTCGCTGGCGGCCTTGACCGCGGTGTAGTTCGCTCCGCCCGCCGTCGGCTTCTCGACGGTCGTCGAGGACACGATCGCGACGCGACCGGCGTCGGAGCCGACGAGGTCGTCCCAGAACACCCGGCTGACGTAGCGCAGCGCCGTGAAGGAGCGCTCGAGCACGCGGTAGTCCTCATCCGTCTGGCCGGCGATGCCGCCGCCGCCGCGCCATCCGCCCACCAGGTGCACGACGCCGTCGACGTCGCCGACCTTCGCGTGCACGCGCATCGCGAGTTCGAGCACGTCGTCGCCGTCGGTGAGGTCGGCGCGCTCGCCGATGACGCCGGGGAGGTCGACCTCGAGTTCGTCGAGCCGACCCTGGTGGTGGCCGACCGCGACGACGCGTGCGCCGGCGTCGACGAGGGCTCGGGCCACGGTGCGGCCCGACGAGCTCGTGGCGCCGGCGATCACGACCACCTTGTCCTGCAGTGCGCTGGTCATCGGGGAATCCTCTCATCACGCGAGTCACCCCGGGCGGCGGGGCGGATGCCTCGGGTCCGCCGTCCCGGGGTGACTCGGCTCGGTGGGGGCGAGCCGTCGGAGGTCAGGCGTCGGCGGCGGTGATCCCGACCGTCGACTCGATGACCGGCTTCATCTTCTTGTCGAGCGCCTCGTAGAACATGGACAGCGGGAACTCGTCGTCCATCACGAGGTCGGTGTAGCCCTTCGGCGGGCCCGCGAGCACCTCGCGGGGGAGGCCTTCGGCCCACGCCGATGCCGGGTTTGGCGTCAGCACGCCGCGCACGAGCTCGTAGGCGGCGAGCCAGTGCGCCGCCTTCGGGCGGTCGATCGACTTCCAGTACAGCTCGTCGATCGCGTCGCCGAGCTCGACGACCGCGTCGGGCACCGCATCCCAGTCGAACGTGAGCTTCACGTCGGTCCACTCGAGCGCGTGCTTCTGGTGCAGCCATGCGAACAGCAGCTGCCCACCGAGGCCGTCGTAGTTGCGCACGCGCGACCCCGTGATCGCGAACCGGAAGATCCGGTCGAAGATCACGGCATACTGCACGAGCTTGGCGTGCTCGAGCAGCTGGGCCTCGACCGCGTCGAGCTGGTCGCCCGCGTCGGCCCGCTTGCGCAGGCTCCGCTCGATCCGGACCGACTCGCGGAACGCCGTGAGGTCGCAGCGGAGCTCCTCGAGCGAGTAGAGGAAGTACGGCATGCGCTGCTTGATCATGAACGGGTCGAACGGCAGGTCGCCGCGCATGTGCGTGCGGTCGTGGATGATGTCCCACATCACGAACGTGCGCTCGGCGAGCTCCTGGTCGTCGAGCAGCGACGCCGCGTCGTCGGGCAGCTCGAGCTTGGTGATCTCGGATGCCGCGCGGACGACCCGGCGGTAGCGGGCGGCCTCGCGGTCCTGGAAGATCGCACCCCACGTGAACGGCGGGATCTCGCGCATCGCGACCGTCTCGGGGAAGAGCACGGCGGAGTTCGTGTCGTAGCCGGGCGTGAAGTCGACGAGGCGGAGGCTCACGAAGAGCTTGTTGCCGTAGTCGGCCTCGAGGTGCGCGATGAACTCGGGCCAGATCGTCTCGACGACGAGCGCCTCGACGTGCCGGTCGGACGAGCCGTTCTGGGTGGTCATCGGAAACACGACGAGGTGGCGGATGCCGTCGACCCGGTGCAGCTGCGGCTTGAACTCCACGAGCGAGTCGAGGAAGTCGGGCACGCCGAGGCCCTCGGCCTGCCACTTCCGGAAGTCGGCCTGCAGGGCGTCGAGGTACGCGGCCTCATGCGGGAACCGCGGCGCGAGCGCCACGACCGACTCGACCATCGCGTCGACGAGGGCGGATGCCTCGGGCTTGTCGCCCTCCTCGGGAACCGAGCCGTCCTTCACCTGCAGCGACTGGAGCTGCGTCGCCGACTCCTTGAGACGGAGCCACGCGGGGTCGGACTCGACGCCGTTCGCAAGGCCGATGATCTCGGGGGTGATCTCGATGCCGGACTCGTCTTCGAGAACCTCGGGTTCGCCAACGATTGCAGCAGTCATGGTGTTCTGTGACATCGGAACCTCCGTTCTCGGGATTCGGGGCCTTGCGGCGGCGGTGCGCGGCGGGATTCGCCGCGCGCTTCAAGGCTACGTGCGGGGCCTTCGCGATTGATTGCGGCCCGACGCGGGAATGTTGCGTGAACGCGCGGACCCGCGCGTGCTTGCTGCAGGGTCATCCATCCGGAGTGCCCGAGTCCACCACAGCACTGAGGGAATCTCAGGATATTCGGCCCGTCTTTCGGGTGACGGCCCGGATCCCGCCTCATCCGCGTCTTCGTACCTTCGCCATAGCCCGATTGCCAAACCCAGAGGTAGGGAAGGAAACGAACCATGAACACCAAGAAGGCGGCACCCGTGATCTTCACCGTGTCGCTCGCGGTCCTCGTCGGCGGCGGTGCAGGCACGGCCGCGTGGGGCGGACCGGGGCCGGTCCGCGACGATGGCGGCGCCACCGTCGTCGGCTTCGCCCATGGGCACGTCATCGTCAAGGATGACCTCTCGCCCATCCGCGGCTCCGCCGACATCCTGTCCACGGCGACCGACCGGACGCCGCAGTCGGTGACGCGGTTCAGCGCTGAGGCGCTCCGTGAGATGCACGCGCAGGCGCCCGTGGGACCCACGGTGCAGGGGCTCAGCGCAGAGGGGGTCCGCGAGTTCCACGCGCAGGGTCCCGCGCCGTACACGGTGCCCGGATTCGGTTCCGACGCGATCCGTGAGATGCACGCCGGCGCGCCGGCTCCGAAGACGGCGAACGGACTCACTGCCGACGCCCTGCGCGAGTTCCACGCAACGGCGCAGCAGAGCGTCGCACCCCAGTCCGCACGTGAGCTGAGCGCCGACGCACGGCGCGAGCTGCACTCGGGCTCGGTGGCACCGCGGACCACCGCGGCGGAGGCCCAGGGTCAGCGGCTGGCCGAGTATGCCGAAGCGGTCGCCCGCAGCACCGCGCCGTCTGCGGCGGAGATGCAGGGCGAGCGACTCTCGGCGTACGCCGACGCCGTCGCCGATGCGACCCCGCCGACCGAGTGGGTCGACGACGACCTGTCCCCGATCGCCGGAGCGCGATGAGCGGTCCGTCCCCCGAAAGCGCCGATGGGCGCGGTGATCCGATCCCGGAGCACCGCGCCCATCGCCATGCGGGCGAAAGCACCGGATCCCGGGTGCATCGGGTTAGGGTGTGCGCATGCCTCGGGGACGGGAGGCGGCGCATTCGCGTGCGTCGGTCGTCGCAGCGATCGCGGTCCTGGCCCCCGCGATCGCACTGACGGGCTGCTCGCCCGCCGGCATCGCCGGGCCGAGCCCGGCGAGCGAGCCCGACGCCTCCAGCTCTGCGTCAGCAGCACCGGAGCCGACGCCGGCACCGCTCCCGGTGCCGCAGGTCGTCCCGGGCCCGCCGCGACTCGGTCCCGATCGCACGGGCGCGCTCGTGCCGCGGCTCGCCGCCATGCGGACCGACACGTTCGCCGCGTCCGCGAGGTGGGCGACGCCGCCCGGCGTCACCGAGTTCGGCGAGGCGCTGACCGCGCGGCTCGAGGAGGCGCTGCTCGCCTATGTCGGCGAGCGCGGAGTCGGGTGGCAGCCCGGGGTCGACCTCGTCGCGGGCGGTGCGGCCGAGGCGTGCTGGGGTGGCTCGCTCACGACGCCGATCGCGGCCAGCCTGACCGTGGACTGCTCCATCGTGGTCGCATCCGGCCCGCTGCTGGGCGAGCGGCTCTCCCTGGCCCGGCGGGAGGCCGGCGTCGCGCCATCCGTCGTGCGCGAGGTCTGGTACGCGGATGCCGCGACGGGCGCGGTCTTCGGGGGAGCGGGTCTGTACGCCGCCGGCCAGGAGTCGCGCGTGCTCGCGCTCGTGGCGGAGGGACTTCGCGCGGGCGGGCGGATCGAACCGGGCGACGATCCGTTCGCGGGCCTCGGCGCGGACGCCCAGCGGGCGCTCCTCGCCGATTCCGCGGTCACGCCGGCGGGCGTCGTGATCACGACGGCGAGCGCCGCGGATGCGGGCCGAGTCGCCTCCGTCCACGTTCCCGGACGGCTGCTGGGACCGATGCTCTCCGAGCAGGGGAGGACTGCGCTCGCCGGCGCGGCGGCCGGCGGCGACTACGCGCCGGCGGACGCGGTCGTCGGGGACGACCCGGTCGACTGCTCGTTCGTGCCGTGCGTCTCGATCACGTTCGACGACGGGCCGTCGTCGCTGACGCCCGGTCTGCTCGACCTGCTGGACCGTGAGCGCGCGCCGGCCACGTTCTTCGTCCAGGGGTCGGCCGTCCAGACGTCTCCGGACGTCGCCGCGCGGATCGTCGCATCCGGCCACCAGATCGGCAACCACACCTGGCGCCACCCGAACCTGACCAAGCTCGAGGACGACGAGGTGAAGAAGGAGATCTCGCGGACGCAGCAGGCGATCGCGAACGCGACCGGTGCGGGTGCCACGAGCATGCGACCGCCGTACGGTGCGTCGAACGCCAAGGTCCGCGACCTGGTCGACCTGCCCGTCATCGTCTGGGACGTCGACACGCGCGACTGGGAGGACCCCGGGGTGGATGCCGTCGTCGACCGGGCCGTCACGCAGAGCTCCCGCGGCAGCATCGTGCTCATGCACGACACGCATCAGGAGACGGTGGACGCCGTCCCGGCGATCATCCGGGGCCTGCGCGAGCGCGGCTTCGCGCTGTCGACGGTCGCCGGGCAGTTCGGCGGCGCGCTGCCGGGCCCGGGGACGCTGGTGAGCCGCGGCCCACGGTGATCGCGCGGCGGTGCGGCCGCTCGGACTCGGCGACACGTGGCCCGTGGATCCGCCGGATGACGCCGCCGGCACGCCATGATTCGAGCATGGACGCCTCCTCGGCCCGGCCCCCCGCCCGGCCCGATCGCACGCTCATCATCATCGTCGGCGTGATCGCCGCCCTCGTGATCATCGCGCTCGTCGTCGTGTTCACGCGCGGCGAACCGCAGTCGCTCGACGAGTCGACCCCGGAAGGCGTCGTGCAGCGCTACTCCGCGGCGGTGATCGACGGCGACGAGGAGACTGCGAAGGAGTACCTCGTCGACGAACTCGCCGACGGGTGCGTGCGCATGGAGGGCCCACCGACCGACGGCATGCGGGTCACCCTCGTCGACACGCAGGAACGCGACGACTCCGCCGACGTGCGGGTGCTCATCGCGATCTCCTACGGCGGCGGCGGGCCGCTCGGGCCCGACGAGGTGCAGGAGGAGGGCGAGTTCGACCTCGTCCGAGACGGCGACGCATGGCGCATCGATACGGCACCATGGCCGCTGACGATCTGCCAGCCGGAGATGCCGCGATGACCGGCACGTCGCCGTCCCCGGAGGGGGAGATGCAGGGAGGGGTCCGGCCGCCCGAGACGGGTGGCACCGCGCAGGGCACTGTGCGACGCCTCATCGTGTACACGCTCCTCGCGGTCCTCGTCGTGATCGCCGCGACCGGCGTCGCCGGCCTGCTGGGGCGCCTGCTCGAATCCACGGAGCCGATCGTCTCGCGCGGTCAGGGCGACCTCGCGCTCTCGCTCGCGTTCACGCTGATCGGCGGCCCGCTCGCCGCCCTGCTGTGGTGGTCGGTGCAGCGGCGCCTCCGCGACGACGCCGAGCGCGGGTCGCTCGCCTGGGGCCTGTACCTCACGGTGCTCTACGTCGTGTCGCTCATCGTCGCGACGTCGGCGCTGCTCCTCACGGCCGGCGCCGCGGTCGACGGCCGATGGGACCCCGCGGCGGCGGCGACGACGGTGACGTGGGCGCTCGTGTGGGCGTGGCACCGGTGGATGCTGCGGCGGCCCCGAACGCAGCCGATGCGGATGACGACCGTTCCGCTGGTGATCGCCACGGCGTACGGGCTCATCCTCGCCGTCGTCGGGGCGATCGGCGCGCTCGGCGGCGTGCTCGACGCCGCGATCCAGGGACTCGTCGCGATCGACATCGTCGGAGGCGCGTGGTGGCGCTCGCCGCTGACCGATGTCGTCACCCTCGCGGCGGGCGCCGCGATCTGGACGTGGCACTGGTTCCGCGACGACATCCGTCGCCTGCGCACCGGCTTCGCCGACGTGGGACTCGTCGTCGTCGGCGTGCTCGCCACCGCCGCGACGATGCTCGCCGGCATCGCCGTCGCGCTCTTCGTCGTGCTGCAGCTGCTCTTCGACCCGGGCGACCCCGCGAGCATCGTGCTCGAGCCGCTCGGCTCTGCGATCGCCGCCGCGGCCGTCGGAGCGCTCGCCTGGCAGCATCACCGGCGGGTGGCCCTCGACCGCGGTGACCGGGTCCGGCGCGCCGTCCGGCTCGTGATGTCGGGGATCGGACTGGTGGCTGCGGCCTCGGGCATCGGCGTCGTGCTCAACGCCACGCTCGCCGAGCTCGTCAGCCCGCTCGCGGCATCCGACAACCGGACGCTGCTGCTCGGCGGGCTCAGCGCGCTCCTCGTCGGCGCACCCGTCTGGTGGCTGAACTGGCGGCCGCTGCGTCGCCCCGACCCGGCGGAGGTCGCCGACGCCGGACGTCGCGTCTACCTCGTCGTCGTCTTCGGCGTCAGCGCGATCGTCGCGCTCGTCGCACTGCTCATCGTCGGGTACCGGCTCTTCGAGTTCGTGCTCGACCCGGCCACGGCGGCGAGCCTCGTGGACCGCATCCGGGCGCCCCTCGGCGTCCTCGTCGCGACCGCGCTCGTCTTCGGCTACCACTTCGCGGTCTGGCGGCGCGATCGTGCCGAGATCGCCGCCCACGGCCTCGCCAGGCCGCGCCGCATCTCCCGCGTCGTCCTCGTCGCCGCGGGCGACACGGACGCACTCGAACGCGGCGTCGCGGAGGCGACGGGCGCATCCGTCACCGTCTGGCACCGGGCGCTCGACGAGCCGGCGGCGGTACCGGATGTCGCGACGCTCGTCGCCGCACTCGAGGGCGTCTCCGCGCGGCGGGTCCTCCTGATCGCGGGCCCAGGGGAGCGGATCGAGGTCGTGCCGCTCGCCGACTGACTCAGAGCGTCTTGGCCATGTGCAGCGATGCGGCCCGGAACCCGAGCGCGTCGTAGAGGGCGATCGCGGCCTCGTTGTCGGCGAAGACGTTGAGCATGAGCGTGATCGCCCCGTGGTCGCGGGCGATCTCCTCCGCCGCGACCATCGCACGTCGCGCCACGCCGCGGCGCCGGTAGCCGGGGTGGACCATGAGGTCCCAGACCCACCAGACCGAGCCCGAGTCATCCCAGGGGCCCACCCAGAGCCAGCCGGCGTCCTCGTCGCCGATCCGGATCGCGTGCAGCAGCTGCCCGTCCACGATCCGGCCCTCGGGGAAGAACCGCTCTTCAGACGCACGGCGGCCCGCCGCGGCCTGCTCGGGCGTGTCGCCGGCTTCCATCCGGGCCTCCTCGTAATGCGCCATGGCGACGGGGAGCCAGGCCTTCACTTCGGCATCGGACATCCGGACCAGGCGCACGTCGGGTTCGCTCATGTCACGGATTCTGCCCGCTCGGGCGGGCCGCGCGCCATCCGCTGCCGCCGGCGCTTTGCGAGAATGGTCGGCATGGCGAGAACGGCGCGGGGCGCGCGCATCCTGATCACGGGAGCTGCGGGCGGCATGGGCCGGATGTACGCCGAGCGGGCGGTGCGCGAAGGTGCCGAGTGGGTGGTGCTCTGGGACCGTGACGCGCCCACCCTCGCGCGGACCGCCACCGAGCTCGGCGCGGTGTCGCGGAGGCGGACGGACGTGCGGTCGTACGTCGTGGACGTGTCGGAACTCGGTGCGATCGCGAAGACCGCCCACAGGGTGCGTCGCGACGTCGGGACTCCCGACGTGCTCGTCAACAACGCCGGCATCGTGCGTGGCAACCGCTACTTCTGGGAGACTGACGCGGGCGACGACGTCCGGCCGACCATGCTCGTCAACGCGCTCGCGCCAATGTACGTGACGCGCGAGTTCCTGCCCGACATGATCGCGTCGGGTCGGCCGGCGCGCGTCGTGAACATCGGCAGCGCCGCGGGAACCCTCGCCAATCCGCGCATGGCCGTGTACGCGGCATCCAAGGCGGCGCTCAACGGCTGGAGCGACTCGCTGCGCCTCGAGCTCGAGCAGGCCGGACACGGGCACGTGACCGTGACGACGGTGACGCCGTCGTACGTGTCGACGGGCATGTTCGGCGGGGCGCGCGGGCCGCTGCTCGCCCCGGTCCTGGAGCCCGAGTTCGTCATCGATCGCGTGTGGCGGGCGATGCTCGCCGGGCGACCGCTCGTCGAGCTGCCCGCATCCGTGCGCCTCTCACGGGTACTGCGGGCGCTGCTCCCGACGCGTGTGTTCGACCGCGTGGTGGGCGACGGCTTCGGCGTCTACCGGTCGATGGACGAGTTCCGCGGGCGGGACTGACCCGGCAGGAGGTCAGTCCCCGTCCTTCCCCTTGCCCTTGTCCTTGCCCTTGTCCTCGCCGTTGCCGGTGTTGGCGTTGTCGCCGCTGTTGCCCGGACCCGACGAATCGTCGTCGTCATCGCCTTCATCGTCGTCATCGACGGCGGGTGTGGAGGGCTCGGGCGTCGTGGCCGTGGCGATCGCGGCGTCGAGGTCGGCCCGTACGAGGGCGAGCGCCTCGACGATGCGCGCCTCGCGGTCGCCCGTGAGCGTGCCGTCGGCCGCGTCGGCCGCGACCTCGGCCTCGAGCTCGTCGAGACGGGCGAGCGCGTTCGCGTACTCGCCCGTCGCCGAGTACTCGGCGATCGCGACGACCTGCGCCCGGTAGGCCTGCGATTGCTCGGTCGCGACGTCGGGCTCGGCCGTGCAACCGGCGAGCCCGCCGGCCAGGACCATGGTCACGGATGCCGCGGCGAACGCGCGGCGGAATCGGCTCGTCATTGGGTCACCGCCTCCTCGAGCTGCTCCAGGTGCACGCCGAGGTCGCCCGGGACGCTCGGCAGGGCGGGTGTCGGGGTCGGCGTCGGCTCGGGTTCGTCGGCGCCGCCGACGAGGCCGGCGAGCGCCGGCACGAGCAGAAGGCCCGCGAGCAGCGCCAGCCCGGCCGCGATGGCGAGCAGCACCCACCGCGGGGTCCGAGTCCGGGGCCGACCCGCGGGTGCAGATTCGGGCTCGGCCGCGGGCCGCTCACCGGGGACGGTCTCGACGGTCAGCACGCGAGTGGCCGCCGTGGCATCGTCGTCGTCAGCGGGCGGCACGGCCGCGGACGCCGCGGCCGCCGGCATGGCCGCCGTGGCGTCGTTCGCCGGCGTCCCGGTCGCGTCCGCAGCGCCTGCGGCCGCGATGATGCGGGTGTCGTGCTCGTCCTGCTCGGCGGGCGCGTGGGCGATCCCGTGGCCGCCCGGCAGCCCGTCGAGCGGATCGCCGGTGGTCGCCGCGGAAGCGGCGCCGACCTCGAGCGACTGAGCCGCGAGCGCGACGTCGAGGGCGGTCGGGCGGGCGCCCGGATCGCGCGCCGTCATCCCGGTCAACAGGTCGACCCACTCGGGACCGAGTTCCGACGGGATCACCGGATCGCGCACGAGCCGCGCGCTCGCCGACTCGAGCGCCGGGCCGGGGAAGGGCTGTTCGCCCGTGAGCGCCTCGAGCAGCAGGAGCCCGAGCGAGTAGATGTCGGCCGAGCTGCCGACCGGCTCGCCTCGCACCTGCTCGGGGCTCAGGTAGCCGGGCGTGCCGATGATGCGGCCGGTCGCGGTCAGGCGCGACTCGTCGAGGAGCCGGGCGATACCGAAGTCGGCGAGCTTCGCGTTCCACCGCCGCGTCGGCAGGTGCGCGGGGGCCAGGAGCACGTTCGCCGGCTTCACGTCGCGGTGGACGATTCCCCGCGAGTGGATGACGTGGAGTCCCTCGGCGAGGTCGGCGAGCATGCGGGCCGCATCATGTCGCGGGATGGCGCCGCGCCGGAGGATCTCACGAAGGTCCTCGCCTTCGACGAGCTCCATCACCAGGAACTCGCGGTTGCTCTCGGCATCGCGGGCCGCGTCGAACAGCGTCACGAGCGCCGGATGGGTCAGGCTCGCGAGCAGCGCGGTCTCCGACCGTCGGCGGTCGTCGTCGTCGATGCCCTCGGTCGCGGGCGTGAACACCTTGACCGCGACCCGCCGCCCGAGTGCGAGGTCGTCGGCGCGATACACGGCGGCCATGCCACCGCGACCGATGAGGCCCTGGATCCGGTATCGGCCGTCGAGCGTCGCACCGACGAGCGGGTCGCTCACGGGCGCGGGGACCTGTTCCGTCGGGGTGTCCATCACACGCAGGGTAACGCGTGAGCCTGAACGCGCCCACGGGGTTGTGCCGCTTCGTCGCCCCCGGGCACCTGCCGCCGTCAGCCGAAGATCATCGGCAGGTCGTCGTCGACCCGGCTGAGCTCGAGGTCGACCAGCACCGGCACGTGGTCGCTCGGCGCGTCGCCCTTGCGCTCGTTGCGGTGGATGGTCGCCGCGGTCACGGCCTCGGCGAACGGCGCCGAGCCGAGGATGAAGTCGATCCGCATGCCCTCGTTGCGCACGAACTTGAGCTGCTTGTAGTCCCAGTACGTGAAGCCGGTCGGCACCAGCGCGCGGACGACGTCGGTCACGCCGGCATCCTCGAGCGTGAAGAAGGCCTGCCGCTCGGGCTGCGAGACATGCGTCGAGAGCCCCTCGACGACGGCGGGGTCGCCGTTGTCCTCGTCGAGCGGCGCGATGTTGAAGTCGCCCATGAGCGCGAATGGGACCTCTGGATGGGCCGTCGTCTCGGCGCGCGTGTGCTCGGCGAGCGCCGCGAGCCAGTCGAGCTTGTAGGTGTAGTGCGGGTCGCCGAGCGAACGGCCGTTCGGCACGTACAGGCTCCAGACGCGCACCCCGTCGACGGTCGCGCCGATCGCGCGCGCCTCCTTGGGCAGGTCGGGACCCTCCTGGCCCTTGAGGAAGCCGGGCATGCCCGGGAACTCGGTCGACACGTCGCCGATGGGCGTGCGGCTCGCGATCGCGACGCCGTTCCACTGGCTCAGCCCGTGGATCGCGACCTCGTAGCCCGCCGCCTCGAAGGCGTCGTGGGGGAACTGCTCGGCCGTGCACTTGATCTCCTGCATGGCGAGCACGTCGACGTCTTCTCGCACCAGGAAGTCGACGACGCGCCCGTATCGCGTGCGGATCGAGTTGACGTTCCAGGTGGCGATGCGCATGTCATCCAGCCTACGGTCGGCCGCAGACGCCGACGAGCGCGCCTCCGGCAGGAGACGCGCCCGTCGTCGGGTGATCCGCTCAGCAGGAGCGGAACGGCTCCCATCCGTCGTAGTACAGCGGCTGGTACTTGCCGAGGACGAAGAACTCGGCGATCTGGAGCTGAGACACCTGCGCCTGGACGCCCACGCTCGTGCAGTACTCGGATGTGATGTACAGCGGCGCGTACAGCCATCCGGCGACCGGTGCACCCGCGAGCGCGTCGGGGAAGTTGGAGCCGCTCGCGGAGAACCCGTAGATCGCCCATTGCCCATCCCAGACGAACTTCACGATCGCGAGCGCCGTCGCGTACCGGTCGGGTCCCGCCAGTCGCATCACCTGCGGGGCCGTGGACAGCTTGCCGATCGACGACTGGATGCCCGAGGACACGACCGCGGCACTGCCCGCGATGGCGACAGTGGTCGCACCGAGCTTCGTCAACGCGCCGGCGGACGGCGAATCGAGGGTCGACGCCGTCCCGGGGACGATGAGCACGGGGATGTCGGCCACCGCGGCAGCGCCGCTCGCCGACAGCGCGTCGGGGAAGTTCGCGCCCGTCGCGACCCACGCGGCAGCGGCCGTGCCGAACTCGCCCGCGACGATCCTCCGCGAGGTGTCGTAGCGGTCGGTGCCGGCGTATCGCGTCACGGGCGCGATGCCCTTGAGCGTGGTCTCGACGCCCGACGACACCACCGCAGCGCTGCCGGCGATGACGATCCGCTCGGGCGAGAGGCGCTGCAGCTCGGCGAGCACCGACGGCGGGACGACGGTGCCGGGCACGAGCAGGAGCGGGCCGCCGCAGTGCGCCGCGGCGGGCCCGGCGCTGAGCGCGTCCGGGAAGTTGAGGCCGGTGGCGACGAAGGCGCAGGGAACGTCCTCGCCGAACGCGGCCTGCGAGGCGAGGACCGCGGTCTCGTAGCGATCGGCACCCGCGATCCGCTCCTTGATCAGCGGCTCGAGCTGCTCGTCGACCCCGGTCACCGCCTGCCCGTCGGCGAGCGTGGTCACGGTCGCCCACGAGATGTGCTGGGCATCCTCCCAGAACTCCGAGATGAGCGGGGTGCCGGGCAGGTCGTCGTAGGCGAGCACGATGTAGTCGCCCGCCGGCAGGCCCGTGAGCGCGTAGCCTCCCGAGGCGTCGGCCTCGGCGCTGCTGTGGGCGATCCAATCGCCGGCGGCATCATCCCACTTCACGGCCAGCGCCACGCCGGTCGAGAGGGCGCCCTGCGAGGCGCCGTTCGCCCAGTACGTGATCCGACCGCTGATCGAGCCCGTCGCGGCCGCGGTCTCGGAGGACCCGTCCGCCGCGAACGAGCGGGTGCCGACACCGCCCGCCTCACCGCCGGCGACGGCTTCGAGGTAGAACGCCGGTGTGCCGTCGCGGGGCGAGGCCCGGAGGCCGGTGTCGCCGGCGACGGACTCCGCGGACGGCGGGGCGAGTTCCGGGAGCTCGGGGTCGGAGGCGTGGGCCGGCGCGATGCCGGCGCCGAGGAGGGCCAGGGAGGCGACGAGCACGGCGGCGCGGCGCAGTCCGGCCATGGGCGCAAGGGCC
The DNA here is from genome assembly GCF_042794545.1 of Agromyces sp. NPDC056523. NCBI lineage: Bacteria > Bacillati > Actinomycetota > Actinomycetes > Micrococcales > Microbacteriaceae > Agromyces > Agromyces sp. NPDC056523. The sequence continues at coordinate 682,129 of NZ_JBHTTM010000001.1, forward strand.
ATGGGGGTCCGTTCGGGTTCGTAGGGGGGCCGGCCCGGATGGGCCGATGCCACATGCTAGAAGCGGCGCCCTCCTCTGCGCCACCACCCCGAACAGGGGCGTCGGCTCTGCGCGTCAGCTGGCGCTGCGGCGCTCCCGAGGCGCGCGCTTCCCGATCCGCGGCACCACGATCCAGAAGGCGAGCAGCAGGACGAACGCCACGCCGCCGGCGGTGTACCCGGCCTGCTGGCTCACCGTCACGTCGAAGATGAGCATGGCCACGCCGGCGGAGGTCAATGAGACGACCACGAGGAGCGAGAGCAGCAGTCCGTTCGCGACGCGCACGACGCGTTCCTTCTGGTTCTGGCCGCTGAGCTGGCGATGCAGGATGACCGGGGCCAGGCCGAGCATCGTCGAGATCGTCGCCAGCACCACGAGGACGAGGTAGAGCGTCACCTCGCGTTGCTCGAGCTCGGCGAACTTCGGCTGGAACGCGACGGCGAGCAGGAAGCCGGTGATGAGCTGGGTCCCCGTCATCACGACGCGGAGTTCCTGCAGGATGTCGTTCCACTTGCGGTCGAGCCGCTCGCCGGGCGTCTCGTCGCGATACTCGTCGCCGTCGTCCTCGATCGACGTGGGGTCTGCTGTGCGCTCGTTCGCCATGCGTGGATGGTACGCCCCGCCATCCGTTCGGCGCAGGCCCTTGCGCCCATGGGCCCGCGCCTCCTGAGGTGCTGCCAAGATGGAGGAGGAGCCGAGCGGAGGGGTGACGTGAGGTACAGCATCGAAGGCGTCGAGGGCCTGCCCGAGATCGGGGCGGGTGCCGATCTCGCGGCGGTCATCACCGCGGCGCTGGCGGCGCCGCTCGAGGACGGCGACATCCTGGTGATCACCTCGAAGGTCGTCTCCAAGGCCGAGGGTCGCGTCGTGCACGCCGACGACCGCGAGCAGGCGATCACCGATGAGACCGTGCGGGTCGTGGCGACCCGCGACAACCCGGGCGGCGTCCCCACGCGCATCGTCGAGAACCGGCTCGGCATCATCGGCGCCGCGGCGGGCGTCGATGCGTCGAACGCTCCCGAGGGGACCGTCCTGCTCCTGCCGCTCGATCCGGATGCCTCGGCGCGGGCCATCGCCACCGGCATCCGCTCGCTCACCGGCGCGCGGGTCGGCCTACTGGTCTCCGACACGCTCGGCCGACCGTGGCGCGAGGGCCAGACCGACATCGCGATCGGCGCCGCCGGCGTGGTCGTCTTCGACGACCTGAGGGGGCAGTCGGATGCCTCGGGCAAGCCGCTCGCCGTCACGATGCCGTGCGTCGCCGACGAGCTCGCGGGCGCGGCCGAACTGGTGAAGGGCAAGGCGTCGGGCGTGCCCGTCGCGATCGTGCGCGGACTCGGGCACCTCGTCGGCGACCTCGACCTGCCCGGCGCGCGCTCGATCGTGCGGCCGGCCGACCGCGACATGTTCCGGCAGGGCGCCGACGAGGCGTACGACGACGGCTACCGCGCCGGCTTCGACGAGGCGCAGGCCGAGGGCGTGCTGCGCGACGCCTGAGCCGGCGCCATCCGCGGCACCGCGCGAATCGGGGCAGGATGGAGGGGTGCGCCCCCACATCGGCTATGCCGTCATGCTCGAGCGGTTCCCGCCCGCCGAGGCGGTCGCGCTCGCGGCGCTGGCCGAGCAGCACGGGTTCCGCGGCACCATGGCGAGCGACCACTTCCAGCCGTGGTTGCCGTCGCACGGGCAGTCGGGCTTCGTGTGGAGCGTGCTCGGCGCGATCGGGCAGGCGACGATGGGCGACTTCGGCCCGGGCGTCACGACGCCGTCGTTCCGGATGCATCCGGCCGTCGTCGCGCAGGCGTCGGCGACGCTCGCGGCCATGCACCCCGGCCGGCACTGGCTCGGCATCGGGTCGGGCGAGGCGATCAACGAGCACGTCACCGGCACGTACTGGCCCGAGCCGGCGGAGCGCATCGCGCGCATGTTCGAGGCGGTCGACGTGATCCGCAAGCTCTTCGTCGCGTCGGCGGCCGGCCGCGACGTGCGCCACTCGGGCGACCACTTCAAGCTCGAGTCGTCGCGGCTCTGGACCATGCCCGAGCGGGCGCCCGAGATCCTCATCGCGACGCAGGGTCCGGTCACCGCGCGACGGGCCGGGCGGACCGCCGACGGCCTCATCACCACGAACGCGCCGACCGATCGGCTCGCGGCCCTGCTCGCGCGCTTCGCGGAGGGCGCGCGCGAGGGCGGTCGCGACGCGGCGCGGATGCCGAAGGTGCTGCAGCTCAACCTCGCCTGGGCGCCGACCGACGAGGAGGCGATGGCCGACGCGCTCGCCGAGTGGCCGATCGGCGCGCTCCGGTTCCCGCGGGGCGACATCCGCTCGCCGTTCGAGGTCGAGCAGCTGACGCGCACCGTGCGCCCCGAGGACTTCGTGGGCCGCATGGTCGTCTCGGCCGACCCCGACGTGCACCGGGCGAACCTGCAGCGCCACCTCGACCTCGGGTTCACGCGCATCTACCTGCACAACGCCGGGCGCGACCAGGCGCGGTTCCTCGAGGTGTTCGGGCGCGACGTGCTGCCGGGGCTGCGCGCATGAGTGCGGCACCGTCGGCGTCCGCGCGGGAGGAGATCGCGCGGGCGGGAGGAGGCCAGGCGCCATCCGGTCCTCCTGAGCCCGCGATCTCCTCCCGAGCGAGCGAGAGCGAGCGGGCGGATGCCGCGGGGTGGACCGTCGTGATCCCCGTGAAGTCGCTCACGGCCGCCAAGACCCGCCTCGCGCCCGAGCACTCGCCGGCCGAGCGCGCCGCCCTCGCGCGCGCGTTCGCACTCGACACCATCGACGCCGCGCGCACCGTCCGCGCGGTCCGACGCGTGGTCGTGGTCTCCGACGAGCCGGTCATCGAGCGCGAGCTCCGCGGGGTGCCTTCCGTCGAGGTGGTGCCCGAGGTCGGTCCGCGCGGCCTCGCCGCCGCGATCGCGCACGGCGTCGCCGTCGCCCGCACCGAGACGTCGCGGATGCACGGCGCGGCCGGCCATTCGCGACCTTTCGGTGTCGCCGTGTCGCCCGGGGGCGACCCGCAGGAACTCGAGACGTCGCGGATGCAGGGTCGAGCCCGCCATGCGCGACGTCTCGGCGCCGGTGCGGGTGCGGGCGCCGGTGCGGGTGCGGCGGATGTCGCGGTCGCGGTGCTGCTCGGGGACGTGCCGGCGATGCGGGTCGCGGAGCTCGACGCGGCGCTCGAGGTCGCGGCGCGACATCCGCTCGCCTTCGTGCCCGACGCCGAGGGCACCGGCACGACGCTCGCGACCGCGCGCGCGGGCGTGCCGTTCGACGCGCACTTCGGGCAGGACTCCGCGGCGCGCCATGCCGCGGCCGGCTTCGCCGACCTCGCCGCCGGGCACCCCGAGTCGATCGGTCCGGGACTCCGCCGCGACGTCGACACGGCCGCCGAGCTGCGCGATGCCGTCGCGCTCGGCGTGGGTGCGCGCACGTCCGCGGTGCTGCGCACGATGCCCGACCTCGCCGAGGGGCCCGCCCCGCGGCATCCGCTCGACCCATCGATCGCGCCGCCCGGCGCAGACAGGAAGGCCGTCTCATGACGCTCACCCTCGGATACAAGGCCAGCGCCGAGCAGTTCGACCCGCGCGAGCTCGTCGAGATCGCCGTCGCCGCCGAGGCCCACGGCATGGAGTCGGTGTGGACGAGCGACCACTTCCAGCCATGGCGGCACACCGGCGGGCACGCGCCGTTCTCGCTCACGTGGATGGCCGCTGTGGGGGAGCGCACGTCGACCGTGAAGATCGGCACGAGCGTCATGACGCCGACCTTCCGGTACAACCCGGCGGTGCTCGCGCAGGCGTTCGCGTCGCTCGGCGTGCTCTACCCCGACCGCGTCATCGCCGGGTTCGGCACGGGCGAAGCGCTCAACGAGATCGCGACCGGGTTCCGCGGTGCCGGAGAGCAGGATTGGCCCGAATTCCGCGAGCGATTCGCCCGGCTGCGCGAATCGGTGCGGCTCATGCGCGCGCTGTGGAAGGGCGAGCGCGTGAACTTCGACGGCGAGTACTACTCGACGCACGACGCGTCGATCTACGACAAGCCCGAGGGCGGCGTGCCCGTGTACATCGCAGCGGGCGGACCCACGGTCGCGAAGTACGCGGGGCGCGCGGGCGACGGATTCATCTGCACGTCGGGCAAGGGGCCGGAGCTCTACGTCGACCAGCTCATCCCGGCGGTCAAGGAGGGCGCGGAGGCCGGCGGCCGCTCGTACGACGCGCTCGACCGCATGATCGAGATCAAGCTCTCGTACGAGGAGTCGCACGACGACGCGCTCGACAACTGCCGATTCTGGTCGCCGCTGTCGCTCTCGAAGGAGCAGAAGCACGACATCACCGACCCCGTCGAGATGGAGCAGGCGGCCGACGCGCTGCCGATCGAGGAGATCGCCGGACGTTGGATCGTGGGCTCGGACCCGGACAAGGTCGTCGACGAGATCATCCAGTACGTGGACTGGGGTTTCACCCACCTCGTGTTCCACGCGCCGGGACATGACCAGCGACGGTTCCTCGAACTGTTCGAGCGTGATCTCGCGCCGCGCATCCGCTCCTTGGCCTGAGCCTGCCCAGTGGTGGGGGCGCCCCCCCCGCCGCGGCCCCCCCACCACCGGATGCGTCAGTCGGCGGGCTCGAGGACGAGCCCGGTGCCGCCACCTCGGCGCACCGGTTCGGCGACCGCCGTCATGAGGCCGTCGGCGTCGACCTCGATCGCGGCGACGGCTCCGATCTCGGCCGAGCTCGTGAACGTGTGCCCGTACGCTCCCAGCGCCGATTCGTACGCGTCGCGGAACGCCTGCTCAGCCGCGACGGACGCCGTGTTCCGCTGCGACGCGCGAGGCGCCGCGACGGCTTCGGGCAACGTCATGCCGAGGTCGATGCGGTTCAGCAGGACCTGGGTCACCGTGGTGATGATCATCGACCCGCCGGGCGAGCCGACCACGTACCGCACGTCACCGCCGTCGAGCACGATCGTGGGCGACATCGACGAGCGCGGCCGCTTGCCCGGTGCCGGCAGGTTCGGCCCCGGTTCGGTCGGCGAGATCGGCGTGAAGTTGAAGTCGGTCAGCTCGTTGTTGAGCAGGAAGCCACGGTCGGGCACGGTCATGCCCGATCCGCCGGTCGCCTCGATCGTGAGCGTGTACGCGACGGCGTTGCCCCAACGGTCGACCACCGAGAGGTGGGTCGTCGAGACGCCCTGGTCGAGCGTCGCCGCGGCGGCCGCGACGTCGCAGCCGGCCGCATCGAGCGGGGCGGCCGGGACCGGCTTGACGGATGCGGTGTCCGGATCGATGACGCAGGCGCGAGCGTCGGCGAACTCCTGGCTGAGCAGCGTCTCGGTCGGCACGTCGACGAACGCCGGGTCGCCCACGTAGGCGTTGCGGTCGGCGAAGGCGTGCGCGGTCGCTTCGAGGTAGAGGTGCAGGCTCTGGACCGTCTGCTCGGCCGTCTCGGCCCCGAGATCGAAGTTCTCGAGGATGTTCAGCGACTCGCCGACGGTCGTGCCGCCCGACGACGACGGCGCCATGCCGTAGACGTCGAGACCCTGGTACTCGATGTGCGTCGGGTCCTGGAAGATCACCTCGTAGTCGCCGATGTCCTCCGCCGTCATGGAACCGGTGAGCACCGTGTCGTTCTCGGGCTCCTGCACGACGGCCGCGATCTCGTCGGCGATCGCGCCCTCGTAGAAGGCGTCGGTGCCGCGCAGGGCGATCTCGCGGAGCGTCTTGGCGAGATCGGGGTTCGTGAACGTCGACCCCACGGTCGGCGGTGCGCCGTTCGGGAGGAACAGCTCCGCGGTGGACGGGAACAGTGCGAAGCGAGCCTGGTTGGCGGCCGTCTGCGCCACGAACGTCTCGTCGACCGTGAACCCGCGTGTGGCGAGGAGGATGGAGGGCTTGAGCATCTCCTTCAGCGACTCCGTGCCGAACTCGTCGAGCGCGGCCTCCCAGGTCGCGAGCGTGCCGGGTACTCCGACCGACAGGCCGGATGACTGGGCAGTCGCGAACGCGTACGGCTGGCCGGTCGCCGGGTCGATGAAGGCGTCGCTCTCCATCCCCGCCGGCGCCGTCTCCCGACCGTCGATCGTCGTGACCTCGCCCGAATCGGCGTCGAAGTACACGAAGTACCCGCCGCCGCCGATGCCCGCGCTGTACGGCTCGGTGACCCCGAGGGCCGCGGCGGTGGCGACCGCGGCATCGGCCGCGTTGCCGCCCTTGCGCAGCACCTCGAGTCCGATGCGGCTGGCCTCGGCGTCGACGGATGAGACGGCCCCGCCGTATCCGGTCGACGTCGACGGCGCGGGCGGGGCCGGCCGGCCCGTCGCGACGCTCGAGGCGGGCGACGGCGCGGCGGTGGCGGGCGCCGCGAGGGCGACGCCCCCGAGCGACACCGCCGCGGTGAGGGCGAGCGCCGACCCGCGGAACGCGGAGCGGCGACGACGGACGACTTCGGCCATGACAGTACCCCCGAACTGGTGACAACGATTGCCTCGCACCCTAGACCCGCTGGGCGGGCGAGGGCAACGGCCGTGCAGGGCCTCGCGGCGCATCCTGTGGGTTCGCCTCGGAAGGTTCGCCGCATCGGCGCGCGGGCGTAGCCTGAGCACATGAGCCCACGCACCACCGGGCCGAACCGCTTCCGTCCGAGCGTTGTGATCCCCGCCGTCGGCGTGCCCGTCGCCATCGCAGCGGCGGTGCTGGTTCCGATGCAGGCGACCGCGTCGGTCGACCTGCCCGACAAGAGCGTCGAGGAGCTCATCGCGTTCGCGCGCTCGAGCGATGTCGACGCCCTCTCGGGCACGGTCTCGCAGCGGTCCGAGCTGGGCCTGCCCGACCTGTCGGGCATCTCGGGCGGCCGAGGCGGGGGCGAAGCGGATGGTTCGACCGCCGCGGAGCTCGACGACCTCATCTCGCTCGTGACCGGCAGCTACGACGCGAACGTGTACCTCGACGAGGACCACGCACGCCTCCAGGTGCTCGACCGGATGGCTGAGCGGAACGTCTACCTCGGCCCCGATGAGGCCTGGTTCGTCGACTCGGAGACGAACACCGCGACCCGCCTGACCGTGCCCGAGGGCACGGACCTCCAGCAGCTCGACGCCGAGGCCGAGCTTCCCGACGGCGAGCAGCTGCCGTCCCCCCAGCAGCTGCTCGACCGCGCGCTCGATCGGCTCGACGGGACCACCGAGGTCTCCGTCGGGACCGACGGGCGCGTCGCCGGTCGTGAGGCGTACGAGCTCGTGCTCGTGCCCCGGACCGCCGACACCCTAGTGGGGGAGCTGCGGTTCGCGGTCGACGGAGAGACCGGCGCCGCGCTGTCCGCGTCGATCACGGCGCGCGACGCATCCGCCCCGGCCTTCTCGGTCGGCTTCACCGAGGTCGACTTCTCGGCGCCCGATCCGTCGGTCTTCGCGTTCGAGCCGGCGGGCGACATGACCGTAGCCGAGCAGGAGCTGCCGATCCCGACCGCCGACGAGCTGGCGCAGTGGAAGGCCGAGGCGCACGCCGAGGGCGACGACGAGGTCGCCCCCGACGTGCCGGACCCCGTGGTGCACGGCGAGGGCTGGGCGACGGTCGTCGAGCTGGATGCCGCGGCGGCGATGGCCGCGATCGCGGAGCAGCACGCGGCCGAGGGCGATGGGGCGGCCGGACCGTCCGATGACGCGCTCGCCGAGGCATCCGCCGCCCTCGAGGCCCTCACGACGCCGGTCGACGGCGGACGCGCGCTGCAGACCTCGCTGGTCTCGGTGCTGCTCACCGACGACGGGCGCGTGCTCGCGGGGTCGGTGCCCGTCGAGACGCTCGTGGAATACGCCGCTGCCGGGTCGGGTCGCTGACGGGCCGCCGGTGAGCGACCTCGCGATCCAGACGCACGGGCTCACCAAGCGCTTCGGCGCGCAGGCCGCGGTCGACGGCATCGACCTCGCGGTCCCGCAAGGGGCGGTGTACGGGTTCCTGGGCCCGAACGGCTCCGGCAAGACCACCACGATCCGGATGCTCCTGGGCCTGGTGCGGGCGACGGATGGCACGGCGAGCGTGCTCGGGTCCGAGATGCCGAGGCACCTGGACGCGGTCCTGCCGCGGGTCGGCGCGCTCGTCGAGGGACCGGCGTTCGCGCCGTTCCTCTCGGGCGCGTCGAACCTGCGGCGCTTCGATGCGGCCGATCGCCATGCCGCGCGCGCGACGCGCGGCGCGCGCGTGGCCGAGGCACTCGATCGCGTCGGCCTCGCCCACGCGGCCCGCAAGAAGGCCGGCGCCTACTCGCTCGGCATGAAGCAGCGGCTCGGGCTCGCGAACGCCCTGCTCATGCCGCGAGACCTGCTCGTGCTCGACGAGCCGACGAACGGGCTCGACCCGCAGGGCACGCGCGAGGTCCGCTCGCTGATCCGCTCGTTCGCCGCCGATGGCACGACCGTCTTCGTGTCGAGCCACCTGCTCGCCGAGGTCGAGCAGCTCTGCACGGACGTGGGCGTGATGAGCGCCGGGCGGCTCGTCGCGCAGGGCACGCTCGAGGAGTTCCGGCGCTCGGGGGAGTCGCGCGCCGAGGTGCTGACCCCCGATCCCGGCCGCGCGCGGGCGGTACTCGCCCGGCTGGGCCTCGTGACGGATGGTGCGGGGTCGGCGGTCGGTGCCGACGGCGACGCGGTGGTGTCGGCCGTGCTCGGCGAGTACGCGCCCGAACCCGATGGGATCGTCGCGGCGCTCGTCGCCGACGGGGTCCGGGTGCGCGGGTTCGCGGTGCGGCGCGAGAGCCTCGAGCAGCGCTTCGTCGAACTCACGGGGGAGGGCTTCGATGTCGTCGGGTGAGCTGCCGACCGCTGGTCCGGCCGTCGGCCTCTCGCTCCTCGCGTCGGAGCTGCTCACCATCTTCCGACGATGGCGCACCTGGGCGATGCTCGCCGCGCTCGCCCTCATCCCGATCCTCATCGGCATCGCGATCCGGGTCGCGGGCGGTGCCTCACCCGGCCGCGGCCCGGCGTTCCTCGACCAGATCGCGGGCAACGGGCTGTTCGTCAGCCTCACGGCGCTCGTCGTCGCCACCCCGCTCTTCCTCCCCCTCACGATCTCGGTCGTCGCGGGCGACGCGATCGCCGGCGACGCGAGCCACGGCACGCTGCGCTACCTGCTCATCGCGCCGGCCGGACGCATGCGCCTCCTCGTGGTGAAGTACCTGGTCGCTGCGGCCTTCTGCCTCGCCGGCGCGCTCACGCTCGTGGTCGTCGGCACGCTCGTGGGGTGGGTGCTCTTCCCGATCGGCCCGGTGACGCTCCTCTCCGGCGGCCAGGTCTCGGTCGGCGAAGGGCTGCTCCGCGTCCTCGCGATCGGCGCCTTCGTGGCCGTGTCGATGCTCGGCCTCAGCGCGATCGGCCTGTTCGCATCGACCCTCACCGTCGTGCCGGTCGGCGCCATGGCGGCGACCGCGATCCTCGCCGTCGCGACGCAGATCGCCGGCGCCATCCCGCAGCTCGAATGGCTGCATCCGTGGCTGTTCACCGATCGCTGGTTCGACTTCGACGCGTTCCTGCGCTCGCCGCCCACGTGGGGTCCGTTCATCGACAACGCGCTCGTGCAGGCGGCCTACCTGGCGGTGTTCGGCGGGGCGGCGGCGTGGCGGTTCGCGACGAGCGACATCCTGTCGTAGCGGATGGCGCGCCCGGGCCGGGCACGTGTCAGCCGTCGCGCGCGTCGACGTCGGTGCGCTCGGCGAGGATGCCCGACCCGTGCTCGGCTTCGAGCCGGTCGCGGACGGCGAACCACGGGGTCGCGCGCATCGCGGCCGTGACGCCGTCGAGGTGCCCGGCGTCCGCGAGCGGCACGGGGCCGATCCCGTAGGCGACGAGGAGTCGCCCACCCGGTCGCAGCGCGTGCGCGAGGGCGCGCAGCTCGGGTACCGCCGCGGAGGTCCAGAACACGTTGACGTTCACGCAGAACGCGGCGTCGAACGGGCCGTGCGCGGGATCGAGGTCGGCGAGTGCGGTGCGCAGCACGCGGATATCGCCCGAGTCGACTGCGCGACGGACGCGCGCCTCGATCCGCGACACGGCGTCCGCGGACCGGTCGATCGCGATGATGCACGGCCGCCCCGCGGCATCCGTCGCCCAGACCGCCTCGAGCACCGCGTCGACGGACGCGCCCGTGCCCGACCCGATGTCGAGCACGCGCTCGCCGGGTCGGGGATCGAGCACGCCGACCGCCCAGCGCACGCGGTCGGGCACCGTCGGCATCGCCATGCTCCGAGCATGGCAGAGCGAAGTCAGCGGTAGATACGTTCGGCGTACGTCGGCCCGTAGTACTCGTCGAGCGCCGCGATCTCGGCCTCGGGCTGCTCGATCGCCTTCGCGATGAGCGCGCGGCGCCGCACCGCCTCGGGCTGCCAGGTCTCGGGCCGCCACGCCTGCGCGCGCAGGAACGCCTTCGAGCAGTGGAAGAACACCTCGTCGATGTCGACGAGGAGCGCGAGCGTCGGGCGGTGCCCCTTCACGACCATGTCGTCGAGGAACGGCGCGTCCCGCACGATCGTCGCGCGGCCGTTGATGCGCAGCGTGTCTGCGCGGCCGGGCACCACGAAGAGCAGCCCGACCTGCGGGTTGCGCAGGATGTTGCGAAAGCCGTCGGCGCGGCGGTTGCCGGGGCGCTCGGGGAGCGCGATGGTCGCGTCGTCGAGCACGAGCGCGAGGCCGGCCGGGTCGCCCTTCGGCGACACGTCGAGGCGGCCATGCTCGTCGCCGGTCGCGACGAAGGCGAGGGATGCCGCGGCGAGCCACTCGCGATCGACCTCGTGCAGCCGCTCGCGAACCTTCTCGGCGACGCGCGGGATCGGCGTGCCGATGATCGCCTCGAGCTCATCGGCCGTGGTGACCGGAGTGCCGCGCCCGCTCATGCCCTAGACCCGACGGCGGGGATCGACGGGTCGGCGCGGCGCTCGCCGAAGCTCGGCGGCAGCTTGCAGAGGTCGTAGAAGTAGCGTGTCGGCGCGGACTCGTCGCTCACGTCGATGTTCACGTCGACGGACCCGTGCGGCAGCTCGTCGTCTCGAAGCGTCCAGATCGCGAAGTGCCAGATGCCGCGCACCGATTGGTTCAGCAGGCGCCGTCCGTCGACGACGAGGATGGTGTCGCCGCCCTCCGCGCCCGGCAGCGCGCCATCCCGGAACGGATCGATCGTGTCGCGGCGCAGCGTCGCCTCGTCGACGTCGCCCACCGAGCGGCGGACGGCGGGCAGGCCGCGCGCGACGAGCACCGCCGCGAGGTCGTCGGCGAACCGGGCCGCGTCCTCCTCGGCCGCGGCCTCGACGGCCACGAGCCGCCGTCCGGCCCACGCGTTGTGCAGGAACTCGTCCGCGACCGATTCGAGCAGGTCGCGCCGTGCCTCGCTGAGCTCACCCATGCCCTCACGCTACGCCTGCAGCTCGCGCACCGCGCGAGCTGCAGTGCGAGCGCTCAGCCGCCGTACCGCGGCTGGAACCAGACCATGTCGTGCGGGTCGTCGACCTTCCGGGCGTCGCTCGACTCCAACGTCAGGCCGTCGGACGAGGCGGGCGGCGCAGGCGCCACCACCGCGTCATCAGGCGGATCGACGGTTTCGGCGGGGGGAGCCGGCGCGATTCGTGCGTCGGCGTCCGCGACGGAGTCGAACAGCGCCTTCGCCTGACTCATCACCGCGTTCGAAACGACACTGGCACTGCCGATCGCGATGACCTCGCTCACCCGATTCCGGACGATCTCCTCGGCGGCACCCGGGCCGAGCGCTGAATTCACCAGCACGAGCACGCCACCCGTCGACGCCACGGCCGGGGCCGCTGCGAGGGCGTCGGGGAAGTCCAGTCCTGTCGCGAGGTAGGCGGTCGGTGCCTCGGACACGCCGTGCAGGTCGCGCGTGATCGCGCGGGAGGTCTCGTACCGATCCCGGCCGGCAAGGCGAACGACCTCGGGCGCGAGGGAGCGCAACTGCGTGAACACCGCGTCGCTGACCACCGCCGAGCTGCCCACCACGACGATCCGCTGCGGCTTGAGGCGCTGCAGCTCGGCGAGCGTGGGAGGAACGAGCGAGTCGCCCTGGTTGATCAGGACCGGACCACCGAGGGTTGCGGCGGCTGATCCGGCCGCGAGCGCGTCCGGGAAGTCGAGTCCCGTGGCCACGTATGCGACCGGCACTCCCGGCTCGAATGTCGCGGCCGAGAGCAGCGCAGCCGTCTGGTAGCGGTTGGCGCCCCCTCGGCGTTCCACCGTGGCCCCGGTCAGGTCGGCGATCTCCGCGGCGACCCCGTCGCTGACCACCGATGCCGAGCCGGCGATGATCACCCGAGACGGCGCGAGGCGCGTCAGTTCCTCCTTGACGACCGCAGGGATCGTGTTCGTGGCGACGAGGAGGACGGGGCCTTCGCCACGGGTCACCGGCGTCGCGGTGAGCGCATCGGGGAAGTTGCTGCCCGTCGCGATGACGACCGTGCCGCCGGTCGTGTCGAAGTGCCGACGCGAGACGAGCACGGCGGTCTCGTAGCGGTCTGCGCCGCCGTCGCGATCGAAGGTGGCCGAAAGCTGGAATTCGCTCGCCCTCGCGAGGATGTTCCCCATGAACGTACGGATCGGGATGTTGTCGTACTTGCCGATGCCCCCGAGGGCCTGGTTGATGCGCCAGGTGCCCGCGCCGAACACGTCGGCGCCCGATGGCGCCCGGTAGATCCACGCTTCGGCCGTGCCGGCGTGTCCGTGCACGTCCACGATCGGTGACCGAGCCAGGATGTTGCGCGAGGTCGCGGTCGGCGCAGCGTAGTTCGACATGAACCGGTCGACTTCGCCACCGACCAGGTACGGCAGGCGGGAACCGGTCGTCAGCCCTGTTCCCCGATATGCCCAGTGCGTGGGACTTTGCACGACCCACGATGCGTCGGCCGCGGGCGTCATCTCGCCGTGCAGGTCGAACTGCACGCCGATGAGGCGCTGTTCGGCCCGCCCGATGTCGCGGAAGAGGATGGTCTTGTTGGCGAGCGTCGTCACCGGATCGAGCGAATTGATCTTGTAGCAGACCACGACCCGCCGGTCCGCACCGCCGGCCGCCGCTTCGTAGCGGACCTGCCAGAACACGTCGTTGCCGCCGAGGAACCCGAGGTCGACGCCGGCATCCCTGGTCTGTTCGGCGGCCGTGTACATGGCGCCCGTCCAGTACTCGTCATGGCCGAGCGAGAGCAGGCCTGCCTGCCCTGTGGCGATGGACGGATCGCGGTCGAGGTCGATGTTCGTGACGTACTTGACCGGCCAGCCGCGCGATTCGAGGTAGCCGGCGGTCCAGATCGGCTCCCACACCTTGTGGCTCACGCCGGCCCAGTTGTAGGGCCGGTCGAAGCTGACCTTGACCGCGCGCACGGTGCCGGCGACGGTCTTCACCCCGGTGGAGTTGAACTCGTACAGGCTCTTGCCCGCGCCCTCGGGGTAGTTGTTGTACGCCTGGAACGTGTTGACGGGGAGCATCGCGACGATCGCGCCCTGCTGCGCGTCGTCACGGACCACGAACTGGGCCCAGTTCTGGTACTTGCCCTGCGTGAGCACGACGAGGTAGATGCCGGACATCCAGCCGGTGGTGTCGAACGTGAGCGTGGAGTTCCACGGGCAGGTGAGCATTCCCGTGCTCGCGTTCATCTGGCATGCGGCCTGCTTGACTCCGGGCGCGGTCCCCTTCGTGACGAGCCGTCCGCTGAGGCCCTGGTACCAGCCCATCCGGTAGACGCCGTACTCGAAGTTCCCCGCAGTCGCGACGCTGACCTTGAGGTCGATGGGTTCGCCGGTGTCGACGCTCGTCGCCGACATGAAGCCCTTGATCGGGCTCACCGTGTCGGCACCGATCTCCTTCCCGGCCGCCGGAATCCGCCATGCGGACGTTCCCGGCTTCCGGTTCTCGAGGACCATCGGGCTGGTCGTGTCGGCCGCTGCGGCCGCCACCGCGGTCTGCGACTGCGTCGCGACCGTTGCGTTCGCGATGTCCGTCCGAGCCTGGGCCGGACCGGCGATGCCCGTCTGGACGACCAGGGCCAGCAGCGCGGCGGCGGTGAGCGCACGCGCGAAACCGAGAGCCATGTTCCCCTCCTCATGGCGCGCGTAGGGACCAGCGCGCCGGGTCGATCGGGACGACCCCGTTGAGTGCACCATAGGCCGTGAGGCGACATCCCGGTATGCCGCGTTCAGGTGGCAAAATGCGCGGCCGCTCAGCCGACGGGGAGCCCCTCGTTCGACGCCCCCGCGCGCTCGGCCGACGGGGCGAAGGCGATGAGCGGGCGTCCGGTGGTCGGATGCACGAGCACGTGCGCCTCGACGCCCCACACCGCGCGGATGAGCTCGGCAGTGAGCACCTCGGCGGGCGCGCCGGACGCGACCACCGTGCCGTTCGCGAGCACGACGACGTGGTCGGCGTACGAGGCCGCGAGCGAGAGGTCGTGCAGCGCCGCGAGCACGCTCATCCCGTCGTCCGCAAGGCGTCGCAGCAGCTCGAGCGTCGAGAGCTGGGCCCGGATGTCGAGGTGGTTCGTCGGCTCGTCGAGCAGCAGCAGCTCGGGCTCCTGCGCCAGGGCGCGGGCGAGGTTCACGCGCTGGCGCTCGCCGCCCGAGAGCTCGTCGTACCTGCGGTGCGCGAAGGAAGACGCGCCGGCCGCGACGAGCGCGCGCCCCACGACCTCGCGATCGCCCGCCGAGTCGCCGCCCCACGCGGACTGGTGCGGCACGCGTCCGAGGCCGACGACGTGGTCGACGCGGAGGCCCTCGGGCGCTTGCGCGTCCTGTTCGACGAGCGCGATGCGTCGTGCCCGCTCACGGCGGCGGAGTGCGACGAGGTCGTCGCCGTCGAGCGTGAGCGCCGCGACATCCGGGTTCTCGACGCCCGCGATGAGGTGCAGCAGCGTGCTCTTGCCGGCACCGTTCGGTCCGAGCAGGGCGCCGACCGCGCCGCGAGGGACCGTGATGTCGACGTCGTCGACGATGAGGCGCGCGCCGCGCGCGAAGCGCACCCGCGAGGCCTCGAGGCCGGTGCCGGCCCGTGCGTCGGCACCTGCCACGCTTGCCCGCCGGCCGTTCACGACGCCCTCCGCGATCGCAGCATGAGCGCCGCGAACACCGGCCCGCCCACCAGGGCGGTGAGGATGCCGACGGGCAGCTCGCGCGGATCGAACAGCGTGCGGGCGCCCGTGTCGACCCAGATCAGGAACACCGCGCCCGCGAGCGCCGACAGGGGCAGCAGCGCGCGGTGCCGCGATCCGACCACGAGCCGCACCGCGTGGGGCAGGATCAGCCCGACGAAGCCGATCGCGCCGCTGACCGCCACGAGCGCGCCCGTGAGCAGGGCGGTCGCGACGAGCAGCAGCGCCCGGGTTCGCGGTACGTGCACGCCGAGGGCGGATGCCGCGGTGTCGCCGAACGCGAAGGCGTCGAGCGTGCGCCCGGTCGCGAGCAGCGGCACGCCCACGATGAGCAGCGCCGAACCGGCCAGCGCGACCGCGGGCCAGTCGGCGCCGGAGAGCGACCCGAGCAGCCAGTTCAGGATCTCTCGGTAGCTGTCGTTCGTCGCGCTCCAGAAGATCACGAGGCTCGTGACCGCGCCGAACACCGCGGAGACGGCGAGGCCGGCGAGCACGGTCGTCGTGGGGCTGAGTCCGCCGGCGCCCCGGGCGAGGCCGAGCGTCGCGGCGAGGGCGGCGAGCGCACCCGCGAAGGCCGCCACCGGCAGCGCGATCGTCATGCCGAGCACGAGCACCACGACCGCGCCGACCGACGCACCCGACGAGAGGCCCAGCAGGTATGGGTCGGCGAGCGGGTTCCGCGTGAGCGCCTGCATCACGACGCCGCAGATCGCGAGCCCGGCACCGACCGCCGCGGCGGTGAGTACGCGCGGCATGCGCAGCTCCCACACGATGCCGTCGCGCAGCGGCGACAGCGTCGGCTCGCCGAAGCCGAGGTGCGCGGCGATCGACGCGAACACGTCGGCGGGAGCGAGCCCGGCCGGCCCGATCGTCACGGCGAGCACCACGGATGCCGCGAGCAGGGCGACGAGCGCGAGGCCGACGCCGACCGTGCTCGCCGTGCCGCGGCGGACCCGTCCGACCGGACGGCGCTGCGCGCCATCCGACGAAGTGCTCGCCTGCAGGGTCATCAGCGCGCCTCGAGCTGCCCCACGATCGAGTCGACCGCGTCGACGTTGCGCACGCCGGCTTCGGTCGCCGGGAAGTCGACGATCACGTACCGGCCCTGCTGCACCGCGGGCATGGCGGCGGTCGCCGGGTTGGCCTCGAGCTTCGCGATCTTCGACTCGGCGGTGTTCCATGCGGCGTCGACGAGCACGATCACGTCGGGATCGGCGTCGACGACGGCCTCCCACGACAGCGTCGTCCACGAGTCCTGCACGTCGCCGACGACGTTCTCGAGGCCCGCGGCATCCATGATCATCTGCGGTGCGCCCGTGCCGCCGCCGACGAACGGCTGGTCGTCGCCCGACGAGTACCAGAGCGCGGTGAGACCCTCGTCGTTCGGCTCGATCGCGTCGAGCGCGGCGCGCTGCTCCGCGACCAGGTCGGCCGCGGCATCCGCGACGCCGAAGATCGCGCCGGCCTCCTCGAACCCGGCGAAGACGCCGTCGAAGGTGAGCGGGTCGGGTCGGTAGCCCTCGCCCTGGCAGGCGGCCGGCGCCACGTACGTGTGCACGCCGAGCTGTTCGAGCGTGGCGCGGTCGCCCGCGCCCTCGGCGGTCAGGTTCGACTCCCAGCCCGCGAAGACGAGGTCGGGCTCGGCCGCCAGCGTCGCCTCCTGCGAGGGCACCTTGTCGGACAGGGCCTCGATGCCCGCCGCCGCGTCGGCGAACTCGTCGGGCACGGGCCCGTCGGTGAAGGCGGCGCCGACGATCCGATCCTCGAGTCCGAGCGCGAGCAGCAGCTCGAGCGTCGACGACTTGATCGTGACGACCCGCTCGGGCGCCTGTTCGAACGTGACCTCGGTGCCGCAGTTGTCGACGATGAGCGGGTGGCCGGATGCGGCGCCCCCGGTCGCCCCGTCGGCGGGAGCTTCGGCGCCGTCGCCCGCGGCGCCGCCGGCGCAGCCGGCGAGGACGAGCAGGGCGGATGCGGCGACGAGCACCGCGGCGGGAGCGGCGGCGGCCGCGGTGGTACGACGTCGAATGGGGGGACGGGTGGGCATGGAACCTCCGGGTGGCGTGCGAATGCGGGGATCCGAGCGATGTCGGCGACTCGCGGCCCAAACCCGGGCCGGCCCGACCGGTCAATCCGAACCGGCGGTCTGGCGACAGTCTATGCCGATCCGCCATCGGCGCGCGCGAAGCACGTTCCACTGCACGATCCCCGGTACTTCGGTACTCCGGTACTCCGGTACTCCGGTACTGAGTCAGCGGGAGGAAACGGTCCTCGGGCCGGCGCGCGTCAGTCGTCGGTGCGGAGGCGGAACGCGAGGTCGAGCGCCGCATCGGCGAGGTCCGCCGCGCGGTCGACGTCGTGCATCCACAGCGGAACCGCGCTCGCCATGATTCCCGACTCGACAAGCTCGGGCACGACCGCGGCATCCGCCTCGTCGACGAGCCAGCCGTCGAGCAGCCCCTGCGTCGCTGCCGGGTCGGCGTCGGCGTCGACGCGGGCGCCGTAGTGCCGGGCCACGGCCGCGGCATCCGTCGCCACCCCGATCGCCGAGAGGCACGCGTCGGCCATGCCGCGCACGACCCGGCCGCCGATGATCGGCGAGACGCCGACGACAGGCGCCGCGGTCGCCGCGAGGGCCTCGCGCACGCCCGGGATCGCGAGGATCGTGCCGATCGACACGACCGGGTTCGACGGTGCCAGCAGCACCGTGTCGGCCTCGGCGATCGCCGCCTCGACGCCGGGTGCGGGGCGCGCAGCTTCGAGATTCCGCTGCTCGAATCCGAGTGCCGCGATCGACGCCCGGTACCTCGTCCACCACTCCTGGAAGTGGATGGCGTCGCGGCCCGCGGCGTCGGGGTGCGCGGGGTCGATCCGCACCCACGTGTCGACCTCGGTGTCGGTGGCGGGGATGAGCCGCACCCCGAGCGGCCAGCGGCGCTGCAGCCGTTCGCCGACCTGCGACGGCGTGAGCCCGTCGCGCAGCCACGACGTGCGCGCGAGGTGCGTGCCGAGGTCGAGGTCGCCGAGCGTGAACCACGGCCAGCCGACGCCCCACTCGCGCAGTTCGCCGGCCACGCGCTCGCTCTCGCCCGCGCGTCCCCAGCCGCGCTCGGCGTCGTTCACGCCGGCGAGGGCGTACAGCAGCGAGTCGAAGTCGGGCATGAGCCGGACGCCCGCGAGCCACAGGTCGTCGCCGGTGTTGACGACCACGGTGACGTCGGCGGAGGTCGTGACGCCGACCTCGTGCGCGTCGACGCCGGTCGCGCCATCCGCCCCCGTCGCGGGCCATCGCCTCGCGCAGGCCGCTCGGAGTCCGCGCACGAATCGTGCACCCCCGACGCCGCCCGCGAGCACCGTGATCTTCACCGCTCCACGCTACCTCCGGGGCGGCGTGGGCTCGGACGCGGCGTCGCGGCGGACGAGCACGAGCGACCCCGACGCCCGACCGCTGCGCAGGTCGTCGACCGCCTCATCCGCCCGTTCGAACGGATACGGCGTGACGGACGGGCTCAGCCCGAGCCCGAGCGCGACGCGCAGGAACTCGTCGCCGTCGCCGCGCGTGTTGGCGGTGACCGTCCGCAGGTCGCGCTCCAGGAAGAGGTGGTCGCCGTACGTCATTGCGGGCACGTCCGTCATGTGGATGCCGGCGAGCACCACCGTGCCACCTCGCGTCGTCGCCTCGAGTGCGACAGGCACGAGCCCGCCCGCGGGTGCGAAGACGATCGCGGCGTCGAGCGGCTCGGGCGGCGCCTCGCGCTCGTCGCCGACGAAGTCGAGTCCGAGCTCGCGGGCGAGCGCGCGGTTCGCCTCGCCGCGCGTCATGGCGAAGACGGTCGCGCCCTGGGCCATCGCGAGCCGCGCGGTCAGGTGCGCGCTCGACCCGAAGCCGTAGAGTCCGAGCCGTCCGCCGGCCGGCAGGTTGGCGCGGCGCAGCGCGCGGTACCCGATGATGCCCGCGCAGAGCAGCGGGGCGACGGCGAGCGGGTCGGCGTCCGCCGGCAGCGCGTACGCGAACGCCTCCGGGACGGTCGCGATGGACGCGTAGCCGCCGTCGGCGTCCCATCCGGTGAACGTGGCATCGGGGCACAAGTTCTCGCGGCCCGAGCGGCACCACGCGCACGCCCCGCACGTCGAGCGCAGCCACGCGATGCCGACGAGGTCGCCGACGCGGGCGCGGCGCACGCCCGGCCCGAGCGCCGTCACCCGGCCGACGACCTGATGGCCGGGCACGACCGGGCTGCGATGCGGCGGCAGTTCGCCGTCGATCACGTGCAGGTCGGTGCGGCACACGCCGCAAGCCAGGACGTCGACCTCGAGCTCCCCGGCTCCGGGCTCGGGTACGGCGATCGGGGCGCGCTCGAGCCGTCCGTCGCCTCGCGTGATCCACGCCTCGGCCTCGCCCATGATCCCGTCTCCGTCCCTCCGTCAGCAGCGTCCAGCGGATGGCGCTCCGAACGCGGGCCGAAGGTCACGCCGTGGCGCGGCAAGGCGTGGCGTAGCGTGACGGCATGCCCGACTACGGTCGCCCCATCGAGTTCGGCACCTTCATCACGCCGTCGGCGCTCGACCCCCAACGCACGGTCGCGCTCGCGCTCGCGAGCGAGGCGGCCGGCCTCACGTACGTGACCTTCCAGGACCACCCCTACCAGCCCCGGTTTCTCGACACGTGGACGCTCATGAGCTGGGTCGGCGCGCGCACGAGCCGCATCCGCATCTCGGCGAACGTGCACAACCTGCTACTGCGGCCACCGGCCGTGCTGGCGCGGGCCGCGGCATCCCTCGACCTGCTCACCGGCGGGCGCGTCGTGCTCGCCCTCGGCGCCGGCGGCTTCGCGTACGCCGCCGAGGCGATGGGCGCGCCGGTGCGGACGTCCGCCGAGTCGGGCGACGCGCTCGCCGAGGCCATCGCCGCCATCCGCGAACTGCTCGACACGGATGCCTCGGGCGGCGTCTTCCTCGACCAGGTGCACCACCCCATCCGCGGGGCCAAGCGCGGACCCGCGGCCGTGCAGCGGCCGATCCCGATCTGGCTCGGCGTGCTGCGCCCCAAGGGACTCCGGCTCGTGGGACGAGCCGCCGACGGATGGCTTCCCTCGCTGTCGCGGCTCGAGGGCGCCACCGCCTCGCTCGACGCGGGCCACGCCGTGATCGACGAGGCGGCGATCGCCGCGGGTCGCGAGCCGCGCGACATCCGGCGCCTGCTCAACGTCGGACCCGACCTGACCCGACCCGACTCGCTCGCCGAGCTCGCGACACGGCACGGCGTCGACACGTTCGTCGTGACCGGGGACGACGAGGCCCTCATCGCAGAACTCGGCGCCCGGATCGTCCCGGAGACCCTCGCGCTCGTCGCCGAGCGCCGCTCGATGGTCGGGTAGCCGCCGCACCCTCTGGCATTCCGGGCGCGACAGGGTCAGGATGGATGGACTGACGGAGATCCGCAACGTCGCGGGAGGCCTCATGAACTCGGCATCGACTGCCACCCACCGCACCATCGCCCTGGTGGGCGGGGCAGGTTCGGGCAAGACCACGCTCGCGGAGGCGCTGCTGCATCGGGCCGGTGCCATCCCGAGGGTGGGCACCGTGGAGCAGGGCACGACTGTCTGCGACCACGAGCCCGAGGAGATCGCGCGAGGCACGACCCTCGGGCTCTCGCTCGCCTACGTGGATTGGACGGGTCCCGACGGCGTCGCGTACGGCGTCACGCTCGCGGACGCGCCGGGCCATCCCGACTTCGTGGGCGGCGTCGACGCCGCGTTGTCGGTCGCGGATGTCGCGCTGATCGTGGTCAGCGCGGTCGACGGCGTCACCGCGGGCACCCGCTTCGCGTGGTCGGCCGCCGAGGCGGCAGGCGTGCCGCGCATCGTCGTGATCACGCAGGAGGACAAGGCGCGGGCCGACTTCCGGCGCGTGCTCGCGGACCTGCGAGCGGCGTTCGGCGAGCACCTGTGGCCCCTCGAGTTGCCGCTCGGCGAGGAGCAGGCGTTCACCTCCATCGCCGACGTGCTGAGCGAGCAGGCCCTCGTGTACGACGGCGAGGGGCGTCATCACGACGAGCCGCTGCCGCCCGAGGCGCAGGCCGAGGAACACCAGCTCCACGTCGACGTGACCGAGGACATCGTCTCGCACGACGACGCACAGCTCGAGGCGTACCTCGAGGGCAACGAGCCGCCCGTACGCGAGCTGGAGCGCACGCTCGCGGCCGAGGTCGCGAGCGGGGAGGCGGTGCCCGTGCTCGTGTGCTCGGCCGTCACGGAAACCGGCATCGACCGCGTCGCCGACCTGATCTGCGAGCTGTCGCCGTCGTCGCTCGACCACGACGGCCGCATCATCATCGGCGGCTCCGTCGAGGAGGGCGGCGGCACCGAGACCCGGGTCGCTCCCAACCCGAGCGGCGAGCTCGTCGTGCACGTGTTCCGGACCGTGGCCGACCCGTTCGTCGGGCAGGTGTCGATGCTCAAGGTGCTGTCGGGCACGCTGCGCACGGGCGACAAGCTCCGCAACGCGACGACGGGCGTCGACGAGCGCATCCACGGCCTGTTCAAGCTGCGCGGCGCGGAGCACCTCACGGCCGGGACGCTCGCGGCGGGCGAGGTCGGGGCCGTCGCGAAGCTCGTGGGGTCGCCATCGGGTTCGGTGCTGTGGTCGCGAGCGAGTGGCACTGCCCGGCCCGCGAGCCTGCCGTCGCGGGCCCCCGTGTACGCGGTCACGCTCGACCCGGCGTCGCAGTCCGACGACGAGAAGCTGTCGGCGGCGCTCGGGCGGCTCGTGGCGGAGGACCCGACGCTCGTCCTCGAGCGCACGGGCGACAAGACCATCCTGCGGGGGCTCGGCGACACGCACCTCGCCGTCGCGGTCGAGCGGCTCGCCCGGGTGTTCGGCGTGCACGTGACGACGGGGCCTGCGCCCGTGGCGTACCGCGAGACCATCGCCGGCACCGCCCAGGTCGAGGGCAAGCTGAAGAAGCAGTCGGGCGGGCACGGCCAGTTCGCCGTGGTGCAGCTCCGACTGTCTCCGCTCTCGCCGGGTGACGGGTTCGAGTTCGTCGACTCGGTCACGGGCGGGGCGGTGCCGCGGCAGTACATCCCGGCGGTCGAGCGCGGGGCGCGCGACGCCCTCGCCGGGGGCGGGCCGCAGGGTCACCCCGTCGTCGACGTGCGCGTCGAGCTGCTCGACGGCAAGTCGCACTCCGTCGACTCGTCCGAGATGGCCTTCCGCACGGCAGCCTCGATCGGCGTCAAGGCGGCGCTCGCCGAGGCCGGCACGGTCGTGCTCGAGCCGGTCGCCTCGGTCACCGTCACGGTGCCGAACGACCTGCAGGGGGCCGTGCTGACCGACCTGTCGGGCCGTCGCGGCCGCGTGCACGCGACCGAGTCGGCCGAGGACGGTCGCGCGCGCGTCGTCGCCCATGTACCCGAGGCCGAGCTCGCACGCTACGTGCTCGACCTGCGCTCGATCACCGCGGGCCAGGCCGAGCTCACCGTGACGCCCGACCACTACGCAAAGGCGCCGAACGCGACCCGCGCCTGAGCATCGCGCCGATACTCCGCAGTCGACCACGCCTGACCGCCCCACGAGGGTGGTGGACTGCGGAGGAGTCGTCCGCGGGACTCAGTAGCCGCCGGCCGCGAGGTGCTGCGCCGCACTCGCGAGCGCGTCGGCGACGGATGCCGCGTCCTCGCGCACCACGCCGACGGTCACGCGCACGAACTCCCGGCCGGCGCCGCGGCGCGCCGCTCCCGCGACGGGCGACCCGTTCGCGGCCGCGAGGAACGGCGTGCCGCCGGCGACCCGGATCCCCGTCGCTGCGAGCTGGACGAGCGTCGACCGCTCGGACAGCACCGGCATCCACAGGTTGATCCCGTCCGCGTGCGCCACGGCCACCCCACGCGCCCGTAGCGCATCGCCGAGCGCGCGCTGCCGCGTGTAGTACGCCCGCCGCGCCTCGGCGACGGCGTCGATGGCCGCGCCATCCGTCAGCAGGTCGAGCAGGATCGACTGCAGCATGCGCGACGTCCAACCGGGACCGAGCATGCGCCGCGCCATGATGCGGCCGATCAGCTCGCGCTGCCCGCCGACCGCGGCGATGCGCAGGTCGGGGCCGTGCGACTTCGAGAAGCTGCGTACGTGCACGACCCGGTCGGGCAGGTGGGCGGCGAGCGACACGTCGCCCGCGGTCGAGATCTGCCCCGAGTGGTCGTCCTCGATCACGATGGGGTCGATCCCGTGGTCCGAGACGGCCGAGCGGATGACGTCCGCCAGCGCCGAGGCACGCGACGCGTTCATCGACGCCCCGGTGGGGTTCTGCGCGCGCGGCTGCAGCACCACGGCCGACGGTCGCCGACGCAGCGCGGACGCGAGCCCCTCCGGCGACATCCCGTGCTCGTCGATCGCGACCGGCACGGCCTCGGCGCCGAGCAGGTCGAGCAGGTCGAGGAACGGCGGGAAGCAGGGGTGCTCGACGACGACCCGGTCGCCGAAGCGCACGACCTGCTCGAGCGTGCGCGAGATGGCGTCGAGCGCGCCGTCGACGACCACGATCGACTCGGCCGGGCCGGGCCAGGAGTCGCGGAGGACGGCGGCGAGCCCGGGCAGCACCGGCTCGGCCTGGTAGCTGCCGACGTCCGCGCGGGCCGAGACGCGCGACAGCGCCGGACCGAGGGGCGGCAGCAGCAGGGGGTCAGGCGTGCCGCGCGAGAGGTCCAGGCGCACGGGGTCGTCGGGTGCCGCCATCCCCCGCATGCGCATGGCCGGCCCGTCGGCGGCGTCGCGGCGCACGTAGCTGCCGGCGCGGCCGCGCGACTCGATGAGCCCGGCGCGCGCGAGCGCCTGCCAGGCCTGGCTGATGGTCGCGGGGCTGACCCTCAGTTCGGAGGCCAGCTCCCGCACGGTGGGCAGGCGCACGCCGGCGGCCAGTTCGCCGCTGTTGACCAGTCGCGCCAGGTCGCCCGCGATGCCGCGCGGGGTCGTGTCGGCGAACGCGGCGAGCGCCGTCAACTCCGAGACATCCACACGACCACCTGAACGCACCATTGCCTCCTCACGCATCAAGGGACAGGATGTTTAACCACCGCGTCACAATCGGAAACACAAGGGAAATGTTCACGCCGAAGAATAACAGAACGGGTCGCGTGGCCCGCTCCTCCGTCGCCGGTCCCCAGCCGACGCCGGTCCTCGGCACCACCCCTCGGCGTCGCGGCACGCACGGCAGGCACTAGTTCCACGCCTGTCCGGGCGGGCGGCAACGGCGCCGACCGACTCAGGAGGCACCATGACGATCGTTCGAGCAGCCATCACCCAGACGACCTGGACGGGCGACAAGGAGTCGATGCTCGACAAGCACGAGCAGTTCGCCCGGCAGGCCAAGGAGCAGGGCGCACAGGTGATCTGCTTCCAGGAGCTGTTCTACGGTCCGTACTTCGGCATCACCGAGGACGTGAAGTACTACGACTACGCCGAGCCCGCCGACGGCCCGATCGTGCAGCGCTTCGCCGCGCTCGCGAAGGAGCTCGGCATGGTCATGGTGCTGCCGATCTACGAGGAGGACCATCCCGGCGTCTACTACAACACGGCGGTCGTGGTCGACTCCGACGGCACGATCCTCGGCAAGTACCGCAAGCACCACATCCCGCACCTCGACAAGTTCTGGGAGAAGTTCTACTTCCGCCCCGGCAACCTCGGCTATCCGGTCTTCAACACCGCGGTCGGGCCCATCGGCGTGTACATCTGCTACGACCGGCACTTCCCCGAGGGATGGCGCGAGCTCGGACTGAACGGCGCGCACATCGTGTTCAACCCCAACGCGACCAAGCCCGGCCTCTCGGCCCGCCTCTGGGAGATCGAGCAGCCCGCGGCGGCCGCGGCGAACGGCTACTTCATCGGGGCGCCGAACCGCGTCGGACTCGAGGACAACGAGTACGGCGAGCTCGCCGTGAACTTCTACGGATCGAGCCAGTTCGTCGACCCGCAGGGCAACGTCGTCGGCGGCTACGGCTCGGATTCCGAGGAGGAGGTCGTCATCCGCGACCTCGACATGGACAAGATCCGCGACGTGCGAAACGCCTGGCAGTTCTACCGCGACCGCCGCCCGGAGTCGTACAAGTCGATCCCCAAGCCGTAACGACGAGTCGCGAAGGAGCGAGCGAAATGACGACCACCCTCATCTCCGGCGGCACCGTGGTGAGCGCGACCGGGCGCGTCGAGGCCGACGTGCTCGTCGACGGCGAGCGCATCGTCGCCGTGCTGCAGCCCGGCAGCGAACTGCTGGGTACGGATGTCGCGACATCCGTCGACCGCGTCATCGACGCGACCGGCAAGTACGTGATCCCCGGCGGCATCGACGCGCACACGCACATGCAGCTGCCGTTCGGCGGCACCGAGGCATCCGACACGTTCGAGTCGGGCACCATCGCGGCGGCCCACGGCGGCACGACCTCGATCATCGACTTCGCGGTGCAGACCTACGGCCAGCGCCTCGAAGACGGACTGGCGGCCTGGCACGAGAAGGCCGGTGGCAACTGCGCGATCGACTACGGCTTCCACCAGATCGTCGGCGACGTGAACGAGGCGTCGATCGAGGCGATGAAGAAGCTCCCCGACGAGGGCGTCTCGAGCTTCAAGCTCTTCATGGCCTACCCCGGTGTCTTCTACTCGGATGACGCGCAGATCCTGAAGGCCATGCAGGTGTCGCGCGACACCGGCATGCTCACGATGATGCACGCCGAGAACGGTCCCGCGATCGACGTGCTCGCCGCCCAGCTCGTCGAGCAGGGCAAGACCGACCCGTACTACCACGGCATCGCCCGCGCCTGGGAGATGGAGGAGGAGGCCACCCACCGCGCGATCATGCTCGCGAAGCTCACGGGCGCGCCGCTCTACGTCGTGCACGTGTCGGCGAAGCAGGCGGTCGAGCAGCTCGCGTGGGCGCGCGACAAGGGCCAGAACGTCTACGGCGAGACGTGTCCGCAGTACCTCTACCTCTCGCTCGAGGACCAGCTCGGCGCGAAGAGCGACGAATGGGGCGCCTTCGAGGGCGCCAAGTGGGTGTGCTCGACGCCGCTCCGCAGCCGCGCCGAGGGGCACCAGGACTCGATGTGGCAGGCGCTGCGCACGAACGACCTCCAGATGGTCTCGACCGACCATTGCCCGTTCTGCATGAAGGACCAGAAGGAGCTCGGCCTCGGCGACTTCCGCAAGATCCCCAACGGCATCGGCTCGATCGAGCACCGCATGGACCTCATGTACCAGGGGGTCGTGACCGGCGAGATCACGCTCGAGCGCTGGGTGGAGCTGACCAGCACCACGCCCGCTCGGATGTTCGGCCTCTCCGGCCGGAAGGGCGTCATCCAGCCCGGCGCCGACGCCGACATCGTCGTGTACGACCCGAAGGGACACACCTCGATCGGGCTCGAGAAGACCCACCACATGAACATGGACTACTCCGCGTGGGAGGGCTACGAGATCGACGGCAAGGTCGACACGGTCATGAGCCGCGGCCGGGTCGTCGTCGAGGACGACGCGTTCACCGGCGCGGCCGGCCACGGGCAGTTCCTCAAGCGCGGCCTCAGCCAGTACCTCATCTGACCCTTCGACGAACTCAGGGAGCATCATCCATGGAATTCGGAGCGGTCCTCCAGACCAACCCACCGGCATCGCGCACGATCCAGCTCGCGAAGCTCGCCGAGGTGCACGGCTTCAGCCACGTGTGGACGTTCGACTCGCACATCCTGTGGCAGGAGCCCTACGTCATCTACAGCCAGATCCTCGCGCAGACCCACCGCATCAAGGTCGGTCCGTTCGTGACCAACCCTGCCACGCGCGACTGGACGGTGACGGCGTCCGTCTTCGCGACGCTGAACGAGATGTTCGGCAACCGCACCGTGTGCGGCATCGGCCGCGGCGACTCCGCGGTGCGCGTGACGAACGGCAAGCCGACCACGATGACCGAGCTGCGCGAGTCGATCCACGTGATCCGCGAGCTCGCGAACTCGCGCCCGGTCGACTACCACGGCTCGACCATCCAGTTCCCGTGGAGCACGGGATCCGAGCTCGAGGTGTGGGTCGCCGCGTACGGCCCCATGGCCCTCCGCGTCGCGGGCGAGGTCGGCGACGGCTTCATCCTCCAGCTGGCCGACCTCGACATCGCCGCGTGGATGATCAAGACGGTCAGGGACGCCGCCGAGAAGGTCGGGCGCGACCCGATGTCGGTGAAGTTCTGCGTGGCCGCGCCCATGTACGTCGGCGACGACTGGGGGCACATGCGCGACCAGTGCCGCTGGTTCGGCGGCATGGTCGGCAACCACGTCGCCGATATCGTCGCCAAGTACGGTGAGCACGGCACCGTGCCCGACGCGCTCACCGACTACATCCGTGGGCGCCAGGACTACGACTACAACGAGCACGGCCGCGCGGGGAACGTGCACACCCAGTTCGTGCCCGACGAGATCGTCGACCGGTTCTGCGTGCTCGGCACCGCCGACCAGCACATCGAGAAGCTGAAGGCGCTCGCCGAACTCGGGGTCGACCAGTTCGCCGGCTACCTCCAGCACGACAACAAGGAGGAGACGCTGCGGGTCTACGGCGAGACCGTGATCCCGGCGCTCTCCCAGCACATCGTGGCGAAGCGATGACGACGAGCACGACGACCCCGCGCACCCGCCGCACCTCGCGCCGCTGGCGCGCCGTGCTGTGGGGTGCGCTCGGGATCGTCGCGCTCGCCGCGCTGTGGGAGCTGTACAAGCTGGTCGGTCCGGCCGACGGATGGCTCGTGGGCGCCCAGGAGGGCGTGACGGGCAGCGGCATCCGCCTGCTCCCGCGCACGAGCGACCAGGCCATGCCGCACACCTGGGACATGTTCGCGCGCATCGTCGAGCCCGTGACGCGGGCGCCCGGCGCGCTGCCGCTCGGTGCGGTGGTGCTGCTGGCCGCCCTCACGAGCCTGGGGGTCGCGGCCCTCGGATGGCTCGTGGGCGTCGTCGTCGGCTTCGCGCTCGCGCTGCTCATGCTCGGGTTCCGCATCGCCGAGCGCGCCGTGCTCCCGTTCGTGATCCTCAGCCAGACCGTGCCGCTCATCGCGCTCGCCCCGCTCATCCGCAACTGGGGCTCGCGCCTCGAGTTCGGCGCGTTCTCGTGGGAGAGCTGGATGTCGGTCGTGATCATCGCGAGCTACCTCGCGTTCTTCCCGGTCGCCGTCGGGGCCCTCCGCGGCCTGCAGTCACCCGAGGCCGCGCACCTCGACCTCATGCGCAGTTACGCGGCCGGGTGGTGGACCACGTTGTTCCGGCTTCGGCTTCCTGCGAGCGTGCCGTTCCTCATCCCCGCGATGCGGCTCGCCGCCGCGAACGCCGTCGTCGGCACGGTCGTCGCGGAGATCTCGGTCGGGTTCACGGGCGGCATCGGACGGCTCATCCTCGAGACGGCGGTCGCGGCCTCGAGCGACCCGTCCAAGCCGTGGGCGCCGATCCTCGGTGCCGTGCTGCTCGGCCTCGTCGCCGCCGGCTTCGTCGCCCTCCTCGCCGCCTTCCTCAGCCCGTTCCGCCGACAGGAGACCGTCGCATGAGCACGACCGCCGCCGCCCCCGAGCCGACCCCGACGACCTCCGCGACGCCGGCGTCCGCCGCCGAGGCATCCGAGGCCGTCGTCGTCCGCGGCGTCGAGCGGATCTTCTCCGGCGCGAAGGGCTCGAGCGTCACCGCGCTCACGGGCATCGATCTCACCGTCCACGCGGGTGAGTTCGTGTCGCTCATC
This sequence comes from Agromyces sp. NPDC056523, assembly GCF_042794545.1. Taxonomy (NCBI): domain Bacteria; kingdom Bacillati; phylum Actinomycetota; class Actinomycetes; order Micrococcales; family Microbacteriaceae; genus Agromyces; species Agromyces sp. NPDC056523. The sequence continues at coordinate 711,037 of NZ_JBHTTM010000001.1, forward strand.
GGCCCGTCCGGCTGCGGCAAGTCCACGCTGCTGCGCCTGATCGCCGACCTCGACGAACCTACGGACGGCGACATCCGGGTCTTCGGCCGCACGGCGAAGCAGGCGCGCGTCGACCAGGACTACGGCATCGCGTTCCAGCAGGCGGGCCTGCTGCCGTGGCGCACGGTCGCGGCCAACATCGAGTTGCCGCTGCAGCTGCACGGCGTCGCCGCAGCCGCGCGGCGTGCGCGTGTCGCGGAGCTGCTCGAACTCGTCGGACTCGCGGACTTCGCGAAGCACTACCCCGACCAGCTGTCGGGCGGCATGCAGCAGCGCGTCGCGATCGCTCGCTCGCTCGCCGAGCAGCCGCGCCTGCTGCTCATGGACGAGCCGTTCGGCGCGCTCGACGAGATGACGCGCGAGCGAATGCAGACCGAGCTGCTTCGGATCCGCGCCGAGACCGGCGCCGCTGTCGTGTTCGTGACGCACTCGATCCCCGAGGCCGTGTACCTCTCCGACCGAGTCGTCGTGATGTCGCCGCGGCCGGGGCGCATCACCGACGAGATCGACGTGCGCCTCGGCGACGCGGCCGAGCGCGGCGAGGACCTCCGCGAGCATGGTGCGTTCTTCGAGGGCGTCACGGCCGTGCGCGAGGCCCTGCACGGTCCGGCCACCGCCCCGGCGACGGGCACCGCGAGGGGGGTGGACGTGCGATGACGGGACTGCCCGACGCGGCGATCGCGACGCAGCTCACGCCGCCGGCGTCGGCCGCGGCGAAGCGGCGGCGCACCGGCGCCGACGGCCCGCTCCGGCGTTTCATGAAGCTCGTGCTGCCGCCGATCGCGCTCTTCATCGTGCTCCTGCTGCTGGTCGAACTCGTGGTGGTCGCGGCCGGCATCCCGCCCTTCGTGCTCGCCAGTCCCTCGGCGATCTGGACGCAGCTCGTCCAGTACGCGCCGCAGGTGCTCGCCGCGACGCTCGCGACCGGGTTGAACGCGCTGATCGGGCTCGTCATCGGTGCCGTGCTCGGCGTGCTGCTCGCGATCGTCGCCTCGTCGGTGCGCGCGATCGACGGCATGCTCGCCCCGGTCGTCGCCGCCGTCGCGGTCGTGCCGATCGTCGCGCTCGCACCCGTGCTGTACACCATGTTCGGGTCGACCTCCGAGGTCGCACGCATCATGATCGCCTCGCTCGCCGCGTTCGTCCCGGTCTTCCTCAACACGCTGCGCGGGCTCCGCCAGGTCCGACCCGTGCACCGCGACCTCATGCGGGCCTACGCGGCGTCGGCATCCCAGCAGACGCGCTTCGTCACCATCCCGTCGGCCCTGCCCCATTTCTTCACCGGCCTGCGCATCGCCTCGTCGCTCGCGGTGATCTCGGCGCTCGTCGCCGAGTACTTCGGCGGCCCGCGGCTCGGCCTCGGCTCGGCGATCACGACGGCCGCGGCATCCAGCGCCTACGCCCGAGCCTGGGCGTTCGTGATCGGCGCCATCGTGCTGGGCCTCGTCTTCTTCGCCCTCACCAGCCTGATCGAGAGGATCGCCTCGCGCCACCGATGACCTGATCGCCACCACCCGAAGCCCGACCCGCCGGCCGATGTCGCCCGGCTCACGGCCTGCCGGCACCGCCGGTCGGATCCGCATCACAGCACCACACCAAGAGAGGAACGCAGATGAAGCACAACAGGATCGTCGTGGGCGCGGCCGCAGCCGCCGCGACCGCACTCGTGCTCGCCGGCTGCTCCGGCGGAGGCGACACCGGCGGCGGCGACGCCGACGGCGGTGGGGGCGACGGCGAGCTCACGCCGGTCACCCTCCAGCTGCAGTGGCTCACACAGGCCCAGTTCGGCGGGTACTACCTCGCCGACGCCAACGGGTACTGGGAGGACCTCGGGCTCGACGTTGAAATCGTCCCCGGCGCGGTCGACATCGTCCCCCAGGACGTGCTCGCCGCCGGCGACGTCGACTTCGCGATCGCCTGGGTGCCGAAGGCCCTCGCCTCGATCGAGGCGGGTGCCGGCATCACGAACATCGCGCAGATCTTCGAGCGGTCGGCGACGCTGCAGGTCTCCTGGGCCGACAGCGGGATCGAGGGTCCGGAGGACCTCTCGGGCAAGCAGGTCGGCAGTTGGGGCTTCGGCAACGAGTGGGAGCTCTTCGCGGGCCTCACCGAGGCGGATGCGTCGGGCTACACGATCGTGCAGCAGAACTTCGACATGAACGCGCTGCTGAACCGGGAGATCGACGCCGCGCAGGCCATGACCTACAACGAGTACGCGCAGCTGCTCGAGGCCGTGAACCCCGACACCGGCGAGCTCTACCAGCCCGAGGACTTCTCGGTCATCGACTGGAACGAGGTCGGCACCGCCATGCTGCAGGACGCCATCTGGGCCAACACCCAGCGGCTGGAGGACGACGAGGAGTACCGCGAGACCGCCGTCAAGCTCATCCAGGGCGCCATCCTCGGATGGATCGACCAGCGCGACGACCCGCAGGCCGCCGCCGACGCGGTGACCGCGGCCGGCTCGACGCTCGGCACGAGCCACCAGCTCTGGATGGCCAACGAGATCAACAAGCTCATCTGGCCGTCGACGAGCGGCATCGGCCACATCAACGAGGACCAGTGGGACGCCACCGTCGAGATGGCCCTCGCCACGAAGAACCAGGACGGCGCGCAGGTCATCACGACCGACCCGCCGGACTCGGCCTACACCAACGAGTACGTCGACGAGGCCATCGCGAACCTCGAGGCCGACGGCGTCGACCTGAAGGGCGAGTCCTACGAACCCGTCGAGGTCAGCCTCAACGAGGCCGGCAACTAGGTACGCCGCCCCGGTGGTCGTGTGGCCCGTGTGCTGCCCGACCACCGGGGCACAGGCGCATCATGGAAGAGAAGGGCGACGACGCTGATGACCGAGAACCTCACTGCCGACCTCGACGCGCTCGCGCGCGACCTGGACGCCGAGCACGTCTTCCACTCGTGGTCGGCGCAGGGCTCGCCGCCGCAGCTCGTGATCGCGAGCGGCCGTGGCACCCGAGTGTGGGACCACGCGGGGAAGGAGTACCTCGACTTCTCCAGCCAGCTCGTGAACGTCAACATCGGGCACCAGCACCCCGCGGTGGTCGCCGCCATCACACAGCAGGCCGAACTGCTCACGACCGCTGCGCCGTCGGCCGTGAACCTCGCGCGCGGCGAGGCGGCCAAGCGCATCGTCGCCCGAGCGCCCGAGCGGCACTCGAAGGTGTTCTTCACCAACGGCGGCGCCGACGCGAACGAGAACGCGATCCGGATGGCGCGCCTGCACACCGGCCGCGACACCGTGCTCTCGACCTACCGCTCGTACCACGGCAACACCGGCGCTGCGATCGTCGCGACCGGCGACTGGCGGCGCATCCCGAACCGGTTCGCGCGCGGGCACGTGCACTTCTTCGGGCCGTTCCCGTACCGCAGCGAATTCTGGTCGGAGACGCCTGAGCAGGAGACCGAACGCGCGCTGCAGCACCTGCGCCGGGTCATCGAGTCCGAGGGACCCGCCTCGATCGCGGCGATCCTGCTCGAGACCGTGCCGGGCACCGCGGGCGTGCTCGTCCCACCGCCCGGGTACCTCGCGGGCGTGCGCGAACTGTGCGATCAGCACGGCATCGTGCTGATCCTCGACGAGGTCATGGCGGGCTTCGGCCGCACGGGTCGCTGGTTCGCGTTCGACGGCTACGACGTGACGCCCGACCTCATCACCTTCGCGAAGGGCGTGAACTCAGGCTACGTGCCCGCGGGCGGCGTGATCATCAGCGACGAGATCGCGGCCGACTTCGACGAGCGCGTGTTCCCCGGCGGACTCACGTACTCGGGCCATCCGCTCGCGATGGCCTCGATCGTCGCGACGATCGACGCGATGGAGTCGGAGGGCATCATCGACCACGCGCGCGACGTCGGTGCCGAGGCGATCGCGCCGGCGCTCACCGAGCTCGCCGAGAAGCACCGCGTGATCGGCGAGGTGCGGGGCGAGGGCGTCTTCTGGGCGCTCGACCTCGTCGCCGACCCCGAGACCCGCGAGCCCCTGGCGGCCGCCGAGATGGGCCGCATCAAGGGCGCCCTCGTCGAGCGCGGCCTGCTGCCGTTCACGGCCGACAACCGCATCCACGTGGTGCCGCCGTGCGTGGTCACCCATGACGAGGTCGCCCAGGCGACGCAGATCTACGACGAGGTGCTCGGCACCGTCGCCGTGTGAGGAGGAAGGACACCATGACCGACACGACCACCGACCAGGCGGCCCGCAGCGACGCACCCGCCGCCGAGGTGCTCGACCATTGGATCGACGGCGCCCCCGCCGCGGGCGCATCCGACCGCACCGGGCCCGTCTACGACCCCGCGCGCGGCGTCGTGCAGCGCGAGGTCCGCTACGCGAGCTCCGACGACGTGGATGCCGCGGTGCAGGCCGCGGCCCGGGCGTTCCCCATGTGGCGCGACGTCTCGATCGCCAAGCGCCAGCAGGTGATGTTCAAGTTCCGCGAGCTGCTCGCCGCGCGGGCGCCCGAGCTCGCGGCGATCCTGACGAGCGAGCACGGCAAGGTGACCGGCGACGCGCTCGGCGAGATCCAGCGCGGCCTCGAGGTCGTCGAGCTCGCGTGCGGGCTGCCCGAGTACACGAAGGGCGAGTACTCCGAGAACGCGTCGTCGGGCATCGACGTCTACACCGTGCGCCAGCCGCTCGGCGTGGTCGGCATCATCAGTCCGTTCAACTTCCCCGCGATGGTGCCGCTGTGGTTCTTCCCGATCGCGATCGCGACGGGCAACACCGTCGTGCTGAAGCCGTCCGAGAAGGACCCGTCGGCCTCGATCTGGCTGGCTCGCCTGCTGCAGGAGGCCGGCCTGCCCGACGGCGTGCTCAACGTCGTGCACGGCGACAAGGTCGCCGTCGACGCGCTGCTCGAGCACCCGACCGTGCAGGCGATCTCGTTCGTCGGATCGACGCCGATCGCGAAGTACATCTACGAGCACGGCACCGCAGCGGGCAAGCGCGTCCAGGCGCTCGGGGGCGCGAAGAACCACATGCTCGTGCTGCCCGACGCCGACCTCGACCTCGCGGCCGACGCCGCGGTGAACGCGGGCTTCGGCTCGTCGGGCGAGCGCTGCATGGCCATCTCGGTCGTGCTCGCGGTCGACACCGTCGCCGACGCATTCGTCGACAAGGTGCGCGAGCGGATGTCGAAGCTCACGGTGGGCGACGGCACGCGCGGCACCGACATGGGTCCGCTCATCACGCGCGAGCACCGCGACAAGGTCGCTGGCTACGTCGACACGGCGCGGACGGACGGCGCCCACGTGGTCGTCGACGGCCGCGAGCACGAGATCGACGGCGAAGCCGAGGGCTTCTGGATGGGGCCCACGCTCGTCGACAAGGTCCCGGTGTCGTCGGCCGTGTACAGCGACGAGATCTTCGGGCCGGTGCTCTCGGTCGTGCGCGTCGACGGATACGAGGACGGCCTTCGCATCATCAACGACAGCCGGTACGGCAACGGCACGGCGATCTTCACCAACGACGGCGGCGCCGCCCGGCGCTTCCAGCGCGAGGTGACGGTCGGCATGGTCGGCATCAACGTGCCGATCCCCGTGCCCGTCGCGTACCACTCGTTCGGCGGATGGAAGGACTCGCTGTTCGGGCATGCCAAGTCGTACGGTCCCCGCGGCTTCGACTTCTACACGCAGGAGAAGGCGATCACGTCGCGCTGGCTCGACCCGAGCCACGGCGGCATCAACCTGGGGTTCCCGCAGCACGAGTAACGTCGTCGTCGTCGTCGTCGGCGGGGAGGCTGTGCCACGTGTCGAACGCGACGGCGGCGGCACCCTCCCCGTCCCGGGCCGCGCAGAGCCGGATGAGCTCGTCGTGGCGGTGGAGAGACCCGCGCGCGTCGAGGGATGCGAAGCGGAGGCGTTCTGCGCGGCGCACCACGGGGGTGAACTGGTCGAGCACGGTCAGGAGCGCGTCATTGCGGGCGACGGTCACGGGCACGCCGTGCAGTTCATCGTCGGCGTGCAGCGCGGCCTCCACGTCGCCGGCGTCGATCGCCTCCCGGAATCGGCTCGCGGCGGCGCGCATCGCCGCGAGGTCGTCCTCGGTGAGCGAATCCACCGCCTCGCGCACGGCCAGCTCGTGCATCGCCGCGACCACATCCCGCGCGTTGCGGGTCGCGCGCCGGTCGAGCGCGCTCACGACCGTCGATCGACCCGGGCGGGCGAGCACCAGCCCGGCCCGCGCGAGCCGCAGCAGTGCCTCGCGCACGGGAGTGCGGCTGACGCCGAGCCACTCCGCGAGCTCGCCGTCGCGCAGCTGCTCGCCGGGCTCCAGCGTGCCGTCGACGATGGCGGTCCGGAGGCGCGCGTAGACGTCGTCGCGGAGGAGCGTGCGCGGAGGCGCGGGGACATCTCGTGGGATGGGCACGCGATATATCGCATACCAGTCTCGGCCCTCCGTCAAGTGGCGAGCGCTCGGTGCACGAGGCCGAGCGCCGCCAGCACGGTCCGATCGACGACGGCCGACGGGTCGCCCTCGAACCGCCACGTCGCCTCCGTCACCTCGTCGCCCACGCACACCGCGGCGTAGACGGTGCCCGGTGGCAGCCCCTCCTCGGGCTCGGGACCGCCGACGCCCGTGACGGCGACCGCGACCTCGGCGTCGAGCAGGTTCGCGACCCCGGTGGCGAGTTCGCGCGCGCACTGCGCGGTCAGCACCGACGTCGCGGTCACGCCGAGCACGTCGCGCTTGACGCTCTCGGCGTAGGCGACGACCCCGCCGGCGAACCATTCCGAGGCCTCCTCGCCGCGTCCGATGGCGCTCGCGATCGCGCCCGAGGTGAGCGATTCGGCCGCCGCGACGCGCAGGGACCGGCGCCGCGCCATCCGGCCGATCTCATCGGAGCGGGACTGGAGGTCGTGGTCGGCTGCGGGCATGGCCCCATCCTGCCGAGCTGATGGCGCGAAATCACCGGGTTGCGCCAGTGCGCGCCGTGTCGGCGAAGCGCATCGCGAGCTCGGCGATGACCTCGGCGAGCTCGGGCGGGTCCACCACCGTGAACGGCAGTCCGAGTCGACCGAGGTAGACGGCGAGGTCGTGGAGCGTCTCCGATCCGGTTTCGAGCAGGCAGGCCTCGTCGGACTCGGGGGTGACCAGCCCGGCGGGGGGCGTGAGTGCCCCGGCGAGCGCCTCGGCGGCGACGTGGAAGCGCACGCGTGCGGTGACGGGCCACGAGCGAGCACCGACGGACCGCAGGACGTGCGCGGCCGCGCCGCCCTCTGGCGGATCGCGCGGGACGAACCTCCGTGCGGTCGGTGCGAGGGGTCGCAGGCGGTCCACCCGGAAGGTGCGCCAGTCCTCGCGGTCGAGGTCCCAGGCGAGGAGGTACCAGCGGTGACCGGTGAACACGAGCCGGGACGGCTCGAACGACCGGTCGCGGGCCGGACCGTCACCGTCGCGGGGCGTGTACTCGAACCGGAGCCGCTCGTGGTCCCGGCATGCGGCGGCGACGGTCGCGAGCACGTCGCCGTCGACGGTCGGCCCGCCGCCGGCCGCGGAGACCGTCGCCTCGCGCAGCGCGTCGACGCGCCCGCGGAGCCGCATCGGCAGCGTCTGCTCGAGCTTCGCGAGCGCTCGCACCGACGCCTCCTCGATCCCGGTGATCGTCCCCGCGGCTGCCGCACGCAGGCTCACCGCGGTCGCGACGACCTCCTCGTCGTCGAGGAGGAGCGGTGGTGTCGCGCTCCCCGCCCCGAGCCGGTAGCCGCCCGCCACGCCGGGGGTCGACGTGATGCCGTAGCCGAGGATTCGGAGACGCTCGATGTCGTTGCGCACGGTACGCGTCGAGACGTCGAGCCGCCGTGCGAGCTCCGCCCCGGGCCAGTCGCGGCGCACCTGGAGCAGCGAGAGCAGGCGGAGCAGGCGGACCGAGGTGTCGAGCATGTCGCCAGTGTCGCACCGATCGCGGAACCGCACGTTCCTCAATGGCCCGTAGCGTGGTCGACATCGCAGCACCAGCGAGCGAGCATCCACGAGAGGACCCACCATGAACGACTCCACCCCCGTCGCGCTCCGCGGCCTCAGCACCATCACGCTCTTCGCGGACGACATGGCCGCCGCGCAGGACTGGTACACGCGCATGCTCGGCGTCGAGCCGTACTTCTTCATGCCGGCACCCCCGGCGTCGCCCGCGTACGTCGAGTTCCGCATCGGCGACTCGCAGCACGAGCTCGGCATCATCGACCGCCGCTACGCGCCCGAGGCACAGGCGTCGACCGGCGGGCCGATCACCTACTGGCACGTCGACGACGTGCACGCCGCCTACGCCCGGCTCCTCGAGCTCGGGGCGACCGCGCACGAGGCGGTGACCGAGCGCGGCCCCGGGTTCACGACTGCGTCGGTCGTCGACCCGTTCGGCAACGTGCTGGGCGTGATGTTCAACCAGCACTACCTCGACATGCTCGCCGCGCGCGAAGCCGCCGCCTGATCCTCAGCGGCGTGACGCGGAGGCGGCGGCCGCGAACGCGGCGACCGCGCGCTGCGCGTACGGCGTCTCGAACGCGGCGCCGATCGTGCGCGCCTCGTCGTCGAGCGCCTCCTGGAACGGGCGGCCGAGCCCCGAGTGCATGAGGCGCTTGGTCTGGCCGAGCGCCGCGGTCGCGCCGGTGAGCCATCCGTCGGCGATCTCGCGAGCGCGAGCATCGAGCGCGTCGGGCGTGACGACCTCGGCCACGAGCCCCCACTCGAGTGCCTCGGCGGCGGAGAGCGTGCGCGAGGTCAGGGTGAGCTCGAGCGCGCGGCGCACCCCGACCGCCTCCGGCAGCAGGGTGCTCACGCCGCAGTCGGGCGTCAGGCCGATGTCGGCGTAGCGGCTGGCGAACGTCGCGCGCTCGGACGCGATGACGAGGTCGGCGACGAGCATGTAGCCGAGCCCGCCGCCCGCGACCGGGCCCTGCACGGCCGCGACGATGGGCTTCGCGCTCTCGCGGAGCGTGCGGTGCCCGTCGTGGATGCGGTCGGCGAGCCGGCGCACGACCTCGCCGGCCGGCTCGTCGCCCTCGCCCGCCAGGTCGGCCATCGCGAGCACGTCGCCGCCCGCGCAGAAGGCGCGGCCGTTGGCGTCGAAGAGGACCGCGCCGATGTCGTCGCGCTCGGCGATCTCGTGGGCGAGCTCCTGCCAGCGGCCGATGGCCTCGGGGTCGACCGCGTTGAGGCGGGCCGGGCGGTTCAGCGTCAGGTGCGCGAGGCCGTCGCGCACGTCGAACAGGATCACGTCGTCGGGCATCCTCGGATGCTACCCGTCGCCCGCCTCGCGCCGGGGAGGCGTCAGGCGGATGGCTGGTCCCGCGCCTCCGCCTGCGACCGCTCGAGGCGCGCGGCGCGGTCGACCAGCACGTCGAGCACGGTCCGCACGGCGAGGCGCTCGGCGACATCCGGCCGTACCAGGGCGAAGATCTGACGCACGGACGCGACGCCCCGGAGCGGCTTCAGCACGAGCCCCTCGGGCAGCGCCCCCGACGTGTGCCTCGGGACGAGCGCGATGCCGTGGCCCGCCTCGATGAACGCCTCGACGATGCGCATGTCGCTGAAGCGCTGGCTCACCTCGATCCGCGCTCCGGCCGCCTGCTCGATGGCGTGCAGGATGCGTTCGAACGGGTAGCCGGACGGGACGCCCAGCCAGGTCTCGTCGACGACGTCGGCCGGCGTGACGGTCGCCCGCCCCGCGAGGCGGTGGTCGGCGGGCATGCCGATGTCGAGCGGCTCGGTGAGCAGGGGCAGGGCGCGGAGACCGCGACCGCCCCACGGCAGCTCGCCCGGCATGGTGTGCGCGAGCACGATGTCGAACTCGTTGGTGAGCTCGGGGAACTCGGCCCACTCGGGGTCGAGGTCGGTGGCCCGCACCACGAGCCCGGCGACCGAGCGCAGGTCGGCGAGCACCGAGGGCAGCAGCGCCGCCCCGATGGTCGGGAAGGTGAGCAGCGTCACCTCGCCGCTGGGGTGGTTGCGGAACTCGTCCCACAGGGCGTTGGCCCGCTCGAGCGCGATGGCGACCTCGGTCGCGCTGCGGGCGAGGGCGTGCCCGGCGCTCGTGAGGACGACGCCACGACCCACGCGTTCGGTGAGGGGCATGCCGGCCTCGCGCTCGAGCACCTTGAGCTGCTGCGAGACCGCCGACGGCGTGCGGCCGGTCGCCTCGGCGACGGCCGTCACGCTGCCGCGTTCGGCGAGCTCGCGCAACAGGTCGAGTCGATTCACATCCATGTAGTCACACTACATCGTAGGTGTAGTTCTATGCGCTTGTGCTGAATAGTTTCCGGCGCAACAATAGACCTGTCGGACAAGGTGCAAGGGCGCACGGGAACGCCCGACTCTCCCACGCTCACGCTGAAAGGTCACCGCCATGTCTCTCTACATCCTCCTCGCCGCCGTCTCGATCGTCGGCATCCTCAGCTCGGTCGTCGTCACCGCTCGCGACGGATACCGTCGCCAGCCGCGCGAGACGTTCGCGCGCACCGTCTGAGTCGCGCGACCACGGAGCGTTCGCGCTTCCGGACAGGGCCGCCGCGCGGGGGAGGGACACCCCGCGGGGCGGCCCTGTCGCATGCGGCGGCGCATGCCGAATCGCGTGGGGCGTTCGTCCCGACCAGGGTCCCGTTCGATCGCTAGCCTCCCCGGCAGGGGGTCGGCCCATGCCGGCGCCCGGCACTGCCGAGCCGAGGAGCATGCCATGGCGACCACCCCGAGCACCCGTCGGCGATCGGATGACGACCGCCGGAACCGGTCCGTCGACCTGGACGTCCTCCGAAGCTTCCTCCTCGGCTTGGCCGAGGGCCTGAACGCGGCGGGCGAATCGGTCGACCGGATCGGCGACATCATGACCGCGGTGTCGCGGGCGTACGGGCGCGACGAGGTCGACATCGCGGTGATGCCGACCATGATCATCGTGGGCACCGGGTCGGGCGAGAGCGGGCGCGTGGCCGTCCGGACCGCCGTGAACGTGTCATTCCGGTTCGACCAGATCGCCGCGCTCTACCTGCTCGTCGACGAGGCGAAACGGGCCGATGTCGATCCGCTCGACGGGATCCGCCGGCTCAACGAGATCGGGGCGATGCGCCAGCGCCACGGATGGCTCGTCCGCACCTTCGGCCACGCCCTCCTCACGACCGGCCTCGCGCTCCTGCTCGCGCCGACGTGGCAGGGCGCAATTCTGGCGTTCGCGCTCGGCGCCCTCATCGGGCTGCTCAAGCTCGTCCGATCCCAGACGCTCCAACTCGTCTTCCCGGTGTTCGCCGCCTTCGTCTGCGCCGTCGTGGTGTTCCTCCTCGCGCCGTACGTCGAGATCGGCGATCCCATCCGGCTCCTCATCGCGCCGCTCGCGACCTTCCTTCCCGGCGGCATGCTGACGACCGCCACCATGGAGCTCGCGGCGGGTCAGATGATCGCCGGCGCGTCCCGACTCGTGTTCGGGCTCGTGCAGCTCTCGCTGCTCTCATTCGGCATCCTCGCCGCCGGCACCGTGATCGGGGTGGCCGACTCGAGCTACGTCCCGCTCGAGGCATCCGCACCACTGCCCTGGTGGGTGCCCCTGGTCGGGGTGCTGTGTTTCGCGGTCGGGAACCACCTGCACTTCTCGGCGCCGCCGTCGGCGTTCGGCTGGATCCTGCTCGCACTTGTCGTGGCCTACGCGGGCCAGTCCGTCGGTGCCGCGCTGGTCGGGTCGACCGTGAGCGGGTTCATCGGCGCGCTGGCGATGACGCCGGTCGTGCTCTGGATCGCGACCCTTCCGAGCGGGGTACCCGCGCAGCTGACGTTCCTGCCCGCGTTCTGGCTCCTCGTGCCCGGAGCCGCCGGGCTGGTCGGCCTCACCGAGGCCGTGGGCACCGCGGCGGGGCTCGAGGACTTCGTGACCGCCCTGACCTCGGTCATGTCGATCGCGCTCGGCGTGCTCATCGGCACGGCGCTGTATCGAACCGTCCACCACGGCGCGGAGGGCATCGCGCAGTTCCACGTCGACGTCCCGGCCGCGCTGCACGAGGCCGAGGCTCCACCGCTCTGGGCGCGCCTCGTCCCCGGTACTCCGAAGAGCTTCTGGGGCGGTCGAGGACGCCGGCGAGAGACCTCTGCACCGCCGCTCCCGTCGTCGGCAACGGGGTCGTCCTCGGCCTCGGTCGAGACGTAGAGTACGCGGACACCGACGCCGCCCGCCGGCACGCGGGCGCGCCCGACGAGGGAGCCGCGCATGCCGATCACGCCCACGCCGCCCGTCCGGCCCGACCAGCCCGACCGCGGCACGATCGTCGACGACCCGGCGCTGCTCCGCACCTTCCTGCTCGGCCTCGTCGAGGGGATGACCGCGTCCGCCGAGTCGACCGACCGCATCCGCGCCGAGGTGGTGGAGATCGCGCGCGCCTACGGCTGGGACGACGTCGACGTCGTCGTGCTCCCGACCATCGCGCTCGTGCAGACCGGACGCGGCGAGACCGCGCGCGTCGCATTGCGCTCGGTCCAGGCGACGTTCCGTTTCGACCAGATCGCGGAACTGGCCGGCCTCCTCCGACAGGCGCGTGCGGCCGAGATCACGCCGGGCGACGGCATCCGGCGCCTCAATGAGATCGGCGCGATGCCGGCCTCGCGACACTGGTTCCTCCGGACGCTCGGCCACGCGCTGCTGACCGCCGGCCTGGCCCTGCTGCTCGCGCCGAACTGGCAGGCCGCACTCGTCGGCTTCGGGCTCGGAGCGCTCATCGGCGTCGCCAAGCTCATGCGCTCGCAGACGCTGCTGCTCGTGCTGCCCATCGTCGCGTCGTTCACCTGCGCGCTCATCGTGTTCCAGCTCGCGCCGCACGTCGAGCTGGGCGATCCGCTGCGGGTGCTCATCGCGCCGCTCGCAACGTTCCTGCCCGGGGCGCTGCTGACGACCGGCGTGCGGGAGCTCGCGGCGGGGCAGATGGTCGCGGGCACGTCGCGCCTCGGCACGGGCCTCGTCCAGCTCGCGCTGCTCGCCTTCGGCATCCTCTCGGCGGGTACGCTCGTGGGCGTGGGGCAGGGCACGTACGCTCCGCTCGAGGTGACGAACACGCTGCCGTGGTGGGTGGCCGGCGTCGGCCTCGCGATCTACGCCCTCGGCACGTACCTCCACTTCGCCGCGCCTGCCCGGACCTTCGGCTGGGTGCTGCTCGCGCTCGTCGTCGCGTACGGGGCGCAGCAGCTCGGCTCGTTCCTGCTGGGTCCGTCGATCAGCGGCTTCGTCGGCGCCCTCGTCGTAGCGCCGCTCGTGCTGTGGATCGAGGACCTGCGCGATGGCGGCGTGCCCTCGCAGATGATCTTCCTGCCGGCGTTCTGGGTCCTCGTGCCCGGCGCCGCGGGCCTCGTCGGCGTGACGGAGGCCGTCGGGGCGGGCGGCGGCGTGGGCGACTTCTCGGCCGCATTCGTCACGGTCATGTCGATCGCGCTGGGCGTGCTGATCGGCTCGGCGCTCTACCGCTTCGCGCGCCGCAGCGCCGAGGAGCTCGCCGACTTCCACATCGACCTGCCCGCCGTGCTCGCGCCCTCCGACGAACCAGTGCTCTCGCGCATCGCCTCGGCGACCACGACACGCGCGTCGCGCCGTCGGCGGCGCGACCGCGAGTGAGCGCTCCGGACGGGCGGCCCACCGTCCCTCGTCCGCTCAGGATGCACGACGTAGAGTATGCGGGTGACCTCCGCCACCCCTCTCGCCACTGACGCGCGCCGCCGGCTCATCGAGCACATCTCGAACGAGGCGGTCTTCCACGGCGACTTCACGCTCACGAGCGGCAAGAAGGCGACCTACTACGTCGACCTCCGCAAGGTCAGCCTTGATCACCGCGTGGCACCCCTCATCGGCCAGGTCATGCTCGACCTCATCGCCTCGGTCCCCGACGTCGCGGCCGTGGGCGGCATGACCATGGGCGCCGATCCCATCGCGACCGCGCTCCTGCACCAGGGCGCTGCCCGCGGCCTGGAGTACGACGCGTTCGTCGTGCGCAAGGAGCCCAAGGACCACGGCCGGGGCAAGCAGGTCGAGGGGCCGGATGTCGCGGGCAAGCGCGTCATCGTCCTCGAGGACACCTCGACCACCGGCGGCTCGCCGCTCAAGGCCATCGCGGCGCTCCGCGCCGCCGGTGCCGAGATCGCCGCGGTCGCGGTCGTGGTCGACCGCAGCACGGGTGCGCGCGAGGTCATCGAGGCGGCGGGGGTCCCCTACCTCGCGGCCATCGGATTGAAGGATCTGGGACTGGAATGAACGCACGCGACGGACGCCACGACTCGGGCGACTTCAACGATGCCGATTGGCTCCTGAGCCAGCTGGGCAGCGGTCGCCGACCCGACCTCGAGGGTCGCACCAGTCCCGAGCAGGCACCCGTCCTCCCCGAGCCGAGCCCGCAATCGGCGCCGGTCGAGCCGGTCTCGCCGCCCCCGGGCGGCCGCGCACGTCGTCGCAGCGAGGAGTCGCTGGACTGGTTCTCGCTCGCGGAGCCGGCCGACGAGGGCGACGCCGTCACGAGGGCGCTCCCCGTCGTGGGCGAGCCGATCCAGCGCCACGAGCCCGAGCCGCCGCAGGCGCCGCCGGCGTGGAACCAGCCGGCGTGGAGCCAGCCGGCCGTGCCGTCCCACCCGCGCATGCCGGCGCCGCCGTCCGAGCCGGACCGGCTCACGTCCGTCGAACCGCCCGTGGGCGCGCCCATCCCGCCTGCGTTCGGCGGGCAGCCGGCGACGCCGCCGCCTCCGCCGCCCGGACCCGTCACGCCGCCCGGGAGCATGGCGCTCACGTGGGGTGACCAGGCGATCGACTCCGAGGAGGGCCTCCGCGCGGCGTTCCGCCAGCTCTCCGAGCCGGCCGCGCAGGCGCGGGGCGACGAGCGTCCACACTGGGACGACGAGCCCGCGTCGCCCGGGAACGAGCCCGCCGCGCGGCCGCCCGCCGACGCGTCTCCCTTCTCCGGCCTCACGCCGCCGCCCGTCGCCCGTCAGTCGTTCACGCCGGCGCCGCAGGGCGCCTCGCCCGCGTTCCCTCCGGCCCGCTCCGACTTCGACGACGAACTGTGGTCGGCCCTCAACGAGGAGGAGACGCCCGTCGAGCACGGCGGATGGCGCGCCGGCGACGGCCGCGACGACTGGCGCGATCAGTACGGCGACCCCGCCGGCCAAGACGAACGCGGGGGGTACGAGGGTCGCGGCGGCTACGACGAGCCTGGTGGCCAGAACGAGCGCGGCGGCTACGTCGAGCGCGGCGATGACGAGCGAGGCTGGGCCGATACGGCAGGTCATGCCGACACCGCTGGCTACGACGACGCCGGATACGACGACCGCTACGGCGATCCCCGCGGCGGCGCGGCGGATGCCAGGTCCGGACAGGCCCCCTGGCCACCGGAATGGCAGGACGCCGATGCGTCCCCGAGCGGAGGCGACGACGTGCGGTGGTACGCCGACGAGGTCGCCGAGCGGGAGCGACGCCGGCAGCCGGAGCCTGCCGACGAGCCGGCGCACGAGGAGTGGCCGCCGAGCGAGCAATCGCAGGTGACGGGCGACCCCGCCCCATGGGAGAACGAGGACCGTTCGCCCATGGCGCGCGAGCTCGCCCAGACCGGGTACTTCTGGAACCTGACGCCTGATCCGAGCGGTCGCGATCCGAAGGCCGGATCCGACGACGACGCGCCCGGACCCCGTCGGAGCTCCGGCGCCGGCTCGGAACCCGACCAGCCCTTCGGCGTGGACACCTACGCGTCGGTGCAGCGCTACGGCGAGCCCGAGGACGACCGGGCCGACGAGTACCCCGACGACCCGTTCGCCCGCTTCGCGCAGGACGAGGCCGACGCTCGGGCCCAGGCGCCCGCAGAGGTCGGCGGCGCCGATGCCGACGATGCGGCGGACTGGTTCGAGCAGGGCGGCTACGCCGAGCAGGGCGGCTACGCCGAGCAGGGTGGGTACGCCGAGCAGGGTGGGTACGCCGAGCAGGGTGGGTACGCCGAGCAGGGCGGCTATGCCGAGCAGGGCGGCTACGCCGACAGTGACCAGTACGCGACCGACGAACGCTACGCCGCCGAGTCGCAGTACGACGTCGACGACCGGTACGGCGAGCGCGATCCGTTCGCACCCGCCGCCCACGACGACCGTGACGACACCGAGGGCTTCGCCGATCCGTTCGGGGCACCGCGTGATCGCGACGACCAGCGCCGTCCGGTCGAGCCGACCGCCGACACCGGCGACGGACTGTCTGCGCTGTTCGGCGGCGCAGGATTCGGCGCCACCGGTCCGATGGGCATGGTCGCCGGTGCGGCGGCCCCCGGCCGGACCGCTCCGGCGCCCGCCGGCCGGCCCGATCGCTTCGACCCGCGCGACGACCCCTTCGCCGACCCGTTCGGGCGCGACGACCGATACGGAGGCGCCGACCAGTACGGCGCCGCCGGCGACCGCTACGGTTCCGACGATCGGGGCGGCCGGTCGGGTGGCGATCGCCCCACGCGCGACGACGACGGTGACGGCCGTTCCCCGGTCAAGGTGCTCGCGTGGATCGCGGGCGCGCTGGCGGTCATCGTGCTCGCCGTCGGCGGCTTCGCGCTCGTCACCCGAGTGCTGGCGCCGACTGCCGTGCCCGAGCAGTCCGCGTCCGACGCCGAGGACGCCGTCGCGCTCCCCGAGCCGACCGCGATGCAGGCGCCGGGCGTGCACCCGTGGACCCAGCTGTTCGGCGGCGAATGCCTCGAGCCCTTCCAGGACGCGTGGGCCGACGAGTTCACGGTCGTGGACTGCGCGACGCCGCACTCGGCGCAGCTCGTCCTGCGGGGCGAGGTGTCGACCGACGAGGCGGCGCCGTTCCCCGGCGAGGCCGAGATCGCGGCCCAGGTCGCGCAGCTCTGCGCCGCCGAGGGCGTCATCGACCCGGCTGCGGTCGGCGACGTCACGGACCTGCAGATGCAGGCGTCGTACCCGGTCGACGAAGCGCAGTGGACGTCCGGCGAGCGCACGTTCTACTGCTTCGTGAACCGTTCGAGCGGGGAGCCGCTCGCCGTGAGCGTGCAGGGCCCCGGTCCGCAGGCCTGACGTGCGCCGCGCGCGATCCCACGACGGCATGGTGGTCGTGTTCGGCTCGGTGAACGTCGATGCGACGAGCTACGTGCGCGAGTTCCCGCGACCGGGCGAGACCGTCCACTCGAGCGGGTTCCGCGTCGCGCTCGGCGGCAAGGGCGCGAACCAGGCGGTCGCCGCGCACCTGTCGGGCGCGTCGGTCGAGCTGGTCGCGCGCGTCGGCGACGACGCCAACGCCGAGGTGCCGATGCGGGCGTTCGCCGCGTTCGAGCTGCCGACGGATGGCGTCGCGGCCGTTCCGGGCGAGCCGACCGGCGTCGCGCAGATCACGGTGAACGGCACGGGGGAGAACACCATCGTCGTGACCGCTGGCGCGAATGCGGCCTTCGGCGCCGACGTGGTCGAGGCCGAGCGCGAGCGGATCGCGCGCGCGGACGTGGTCCTCACGCAGGGCGAGCTGCCGATCCCGACGATCGACGCGCTGGCGCTCGCCGTCGATGCGGCCGGCACCCGATTCGTCCTCAACCTCGCGCCGCCCGTCCCCGTCGCGATCGAGGCGGTCGCCCTCGCCGATCCCCTGGTCGTCAACGTCCACGAGGCCCGCATGCTCGGGCTCGGTGCCGAGCTGCCCGACGACGCGGGGGCCGACGCGTGGCGGGATGCCGCGGCATCCGCCGTCGGCGCCCTCGCGCGATCGATCGTGGTCACGCTGGGAGCACGTGGCGCGGTCGCCGCCGATCGTGCCGGTTCCTGGGCCGTCCCCGCGCCCGACGTCGACGCCGTCGACACGACGGGCGCCGGCGACGCTGCGACCGGCACGCTGGCCGCGATGATCGCCGAGGGGCGGTCGCTGCCCGATGCGGTCCGGCTCGCCGTCGCGGCGGGCGCACTCGCGGTCGAGCGGCGCGGCACGGTGGACTCGTACGCGACGCGCGACGCCGTGCTCGGGCTGGCCGAACGGATGGAGGACGCGTGAGCATTCCCGTGATCGTCGACTGCGACCCGGGACACGACGACGTGATGGCGTTGTGGCTGGCCGCGGGCCACCCGGCGCTCGAGTTGCTCGCCGTGACCACGGTGGGCGGCAACGTGCCCCTCAGGCACACGAGCCGCAACGCGCGCGTCGCCCTGGCCGTGGCGGGGGTCGAGGGCGTGCCGGTCGCCGCGGGAGCGGCGGGCCCCCTCGTCCGGGAGCTCTCGACCGCGGAGTGGATCCACGGCGAGAACGGGCTCGGGGGCCCCGAACTGCCCGACCCCGACGAGGGGCCGACGCCCGTGCAGCTGGACCCGAGGTCGGCGACCGAGCTCATCGCGGACACGCTCGCCGCGTCATCCGAGCCGGTGGCCATCGTCGCGACCGGGCCGATCACGAACGTCGCGGTGTTCCTGCGCGATCGGCCCGAGCTCGCCGGTCGGGTCCGCGAGGTCGTGTGGATGGGCGGCTCGACCGAGCGCGGCAACGTGACCCCGTACGCGGAGTTCAACGCCTGGGTCGACCCCGAGGCGCTGGACCTCGTGCTGCGCAGCGGCATCCGGTTCACCATGGTCGGCCTCAACGTGACGCACCGCGCGCTGGTGACGACGCTCGTGCGCGAGCGCCTCGCCGCGGTCGGGAATCGCACCGCCGCGTTCGGCGACGAGCTGCTCGAGTTCTTCTGCCGCACGAACGACGAGGTGTTCGGGATGCCCGACGGCCCGCTGCACGACCCGGTCGCGGTCGCCGTGCTCGCCGATCCCGAGGCGGTCGCGGTCGTGCACACGCGGCTCGACGTCGAGCTCGGGGGCACCGAGACCGTCGGCGCCACGAGCGTCGACCTCGACGGCATGCTCGCCCGGGAGTCGAACGCGCACGTCGCGGTCGGCCTCGACGTCGAGCGGTTCTGGGCGGGCGTCGAGCTCGCGTACGGCCGGCTGGCCTGAGGCCGGGGAGCGGGACATGGACTGGACGTTCTGGGTCGGCGGTGCGGTGATCGTCGTCGCACTCATCGTGACGCAGGTGTTCCTGCACGAGAGCCGCTGGTCGCGGCGACCGCGCCCCGAGGACGAGCACAACCCCGATCCGATGATCCGCGAGGAGCCGGACGACCGGGACGGTCCGTCCGACCCGCCTGGGCCGCCGGACGGCGACCTGCGCTGATCCGCGCCGACCGCCGGCCGGGGTAGCCTCGACGCGTGACCCCTCGCGATGACGCGCCACTGGCGGCCCGCACCCAGCTGGCCGCGCTCGTCGGCCGCCCCTGGCTCGCGGAACGGTGGGCGGATGTGCGCGAGGCCGACGACGAGGGCACTCGCCCCGCCGCGGTGCTCATCCTCTTCGGCGTGCTCGACGGCCGCCCGAGCGATCACGAGGCGCAGGCCCGCGCGGTCTCACGCGACCTCGACGTGCTGCTGCTCGCGCGGGCGACCACGCTGCGTTCGCACGCCGGGCAGATCGCGTTCCCGGGAGGCCGGGTCGACGACGTCGACGCCGATCCGGTGGATGCCGCACTGCGCGAGGCGCGCGAGGAGACGGGCCTCGACCCGGCCGGCGTCGAGGTGCTCGGCGCGCTCGAGGAGATCCCGCTCTCGCGTTCGAGCCACCTCGTGACGCCCGTGCTCGGATGGTGGGCGGCGCCGACGGCGGTCGCGCCCGTCGACCGTGCCGAGTCGTCGGCGGTGTTCCGCACCCCGGTCGCCGACCTGCTCGACCCCGCGAACCGCTGCACGACGGTCATCCGCCGCGACGGGATGGAGTGGCGCGGCCCCGCGTTCACGGTGCACGGGGCCGGCGCCGAACGGCTCGTGTGGGGCTTCACCGCGATGGTGCTCGACATGCTCTTCGACCAGCTCGGCTGGACCGAGCCGTGGGATCGCGGCCGGGAGCTCGACCTGCCGCTGCCGCCCCGTCCGTGAGACGCGCGGACGCGCCATCCGCCCCGCTCGGTTCTAGAGGTCGGTCTCGACAGGACTGGCGACGACGAGCTCGGACACCCCGGCGAGGATCTCGTCGGGACGGAACGGGTACTTCTCGATCTCGGCCTGGTCGCTGATGCCGGTGAGCACGAGCACGGTGTGCAGGCCGGCCTCGATGCCCGCGACGATGTCGGTGTCCATGCGGTCGCCGATCATCGCGGTGTTCTCGGAGTGCGCGCCGATCTTGTTCAGCGCCGAGCGGAACATCATCGGGTTGGGCTTGCCGACGACGTACGGCTCCTTGCCGGTCGCCTTCGTGATGAGCGCGGCGATCGCGCCGGTCGCCGGCAGCGGGCCCTCGACGCTCGGCCCCGTGGCATCCGGATTGGTCACGATGAACCGCGACCCGTTGCCGATGAGGCGGATCGCCTTCGTGATGGCCTCGAACGAGTAGTTGCGCGTCTCGCCGACGACGACGAAGTCGGGGTTCGTCTCGGTCATGACGAAGCCGGCATCGTGCAGCGCCGTGAGGATGCCCGCCTCGCCGATGACGAACGCGGTGCCGCCGGGCAGCTGCTGCTTGAGGAAGTCCGCCGTCGCGAGCGCCGAGGTCCAGATCCGGTCCTCAGGCACGTTGAGCCCGCTCGCGCGCAGCCGGGCCGACAGGTCACGTGCCGTGAAGATCGAGTTGTTCGTGAGCACGAGGTACGGCGTGCCGGCGTCCTCCCACTGCTGCAGGAGCTCGGCCGCACCGGGCAGGGCGTGGTTCTCGTGCACGAGCACGCCGTCCATGTCGGTGAGCCAGCACTCGACCTCTTCACGCTTCGCCATGCGCCCCAGCGTATGGGACGCACATCACAGGCCGATGAACGGCGGATGCCGGTGAGCGCACGCGAGATCGGTGGCATCGGAGGACACGGGCTGCCATTCCCGGGGCGTCACTCGGCGTGCAGCAGCGACTCCCAGTTCTCGGGCACCCGACCATCGGGCCCCGGAGCGGGCTGGTCCTCGGGCCGCCATCGCGGCGGCGCCAGCGGGACACGCTTCGCCGATTCGCCGGCGTCGTAGTTCCAGAACCACTCCTCGCCCGGTTCGAACGACGTGGCGACGGGATGCCCGGCCTCGCGCGCGTGATGACTCGCGTGCTGCCCGACCGACGCGTTGCAGCATCCGACGTGGCCGCACTCGACGCACCGGCGGAGGTGGAACCACCACCCATCGGGAGTCTCGAGGCACTCGACGCAGCCCGTGCCCGACGGCGGCGGAGCGACCTCCGTCATGCGAAGACCTCCATCGCGGCGAGCGCGCGATGCACGGACGCGACCGCGCTCGACCCCTCGCCGACCGCGGCGGCGACGCGCTTCATCGACCCGCGGCGCACGTCGCCCGCCGCGAACACCCGGGGCACCGAGGTCTCGAACGGCAGCGGCATGCGGTCCAGTCGGCGCCAGTCGTCGCCGAGGGCGAGCACGTCGGCGCCGGTGTGCACGAAGCCGCCCGGGTCGCGTTCGAGGTCGACCAGCCAGTCGGTCGCGGGCACCGCGCCGATGAAGCAGAACAGCGCCGTGGCGTCGACGACCTCGTCGCCGCCCGGGCCGCGGAGCGTGACGCGCTCGAGCCGGTCGCCACCGTGCAGCTCCGCCACCTCGGTGCCGGTGCGGACCTCGATGCGCGAGTCGTCGCGGATCCGGTCGACGAGGTAGCTCGACATGCGCTCGGACAGGTCGCCGGACCGCACCACCAGGCGAACCCGGCAGGCGTTGGCGGCGAGGGCGAGGGCCGCCTGCCCGGCGGAGTTCGCGCCGCCCACGACGACGACATCGGACCCGGCGACCTGGCGCAGTTCGAGCGCGGATGCCGCGTGGTGGATGCCGTGGCCCTCGAACTCGTCCCACCGCTCGAGCGGCAGCCCGCGGTACGCGACGCCGGTGGTGACGACGACCGCCCGGGCCCGCACGATCTTGCCGTCGGCGAGCAGCAGGCGGTGGACGCCGGTCTCGGGGTCCAGCCGCACCACCGGGCACGGCGCGGCGATGCGCACCCCGAACTTGAAGGCCTGCAGCGACGCCTGCGAGGTGAGGGCGTCGCCGCTCACGCCGAACGGGAAGCCGAGGTAGTTCTCGATGCGCGAGGTGGTCGCCGACTGCCCGCCCGGGGCGACTGCGTCGAGCAGCACGGTGCGCAGGCCCTCGGAGGCGCCGTAGATCGCGGCGGCGAGGCCGGCGGGCCCGGCGCCGACCACGGCGAGGTCGAACTCGATGTCGTCCTCGGAGGTGTAGGCGAGGCCCAGCAGCTCGGCGAGCTGACCGGGCGTGGCGTTGCGCACGATCTCGCCCTGCACGATCGCGATCGGGATGTCCTCGCGCGTGTAGCCGTGCCCCCACACGTTGTGGTCGAGGTTCGGGTCGTCGACGTCGACGAAGGTGTGCACGAGCTCGAGCCGCTCGGCGTAACGGCGCAGCGCCGTCGACTCGGCCGAGCTGGACGCGCCGACGATCTTCAACGTCCACGCCGCCGGGCCGTGCCGGAGCATCTCGCGCCGTGTCCAGAGCGTGCGCAGCATGAGGTCGCACAGCTCGTCGTCCTCGGCCATCATCCGCTGGAGCGCGTCGTGGTCGAGACGCAGGATGCGGCCCGGCCCGAGCGCGCGCGCCGTGAGGAACGCGCGCTGCCCGTTCAGCAGGCCGAGCTCGCCGACGAAGGTCCGCGGCCCGAGCACGGCGAGCTGCTCCTCCTCGGTCCACCAGAGCGCCTCGCGCACGACCTCGACCTCCCCCGTCTCGACGAGGATGAGGTCGTAGCTGCGGTCGCCGGCGCGGAACAGCACCTGGCCCGCCTCCGTCTGCTGCGGCGTGCCGTAGCCGCGCAATCGGTCCCACTGCGCGTCAGTGAGTTCCGGTGTGATCTTCTCGCCCGCGTGGTGGCCCATCTCCTCATCCTCGCCGACGCAGACCGAGAGCGGGAGGGTTTCGGGCGATCGTTCGCTGACGGCTCAGGCCGAGATCCAGATGCCGGCCGCCGCGGCGCGCGGGATGGCACGGGTGTCGTCACCGACGATCACGGTGACGGATGTCGCCCCCGCGCCATCCGCGACGCGCAGTTCGCTGCCGGGGCCGACACCGGCGCCGTCGAGCTCGCGCAGCACGGCCGGGTCGCGGTCGCTGATGCGGATGACGCGCCCGACGTGACCCGTGGGGGCCTCGTCGAGCCGCACGGCCGGCTCGGACACGAGCGTGCCGTCGGCGCGCGGGATCGCGTCGCCGTGCGGGTCGCGCGCCGGGCGCCCGAGGCGTTCGTCGATGGCCTCGAGCAGCCGGTCGGAGAGCGCGTGCTCGAGGACCTCGGCCTCGTCGTGCACCTCGTCCCATCCGTAGCCCATCTCGCGGACGAGCCAGGTCTCGATGAGGCGATGCCGCCGCACGACCGCGAGCGCGCGCGTGCGGCCGGCGTCGGTGAGCCGGATCGCGCCGTACGGCACGTGCTGCACGAGGCCCTGCGCCGCCATCTTCTTCACCATCTCGGTGACCGAGGACGGCGCGACGCCGAGCGCCGCGGCGAGGCCTGACGGGGTGATCGCGTCGGGCTGCCACTCGGTGTGGGCGTACACCGTCTTGAGGTAGTCCTCGACGGCGGGACTCTGGGTCGCGGGCATCGGCCCCACCCTACCCGCAGCAGTGAACAGGGCGACCGTGTCAGGCGCCGGTGAAGACCAGCCAGAGCAGCACGGCGTTGAGCGTGATGAGGAAGATCGACGCGCCGATGCCCGCCGCCGTCGTAGCCCAGTGGTTGCGCCACCGGCCGAGCACGCCCGCCCGCGCGGTGAGCGCGACGAGGGGGACGAGCGCGAACGGGATGCCGAACGACAGCACCACCTGGCTCAGCACGAGCGAGAGCGTGGGGTCGAACCCCGCCCACAGCACTGCGAGCGCGGGGATGAGCGTGATGAGCCGTCGAACCAGCAGCGGGATGCGCACGTGCAGCAGGCCCTGCATGATCTCGGCGCCCGCGTACGCGCCGACCGAGGTCGAAGCCAGCCCGGACGCGAGGAGGCCGACCGCGAAGAGCGTCGCGATCACCGGGCCGAGCGACACGTACAACGCGGCGTACGCGCCCTCGAGGCTGTCGGTGCCCTCGACGCCCGCGAGGTTCACGGCCGCGAGCAGCAGGATGCAGAGGTTCACGGTGCCGGCGATCGCCATCGCGATCGACACGTCCCAGCGCGTGGCGCGCACCAGCCGGTCGGTGGGCAGGGCCGTCGCGGTGCCCGGCTCACCGCCGCGCATGCGGGCGAGGTCGCCGCTGCCCTCGCGGACGACCAGCCGGGCGAGCCCGCGCCGGACCGCGCCGCCCGAGGCCACCGCGGCGATCTCCGGGTCCACCTCCGTGCTCGCAGGAGCCTCGGCCGAGACGTGCGTGCCGCCGAGCGACTGCCGCCTCACGAATCGGTCGCGGCTGAGCGCCGAGTGCGCGTAGATGGCGTGCGGCATGATCGTCGCGCCGAGGATCGAGGCGGCGAGCAGCACCGAGTTGGCATCCTCGAAGCGAGGCACGAGTCCGGCGACGAGGTCGGACGGATCGGGCGGCGCGATGAAGACGCCGACCGAGAAGCCGACCGCGATGATCACGAGCAGTCCCATGATCACGAACTCGAACGTGCGCGGACCGCGCTTCGACTGCAGCACGAGCAGCACGATCGACACGGTGCCGGTGATGAGCCCGCCCCAGACCAGCGGGACGCCGAAGAGCAGGTTCAGCGCGACCGCTCCACCGATGACCTCCGCCAGGTCGGTCGCCATGGCGACGAGCTCGGCCTGCAGCCAGTACGCGCGCCGGCCCCACCGGCTGCGGATGCGCCGGCCGAGCACCTCGGGCAGGCTCTCGCCCGTGACGATGCCGAGCTTGGCCGAGAGGTACTGGATGAGCCACGCCATCACGTTGCCGAGCACGACCACCCAGACCAGCAGGTAGCCGTACTGCGCGCCCGCCGTCATGTTGCTCGCGACGTTGCCGGGGTCGAGGTAGGCGACGCCCGCGACGAGGGCGGGCCCGATGAGCCAGGCGAGTCGGGCGACCGAGGCGGGCGGCGTCACCCGGGCGGTGCGCTCGGGCGGCGGGGTGGTGGCGACATCCGTGTCGGCTTTCGGCATACCGAAATCGTAGCGGGTTTTCGGTACACCGAAAACCGCCGCGCCGTGTGCCCAGTTCGCGGGCGTTCGGCGTGAGAACGCGAGGAGTAGGTTGCGGGCTTGAGACGGCTTGAGCGCCCGCGCCCGAGCGTGACCCGAACCTCCGGTCGTCCCTCACAGTGAGGTGGATCAGATGAAGCGAATCGCAATCGGATGTCTCGTGGCCCTCGGGCTCGTGGTCGGCGGTGCCACAGCGGCGAACGCCGGTGAGTACAACGGCAAAGGCGAGCGCCTCGAGACGGGCGCCCACGTCGCGAACTCGGCGTGCGCCTTCTCGGGCCGCGACCTGCCCGACGGCAGCGGGCCCGGTCAGGAGAACAACCCCTTCCCGTTCATGGACGACGACGCGGTCACCGGCGGCCACGTGCAGAGTTACGGCCAGTACGTGCGGGCCGGTCTGAAGGGCGCCGTGCCGAGCCCCGGCGACGCCTGTCGAGGCGGCGTCGAGTTCGGAGGATAGCCGCACGACCTCACGGCGGTCCCGCGCGAGCTCGCCGGGGCCGCCGACCGGTGCGCCCGGCGGCTAGCGTTGGGGCGTGAGCGACGACGACCGAGAGGATGGCACGGGCGCGCCCGGCGCCGACGACGCGACCCCGCACGTCGAGCCCCAGCTGCCGCAGCACGGTGTCGGCCCATGGCCCGGCGGCCGCTCGGCCTGGCCCGACGACCCGCGCTACGACCCAGACCTGCTCGCCCACGGCGATCGCCGCAACGTCGTCGACCGGTACCGGTACTGGCGACTCGAGGCGATCGTCGCCGACCTCGACGAGCGGCGCCATCCGTTCCACGTCGCCATCGAGAACTGGCAGCACGACCTGAACATCGGCTCGATCGTGCGCACGGCCAACGCGTTCGCCGCCGAGACGGTGCACATCATCGGGCGGCGGCGCTGGAACCGTCGCGGCGCGATGGTGACCGATCGCTACCAGCACCTCGTGCACCATCCGGATGTCTCCGACTTCGTCGCGTGGGCGCACGCCGAGGGCCTGCCGATCGTCGCGGTCGACAACGTCGAGGGCGCCGCGCCAGTCGACCTCGCCGACCTGCCGGAGCGGTGCGTGCTGCTGTTCGGACAGGAGGGGCCCGGCCTCAGTGACGAGGCACTGGCCGCCGCCGACGCCGTCGTCGAGATCACGCAATACGGCTCGACCCGCTCGATGAACGCGAGCGCGGCCGCGGCGATCGTGATGCACGAGTGGGCGCGCCGTCACGCACGGACCTGAACGTGTTGTCCACGCGGCCAAGAGCGGTACGATGAGCGGATGGCCACCCGATTGGATCCCGCCGAGCGACGCGAGCAGATCCTCGACGCGACGCTGCGGCTCGTGGCGCGCGACGGCTTCGCCGGCGTCACGCTCCGCGACGTGGCCGCCGAGGTCGGCGTCGTCCACGGGCTCATCCGTCACTACTTCGCGACGCGCGAGCAGCTCGTCGCGGCGGCGTTCGACGCGGCCGTGCTCGCCGAGTCCGTCCAGGATGACGAGCTCGCCGAGCGCCTCGAACCCGTCGCCGCGCTCGCCGACTGGCTGAGCACCACGCCGCGCGAGCACTACCTCGTGTGGATCGACGCGTGGAGCGAGGCCCCGCGCAATCCCGAGCTCCACGCGGCGCTCACCCGCCACCACCGCGACTCCGACCTCCGGCTCGCCCGGATCATCGAGCGCAACGTCGCCACAGGCGCCGCCTCGAGCGACGACCCCGAGGCCGACGCCCGCATGCTCACCGCGCTCGTCGACGGCGTCGCCGTGCAGCACCACGCCCTCGGGCTCATCGACGAGGCCGAGGCCGACCGCATGGTCTTCGCTGCCGCCGAGGCGCGGCTCGGCATGCATGCCGGCTCCCTCGCCCGAACGCGGCCCACGCCGACGCGCGGGCAATGGGCCGCCGCGCACTGACGACCGCTGGGAGACTGGACGCGTGCCGGTCATCGACAACGCCGTCTATCGCGACGGCCGCCGCGTCGCGAGTCCCGCGACGCTCGAGGAGAGCTTCGAGGTCCGCGAGCAGCACGGCGGCTTCTCGTGGATCGGCCTCTACCGTCCGACCGCCGAGGAGCTCGACGCGGTCGCGGCCGAGTTCTCGCTCCACCACCTCGCGGTCGAGGACGCGCGCAAGGGCCATCAGCGCGCGAAGCTCGAGCGCTACGGCGAGACGCTGTTCGTCGTCCTTCGGCCGGCGCGGTACCTCGACGCCACCGAGGAGGTCGAGTTCGGCGAGGTGCACCTCTTCGTGGGCCGCGACTTCGCCGTCACCATCCGGCGCGCGGAGGCGCCCGACCTCGCCCGCGTCCGGCGTCGGCTCGAGGCCACGCCCGACCTGCTCGCGCGCGGTTCCGAGGCCGTGCTCTACGCGGTGCTCGACGAGGTCGTCGACGAGTACGCGCCCGTGCTCGCCGGACTCGAGAACGACATCGACGAGATCGAGGAGGAGCTCTTCGACGGCGATCCGCAGGTCACGCGGCGCATCTACGACCTCGCCTCCGAGGTGATGGAGTTCCAGCGCGCCACTCGGCCGCTCCTCGACATGGTGCAGGCGATCGAGCGAGGGTTCGAGAAGTACCAGGTCGACCTCGAGCTGCAGCGCTACCTCCGCGACGTGCTCGACCACGTCATCCGGGTCGTGGAGCGGGGCGACTCCTTCCGCCAGCTCCTCCAGAACGCGCTCGCCGTGCACTCGACGCTCGTCACGCAGCGGCAGAACGACGAGATGCAGCAGCTGACGCAGACGAGCCTCAAGCAGAGCGAGGAGGTCAAGAAGATCTCGAGCTGGGCGGCGATCATCTTCGCCCCGACCCTGATCGGCACGGTCTACGGCATGAACTTCGCGAACATGCCCGAGCTGGACCATCCGCTCGGCTATCCCGCCGCGCTCGCCGCGATGGTGCTGTTCGGCATCACGCTCTACGTCATCTTCAAGCGACGCAACTGGCTCTAGGGACTGCCGGCCGGGCCGGGTAGCGTGGCCGCATGACCGAGATCACCGACGATCTGCCCGCCCGACTGCTGCACGAGGAGCATGCCGGATGGCGCGCCATCCTCGCCGGGCGCGGCGGCACGCACTACGCCCGCTCCATGACGCGCGACGCGATCATGATCGTCGAGGGCGCCGTGCTCGGTCGCGACGACGTGATGGGCGCCTTCGCGAGCGTCCCGCCGTGGGAGGCGTACGAGATCCACGAGCCCGCCGTCGTGCGCCTCGGCGACCACGCCGGCATCCTCGCGTACCGCGCCGTCGCTCGCCGCGGCGACGACGTCGCGAATCTCCGGATGTCGACGACCTACCTGTACGACGACGGCGCGTGGCACGTGGCCGCGCACCAGCAGACGCCCGCGTAGCGCGTTACTGCAGCGCCGACGTGAGCCGGGCGATCCCGTCGAGGAACGTCGCGCTCGCGGGCTCGCGATCCCATTCCTCGAGCGTGAGCTCGCGGCCCAGTTCGCGGTACTTCGCCTCGACCTCGCGCATGTCCGCCACGAACGACGCGCCGCGCACGAGCAGCGTGACCTCGAAGTTCAGCGCGAACGAGCGGATGTCCATGTTGCTCGACCCGATGACGGCGACGTCGTCGTCGATCGAGAGGTGCTTCGAGTGCAGGATGTACGGGCCCGGGTACAGCCAGATGCGCACCCCGGCCTGCAGGAGCGCGCGGTAGTACGAGCGCTGCGCGTGCCAGACGCCGCCCTGGTCGCCGATCTCCGACACGAACAGCTGGACGTCGAGCCCGCGGAGCTTGGCCGACGTGATCGCGTAGACCATCGCCTCGTCGGGCACGAAGTACGGGCTCGTGATGATCACCTGCTCCTGCGCCGAGTTCACGAGCGTGAGGAACTGCCTGAGGTTGTTCTCGCTCTCGAACGCCGGGCCGCTCGGGACCACCTGGCAGTCGAGCGCGTCGGGTGAGGTGTCGACCGGGATCGCGGTCGCCGGCGTGTTCCACTCCTCGCCGAGCACCTCGCCCGTCTCGGCGTACCAGTCCGAGCGGAAGACGGCGTTCAGCTCGGCGACCGTGGGGCCGGTGACGCGGGCGACGAGCTCCTGCCACATCAGCCCGCGCTTGATGTTCTTCGGCGAGTC
This sequence comes from Agromyces sp. NPDC056523, assembly GCF_042794545.1. Lineage (NCBI taxonomy): Bacteria > Bacillati > Actinomycetota > Actinomycetes > Micrococcales > Microbacteriaceae > Agromyces > Agromyces sp. NPDC056523. The sequence goes on from NZ_JBHTTM010000001.1 coordinate 740,227, forward strand.
GTAGTTGCGGTCGATGAGGTTCTGCGACCCCATGTGGCCGATCACGCCGTCGACCACCACGATCTTGCGGTGATTGCGCAGGTCGGGTCGCTGCCAGTCGCCCTTCAGCGGCCGCACGGGCAGCAGGTAGTGCCACTCCACCCCGATCCGGTCGAGTTCGGCGATCGTGGCCTTGTGCAGCGGGACCTTCGCGGACGCGATGTGGTCCATGAGCAGCCGCACCCGCACGCCGCGCTGCACCGCGGCGTCCATCGCCGCGAAGAAGTCGCGCGTCGTGTCGTCGAACGCGACGATGAAGAACTCGACGTGGACGAAGCGCGTCGCGGTCGCGACATCCGCCGCCATCGCGTCGATCGACCCCTGGTAGTCGTCGATCAGGGTCGCGCGGTTGCCCGACGTGACGGGAAGGCCGGTGAGCCGCGTGTTCTGCTCGACCGCGGACGCGAACCAGGTCGGCCAGGCGTCGTGGTCGAGGACGAGGTCGAGGCCCTCCGTCCGCTCGGCGATCATCCGGTCGGCCTCCTCCTGGCGCGCCATCCGCTGCTTCGGCAGCCGGATGTTGCCGATGAGCAGGTACAGCAGGATGCCGATGAACGGGATGAGGAAGATGGCGAGCAGCCAGGCCATGGCCGCCGTCGGCTTGCGGTCGCGTGGGATCACGATGAGCGCCACGATGCGGATGATCCAGTCGACCAGGATGACGATGCCGCCGATGACGGCGGCCCATTCACCGCCGCTCACGGGCGGGCTCCGGCTCGGGCGCACACGTCCACGGTCATCGCCCCTCCCGAAGGTCTGCGGACCGCCGCCCGGGCATCGTTGCGTGCGGTCGATGCCCGAGTATGGCACCGGCCGCAGCGCGGCGTCAGGACCTTCGGCTCAGTCGGTGCCGGGTCGCACGAGGCCGTGCTCGTAGGCGAGGATCACCAGCTGCGCCCGGTCGTGCGCATGCAGCTTCGACATGATCCGATTCACGTGCGTCTTCGCGGTGTGCGGCGAGATCACGAGCGCGTCGGCGACCTGCCCGTTCGACGCGCCGCGCGCGACGAACACGAGCACCTCGCGCTCGCGGTCGGTCAGGAGGTCGAGTCCGGGGAGCGGCGCCCGCGAGGGGTCGGGCACCGGCTCGGCACGGAGGTATCGCTCGATGAGGAGCCGCGTCGCCACGGGCGACAGGAGCGACTCTCCCGAGTGCACCGTGCGGACGGCGTCCACGAGGGCGTCGGGCTCGGTGGCCTTGCCCACGAACCCGCTCGCGCCGGCGCGCAGGGCCATCGCCACGTTCTCGTCGTCCTCGAAGGTCGTGAGGATGAGCACGCGGACGTCGGCGAGCCCGGGGTCGTCGCAGATGCGGCGCGTCGCCTCGATGCCGTCGAGTCGCGGCATCCGGATGTCCATGAGCACCACGTCGGGCCGCAGCGAGCGTGCCAGCTCGACGGCATCGAGACCGTCGGCGGCCTCCGCCACGACCCGGAGGTCCGCTTCGGCGCGGAGCAGGGCGACGACCGCCTGCCGAATGAGCGGCTGGTCGTCGACGACGAGGACGGTCGTGGTCACGCGTCGTCTCCCCGGTCGGTCGGCAGGGTCGCGATGAGCCGGTGCACCGAGCCGGTGGTCCCGGCGCGCGCGGTGCCGCGCACGGCCGCGACGCGCTCGCGGAGGCCGATGAGCCCGAGCCCGGTCGACGGGCCCGTCGCCGGCTCCGCGCCCGTCGCGTCGACCGGGTTCGTGACGGTGATGGCGAGCTCATCGGGGCGGTACTCGAGGAGCAGGTGCGCCCGCCCGGATGCCCCGTGCTTGTGCACGTTCGTGAGGCCCTCGCGGATCACCTGGTGGGCCACGCGGTCGACGGCCGGTGGGAGAGGGCGGGGCGTGCCCTCCACGCGCACGCTGGTCTCCAGGCCGGCCGCGGTGAACCCGGCGAGCAGGTCCTCGAGCTCGCCGAGCCCGGGCAGCGGAGCCGTCGGGGCCGATGCGCGCTCGTCGTCGGCGGGATCGCTGCGCAGGACCGACAGCAGGTCGCCGATCTCGGCCAGCACCGTCCTCGAGGCATCGCCGATGGTGGCGAGGGACGTGCGGGCGGTCGGGAGGTCGACGTCGCGGTCGCGCGCGATGGCGCGGCTCGCGACGCCCGAGTGCAGGTTGATGACGGCGATCTGGTGGGCGACCGCGTCGTGCAGGTCGCGCGCGATGCGAAGCCGCTCCTCGGCGACGCGTCGGCGCGCCTCGGACTCCTTCGTGCGCTCGGCCCGCTCGGCGCGCTCGGTGATCGCGTCGATGTACGCGCGACGCGAGCGCGTGGCATCCCCGGCCGCGCCGGCGAAGGCGACGAGCGCGGGCACGGGGATGAGCCTCGGGTCGAAGACCTGCGCGGGGCCGGCGAACAGCTCGACGACGACGAGGAGCACGACGGTGGCGGCGACCACCGGGATCGACTTCCGTCGCTCCAGCCGCGCCGTGACGCCGAAGGTCGCGATCGCCACCGGCAGCACGAACGGAAGCGAGGAACCCGCCACCAGCGTGCCGACCGACAGCAGGGCGATCGTGGCGACGAGCACGGAGATCGGCCACCGACGCCGCAACGGCAGCACGAGGGCCGCCGCGATCGCGATCGCGATCGTCCACGGCGTGAGCGCGACGACGGATGGCCCGTGGTCGCCGCCGCGCCCCACCGAGGGGAGCAGCGCGGCGGCGACCACCGAGACGCCGGCGACGAGGTCCCACGCCCAGGCCGGGATGCGGCGGCGGCGGACCGGAACGACCGTTGGCTCGTTCATCCGTTCATTCTTCCCACCGCGGCGGCCACGGGCGAGGGTGCCTACTCGTATCGCAGCGCATCGATCGGGTTCAGCCGTGCCGCGCGGGCGGCGGGCAGGGAACCCGCGACGAACGCGATGCCCATGACGAGCAGGACGATCGTCAGGATCGACACGGGATCGAACGCGATGAGCGTCAGTCCCGGCAGGTCGGCCAACAGCGTCGACGAGAGCGCACCACCCACGGCCGTGCCGGCGAGCATGCCGATGCCGATGCCGACCACACTGCCGAGGAAGCCGATGTACGTCGCCTCGGAACTGAAGAGCCCGAACACCTTGCCGCTGCCCATGCCCATCGCCTTCATCAGGCCGATCTCGCGCGTGCGCTCCTGCACCGACATGAAGAGCGTGTTCACGATCCCGAAGCTCGCGGCGAGCAGGGCGATGATCGCGAAGGCGTTCAGCACCAGGACGATGCCGTCGATGACCGCCTTGAACGTCCCGAGCGTGTCGTCGAGGGTCGTCGAGGCGAATCCGGCGTCGGTCAGGCTCGCTCGGAGCGCCTCGACCTGCTCGGGCGTGGAGTCGGGATCGAACCGCACCGTCGCGGAGCCGTGCTGGTCGGCCTGACCGGCGGCCGCCCCGATCTCCTGCACGTCGTGCAGCGCGTCGGTCAGCGCGGTGTTCGGGGCGGCGCTCGACCCGGCGCCACCGAGTCCGGCCTCCGAGACGCCCACGACCGTCGCCGTCACGGTCCGCGCGTCGCCGTTGCCGTCGGTCAGCCCGAAGACGACCTCCTGCCCGATCGCCGCCGCGTCGTCGTCGAATCCGAGCGGCTCGACGTAGTCGACGGGGATGGCGACCTGAAGGTCATCGGATGCCGCATCGGGCTGCTCGCCCGCCGCGAGCTGCACCTGGGTGCCCGGGACGAAGGATCCCACGTTGATCTGGTACGGCGTGCCTTCGGCGCGCTGGACGAAGTCGACATCGACCTGCTTCACCGGATCGACGGACAGCACGCCGTCGATCGAGGCGATCTCGTCGAGATCCGCCTGGGTGATGGGCTGGAGCGTCTGCTCGCCCTCCGGTCCCACTGCCTGCTGGGTCACCTGGTCGGGGGTGTACTCCGGCGGACCGTCACCCGCGTCCTCGGCGGGCGCGTGCGTCACGGTCAGGACGTCGTCCGAGCCGATCTCGGCGACCGTCTCGTCGATGTACTGGTTGATGCCGGTGCCGAGCCCGGTGGTGATGGTCAGGGTGAAGGCGCCGATGAAGATCGCCAGGATCGTCAGGATCGTGCGGGTCTTCGAGCGGAAGGTGTTGGAGATCGCGCTGGCGATCACGTCGGTCGTCCTCATGCGGCCCGCACCTCCTCCCGTGCGTCGTCCGCGTGCGCCTCGACGCGTTCGGCGACGATGACGCCATCGCGCATGTGGATCCGACGATCGCAGCGGGCCGCGAGCTCCTCGTCGTGCGTGACGATGATGAGCGTGATGCCCTGTTCCCGGTTGAGCTCGAACAGGATGTCCTCGACGACGGCGCCCGTCGCCGAGTCGAGGTTGCCCGTCGGCTCGTCCGCGAAGATCACGCGCGGGGTGTTCACGAGTGCCCGTGCGATCACGACGCGCTGCTTCTGGCCGCCCGAGAGGTCGGACGCGCGGTTTCGCGCCTTGTCCTCGAGCTCGAGCTGCGCCAGTGCGGCCAGCCCACGGCGCCTGCGCTCGGCGCGGCCGACCCCGGCGATCTTCAGGGGGAGGATCACGTTCTCGAGCACCGTGGCGCCCGGCGTGAGGAAGAACTGCTGGAACACGAAGCCGAACGTGCGGTTCCGCGCGCGATTGAGCTCGCGACCCCGGAGCTCGCCGGCGTCGCGGCCGGCGAGGTGCACCGAGCCCGACGTCGGCTCGTCGAGCAGGGCGAGGAGGTGCATCAGCGTGGACTTGCCGGATCCGGACTTGCCGACGATCGCGAGGGACTCGCCCTCCCGGATCTCGAAGCTCACCCCCTTGAGCGCGTCGAAGCGCGTCGCGCCTCGTCCGTAGGTCTTGCGCAGGTCGTCGACCCGCAGGATGGGGGTGGCCATGCCGATTCCTCTCTGCTGCGGTGCGCAGTTCGCGCATCGTCATGGAGAGTCTCGTCAGCCCGGACGTCCGGCGCGTCCACCCGGTGAGGTGTCTTGACGTACTGCGTTCGCAGTACGCGGCATCGGATTCAGTCGGTGCCGAGGTCGAACGCGGCGGCCTCGTTCGCGGCATCCGTCGCGGCGTCGAGGTCGGTCTCGACCTCGCCCGCGAGGATCTGCGCGGCCTGCCCCGCGGCGATCTCGCCGACGAGCTGGGCGGTCGCGCCGCCCACGATGCCGAGCTGCGCATACTGCTCGAGGCGGGCGCGCGAGTCGGCGATGTCGAGGTTGCGCATCGTGAGCTGGCCGATCCGGTCCTCGGGGCCGAACGCCTGGTCGCCGACGCGTTCCATCGAGAGCTTGTCGGGGTGGTAGCTGAGCGCGGGGCCGGTGGTGTTCAGGATCGTGTAGTCGTCGCCGCGGCGCAGGCGCAGCGTCACCTCGCCGGTCACGGCCGAACCGACCCAGCGCTGGATCGACTCGCGAAGCATGAGCGACTGCGGGTCGAGCCAGCGACCCTCGTACATGAGGCGGCCGAGGCGGCGACCCTCGTTGTGGTAGTTCGCGACGGTGTCCTCGTTGTGGATCGCGTTGAGCAGCCGCTCGTACGTGATGTGGAGCAGCGCCATGCCAGGCGCCTCGTAGATGCCGCGCGACTTGGCCTCGATGATGCGGTTCTCGATCTGGTCGCTCATGCCGAGGCCGTGGCGGCCGCCGATGCGGTTCGCCTCGAGCACGAGCTCGACCGGGTCGTCGAACTCGACGCCGTTGAGCGCGACCGGCCGGCCCTGCTCGTAGCGCACGGTGACGTCCTCGGCCTCGATCGCGACCGAGTCGTCCCAGAAGCGGACGCCCATGATGGGTTCGACGAGCGTGATGCCGGCATCGAGGTCCTCGAGCTTCTTCGCCTCGTGCGTGGCGCCCCAGATGTTGGCATCGGTCGAGTAGGCCTTCTCGACGGACGCCCGATAGGGAAGGTCGCGGGTCTGCATCCACTCGCTCATCTCGGTGCGGCCGCCGAGCTCGGTGACGAATGCGCTGTCGAGCCACGGCTTGTAGATGCGAAGGCGCGGGTTGGCCATCAGGCCGTAGCGGTAGAACCGCTCGATGTCGTTGCCCTTGTACGTGGAGCCGTCGCCCCAGATGTCGACGCCGTCCTCCATCATGGCGCGCACGAGCAGCGTGCCCGTGACGGCGCGGCCCAGCGGGGTCGTGTTGAAGTACGTCTTGCCGCCGCTGCGGATGTGGAACGCGCCGCACTGCAGGGCGACCAGTCCCTCTTCGACGAGCGACGTCTTCACGTCGACGAGGCGGCTCAGCTCGGCCCCGTACTCGAGCGCGCGACCGGGCACCGCCTCCACGTCGGGCTCGTCGGGCTGGCCGAGGTCGGCGGTGTAGGTGCAGGGGATGGCGCCCTTCTCACGCATCCACGCGACCGCCACGGAGGTGTCGAGACCTCCCGAGAAGGCGATGCCGACGCGTTCGCCGGCGGGCAGGGAGGTGAGGACCTTCGACATGGCCTCCAGCCTACGGGAGGTGCGGAACCCTCGCGTTCGCGTGACGGCGCCCGCCTGGCGCCCTACCCGCCAGGCCCCTGCCCGCCAGTCGAGTTGCCGGTTCAGCCGGGACTCCCCCTTCAGCATCCGGCGGAACCGGCAACTCGAGTCAGGGTGCGACGCCGTCGTCGTCGACCCACTCGAGCAGGTCGCCGGGCTGGCAGCCGAGCACGCGGCACATGGCGTCGAGCGTGCTGAGCCGCACGGCCTTCGCACGCCCGTTCTTCAGGACGGCGACGTTCGCGGGCGTGAGCCCGACTCGCTCCGCGAAGTCGCCGACGCTCATCTTGCGCTTGGCGAGCTCGACGTCGATGCGCACGACGATCGCCATCAGATCACCTCTTCGAGGTCGCTGCGCATGGCCGCCGCCTGGTGCAGGAGCGCACGCAGCACCACGACGACGAGCACGACCACGCCGCCGATGAGCACCAGTCCGGTCGGGACCACTCCGTTGCCGGGATCGCGCAGCTCGGGCGTCGTGAGGAAGACCGTCATCAGCCAGGCCGCGACGCCGAAGAGCATGAGCCACGCGACCACGATGGTCCAGGTCATCAGGTCGACCCAGGCGAACGACTTCTCGCTGAAGATGCGGTCGGCGCGGATCAGCGAGAGCAGGCGCCAGATGCACACGAGGACCACCTGGACGCAGAGCACCTCGAGGATCGAGAACGCGAGCAGGATCCACGGCACGGGCCCGAGCTCGGGCGCTTCACGCGCCTGCTGCATGAACTCGCCGGGCAGGCTCATCACCTGGGCGACGACAAGCCCGGCGAACACGAGCACGATGAGGACCCGGAGCGGCACGATCACTCGGTTCAGAGAAGTCATGCGTCGAATATCGCGCATTATCTATCGAGTGTCAATCGGTAGCCATCGAAATACGGATTTCGCGCCGAGCCGCTGTATCGCAATGCGAAGGTTCTCCACAGCCCCTCCCGCTGACGCGTGCGCGTCAGTAGACTCGCGCGAACCGGTCACGGGCGGCACGACCTGCCGCCCTCGTCGCATCCACTGGGCGGGCCGGCCCGCCGCCGGCCGTTTCGGTCGGCGGCACTCCATGCACATCGAACGGAGACAGGATGAGGAACACCAAGGTGATCGGCGCGGCGTCAGCCGTCGCCCTCGCCATCGGACTGGTGGGAACGACGGTCGCACCGGCCGTCGCCGTCGGACCGGAGTCCACGTACCTCGTGCTCGCGCCCAAGGGCGCGACCACGAAGGCGGCCGCAGAACGCGTGGCCGCCGCCGGCGGCACGGTCGTGGCCGCCTACGACCAGATCGGCGTGCTCGTCGCGCGCTCGACGAACACGGCCTTCGACACTGCGGTCGCGGGTCGCGGCGTCGAGTCGGTCGCCTCGACCGACGGCCTCGGCACCACGCTCATCGACGACGATGCGTCCGTGGCCGTCGACTCGGCCACCGTCCAGGCGACCGGCGACCCCACGGGCGAGCCGCTCTGGGGCCAGCAGTGGGACATGACGCAGATCGACGTGGCCGAGGCCCACGCGGTGACCACGGGTGACTCGTCGGTGGTCGTCGGCGTGCTCGACTCGGGCATCTCGTCGACGCACCCCGACCTGGCCTCGCAGATCGCGTTCGACCAGAGCGCCTCGTGCCTCGGCGGCGTGGTCGACACGAGCGTCGCGGCCTGGAACCCGACGACCTCCGATCACGGCACGCACGTCGCCGGCACGATCGCAGCGGCGATCAACGGCGTGGGCGTCGCGGGCGTCGCGCCCGGTGTCAAGGTCGCGTCGGTCAAGGTCGTCAACGACGACGGCTTCATCTACCCCGAGGCCGCGGTCTGCGGGTACCTCTGGGCGGCCGACCACGGCATGCCGGTCACGAACAACAGCTACTTCATCGACCCGTGGGAGTTCAACTGCATCAACGACCCGCGCCAGCGTCCCGTCTGGCAGGCCGTGCAGCGCGCTCTGAGCTACTCGCAGTCGAAGGGCACCCTCACGGTGGCGTCGGCGGGCAACAGCAACGTCGACCTGCAGCACAAGTTCATCGACTCGAGCAGCCCGAACGACGGCACGTACCCCGTCGAGGATCGCACCGTCACCGGCGCCTGCCGCGACCTCCCGGCCGAGGCGCCGGGCGTCGTGACGGTCTCGGCCGTCGGCCCGACCGAGCAGAAGAGCTACTACTCGTCGTACGGCCAGGGCGTCGTCGACGTCACGGCCCCCGGCGGTGACACGCGCTTCCGCACCGGCGGCGCGACGTCCACGCTGACCGACGGGATCCTGTCGACCACGTGGAACGCGGCGACCGGTGCCAACGGCTGGGGCTACAAGCAGGGCACGTCGATGGCCGGGCCGCACGCGGCCGGTGTCGCGGCGCTCGCCGTGTCGGCGCACCCGGGCATGAACCCCGGCCAGCTCGCCTCGTTCCTCGAGCGCACGGCCACGCCGCTGGAGTGCCCGGAAGGCGTGTACGAACCGCGCCCCGGCTTCCCGGCGACCTGCACGGGTGGCGAGCGGAACAGCTTCTACGGCGCGGGCAACGTGAACGCGTTCGCCGTCGTCGAGTAGTCGACCGAATCGCACCGAGGGGTCGGGCCCGCCAGGGCCCGGCCCCTCTCGCGTGCCCGGAATCACCGATTCAGGAAGTCGGACGCTCGTCAGGACCCGATCGCGGATCCCATCCTGAGCAGCCTCCGACTTCCTGAAACGAGACGACGAGGGGCGGATGGTGCGGCGTAGGCTCGGCGGCATGGGCGCCGATGCTCCGCACTCCGCTGCACCGTCGCCGCGGCACGGCTACACGGCTGCGCAGGTCCGCGCCGCCGAGGCGCCGCTGCTCGCCGCGGGCGAGCCGCTCATGCAGCGTGCGGCGGCCGCGCTCGCCGACGAGATCGCTCGGCTCCTCGGACTTCCGTCGGACGGCGACTCGTCCGGCACGGCTGCGGATGGAACGCGTCGCCCACTCGTCGTCGTGCTCGCCGGGTCGGGCGACAACGGCGGCGACGCGCTGTTCGCGGGCGCCCGCCTCGCCGAGCGCGGAGCCGACGTGCGCATCGTGGCCGTCGGGACGCGGATGCACGAGGCCGCCGCGGCCGCAGCGCACCGCACCGGCGCGAACGACCTCGACCCCGACGGCGACCCGACCGGATTCGCCGCGGCGATCGACGACGCCGACGTGCTCGTCGACGGGATCCTCGGCATCGGCGCGGCCGCCAGCCCCGCGTTGCGGGGTCGGGCGCGCGACGTCGTGGCGCGGGTGCTCGAGCGGCTCGCGGAACGCGGGCACGCCGAGCGGGCGCCCGGAACGCGGCATCCGCTCGTCGTCGCCGTCGACCTGCCGAGCGGCATCTCACCCGACGACGGACGCGTGCCCGACCCGACCGTCCTGCCCGCCGACGTGACCGTGACCATGGGCGCCGTGAAGGCCGGTCTGCTGCTGCCGCCGGCGTCGAGGCTCGCCGGCCGCGTCGTGCTCGTCGACCTCGGCCTCGGCCCAGCGCTCGCCGCGGTCGAGCCCGTCGTCACGGTCTGACCCGCACCCGGGGCGCGAAAACCCCATGCGATACGGTTGAGTGTGACTCAGGACCAGACCCCCGACGCGGCTGAGGCGGTGCTCGCCGACGAACCCGAGGTCCGGCAGGCGCTCACCGACGCCGATCGTGGAAACGTCGTCCGAGTCGTCGCCGAGCATGCGTCGTCGCCGCTCGCGTGGGCCGCGCTGGCCGACGTGGCCGACTCCGAGGGGCGCCCGATCGACGCGTTCGCCTACGCGGTCGTCGCGGTCGACCTCGCACGCGAGCAGCTCGCGGCGTCCGGATGGGCGGCCGGCCAGTCGGTGCCGTGGGCCGAGGAGTCCAACCGCGCGTACCTCCGCGCGCTCGACGCCGAGCGCCGTGCCGCCGAGCGGCTCGGCCTGGCCGATCGCGCCGCACGCGCCGCGGACGACCTCGCCGCGGCCGACGCCGAGGCGCCCGCGCGCATCGCCTCGGAGTTCACGCCCACGCAGCTCATGCCCGTCATCACGGAGCCCCTGCCGCCGCGCCCCGCGTCGACCGACGCGCCCGCCGGCGACCCGTCCGACGAATCCGCCGCGCCGGGTGCGGCACGAGAGGACTGACATGCCCGCGGTCGTGCTGATCGGAGCGCAGTGGGGCGACGAGGGCAAGGGCAAGGCGACCGACCTGCTCTCCTCTCGCCTCGATTACGTGGTGAAGTTCAACGGCGGCAACAACGCGGGCCACACCGTGGTCGTGGGCGACGAGAAGTACGCGCTGCACCTCCTGCCGAGCGGCATCCTCACCCCCGGCGTCACGCCGGTCATCGCGAACGGGGTCGTCGTCGACATCGAGGTGCTGTTCGAGGAGATCGAGGGCCTCGAATCGCGCGGCGTCGACACGTCGAAGCTGCGCATCTCGGCGAACGCGCACGTCATCACGCAGTACCACCGCACCCTCGACAAGGTCACCGAGCGCTTCCTCGGCAAGCGCCAGATCGGCACCACCGGCCGCGGCATCGGCCCGACCTACGCCGACAAGATCAACCGCGTCGGCATCCGCATGCAGGACCTGTTCGACGAGAACATCCTCCGCCAGAAGGTCGAGGGCGCGCTCGACCAGAAGAACCACCTGCTCCTGAAGGTCTACAACCGCCGCGCGATCGGGGTCGACGAGGTCGTCGACGAGCTGCTCGCGTACGTCGACCGGCTCCGGCCGATGGTCACCGACACGTCGCTGCTGCTGCACCGCGCGCTCGAGGCCGGTGAGACCGTGCTGTTCGAGGGCGGCCAGGCGACCATGCTCGACGTCGACCACGGCACGTACCCCTTCGTCACGTCGTCGAACGCGACGTCGGGCGGCGCGGTCACCGGCTCGGGCATCGCGCCCAACCGCATCGACCGGGTCATCGGCATCGTGAAGGCCTACACGACGCGCGTGGGCTCCGGCCCGTTCCCGACCGAGCTGTTCGACCAGTGGGGCGAATTCCTCGCCGAGCAGGGCCACGAGTACGGCACCACCACGGGCCGTCGCCGCCGCACCGGATGGTACGACGCGCCCATCGCCCGCTACACCGCCCGCATCAACGGCGTCACCGACTTCGTGCTCACGAAGCTCGACGTGCTCACGGGCATCGACCGCATCCCCGTCGCCGTCGCGTACGACGTCGACGGCGTGATCATGGAGGAGGTCCCGGTCTCGCAGTCCGACTTCCACCACGCCAAGCCCGTCTACGAGGAGTTCCCCGGCTGGACCGAGGACATCTCGGGTGCGCGCTCGTTCGATGACCTGCCCGCGAACGCGCAGAGCTACGTGCGTGAGCTCGAGGCCATGTCGGGCGCCCGCTTCTCGGCCATCGGCGTCGGCCCCGGCCGCGACGAGATCGTGCAGCTGCACGACCTCTTGGACTGAGCCGGTCCGCCGGGCCGACTGCCGGGATCGAGTCCCGGGTTTCCGCGGGTGCATCCGCACCAAGGCGGGAATGGATGTGCGGGAGTGCGTGGCGACGCCGCCCGAGGTTCGCGAGTCCCGGGTTTCGGCGGGGTCAATCCGCACGAACCCGGGAATGGACGAGGGGTGGATGCCGCGCGGCATCCACCCCTCGTCGGTGTCGGGGCGGCGGCGTTCCATGTGCGAGCATGGATCACCGACCCGAAGGGAAATCAACGGCGATGATCCCGCAACCCGGCCGCCTCGCGCGGTGGCGCTCGATGCTCGGCCTGGACGACCCCTACCTGCGCGGCCTGCTCATCCTGCTCTGGGCGACGACCACCGCCTACGTGGTCGCGCACCTCTCGCACAGCCTGATCGGCGCGCCGTGGCATCCGTACTTCCACCTCGGGACCGAGCGTGGATACGCGGAGCTGTTCTTCCAGATGCTCACGGGCTGGACGGCGGCGATGCTCGTGGTCGCCGGCGTCCGGCGGCGCAGCCCGGCGCCCCTCGTGTTCGCGGCGTTCTCGCTCTACCTGCTCGCCGACGACTACTTCCGCGTGCACGAGCAGGTGGGCACGGCCTTCGGGATCTGGTTCGACCGCGAGGTGGTCTACCTGCAGGGACTCGCGACCCATCTCGGGGAGGCACTGTTCCTGCTCGGCGTGGGCGCCGTGGTCATCACGACATTCGTGGTCACGTACCGCACGGCGGGCGCGGCCGCGCGGCGCATGGCCCGCATCCTCGCCGCGCTCTACGCGGCCCTGGCGATCTTCGGGTTCGCCGTGGACGTGGTGCACGCGCCCTTCATCGACGAGCCGATCATCGACCCGATCTTCATCGCCATCGAGGACGGCGGCGAGATCGCGGTGGCCTCCCTCATAGTGGTGCACGCGCTCGCGCTCGCCTTCGGCCCGCTCGCCCGCCCGGATGAGCCCGTATCCGACGCGGTTCCGATCGCCGCCCCAGAGGCGGAACCCACCCGCTGAGCGGACCTGCAGCAGGTCGTTCAGACGCCGCCCGAGGTTCGCCAGTCCGGGTTTCGGCGGGTGAGTCCGTACGAACCCGGGAATGGACGAGGGGCGGATGCCACCCGACATCCGCCCCTCGCTCTCCGCCGGCGGTCGGCCTACGGCTCGGTCCCGATGGTCTTGTCGATGTGCCCGCGGACGTCGTCGACCTTCGCGTCGTGCTCGTCGGGCGTGACCTTCTTCGCGGCGTCTGCGACGGCGTCGAGGACCTTGTCGCTGATCTCCTCGGCCTGCTCGCTGTTGAGCGCCTCGTTGATCTGGTCCTTGTTCTCCTCGACGAACTCCTGCGCCTTCTTCGTCAGGTCGTCCAGTGCTCCCATTCCCCAGGTCCCTTCTCTGCGACGGTGACGGTTCGGGGCTCATCGTAGGGCGAGCGGATGTCGCGCGGGCGGTTTCCACAGGGGACGCTCGGGGTGCCACACTCGGTGGATGCCCGCACGCCGCCCCGCACCCGCGCCGCTCGTCGGCCGATTCGTCACGCTCGAGCCGATGACCGAGGCGGACGTGCCCGCGCTCGAGCGCGCCATCCGCCGACCCGAGGTGTTCGCGGGCGGCTACGGCGGCGGCCCGTCGGGACTGCCTGCCGACGAGGCCGCGTTCGCGGTCTTCGCCCGCGCCTCGTACACGCCCGAGCCCGATGCGCTGCCCTTCGCCGTACGCCTGCGCGGCGGACCCGACGACGGCACGATCGTGGGTGCGACCAAGCTCGGCGACCTCGATCTCGACAACGAGTCGGCCCACCTCGGGTGGACCGCGTACGACCCGCGCGTGTGGGGGTCCGCGGTGAACCCCGAGACGAAGCTGCTGATCCTCGGGCTCGCGTTCGACCACGGCTTCGGACGGGTGAAACTGCAGGCCGATGCCGTGAACGACCGCTCCCGCGCCGCCATCGAGCGGCTCGGCGCGCGCTTCGAGGGCGTGCTCCGCCGGGTGCAGCGCCGCCCCGACGGCACGTGGCGCGACACCGCGGTGTACTCGATCCTCGCCGACGAGTGGCCGGCCGTGCGGGCCGGCCTCGAGGCGCGCCTCGCCGAACGCGGCGACCGCGTGGTCCAGCTCGCCGACCGAGCCGCCGCCGACTAACGGCTTCCGAGCTCAGGCGCCGTCGCGCTCCGGGAGGTGCAGGCGCGCGAGGAATGCGTCGACCCCGCGCGGCAGGCGACGCCGATCGGCGCGCGAGACGAGCACGGTCACGAGCACCGCGAGCGGCACCGTCCACGCGGCGGGCTGTTCGACGAGCGGGCGGATGGCGGGGGCCGACGCCGCCACGAGCGCGCCGCCGAGGATCGCCGCCCCTGAGAGCATCGCGCCCGTCGCCATGCCGGCGATCGCGCCTCGGGCCGTGAGGCCGCGCCACCAGATGCCGAGGATGAGCACCGGGCAGAGCGTCGACGCGGTGAACGCGAACACCAGGCCGACGCTGCCGGCGAGGCCAGCCGGCTCGGTCGCGAGCGCGACCACGAGCGGCACCGCCGCCGAAGCGAACGCCGCGATCCGGAAGCCGCGCACGCTGCCGCCGAGCAGGTCCTGCGAGATGACGCCCGCGACCGAGACGATGAGGCCCGACGAGGTCGAGAGGAACGCGGCGAACGCGCCGCCGATCACGAGCGCCGTGAGCAGCTGCCCTGCGACACCGGGCACGAGCCGGTCGGGGAGCACGAGCACGAGGGCATCCGCGTCGCCGGGCTTCGCGAGGTCGGGAGCGAACGAGCGGCCCAGTAGGCCGAACAGCGTGGGGAAGAGGTAGAACGCCGAGAGGAGCGCGAGCACGATCACGGTCGTGCGGCGTGCGGCCGGGCCATCCGGGTTGGTGTAGAACCGCACGAGCACGTGCGGCAGGCCGAGCGTGCCGAGCAGCAGGGCGACCATGAGCGAGACGGTGCGGTAGACGTCGAGACCACCGGGTCCGGCGTCGGCAGGGAACGCGGTGGATGGCGCGAGGGCCGGTTCGACGGCGCCCGTGACGATGAGCAGCGCGACGGCCGGGACCGCGAGCGCCGCGAGCTTCAGCCAGAACTGGAACGCCTGCACGAACGTGATCGAGCGCATGCCGCCCGCCGCGACCACGACCGCGACGAGCAGCGCCACCGCGAGCGAGCCGACCCAGCTGGGCAGGCCGGTGGTGATGCGCACCGTGAGCGCCGCGCCCTGCAGCTGCGGCACGATGTAGAGCCATCCGATCACGACGACCAGCACGCTCGTGACCCGCCGCACCCCGACCGACTCGAGCCGCGCCTCGGTGAAGTCGGGGATCGTGTACGCGCCCGAGCGGCGCAGCGGCGCCGCGACGAACAGCAGCAGCATGAGGTACCCCGCCGTGTACCCGATCGGGAACCACAGCGCCGAGGCGCCCGTCAGCAGGATGAGCCCCGCGATGCCGAGGAACGACGCCGCCGAGAGGTACTCGCCGCCGATCGCGGACGCGTTCCACCACGGGCGCACCGTGCGGCTCGCGACGTAGAAGTCGCTCGTCGTGCGCGAGATCCGCAGGCCGTAGATGCCGATGAGCACCGAGACGACGGCGACGGCCGCGATCGCGGCGTACCCGATCGCGGGGCTCACGCGTCCTCCGCGAGCGAGCGGTAGCGCGCCTCGTTGCGGGTCGCGGCGCGCACGTAGAGCGCGGCGACGGTGATCGCGAGCGGGTAGACGCCGACGCCGAGCAGGAGCCACGACACGGGCACTCCGACGACCGACGCCTCGTCGAGCCCGGGCAGCAGCGCGACGCCGATCGCGAACGTCGCCGTGGCCGCGACGAACGCGACCGCGCAGACGAGCGCGAGCCGCAGCTGGGAGCGGATGAGCGAGCGCACGTAGACGGCCTGCACGTCGCTCGTGGGGCCGGGCCCGGCGGCGCCGGTGCGCCGGCGGGCGGTCGAGCGTCGAGCGGATGCCGCGACCGCAGCGGTGCGCGGGGCGGTCACGCGCACGCGCTCGGGGGCCGGCTCGGAATCCCGCTCGGAGTCGCTCACGAGCGGGCCCGCGGGGTCGCCTGCTCGAGCCGCTCACGGAGGGCGGGCAGCAGCCGACGGCTCACGGGCAGCTCGGCCTGGCCCACGACGACCGTCGGCCGGTCGGTGCCGAGCCGCACGCGCGTGACGTGCGGCAGGGCGACGAGGTACGAGCGGTGCACGCGCACGAATCCCGCGTCGGCCCACTGCCGCTCGAGGTCGGACATCGGCACGCGCACGAGGTAGCTCGCCTCGTCGGTGTGCAGACGCGCGTAGTCGCCCTGTGCCTGGACGTACCGGATGTCGTCGCGGCGGATCATCCGCGTCGTGCCGCCGAGCGTGACGGCGATCACGTCGGGGCGCGAGGCTGCGGCATCCGTCGCCCCCGGCTGCGTCTGCCGCATGGACTCGATGACCCGCGTGACCGACCGCTGCAGCCGCTCGGTGCGCACGGGCTTCAGGAGGTAGTCGACCGCGGCCAGGTCGAACGCCTCGAGCGCGCCCTCCTCGTCTGCGGTCACGAACACGAACGCCGGTTTGCGTTCGAAGCGCTGCAGTGCCCTCGCCAGGTCGAAGCCCGAGAGCCCGGGCATGTGGATGTCGAGGAACGCGGCGTCGACCGGCTCGCGCGTGAGGATCCGGATCGCCTCGGAGCCCGACGTCGCCCGGTGGATCGTGCCGATGCGGGGGTCCTGGCCGAGCAGGAACGCCAGCTCGTCCACCGCGGGCTGCTCGTCGTCGGCGATGAGGACCGAGATCACGGCACCAGTCTCCCATCCGCCTCGCCGCGGGTGCCGGGGTCGACGGATGCCGCGCTTCGGCCGGGCTGCGACTTCGGCACGCGCATCCGCACGAGCGTGCCGGCCCCGACGTTCGTCTCCACGACGAGCCCGTGCTCGTCGCCGTACACCTGCCGGAGGCGCGCGTCGACGTTTCGGAGGCCGACGTGCTCGCCCGGGGTGCCGCCCGCGAGCACCTCGGCCGCGACCTCGGGATCGATGCCGACGCCGTCGTCCTCGACCGTGATCTCGGCGTCGGCGCCGCGGTCCTCGGCCGTGATGGTGATGCGACCGCCGCCCTCCTTGGCCTCGAGCCCATGGCGCACGGCGTTCTCGACGAGCGGCTGGATCGACAGGAACGGGATCACCGTGGAGAGGACCTCGGGCGCGACCTGGAGCGTGACCTTCAGCCGGTCGCCGAAGCGGGCGCGCTCGAGCTTGAGGTACGAGTCGATCGAGCGCAGTTCCTCGGCCACGGTCGTGAAGTCGCCGTGCCGGCGGAAGGAGTACCGCGTGAAGTCGGCGAACTCCAGCACGAGCTCGCGCGCCTTCGCGGGGTCGGTGTTGATGAACGACGCGATCGCGTTGAGCGAGTTGTAGATGAAGTGGGGGCTGATCTGCGCCCGCAGGGCGCGCACCTCGAGCTCGGCGAGCGCGGCACGCGAGGCGTCGAGCTCGCCGAGCTCGACCTGCGCGGCGACCCAGTCCGCGACCTCCCCCGTGGCGCGCACCAGCCCGGCGCGGACGCGCGGTGCGAAGGCCACGACGGCCCCGACGACCTCGTCGCCGGCGCGGATCGGCGCGGCCGCGGCATCCGTCTCGCCCCACGGCGCCGGAACCCGCCGCTCGACCTGCGCCTTGCCCGACGCGACCGCCTCGTCGGCGAGCCGCTCGGCCGCGGCGACCAGTGTCTCGTCGCCGTCGACCGCGACGGGTCCGCCCGCCATCACGAGGGCGAGCGTGTCGGCGGCGAGCATCGCCCTGAGCTGCTTCGCGGCGCGCGCGGCGTCCGTCTCGGTCATGTCGCCGCTCAGGTGCTTCGCCGCACGCGAGGCGAGGTGGAGCGTCTGGTAGGTGGCCTGCTCGGCGTCCGTGCCGAGCTCGCGCGACTGCACCACGAGGCGCCGCAGCAGCACCACGAGCCCGACCGCGAGCGCGCCCGCGACGACGCCGGCGGCGGCGGCGAGCAGCGTCGACTCGGGCATGCACCGACTCTAGATGCCGCGCGCGCGGGCGGTGCCGTCGTTCGTCGTCGAGCTCCGCCGTTCGTCGCACCGCTCGCGCCGTTCACCGACGACGAACGGTCGAGGCCCCCACCGCGACATCCGCGCCCCCAGCATGGACGCATTGCGACGACCGCAGCGGCGCGGGACCAGCCCGGCCGCGACCCCTCGAAGGAGAGACGCCATGGGCAACGAGGCCCTGAGCGGCGAAGTCGACCTGAGCCATGTCGACTATCCCGCAGTGCAGCAATCGCCAGAGTTCCAGAAGCTCCGCAAGACGCACCGGAGCTTCGTCTTCCCCGTCCTCGCCGTGTGCCTGGCGTGGTACCTCGTGTACGTGCTGCTGGCCAGCTACGCGCACGACTTCATGTCGACGCGCGTGTTCGGCAGCATCAACGTCGCCATCCTCCTGGGCCTCGCGCAGGTGGTCACGACGTTCGCCGTGACCATGTGGTACGTGCGGTTCGCCGGGAAGAACTTCGACCCGCAGGCCGAGCGGATCCGCGATGAGATCGAGACCGGCGTCTTCGCCGAGCGCTCGGCGGCCGCGGCCGCCGGCGAGGGGGTGACCCGCTGATGGTCCACCTCGAAGCAGCCACGACCTCGCCCGGCGAGCCCTGGCTCAACATCGCCATCTTCGGCGCGTTCGTCGCCATCACGATGGTCATCGTGTTCCGCGCCAGCCGGAACAACAAGACCGCGGCCGATTACTACGCGGCCGGCCGCTCGTTCACGGGAAGCCAGAACGGCTCGGCGATCGCCGGGGACTACCTCTCGGCGGCGTCGTTCCTCGGCATCGTCGGCGCGATCGCCATGACCGGGTACGACGGGTTCCTCTACTCCATCGGCTTCCTCGTGGCATGGCTCGTCGCGCTGCTGCTCGTCGCCGAGCTGCTGCGCAACACGGGCAAGTACACGATGGCCGACGTGCTGTCGTTCCGGCTCAAGCAGCGCCCGGTGCGCATCGCCGCGGCGACGACCACGCTCGTCGTCTGCTTCTTCTACCTGCTCGCGCAGATGGCGGGCGCCGGCGGCCTCGTGTCGCTGCTGCTCGGCATCGGCGACCAGGTCGGCCAGGCCGTCGTCATCACGGTCGTGGGCGCGCTCATGATCCTGTACGTGCTCGTCGGCGGCATGAAGGGCACCACCTGGGTGCAGATCATCAAGGCCGTGCTGCTCATCGCGGGCGCCGGCATCATGACCATCTGGGTGCTCGCGCTGAACGGCTTCGACTTCTCGGCGCTGCTCGACCGCGCGGTCGAGGTCGCGGGCAACCCGGCGATCCTCGACCCGGGCCTGAAGTACGGCGTGTCGGATGTCTCGAAGATCGACTTCCTCTCGCTGGGCCTCGCGCTCGTGCTCGGCACCGCGGCGCTGCCGCACGTGCTCATGCGCTTCTACACGGTGCCCACGGCCAAGGAGGCGCGCAAGTCGGTCGTCTGGGCGATCTGGCTCATCGGCATCTTCTACGTCTTCACGCTCGTGCTCGGCTATGGCGCGGCGGCCCTCGTCGGTCCCGAGGTCATCGCCGCGGCTCCCGGCGGCCCGAACTCGGCGGCCCCGCTCCTCGCGTTCGCGCTCGGCGGCCCGCTGCTGCTCGGCGTGATCTCGGCGGTCGCGTTCGCGACGATCCTCGCGGTCGTCGCCGGCCTCACGATCACCGCGGCGGCCTCGTTCGCGCACGACATCTACGCGTCGGTCGTGAAGAAGGGCAAGCCCGAGCCGGGCGCCGAGGTGAAGGTCGCGCGTCGCACGGTGGTCATCATCGGCATCGTCGCGATCCTCGGCGGCATCGGGGCGAACGGCCAGAACATCGCGTTCCTCGTGGCGCTGGCGTTCGCGGTCGCCGCGTCGGCGAACCTGCCGACCATCGTCTACTCGCTGTTCTGGAAGGGCTTCACCACGCGCGGCGCCCTCTGGAGCATGTACGGAGGCCTGATCTCGGCGATCGTGCTCATCGCGTTCTCGCCGGTCGTCTCAGGCTCGGAGACGTCGATGCTGAAGACGGAGGCGATCGACTTCGCGATCTTCCCGCTGTCGAACCCGGGCATCGTCTCGATCCCGCTGGCCTTCCTGCTCGGCTGGATCGTCAGCGTGCTCGACAAGCGTCGCGAGGACCCGGTCAAGCAGGCCGAGATGGAGGTGCGCTCGCTCACGGGCGTCGGCGCCGAGAAGGCGGTGCACCACTAGGAGCTCCGGCGGCCGCCCCGTCTCGGGAAGCGGGGCGGTCGCCGGGATCGACTGCGACGGGGTGGGAACGCCTGCCCTGGCCTCGTCGCCGGCACGACGGGGGCGGACGTCGCGGACTTCGGGTCCGCCATCCGCCCCCGTTGCGCTGCGCGGTTTCGAGGCGGCGCTGCGCGCCTCCTCATCCCGCAGCGTCCGCCTCACATGTTGATCATGTGGCCCACCAGGCCGTGGAACGCCTCCTGCAGCGCCTCCGACAGCGTCGGGTGGGTGTGCACGTTGCGGGCGAGCTCGAGCGCGCCGAGGTCCCACTTCTGCGCCAGGGTGAGCTCGGGCAGCAGCTCCGAGACATCCGGGCCGATGAGGTGGCCGCCGAGGAGCTCGAGGTGCTCCTTGTCGGCGACGAGCTTCACGAACCCCACCGGGTCGCCGAGGCCGTTCGCCTTGCCGTTCGCGGTGAACGGGAACTTGGCGACGACCACGTCGTGGCCCTCGTCGCGGGCCTGCTGCTCGGTGAGGCCGAAGCTCGCGACCTGCGGCGAGCAGAACGTCGCGCGCGGCATCATCCGGTAGTCGCCGAGCTCCATGGTCTCGGCGTCGCCGATGGTCTCGGCCGCGACGACGCCCTGCGCCTCGGCGACGTGGGCGAGCATGAGCTTGGCGGTGACGTCGCCGATCGCGTAGATGTGCGGCACGTTGGTGCGCATCCGCTCGTCGATGGCGATCGCGCCGCGCTCGGTGAGCTGCACGCCCGCGTTCTCGAGTCCGAAGCCCTCGACGTTCGGGGCGAAGCCGACCGAGATGAGCGCCTTGTCGACCTCGAGCGAACCGGGCTGCCCGTCGGCGCCGGTGTACGAGACGGTGACGGAGGTGCCGTCGTCGACGACCGTGTCCACCTTCGTCGACGCGAGGATCGGGATGCCGAGGTTGCGGTACTGCCGCGTGATCTCCTTCGAGACCTCGACGTCCTCGTTGGGCAGGGCGCGGTCGAGGAACTCGAGGACCGTGACCTCGACGCCGTAGTTTCGCAGCACATAGGCGAACTCCATGCCGATCGCGCCGGCGCCGACGATCGCGATCGAGCGCGGAAGATCACGCGTGAGGATCTGCGTCTCGTAGGTGACGACGTTCTGCGAGAGCTGCACGCCGGGCAGCAGCCGCACCTGCGAGCCGGTCGCGATGATCGCGTTGCGGAACGAGATCGTCTCGACCGAGCCGTCGGCCTTCGTGACGTCGAGCGTGTTCGCGTCGCGGAACGCGCCGCGGCCGTCGAACTCGGTGATCCCGTTCTTCTTCATCAGGAAGTGCACGCCCTTGACGTGCTTCTCCGACACCTGGCGGCTCCGGTCGAACGCGACGCCGAAGTCGAAGTGCACGTCGCCCGAGATGCCGAACGTCGCGGCCTGGGCATGGAAGATGTGGGCGAGCTCGGCGTTGCGCAGGAGCGCCTTCGAGGGGATGCACCCGACGTTGAGGCAGACGCCGCCCCAGTACCTCTCCTCGACGACGGCCACCTTCAGGCCGAGCTGGGCGGCGCGGATGGCGGCGACATACCCGCCTGGACCCGCGCCGAGGACGACGACATCGAACTGTTGGGCCATGCGGGCCAGCCTAGGTCGCCGGACGCTCCGACGGCAGGGGCGGAATGGGCCGAGAACGGCGGTGAGGGCGGCCGGGAGACGGCCCGGCGCGGCAGCGGCTGCCAACGTTCGGCGGGTTCCGGACATCGCGTTCGGCAGGCCTCGCCGCGCCGCCCGCGCGGACGTACCGTGAGGCGGTGGACACGCGAACCTCGACCCCGAACGCCGCGCCGGCCGCCGCCCCGAGCTCGGCACCGCCGCAGAGCCGGAAGGGCGGCGTGCGCACGTGGGTGCAGTTCCTGGCCGCGGGGCTCGTGTGGGGCGCGAGCTTCCTCTTCATCGCCGTCGCGCTGACCGGGCTCTCGTTCACCCAGGTCGCCTGGGCGCGTATCGTCTTCGGCGCCATCACGCTCGGCCTCGTGGTGCTGGTCGCGCGCCCGCGCGTCGACGGGGGGCCGGTGCTGCCGCGCGAGCCGGCCGTCTGGCTGCACTTCCTCGTCATCGGCGTGACCGGATGCGTCGTGCCGTTCCTGCTGTTCGCGTGGGCGCAGCAGTCGGTGACCTCGAGCCTGGCTTCGATCCTCAACGCGACGACGCCGATCATGACGGCGCTCATCGCGACGCTCGCGTTCCGCGTGGAGCGGCTCGACGCGTCGCGGTGGCTCGGCGTGCTGGTGGGCATCGTCGGCGTGGCGGTCATCATCGCGCCGTGGAACGCCGAACTCGGCGGCGACCTCGCGGGCCAGCTCGCCATCCTCGGCGCGACGGCGTGCTACGGCGTGATGTTCGGGTACACCCGGCGCTTCCTGAGCGGGCGCCCGATCGCGGCGACGACGTTCGCGTTCCTCCAGGTCGGCACGGCCGGAGCGGTCATGCTGCTGCTGACGCCGTGGCTGGCGGTCGGCCCGGTGCGGATCGACGCCGCCGTCGTGGTGTGCCTCGCGATCCTCGGCATCGCCGGCACCGGGCTCGCCTACGTGTGGAACATCGGCGTGATCCGCGACTGGGGGCCGACGAACGCGTCGACGGTCACGTACGTCACGCCGGTCGTCGGCGTGGTGCTCGGCGTGCTGATCCTGCGCGAGCCGCTCACGTGGAACGAGCCGATCGGCGCACTCGTTGTCATGGCGGGCATCCTGCTCGCGCAGGGGCGGGTGCGGATGCCGCGGCGCGCCGCCGCACGCGCCTGACCGTCGCCCGCTCGGCCGCGCCATCCGTGGGCCGCTGCGCTGCTCGAGCGAGCGGGCGCGCGAATCGACGCGCCATCCGCCCGAACCTCTTGACATCATCCTCGGTGCATGGTTGGTTAGCTAGTGAAGTAACTAACCAAGCAACCGAATCGGAGGGGCGGATGGACGAATCGCGGCCGATCTTCCTGCAGATCGCGGAGCAGATCGAGAACGACATCATCGACGGCACCATCGCCGAGGATGCCGCGATCCCCTCGATCAACGAGCTCGCCGCGTTCCACCGCATCAACCCGGCCACCGCGCTCAAGGGCGTGAACCGGCTCGTCGAGCAGGGGATCGTCGCCAAGCGCCGAGGCGTCGGCATGTTCGTGGTGCCGGGCGTGCGCGATCGCCTCATCGAGCGCCGGCGGGCCGAGTTCGCCGCCGAGTACCTCCAACCGCTCATCGTCGAGGCCGCCAAGCTCGGCATCGGCGTCGACGAGCTCGCGGGCATGCTCCGCGAGGAAAGGATCCTGACATGACCAGCACCGTCGTCCGCGCGCGTGGGCTCACGAAGCGCTACGGCTCGTTCACGGCGATCGACGGCGTCGACCTGTCGTTCGAGGAGGGTCGCATCTACGGACTCCTCGGCCGCAACGGCGCCGGCAAGACCACGATCATGCAGCTGCTCACGGGCCAGATCTTCCCGAACGGCGGGGAGCTCGAGGTCTTCGGCCGAGCTCCCGCCGAGCACGCCGACGTCCTGCGCCGGATGTGCTTCATCGCCGAGGCGCAGCGCTACCCCGAGGACTTCACTCCGGCCCACGTGTTCCGGGCCGCGCCCTGGTTCTTCGAGCACTGGGATGCGGCGTTCGCCGAGCGGCTCGTCGCCGACTTCCGCCTTCCGGTCAAGCGCCGCATCAAGAAGCTCTCGCGGGGCCAGCTGAGCGCGGTGGGCGTGATCGTGGGACTCGCCTCACGCGCGCCCCTCACGTTCTTCGACGAGCCGTACCTCGGGCTCGACGCAGTCGCGCGGCACATCTTCTACGACCGGCTGCTCGAGGACTACGCCGAGCACCCGCGCACGGTCGTGCTGTCGACCCACCTGATCGACGAGGTCGCGAACCTGCTCGAGCACATCGTCCTGATCGACCAGGGGCGAATCCTGCTCGACCGCGACGCCGACGAGGTGCGCGGGAGCGCGACGACCGTCGCCGGCTCCCGGGCCGCCGTCGAGCGGTTCGTGGCGGACCGTCCGGTGATCGGCCGGGACTCGCTCGGCGGCCTCGCGTCCGTGACGATCGACGGTCGCCTCGACCGATCCGAACGCCTCGAGGCGGCGGAGCTCGGCCTCGAGCTCGCGCCCGTCTCGCTCCAGCAGCTCATCGTCCATCTCACAGGCGCCGACCTCGCCGGAACGACCGAAGAGGAGGCCGCAGCATGACCGCCGTCGTCACCGCCCTGCCGATCGACCAGGCGTCGCGGTTCCGTCCGCACGAGATCTGGCGCATCATCCGGCTCCACGCCGTGAACCCGTCCATCCTGTTCGGGGTGCCGTGGATCATCCTCGGCGGCGCGTGGGCCATCTCGGTGCTCATCGCGCTGATCATGACCAGCGCCGGGGTGCCGCCCGCCGAGATCACGGAGGGCATGCGGTACAGCTGGGCCGTGATCTCGCCGCAGTGGTACCTCATCGCGGTCGGCGTGCAGGCGGTCGCGTTCACGTTCTCGTTCGCGCTCGGCTTCGGTGCGACGCGCCGCGACTACTGGCTGGGCACGAGCGCGATGTTCCTGTTCGTCTCGCTCGAGATGGCCGTCGCCATCGCGACGCTCGTCCAGGTCGAGCAGCTCACGAACGGATGGTGGGTCAACGCGGCCATGTTCGACGCGCTCTGGTACGGCCAGGAGGGCTGGCTCGTGGACTTCTTCACGACGTTCGCGATGCAGCTCCTGGTGCTGTTCATCGGCGCGGGCATCACGACGATCTACATGCGCTGGCGGATGCGCGGCATGCTCACGCTGGTGTTCGGTGCCGTCGCGGTCATCCTGGTCGCCATCGCTGCCCTGACCTTCACCGAGTCCTGGCCGGCGCTTGCGGAGTGGCTCATGTCCATCGGGCTGGTGGGCGTGTTCACCATCGTGCTCGTGAAGGCGCTGGCGTGGGCCGTCGCCGGGTTCCTGGTGATCCGGCGGGCGACGCCGCGATAGGGGAACGCGGCGTCCGACGCGGCGCGGCATCCGTTCGGGGGAACGGATGCCGCGCCGTTCGTCGTCGTCGGGTCGGGCCCTTGCGGAATACCCCCAAGGGGTATAACGTTCGAACGAGACATACCCCAGTGGGGTACCATCGAACCGACCGAGATCCAGACAGGGAGTTCCAACGATGAGCGAGCGCGAGTACCAGGTGACCGGCATGACGTGCGGCCACTGCGAGCTGTCGGTGCGCGAAGAGGTCGAGCAGCTCGCCGGCGTGACGGACATCCGCGTGTCCGCCTCCGCCGGCCGGCTCGCGATCTCCGCCCCGTCCGACCTCGACGACGCCGGCGTGATCGCCGCGGTCGAGGAGGCCGGCTACGCCGCCGTGCGCGTCTGACGCGAGTCGACGTGCACACGGCAGCCAGGCTGGGGCTGTTCGCGGCGGGCGCGGCGGCGGTCTTCACCGTCGCGCTCGTCGCGGCCCCGCTCTTCATCCCGGCCGACGCCTCGGCCGCATGGACCTCGATCGAGGACGACCACATGGACACGCCTGAAGCCGGGCACGGCGGATACGCCGGCGCCGCGGCATCCGCATCGACCCCGACCGCCGCCGACGACGTGCGGGGCCTGTCGGTCTCGCACCGCGGCTACACGCTCACCGCGCTCACCGCGCCGACCGCTACGGGTGAGGCCGGATCGATCTCCTTCGCCATCACGGATGCCGCGGGCGAACCGCTCATCGCCTACGACACTGCGCACGAGAAGCGGCTGCACCTCATCGTGGTGCGCACCGACGGCGCGCACTTCCGCCACGTGCACCCCGAGCTCGGCGACGACGGCACGTGGACGGTCCCGTTCGCGTTCGATGCCGGCGGCACCTACCGCGTCTTCGCCGACTTCGTGCCCAGCGCGCTCGGCGAGACCGTCACGCTCACGAGCACGGTCGACGTGGCCGGCGCCTTCGCGCCCGAGCCGCGCACGGCCGACGCGACGACGGCGACCGTCGACGGCGTCACGGTCGAGCTGGCCGGCGAGCTCGTCGCCGGCGCCGAGCGCGAGCTGACGTTCGCCGTGACGCGCGACGGCGAGCCCG
Organism: Agromyces sp. NPDC056523; assembly: GCF_042794545.1. Lineage (NCBI taxonomy): Bacteria > Bacillati > Actinomycetota > Actinomycetes > Micrococcales > Microbacteriaceae > Agromyces > Agromyces sp. NPDC056523. The sequence continues at coordinate 766,265 of NZ_JBHTTM010000001.1, forward strand.
TGACGACGCTCGAGCCGTACCTCGGCGCCTACGGACACCTCGTCGCGCTCCGCCAGGGCGACCTCGCCTACCTGCACGTCCACCCCATGGGCGAGCCCGGTGATGGCGTCACCGATCCGGGTCCCGAGATCGCCTTCATGGCCACGGCGCCCACAGCCGGGCGCTACCTCCTCTACCTGGACCTGCAGCTCGACGGTCGCGTGCTCTCCGTGCCGTTCGTGCTGACCGCCACGGGCGAGGCGACGGATGCCGCGGGCGGCGACGCGCACGGCGACGGCGCGTCGCACGGCCCCGCCGAGTCGTCGCACGGGGAGGACCACGGATGACCACCGACCTCGCGACATCCGGCCCGGCCGAGGCGAACGCCGAGCGCACGCTCGAGCTCGAGATCGGCGGCATGACCTGCGCATCGTGCGCGATGCGCATCGAGAAGAAGCTGAACCGGCTCGACGGCGTCACCGCGACGGTGAACTACGCGACCGAGAAGGCGCGCGTGACGGCACCGTCCGGGGTCGACACGGCCGAGCTCATCGCGACGGTCGAGGCCGCGGGGTACCGGGCCGAGCTTCCGCCGCCCCCGGCATCGCCCACCTCGGCGGCCGGCGGCGGCACCGGTACCGGCACGCCCGACCCCGGGACCCGCGCCGACGCCGAGCTGCGCTCGCTCCGCACGCGGCTCATCGCCTCCGTCGTGCTCTCCGTGCCCGTGATCCTGCTCGCCATGATCCCGGCGTGGCAGTTCACGTCCTGGCAGTGGGCGTCGCTGGCGCTCGCGGCGCCGGTCGTGACCTGGGCGGCCTGGCCGTTCCACCGCGCCGCCCTCGTGAACCTGCGCCACGGTGCCGCCACGATGGACACTCTCGTCTCGCTCGGCGTGACCGCCGCATTCGCATGGTCGTTGTACGCGCTCTTCCTCGGCACGGCGGGCGAGCCCGGCATGGTGCACGGGTTCGAGCTCACGGTCGCGCCGAGCGACGGATCGGCGAACCTCTACCTCGAGGTCGCGGCGGGCGTCACGATGTTCGTGCTGCTCGGCCGCTACCTCGAGAAGCGGTCGAAGCGTGCAGCGGGCGCGGCACTGCGCGCACTGCTCGAGCTCGGCGTGAAGGAGGTCGCGGTGCTCCGCGACGGCGTCGAGACGCGCATCCCCGTCGAGCAGCTCGTGGTCGGCGACGTGTTCGTCGTGCGCCCCGGCGAGAAGATCGCGACCGACGGCCTCGTGGTCGACGGCCGCAGCGCGGTCGACGCGTCGCTCGTGACCGGCGAGTCGGTGCCTGTCGAGGTCGAGGCCGGGGACGCCGTCATCGGAGCGACGGTGAACGCGGGCGGACGCCTCGTGGTGCGTGCGACCCGCGTCGGCGCCGAAACGCAGCTCGCCCAGATGGCCCGGCTTGTCGAGGACGCCCAGGCCGGCAAGGCGCAGGTGCAGCGGCTCGCCGATCGCGTCGCGGGCGTGTTCGTGCCCGTCGTCATCCTCATCGCGGTCGGCACGCTGGGGATGTGGCTCGGCGGCGGCTTTCCCCCCGAGGCCGCGTTCACGGCCGCCGTCGCGGTGCTCATCATCGCGTGCCCGTGCGCGCTCGGCCTCGCCACGCCCACGGCGCTGCTCGTCGGCACCGGCCGCGGCGCGCAGCTCGGCGTGCTCATCAAGGGTCCCGAGGTGCTCGAATCCACGCGCCGCGTCGACACGATCGTGCTCGACAAGACCGGCACGGTGACGAGCGGGCGGATGTCGCTCGCCGGCATCCACACTGCCGACGACGTCGATGAGGCCGAGCTCCTGCGCCTGGCCGGCGCGCTCGAGCACGCGTCCGAGCACCCGGTCGCCAAGGCGATCGCGGATGGCGCGGCCGCGCGCGTCGGCACCCTGCCGTCGCCCGAGTCCTTCGAGAACCGCCCGGGCCTCGGTGTGCACGGCGTCGTCGAGGGGCACCTCGTGCTCGTGGGCCGACCGGCGCTGCTGGGGGAGTGGGCCATCGAACCCGATGCGCGCGTCGCGGCATCCATTGCCGACGCCGAGGCCGAAGGCCGCACCGCGGTGGTCGTCGCGTGGGACGGCGCCGTGCGCGGCGCGCTCACGGTCGCCGACGCCGTCAAGCCCACGAGCGCCGACGCGGTCGCGAGACTCCGTGGTCTCGGCCTCGAGCCGATCCTGCTCACGGGCGACAACGAGACGGTCGCCCGACGGGTCGCGGCCGAGGTCGGCATCGAGCGCGTCATCGCCGAGGTACTCCCCGCCGACAAGGCGGCGGTCGTGGCGCAGCTTCAGGGAGAGGGCCGTTCGGTCGCCATGGTCGGCGACGGCGTCAACGACGCGGCTGCGCTCGCGCAGGCCGACCTCGGCATCGCGATGGGCACGGGCAGCGACGTCGCCATCGAGGCCGCCGACCTCACGCTCGTCCGCGGCGACCTGCTCGCGGCCGTCGACGCGATCCGGCTGTCGCGGCGCACGCTCGGCGTCATCCGGGGAAACCTGTTCTGGGCGTTCGCGTACAACGTCGCGGCGATCCCGCTCGCGGCGCTCGGCCTGCTCAATCCGATGCTGGCGGGGGCGGCCATGGCCTTCTCGAGCATCTTCGTGGTGGGCAACAGCCTGCGGCTGCGCGCCTTCCGCTCGGCGGTCGGGAGCACCGGCGGCTGAGTGGCCGTAGGGTCGATGCATGACCGCCGAGACCCCCGCCGCTCCGATCGACGAGCGCGACGCCGCGATGACGGAGCTGCTCGGCATCCGCTCGAGCATCGACAACATCGACGCGGCGCTCATCCACCTGCTGGCCGAGCGGTTCAAGTTCACGCAGCAGGTCGGGCGCCTGAAGGCCGAGCACGGCCTGCCGCCGAGCGATCCCGAGCGCGAGAAGCGCCAGATCGCTCGGCTCCGGGCCCTCGCCGAGGATGCGCACCTCGATCCGGCGTTCGCCGAGAAGTGGTTCAACTTCGTGGTCGCCGAGGTCATCCGCCACCACGAGGAGCTCGCCGACTCGAACGGCGCGGAGGGCCTGTGAGCTGGTACCCGCTCCCGATCCCATCCCAGGCGGGTCGATCGGTGCTCGTCACCGGGGCGAACGCGGGGCTGGGCTTCTTCACGTCGGCGCGACTGGCGCGGGCCGGCGCGCACGTGACGCTCTCGGGTCGCAGCCCCGAACGACTTGCGGCGGCGGTCGCCGCCATCCGGGGCCGGATGCCGCGCGCCGACGTCGACTCGCTCGTCATCGACACCTCGTCGCTCGAGTCCGTGCAGGTGGGCGCGGAACGGCTGCTCGACCGGGCGCCGCTCGACGCCGTCGTGCTCAACGCCGGCATGGTGCACACGCCCGCGGCGCGGCTCGAGAGCGTCGACGGCAACGAGCTCGTGCTCGCGACGAACGTGCTCGGGCACTTCGCGCTCCTGGCCCGCGTGCTGCCGCACCTCGCGACCGGCGCGCGCGTGGTGACGATCGGCTCGCTCTCGACGATGCTGTCGACGTTCCGCGTCGACGACCTCCAGTTGCTTCGGTCGTACGACGCGTGGCGTGCGTACGCGCAGTCGAAGATCGCGGCGACGTCGATCGCGTTCGAGCTCGACCGACGCCTGCGTCGTGCAGCCGTGGACGGCGCGGAGGCGGTGGGCGCGGCATCCGCGGTGCCCCGGGTGCACAGCCTCGTCGCACACCCGGGCTACTCGATCTCGGGGCGGACGCCCCGCGTGCCGGGCGTCAACGAGCCCGCGCGCCTCGACCGCTTCGCCGACGCCCTGCAGGCGCCCTTCTCGCAGGGAAAGCACCGCGGCGCCGAGCCCATCGTGCACGCCGTCGTCGCCGACGACGTCGAGGGCGGGCAGTTCTGGGGTCCGCAGTATGCGACGAAGGGACCGCCTCGGCTCGCGATGCCGACGCGCGTGTCCCGCGATCCGCGGATCGGCGCGCGGGTCTGGGCGTTCGCCGAGCAGGCGACCGGACTCGTGCTCGATCCGGCCCGGGTGGGCTCGTGATCCGCGGGGCGATCGGCCGTTGGTGGTCGAAGCCGGGCGTGCGGCTGCGGATCGCGCGTGTGCTCGTCGTGGTCGGCGCCGCGCTCGGCCTCATCGGCGTGCTCACCGCGCGCTACGGACTCCTGTTCGCGGGCATCATCGTCGTCGGCCTCGCCGCCGGGCTCGGACCGGCGCGGATCCGGAAGCGATCGGGCGACTCCGGGGGGTCGCAATGATCAGCCGCGAGCTCGCCCTGCAACTGCGCGACGCCGGCCTGGTCTGGCACCCCGAGTCGGGCGATCGCTTCCAGCTCGACCTGCCGAGCGACGTCGAGGCCGATGTCGAGGCCGACACGTTCACGGTGAGCGAGATGACGATCGAGAGCCGCCGCTACCCGACGGGTCCGATCTTGGCGTTCAATGGCACGACCGAGTGGGCGCTGGATTCCGTCGCACTGGCCGACGCCGTGTGGCTCCCGCGTGAGGACCAGCTCCGCGAACTGCTGCGCGCGACCTTCCGCGGCCTGCGGCGCCTGACCGACGCGTTCGAGGTCGAGATCGAGCTCGCCGGCGAGCGGCGCCGATTCGAGCACCCCGACGCATCCGAGGCGTATGGGATGGCGCTGCTCGTGCTCATCGAGCGCACGCGCTGAGCCGCGCCATCCCGACGGGTCACGCGGACTGCAGCGCCTTGGCCTTCAGCGACTCGTACTCGGCCTGCGTGATCGCGCCGCTGTCGAGCAGCCGCTTGGCGGACTCTATCTCGGCGGACGCCGATTGGCCGCCGGAGCCCGCGACCGAGCGGATGTAGTCGGCCTGCTGGGCGTTCATCGCCTGCGCCCGCTCCATGTTCCGCTGGGTCATGCTCTGGCCGCGTGCGATCAGGTAGATGAATGCGGCCAGGAACGGGAGGAAGACGAGGAAGATCACCCACAGGGCCTTCGCCCATCCGTTGAGGCTCGGATCCCGGAAGATGTCGATGAACACGGTGATGAAGATCCAGATGCACGCGATGATCACGTAGAACCAGAAGAGCCAGACCAGGAAGTCCCACAAGTTGCCCACGGCGTTTCCCTTTCCTCGGTGCGGGTGAGGGTCACTCCCGCGTGGCTCGACGCTAGCCACGGGTCGCCGACTCGTATGGGTCTTTCGGCACGTCGCTGCGCGAAATCGAGCGCCGAATAGGCTCGGGTCATGGGTGAGGCGGATGCCGCGGCGGCAGTCGCACGGGCGCGCGACGCCGTCGGGCGCGCCGTCCAGGCGCTCACCGAGGCATCCGCCCGCACCGAGACGCTCGCCGAGTACGTGCCGGGGCGCCGCGTGCTCGGGGTCCCGCGTGCGCCGCGCATGCGGGTGATCGGGCCCGTGTGGCGGCTCGGCGTGCTGCTGCTCGACGCCGACGGTCGCGTGTACGGGACGGGTCGCGTCATCCGTGCCGAGCGTGCCGCCCGGAAGAGCGTCACGGCCGAGTCCGTGGCCGAGCAGCGCGCGTTTCGCGCCGCCGCGATCAAGGGCGGCATCGCCGAAGGCGCGACGGTCGTGTTCGACGCCGAGCCGTTCGAGCTCGCGGCCGGCGCGCTCGCCGCGGGCGCGACATCCGGCCCGCTCGTGCTCACGACCGCGGTCGATGGTTCGGCGCAGGTCGCGGTCCGCTGGAACCCGTCGCGGGATGACGCGCTCATCCCGATCGAGTCCTACCTCGTCGAGCGCGTCGACCTGCTCGTGAACCCGCCGCAGGGGACGTGAGCCCGAGTTCAGCGCGGCAGGTCGGTCCCCTCGTCGCACGAGTCGGTGCGCGACGGCCGCTGCTCCGACTCGGCGATGGACTCGATCACCGAGTCCTGCAGCCCGCGCTGACCGGTGTGCAGCTCCTGGTAGGTCTCGCCTGCCCCCATGATCGGCCCGAACGCGGCGCGCAGGCGATGCCCGCGCGGCGCACGGGCGGCCCGCACGGCCATGCCCACCACGAGCGCCGCAGCGAAGAGCGCGACGAGGATGCCGACGACCGCCTCCACGATCAGAACCCGAACGTCGTGATCGGCGGCAGCCCGCCGTCGCGCCAGCCCTCGAGCGCGAACCGCTCGTGGTGCACGAGGCGCTCGGGCAGCGCATCGAGCGCGAACCACTCGAGCGCGCTCGCCTTCTGCTCCTGCAGCGAGGGGATGCCGCGCCACGACCGCGCGACGAAGAAGACGTCGATCCGCTGGTCGACGGGCAGCCCCGTGGGGGCCGTGCGATGCATCGCGGTGATCGGCTCGAGCGCCGACTCGTCGACCTCGACGCCGATCTCCTCGAGGACCTCGCGGACCGCACCGGCCATCACGGTCTCGCCGAACTCGACGTGCCCGGCTGCCGAGGCGGCCCACCAGCCGTCGTAGTACCCCGTGCCCTCGCGCGTCTGCAAGAGCACGCGTTCACCCTCGACGAGGAACACGTAGGCCGCCGGGATGAGGGCGAACGAGCCGTGCGCGGCGGCGTACCCCTCGGGATACGCCTGCCGTCCGTCGCCGCCCTGCGCATCCGGCATCCGCCACCCCGCTCTCAACATCGGATGACGCGACCCTACCGCGTGCCACGAGCGGAGCCCGCGCCCGAACCGACCGGCTAGGGTGAAACGGTCGAGATTCGCGGGAGGACGTGGCGCGTGCAGCTCACGATCATCGTGCCGACGTTCAACGAGGGGCCGAACGTCGCCGAGCTCGTTCGTCGGGTCGAGGCCGCCGTGAGCGGGCTCGACGCGGAGATCATCTTCGTCGACGACTCCACCGATGACACCCCGGCGGTCATCGAGCGCGTGGCCGCCGAGGCCGGACTCCCCGTGCGGTGCATCCACCGCACGGATCCGGCCGGCGGACTCGGGGGCGCGGTCGTGGCGGGCGCAGCGGCATCGACCGCGCCGCTCTGCCTCGTCATGGACGGCGACCTGCAGCATCCACCCGAGGTCATCCCCGAGCTGGTCGCGCGCGTGCTCACGGGCGACGTCGACCTCGTGGTCGCGTCGCGCTACGCGGGCGGCGGGCGCGCCGCCGGCCTGTCCGGATGGCTCCGCCACGCGGTCTCGCGCACCGCCACACTCGTCACGAAGGCGATGTTCCCGGTGCGCCTGCGCGACACGAGCGATCCGATGACGGGCTTCTTCGTGTTCGTGCGCGAGCGCGTCGACCTCTCGGCGCTCCGACCCACCGGCTTCAAGATCCTGCTCGAGATGCTCGTCGTCCAGCCCCTCCGCATCGCCGAGGTGCCCTTCGAGTTCGCGCCGCGGCACGCCGGCTCGTCGAAGGCGACGCTGCGGCAGGGCCTGCGGTTCGTGCATCAGCTCGCGCACCTGCGATTCGGCCTCATGTCGGGCTTCGCGGTCATCGGCGCGATCGGCGTCGTCGTCAACGCGCTCATCGTCTGGGGGCTCACGAGCCTCGGCATGGACTGGCTCCCCGCCGCCATCATCGCGACCGAGGTCACGATCATCGGCAACTTCGCGCTGCAGGAGCTCTCGGTCTTCCGCGACCTGCGTCACGACGCACGGCCACTGCCGACGCGCTTCGGGCTCGCGTTCGCGTTCAACAACGCCGAGGCCGTCGTGCGGATCCCCGTCGTCTACCTCATGGTCGACTCGGGCCGGTTCACCGCGGTGCTCGCGACCGTCATCACGCTCGCGGTGGCGTTCGTCGCACGGTTCACGTTCCAGTCGCTCGTCGTCTACCGGCCCCGGTCCGCCGCCGCGCGCCGAGCCACGGCCGACACGCGAAGCGTCGACGCCCGAGCCCCGAAGTAGCGCGTCCGCACCGCGCGGCACCGCGAGATGCCACTTCCGCCGGGTCGAGGGCGTGCGGACCCGGCGAAACCGGCAACTCGACGCCCCCGCGCGGGACGGTGCGCGTCAGTACCCGACGACGGGGCCGAACGCGTCGGCGAGCGGGGCGCGGTTCAGGCCGCGCAGCTCGTCGATCGACACCGTGAACACGTCCTGCACCTCGAGCGCCTGCGACGCGGCATCCGTCACGCCGATGCGGCGCACCGCGTAGCCGCGACCCTCGCAGAGCCCGCGGAAGCGCACGTCGTCTTCGCGGGGGACGCTGACGATCACGCGTCCGGTCGACTCGGAGAAGAGCGCGGTCGCGAGGTCGATGCCGGCGTCCTCGGTGACCTCGCCGAGGAAGACGCGCGCGCCCACCCCGAAGCGGTTCACGGCCTCGGCGAGCGCGATCGCGAGCCCGCCGTCGGAGAGGTCGTGCGCGGAGTCGATGAGGCCCTCGAGCGCCGCCGCCTGCAGCAGCTCGGCGAGCTGCTTCTCGCGGGTGAGATCGACGTACGGCGGGCGGCCACCCAGGTGGTCGTGCACGACGCCGGCCCACGCCGACCCGTCGAGCTCGGCGTAGGTGTCGCCGAGGAGGTAGATGTTGTGCCCGTCGTCCTGCCAACCCGAGGGGATGCGGCGCGCGACGTCGTCGATGACGCCGAGCACCGCGACGACCGGGGTCGGGTGGATCGGCACGTCGCCGGTCTGGTTGTAGAACGACACGTTGCCGCCGGTCACGGGAATGCCGAGCTCGAGGCATCCGTCGGCCAGGCCCTCGACCGACTGGGCGAACTGCCACATGACCTCGGGGTTCTCGGGGCTGCCGAAGTTCAGGCAGTCCGAGACGCCCATGGGCTTCGCGCCGGTGACGGCGACGTTGCGGTACGCCTCGGCGAGCGCGAGCTGCGCGCCGGCGCGCGGGTCGAGCTGCGAGTAGCGGCCGTTCGCGTCGGTCGCGACCGAGACGCCGAGGCCCGACTCCTCGTCGACGCGGATCATGCCGGCGTCGTCGGGCGAGGCCAGGGCCGTGTTGCCGAGCACGTAGTGGTCGTACTGGTTCGTGATCCAGGCGGCATCGGCCTGGTTGGCCGAGCCCACGAGCTGGAGGAACTGCGCACGCAGTTCGTCGCCGGCGTCGTCGGCCGGGCGGGCCAGCGACTCGGTCGTGTCGGCCTGCAGCGCGTCGAGGTACGACGGGTAGGCGACCGGACGCTCGTAGACCGGGCCGTCGACGGCGACAGTGCGCGGGTCGACGTTCACGATCTCCTCGCCGCGCCAGGTGATCGAGAGGCGGCCGGTCTCGGTGACCTCGCCGAGCACGGAGGTCTCGACATCCCACTTCTTCACGACCTCCATGAAGCCGTCGAGTTTCTCCGGGCGCACGATGGCCATCATGCGCTCCTGGCTCTCGGACATCAGGATCTCTTCGGGCGTGAGCGTGGGGTCGCGCAGCAGCACCTCGTCGAGCACGATCGACATGCCGCCGTCGCCGTTGCTCGCGAGCTCGGAGGTCGCGCACGAGATGCCCGCCGCACCCAGGTCTTGGATGCCCTCGACGAGGTCGCCCGCGAACAGCTCGAGGCAGCACTCGATGAGCACCTTCTCGGCGAACGGGTCGCCCACCTGCACCGCCGGACGCTTCGTGGGGCCGCCCTCGGCGAACGTGTCGGACGCGAGGATCGACGCGCCGCCGATGCCGTCGCCGCCCGTGCGGGCGCCGAACAGCACGACCTTGTTGCCGGCGCCCTTGGCGTTGGCGAGGTGCAGGTCCTCGTGCCGCATCACGCCCACGGCGAGCGCGTTCACGAGCGGGTTCGCCTGGTACACCGGGTCGAACCAGGTCTCACCGCCGATGTTCGGCAGGCCGAGGCAGTTGCCGTAGAAGCTGATGCCCGCGACGACGCCGTGCACCACGCGTGCGGTGTCGGGGTGGTCGATGGCGCCGAAGCGCAGCGCGTCCATGACGGCGACCGGGCGCGCGCCCATCGAGATGATGTCGCGCACGATGCCGCCGACGCCCGTCGCGGCGCCCTGGAACGGCTCGATGTACGACGGGTGGTTGTGCGACTCGATCTTGAAGGTGACCGCCCAGCCCTCGCCGATGTCGAGCACGCCCGCGTTCTCGCCCATGCCCACCATGAGGTGCTGCTTCATCTCGGGCGTGACCTTCTTGCCGAACTGGCGCAGGTAGACCTTCGACGACTTGTAGGAGCAGTGCTCGCTCCACATGACCGAGTACATCGCGAGCTCGGCGCTCGTGGGCCGGCGGCCGAGGATGTTGCGGATGCGCTCGTACTCGTCGGGCTTCAGGCCCAGCGCCGCGTACGGCTGCTCCTTCTCGGGGCTCGCCGCAGCGACCTCGACGGTGTCGAGCACCGGCTTCGGGGTCGTCGCGTTCGGGGCAGCGGTCGTGGCGGGTGCTTCAGTGGTCACGAGTGGCGAGCTCCAAGAAACGGCGGCGAGCGGATGCCGCGGGGCGGATGCCGGACCCGCCCAGTCTACCGGCGCTGCTCACGTGAGCAGCCCGGGGCCTCTCGGCTCGTGTGGTCCTCGTGTGGACAGTCGTTGCGGGTGCCATCCCGTCCCCACCCGCAACAACCGTCGTCACCCCCTTCACGCCGGCGCATCGTGATGCGGTCGTGACGTCCGCGGGTCAGGATGTGGACATGGGGACGCCGAGGAGGTCGCCTCGATCCGCCGAACTGTTCGGTGCGGCGGCGTGCATCGCGCTGCTCCTGTCCGGATGCGCGCTCGTGGGCGGCCCGGCCTCCGCGCCCGTTTCGACCTCGCCGCCCCCGTCGCCGACTGCGGCACCGGCGCTCATGCCGGCCGACGCCGATCCCGACGGCGAACTGCAGGAGGAGCTGCTGGCGATGCTCGAGCGCGATCAGGCCGGCCGCACCGGCGGCGAGGACACGGAGGGCGACGCGGCGCGCACCGCCCGCCTGCGCGAGATCATGGACGCGCACGGCTGGCCGACGCAGTCGGCCGTCGGGGAGGAGGCCGCGACGGCCGCGTGGGCGATCGCGCAGCACTCCGACCTCGAGCCCGAGTTCCAGCAGCGCGCGCTCGAGCTGCTCGAGCTCGCCGTCGCCGAGGGCGAGGGGTCGCCCGGCGACCTCGCCTACCTCACCGATCGCGTCGCGGTGAACACCGGGCAGCCGCAGACGTACGGCACGCAGATCGGATGCGGTCCCGACGGGCCGGCGCCGAGCACGCCGATCGCCGACGAGTCGACGATCGACGAGCGCCGCGCCGAGGCCGGCCTGCCGCCGCTCGCCGAGTACTACGCCGAGCTCGAGGAGATCTGCGCACAAGAGGCGCCTCCCACCGGATGAGTCCGCCCGGCGGACCACCTGCGTGCCTCTCATGCAGCGCGAACTCGTGCGGCCGCTACTCGGCGCGGGAGAACGCCGAGGCGCGTTCGACCTGGTCGCGCGTCAGCGCGACGCCCGTGTAGCGCTCGAACTGCCGGGCGGCCTGCAGCGCGATGACCTCGGCTCCGGTGATGACGGGGGTGCCGGAGGCGCGCGCGGCCCGGATGAGCGGCGTCTCGGCGGGGAACGCGACGACGTCGACGACCGTCGAGGCGCGCTCGATGAACGGCCCGTCGAAGGCCAGCGCCGCGGCATCCGCCCCCTGCATGCCGAGCGGGGTGACGTTGACGATGACGTCGAAGGATGGCTCGGGCTCCTCGCTCGCCCACGCGTAGCCGTACTTCTCGGCGAGCGCCGGCCCGGCCTGCGCGTTGCGCGCCAGCACCGTGAGGTCGGCGAACCCTGCGCCGCGGAACGCCGCCACGACCGCCTTCGCCATTCCGCCCGACCCGCGCACGATCACGCGCGCGGCCGGGTCGAGCCCGTGCTCGGCGATGAGCTGCGCGACCGCCTCGTAGTCGGTGTTGGATGCCGAGAGTCGTCCGCCGTCGTTCACGATCGTGTTGACCGACTCGATGGCCGCGGCGGACTCCTCCATCACGTCGACGAGCGGGATCACGGCCTCCTTGAACGGCATCGACACCGAGCAGCCCCGGAAGCCGAGCGCCCGCATGCCGCGGATCGCGCCCTCGAGGTCGTCGGTCGTGAACGCCTTGTAGAGGAAGTTCAGGCCGAGTTCGTCGTACAGGAAGTTGTGGAACCGGGTGCCGAGGTTCGACGGGCGTCCGGAGAGCGAGATGCAGACCTGCATGTCCTTGTTCAGGATGGGCATGCGCCCATTCTCGCCGAGCGCGCGCCTCGGCGACGCGGGTCAGGCCTCGCGGCCGCCGGGCGGACCGACCATGAGCAGCGCCGTGAAGACGGCTGCCACGCCCACCACCCCGAGCACCGTGAGCAGCACCGGTCGGCCGAGGCCCCAGCGCAGCAGCCGGTTCACGACGTTGCCGTCGGCGGGATGCTCGGTCGCCTCGCGGCGCCAGTCGCCTTCGAGACGGCCGCGGCGCATCAGCCACAGCTCGAACGGCACCGTCGCGTACGGCACCACGGCCGTGACGACGCCGAGCGCCATGAGGCCGATGCTCCAGCGCTGGTTCACGCCGACGAGCAGCACGGTGGCGCCGTACGCGAGGAACACGAATCCGTGGATGGATCCGCCGACGAGCACGGCCTGGTCGAGGCCGACGGTCGCGCGGAGGACGAGCGCGGTGATGAGGAGGGTCCAGGTGATCGCCTCGGCGATCGCGAGGCTGCGGAAGAGACGCTGGGGTGACACGATGCTCCTGGGGGTGGGGTGCTTCCATCCTCGCAAGCGCGGCCGGCCGTGGCATCCGTCGAAGGATGGACGCCGCAGCGGCCTGCGGCGTAGTCGGATGCCGCACGCGCGAGCATCCGGGGGAGGGCGATCCGATGCAGGACGACGAGACGACCGACACGACCGACACGACCCGCGCGGCGACCGGCGCGGCAGCCGACGTCCCGTCCGCTCGCTCGAGGAACGGACGCCCCGGCGCCCCGACGGTGCCCGCCGCGGTCGCTCGGCCGGCGCTGCTCGTGCTGCGCGCGGCCCGGACCGAGTCCGCGATCTACGGCGTCGTGCTCGTGAGTGCGCTCATCGCCGTCGGCTGGGAGGACGACACCGACCTCGAGGTGCTGCTGTTCACGCTCGGCGCGACGGGGGTGTTCTGGCTCGCGCACGTCTACGCCGGCACGATCGCGCGCGAGGAGGGTCCCGAGTCGGGTCGGCCCCGATGGCGCGCGATCCTCGCCGCGGCCCGGCGCTCGGCCGTCGACTCGTCGCGGATGCTCCTCGCGATGGTGCTGCCGACCGCGTTCCTGGGCATGGCCGCGCTCGGCTGGATCGACGAGTACGTCGCGTACTACATCGCCCTGTGGGTCGGCGTGCTCGTGCTGGCCGTGATCGGCTGGTGGACGGCCGCGCGGCGCGGCGGGCCGTGGGGGTGGCGCATCCTCAGCGCACTGGTCACCGCGAGCCTCGGGCTGCTCGTGATCTGGTTGAGCTCGCTCGTGCACTGACGCCTCCCGCGCACCCGGCCCGATACCCTTGCCGGATGCACGAGTCCGAGGTCCGCGCCCTCGTCGAGTCGAAGCTCGCGACGATCCCCGACTTCCCCGAACCGGGCGTCGTGTTCCGCGACCTCACACCGGTGTTCGCCGACGGACCGGCCTTCCACGCGCTCGCCGAGGCGCTGACGGCGCCGTTCGAGGGCCGCTTCGACGTCCTCGCCGGCGTCGAGGCGCGTGGGTTCCTGCTCGCCGGCGCCGCGTCGGCGCTGTGCGGCGCGGGCGTCCTGCCGGTCCGGAAGGCGGGCAAGCTCCCGCGCGCCGTGATCCGCGAGGAGTACGAGCTCGAGTACGGCACGGCGGCGCTCGAGGTGCACGAGGGCGAGCTCCCGCCCGGGTCGCGCGTGCTCATCGTCGACGACGTGCTCGCCACGGGCGGCACCGTCGAGGCTGCGGCGCGGCTGTCCGAGCGGGCCGGATGGCGCGTCGCCGGCATCTCGGTCGCGATCGAACTCGAGGCGCTCGACGGACGCGCGCGGCTCGGCGACCGCTACGAGATCCGCAGCCTGCTCCAGTACTGAGCGGCTGCGCGGCCACCGGCCGCAGGTCAACCCCGTCGCGGCGCCCGCGCATCCTCCATACGATCGCGCGATGACCGATACCACCGTGCCCGACTTCTCGGACCTTCGCGCCCTCTTCATCAACTGCACGTTGAAGCGGAGTCCGGCGACGAGCAACACCCAGGCGCTCATCGACGCGAGCGCGCGCCTCATGCGGCTGCGAGGGGTCGAGGTCGACGCCATCAGGCTCATCGATCACGACGTCGCGACCGGGGTCTCGCCGGACATGCGCAAGGAGGGATGGCCCGCCGATGCGTGGCCCGACGAGATCTGGCCCAGGGTGCGCGCCGCCGACATCCTCATCGTGGCGAGCCCCATCTGGCTCGGCGAGATCGGCTCGATCACGAAGAAGCTCATCGAGCGGCTCGACTCGATGTCGAGCGAGACCAACGACCGGGGCCAGTTCGCCTACTACGGCAAGGTCGGCGGCGCGATCATCACGGGCAACGAGGACGGACTGAAGCACTGTGCGGGCAAGATCCTCTTCAGCCTGCAGCACATCGGCTTCACGATCGCTCCGGCTTCGGGCCCCGGCTGGATCGGTGCCGTCGGTCCGGGGCCGAGCTACCTCGACGCAGAGTCGGGCGGCCCCGAGACCGATTTCACGAACCGCAGCCTCACCTTCGCGACGTACAACCAGCTCCATCTGGCGAGCATGCTGAAGCGCGCGGGCGGTATCCCGGCGTACGGCAACGTCGTCGACGCGTGGGAGCGCGGGGAGCGCTGGGACTACGTGCCCAACCCCGAAGGGCTCACGTCCGACGGGTAGCCCCGCCACCTCAGCGTGCGCAGCGGAACCCGAGGTTCGTGGTCGCCGAGTCCTCGGCCTGCGCGGAGCGCGCGGCCGGGCGATACCGGCGGCAGTACTCGGGCGCGCAGAGGTGCGATCCGCCCTTGGTGACGCGCATCGCCTGCGAGGCCCGCGCCCCGGCGAGCAGGTCGCGGCGTTCGCCGCGGTCGACGGATGCCGCGCCGGGCGGCACATGGCGGGGCGTGAACGCGTCGACGGTCCACTCCCACACGTTGCCGATCATGTCCGCGAGGCCGTAGCCGTTCGGCGGGTACGACCCGACCGGTGAGGTGCCGCCCCAGCCCTCGTTGCGGTACGGGAACGCGCCGACCCAGGTGTTCGCCATGACCTCGCCCCGCGGCATCCGCTCGTCGCCCCAGGCGAACTCGGCGCCGTCGAGCCCGCCGCGTGCCGCGAACTCCCACTCGGCCTCGGTGGGCAGCCGGCGCCCGGCCCATTCGGCGTAGGCGGCGGCGTCGGCGTAGGCCACGTGCACGACCGGGTGATCGAGCCGGTCGTCGATCGACGAGTCGGGGCCGAACGGATGGCGCCACTGCGCGCCCGGCACCCAGCGCCACCATTGCCGCCAGTCGTTCAGGTCGACGGGTCCGGTGGTGGGCGTGAACACGAGCGAGCCCGGCACGAGCTCGGCCGGATCGGCGCCGGCGAACTCCGCCGGGTCGAGTTCGCGCTCCGCCACGGTGACGTACCCGGTGGCGTCGACGAACTCGGCGAATCGGGCGTTCGTGACGGGATGCCGCTCGATCGCGAACGGCTTCACGCGGCGCTCGTGCTGCGGCGCCTCCTCGGGGTAGTGCCGGTCGGAACCCATCAGGAACGTGCCGCCCCGAAGCTCGACGAGTTCGGTGAGGTCCACCGGTTCAGGCTACGCCCGGCGCTGGCCGGGCCCGGTGCACCGGTGGGATACTGCGGGCATGGAGCGGCACGACCCGACCGTGGACGCCTGGTTCGAGCGCTACGACAACCCCCAGCGCGACCTCGTGATGGCCGTCCGCGACGCCGTCCTCGCCGCCGACGAGCGCGTCACCGAGACGATCAAGTGGCAGGCGCCGACGTTCATGTACCGGGGGAACATCGCCTCGTTCTATCCGAAGTCGACCAAGCACGTGAGTCTCATGTTCCATCAGGGTGCCGAGCTTCCCGATCCCGAGGGCCTCCTCGAGGGCGAGGGCGACGTCTCCCGTGTCGCGAAGTTCGCCGACGCCGACGACCTGGAGCGCAAGCGCGAGGCGCTGCAGGGCATCGTGCGAGCCTGGATCGCGGCGCGCGACGCGAGCTGATCCGCTCGGGTCAGCCCACCCAGAGGGTGCCGTCGGACGTGCCGCCGTCGGTGTCGCTCTGGCCGGGGAAGCCGCGGTCGCCGAAGTCGGGACGACCGGGCCCGGAGCCGTCGCCGTCGCCGTCCATCCAGCCCGGTCCCGTGGGCCCGCCTGCCGGAACGCCCGCGATGTCGTTGAACAGCGCGGCGGCGTTGCCCGCGACGAATCCGCTCGCGAAGCAGAGCAGCGCGAGCAGCAGGGCGCCGATGGCGAGGACCCAGGCGCGGCGGTACCACGGAGTCCGCTCCGGCGTACGGGGCGTCGCGGCGGTCGGCGGAACCACGCCGCCGCCGGCAGGGGTGCCGGGCGCCGGATGGAACACGGGCGGGTTCGCGTCGGCGGGCCTCGGCGGGATCGGCTCGGTCGGGGCGGTCGGCGTGCTCGACGCCGCCGGGGTCGTGCTGGTCATCTCGGTCCTCCGGGCATTCGCGCGAGACGGATGTCCCGCATGCCCGCAGCCTCGACGGGCCGGCTATGCACGGGCTTTGGCCCGGCCCGGCGTACGCCCCGAGTCGCGACATCCGCTCAGTTGTTTTGAACGACTCAAAACAACTGATATGTTCGAGGCATGACGAGCGACGCCACCCTCGAGCCGGCCGACGCGCACCTGCGCGCCGCCGGGCTCAAGGTGACGGCGCCGCGGCTCGCCGTGCTCGACGCGGTCACCGGCAACGGGCACCTCGACGCCGATGCCGTGCACGCGCGGGTCGTCGCCACCCTGCCCGGCGTCTCGCTGCAGTCCGTCTACAACGTGCTCGGCGCGCTGAGCGCCGCCGGCCTCCTGCGCCGGATCGAACCCGCCGGGTCACCCGCTCTCTACGAGAGCCGCATCGGCGACAATCACCACCACGTGGTGTGCACGCGCTGCCACGTCGTCGCCGACATCGACTGCGTCATCGGCGAACCCCCCTGCGTCGTGCCATCCGACACGGGCGGCTTCGCCATCCACACCGCAGAGGTCACCTTCTGGGGCCTCTGCGCCGACTGCCAGCGGCAGGCCGCGGGCTAGCCCGCGGCATCCGCTCGCCCCGGCGCCCCGCGCGCCGACCGCCCGACCGGGGCGGTGCTCGTCGTGCCCGCACGTCGCGCGCCGCCGTGGTCGCGGCATCCACCCACCGAGAAGAGAAGGACGACATGTCGAACCCCACGACCCCGCCCGTCACCACGACGCAGACCGGCACGCCGGTCGCGAGCGACGCGCACTCGCTCACGGTCGGCGCCGACGGCGCCACGGTGCTGCACGACCGGTACCTCGTCGAGAAGCTCGCGCAGTTCAATCGCGAGCGCATCCCCGAGCGCATCGTGCACGCGAAGGGCGGCGGCGCGTTCGGCCGCTTCGAGGTGACCGCGGATGTCTCGGCGTACACCCGCGCGGCCGTGTTCCAGCCCGGCGCCGAGTCCGAGACGCTCCTGCGGTTCTCGTCGGTCGCCGGCGAGCAGGGCTCGCCCGACACCTGGCGCGACGTCCGCGGCTTCTCGCTGAAGTTCTACACGACTGAGGGCAACTACGACATCGTCGGCAACAACACCCCGGTGTTCTTCATCCGCGACGGCATCAAGTTCCCCGACTTCATCCACTCGCAGAAGCGCCTGCCGGGCTCGGGCCTGCGCGACGCCGACATGCAGTGGGACTTCTGGACGCTCTCGCCCGAGTCGGCCCACCAGGTCACCTACCTCATGGGCGACCGCGGCTTGCCGAAGTCGTGGCGCGAGATGCAGGGCTACGGCTCGCACACCTACCAGTGGATCAACGCCGCCGGCGAGCTGTTCTGGGTCAAGTACCACTTCCGCTCGCAGCAGGGCGACCTGCACCTGGATGCCGCGACCGCCGAGGCCATCGCGGGCGCTGACGCCGACTTCTACCGCCGCGACCTGTACGAGGCGATCGAGCGCGGCGAGTTCCCGAAGTGGGACCTCTTCGTGCAGGTCATGCCCTACGAGGACGCGAAGACGTACCGCTTCAACCCGTTCGACCTCACCAAGGTGTGGCCGCACGCCGACTACCCGCTGATCCCGGTCGGCACGCTCACGCTCGACCGCAACCCGCAGAACTTCTTCGCCGAGATCGAGCAGGCGGCGTTCTCGCCGGCGAACACCGTGGCGGGCATCGCGATCAGCCCCGACAAGATGCTGATGGCGCGCGTCTTCAGCTACCCCGACGCGCAGCGCTACCGCGTGGGCACGAACTACAACCAGCTGCCCGTCAACGCGCCGCATGCCGCGCCGGTGCACAACTACTCACAGGACGGTGCCGCGCGGTACCACTTCGGTGCGCCAAACGCGCCCGTGTACGCGCCGAACTCGTTCGGCGGCCCGGTGGCGTCGCCGGATGTCGCGGGTGAAGGCGGCTGGGAGGCCGACGGCGAGCTCGTCCGCACGGCGTACACGCTCCGCTCGGACGACTCCGACTTCGGCCAGGCGGGAACGCTCTACCGCGACGTGTACTCGCTCGAGGCGAAGGCGCGCTTCGTCGAGACCCTCTCGGGGCAGGCGCACGCGATCTCGATCGACGACATCCGCGAGCGGTTCTTCCAGTACTGGACGAACGTGGACCCCGAGCTGGGCGCTGCGCTGCGTGCGGCGTACGCGGCCGGCGTGAACGCCGACGCACCGCAGCAGCCGGAGGCCGACGAGGAGGACGCCGCCGCGGCCTAGCGGTCGAGTCACCGGGCGTCTCGGGGCCGCTCGCCTGCTTCCGACGCCCGGGTCGCGCGCTCGCGCGGCCCGGGCGTCCGGCGCTTCGAGCCCTCATTCCGGAGGGGCCCTCAGGTTCCATGCAATGGAATGGACGAGCGGCCCGAAGATCGTTCAACAAAGCGGACGGGTGTCCATTGAGATGCGGAGAGCGCTCTCCGTAGGCTCCCTTCAAGGCCTGCGAGTCGGAGTTCCGGCCCCGATTCGAGTCTCGTGTCGCGACCGCGGCATGCCCTACGCAAGGAGACCAGCGATGCCCATCAGCACGAGATCACCGAATCGCCGCCGACGTACCGCTGCCGCGCTCGCGGCCGGCGCCGCGTTCGCCATCGCAGCGCCCCTCGCCGCGGCCGCACCGGCGACGGCTGACGCGACGTTCCCGTCGACCGAGGGGAACACCAACATCGCGAGCATCCTCACGTACGCCGATGTCGTGAAGGAGCTCGACCGCCTCGAGCGCACGTCGCGGTTCGGTGTCGACGTGTCGACGCTCGCCGAGATCGGCACCGCGGTGAACACGTCAGAGCAGGGCAACGACCTCTACGTCGCCACGGTCGGCACCGGGCCCGAGGCGGTGTGGCTGCAGGGCCGCATCCACGGCAACGAGCCCTACGGCGCCGACTCGCTGCTCGCCGTCCTCAAGGAGCTCGGCACCAACGGCTCGCCCGACTGGACGCTGCTGCGCGACACGTACACCTTCCACGTCATCCCGACGTACAACCCCGACGGCACCGACCTGAACATCCGCCACACGATCCTGCAGGACGGCTCGAACAAGCGCATCGACCTCAACCGCGACTGGGGCGTCGGCAAGTTCGAGGCCGCCGAGTCCGAGGCGTTCTACGAGTACTGGACCATGGTCGACCCGGTGTTCGCCGTCGACATCCACCACCAGGGCCTGAAGCGCGAGCGCGGCGACGGCGACGAGGTGACGCTGTCGCTCGGAATCTCGCTGGCTCCCGGCGGGCCCACACTGCCCGGCATCGAAGGCGGCGCCTACGACGTGCTCACCCGTCAGATGCAGGTGCACGTCTACGACGAGCTCTCGAAGTACGGCTACATCAACATCGATCGCTACGACGTCGGCCGCGGCATCGAGATCGACATCAAGGGCGGCGTCGTGTCGGCCATGATGCTCGGGCTCGACCACGACGGCCTCAACCCCGAGGGCCACAGCAACCCGGCGATCTTCTTCGAGACGAGCGGCAACTCGTCCGACGGCAGCCTGGGCCAGAAGGCTCGCGGCAAGTCGATCGAGCAGAACGTGCTCGCCCTGCAGGAACTGCTCCTCGGCATGGCGACCGGCGAGGTCCAGCAGGAGGACGCGAGCCGCTGGGACGAGATCCCGCACGCGCCGGTGACGGCGTACCAGACCGACGACGGAGTGATCCCGGCGTCCTTCTGACGGACAGCTGACGCTCGCCCGGCGTGGCGGGCGAGCGGGCGGGGTGGAGTGGTCGCGCGATCGCTCCGCCCCGCTCGTGCGGCCCGGCGCCCGGGCGACCGGGAGCATGGTTCGGGAGACCGGTCGAGAGGCCCGAGGAGCCGCACAAGTGTCGATCGCCGGCGACTCGAGAACGCGCTCCCCGGGGCTGCCGCAGAGTCGGGTGCCCGTGCCGTACTCTCGACACAGCCGAGCGGGCGCTGCCTCCTCGTGGTCCGTCGCAGGAGGTCTGACATGGGTGCGCAGAACGTCGCGGGAGCGCTGCGGGACTACCGCATCCACCGGTACGTGAACGCTTTCTGCCCGCGATGCCACGAGGACGACCCCGACCGCGACCTGGACACCGTGCAGCGCCTCTCTGGCTGGCTGGCGGCCTACGACGACGACTCGGTCTGGCTGGAGCGCGGATGCCCCGAGCACGGGATCGTGCGCACGCTGTACGACGAGTCCGCCGAAGTGCTCGCCTACCTCGAGCAATGGACGGCGCCGACCAAGTGGCACGCCCCTGACGCCGTCCGCAACTTCAAGCCCGTGCCCGGCGCCTATCTCGACGGGCTCCCGGCGATGCAGACGCAGCACACCTGCATCCTGCTGGAGGACCTCACCGACCACTGCAACCTGCGCTGCCCGACGTGCTTCGCGGAGTCCGGGCCGGCGGCCACGGCGACCGCCCCGCTCGCGGAGGTGCTCGCCTCCGTCGACGACCGGCTGGCGAAGGAGCACGGGCGACTCGACGTGCTCATGCTCTCGGGCGGCGAACCGACGCTCTACCCGTGGCTGGAGCAGCTCGTGGAGCAGTTGGTCGCCCGCCCCATCGTCCGCATCCTCATCAACTCGAACGGCCTCCGCATCGCGAACGACGACGCCTTCGTCGAGTTCCTGAAGCGGCACCGCGAGCGCGTCGAGGTGTACCTGCAGTACGACGGTGAGAGTCCCGAGGCGTCGCGGTTCCATCGCGGGGCCGACATCCGCCGGTTCAAGGAGCGCGCGATCGAGCGGCTGAGCGCAGCCGGCGTCTTCATGACCCTCACGATGACGGCGGCGAAGGGCGTGAACGACGGCGAGATCGGCGCGGTCATCCGCCGGGCGATGACCACGCCCTACGTGGGCGGTGTGACCATCCAGCCGGTGTTCGGCTCGGGCCGGAACTCCGGCATCGACCCGGAGGATCGGCTCACCCACGGCGGCGTGCTGAAGCGCCTCGAGCTCCAGACGAATGGCGAGATCACCTGGAGGGACCTCACGGCGCTGCCGTGCTCGCACCCGCATTGCTGCTCGGTCGGGTACTTCCTGCTCGACGATTCCAAGCAGTGGAAGTCGCTGACGAGCATCATGGGGCACGACCGGCTGAAGGACTTCCTCGACCTCAATCCCGACCTCATCGCCAACCGCATCGCCGACAGCGAGGTGAACACCCGGATGAAGGAGGCGGTGAAGCACTCGCTGCTCGACCTGTTCAGCGAGCAGTCGAGCCTCTCGCACCCCTCGATGTCCGACATCTGGCGCGATATCTGCACCAACTGCGACCTCGGCATCGGCACGCTCACGAAGCTGGCGACGTCCGCGCTGCCCGGCCAGCACACGCGCCTGCGCAAGTTCCTCGGCGAGCGCGTCCTGCGCATCACGGTCAAGCCGTTCATGGACATGAACACGATGATCGAAGAGCGTCTCACCCAGTGCTGCGTCCACGTCGCGACCGTGAACGACGACACCGGAGCGCACCAGTGCGCGCCGTTCTGCGCCCTGCAGGCGTGGGCGCCCCTCGCGCGGCAGCGCCTCTCGACCGCCACGGCCCGCAACGCGGCCGACCGCGCCGGCGATCGGTCGCGCGTGCCGCTCGGCGACGCCATCCCGGTCGGCGAGCCGGCGTGAGGCGATCGAGATGACAACGGATTCGGGGTTGCGCCGATACGACGAGCACGTCGGGCTGCCGTTCGACCCGCTCCGCCTGTGCGTGTTCGCGACGATCGCGCTCCTCACGTGCGTGTTCGGGCCCCTTTCGCTGCTCGTGTTCGCCGTCATCGCGATCCGCGGGTACGCCCGTGCCCGTCGTGCCGGGCTGTTGAAGTCGCGCTGCAAGCTCGGCGACACCCGCAACGTGCTCGCGTACCTCATCGCCCTCGCGGTGCTCGCCGTCGCAGCCGTGCCCCTCTGGCTCGGCATGTGGATGTCGCTGATCACCCACGGAATCGGCTGACGCGTGTATCCGACGCTCGACGCGTTCTGGAGCGCACTGCCCGCGATCGACACGCATGGGGTCTTCGTCGCCGTCGGGCTGGCGGCCGGCGGCCTCGTGTTCCTCATCGAGCAGCGGCGCCGTGGGGTCGCCGACCCGCGGATCCCGGCGCTCCTCGCGGGGACCCTGCTCGGCGCCGCCGTGTTCTCCCGGCTGGGCACGTGGGCCCAGCACCTCGACCCCCGTGAGAACCTCGCGCTCGTCGAGCAGCTCGCGCGCGGCAACGCATCGATCCTGAGTGCGCTGGTGGGGGCGTGGCTCGGGCTGCACGTCGCCAAGCGCCTCACCGGGTACCGGGAGCGCACCGGCGACCTCTTCGCGCCGGCCGTCGCCGTCGCCCTCGCCATCGGCCGATTCGGTTGCTTCCTCACCGAGCGCCCGGGCACGCCGACCGGTGCCGACTGGGGGCTGGTCGTGTCGCCGGAGGCTGCAGCCAGGGTCGGCGTGCCCCCGGCGGTGCCGTTGCACCCGAGCTTCCTGTACGAGATAGCCTTCCACGCGGCCGCGTTCTGCGTGCTGTGGCTGTGGTTGCGCCGGACCCGGATCGCGTCGGGCGAGCTCCTGACGCTCTACATCGGCGCGTACGCGGTCTTCCGGTTCTGGGTCGAGTTCGTGCGGGGCAACGAGGCGGCGTGGATCGGCCTGACCAGGCCGCAACTCTTCCTGCTCGTGACCATCCCGTTGTTCGTCGCGCGCATCGTGTGGCTGATCGCGCATGGGCGATTCCTCGAGCGGATGGCGCCCGATCAGGCCAACCATGTGCTCCACCAGCAGCAGGACATCGACGAGGGAAGGACGGTGGGCGGTGCCGGGAACGGATGACCACGACGAGCAGGCGGGGCCGGGCGACGAGGGGTCGCGCGACCCCTCGGGGCAGCCCGATGGTCAGGGGCGCAACGCCGAGCAGGGCTGGATCCCACCCATTCCTCAGTCGGGGCCGGTGCCGGGCGGCGGAGCGACGCCGGCGGCACCATTCCAGCCGGGTGCAGGGCCGGCGCCGGGCACGCCCGCCTCGGGCCTGAGCACCGGCGCCGGCATCGGCATCGGCTCGGGCATCGGATGCGCCGCGATCGGGATCGCGTTCGTGCTCGGGTTCGTCCTCGCGATGGGTCAGGGCGCCGGATCCGCCCTGACGCTCACCCTCGTCTGCGCGCTTCCCGTGCTCGTGGGCATCGGCCTGCTCTTCAGCCGCAGGACCCGCAGCGTCGGCATCGGCATCCTGATCGTGGCATCCGCCGCCTGGATCGTCCTCATCGGGCCGTGCGTGGGCGTGCTCGGATTCTGACGCTGCGACGACCGCGCCGACGGACGCGACCCGGGCGCGATCGCGTGACTACGCCTCGACGAGGGTGCGGCGCACGACGCTCGTGAAGAAGCCCAGCCCGTCGACGCCCGAGCGCATCGCGGCCGCCGTGTCGGGACCGAAGCCCGGCTCGACCGCGTGCTCGGGATGCGGCATGAGGCCGACGACGTTTCCGCGCTCGTTCGAGATGCCCGCGATGTCGCGCAGCGATCCGTTGGGGTTCACGTCGACGTACCGGAACACCACACGGCCTTCGCCCTCGAGCCGGTCGAGGGTCTCCTCCGAGGCGATGAAGCCCCCCTCGCCGTTCTTCAGCGGGATCGTGATCTCTTGGCCGGCCTCGAACTCGCGGGTCCAGTCGGTCGACGTGTTCTCGACGCGCAGCACCTGGTCGCGGCAGATGAACGACCCGTGGTCGTTGCGGATGAGCCCCCCCTCGAGCAGGTGCGCCTCGGTGAGCATCTGGAAGCCGTTGCAGATGCCGAGCACCGGCATCCCCTGGTTCGCCGCGTCGACGACCTCGGTCATGATCGGGCTGAGAGACGCGATGGCGCCGCAGCGCAGGTAATCGCCGTAGCTGAAGCCGCCGGGCAGGATCAGGGCATCGACGCCGTCGAGGTCGTGCGAGCCGTGCCACAGGGCGACGGGCTCGCCGCCGGCGAGCCGAACCGCGCGCTGCGCGTCGCGGTCGTCGAGCGAGCCGGGGAACGTGATCACGCCGATGCGCATGCGGAGGCCTCCGGGGCGGTGGGGTCGGTCGGTCAGTCGGTCAGTGGGTCTCGCCCGCGGGGGCGTCGTACCCGTCGTGGTGGGCGGATGCCGCGCCGACCGCCTCCTCGGCGAGCTCGACGTTCGACTGCTCGTAGTGGATCCCGACGACGTCCTCGATCACGGAGTTCGACAGCACGTTCTCGGCGAGCGCCGCGACCTCGGCCTTGACGTCGTCGTCGATCGGGCCGTCGACCGTGAGTTCGAACCGCTTGCCCACGCGAACGCCCGAGATCGAGCCGTGCCCGGTGCGGGCCAGCGCGCCCGCCACCGCCTTCCCCTGGGGGTCCAGCAGCTCGGCCTTGGGCATCACTTCGACGACGATGGTGGGCACTGCGGTGCTCCGTTCGATGGGGGAGGTGCGGATGCCTCGATTCTACCGGTGCCGCGGCGACGCCCCGCCCGGGCGGGGCGTGCACCGTAGACTGCCGCCGTGGCCGGTCCGGTGGCAGGGCGCGAGCGGCTCTCGGCCGCCGACGCGTCGAACATCGTGATGGACGCGCCCGACCAGGTGAACGCGTTCCTGATGGCCGGCGTGCTCGCACCGGGCGGACCGCTCGACCCCGACGGCGTGCCGGATGTCGCGGCGCTCCGCGCGGCGTTCGCCGAGGCCGTCCCGGCGGCGCCGCGCCTGTCGCAACGGGTCGTGCCCGACGGTCGGGGGTTCGCGTGGGAGCCGGTCACACTCGACCTTGCACAGCACGTTCGGCTCGTCGAGCCCGTCGACGGCCTCCCGGGGCTCGAAGCGCTCTGCGCCCGGCTCATGGTCACGCCGCTGCCGCTCGACCGCCCGCTCTGGGAGCTCCTGCTCGTCCCGGGCGTCGCGCCGCGACGCGTCGGCCTCGTCTTCCGCATCCACCACGCGATGGCCGACGGTCTCGCCGCGGTCCGGCTCGTCGAGCTCCTGCTCCGTCCGGCGGCGGGCCCGAGCGGGTCGGACGGCGTGGCGCCCGATTCGACCGTCGCCTCCGGGACCTCGTCGACCGACGCCCCGGTCCGGATCGCGACCCCCGCGCGCCGCACCCTCCGCGCACGATGGCGCACGCTCACGTCGGGCGTCGAGCGCACCGCCGTCGTCTTCCGCCAATCGGTGCCGCGCACCATCCTGCTCGGCCCGATCGGCCCCCGGCGGGGCGTCGCGTTCATCGAGATGCCGCTCACGGCACTCGCCGCCGGCGCCGAAACCGAGGGCGCGACGGTCAACGACGCGCTCCTCACCGCGGTGGTCGCGGCCGCGGAGGCGGCGCTCCGAGCACGGGGAGAGCCCGTGCCGTCGATCCTCCCCGCGAGCGTGCCGGTCGCGCTCGCCGAACGCGGGCGATCGGGCAACGCCATCGGCGTGATGCTGGTGCCGCTGCCCACGGGCATCGCGGATGTCGCGACCCGACTTCGCCGCATCGCGGAGTCGACGCGCGCCCGCAAGCCCGACGCGCGCTCGCGCGGGACGTTCGAACTCACGCGGACCCGGCTCGGCGCGTGGCTCTTCTTCCGCTTCGTGCGGCGCCAGCGCGTGATCGTCATGTTCGTGACGAACGTGCCCGGTCCGCGACATCCGCTCGCGCTCGCCGGAGCCCCGCTCGAACGCGTCTGGCCGGTCGTGGGGATCCAGGGCAACGTGCGACTCGGGGTCGCGGCCCTGTCGTACGACGGGGTGCTGCGCTGCGCCGTGCACACCGACGCCGACGCGATCTCCGCGGAGGTGTTCGGCGACGCCCTTCGACGCGAGCTGGAACGTGTCGCCGCGCTCGAGTGAGCCACGGGCGGATCCGCTCGGCCTGCGGCCTGCGGCCTGCGGCCTGCGGCCTGCGGCGCTGCGGCTCACCCACCCGTCGCGTTCCGGACGATGCGCACCGCGTCCAGCCGATCCTCCGCGCCGAGCTTGAGCAGCACGTTCGACACGTAGTTCGCGACCGTCTTCCGGGAGACGCCGAGCCGTTCGGCGATGGCCTCGTTCGGCAGCCCCTTGCCGATGAGTTCGGCGATCGAGCGCTCCCGCGGCGTCAGCCCCGGCAGGTCGTCGAGGGCGCCCGACATCGGCGTCGCAGCGTCGAGCAGGGGGCGCGGCACACCGCTCCCGAGCCACTGCGCTCCCATGAGCACCGCCTGCACGGCCGCCACCACCTGGTCGGGCGAGGCGTCCTTCGTCACGTAGGCCGTGGCCCCGGCGTCGAGCGCACGCCGGACCGTGTCGGCGTCGTCGTACATCGTGATCACGACGAACCGGGTCGCGGGCAGCGCGGCCGACAGCTGCGCGGTCACCGCCAGTCCGCTCCGATCGGGCAGGCCGAGGTCGATGAGCACCGCGTCCGGACGCCGGGACATCACGACGTCCACCGCTTCGGCCGCACTGGCGGCCTCGGCCACCACGTCGAACCCGCTCGCCTCGAGCAGGGCGACGAGTCCCTTGCGGAACAGCGGATGGTCGTCCACGACCACGAGGCTGCTCACGTCGCCCCCCACTCGAGCGGAAGTCGCACGTGCACCCGGCTCCCGCCGGCGGGATCACGTCCGATCTCCGCGATGCCGCCGAGCTCGCGCGCGCGTTCGCGGATCGACGGGATGCCCAGCCCGTCGGACACGAGTTCGGGTATCCCGATCCCGTCGTCGTGCACCGTGACGTCGAGATGGTCGGCGTCGAGCTGGAGCGAGACCGTGCAGGTCGTCGCCGCAGCGTGTCGCCGGACGTTCGAGACCGCCTCCTGCACGATGCGCAGGGCCGCGACATCGACGGCGGCGGGCAGCGCCATCCGCTCGTCGTCGGCATCGATGCGGATCTCGAGCTCGTCGGGCCGCGGTGCCGTCACCCGCGACCGGATCGCCGCGACGAGGCCCTGCTCGTCGAGCACCGCAGGCCGAAGGTCGTGCGAGATCTCGCGGGCGCGTGCGATCACGGAGCGGATGTCGCGGTGGAGCTCATCGGCGATCGACGCCAGTTGCGGATCGCCCCCGGTTCGCGCGAGGCGCCTGGCGAGGGCCGCGGCGCTCAGCGCGATCCCGGCCAGGCTCGGGGACAGGTCGTCGTGGAGGTCCCGCCGCAGCCGGCGACGCTCCTCCTCGCGTGCTGCGACGAGCAGCGCGTGCGACTCGGTGAGCCGAGCGAGTGCTCGCACGCCGTGCAGGGCGGGTCCGGCGTGGAGGGCCAGCGCCTCGGCGACCATCCGGTCGCGTGCCGTCAGCTCCGACTCGCCCGGCCGCGGGGGGATCCG
The DNA here is from genome assembly GCF_042794545.1 of Agromyces sp. NPDC056523. Classification (NCBI taxonomy): domain Bacteria; kingdom Bacillati; phylum Actinomycetota; class Actinomycetes; order Micrococcales; family Microbacteriaceae; genus Agromyces; species Agromyces sp. NPDC056523. Next base: position 793,866 of record NZ_JBHTTM010000001.1, read on the forward strand.
AAGGCGGGCGAGGACCTCGCCGAGATGCACCACGGGGAACTCCTCGAACCGGCCCTCGATCACGCCCACCTGCGCACTGACCTCCGCTCCGCGAAGGGCCGCACCGTCGAGGAACAGGCTGTGGACCACACTGCGCAGGATCGCCTCGGGCACGCGAACGGCGTCGGGCTCGACGGCGACGGCCCGTCCGAGGGCGTCGACCGCGGCGGCAGGATCCACCCGGCCGCGGTAGACCACGCGGGCGGCGACCCCTGTTGCCGCGCGGATCACGGGCACGGCGAGGACGGCGACCGCGGCAGCCCCGATCCATCCGGCCGCCGCGGTCCCAGGTGCGCCGACCGAGCTGGCGGCCCAGTACGCGGCGGCGAGCACCGGCGTGGCCATCGTGAACGCGAGCAGGGCCTGCAGCGGCGGGTCGACGTTCCAGAGCCTCGGTCGCACGAGGCCGATGACGAAGCCGAGGAGCGCCGGCACGACGGCCAGGTTCGCTGCCGCCTCGAACCCCGGACCGCGAACGCCGATCGTGCCGCCTTCGAGGATGAGGACGAGGACGAAGAGCTCGGCGCTCGTGAGGATTCCGAGGAGTGCCCACCGGACGCTCTCGCGCTGTCGCGTGTCCGACCGGTACCGGTAGCGGTAGACCTGCCCGAGGACGAACAGGAGACCGGAGGGTCCGACGAGGATCCACCACGGCTCGTCCCTGATGGCGCCGCCGGTCGCGAACACGGCGGCCATACACGCGATGAGCACGACGACGGGTGCGATGAACCACCGCGGGACGAATCGCCCGTCGGGATAGGTCGCTGCGAGGAGCGGGAAGGCGCCGAACCAGACGGCCGAGGCGATCGTCGCGGCGGGGAACGCGGCGGCCACGGACGAACCCAGCAGGATCGCCACGACGGCGACCGCCGGCAGCCATGCGCGCCGGTTGCGGGGCGCGCCTCGCTCCGAGGCGACCGCCGCGATGACGAGCGTCGCACCCAGCAGGCCGACCGCCACGACGACGACCTGTGAAGCGAGGAGCGCGGACTGCCCGCCCGTCATGACCCGATCCTGCCACCGCGGCGCTCAGTCGGCCAGAGCGTGGGTGCACCGGCCGTTCGACTCACTCGACCGCCGCGCGCCGGCTCCGGAGGAGGAACGCGACGCCGGCGACGAGCACGAAGAACAGCACCCCGACGGCTCCCCACGGCGCCGAGAACGGAACGATGAGCGGCACCGCCAGTGCGGCGATCGCCCCGAAGCCGACCAGTGCCACCGGCCAGCCGACGACCCCTGCTCGTCGCCCGGCCGTCGCCAGGAACATCGCATGACCGCCGAGGCCGATCATGCCGGCCAGCCCGAAGGCGGTGATGAGGAAGGCGTTGGCATAGAGGACCGCCATCTGCGCGGTCGCGCCGGGCAACGTCTCCGCCATTCCGAGCCCGACCGACGTGAATGGAACGAAGCTCGCGCTCGCGACCGCGATCCAGGCGGCGGCGCCCACATGACCGAAGGCCTCGCCGACCCTCCCCCAGGTGAGCTCGTCGGCCCCGGTCCTCCCTCGCCTGACGAGCCGCGACGACGCCCCGACGAACGCGAAGAGGCCGACGGCCATGCCGAGGAAGATCACGGCCTCGATCGCCCCGGAGTACGGACGATCCTGCAGCTGCGCCATGGTGCCGAACTCGTTCCCCTCGGCCGAGGCGAGGACGGCGATCACGACCGGTTGAGCGAGCCAGGACCCGACGGCGATGAGACCGCCGAGACCGGCGGTGCGGTACAGGCGCTGCTCCGGCGAGGACGTCGCGCGAGCTGCGCGATCGGTCCGCTCGGCCCCGGAGCGCGATGCGGACGTGGAGGCGGATGACGTGGACATGTCGGCTCCTGTCGGTCGGGCGCCGCTGCGGCGCCATGCCGTCAGGTTCGCCCGCCGCGATCCCGGGACACCAGTGATCGCGGATCCCGGATCGAGCAGGCCGCTAGGCCGGCTGCGCCATCCGCTCGCCCCGGTGCCGGCGCAGGACCGCGACGAGCAGCACCGCCGCGGCGACCTGCAACGCGACCACGATCGCGATGAGCACAGGAACGTCGCCGTACAGCGCGCCGGCGACCGACGCGCCCGCCAGTGCCCCGATGCCTTGGAACACCGCGAACCAGCCGTATGCCGACCCACGCTGCTCGGCCGGCACGAGGTCGGCGACGAGCGCCTTGACCGTGGAGTCCTGCACGCCCGTCGCGAGCCCCCAGATCACGACGCCGAGCACGACCAGCCCGAGCGTGCCGGCGAGCGTGAACCCCGGCACGAAGGCGGTGAGCACCGGCACGGCGAACAGGACGGCGGAGCCCGCCCGGTCGTACACCCACCCGGTGGCGAGCGCGCCGACGGCGGCGGCCGCCATGCCCGCGGCGTAGACGAGCGGCACGCCGGCGACGGGAACGAGGTCGGCGGCCACGAGGTGGAACGACATGACCCCGAAGCTCAGCAGGCCGAACGTGGTGAGCGCCGCGAACGTCGCGAACAGCAGGAACGTGGTGCGCACGTGCGACGGGATGGCGCTGAGGCCCGCCAGACGGGAGATCACCGAAGTGCGGCGGCGTGGGGCTGCGCCGGCGGATGCGACGCCCGACGTCGCCTCGGGAGCGGGCCGATCGGCTCGAGCACGCGGGGCGGGCCGGTACACGCTCGTATCGGGCACCCGCGCCCGCAGCCACAGGAGCAGCACCATCGCCATCACGGCCGGGATCGCGAGCGCGAGGAACGCGGGCCACAGCTCGCCCGTGATCGCCGCGATGCCCGCGACGAGCAGCGGCCCGGCGAACGCCCCGATCTGGTCGAGCAGCTTGTGGACCCCGAAGCCCTTGCCGCGCCCGACCACGCCCGCCGCGTCGGCCAGCAGCACGGTCTTCGCGGGACCGCGGACCGCCTTGCCCGTGCGCTCGACGAGGATCAACGTGCTCGCCGCGGCGAGCGAGGCGGTGCCGAGCACCGGCGTGAATGCGAGCAGGGGCACGCTCACGGCGCTCATGGCGTACCCGACGATCGTGAAGCCCCAGTAGCCGGCCGTCCGGTCGGCCCACGGACCGGTCACGAGTCGCAGCACCAGCGCGATCGCCGTGGCCGCGCCCGTGACGATGCCGACGAGTGCGGCCGACGCGCCGAGCTGCTCGAGCAGGGCGCCCCCGACGGAGATCGCGCCGTCGGACACCATGTCGATGAAGAGGCTCACGAATCCGAGCCCGAGGACCATCGACCACGGGCGCAGGCCGGGGGATCGCGTTGCCGTCTCCGTCACGCAGTGGAGACTATCGCCGGAAGACCGACCGGACGATCGCGCCGACGCCGACCAGGAGCACGATCGCCGTGCCGGCCGCGAGGGCGATGACGAGCCCGGGGTTCTCGCGGTACTTCTCCTCGAGCCACTCCGCGGCGTCCTCGAAGAGGTCCTCGGCGTCGTCGAGCGCATCTTCGGCGAGGGCGCGCGCCTGGCTCGCCGCGTCGGCGACCGCCGCGGCGCCCTTGTCGGCGGCGTCCGCCGCCGCGCTCCTCATGGCGTCGAGCGTGTCGTCGGCCTCCCGGGAGGCGCGGTCGGCGGCGGCCTTCGCCTCGCCGATCGCCTGCTCGACGCGGTCGTCGAGGTCGTCGCCGGCGCGGCCCGGCTGGTTCGTCGCGTCCGTCATGAGCCCGTCCCTTCACTCGGAGCGACCGCGCGGTCGGCGTTCCGGCGCACGCGTGATGCCGCCATGCTACGCGCGTCGGCGGTCTCGCCGTGGGCGTGCTCGGCGGCCGTGGCGGCCGCGGTGTCCATCGACGTGACCGGCTGCTTCGGGTCCGGCTGCGACGTGCCCGGGATGCCGTACGAGCCGCTCATCGGCGACGCCCGACTCCGCGCGCGATGGCGCCGAGAAGGACCACCGCGCCGACGGCCGCGCCGATCACGACGCCCGGACGTCGCCGGTACTCCTCGCGGATGCGCTCGGTCCAGTCGGACGTGACGCGCTTGGCCTGGTCGGCGAACTCGTCGAGGTCGGCGCTCTGCGCCGCCTCGCGGATCTTCGCACCGGCCTGCTTGGCGGCGTCCGTGGCGGCTTCGGCGATCTTGCCCACAGGTGAGCCGGATGTCGCGCCGAACGAATCGACGGCGTCGCGGTCGCCCGGGTGCACGTCCTCGCCCGGCCCGGCGGGTGCGGCGGTCGCGGCGGTCGACGTGGTGGGTGCGGTCGACGCGGTCGACGCGCGGCCGGACGTCGTGCTCGAGCCGGAGGCATCCGCCTGGACGGCCTCGGAGCCGATCGGGCGGGTCGGCGGCATCTCGGTCGACTCCTCGGACGTGCCCCCGCTCGCGGTGCCCATCGGCGTGGCGGCGTCGTTGCGTGTCGTGTTCTCGTCGCTCATGCTCGTCGCTCCTTCGGTCGCGGCGCGCCCTCGCAGGTCGAGGGCGTCATGCTCTCCGGCAGTCTCACCCGGGCCGGAGCGAGCGTCGAGGGCGTTGACACGCCGCGAAGGGGCGCCTAGAGCCCCGCCGGGAGGACGTCAGGCGAGCCCGGCGCGCTCGGCGAGCACCTCGCGCAGCACGATCCGCGTGGCGTCGAGGCCGCGGTGCACCTCCTCGAAACTCGTCGAGAGCGGTGCGAGGCCGAGGCGCAGGCCGCCGACATCGCGGTAGTCGGGGATCACGTCGCGCTGCCAGAGCCGCGCGGTCACCTCGCGCATGGCGGGGTGCTGCAGGATCACGTGCCCGCCGCGCTCCTCGGGATCGCGCGGGCTGCCGAGCGTCACGCCGAGAGGGCCGAGCCACGTGTCGGCGAGGTCGATGGCGTACGACGTGAGGGCGACCGACTTGGCGCGGATCGCCGCCATGCCCGCCTCCTCGATCATCGCGAGCGTGTCCTGCATCGCGATCATCGCCGAGATCGGCGACGTGCCGCTGACGAACCGGCGGATGCTCCGGGCCGGCACGTACTCGGGACCCATGGCGAACAGGTCGGCGGTGCCGAACCATCCCTGGATCGGCTGGCGCAGCACGGCGTGCAGGTCGTCGCGCACGTAAGCGAACGCGGGGGAGCCGGGTCCGCCGTTGAGGTACTTGTACGTGCAGCCGACGGCGAGGTCGAACTCCCAGCGATCGGCGTGCACCGGGACCGAACCGGCCGAGTGGCAGAGGTCCCACAGCACGAGCGCTCCGGCGTCGTGTGCGATCCGGGTCAGCTCCTGCGCGTCGGCGATGAACGCCGAGCGGTACGAGACGTGGTTGAGCACGACCAGCGCCGTCTGCGGTCCGACCGCCTCGGCGAGCTGCTCCGAGCTCACGCCCCGCGTCAGGTCGACGTCGATCCAGCGGAGGTGGCATCCGGTCTCGTGCGCGATGCCCTCGAGCACGTACCGGTCGGTGGGGAAGTTGTCGCGATCGACGACGATCTCGCGCCGCTGCGGATCGCGCGCGAGCTGCGCGTCGACCGCGGCTCGCGCCAGCTTGTAGAGCAGCACGGTGGTCGAGTCGCCGATGACCGTCTGCCCGGCCTTGGCCTCGATGACGGCACGCCCGATCTGGTCGCCGATCTCGTACGGCAGCTGCAGCCACGCCTCGTCCCAGCCGCGGATGAGACGCCCGCCCCACTCCTCGCGCATGAACCGCTCGACGCGCTCGATCGCGGCGGCCGGCGGACGGCCGAGGGAGTTCCCGTCGAAGTACACGAGCTCGGAGTCGGCGCCGATGAAGCGCTTGCGGTAGTGGGCGAGGCCGTCGGCGCGGTCCATCCGGCGGGCGTACGCGAGCAGGGGATCCATGGTCAGCGGGGCTCCAGTTCCTCGGCGGGCAGGATGCGGGCGGTGGCGAGCCAGGCGGCGACCGCGTCGGGGTCGGCGAGCCGGTCGTCGTCGGGTGGTGGGCCCGGTACGAGCGTCGCGACGCCCGCGTCGGTCCACGCCGGCGTCGCATCGGGCCACGGGTCGGCGAGGGCCGCGATGACGTCGGATGCCGCGAGCCCAGCTCGTACGAGCGCGGCGACCTCGACGGGGTTCACGCCCGGCGCGAGCTCGCCGTTGCCGAAGTCGGTGCCGTAGAGCACGCGTCCTCCCGCCGCATGGAAGCGCCGGAGGTTGTCGATCGCGGTCTCGGCGACCGCGTCGTCGTCGCGCACGTGGATCGCGAGCGTGGAGATCCACGCCTGGCCGCGCGCCGCAGCCCGTCCGATGAGCGCATCGTCGAGCCGCTCGGTGAAGGGAGCGTGGACGAGCACGTCGACACCGGCGTCGATCGCCAGGCGCGCCATCCCGTCGCCCTCGGCATGCGCCGCGACCGGCAGGCCGTGCGCGTGGGCCGCCGCGACGATCGCGTCGAGCGTGGGCGGGTCGAATACGGGACCCGCGACCGAGTTGAGCGCGACCTTGATCAGGGATGCGCCGAACGACCGCTGCTCCTCGACTGCGGCCTCGACGGGGCCGGCGAGCGCTCGATGCTCGCGCTCCCGCGCACGCTCGGCGTCGGCGCCCGCGCCGGCGTCGCCGTCGACCGAGGGCAGTTCGCGGACGCTCCCCTCGGGCCGCCACGGCCGGTCGGACGGGTACCCGCCGATCGCCGTCAGGAACGCGCCCGCGTACCGGACGTGCGGCAGCCCCTCGGTGCGCGCGATGCCCGCGATGGCGCCCGGATCGGCGCCGAGGTCGACGACGGCCGCGATGCCGCCGGCCACCGCGCCATCCGCCGTCGCCAGCTGCAAGTGCACGTGGTGGTCGACGAGCGGGGGCAGCATGATGCCCGTCTCGCCGGGGTGATCGCCGTTGAGGGACCGGCGGACGCGGCGGGCGAGCGGGCCGAGGACGCGGGTCGCGTCATCCGTCATCGCGTGTCACCCCGGGATCTCGGTTCGGACGGCGTACAGCTCGGGGAAGAACGTCAGCTCGAGCGCACGGCGGAGGAACGGCGCGCCGCTCGACCCGCCGGTGCCGGTCTTCGAGCCGATGATGCGCTCGACGGTCTTCAGGTGGCGGAAGCGCCAGAGCTGGAAGTTGTCCTCGAGGTCGACGAGCTCCTCGCACGTCTCGTACGCGGCCCAGTTGTGATCGGGGTCGGCGTAGATGCCCGCGAAGACGGCGACGAGCTCGGGCCGGTAGGTCCACGCCAGGGTCACGTCGCGCTCGAGCACGTCGGCCGGGATGTCGTAGCCGGCCCGCGCGAGCAGTCGCAGGAACTCGTCGTACAAGCTCGGCGCCTCGAGCGCGCGCTGCACGATCGCCGACGCCGCCGGGTCGGACGCGAAGACCTGCATCATCTTCGCGTTCTTGTTGCCGAGCACGAACTCGACCGCGCGGTACTGGTACGACTGGAACCCGCTCGCGTTGCCGAGCACGCCGCGGAACTGGCCGTACTCGGTGGGCGTGAGCGTCGCGAGCACCGACCACTGCTCGGTCAGCGTCCTCTGGATGTGCTTGACGCGGGCGATGCACTTCAGGGCCGGAGCGAGGTCGTCGGCGCGCATGAACGCGCACGCGCTCTCGAGCTCGTGCAGCACCAGCTTGAGCCACAGCTCGGTGGTCTGGTGCTGGATGATGAACAGCAGCTCGTCGTGGTGCTCGGGCCGCGAGATGGGGCGCTGCGCCGCGAGCAGGGTGTCGAGGTCGAGGTAGCCGCCGTAGCTCATCCGGTCGCTGAAGTCGGTGACGACGGATGCCTCGATGCGCCGCGTGTTCGCCTCGACGCCGGTGCTCGCCTCGTTGCTCGCCTCGTTCGATGCCACCCCGCCAGCCTAGTCAGCGGCTCGTGGCTGCGCCTCGGCGATGCGTCGGGACCGTGTCCGGGCGGCCGGACGTGGGGAACGCGACGGTGGGTCGTGTCGGCCGGTTCCCCTATGCTCGCCCGCATGGGCGAGACCTATCGGTTCCGCAGCCGGGTGTACCGGTGGAGCGAACGTGCGACGGACTCGTGGTACTTCGTCGACGTGCCCGAGGCCGAGTCCGACGACATTCGCGATCGGCCGCGGATGCCGCGCGGCTTCGGCTCCGTCCGGGTCGAGGCGACGATCGGCGGGACGACGTGGCTCACCTCGATCTTCCCGGGCGCGGAGCGGTACGCGCTGCCGCTCAAGAAGGCCGTGCGCTCGGCCGAGGACATCGAGCCCGACGATGAGGTCGACGTGCGGATCCGCACGCTCGACTAGCGTGGTCGGACCGGACACGGTCCGGGGCGCGGCGGACGCCCCCCATCGCCCCTGTGCGATGACGCCCGCCGCACCGCCCCCTCTCCCCGAGAGGCCGGCTCCCCCGCGGAAAGCGGAGGATGCACTCCGTATCCTAGTGCATCCGCGTCCGTCCGCACAGCCGCCTCGGCTCTCGCGACGCGCGGCCGGGCCGATGCGACCGCGCGCCGACCGGGCGTAGATTTGTGGTGTGGGCTCGATCGCGTCGCCGCGCCGCGATGCGCGACGGAATCACGAACGTCTCCTCGTCGAGGCGAGGCGCCTCTTCGCCGAGCGCGGGATCGAGGCACCGCTCGACGAACTCGCCAACCGCGCCGGTGTCGGGGCCGGAACCGTCTACCGCCACTTCCCCACTCGCGACGCCCTGATCCGCGAGCTCTACGACGACGCGGTCGATGACCTGCGCCGGTTCGCGCCCGAGATCCTCGGCGCCGAGACGGCCTGGGGCGCCATCGAGCTCTGGCTCGAGAAGGTCTCCGAGTGGCTCACCGAATCGCCGTACCTGCCGGCCGTCATGCGCCGGGTTGCCGAACTCGATCCCGACCACCGGCCGGGTACCGAGTTCAAGGAGACGATGGACGTGATCGTCGAGCGCGCCCACGCCGAGGGCACCCTGCGTCCCGACGCCACGGGCGTCGACCTCAGTGTGCTCGTCGACATGCTCGGTTCGCTCGGCCAGTACGGCGGTGCCTACCTGCCGTTCTGGCGCCGCCAGCTCACGGTCGTGCTCGACGGCCTGCGAGCGCGGCCCGATCTCACTCCCCTCCCGGGCGCGGCGCTCGAGTTCGACGCGTTCCACGACATGTCGCACCAGAAGCGCGCCGCCGACTGAGCCGCGCGTCCGATCGCTACAGCCCGAGCGTCAGCCGCTCCACGAGCGCGCGGTACCGCTCCGCCGTCTGATCGACGATCTCGGCCGGAAGCGCGGGCGGCTGCTCCGACTCGGCCTGGTCCCAGTTGGCGGCGAGCCAGTCGCGCACGATCTGCTTGTCGAAGCTGGCCATGCGCACCTCGGGAGTTCCGCCCGTGAGGTACGCCTCGAGGTCCCAGTAGCGGCTCGAGTCGCTCGTGAGCACCTCATCGGCCAGCGTGACGATGCCGGTCTCGCGATCGGCGCCGAACTCGAACTTCGTGTCGGCGAGGATCAGCCCACGCTCCTCGGCGACGGTGGACGCGTGCTCGAACACGTCGAGCGAGATCGCGCGCAGCTGCTCGGCGACCGTCTCGCCGACGAGCTCGACGGTGCGCTCGTACGAGATGTTCTCGTCGTGCTCGCCCATGGGCGCCTTCCAGGCGGGCGTGTAGATCGGCTCGGGCAGGCGGTCGCCGTCGGCCAGGCCCTCGGGCAGGGGGATGCCGCCGATCGCCCCGGTCTCGCGATACTCCTTGTATCCGCTCCCGGTGAGGTAGCCCCGCACGACGCATTCGACGGGGAACATGTCGAGCGAGCGGCACAGCATCGCCCGCTCGGCCAGGTCGGCCGGGATCGGCGGGAGGTCGTGCCGGTCGTCCTCGGCGTAGGCGAGGTGGTTCGGCACCTGCGGCAACTGGTCGAACCACCAGCGGGTGAGCCCCGTGAGCAGCGCGCCCTTGCCCGGGATCGTGGGCTCGAGCACCTGGTCGAACGCGCTCACGCGGTCGCTCGCCACCACCAGGACCACCGGGGAGGTGTTCAGGGGGTCGCCGGTCCACGTGTCGTCGTCGGTCATCAGGTCGGTGGGCACGTACAGGTCGCGCACCTTGCCCGAGTACACGTGCGTCCATCCGTCGAGGTCGCCCGGATCGGTCATCCTCGCCCTCCTCTCACTCGCGCTCAGTCCGCGACGCGCGCGGCGATGTCGGTGCGGTACTGGCCGCCGTCGAGCCGCAGGTGCCCGACCGCCTCGTACGCTCGTCGCCGCGCCTCGGCGAAGTCGCCGCCCAGCGCGACGACGTTGAGCACGCGTCCACCGGTCGCGACGAGGTGCGGCTCCGCGTCGTCGGCGCTCGAGCCGACCGCGGTCGCCGCGTGCGCCACGTGCACGCCCGGCACGGACTCCGCCGCCTCGAGCCCGTCGATGCGTCGCCCGGTCAGGGGCGAATCGGGGTAGCCCTCGCTCGCGAGCACGACGGTGACCGCGGCGTCGGGCCGGAACTCGGGCCGCGCGTGCTCGGCCAGCCGGCCGGTCGCGGCCGCGTAGAGGAGCCCGGACAGCGGGCTCGCGAGGCGCGGCAGCACGACCTGCGTCTCGGGGTCGCCGAAGCGCGCGTTGAACTCGATGACGCGGATGCCGCGGCTGGTCAGGATGAGTCCGGCGTAGAGCAGGCCGATGAAGGGCGTCTGCTCCTCGTCGAGCTGCCGGATGGTGGGCAGCGCGATGGTCTCGATGACCTCGTCGACGAACGCCTGCTCGCTGCCGAACCGCTCGGCCAGCCACGGCAGCGGCGAGTAGGCGCCCATGCCGCCGGTGTTGGGTCCCTCATCGCCGTCGCGGAGGCGCTTGTAGTCCTGCGCGGGCGACAGCGGCAGCACGTTCGAGCCGTCGGACAGGAGGAACAGCGAGACCTCCTGGCCGTCGAGGAACTCCTCGACCAGCACCGGGCCCTGCTGGAGGTAGTGGGCGGCGTGCGAGAGCGCCGCCTCGCGGTCGTCGGTGACGAGCACGCCCTTGCCGGCGGCGAGGCCGTCGGCCTTGATGACGTACGGATCCCCGAACTCGTCGAGCGTCGCGACGACCTGCGGCAGCGAGTCCGCCAGCGTGGCGCGGCCGGTGGGCACGCCGGCGGCCTCCATCACGCGCTTGGCGAAGGTCTTGGACCCCTCGAGCTGCGCGGCCGCCTTGCCGGGACCGAACGTCGCGATGCCGCGAGTGCGCAGCGCGTCGGCGACGCCGGCGACGAGCGGCGCCTCGGGGCCGATCACGACCAGCTCGATGTCGTTGTCGAAGGCGTAGTCGGCGACCACCACCGGGTCGGTGGGGTCGAGTGCGATGGTCTCGATGCTGCCACGGGTCGACGACGTGGCGGATGCCGCGATGCCGGCGTTGCCGGGTGCGGCGATGATCTCGTGGCCGGCCTCCTCGTCGAGCAGGGCCAGGATGATGGCGTGCTCGCGCGCGCCCGAACCGAGGACGAGGATTCTCACCTCGTCAGGGTACCCGAGCGGCATCGGGCACCGCCGCCCGTGACGGGGTCGCGGTGGGGGAGGATGGAGGGCATGGCACGAGCGCGCATCGCGGACGACCTGGGCCGCGCGGCCGTCGGCGTGGTGGTGAGCGTCGGCGGGGCGGATGGCTCGGGGGCCGCGCCATCCGTCGACCGCGCGACGCTCGCCCTCGCGGTGCGCTACACGCTGCAACTGCTCGCCGAGCAGTCGCCGGGCGGAGCGGTCGAGGTACGCGTCCCGCCGTTCGGCGCGGTGCAGTGCGTCGAGGGGCCGCGGCACACGCGCGGCACGCCGCCCAACGTCGTCGAGACGGATGCCGCGACCTGGCTCGCGCTTGCGACCGGGTCGCTCGCATGGTCCGAGGCGCGATCCGCCGGTCGCGTGCACGCCTCGGGCCAGCGGGCCGACCTGGAGGGCGTCGTTCCCGTGATCGACGCCGAGCGGGTGCGCTGACGCCGCCGCAGCGCGCGGTCGGCGGGCTGGGGGAGAATGGGGGCGTGACCGATGCGCCGAAGAGCCCCGAGCCGACCGAGCCCGAGCAGGAGCCGAGCGAGCCGTCGCCGGCCGCGCCGGACGCATCCGTCGCCCGCCTCGACGAGGATGCCGATGCGCCGCACCCCAAGGTCGCGCGCATGGACGTCGATCCCGACGCGCCCGACGTCGGGGAGCACCTCGAGACCGACCGCACGAGCGACCCGGTGTCGGTCCGACGCGCGCCGCGGTACCCGGCGTTCATCGGCGCGGGCGTCGTGCTCGGCGCACTCCTCGCCCTCGTGCTGACGTTCGCCTATCCCGAGAACGGCGAGTTCGACCGCGGGCAGGTGTTCGGCTTCATCGTGCTCTGGTGCGCCGCGTTCGGCGCTGCGGTCGGCGGCGTCATCGCCCTCATCGTCGACCGCCGTCTCGCCAGGCGTCGCGGCTCGGCCGTCGCCGAGCACGAGTCCACCCACTTCGTCGACGACGAGCAGGGCTGACCTCAGCTGAGCTGGGTCTTCTCCACCCAGTCGAGGTACTCGGGCGTGACCGTCCCGGTGACGTACTCGCCCGTGAAGCACGACAGGTCGAGCTCGCCGATGCCGGTGCCCTCGGTGATCGCGGCCTGGAGGTCGGCGACCTCCTGGTAGATCATGTGGTCGGCTCCGAGCTCGCGGGCGATCTCGGGGATCTTCTTGTCGTGCGCGACGAGCTCGCGGCGGCTCGGCATGTTGATGCCGTAGACGTGCGGGTAGCGCACCGGCGGCGCCGCGGACGTGAACGTGACCTTGTTGGCGCCGGCAGCGCGGGCCATTTCGACGATCTCCTTCGAGGTGGTGCCCCGGACGATGGAGTCGTCGACGATGAGGATGTTCTTGCCCTTGAACTCGGTGCCCATCGCGTTGAGCTTCTGGCGCACCGAGCGCTTGCGTTGTGCCTGGCCCGGCATGATGAACGTGCGGCCGACGTAGCGGTTCTTGTAGAAGCCCTCCCGGTACTCGATGCCGAGCTTCTGGGCGACCTGCATGGCCGCCGGCCGTGACGAGTCGGGGATCGGCATGACGACGTCGATGTCGCCCTTGTCCATGTGCGTGGTGATGGTGCTCGCGAGCCGGTCGCCCATGCGCAGCCGGGCCTCGTACACCGAGATGCCGTTCATGACCGAGTCTGGTCGCGCAAGGTACACGTACTCGAACGAGCACGGCACCAGCCTGGGGTTCGTGGCGCACTGGCGCGAGATCATCTCGCCGTCGAGCGTGATGAAGATGGCCTCGCCGGGCTCGACGTCGCGCACGACCTCGTAATCGCCGTTCTCGAGCACGAGCGACTCGGAGGCGACGATCCACTCGGGCTTGCCGCCATCCGTCGTGCGCTTGCCGAGGATGAGGGGGCGGATGCCGAACGGGTCGCGGAACGCGAGCAGGCCGTAGCCGGCGATCATGGCGATCACGGCATACGAGCCCTCGACGCGCTCGTGCACGTGCGAGACGGCCTGGAATACCTGGTCGGGATCGAGGTCGAGGCCGGTGATCTGGCCCTGCAGCTCGGTCGCAAGGACGTTCAGCAGCATCTCGGTGTCGCTCGTGGAGTTCACGTGGCGGCGGTCGATGCGGAACAGGTCCTGCGAGAGCTCGCGCGTGTTCGTGAGGTTGCCGTTGTGGACGAGGATGATGCCGTACGGCGCGTTCACGTAGAACGGCTGCGCCTCCTCCTCGCGCTCGGCCGCGCCCTTGGTGGTGTAGCGCACGTGGCCGAGGCCCATGGTGCCCAGCAGCGAGCGCATGTCGCGGGTGCGGAAGGCCTCGCGGACCTGGCCGCGCGCCTTGGTCATGTGGAAGACGGGCCCGTCGGCGGTCGCGATGCCGGTCGAGTCCTGGCCGCGGTGCTGCAGGAGGAGCAGGCTGTCGTAGATCTGCTGGTTGACGGGCTCGGTGGAGACGATGCCGACGATGCCGCACATGCGAGCGATGGCTCCTCGTGGGGTGGGGAAGCGTCCGAGCTGGACGGTCCATCATCCCATAGGTGCGCGTGTGAGCCGGCTGGGCGGATGTCGCTGCTCACCCGAGCGCGACCGGCTGCGATCGCGCAGGCGCGGCCCGACCCCGGGTGGCATCCTCACCATCCCGGACGGCGTCGTCGGAACCCGGCAGCCTAACCCGGGCGGCTGGGCGGTGGGAGGAAGTCTGCGATTCCGCGCGGATGTTCGTCGGTTCCCACGAATCGAGTGCCAGCCACTCCCCCCGTACGAGGGTCAGCTGTCAGGCTCTCCCGCATTCCGTTGACGCGGCGCAGGGACCGACTTTGGGGGGACCGGCCGCCGGCCCAGAAAGGACGTACCGTCCATGAAGTTCACCTCGCTCCGCGCCGCCCTCACCGGCGCGGCCCTCGTCGCGTGCGGCATGCTCGCCGTACCGGCGGCGGCGAACGCCGCACCGCCCTCGGTCCCGCCGGGCATCGACCAGCGGGCCGTCCCGGCCGCAGAGGCGGCTGCCGCCGCCGGCTACTGGACGCCCGAGCGGATGCGCGCGGCGATCCCCGCCGACACGCTCCTCGCCGGCAAGTCAGCGTCGACGCCGGCATCGGAGGTCGCGGCCGGCGCGCCGGTCACGTACGGCAAGCCCGCCCCGAGCGGCGACATCGTGCCCATGGCGACGGCTGAGAACCCCGTACCGAACATCGGCAAGGTGTTCTTCACCCTCAACGGCCGGAACTACGTGTGCTCGGGCAACTCGGTGAGTGCGTCGAACGCCGGCCTCGTCGCCACGGCCGCGCACTGCGTGCACTCGGGCAAGGGCAAGTACGCGACGAACTGGGTGTTCGTGCCGGCGTACCAGAACGGCGCCGCGCCCTACGGGCAGTGGACCGCGACGAAGCTCACGGCGCCGACGCAGTGGACCAAGGGCGGCGACATCACGTACGACACCGCGTTCGCGAAGGTCGGGCTGCTGAACGGCCGCACGCTCTCCGCGACGGTCGGCGGGACCGCGATCGCCTTCAACCAGGCGCGCGGGCTCGGCTACGAGGCGTTCGGCTACCCGGCCGCGGCCCCGTTCACCGGCCAGACGCTGCAGTCGTGCGCGGGCACCGCGAGCCCCGACCCGTACGGCCAGACCCAGTCGCAGGGCATCCCGTGCGACATGACGGGCGGCTCGTCGGGCGGCCCCTGGTTCCTCGGATCGGGTGCGCAGAACTCGGTGAACAGCTTCGGCTACAACAACATCCCCAACGTCATGTTCGGGCCGTACTACGGCTCGGTCGCCCAGGCGACGTACACGACCGCGGCCACGTCCTGACGCGCTGACCCGAAGCGCCCCGCACCGAGGGACCGGTGCGGGGCGCTTCGTCGTGCCGGTGCCGGTGCCGGGAGGTGCGCACCCCGGTAGGCTCCAGACGTGACGTGGTGCACCCGCGAGGAGGCGGCGCGACGGGCCGGGGTCGGGCCCGAGTACGTCACGCGCCTGGTGGAGGTCGGGCTGCTGTCTCCCGAACAGCCGGATCGCTTCTCGCCGGGCGACGTTCGGCGCGTGCAGACGGCACGTTCGCTCGAGGACGCCGGCATCGCCCTCGACGACGTCGTGGCCGCGGTCGAGCGCGGTTCCGTGTCGCTCGACTTCCTCGACGCCGCCGCCTACGAGCGATTCGCCGCGCTCGCGCCCGAGACGTTCCGCCAGGTCAGCGATCGGACCGGGGTCCCGCTCGAGCTGCTGACCGTGATCCGCGAGGCCATCGGGATGGCGGAGCCGTCGCCCGACGACCTGCTTCGCGATGACGAGATGGAGGTCGTGCCGTTCATCGAGTTCCAGCTGTCGCACGGGTTCCGGGCGACTGCCATCGAGCGTCTCGTTCGCGTCTACGGTGACAGCGTCCGTCGGATCACCGAACAGGAGGCCGCCTGGTGGCGTTCCGAGGTGATCGCTCCGGCCCTGGCCGCCGGCGAGAACCCCGACCGCACCGAGCTCGCCGACGAGATCGCACCGCTTGCCGACCGGGCCTTCATGGCCGTGTACCACGCTCAGCAGGCGCGCGCCTGGACCGCCAACATCATCGACACGTTCGAGACGATGCTGGCGAACGCCGGCATCCACAGTCGACTCGAGCGACTCCCGGCGATCTGCTTCCTCGACCTCGTCGGCTTCACCCGGCTGACCGAGGAGCTCGGCGACGATGCGGCGGCCGATCTCGCGGGTACGGTCGCGTTGCTGGTCGGCCGCAACAGCGTGCAGCACGGCGGCAAGCCGATCAAGTGGCTGGGCGACGGCGTGATGCTGCACTTCGGCGACCCGGGGCGAGGTGTGCACGCGGCGCTCGGCATGGTGGACGAGCTCGCCGACGCCGGCTTGCCGCCAGCTCATGTCGGCCTCCACGCAGGACCCATCCTCTACCAGGAGGGCGACTACTTCGGCCGGACCGTGAACCTCAGCGCGAGGATCGCGGACTACGCCCGTCCGGGCGAGGTGCTGGTCACCCGTGAGGTGGTCGACGCCTCACGCGATGACGGCATCGGATTCGACGACATCGGCCCCGTCGAGCTCAAGGGCGTCTCGGGAACGGTGCACCTGTTGCGAGCCCGCACGGCTTGACCTACCGGGCATACAGCTCGACGAAGGTCCGCAGCATGCGACTCGGCTCCGACACCGCCGCGCGCCGCACGGCGGCGATCGTCAGGTCGACCTCGTCGGCGGCGAAGTAGCCGTAGTTCGCGTAGGCGTGGATGCGCAGGATGATTCCGTCGAGGTCGAGCTCCGGATGGAACTGCGTCGCGTAGACGTTCGAACCGACGCGGAACGCCTGAACCGGGCAGGTCGGCGACGATCCGAGCAGGGTCGCCGAGTCGGGCAGGGCGCGGATCGCCTCCTTGTGCCCGACGAAGGCAGTGAAGGTCTGCGGCATCCCGGCCATGAGCGGGTCGGATGCCCCGGCATCCGTGAGGGTGACCGGCACCACGCTGACCGGCTCGGCGTAGGTCGCGTCGATCGCAGCCCCCTGGTGCACGCCGAGGGTGCCGACGCCGTAACAGGCGCCGAGGAAGGGGAAGTCCCGGGCGACCACCTGGTCGAGGAGCGCGGCGAACTCCGCCTCGACCCGGTGCTGTACCGGCGACTTCTGCTCCGCCGGATCGGCCGCGTTGAACGGCCCGCCGCCGACGAAGATCCCCGACAGTCCGTCGAGGTCGAGCCGCGGCATCGGTGCGGACTCGAGTCGCACCCGGATGAGCTCGCGCTCCTCCAACCCCGACCCCCGGAGGAAGAGGGCGTACTCCTCGTCCGCGGGGACGTCCTCGGCCCGCGTGGCCAGCAGCACGAACGGCTTCACGCGCCCAAGATACGGCGCCGCCCGCCCGCCGCGGCGGGCCGAACGTCCGTCGCGAGCCGCGCAGCCCGCCATCTTGGCCGGGGACCGCCCGCTTGCCCGCCCGCTTGCCCGCTCGCGCCGCCGGCTCGAGCGGGTCGCGCCCGCACCGCAGGCTCGCGCGGGTCGCGCCACGTCGGTCATCTCGCACGGGGCCGACTCATCCTCCACCGCGGGGCGCACGTAGGACCAGACACATGGTTCCCCTTGCGAACCGGGTGGAAAGGTATCCGGCGGATACCTTTCCACCGTGTTTGCAGAACGGAGACCATGCCCGGCTCGCGCGAGCGGGTCCGCCCGTGTCGCGGTGGCGGTGTCCGCGTGGCTGGATGAGTGCGGGTTGCTGGAATCGGGAGGGAGCCGGCGATGGATGAGCGGGTGACGACCGTCAAAGTCGACCGGGAGACGCACCGGCTCATCGGCGATCTCGCCCACCTCCTGGGCCGGAGTCGGAAGGACGTCGTGCGGGATGCGGTCCTGGCCTTCGCCTCGTGGCGCGAGCGACTGCTCGACGACGGGCTCGACGAGACGGTGCACCGCGTCGCCGTGGCGAGCGAGAAGCACGAGCTGCGCGCCGCAGCAGGTGGACTGGACTCCACGCCGGCGGAGCGAGTCGAGCGAACGCGCATCGGGGCGGCACGCATGTCGCCGCGCGTCGAAGCGGCGCTCTCACCCGCGGAACTGCTGGAACACCATCGCCCGGCGATCGAGGCGGCCTTCGCCGCGCTCGGGGTGCGCGCGCCCCGGTTCGCGATCGATCCGGGGCGCTACGGGCACCTCGCGGAGCATCGCGTGATGGTCGTCGACCTCGTCGATCCCGCGCGGTTCGAGCAGTCACGACTGCGAGCCGCGGCGTTCGACATCATGGCCCTGTCGTGGTTCGTGGTGCCGGCCGGATGGGCGTCACCGGCCTGAGCGAGCGCGGTCAGTACTGCGACGGCGTCGCGAGCACCGCCATGGTGCAGCGCGAGATGCACACGAGGCGACCCTGCTCGTCGGTGATGCGGATGTCCCACACCTGGGTCGTGCGGCCGCGGGTGATCGGACGCGCCACGCCGTAGACCCAGCCGTCCGAGACGGGGCGCACGTGGTTCGCGTTGATCTCCATCCCGACGCAGTAGGACTGCTCGGGATCGACCGTGAACGAGGCGCCCCAGCTCGCGAGCGTCTCAGCGAGGGCGACCGACGCCCCGCCGTGCAGCACGCCGGCCGGCTGCCGTGTGCGGTGGTCCACCGGCATCCGGCCCTTGAGCGAGTCGTCGGTGAACTCCGTCATCTCGATGCCGAGGGCGCGGATCAACGCGTGCTCGCCGCGCGAGTTCGCCCACTCCAGCGAGGGCTCGCCGAACCAGATGCTCATGCGGTCGAGTCTGCCACGCGTCGATGCTGTGCTCCGGCCCTCCGAACGGCCATGATGTCCCCATGGGGGACGGGGAGGAGACTCGCGCGCTGCAGGACGCGACGTCGGTCGCGCCGTCGATACGCCGCGATCCGGTCGTGGACCTCGCGAGGGTCGCCTGCATCCTGCTCGTCGTGCTGGCCCATCTCCTCATGGTCGGCGTCACGGTCGACTCGACGGGGCGGCTCCTGCTGTCGCGCCCGGTCGAGGAGCAGCCGTGGTTCGTCCCGGTGACCTGGGCCGGACAGGTCATGCCGCTGTTCTTCGCACTCGGCGGGTTCACCGCCGTGACGTCGTGGCGTCGACGGCGTGCGGAGGGCGGGGCCGGCACCGACTTCGTCCGGTCGCGCACGATGCGCCTCGCGGCGCCGGCACTGCCGCTGTTCGCCTTCGTCGCGGTCGCGGCGTCGATCGTGACGCTCGTCGGCGTCGACGCCGGGCTGCGCGATGCGATCGTGGCCGGAATCGGCGTGCCCCTGTGGTTCCTCGCTGCCTACCTGCTCGTGCAGTGCTGCGTGCCCTGGCTCGCCGCCCTGCACGAACGCGCGCCGTGGCGCACGCTCGCCGTGCTGGCCGCCGCCGCCGTCGTCGTCGACGTTGCCCATGCTCGTACGGGCAGCCGCGAGGTCGGACTCGTCAACGTGCTGTTCGTCGGGGCGTTCGTGCAGCAGCTCGGGTTCTGGTACGCCGACGGCTGGTTCGGCCGGCGAACCCGACTGCAGCTCTGCGCGCTCGCAGTCGGGGCGTACGGCCTCGCCTGGGTCGGCGTGGCCTCGGGATGGCACGCGGCGAACATGCTGACGAACCTCGATCCGCCGACGGTGTCGCTCATCCTGCTCGGCATCGCGCAGATGAGCCTGCTCACGGTGTTCCACCCGGCGCTCGCGCGGCTCATGGCATCCCGATCGGTCCGGGCGGCGGTCTCCGTCGTGTCGGCTCGGGCGCTGACCCTGTACCTCTGGCACATGCCCGTCATCGTCGCCGTCACGGCACTCTCGCTCCTCGTGCCCGACGCCGCCTCGCACCCGCCCGACGCGCTGTGGTGGGCCGGGCGCCCGCTCGTCTTCGCCGTCGTGCTGGTCGTCGTGTGGGCCGTCTCCGCCCCGCTCGCACGGTTCGAGCGGTTCGCCCTCATCCCGCCGGCGGGCTACCGGCCTCCGTCGGCGACGGTGATCGGCGTCGCCGCCGTCCTCGCGCTCGCGCCGCTGCTCGGCGTGATCCTCCGGTCGCTCGACCTCGCGCTCGCCGCGGTCGGCACGCTGCTGCTCGCGGCATCCGTCGTGCTCGACCGGGGTCGACCCATCCGGGCGTCGACGGCGCGCCCGAACCGGGTCAGGCGAGCTCGGCGATGATCGGGTGGATCGCCTCGTCGAAGGCAGCGGCATCGGCTCGAAGCGAATCGGTCACCGCCACGGTCTTGCTGCCGATCCACCAGACGCCGGATGTCGCGAGCGGAAGCACCTCGACGTTCAACTCGAACGAGTGCGCCCGCCGGCCCACCTCGCGCTCGTGCTCGGCGATGCTGCCGGCGTAGGCCCGGTACGAGTCGCCGGAACGCGCCGCCGACGCGGTGCGGTACCGCTCGTGCGCCCAGTCGGCCCACGCGAGCGCGGCCTCGGCATGGGGGCGGATGGCGCCGACCAGCGCCTCGGCGCCGGACACCGGGAGGGCGACGGCAGTGCCGTACGCGTCGAGGAGTTCGAGCGGCACGGACGACGGGTGCTCCTCGGGCTCGACCGTCATGGTCCACCACTCGCGCCACTGCTTCTCGAGCGCATCGTGCGCGTCGACGTCGGGTCGGCTCTCGGGCCCGATACGGCCGACGTCGCGCAGGCGCGGCAGCTCGGCCGGTGAGGCGATGCCGAGCACCTCGCGGAGGTAGAGGGCGAGCAGCACCGCGGTGCTCGCGTTCTCGCGAATCACCCACGACGGCGTCGACCCCGCGTGCATGCCCGGATTGTATCCCCGGCCACCGTCACCGGGCCGTGAGGCGCGCGCTCGGATGGGTACCCTTGACGGGTGAGCGCGAACTCGTCCTACGCCGCGGCCGGAGTCGACACCGCCGCCGGCGACCTCGCCGTCGAACTCATGAAGGAGTCGGTCGCCAAGACGCACGGACCGAACGTGCTCGGCGGCGTCGGCGGCTTCGCCGGGCTGTACGACCTCTCCTTCGCGAAGGACTACCGGCGCCCTCTGCTCGCGACCTCGACCGACGGCGTCGGCACCAAGATCGCGATCGCGCAGGCGCTCGACGTGCACGACACCATCGGGCAGGACCTCGTCGGCATGGTCGTCGACGACATCGTCGTGGTCGGCGCCACGCCGCTCTTCATGACCGACTACATCGCGTGCGGCAAGGTCGTGCCCCAGCGCATCGCGGCGATCGTCACGGGCATCGCGCGCGCCTGCGCCGAGACCGGCACGGCCCTCGTCGGCGGCGAGACCGCCGAGCACCCCGGCCTCATGGGCGTCGACGACTACGACGTCGCGGGTGCGGCGGTCGGCGTCGTCGAGGCCGACCGGGCGCTCGGCGCCGAGCGCGTGGCCGACGGCGACGCCGTCATCGCGATCGAGTCGAGCGGCCTGCACTCGAACGGGTACTCGCTGGTCCGGCACATCCTCGCGAACGCGAACCTGCGGATCACGGATGCCGCGGCCGACCTCGGCACCACGTGGGGCGAAGCGCTCCTCGAGCCCACCCGCCTCTACTCCGGCCCCCTCGTGCAGCTCCTCGCGCACGACACGCTCGGCGGCGCCATCCACTCGCTCTCGCACGTGACGGGCGGCGGCATCGCCGCGAACCTCGCGCGCGTGCTCCCGCGCGGCTCGTGGGTCGAGGTCGACCGCTCCACGTGGTCGCCGCAGCCCGTGTTCCGCGTGCTCAACGACCTCGCCGGTACGACGCTCGAGTCGACCGAGGGCACCTGGAACCTGGGCATCGGGTTCTTCGCGGTCGTGGCCCCGGATGCCGCGGCATCCGTCATCGCCGAACTCGCCGCGCTCGGGCTGCCCGCCTGGCAGGTGGGCACCGTGACCGTGGGCGACCGCGACCTCGCCGGCTTCGAGCAGGGCGCCAAGGGCGTCGACGGCGGCGCCGTGCGCCTCGTCGGGACGTACGCGAGCTGACCGTGCGCGCCGCGCTCTCGCTCGGACTGCCCGGCACCACGGATGCCGCGATCCTCCGCGCGCTCGCGCCGCGCCTGGAACGGCTCGGGTTCGACGCGCTCTGGCTCAACGACGTGCCGGGCGGCGACTCGCTCGCGGGCCTGCGTGCGGCCGCCGAGGTCACCGAACGGCTCGGACTCGCGACCGGCGTGATCCCGCTCGACCGCCGTCCGGTGGAGAAGCTCGACGTCGCCGGACTGCCCGCCGACCGGCTGACGATCGGCATCGGATCCGGCGTCGCGCGCCGGCCGCTCGCGATCGTGGCCGAGGGGATCGCCGACCTCCGCGCCCGCACCGACGCGGCGATCGCCGTCGGCGCGCTGGGTCCGCACATGCGCCGGCTCGCCGCCGAAGAGGCCGACGCCGTCGTGCTCAACTGGCTCACCCCGACCGCGGCGGGCCACGCGATGGACGACCTGCGGCGGGATGCGGGCGACCGGGCCGGCGCCGTGCGCGGGGTCCTGTACGTCCGCACGATCGTCGACGGCGCGGCGCGCGCGGCGCTCCAGCGCGAGGCCGCGCGGTACGGGTCGTACTCGTCGTACGCGGCCAACTTCGCACGCCTCGGCGTGAGTCCGATCGACGCGACCATCGATCGCGGTGCGTCGCTCTCGTCCTACGACGTGGTCGACGAGCTCGTGCTCCGCGCCATCACGGTCGGCGGCACGCTGGCCGAGCTCGAGCAGTTCGCCGACGAGGCGGCGCGCTGGCGGGACGCGACCTGACGAGGTCCGCCTCGCTCCCGGCGGGGTAGTGGCAGGACCATCGGCCGCCCGTCGCGGCGTCGATCGACCTACGCTCGTCGCATGACGGCCCCGGATCGTCCTGACGTCGACACCGCCGCACCGGCGCGATCAGACCGGACCGCGCGCTTCTCGCTCGGCCGGTGGGTCGGCTTCACCGTGCTCGGCGAGAGCCTCGGCTTCCTGATCCCGGTGACCGGCTTCGCGCTCGCCGGGATGCTCGGCCTCGACGCGTGGAGTGCCTGGCTGCTGCTGGTCGTGTTCGGCGCGGGCGAGGGCGCGCTGCTCGGGCTCGGCCAGTCGATCGGCCTGCGCGGGTCGAGCGCCGAGGTGCCCGCCGGCCGCTGGGTCGCGGCGACGGCGGTCGCGGCATCCGTCGCCTGGTCGATCGGGATGCTGCCGTCGTCGCTCGCCGACCTCGGGGTCGCGATCGACTGGGGTTCACCCGTGACCTGGGCCGGCGTGGGCGTCGCCGGGCTGGTGCTGCTCGCGACGATCCCCACCGCGCAGTTCCCGGTGCTCGCTCGCGCCGGCGTCTCTCGTGCGTGGCGGTGGGTGCCGCTCAACATGTGCGCCTGGCTCGTCGGCCTCGCGTTCACGTTCCTGCCGTCGCCATTCGTCGACGAGTCGACGCCGCCGGCCATGATGTTCGCCGCGTTCGGGATCGCGGGCGTGCTCATGGCGAGCACGGTCGCCCTGCTGACGGGGCTCGGGCTCAGGCGGATGCTGCGGCGCGCGTGAAACGCGTGCCGTCGCGTTGCGACAGCCGGCGGGGAGGGCTGGGACTCAGGAGCGGTGCGTGCCGTCGTCGGGCACGTAGGAGTCGTCGTCGGTGTACTCGGCCCACTTCGACACCTCGTCGTCGTGGTCGTGATTCGAAGCCGTGAGCTCGCGCTCGAGCGCGCTGTAGTCGGTCGCAGGGCTGAAGTACTTCAGCTCCCGCGCGACCTTGGTGTGCTTGGCTTTCTGACGGCCGCGCCCCATGCGTGACCCCCTTACGACGTCTGGCCGGGTGGGATGGTCGTCACCCGGCTCTTTCTGATATGAACAATCCCGGCTGGTAGTTTACCACCGCCGCGGGCCCGACTCGGTTGCCCCGGAGGCCGTGTGGAGGCTTCGACGGCGTGGCATCCGGACCCCTCCGGACATGGTGGGATAGACGGGTGGATGCGATCCCCGACCGCGTGAAGGTCGCGGTGATCGGCGCCGGACAGGCGGGGCTGTCGGTCGCCTATTACCTGCGGCGCTTCGAACTCGTCGCCGACGAGGACTTCGTCATGCTCGACCGCGCACCCGGGCCGGGTGGCGCGTGGCAGCATCGCTGGTCGTCCCTGCGCCTCGGGACGGCGCACCGGGTCAACGACCTGCCCGGCATGGGCGACCTCGGCCTCAGCTTCGAGACCGCCGACCGGTCCCTGCCCGCCAAGGAGGTCGTCGCCGACTACTACGGCCGGTTCGAGGAGCACTTCGACCTCCGAGTGCACCGACCGATCAACGTGCGGCGCGTCTCGAACGACGGCGCCGACCTGCGCATCGAGTTCGAGGACCTGAGCCCGCAGCCGTTGGAGGATCTGAAGACGCGCGGGTTCTTCGCGCGCCGACGCCGGACGTTCCAGGAGCCCGAGTCGCCGGCCGTGCCCAGCGGCGAGGTGCGCACGCAGTTCCTCGTGAACGCGACGGGAACGTGGGGCTCGCCGTTCGTGCCGTTCTATCCCGGCATGGCCGAATACACCGGGCGGCATGTCCACACCTCCGACTACGTCTCGGCCGAGGACTTCCGCGACCAGCACGTCGTGGTGGTCGGCGGCGGCACCTCGGCGATCGGGTTCATGCTCGAGCTCGAGGCCGTGACAGCCGGCCTGACCTGGGTCTCGCGTCGGCCGATCGACTGGCTCGACCGCCAGGAGCTCGACCTCGAGGGCGCGTCGGCCGCCGTCTCCCGGCAGGACGAGGCCGCCCGGGCCGGGCGAGCGCTGCCCTCCGTCGTGAGTGGCACCGGCGTGCCCAAGAACCGACGGATCGCCGCCGGCATCGAGCGAGGGCTCCTCCGGGCACGGCCGATGTTCGATCGCATCGAGGGCGCCCGGGTCGTCTGGAACGACGGCACCTCGGCGCGCGCCGACGCGATCATCTGGGCCACGGGGTTCCGCCCGGAGCTGCGTCACCTCGCTCCACTCAAGCTCCGCGAAAGGGCGGGTGGCGTGACCGTGGGCCAGGGGGCCGCGTGGCAGGATCCGCGGATCTTCCTCGCCGGTTACGGGCCGCAGGCGTCCACGATCGGCGCGAACCGTGCCGGGCGCATGATCGCCCGGCAGATCATGGCCATCCTCTAGGCGGCGTCGCGCTCGTGTCCGCGCCGCATCGGGCGCAGGGTGCAGGCGGGGGCCCGCTCAGCGTGCGATCACGTAACCGGCGACGGCCGCTCCGAGGCCGAGGACGAGGGTCACGACGACGTTGAGGATCGCGGCCCGCCACCGCCCTCCGTCGGCGAGTTCGATGGTCTCGACGGACCACGTGCTGAAGGTCGTGAGCCCGCCGCAGAAGCCCGTGAGGAGGATGAGTCGCACGTCGTCCGAGACCGCCGCGCGCTCGGCGAGACCGATGACGGCGCCGGCCACGAGCGAGCCCGCGACGTTGACGATGAGGATGCCGCCGGGCAGGTGCCCCGGCCGGACGGGATACGCGCGCGACAGCGCGTAGCGGATGACGGCGCCCACCGCCCCGGCGACGAGCAGCGCCCCGACCACGAGCGGGCTCACAGCGTCGCCCCGTCGTCGGTGACCTCGGTGGGCATCGGCCGATTGGCGAGTGAGGATCCGACCTTCAGCCCGCCGACGGCGAGCGCGAGGCCGGCGACCAGCGAGACGGCGAGGTAGAGGGCCGCCAGCGCGGCCTCGCCCTCGCGCCCGAGGATCGTGAGCGACGCCATCACGGCCGACAGGGTGGTGAACGAGCCGATCACGCCCGATCCGATGCCCGCCTTCAGCCACGCCGGCGTGGACGGACGCGTCCACAGGCCCCCGGCGAGCCAGCCGAGCGCGAAGGTGCCGGCGAGGTTGACGATGAGCGTCGACCAGGGGAACCCGTCGTCGGGGTGCGGCAGCGCGACATCGGCCGCGAACCGGAGGCCGGTGCCGATCAGGCCGCCGGCGAACACCGCGAGGTAGGGGAGCACGCGTCGAGGCTACGCGGTCGGCGCGCCGCTGAGCGGCAGCACCCAGACGTTCGACGGAAGCCAGGTGCCCTTCGGGTACTCGAACTCCTCGACGCCCTCGAGCCGGAACCCGATGCGACGGCAGATCGCATTCGACGGCGCGTTGTCGACCCGGGGGAACGCGAGCAGCTCGCGAGTCGGGTCGACCGCGCGCGCCTCGTCGACGAGCAGTTGCAGCGCCGCGCGCGCGATGCCCCGGCCCTGGTGCTCGGCGAGGACCGTCCACCCGGCCTCGAATCCGGCGCGCCCGTGGTGCTCGTGCGGCCAGAACCCGATCGTGCCCACGCCCTCGGGGTGGTCGGGCGTGACGATGGCTGACATCCAGGCGCTGCCGTCGAGGCGGCCCTTCGCGTAGCGCGCGTGTCGCGCGATGACCTGCTCGTCGGTCTCGGGACCACCGAGGTGCGCGGTGAGTTCGGGCGCGTTCGCGCGCCGGAGCAGGTCGAGGTCGTCGACGGACCAGGGGCGCAGCGAGACGTCGATCATCACCCCAGCCAAGCGGATGCCGCCGACATCCCGTGCCGGCGGCATCCTGGTTCGATCGGGTGGCGGGTCAGCTCCGGGCGAGCTCCTGCAGCACCTCGGCGCGGACGTCGGCGAGCCGCGTGCGCAGCAGCGACACGGTGTCGCCGTTGACCCGGCCTCGGTTGGCCTGGTTGCGGAACTCCAGCCGCAGCTGCTGGCGGAACTCGGTGATCGCGAGGTCGGCCTCGTGCATGGCCCGGGTCGACTCGGCATTCGGCTGCGGGGTGGCGGGCTCGGTGCTCGCCGCCTTCCGCGCCTCGCGGGCGGCGTTCGCCAGTTCGGCCCGCAGCGTCCGCATCGCGGAGTCGACCTCAGCGCGTACGCCCTCGGCGAGCCGGCGGACCGAGTCGGTCACGTCGTCCTCGATGGCGTCGAGCTCGTGCCGACGCGACTCGAGTTCGGCGCGACCGGCGTCGGTGATCTCGTACACCGACTTGCGGCCGTCGGTCCGCTTGGTCACGAGCCCTTCCTCCTCGAGCTTGGCGAGGCGCGGGTAGATCGTGCCCGCGCTCGGCGAGTAGGTGCCGCCGAACCGGTCGGACAGGGCCTGGATCAGTTCGTACCCGTGGCGGGGCTGCTCCTCGAGCAGGGCGAGCAGGTAGAGGCGCAGGTTCCCGTGGGCGAAGACGGGCGGGGTCATGCCGTCGCCTCGGAGGAGTCGGCGGGCGCGGTCGCCGGCTGGCGGCGGATGACCGAGATGTTGCCCGAGACGCTGTTGGCCCCGAGGTCGAGCCAGGTGCCCACGAGCTCGCCCGTCACCCGCTCGAAGCCCTTGCCCAGGGTGCCCTTGATCTGCGTGTCGTCGAGCAGCAGCCGGCCGGTGACCGTGTTCACGCGATAGCGGGCACCGCTGCCGGTGTCGAACCGCAGGGTCAGGTCGCCCGAGACGGTGTTGGTGTCGACACGGCCGGGCGTGCCCCGCACGTCGAGGATCATGTCGCCCGAGACGGTGTCGGCCTTGAACGAGCCGACCTCGCCGGTGACGGTCACGTCGCCCGAGACGGTGTGCGCCGTGACCCGGCCGGTGTGGTCGCCGACCGAGACCTCGCCCGAGACGCTCGAGCACTCGATGTCGCCGGCGTGGTTGTCGATGACGAGGTCGCCGGAGACCGAGCTGAACTTGCCGTCGTTGTCGAAGCCCGAGACGAGCGCGTCGCCCGAGACCACGCCGAGCTTCATCGCGATGTGCCGCGGGGCGAGGATCGACACCTCGGCCCTCGCGCTGCCCGTGAACCCCTTGAACACCTCGACGAAGTTGTCCCAGCGCAGCTGCGGGTGGTCGATCTCGAGCGAGTCGCCGTCGATCTGGATCATGAGGTCCTTGCCGGTGACGCTCGACACCTCGACGCGCGCTCCGGGCTCGTCGTGCGCGATGACGTCGACCTTGCCGCCGATGAGGCTGACCTTGAGCTTGCGGACGAGTTCGAGGTCGATGACCCTGGTCTCCCCGGGGTTCACGACCCACTTCTCGATGGCCATTCGGTTCTCCTTCGTTCTGCGGCGGGCGGATGGCGCGCCGTGCGCCGGTTCCCGGCGCCGTTCGCGATATATCGCGTCTGTTCGAATTCACGATATATCGCGTACGGACCGTCGTCAAGATATATCGCGTTCTCGGCTTCGGCGGCGGGTGCGACATCCGCTTGACCTTGACGTTGCGTCAACTTCTACGGTGGGATTCGACCGAGGCGAACGAGAAGGGAGCTGTCGATGGACTGGTCGATCCAGGACATCGCGAAGCTGGCCGGCACGACGAGCCGCACGCTGCGTCACTACGACGACATCGGGCTGCTCGAGCCGAGCCGGGTCGGCGGCAACGGCTACCGGTACTACGACCGGGCCGCGCTCGTGAAGCTTCAGCGGGTGCTGCTGCTGCGCGAGCTCGGACTCGGGCTGCCGGCGATCGCCGAGGTGCTCGACGGACAGCGCGACGAGTCGCGCGCCCTCGCCGGCCACCTCGCGTGGCTGCGGCAGGAGCAGGACCGGCTCGCCCGTCAGGTCGCATCGGTCGAACGCACCATCGAGGCACTGGAAGGAGGTGAGGAGATCATGGCGAAGGAGATGTTCGACGGCTTCGACCACACGCAGTACCGCGAGGAGGTCGAGGAGCGCTGGGGCCGCGACGCGTACGCGAAGAGCGACGCATGGTGGCGCGGAATGCGCGACGACGAGCGCGCCGCGTGGCAGGAGCGCGCCGCGTCCCTCGGGCGCGACTGGATCGCCGCGGCCGAGCGGGGCATCGACCCCGACGGCGACGAGGCCCAGGCGCTCGCGCAGCGGCAGTTCGACTGGCTGCGCGGCATCCCGGGCACGCCCGGCGGCGGCGCAGGCGGCCCGACGAAGGAGTACTTCCTCGGGCTGGCCGAGATGTACGTGGCCGACGACCGGTTCGCGGCCAACTACGGCGGCACCGACGGCGCCGCGTTCGTGCGCGACGCGATGACCGCGTACGCCGAGCGCAACCTGTAGCGCGCCCGGTGGTCGAGCGGCCCCTGCGGCTGCTCGGCCACTGAGCGCGTCATCCGGGTGGGCGTCGGGTTGCCGCTTCCGCCGGGCACCCGCTCGCGGGACCCGGCCGAAGCGGCACCTCACACGGCCGGGGTGGGCTCGGTAGCGGGGTGCAGGACGTCGCGGCGTCCGACGCTGCGCTGCGCCGCGCCATCCGTCGGTCGCCTGACCGCGAAGAGCGGGATCGCCCACCCGCAGAGCGGGCCGATGAGGAGCGCGAACGCGAGCGTGCCGATGCCGACGTTGCCGCCGAGGAGGAAACCCGTGCCGAGCACCGCGAGCTCGATGCCCGTGCGGACGATCCAGATCCGCCATCCGGTGCGACGGTGCAGGCCGGTCATGAGGCCGTCGCGGGGGCCCGGGCCGAAATGCGCGCCGATGTAGAGGCCCGTGGCGATCGCCAGCACGACGATGCCGCCGAACAGCATGAGGATGCGCGCCCAGAGGTCCAGTCCGGTCGGGATCAGCCACAGCGAGAGGTCGGCGAAGGGGCCGACGAGCAGCGCGTTCATGACCGTGCCGAACCCGAGCCGCTGCCGGAGGGGGATCCACAGCAGGAGCACGACGCCGCTCGTGAGCACCGTGATGAGTCCGAAGCCGAGTCCGGTCTGCTTGGCGATGCCCTGGGTCAGCACGTCCCACGGCGCGACGCCGAGTTCGCCGCGCACGATCAGGGCGATGCCGAGCCCGTACAGGGCGAGGCCGACCAGCAGCTGCACCAGTCGCCGCGCGAACACCGGCGCGGGGTCGCTGGTGCGGGTCCGGGCGGCGATCGAGCGGAGACGGGCGAGGCGTGGCATGCAAGCAATCCAATCTTGAGATTGGCCTTTCCGCAAAGAGCCAATCGGGCTACAGTGGCTCGCACGATGGATGCGACGATGAGCGCCCGCGCCCTGCACACCCTGCTCGGCGACTGGCGGGGCGACGGCGGCAGCGCCTACCGCGCGCTCGCCGACCGCATCAGGCTGCTCGTGCTCGACGGGCGCATTCCCGTCGACACGCGGCTGCCGGCCGAGCGCGAGCTCGCCGAGCGGCTCGGCCTCAGCCGCACGACCGTGACCGCCGCGTACCGCGAGCTGCGCGACCAGGACCTGCTCCGGAGCGTGCGCGGCTCGGGCAGCGTGGCTCGCCTGCCCGGAGCGCCGGCGATCCTGCCCGCGCCGCCCGCCGCCGAGTACATCGACTTCTCGAAGGCCGCGCTGCCCGCGCTGCCATGGCTGCCGGATGTCGCGCGCGAGGCCGTCGACGACCTGCCGGCGCACCTCGGCGACCCAGGCTTCGACCCGATCGGCATCCCCGAGCTGCGCGCGGCGATCGCGGAGCGCTACACCGCCCGGGGCCTGCCCACCGATGCCGAGCAGATCATGGTCACGATCGGCGCGCAGCACGCGATCGCACTGCTCTCGCGGGCGCTCGTCGGGCGCGGCGATCGCGCGCTCATCGAGGCGCCCACGTACCCGCACGCGTACGAGGCGCTGCGCAACGCGGGCGCCCGCCTCGTGACCGTGGCCACCGCCCCGCACGACGCCGGTCCCGAGGGATTCGGCACGACCGACGAGGCGGCCGATCTCGTGCGCGCGATCGGGCACGCGAACCCCGTCGCCGCGTACCTCATGCCCGACTTCCACAACCCCACCGGTCGCTCCCTCGATGCAGAGGCCCGCGAGCGAGTGCTCGACGCCGCCGCGCGCCAGGGCACGGTCGTCATCGCCGACGAGACGACCGCCGAGCTCGACATCGATCGCGGCCTCGACCTGAAGCCACTCGCCGCGTACGGGCCCGCCGTGATGGTCGGCTCGGTCGGCAAGACCGTCTGGGGCGGCGTGCGCGTCGGATGGATCCGCGCCGACCGTCCGCTGATCCGCAAGCTCCTCGCGGTGCGTTCGCCAGGCGATCTCGGCACGCCGATCCTCGAGCAGCTCGTCGTCACGCGCCTCCTCGGCCGCATGGACGACATCCTCGACCTGCGTCGGGAGCAGTTGCGCGCCGGTCGCGACCATCTCGAGCGCCTCCTGGCCGACGCGTTCCCCGAGTGGCACGTGCCGCACGTCGACGGCGGCATCGTCACGTGGGTCGGCCTCGGCGCGCCGGTGAGCTCGCAGCTCGCGCTCGCGGCCCGCTCGCACGGGCTCATCGTCGCGGCAGGGCCGCGGTTCGGGATCGACGGGGCGTTCGAGCGCTTCCTGCGCCTGCCCATCTGCTACTCGGCCGAGGCGACGGATGCCGCGGTGCAGGCGCTGCGGCGGGCGTGGGGCTCGCTCGCACGGACGCCGGTTCCCGACCAGAGCGTGCTCGCCGCGGTCGTCTGACGCGCGGCGCGCGCCGCGGTCGTCTCATTTCGCCGTCCCGCCGTTCACAGCGTTCCGTGATCCGGACGGTCTCCGCCGCTGCGAGAATCGACTTCATGTCCGTGCTCGCGAAGCTCAGCATGCGGAACCGCGCCCTCATCGCCCTGGTCACCGTCGTCGTCGCCATCTTCGGCGGCATCGCGCTGAACGGACTCAAGCAGGAACTGGCGCCGTCGATCCAGCTGCCGCAGCTGACGATCATCACCGCCTACCCCGGGGCGTCGCCCGACGTCGTCGACGCCGACGTCTCGACACCCGTCGAAACGGCGATCCAGGGGATCACCGGCCTCGAGTCCACGTCCACCACGAGCTCGACCGGCATCTCGCGCGTGACCGCGAGCTTCACGTTCGGCACCGACCTCGCCTTCGCCGAGCAGAAGCTGCTCTCTGCCGTCAACCGCGTCGCACCCGACCTGCCCGAGGACGTCGAGCCGCAGGTCGTCGCGTTCAGCTTCGACGACCTCCCCGTGCTCGCCGTCGCCGTCACGGGCGCCGAGGACCCCGCCACGCTCTCCGACGAGCTCACCCGCACGACGCTGCCCGAGATCCGCGACATCGACGGCGTGCGCGACGCCGCCCTCGTGGGCGACCAAGGACGTCGGGTCGTCATCACGCCCGACCCGGCGCAGCTCGCGACCTATGGCCTCACGAGCCAGGCGATCCGCGACGCGCTGCAGCAGAGCGGCGTGCTGCTGCCCGCCGGCGAGATCACCGAGGGCGACTCGACGTTCGCGGTGCAGGCGGGCACGCGCCTCGGCAGCGTCGAGGACATCGCGGCCCTGCCGATCATCGGCGGAACGCAGCCCGCGCCCGTCGACGGCGTCGACGGCGAGCTCCCCGGCGCGCCCGACGGCGAGACGGGCGAGATCCCGGGCACCGACACCGGCACGGATGCGGGCACCGGGTCCGACCTCGGCTCCGACCTCGGTGCCGAGGCACCCGCCGTGGTTTCCGTCGCGCTCACCATCGGCGACGTGGCATCCGTCTCGCTCACCGAGAACCCGCAGGCCAGCATCTCGCGCGTGAACGGCGAGCCGGCCCTCGCGATCTCGGTGACCAAGCTGCCCGCCGCGAACACGGTCGAGGTCTCGAACGCGGTGCGCGACGCGCTGCCCGACCTGCAGTCGTCGCTCGACACCACGAACCCGGGCGCCGAGTTCACCGTCGTGTTCGACCAGGCGCCCTACATCGAGCGGTCGATCGAGTCGCTCGCGGTCGAGGGGCTCCTCGGCCTGCTGTTCGCGGTGCTCGTGATCCTCGTGTTCCTCATGTCGGTGCGCGCGACGCTCGTCACGGCGATCTCGATCCCGACCTCGGTGCTCATCACGTTCATCGGGCTGCAGGCGGCCGATTACACCCTGAACATCCTCACGCTGGGTGCGCTCACGATCGCCATCGGTCGTGTCGTCGACGACTCGATCGTCGTGATCGAGAACATCAAGCGGCACCTCGTCGCGGGAGTCGAGAAGGCCCCGACGATCGTGCACGCGGTGCGCGAGGTCGCCGGCGCCATCACGGCATCGACCATCACGACCGTCGCGGTGTTCCTGCCGATCGCGCTCGTCGAGGGCGTCACGGGGGAGCTCTTCCGGCCCTTCTCGCTGACCGTCACCATCGCGCTGCTGGCCTCGCTGCTCGTCGCGCTCACGATCGTGCCGGTGCTCGCGTACTGGTTCCTGAAGCCCGCCAAGCCCCGTCCGGGCCAGACCGAGGCGGATGCCGCGGCCGAGGCCGCCTTCGTCGACGAGGTGTGGCTCGCTCCCGAGCTCCGCGACGCCGACGGCAGCACGGGCCTGCGTCCCAAGCCGACACCGGATGCTGCGCCGCGGCCGGCCACGGGTGCGGCGGCCGCCCCCGTCGACGAGCTCGAGCACCCCTCGCGCCTGCAGAAGGGGTTCCTGCCGATCCTGGGTTGGACGCTCCGCCATGCCGCGGTGACGATCATCGTCGCGGTGCTCGTGCTCGCCGGAACGGTGGCGCTCGCGCCGCTCATGAAGACGAACTTCCTCGGATCCAGCGGGCAGAACACGTTCCGCGTGGTGCAGGAACTCCCGGTCGCTTCGAGCCTCGAGTACATGGCGACCGCGTCGGTGCCCGTCGAGGAGGCCATCCGCGGTGTCGAGGGCGTGGAGACCGTGCAGACCTCGATCGGATCCACCGCACGCGGTGTGCTGGCGGCGTTCAGCGCCGGCGGATCGTCGGTGACCTACAACGTGACGACGGACGAGGACGCCGACCAGGATGCGCTGCAGGCCGAGGTCCGCGCCGAGCTCGAGGACCTCGAGGACGTCGGCGAGGTGACCGTCTCGGCGCAGAGCGGCTTCGGCGCCTCGAACGACATCGAGGTCGACATCACGGCGTCGAACGCCGAGGACCTCGCGGCGGCGACCGATGCCGTCGTCGCCGAGCTCGCCGACCTCGATTCGCTCAGCCAGGTGACCTCGAACCTCGAGCAGTCGCGCCCGTACATCGCCGTGCAGGTCGATCGCGCGAAGGCCGCGGAGGCCGGGTTCTCCGAGGTCGCACTCGGCGGGATCGTGTCGGCGGCCATGCAGCCGCAGGCGGCCGGTTCGATCGTGATCGAGGAGCAGACCCTCACGATCTACCTCGCAGGCGAGACGCCGCCCGCGTCGGTCGCTGAACTCCAGGCGCTCCCCGTCCCGACGCCGGCGGGTCCCGTTCGGCTCGACCAGCTCGCCACCGTCTCCCAGGTCGACGGCCCGGCGACCGTCACCACCGTGAAGGGCCTGCGCAGCGCGACGGTCGCGGCAACGCCGGCCGGCGACGACCTCGGCACCGCGAGCGGCCAGGTGCAGCAGGCGGTGTCGGCCGTCGAGCTGCCCGCCGGCACGACCGCGTCGCTCGGCGGCGTCACGGCCGACCAGCAGGAGTCGTTCTCGCAGCTCGGCCTCGCGCTGCTCGCCGCGATCCTCATCGTCTACGTCGTGATGGTCGCGACGTTCCGCTCGCTGCTGCAGCCGCTGCTGCTGCTCGTCTCGGTGCCGTTCGCGGCGACGGGCGCCATCCTGCTGCAGATCATCACCGGCATCCCGCTCGGCGTCGCGTCACTGGTCGGCGTGCTCATGCTCGTCGGCATCGTCGTGACGAACGCGATCGTGCTCATCGACCTCGTGAACCAGTACCGCGAGCGGGGCATGACCGTGCGCGATGCGCTGTTGCATGGCGCGTCGCGGCGTCTCCGGCCCATCCTGATGACGGCCCTGGCGACGATCTTCGCGCTGCTGCCGCTCGCGCTCGGGATCACGGGCAGCGGCGGGTTCATCTCGCAGCCGCTCGCCCTCGTCGTGATCGGCGGCCTGCTCTCGTCGACCCTGCTCACCCTGCTCGTGCTGCCCGCGTTGTACGACCTCGTGGAGGGGTCACGCGAGCGGCGGCGGGCCAAGCGTGCGGCGAAGCGGGCCGAGCGCGAGGCCGCCGCTGTCGAGGAGGCGCACGCCGCGCCATCCGGGAGCTCGCCGGCCTGACCCACCCGAACGCGAGGGACCATCGGCCCGGCCGGATCGTACCCGGGTCGCAGACCTCGGCTGACGCGTCGCCTGTGGTTCACCGAACCTTCACCTGCGCGACGTGTCCCGCCCACCGCCGGGGCGCGGTGGACTCCGTACGGTCGGAGGCATGTCCAGCGAGGTGCTGCTCCACGAGCGGGTGACGAATGTGCTCCGCGAGCGCATCGGGCGCGGCCATTGGCCCGCCGGGATGCGCCTGCCCAGCGAGGCGGCCCTCTGCCGCGAGTTCGGCACGTCCAGAGGACCGGTGCGGCGCGCGCTCGCCGTGCTGCGCGAGGAGGGGTACGTCGTCGGCGGGCGCGGACGCGCACCCATGGTCGGGCGCGTGGTGCCGACCCAGCCGTTCTCGACGTTCTCATCGTTCACCGTGTGGGCCCGCGCCATCGGCAAGACCCCCGGCCAACGCACGATCGAGGCGGCGAGCCGGAACGCCCCGTCGACGGTCGCCGGCTTCCTCGGCCTCGATGAGGGCGCGTCGGTCGTGCAGGTCGTTCGGGTGCGAATGCTCGACGACGTGCCGACCATGGTCGAGCGCACGTCGTTCGCGCCCGCGATCGGCGTGCTGCTCGAGGACATGGATCCCGACCGAGGATCGCTGCACGAGCACCTGATCGGCAAGGGCGTGGACCTGCGCCGCGCCCGTCACACGATCGACGCCGTCGCGGCCAATCCCCTCGACGCCGAGGCGCTCGGGGTCGGGCAGGGCAGCCCGCTTCTGCGCGAGCGCCGCATCACCTTCGACTCCGCCCGACGCCCGCTGTCGTATGCCGACGACCGCTATCGGCCCGAGCTGGCCACCTTCACGATCGAGAACGAGGTCGATCGGCGGACGCCGCTGACGCGATCCGATCCCACCGCCGATTCCGCTCGCCGCTGACCACCCTCGCCGTGCGCGCGTCAGCCGACGTGCGGGCCGAGCGGCGTCCCCTGGTGGAACAGCATGCGCGGGCGGTCGCCGCCGATCCGCCAGAGCGAGCTGCGACGGCTGCGCATGCCGTCGGCGTCGAGCGTGTAGGTGAGGAGCGCCAGGTCCGGTGCGACGAGCTCGACCCGTTCGCCCGTGACGACGGCCGACTGCACGTCGACGGCATCGGGGCCGGTCATGACGTCGATGAGCTCGTCGCGCGTCCACATCCGGCCGCTCCGCCCGATCTCGCGGAACGACTCGTGGAGCAGGTCCTCGAGGGCCGACGGATCACGCCGCACCTCGGGCTCCAGCAGGCGGCGTTCCGCTCCCGTCACGAGCACGGCGATCGACTCGGCATCCATGGATCGACCCTACGCCGTGGGACGCGCGGCGCGGAGGCGGACCGGACGTGTGCCCGCCCGGTCCGACTCGCCCGCGTTCAGCGTGCGCGCTCGAGTGCCGCCCGGGCCGACGCCTCGGGTCGCAGGTCGAGGCGTCGCAGCAGCTGCGCGTTGGCCGCCACGATGATCGTCGAGAGCGACATCAGGATGGCGCCCACGGACATCGGCAGGACGAACCCGATCGGCGCGAGCACGCCGGCCGCCAGCGGAACCGAGACCAGGTTGTAGCCTGCGGCCCACCAGAGGTTCTGCTTCATCTTGCGATAGCTCGCGCGCGACAGCTCGATCACCGAGAGCACCGAACGCGGGTCGCTCGACGCGAGGATGACGCCGGCCGAGGCGATCGCCACATCCGTGCCGGCGCCGATCGCGATGCCGACGTCGGCCTGCGCGAGGGCGGGCGCGTCGTTGACGCCGTCGCCGACCATCGCGACCGAGAGGCCTTCGCGCTGGAGCTCCTGGACCTTGGCGGCCTTGTCCTCGGGCCGCACGCCGGCGAAGACCCGGTCGATGCCGAGCTGCTCGGCGACGGTACGGGCCACCGGCTCGGCGTCGCCCGTGATCATCACGACCTGGACGCCGACGGCGTGCAGCGCGTCGACAGCCTCGCGCGACTCGGGACGGATCTCGTCGGCGAGCGCGATCGCGCCCGCGACCTCGCCGTCGACCACGACGTGCAGCACCGTCGAGCCGCGCTCAGCCCACGCCGCCGACTCGGGGAGCGGCGCGAGCCCCTCGCGGGCGAGGAGTCCGGGGCCGCCGACGTGCACGGTGCGGCCGACGACGTCGGCGGTGACGCCGACCGCGGCCGACGCCTCGAAGCCGGATGCCGCCTGCAGGACGAGCTCGCGGCGCCCCGCCTCGACGACGATGGCCTTCGCGAGCGGGTGCTCGGAGTCGTGCTCGGCGGCCGCGGCGAGCGCGAGCACCTCGGACAGGTCGTGGCCCGGCGCGGGCGCGGCATCCGTCACCGCGGGCTCGCCCCTGGTGAGCGTGCCGGTCTTGTCGAACAGCACCGCCTGGACCGTGCGCATGGTCTCGAGCGCGAGCCGGTCGGTCACGAGCACGCCGCCGCGCGCCGCGCGCTCGGTCGCGATCTGCACCACGAGCGGGATGGCGAGGCCGAGCGCGTGCGGGCACGCGATCACGAGCACGGTCACGGTGTGGATGACGCCCTCGTCGGGCAGGCCCACGAGCGCCCAGGCGACCGCGGTGATCGCGGCGGCGCCGAGCGCGAACCAGAACAGCCAGCCGGCCGCGCGGTCGGCCAGGCGCTGCGCACGCGAGCTCGATGCCTGCGCCTGCGCCACGAGGCGCTGGATACCGGCGAGCGCGGTGTCGTCGCCGATCGCGCCGACCCGGACGCGGATGGCGGTGTCGGTGGCGACCGTGCCCGCGACGACGTGGTCGCCGGGGCCGCGGCTCACGGTGCGGGACTCGCCCGTGATCATCGACTCGTCCATCGCGGCGGTGCCGTCGACCACCTCGCCGTCGGCGGGCACGCGCCCGCCGGGACGGACGATCACGATATCGCCCAGCGCGAGGTCGGACGGCGCGATGATCTCGACCCCGGCATCCGTCACGCGTTCGGCCTCATCGGGCAGGAGGGCGGCGAGCGCGTCGAGCGCTGAGGAGGTCGCCGCGAGCGAGCGCATCTCGAGCCAGTGGCCGAGCAGCATGATCACGATGAGGAGGGAGAGCTCCCACCAGAAGTCGAGGTCGTGGGGGAGGAACCCGAGGCTCGCGCCGAGCGATGAGACGTACGCGACGGTGATCGCCATGCCGATGAGGAGCATCATGCCGGGCTTGCGCGCCCGCAGTTCCGACACCGCGCCCGTGAGGAACGGCGAGCCGCCCCAGAAGTAGATGACCGAGCCGAGCACGGGCGGGATCCACTGCACGATCGGGTTGTCGGGCAGCTGGTAGCCGAGGAGGTCGGCGAACATCGCGCTGAACCCGATCGTCGGGATCGCGAGGGCGAGCATGATCCAGAAGAGCCGGCGGAACCGGGCGACGTGGTCGCCGTGCCCGCCATGGCCGGCGTGGTCCATGTGGCCGGCATGCGCATCGTGGCCCGCGGCGGCGGGCGCGTGGTCGTGGTGCTCGTGGGCGGCGGCCGCGGGGGTGGTCGTGACGGATGCCGCGTGGCCGGCGTGCGTGTCGTGTCCGTGCGCGTCGTGGCCGGTGTGCGTGTCGTGCCCGGCGTGCGTGTCGTGCCCGGTCTCCGTCGAGCCGCCGTCGTGGGGGTGGTGCGCAACCATCGTGACCTCCGAGCCTCTGCCGCCGAATATACCCCTAGGGGGTATTACTGCACAACCGCGAGGACACGATCATCATTCCCGCATCGACGCGCCGCCGCACCCTCCGGGTTCGCGCTGCGTGAACACGCGCGCGCTCGGGTGCGGCCGCGTGCTGGGATGACGGGCATGGACGTGCTCATCCTCGGTGGAACCCAGTGGCTCGGACGCGCGCTCGCCGCGGATGCGATCGCTCGCGGACATCGCGTGACGTGCCTCGCGCGCGGCGAGGCGGGAGCGACGGCACCGGGAGCCGAGCTCATCGTCGCCGACCGTGACGCGCCCGGGACGGCCGCCTACGCCACCGTGACCGGGCGTCACTGGGATGCCGTCGTCGACCTCACGCGCCAACCCGGCCATGCGCGCCGGGCCGCCGCCGCACTCGCGGCGGACGCCGCACACGTCACGTTCATCTCCTCGTGCAGCGTCTACGCGCGGCACGACGAGCCCGGGGCCGACGAGTCGGCCGAGCTGCTCCCCGGACTCGACGCGGATGAGTCCACGCCGGAGACCTACGGCGAGGCGAAGGTCGCGTGCGAGGCGGCGTGGCGCGACGCGGCGCCGGAGCGCCTCCTCGTCGTGCGGCCCGGCCTCATCGGCGGGCCGGGCGACCCTTCGGACCGTGCGGGCTACTGGGTCGCCCGCGCGGCGCGCGACCGCGCGCCCATGCTCGTGCCCGACATCCCCGGCTCCGCGGTCCAGGTCATCGACGTGCGCGACCTCGTCCGGTTCGTGCTCGATGCGATCGAGCAGCGGCTGGTCGGCACGTTCAACGCGGTCGGCGATCGGACCACGTTCGCCGACTGGCTCGCGATGTCACGCGTGGTCGGCGGGCACGGCGGCGAGCTCGTCGCGGCATCCCCCGACCGGCTCGCCGCGCTGGAGGTCGCCGAGTGGGCCGGCCCCGACTCGCTGCCGCTCTGGATCGCGGACCCGACCTGGAACGCGTTCCTCGACCGATCGAACGCGGCGGCGGTGCGGGAGGGTCTCGAGGTGCGCTCCACGCGCGACCTCCTCGTCGATGCGCTCGCGTGGGAGCGCGAGGCGGGCCTGGACCGCGCCCGCCGGGCGGGCCTCGGCGCGGATCGGGAGCGCGAGCTCGTGTCGGCGCTCCGGGCCTGACCGCCGGCACGTCCGGGATCGCGGACGCGACGCGGCGCACGGACGGGCGGCGCAGCATCCGCCTCGCTAACCTCGGGACATGACCGGCCCCGCCCTCTCGCACGACCCGCTCTGGCCCCGCGCGGGCGACTGGCCCGCGCTCGAGGCGCTCGCCGACGGCGTCCGCGCCGACCTTGCGATCCTCGGCGTGCCGGCGTCGCGCACGTCGCTCTCGCCCACGAACGCGCACGCGACGCCGGCCGCTATCCGCGAGGCGCTGCGGCGGTACAGCCCGGCACTCGTGCCCGACCGCTCGAGGGACGAGTTCGGCCCGCCGGGCGCGCGCCCGGCGGGTGTCGTCGACCTCGGTGCGCTCGCGTACGCCGACGCGGGCGACATCGACGAGCCCGACGGCGAGGCGGGTGAAGCGCGCACGCGCGCCCGCGTCGCCGAGGCGCTCGCCCGTTCCGAGGCGCTCGTCGCGCTCGGCGGCGACAACTCCGTGACCGTGGCGACCGCGCTCGGCGCGTGGGGCGACGACCTGTCGCGCGCCGGGCTGGTGACGATCGACGCCCACTACGACCTGCGCGACGGGGTGTCGAACGGCTCGCCCGTGAGACGGCTCATCGAGGCGGGCCTCGACCCGCGCCGCATCGTGCAGATCGGCATCGCGGACTTCGCGAACTCCGCCGCCTACGCGCGTCGGGCCGAGGAGCTGGGCATCACGGTGGTCCACCGCGACGAGCTGCACCATCGGCAGCTCGTCGGGCTCATGGCCGAGGCGTTGCTGATCGCGGGCGCCGCCGGCGGCCCGATCCACCTCGATGTCGACGTCGACGCGTGCGACCGCTCGGTCGCACCCGCCTGCCCCGCGTCGGTCCCCGGCGGCCTGACGGCGTGGGAGCTCCGCGCACTGGTCCGCGCCGCAGCATCCGACCGCCGCGTGCGCAGCGCCGACCTCGTCGAGATCGACGCGACGACCGACGCGCCCGACGGCCGGACCGTCCGCCTGGCGGCGCTGTGCGTGCTCGAGTTCGCGGCGGGAATCGCGCTTCGGAAGGTGCCGTCGTCCCAGGAGGGTGGCAGACTCGGCGCATGAAGACGCTCGTCCTCGTCCGTCACGCGAAGTCGGCGTGGGGCGACCCGACGCTCGCCGACCACGATCGCCCGCTCAACGATCGCGGCCGACACGATGCGCCCGAGATGGGTCGCCGGCTCCGTGAGCGAGGCATCGCACCCGATGCGATCCTGTCCAGCACTGCGGTGCGGGCCCGCAGCACGGCCGAGGCGATCGCCGAGGAGCTCGGCGCAGCCGACGGCGTGCTCGCCCTCGACGAGCGGCTCTACGGGTCCTCGCCCGAGACGATCCTCTCCGTCGTCGCCGAGGTCGACGACGAGCTCACGACCGTGCTCGTCGTGGCGCACGATCCCGGCATGTCCGACCTCGCCAACCGGCTCTCGGGCGACATCGAGCACATGCCCACGTGCGGCGTGGCCGAGTTCCGGTTCGCCGCCTGGTCCTGGTCCGACATCGCCGAGGCCGAGCCGCTCGAGGTGCACCTCGACACGCCGCGATGACGCGCTCGCGCCGTCGGGCATGAGGCTCAGTCGCCGGGTGCCGCGAGCATGCGCCGCACGTAGGGCGTCGCCGGCTCGGCGGCGAGCTCGGCCAGCGTGCCGCGCTGCGTGACGGCTCCGTCCTCGAGGACGAGCACGGTGTCGGCGAGCGCCGCGGCATCCGCGCGGCTGTGCGTCACGAGCACCGTTGCGCCGCCGAACTCGCGCACGTGCGCCGCGAGCTCGGCGCGCATGCCCGCGCGCACCTCGACGTCGAGTGCCGACATCGGCTCGTCGAGCAGCAGCACGTCGGGCTCGGCGGCGAGCGCGCGGGCGAGGGCGACGCGCTGCGCCTGCCCGCCCGACAGCTCGCCCGGCAGCCGGTCGGCGAGGGCCGCCAGCCCGTAGCGCTCGAGCCACGGCCCGGCCGCGGCGCGGGCGGCGGCCCGCGAACCGCCGCGCATCCGGGCGGCGAAGGCGACGTTGTCGCGCACGCTCAGGTGGGGGAACAGCACGTGGTCCTGGAAGACGACGCCCACGCGACGCCGTTCGGGCGGCAGCGTGTCGATGGTCCGGTCGCCGATCCGCACCCGACCCGCGTCGAGCGACACGAGCCCCGCGATCGCCGCCAGCAGCGTCGACTTGCCGGCCCCGTTCGGGCCGATGACGGCGAGCGGATGTCCCGGCGCGACGTCGAACGCCGCCGCGACGCTGTGCGCGCCGCGCGTGACCGCCACGTCGGCCCGGAGGACCGGATGCGCCGCCGTCGACGGCCCGGCGGGCGTCATCCGCGCACCCCCGGAAGCCAGCGGTCGCGGAGCCCGAGGAGCACCCCGATCGACACGGCGAGCAGCAGCAGCGCGAGGGCCACGGCCTCGTCGGGATCGGTCTGCATCGCGAGGTAGCTCGCGATCGGCAGGGTGCGGGTCACGCCGGGCAGCGATCCGGCGAAGGTGATGGTCGCGCCGAACTCGCCCATCGCGCGTGTGAAGCACAGCACCGCGCCCGCGGCGACACCCGGCGCGACGAGGGGGAGCGTCACGTGCCGGAACACCTGCCACCGAGACGCGCCGAGCGTGGCCGCCGCGAGCTCGGTGCGACGGTCCGCCGACCGCAGGGCGCCCTCGACGGCGAAGACGAGGAACGGCAGCGAGACGAACACCTGCGCCAGGACCACCGCGCCCGAGGTGAACGGGATGGTCACCCCGAACGCGTCGGCGAGCGGACCGCCGAGCAGCCCGCGGCGCCCGAGCAGCAGGAGCAGCGCGATGCCGCCGATCACCGGCGGCAGGACGAGCGGCACCGTGACGGCAGCGCGCAGCAGGCGTCGCGGCAGCGTCGGCCAGGCGGCGGCCCGCGCGAGCAGTGCCGCGAGCGGCACGCCGAGCACGAGGCAGAGCGCCGTGGCGAGGCCGGCCGTCACGACCGACAGCACGAGCGCCTCGCGGACGGACTCACGTGCGATGAGCTCGGGGAGCTCCGCCCACGGCGCCCGGACGACCAGGGCGGCAAGGGGCAGGACCAGCACCGCGAGGCCGACGACCGCGAATACCGCGACCGGCCAGGCGAGCCGGGCGGATGAGCGGTTCACGGCGCGCCGAACCCCAGGCGGTCGAGCACCGCCCGGCCGTCCGCGCCGGTGACGAGCGCCACGAACGCGTCGGCGGCGTCGGGCTGCGGTGCGGTCGCGAGCGCCGCGACGGGGTAGCGATTGACGACGGATGCCGCGGCCGGGACCTCGATGCCCTCGACCGCGTCGCCCGCCGCGAGGACGTCGGTGCGGTAGACGAGCGCCGCGTCGACCTCGCCGAGCGACACCTTGGTCAGCACCGCCTTCACGTCGGACTCGAGCGTGTCGGGTGCCGCCACGACGCCCTCGGCGTCGAGCAGGGTCGCCGATGCGGCGCCGCACGGGACGGACGGGTCGCACAGGGCAATCCGGAGTTCGGTGCGCGCCAGGTCGGCCGGCCCGGTGACTCCGGCCGGGTTGCCCGCGGGCACCGCCAGTTCGAGCGTGTTGGTCGCGAACACGACGGCGTCGTCGACGAGGCCCGCGTCGACCAGCGTCTGCATCGGCGGCTCTGCGGCGGCGGCGAACACGTCGGCCGGGGCGCCCTCGACGACCTGCTGCGCGAGCGCCGCACTGCCGCCGAAGTTCAGCGCGACCTCGACCGATGGGTTGCGCTCCTCGAAGCGGGCGGCGAGCTCCTCGAAGGCGTCCGTGAGCGAGGCGGCGGCGAAGACCGTGAGCGTGGCGGGTCCGAGCTCCTCGGACTCCGGGGCCGCCGGTGCGGCGCTGCCACCGTCGCCGGCGGCGGGCGCGCACCCGGCCACGGCGAGTGCGGCGGCGGCGAGCACGAGTGCGGCGGCGTGTCGCGAGATCCGCCTCACGGGTCGGCCCGTTGCGGCAGTTCGACCGACACGACCGTGGCCTTGGCGCTCGCGGCCGCGAGTACGCCGGGCTCGAGCCCGAGCTCGTCGGCGGCCTCGCGGCTCATCAGCGAGACGATGCGGAACGGCCCGGCTCGGAGCTCGACCTGCGCCATGACGCCGTCGCGCTGCACCGCGGTGACCAGGCCGACGAAGCGGTTGCGCACCGAGGCGCGCGCGAGCGGGAAGGCATCGGCGAGCGCGCCGCCCTCGGGCTGCTCGGCGAGGAGCCGTGCCAGTTCGGCGCCCTCGACCACCTGCATGCCGTTGGCGCCGCGGCCCAGCTCGAGGCGGCCCTGGTCGGCCCAGCGGCGCACGGTGTCGTCGCTCACGCCGAGCAGCGCGGCGGCCTCGCTGATGCGAAACCGGGTCATGCCCCGCTCCGCGGATGCGTCTCCATTCCGCAATCGTAGCCGCGGATGCGGGTCAGTGGGAGTCGGAGGGCGGACCGCCGACGTGCCCGCGCGACGCTCGCCAGCGCTCGGCGGTCAGCACCATGATGCGCTCCTCGCCGTGGCCCGGTGCCTCCTCGAAGCCGAGGCGCTCGGCGAGCGCCTTCGACGCCGCGTTGCCCCAGGTCATGTGCGCCTCGCAGTGCACCGCGCCGAGCCGCTCGAATGCGAGCTGGAGCATGGCCTCGGCCGCCTCGCGCGCGTACCCGCGGCCCTGCCAGTCGGGGCCGATCACCCAGCCGACGTCGACCCTCCGGTCGGCGTGGTCGAGCGAGCGCAGGTGCAGGGAGGCGTCCCCGATGAGCCGGCCGTCGAGCAGCACGGCGAGCGCGAGGAAGTCGTTGAGCTGCTCGAGGCGCGTGTGCCGCGTGCGATGGGCGAGGTGCACGAACGATTCGGCGCGCGTGCGCAGCGGCCACGAGAGGTGCTCGACCACGCGCGGATCGGACTGGAGCGCGTACCACGCGTCGGCATCGGCCAGGCGGTGCGGCCGCAGCACGAGTCGCTCGGTGCGGATCACCGGCGAGCGCACGCCGTCGTCGATGCGGGGGCCACGCATGAACCGGGGCCGCTGCGGGACCATCGACCGCAGCAGGCTCGCGAAGGAGTGGTGGCCGTCGCGGTCGTCCAATCCCGGTGGCCCC
This sequence comes from Agromyces sp. NPDC056523, assembly GCF_042794545.1. Lineage (NCBI taxonomy): Bacteria > Bacillati > Actinomycetota > Actinomycetes > Micrococcales > Microbacteriaceae > Agromyces > Agromyces sp. NPDC056523. The sequence goes on from NZ_JBHTTM010000001.1 coordinate 838,224, forward strand.
TCGGTCGTGCGGCTCATCTCGACCCCTCGTGACGCTGGCGCAGTGCGGGCCGCTCGTGGCGACCCCGTTCGGTCAGGCGCCCGGGGTCGGCTCGGCGACTCGTCGCAGCACCGGCCCCGTGGGCCATGGGATAACGCTACGCCGTATTGCTGAGAAAGGGTCAGGCATTGCGCGGATATCATCGCGCGCGCTATGCCCGGCGGCGCTCGCCCAGAGTGCTGCGAGAATCGAGGCATGGCGGCCATCGATCCCGGCGCACGCCGGTACGCGCGGCAGCGGGTGCTGCCCGGCTTCGGCACCGACGGGCAGGAGCGGCTCGCCGCGGCACACGTCGTGGTCCTCGGCGCGGGCGGACTCGGGTCCGCCGTGATCCCGCCGCTCGCGGCGTCCGGCATCGGCCGCATCACGATCGTCGACGACGACCGCGTCGAGGTGACGAACCTGCACCGCCAGACCTTGCACTCCGATGCCGACCTCGGGCGCCCGAAGGTCGATTCGGCGACGGATGCCGCGGCCCTCCTTGCTCCGGATGCCGTGCTGCGCGGGCTCATGCTCCGGTTCGACGAGGGCAACGCCGATGAACTGCTCGCCGACGCCGACGTGGTCGTGGACGGGACCGACGACCTCCTCACGCTGTACGTCGCCGACGCCGCCGCAGCGCGCGCCGGCATCCCGCTCGTGTGGGGCTCCGCGGCCCGGTTCTCCGGGCAGGTCGGTGTCTCGTGGGAGGCGCGGGGCGTCTCGTACCGCGACCTGTTCCCCGAGCCGCCGTCCGACGGCGGCCTCAGCTGCGAGGTGGACGGGATCCTGCCGAGCGTGTGCACGGTGACGGGCGGCCTCATGGCGGGCGAGGTGCTGAAGCTGCTCACGGGCATCGGCGAGCCGCTCGTCGGGCGGGTCGCGGTGTACGACGCGCTCACGGGTCGAACGCGCGAGATCGCGTACGCCCGCGACACGTCCGGTTCCGGTGATGCAGGTGATGCCGGCGATCGAGGCGGCCGTCCGGCAGCCGTGCCGAGACCCCCCGACCCCGGACCTCGCACCCCGCAGCAGATCCCCGAGATCGACGCGACGACCCTCGCTGCGGAACTCGCCTCCGACGCCCGCCCCGTCCTGCTCGACGTCCGCGAGCCGTGGGAGGCCGACCTCGCCGCGATCCCCGGCTCGACGCTGATCCCGCTGCACGAGCTCGGCGGGCGCGCGGGCGAGCTCGACCCCGCGGCATCCGTCGTCGTGTACTGCCACCTCGGGGTGCGCTCGCGCCTCGCGGCCGAGCACCTCGCGTCGATCGGCTTCGCGGAGGTGCGCAACCTGGCGGGGGGCATCGACGCGTGGTCGCGCGACGTCGACGCGAGCGTGGAGCGCTATTGATGGGCGAGCGCATCGCCGTCGACGAGCACGCGCGGTTCGTGCGGTCGCTGCTCGCGTCGCTCGGTGCCCGGCCCAGCGAACGGGTGCCGCTCGACGAGGCGCTCGGGCGCATCACGGCATCGCCGGTCGAGTCGCCGATCCCCCTGCCGCCGTTCCGCAATGCGCAGATGGACGGATTCGCCGTGCGCGCGGCCGACGTCGCGGGTGCCTCGCCCGACGCCGCGGTCGCGCTGCCCGTCGTCGGCGAGGTCGCCGCGGCGCCGGGTGCGCCGGGCGCGCTCGCCCCCGGGACCTCGGTGCGGATCATGACCGGCGCCCAGGTGCCCGACGGTGCCGACGCGGTCGTGCCGGTCGAGGACACCGAGCCGACGGACGGCGGGTCGACCGTGCGCATCCTCCGTGCGCGCGCTGCGGGCGAGTACGTCCGCGAGGCCGGATCCGACCTCGCCGCCGGCGCCGACGTGCTGCCCGCGGGGATCCGGCTGGAGTCCCGGCACCTCGCCGCCGCCGCGGCATCCGGCCTGGCCGAGCTCCTCGTCCGCGAACGCGTGCGGGTCGCCGTCGTCAGCACCGGCAGCGAAGTCGTGGCGCCGGGCGAGCGGCTCGGCCCGGGTGAGGTCCCCGACGCGAACGGCGTGGCGCTCGTCACGGCGGTGCGGGCGGCCGGTGCGGTCATGTCGCACACGGCGCGTGTCCGCGACGACGTCGACCGCCTCCGCGCCGAGCTCGATGCCGCCGTCGACGCCGGTGTCGAGCTCATCCTGACGAGCGGGGGCATCTCCCAGGGCGCCTACGAGGTCGTCCGCGAGCTGATCGAGCCGCTCGGTGCATGGGTCGGCTCGATCGCGATGCAGCCGGGCGGGCCGCAGGCGACCGGGGTGTACCGCGGCGTTCCCCTCATCGGCTTCCCCGGCAACCCGGTGAGCACCCAACTGTCGTTCGCGCTGTTCGTCGCACCCTCGCTGCGGGCCATCGCCGGGCTCCCGCCGGCCCGATCCGAGCGGATGCCGCTCGCCGAGGCGATCACGTCGATCCCCGGGCGTCGACAGGTCCTCCGTGGCCGCCGCACGCCCGACGGCACGGCCCTACCGGTGGGCGGACCCGGATCGCACCTCGTCGCGGCACTCGCGGCATCCGACCTGCTCATCGTCGTGCCCGAGAAGGTCACGTCGCTCGACGCGGGCGACCTCGTGGATACCGTGGACCTATGAGCGAGCTCACGCACCTCGACGACGACGGCCGCGCCCGCATGGTCGACGTCGGCGCCAAGCCCGTCACCCACCGTGTCGCGATCGCCGAGGGACGCCTCGACACCACGCCCGAGGTCGTCGAGCTCGTGCGCGGCGACCGGCTGAAGAAGGCCGACGTGCTGCCCACCGCGCGCATCGCCGGCATCGCGGGCGCCAAGCGCACGAGCGAGCTCATCCCGCTGGCGCACATCGTGCCGCTCGACGCGGTGTCGATCGACTTCGCCTTCGAGGAGGCGGCGGTCACCATCCGGGCGACCGCGTCGACGACGGCGAAGACCGGCATCGAGATGGAGGCGCTCACCGCGGTGGCGATCGCGGGACTCACGCTGCACGACATGGTGAAGGCCGTCGACCCGGCGGCCCGGCTCGGCGGCATCCGCCTCGTCGAGAAGCGCGGCGGCAAGCGCGGCGTGTGGCGGGCCGATGACGCGGCGTCGGGTGCGGCCCAGTCGCCGGCGGTGGCCGAGGTGACGGATGCCGCGGCGTCGCGTCGCGCGATCGTCCTCGTCGCCTCGACGCGCGCCGCCGCCGGCACTGCCGCCGACGAGACCGGACCAGTCATCACGCAGTGGCTCGCCGGGCACGACCTCGAGGCCGAGCCGCCGCGCATCGTCGCCGACGCCGAGATCGCCGGCGCCCTGCGCGCCGCGGTCGCCGAGCGTCCCGCCGTCATCCTCACCACGGGCGGCACGGGGGTGAACCCGCACGATCGCACGCCCGAGGCCACGCGCGCGGTGCTCGACCAGGAACTGCCAGGCGTCGCCGAGGCGATCCGGGCGGAGGGCCGTGCCGCGACGCCGACGGCTGCCGTGAGCCGGGCGCTCGCCGGGGTCGCGGGCCGCACGATCATCGTCAACCTGCCGGGGTCCCGCGGCGGCGTCGCCGACGGGCTCGCCGTGCTCGACGGGCTGCTCCCGCACCTGCTCGACCAGGTCGCCGGCGGCGATCATGCGCCGCGCGGCGGACGGCACCCGCGTGCGGACGCCGCCGGCGAACAGGGACACGATGCGCGCGGCGCGGCGGCGCCGGGGCGCCCGGCCGAGAGCGAGCCGGGGCATGGCGAGGCCGACCGCCTCGAGCACGGAGGCGCCCCGCATGCCTGACCCCGAGGTGTTCGCGCTCGTCACGAGCGAGGTGCTCGACCGTGTCGCCATCGAGGCGTTCGTGCGGTCGCGGCAGGATGGCGCGCTCGTCACGTTCGAGGGCGTCATCCGCGACCACGACCACGGTGAGGCGGTCACGGCGCTCGACTACGAGGCGCACCCCGACGCCGAGCGGTTCCTGCGCGAGACGTGCGCGGAGGTCGCCCGCGAGACCGGCCTGCGCATCGCGGCCGCGCACCGCGTGGGGGCGCTGACCGTCGGGGACGTCGCGCTCGTGGCCTCCGTCGCCGCCCCGCATCGCGCCCAGGCGTTCGCCGCGTGTGCGCTGCTCGTCGACCGCATCAAGGAGCGCACGCCGATCTGGAAGCGCCAGCACCTCGCCGGCGGCACCACGGAGTGGGTCAACCTCTGAGCCCGCGTCGGCCGCGCGCGCGAGCTCAGCCGCCGGCGAAGGGCGGGAGGACGTCGACCTGGGCGCCGATCGCGGCGGCTGGATCGCGGCGCACGATCCCATCGACGAGGAACGAGCCGTTGGCGACGACGCGCGCCATCGCCGGTCCGTAGCGGGCCACGAGCAGGTCGCGCAGCGCCCCGACGGTCGGCGCCTCCTGGCCGTCGAGCACGAGCCGCTCCTCCTCGGCGCCCGCGGCCTCGGCGGCCGCGGCGAAGTAGCGCACGAGCACGGTCGTGGTCGTGGTCGCGGTGTCACCCACCGATGCCTCCCATCGATCGGACCGGGCGCACGAAATCGAGGTCGTCGATGCCGTGCCCGGCCTTCTTGCCCCACATCGCCGCGCGCCAGCGGGCGGCGAGCACCGCGTCGGACGCGCCCGAACGGAGCAGCGCGCGCAGGTCGGTCTCGTCGTCGCCGAACAGGCACGAGCGCACCGAGCCCTCGGCGGTGAGCCGGGTGCGGTCGCACGCGCCGCAGAACGGGCGCGTGACCGATGCGATGATCCCGACCGTGTCGGGTCCGCCGTCGACGAGCCACTCCTCCGCGGGGGCCGCGGGATCCTCGCGGCCGACCGGCTCGAGGGCGAACCGGGCGCCGAGCTCGTCGAGCAGCTCGGCCGCATCGACCATGTTGTCGCGCCGCCAGGCCTCGTCGGCATCGAGCGGCATCTGTTCGATGAAGCGCAGGCGGCAGCCGTGCTCGATCGCCCACGCGAGCAGCTCGGGTGCGTCGTGCAGCGTCTCGCGCATGAGCACGGCGTTGACCTTGACGGGTCCGAGGCCGGCGCGCAGCGCGCCCGCGATGCCGGCGAGCACCGCGGGCAGCCGGTCGCGACGCGTGAGGCGCGTGAAGTGCTCGCGATCGAGCGTGTCGAGCGAGACGTTCACGCGGGAGAGGCCCGCGTCGCGGAGGGCCTCCGCGCGGCGGCCGAGGCCGATGCCGTTCGTCGTCAGCGACAGCGGCGTGCCGGGCGCCGCGAGCGCCGACTGCCGCACGATCTCGACGAGGTCGGGTCGCGTCAGCGGCTCGCCGCCCGTGAAGCGCACCTCGCGGATGCCGAGCTCCCCCACGCCGATGCCGACGAGCCGGGCGATCTCGGCCGGCGAGAGCAGTTCGTCGCGCGGGATCACCGGCAAGCCCTCGGCAGGCATGCAGTAGGTGCAGCGCAGCGAGCAGGCCGAGGTGATCGAGATGCGCAGGTCGTGCGCGACGCGACCGAAGCGGTCGACGAGCCCGGGCACGTCGGGGCGACCGTCGACCGACGGCGCCTCGGACGGCGACCGTCGCACCGACGGCATGCCGAGCGCGAGCGTGCTCATGCCCCCACCCTAAGCGCCGCTCGCGATCGTGCGACCTCCGATGTCGGCGTCACATCGCCGCGCCGCCGCCACCGGATCCGCGCTGCTCGGCGAGTGCACCGAGCCGGTCGGCGAGCGCGTCGAGGTCCTCCGTCGATCTGCCCGACCCGACCGCGAGCCCGAGGAGGAACGTCGTGACGGGCGCCGCGGGGCGTGCGACGCCGTGCGCCGCGCGGCGGGCGAGCTCGAGCAGGGTCCCGATCGGCACGTCGGCCGGATCGATCCCGACGAGCGGTGCGGCCTCGGCGACCCACTCGTCGAGCACCTCGGGGTGCTGGGGTTCGGCCATCGTGATCCCTCCTGTCCGGGCGCGCGCCTCGGCGAGGTCGCTCCACGTGTCGATGTCGCGGGTCGTGCCCTCGCCGGCGACGAGGGTGAGGTCGACGGATGCCGCGAGCCGCCGCATCGCCGCGCCGTGAAGTCGCGCGGGGTCACTGTCGGGTACGGCGAGCGCGTCGAACGCGCGCGAGAGCGCCGCCCGCGAGTACACCGCGGTGAGCCACTGCGATCGCCCGGACGAGTCGACCAGGCACACGCCGTCGGTTCCGGGGTCGGCGGTGCGCGCGGCGAGGAGTCTCGCAACCGCCGCCTCGGCGTGCGGGAGGTCGGAGGCGAGGACGAGGACGTCCCCTCGGTGGTCGGGGGCAGCGAGGGCGGCGAGACCGGCGGCGAGGCCGGCCACAGGCCCGCCGAAGGGCGGCTCCTCGCGCACCACGAGGCATCCGTGGGCCTGGAGCTGCGGCGGACCGACGACGACGATGCGCTCGCAGCCCGCCGAGCGCGCCGCCGCGATCGCGGTCTCGAGCAGGCGCCGGCCGCCGACGACGAGGTCGGGCTTGCTCGCACCGCCCAGCCGTTCCGCCCGCCCGCCGGCGAGGATCACGGCGTCGAGCCAGCTCATCGCGTGACCACCACCTCGACGAGGTCGCCCGCGGCGACCTCCACGACGTGCTCGGGCACGATCGCGAACCCGTCGGCCGCGGCGAGCCGGGCCGCGAGATGCGAGCCCGCGCCACCGGGCGAGGCGGGATGCACGAGCACGCGGCCGTGCCGGACCGTGAGCGCGATCGGCATGTACTGGCGGCGGCGGGCGGGGGAGTGCCATCCAGTCTCGACGACGACCGGCCAGGTCGGGCGCAGCACGTCATGGCGGCCGAGAAGGCGCTGGAGCGCGGGGCGCACGAACGCCTCGAACGACACCGCGACGCTCACGGGGTTGCCGGGCAGGCCGAAGACGGGTGTCCCGCCGGGGAGGGTGCCGAACGCCTGCGGCTTGCCGGGCTGCATGGCGACGCGCGCGAAGTCCACCGTGCCGAGGTCCGCGAGCACGTGCCGCACCACGTCGTGTGCTCCCACGCTGATGCCGCCGGCGAAGACCACGAGGTCGCACGGCTCGCGTCCGCCGATCCAGTCGCGCAGGAGCTCCGGATCGTCGGGAAGCCGAAGCCGCTCGGAGACGACGCCGCCGGCCTCGGCGACGAGCGCCGCGAGCAGGAGCGAGTTCGAGTCGTGGATGCGACCGCGTGCGAGCGGCCCGCCCGGTTCGACCAGTTCGCTGCCCGTCGCGACGACCGCGACGCGCGGTGGCACGGCGACCGGCAGATCCGCGAGTCCGGCCGCGGCCGCCGCCGCGATCCGACGTGCATCGAGCACCACGCCCGCCTCGAGCAGGCGGTCGCCGGCGTGGAGGTCCTCGCCGCGGTGGCGGATGTGGTGGCCTGCCTGCGGGACGGCGCCGATCGAGACCCGCGCGGTCCCGCCATCCGTCTGCTCGATCGGCACGACGGCGTCGGTGCCGTCGGGGATCGGCGCGCCGGTCATGATGCGCGCCGCCTGCCCCGGGCCGATGATCGGGTCCGCATCCGAGCCGGCGGGCACGTCGGCCACGACGTCGAGCACGACCGGGTGCAGGGGCGTCCCGGTCGCGACATCCGCTCGCCGAACGGCGTAGCCGTCCATGGCCGAGTTGTCGAACCCGGGAAGGTCGACGCGCGCGTCGACGGATGCCGCGAGCAGGCGCCCCGAGGCATCCGCCAGCGGCACCTGCTCGACCCTGCCGAGCGGCGCGACTCCGGCGAGGACGCGCTCGAGGTGCGCGTCCACCGACATGGAGGGCCCGGCACCCGACGCCGGCGAGAAGGTCGGCATGAGCCAACGGTATCCCCGCACGTGGTGACATGACGCCCCCTCCTCGTTATCGTCGATCTCGACGGCGTCCGATCCGAGCGGGAGGAGACGGGCATGTCGTTCATCACGAGGGGTTTCACGGGGCGCAGCCGCGAGCGAGACGACCGATTGCCGCCCGGCCAGACCCTGGTCGGCGACTTCCCGGTGCTCTCGGCGGGGCCGACGCCCGAGATCGACGCGGCGGACTGGGCGTTCACGATCCGCACCGAATCGGGCGTCGATCACACCTGGTCGTGGGACGAGCTCATGGCCCTGCCGATCGAGGACGTCACGACCGACATCCACTGCGTCACGCACTGGTCGAAGCTCGGCACCGGATGGCGCGGGGTCGCGCTCGACACGCTCTTCGACGGCGTCGAGACGGACTACGAGTACACGATGGCGCACAGCTACGGCGGGTACACGACGAACGTGCCGCTCGAGGACCTGCTCGATGGCAAGGCGTGGATCGCGTTCGAGTTCGACGGTGAACCGCTCGACCCCGAGCACGGCGGCCCGGCGCGGCTGCTCGTGCCGCACCTCTACTTCTGGAAGAGCGCCAAGTGGGTGCGCGGGCTCACGATGATGGCCGAGGACGAGCCCGGCTTCTGGGAGCAGAACGGGTACCACCTGCGGGGCGACCCGTGGAAGGAGGAGCGGTACTGGTGAGCGCCGACGGGTCGGCGCCGCCGGTCGCCTCGACGGGGGTCGCGCCGAGTTCCGCGCTGCGTGCGGTGCCGCGGGCCGGATGGCACGTCGCGACGGTCGCGGCCACACGGCGTGAGACGTCCAACGCGGCCCGCATCGAGCTCGACGTCGACGGATGGCCCGGCAACGCGGCCGGCCAGCACCTCGACGTGCGGCTGACGGCGCCCGACGGCTACACGGCGACGCGGTCGTACTCGATCGCCTCGTCGGGGCCGTCGACGCGGGTCGTGCTCGCGGTCGACAGGCTGCCCGACGGCGAGGTGTCGCCGTTCCTGGTGGATGTGCTGCAGGCGGGAGACCAGCTCGAGGTGCACGGGCCGCTCGGCGCGTTCTTCGTCTGGCGACCCGCCGAGGAGTCGGACGACGACCGACCCGTGCAGCTCATCGCGGGCGGTTCCGGAGTCGTGCCGCTCTATGCGATGGCGCAGGCGCACGCCGACAGCGGCGATACCACGCCGTTCCGGCTGCTGTACTCGGTGCGGACCCCCGACGACGTGTACTTCGCCGACGAGTGGCGCGCGCTCGCCGCGGCATCCGCCCCCTTGCAGCTGGACCACGTCTACACGCGGCGCACGCCCGACGGCTGGCCGACGCCGCCGGGTCGCATCACGCGCGAGGCGCTCGAGGCGGCGGTCGTTCCGGCGGCCGAACGGCCGCGCGTGTTCGTATGCGGTTCGACCGGGTTCGTCGAGCGGGTCGCCGACTGGCTCGTCGAGCTCGGGCACGAGCCCCGATCCATCCGCACGGAACGATACGGAGGCACGTGATGACCGGCCACCTCGACGGCAACGCGCTCGCCGGCCCGCTCGCCGACTTCTTCTCGTTCGACATCACGACCGCCACGGGGCGCTGCCGGGCCTGCGGCACCGTCGCCGAGCTCGCCCGCGCGATGGTCTACGTGAGCGGCGCCGGCACCGTCGTGCGCTGCGCGACGTGCGACCACGTGCTCGCCGTGCTCGTCGACACGGGCGAGCGCGCCTGGATCGACTTCGCGGGCGTGACCGCGATCGAGGTGCGTCGCTAGGGCGTCCGCTGCTCTTCGGGCGGCGGGAACCGCCACCGGCGCGGGCGATCGGCGATCGCCTCGCCGCGGAGCCGCTTGTCGATGTAGAGCATCACGAGCCCGGCCGCGACGAGTGCCGCGCCGAACGGCGCCAGGAGTGTGCGCGCGACGACGATGAGCGTCTCCATCACCGCGCCCGCCGAGAGCCAATCCTCGGTATTCGGCATCCACCACAGCGAGAGCGCGAGCGGTGCCGTGGCGACGAGCACACCGCCGACCACGCCGATGCCGATGCCGGCCCAGATGACATTCCTCGGCATGGACTCGATGCTCATGCGACTCCCTCGTGCGGCGCTGGTCCCGCAAGGGTACCCAAAGGCCCGAGCGCTGGGCCGTCGACCGAGAATGGTTTCCGGATCCCTCGCGTGAGCGTGGCCTCACATGAGGCAGGACTGACACGAGCCGACCAGAAACGATCGCCGGTCGCGGCGGCGGGGGTGGAGTCGGCGGCCCGTGATGCTCGCGAGGATGTCGTTACGTCGAGCTCCTGCTCGTGGGTCGGTAGCGCTGGGCTACCACTCCCGATCGGAACTCGTGGCGATCCACGAGCTCGAGCTGGATGCGCTCGCGGAGCCCGGCGAGCAACGTCGGCCCGTGCCCGGCAACGACCGGCTGCACGACGAACACGTACTCGTCGATCAGTCCCAGATCGGCCAAGGCCAGGGGGAGTGTCACGCCGCCCACGAACAGGCCCTCGCCTGGTTCCTGCTTGAGCCGGCGGACCGCTGGCCCCAGGTCGCCTCGCACCAGCTCGGCATTCCAATCGACCGCGTTCAGCGTGCTCGACACGACGTACTTCTTCGTCCGGTCGATGGTCTCGGCGAACGGCGTCTCCCACTCCCGCATCCAGTCGGGCCACGCGCCCGTGGCCGGCTGCCGCCACGCCGACTCCATCATCTCGTAGGTCGTCCGGCCGAAGAGCAGGGCATCGGCTCGTTCCATCTCATCGGTCCAGTAGCGCATCGACTCCTCATCAGGGGCGAGCCCTGCCTCGTGATGGACGCAGCCGTCGAGCGTGACGTTGATCGAGTATCGAAGTGGTTTCATCTCGTCGCTCTCCCCCTTGTGTGCGCACCGCGACTTCAACGGACCCTGCTCAGACTACGGTCGGCGCCACTTCATGGGCAGCCGAAGCGGCTCAGCCATCCCGTCACTCAGGTCGAGCGAAGCCGCCATCGCGCGACGTGGGAGGCTGGGCAGGTGTGGATCGGGTGGATCGAGTTCGACCTGCTGCTCGGTGACGTGCACTCGCTGAAGGAGAAGCGCGCGGTGCTGCGTCCGGTCCTCGCCGAGCTGCGGCGGGTCACCGAGGCATCCGTCGCCGAGGTCGGCGACCAGGACCTGCATCGCCGGGCGGCGATCGGCGTCGGCGTCGTGGCGTCCGGCGCCGACCGGGTGACCGAGGTGCTCGACCGCGCCGAGCGGCTCGTGGCGGGGCGGCCGGATGTCACGCTGCTGGCCACTCGCCGCCGGCTCCACCGCAGCGACGACGAGTGATCGCGGCCGCGCAGCGGGAGCGCGGTCAGACGACGGTCGGCGCGCCTGCGCTACGCCACGCGCGCGCCGTCCTTCCAGGTCTCCGCGATGAGCGGCACGCCCGGACGGTACGCGAGGTGAACGTGGCTCGGCGCATCGAGCAGCACCAGGTCGGCGCGCGAGCCGGGACGCAGCGCGCCCACATCCGTTCGCCGCAGCGCCGCGGCGCCGCCGGCCGTCGAGGCCCACACGGCCTCGGCCGGCGTCATGCCCATGTCGCGCACCGCGACCGCGATGCAGAACGGCATCGAGCTCGTGAAGCTCGACCCCGGGTTGCAGTCACTCGCGAGCGCGACCGTCGCGCCGGCGTCGATGAGCCGGCGCGCGTCGGGGTAGGGCTGCCGCGTCGAGAACTCGACGCCCGGCAGGAGCGTCGCGACGGTGCGCGAGCCGGCGAGGGCCGCGACATCCGCGTCGGTCAGGTACGTGCAGTGGTCGACGGATGCCGCGTCGAGCTCGACCGCGAGGCGGACCCCGTCGCCCTCGCCGAGCTGGTTGCCGTGCACGCGGACGCCGAGACCGGCGGCCGCGCCCGCTTCGAGCACCCGACGGGACTGCTCGGCGGAGAACGCGCCGCGCTCGCAGAACGCGTCGACCCACCGGGCATGGCGGCGGCACGCCTCGAGCATCTCGCCGACGACGAGGTCGACGTAGGCGTCGGCGCCCGGCCCGTCGGGCTCGCGGAACTCGAATGGCACGACGTGCGCGCCGAGGAACGTGACCTCGTCGGTGACCTCGCGCGCGAGGCGGACGAGCCGTTCCTCGTCGCGCACCGACAGCCCGTAGCCCGACTTCACCTCGAACGTCGTCGTGCCCTGGCGGTGCAGCTCGGCGACGAAGCCCGCGAGGCGCGCACGCAGCTCGTCGTCGGACGCCGCGCGGGTCGCGGCCACGGTCGAGCGGATGCCGCCCGCCTCGTACGCGCGTCCCGCCATCCGGGCCGCGAACTCCTCGGCGCGGTCGCCGCCGAACACGAGGTGCGTGTGCGAGTCGACGAAGCCGGGGATGACCGCACGTCCGCGCGCGTCGAGCGCCTCGATGCGGTGCGGGTGCGCTCCGCCGCCGGGCGCCTCGATGTGCGGCGCCTCTGCGGACGGGCCGATCCACGTGATCACGCCGTCCTCCGCGAGCAACGCGGCGTCGCGCACGATCCCGAGCGCACCGCCCTCGCGGCCGGGCTGCGGATCGTTCGTGACCAACTCGCCGATGCCGGTGACGAGCAGCCGCGACGACGCGGCGGACTGCGCCATCCGTCAGCCCTCGAGCATGGGCACGTGCAGCCCGCGCTCGCGCGCCACCTCGACGGCGCGGTCGTAGCCCGCGTCGACGTGTCGCATGACGCCGGTGCCCGGGTCGTTCACGAGCACGCGCGCGATCTTCTCGGCCGCGAGGTCGGTGCCGTCGGCGACCACGACCTGGCCGGCGTGGATGGAGCGCCCGATGCCGACGCCGCCGCCGTGGTGGATCGAGACCCAGGTCGCGCCCGACGCGGTGTTGAGGAGGGCGTTGAGCAGCGGCCAGTCGGCGATGGCGTCGGAGCCGTCTGCCATCGCCTCGGTCTCGCGGTACGGCGAGGCGACCGAGCCCGAGTCGAGGTGGTCGCGACCGATGACGACCGGGGCCGAGAGCTCGCCCGACGCGACCATCTCGTTGAACTTCAGGCCCGCGAGGTGGCGCTCCTTGTAGCCGAGCCAGCAGATGCGCGCGGGCAGCCCCTCGAAGTGCACCTTCTCACCGGCCTGCTCGATCCACCGGCGCAGGTGCGGGTCGTCGGGGAACAGCTCCAGGATGGCGCGGTCGGTCGCCGCGATGTCGGCCGGGTCGCCCGACAGGGCCGCCCAGCGGAACGGTCCCTTGCCCTCGGCGAACAGCGGCCGGATGTACGCGGGCACGAAGCCGGGGAACGCGAAGGCCCGGTCGTGCGCAAGCCCGCCGAGCTCCGCCTCGCGGCGGATCGAGTTGCCGTAGTCGAACACCTCGGCGCCCGCGTCCTGGAAGCCGGCCATGGCGTCGACGTGCTTCGCCATGCTCTCGCGGGCCCGGGTCGTGAAGCCCTCGGGGTCGGATGCCGCGAGCTCGTGCCACTCGTCGACCGTCACGCCCTCGGGCAGGTACGACAGCGGGTCGTGCGCGCTGGTCTGGTCGGTGACGATGTCGATCGCGACGCCGCGCGCGAGCAGCTCGGGGAACACGGTCGCGGCGTTGCCGACGAGTCCGACGCTGAGCGGGGTGCGCGCCGCCTTCGCGGCGAGCACGCGCCGGATCGCCTCATCGAGGTCGTCGGTGAGCTCGTCGAGGTAGCCATGGTCGACGCGCCGCTGGAGTCGCGTCTCGTCGACGTCGACGATCAGCACGACGCCCTCGTTCATCGTGGCGGCCAGCGGCTGTGCGCCGCCCATGCCGCCGCAGCCGGCCGTGAGCGTGAGCGTTCCGGCGAGGCTGCCGCCGAAACGGGACCGCGCGATGGCGCCGAAGGTCTCGTACGTGCCCTGCAGGATGCCCTGCGTGCCGATGTAGATCCACGAGCCGGCGGTCATCTGGCCGTACATGGTGAGGCCGAGCTGCTCGAGGCGGCGGAACTCGGGCCACGTGGCCCAGTCGCCGACGAGGTTCGAGTTGGCGATGAGCACGCGCGGCGCCCACTCGTGCGTGCGGAAGACGCCGACCGGCTTGCCCGACTGGACGAGCAGCGTCTCGTCGGCCTCGAGGCCCTCGAGCGTGCGGACGATGGCGTCGTACGCCTCCCAGTTGCGGGCGGCCTTGCCGGTGCCGCCGTAGACGATGAGGTCCTCGGGGCGCTCGGCGACCTCGGGGTCGAGGTTGTTCATGAGCATGCGCAGCGGCGCCTCGGTCTGCCAGCTCTTCGCGGTGAGCTCGGTGCCGCGCGCGGCGCGGACGGTGCGGGGACCGGCGGCGGTGTCGGTCGTCGTCGTGGGTGCAGCGGTGGTCATGTTCCGATCCCACACCGTCGCGCGGCTGCGCTCAATGGATGTCGCGGGGGCGGCGTCCGGGATACCGGACGAGCCGCCTCAGAGCGCCGCCCTGAGCCGCTCGAGCGCCGCGACCTCGGCCTCGTGCATCGCCATCACCTGCTCGCCGAGCGGCGGCGGCACGTCCGGAGCGAGGTCGCGGGCGCGCTGGAGCTCCCAGCGCGCGGCGGCGCGGTCGAGGCCGTCATCGATCAGCGAGCGCAGCGGATCGCCGGGCGGCAACGCCGCATCGACGATCGGCGTCCATGCTTCGGCCGCGGTCCTCCAGGCGTCGGCTCCGAGGTCCCGTCCCAGCAGCTCGGCCGCCTCGTCGAGGAAGTCCGCGTAGAGCCCGCGCAGATGTGCGCCGTGCGCCGCGTCGGAGTAGATCGACGCGCGCAGGCTGCCCACGCCGAGCCCGTCGGCGAACACGTTCGGCCAGCCCTTCGGGTTGCGGGTGTCCCCGGTCATGCGCGCCCACTTGCGCCACGCGGGCAGCGAGAACGAGTCGGATGGCTCGCTCAGGTGCTCGACCTGGAGCCGCAGGCCCTCCTCGACCGCCGGTCGCAGATCGAGGTCGATGCGCTCCGGATCGATCGTGATCAGCCGGTTCCGATAGGAGCCGACTCGAGCCCGGGCCGCAGCCAGGCGATCCGCCGGCACGAGGATGCGGGACGACGACCGATCGTCGATCGCATAGGCGTCGCCCACGCGCTCGGTGACGACCACCGGCGGCCCGCCGTAGCCGTCGAGCCACTCCGGTTCTCCACGGTGCCCGAGCGTGTACGGGTCGATCCAGGCGATCGCCGGCAGGCCCCGCTCGAGCTGCGCGTCGAGCTCGGCCGCCGCACGCTTCCCGCCACCGGTCTCATGCTGGTCGGCATGCAGGCCGAGCCGTTCCGCGGTCCCGCGCGCCCACCGGTCGGGGTACTGCCAGAGACGCCGGAAGCCGAGGGTGAGCACGCGCGAGCGCAGCGGGTGCGAGTCGAACTCCCACAGGATGTAGCCTGCGCCGAGGCCGCCGCCGACGCCGAGGACCATGGCCTCGGTGAGCGGCTCACCGGTGTGTGGAGCCACCACGCCGAGGTTGGCCAGCACGTTGGTCAGCGCGGCCGTGTCGCCGTCGAGCCCGCCGCGGAACTCCCAGGACGAGTCGGACTCCGCGATGTGGCGTCGAGCGACGGTGTAGCGCTCGCCCGTCTTGCGCATGCGTTCGCGCACGAGTTGCTTGAGGTGCTTGCGAGTGGTCATGTCGTGTCCTCCGACCGGCGCTGGGCCTGGACTCCACGCGACCGAGGCCCGCCGGTAACGGGACGGGGAGGTCTCGGGGCGTCAGACCCGGGATCCCATCGGCACTCGCTCGTTCTCCGAGGACACGCATCCCCTCTGCCCCCGCATCGTCGGCCGGCGTGGACGGCCGATCAGGAGGTCTGGCGCGGAGAACCCGCCATGTGGCGAGCATACCTCGCCACGCCGTCATGCTGCCGCTCCGGCACCCCTGGATCCGACGGCGCGGGCTCAGCCCAGCTGCACGCCGCGGGCCGCCATGAACGGCACCGCATCGACCGCCGTGCCGCCGATCCGCACCTCGAAGTGCAGGTGGCATCCGGTCGAGGCACCCGTGCTGCCGACGGCGGCGATGAGGTCGCCGGCGGCGACCTGCTGGCCGACGCTGACGAGGATGCCGCCGTCGCGGATGTGCGCGTAGCCGGTCGAGACGCCCGAACCGTGGTCGATGAGCACCCAGTTGCCGTACGTGCCGTTCGGGCCGGCCGCGACCACCACGCCGCCGGTCGCCGCGAAGATGCCCGTGCCGCACTGGGCCGCGATGTCGGTGCCGCGGTGGAACTCGTTCACGCCCGCGAGCGGCTTGTTCGGCCGCGGGCCGTATCCGTCGCTGAGGCTGCCCGCGACGGGCGAGGCCCAGCCCTGCTCGCTGAGCTGGCCGGAGTCGGAGGGCAGGTTGTCGAACGCGGCGACCCGGTCGGCGGCGGCGAGTCGGGTCTGCGCACCGTTGAGTTCGGCACGCGCCGCCGTGACGGCGCCCTTGGCCTCGGTGACCGCATTCTGGAGCTGGTCGATCGGGACCGCGTCGACCGCGGCCCACGCTGCGGCGGCGCGCTCCTCGGCCGCGTCGGCCTCGAGGTCGCGGAGCTCGGCGATCTCGCGCAGGCGACTGGAGTCGCCCGAGAGCTTCTGCACGCGCTCCATGCCGCCGAGGCCGGCGAGCAGGTCGTTGCCGGCGGAGAATGCGGCGCTCATCGACGAGAGCGCGGCACCGTCGCCTTCGACGGCGTCGAGGTAGACGCCTGCCGCGGTTTCGGCCATGAGCCGGGCGTCGGCTGCGCGCTCGTCGAGTCGCTCGGCGACCGCGCGCGCGACGACGACCGTTGACTGGGCGGACTCGAGCGCCGCTTCCGCGTTCCGCAGCTCGGTCGTCGCCTGCTGCAGCTTCAGGCGAAGACCCGTGAGCGAGCTCGCCTGCGTTCCCGAGGAGCTCGTCGAGGTCGTCGTGACCATGCGCGCGACGGGTCCGTCGCCCACAAGGACGAACGGTGCCTCGACGCCGGGCGTCGCGATCGGCGTCTGCGTCGGCGACTGCGTGGGCGTCGGTGTGGGAGTAGGAGTCGGCGTGGGCGTCGGCTCAGGGGTCGGCGTCGGCGTGGGTTCCGGAGTCGGGGTGGGCGTCGGCGTCGGCTCAGGGGTCGGCGTCGGCGTCGGTTCCGGAGTCGGGGTGGGCGTCGGCGTCGGTTCGGGCGTCGGAGTCGGTGCCGGCTCGGGTGCCGGTGCGGGCTCGGGTGCCGGTGCGGGCTCGGGCGCCGGAGCGGGCTCGGGCGCCGGGGCAGGCTCGGGCGCCGGGGCAGGCTCGGTCGTGGGCTCGGCCGCCTCGGTTGTCGCGACGACCGGATCGGTCTCGGCTGCCGACGCGGGCGTCACCGAACAGAGGGCGATGAGCAGGCCGCTTGTGGCCGCAGCGATCGCGACAGAGCGCCTCCGAACGGGCTTCGCTCGGAACGGGTCTGGTTCGTCGATGTCTCGGGCTGGGAACATAGGGCTTCCATCGCGTCCGGCAGCGACGCCGGCACCACCCAAGTCTGACCGATCAACGGGGGAAGCCACAACCCGAGCGGGCGAACCGGTGATCCCCCGTTCGGGGCGCAGGGCGGCTCCGGTCAGCCGAGCGTGACGACGGATGACGCGCGGCGAACGACCTCGCCGGTCGCCACCGCCTCGACCAGCGCCTCGATCTCGGGTGACAGGAATCGGTCCTCACCGGGCACGGAACCCGTGCCGGCGACGAGTCGCACGACGGCTCCGGTCGCCGGACCGGGCTCGAGCGGCGCGCGCAACGCGAGCCCGCGCGAGGCCGTCATGACCTCGATCGCGAGTACGCGCGCGAGGCCGTCGATGGCGCGTCGCAGCTTGCGCGCGGCCGCCCAGCCCATCGAGACGTGGTCCTCCTGCATCGCCGACGAGGGGATGGAGTCGACCGATGCGGGCACCGCCAGGCGCTTGAGCTCCGACACGATGCCGGCCGCCGTGTACTGCGCGATCATGAGCCCGGAGTCGACGCCGACCTCGTGCGCGAGGAACGGCGGAAGCCCCTGGTTGCGGGCCTTGTCGAGGAACCGGTCGGTGCGCCGCTCGCTCATCGACGCGACATCCGCCACTGCGATCGCGAGGAAGTCGAGCACGTACGCGACGGGCGCCCCGTGGAAGTTGCCGTTCGACTCGACGCGGCCGTCGAGCGTGAGCACCGGGTTGTCGACCGCACTGGCGAACTCGGCGTCGGCGACGGATGCCGCGTGCGCGACCGTGTCGCGCGCGGCGCCGTGCACCTGCGGGGCGCATCGCAGCGAGTAGGCGTCCTGCACGCGCGTGCACTCGGGTCCCTTGTGGCTCGCGACGATCGGCGAATCGGCGAGGAGGGCGCGCAGGTTCGCGGCGGACGCCGCCTGGCCGCGCTGCGGCCGGAGCGCGTGGAGGTCCTCGGCGAACACCGCATCGGTGCCCATGAGGCCCTCGACGCTCATCGCGGCGGCGACGTCGGCGGTCGTGAGCAGGCGACGCAGGTCGTCGATGGCGAGCGCGAGCATCCCGAGCATGCCGTCCGTGCCGTTGATGAGGGCGAGGCCCTCCTTCTCGCCGAGGCGCAGCGGCGCGATGCCGGCGGCGGCGAGAGTGGTCGCGGCATCCGTCAGCTCGCCTTCCCCGTTGGTCGAGCCGGTCGAGACTCGCACCTCACCCTCGCCCATCGCGACGAGGGCGCAGTGCGCGAGCGGCGCGAGGTCGCCCGAGCAGCCGAGCGAGCCGTACTCGCGCACCACCGGCGTGATCCCGGCGTTGAGGATGGCCGCGTACGTCTCCGCGGTCTCGCGTCGCACGCCTGTGCGGCCGGTCATGAGCGTCGAGAGGCGCAGCAGCATGAGGGCGCGCACGACCTCGCGCTCGACCTCGGCCCCCGAGCCGGCGGCGTGCGAGCGGACGAGGCTCGCCTGCAGCTGCGCGCGGCGGTCCTCGGCGATGAACGTGGTCGCGAGCGCGCCGAAGCCGGTCGAGATGCCGTAGTGCGGTTGCGGATCGGCCGCGAGCCCCTCGATGATCGCGCGGCTGCGCGCAACCTCGTCGAGCGCGGCCGGGTCGAGCACGACCTCGGCGTCGTATCGGGCGACCGCGACGACGTCATCGATGCCGAGCGGGCCGGTGCCGACGGTGACGGATGCCGCGGCGGTCCGGGTGGGCGAGGGCGCGATGGTGCTCATGCCTCCGATTCCACACCGAGTCAGCGCGCGCGGGAACAGACGGGGCTACGCTGGCGTCCGGGATACCGGACGTACGGTGGCGATGCGGAGGAGGGAGGCCCGATGACGAGCGAGACGTCGAAGGTGCCGGCCGTCGATCAGGCGCTGCGCATGCTCGCGCACCTCGCGACGCAGCGCGGGCCCGTCCCGGCCGCATCGATCGCGCAGGCGCTCGGGCTGCCGCGCTCGACCACCTACCAGCTGCTCGCCGTGATGCAGGAGCGCGGGTTCGTCGTCCACCTGCCCGAGGAGCGCCGGTACGGTCTCGGCGTCGCGGCCTTCGAGCTCTCGAGCGGCTTCAGCCGGCAGCAGCCGCTCACGCGACTCGGCCGCCCGTTGGTCGCGGGGATCGTCGACCGGCTCGCCGAGTCGGGTCACCTCGCCGTGCTGCATGGACGCGACGTGCTCTACCTCGTGGAGGAGCGCGCGCCGCGCCGTCCGTCGCTCGTGTCGGACGTCGGCGTGCGCCTGCCCGCGCACCTGACGGCGTCGGGGCGCGCGATGCTCGCCGAGCTCCCGGCCGCGCAGCTGCGCGCGCTGTACCCCGACCGCGACGCCTTCAGCGAGCGGCATCGGTCGCCCGCCGACGAGGCGCCCTGGACGTACTCCCGGTTGAAGTCCGTGCTCGCCGAGATCCGGTCGACCGGGGTCGCGACCGAGCACGGCGAGGTGACCGAGGGCCTCGCGTCCGTCGGCGCCGCCGTGGTCGACCACCTCGGCTGGCCGGCCGCGGCCATCGCGGTCACCTTCGCCGAGGGGTCGCCATCCGATCTCGTCGAGACGGCGAGCGACGCCGTGCGGGATGCCGCAGCCACCCTGTCGCGCCGGATCCGCGGCACGCGCTGACCTGACCGCGGATCACCCTCGCCGCGGGCGCAGGCGCCCCGCGACGCGGCGTACCAGGGTTCGCGTATCGGGCCGGATGTCGCCGGCGTCGAGCGTGACCCGCGCGCCGTGCGCCTCCACGAGCACGGTGAGGAGGATCGCCCCGCTCCCGGAGAGCAACTCGGTCTCGGCGGGCGACAACCGGAACCCCACGCGCCCGGACGCGGCCGTCGCGGAACGGCGCAGCACCGCGTCCGTCCGCCTGGTTCGGAGGTCGACCGTGACGCGCGCGCCGTCGGGGACGCCGCCGAGCCGCAGGCGCACGCCGAGGCGCCCTCGCGGCCGCCGCAGCCGCACGCGCTCGAGCTCGGCGGGCAACTCGGTCGACGACCATGTCGCACGATGGCGCTCGGCCGCCGCCCGTTCGACCTCGCCCCAACGGGCCACGACGCTCGCCTCGTCGAACCGGGCGGCGGTGGCGCGCGCGGCCTCACGGAGCGCGACGCGCTCCGTGGACGGCATCCGCGCCACCCTCGCGATCGTGCCGGCCAGCGCCCACACCTGGCCCGCCGGAACGAGGAACCCGTTCACACCGTGCTCGATGACGTCGGCCGGACCGTACTCGATGTCGTAGGCGATCGGGATGCAGCCGCGTCCCATCGCCTCGAGCAGGACGAGCGGGGCGCCTTCGGACGTGCTGGTGAGCAGGGCGACGGATGCCTCGTCGAACGCGGCGGCGCCGTCCGGGCGATGCCCGGCGAACTCGACCGCATCCGCCACGCCCTCCTCGCGTGCGACATCGCGCAGCTCCTCGGCCAGCGGTCCGTCGCCGACGACGTGGAGCTGCACCTGCGGGCCGCGATCGCGGGCGAGGGCGACCGCGCGGATCGCATGGTCGATGCGCTTGCGCGCCGTGAGCGCGGCCACGACGACGGCCGACGCCGGGTCGCGCGCCGCATCGTCGGCGACGGGGTCGGTCACGGGTGTGTCCGGACGCGCGGCCGGGTTCGGCACCACGGCGAAGTTCTCGGGTGCGCCCAGGAGCGTCGCGGCATCCGCTCGCTGCCGTTCGGTGAGGAACACGGTCGCATCGAACCGCTCGGGATGGGAGAGCACCTCGGCTCGCGATTCGCGGAGTGGCCCGATCGGGCCGCCGGGCGCGGCGAGGTGGGCGTTGTGCACCACGTGCAGCGTCACGAGGCGCGGCAGGCGGACGTGCGCCATGAAGTCGGCCGCGGTCTTGCTGTCCACGATCGCGAAGGCGTCCCCGTCTCCGGCGACCTCGGCGATCCAGTCGGCGTAGCACGCCCGCGCGGACCGCCACTGGCGCACGGGGCGGCCGTCGGCGTCGAAGGCGGTGAGCAGGCGCTTCGGGCGCTCCGGTCGCGCGCGCTCGTCGAGCACGGCCAGCGAGCCGTCGGCGCGCAGGTGCGCGACGAGCGTCCGCCCGTCCGGCGAGGACACCTCGACCTTCGCCGATCCGTCGGCGGCGGTCTCGCGAACGGCCGACCCGTCGACGTCCTCGAGCCCCGCGACATCCGGCTCGACGCCGACCTCGCCGGGCACCACCGGCTCGGTGCGCAGCCGCTCGTAGAGGTTCAGCACGCGCACCCCGTCGGCCGGCTCGCCCCGCTCGGCGAGCCGTGCCCGGACCGCGGGATGGCCGGGTCGCCCGTCGAAGGTGAGCACGTCGACCTCGGCGCCCGCGAGCCGGGCGAACGCGGCCGAGCGCCGGAACATCGCCGCGGTCATGCCGCCGAACTCGTCGGGGATCGACCACGTGATCGCGAGCTGCCGACCCGGCGGCAGCAGACCGGGCCCGCTCATGCGGCCGGGACCAGCCAGCCGCGCAGCATCCGCGTCACCCACGGCAGCACCCAGTACGTCATGATCGGCGTCAGCACGAGGGTCGTCACGAGCACTCGCAGCGCCAGCGGCACGCCCTCCCACCCCGGCACGAACGCCACGAGCAGCGAGAACGCCAGGTTCACCGGGAAGAAGCCCAGCCAGATGCTGACCGCCTGCTTCCATCGCGGTGGCGCGGGCGGGAGCGCGATGGCCATCGACCCCGTGGCATCCGTCACCGCCGGCACCGAGCCGGTCGCCGGATCGTCGAACCAGCCCTCGATGCCGGTGCGTCGGCGCGAGCGCTCGGCACGCACGAAGCCCTTGCCCATCTCCAGCCACCAGGTCCGCTCGGGCGAGCGCTCCCACGCCTCGAGCGACGCCTCGTCGACGAAGCGGTACAGCATGTGCCACACGTCGGAGCCCTCGCCCGCGCGCACCCACCCCGACCCGAGGAAGCCGGGGTACCGGTTGGCGAGGTTCATGCCCGTCTGCACCCAGACGGTCGCCTCGGCGATCCGGTCGGGGTCGACCTCGCGCCGTATCGACACGGTGATCGGTTCACTGCCCATGCCCCCATCGAACCGCACCGGTGTTGCGCAGGGGTAACGGTCCGCCGCCTCAACCGGCACCGTCGGGCTCCGCGTCGGGCAGCATGCGCGCGGAGGCGAGGACGTCCCGCCGCCGCTGCCGCTCGTTGACGTGCACGAGGCGGTCGTCGCGCAGCGGCAGCCTCAACCGCTCCTGCGCCGCGATGCCGGCACGCAGCTGGCGGGCGCGCTCGACCTCGGTGTCGAGGACGGCGCCGGCGAGGACCGCGAGGTTCGACAGCCACAGCCACAGCAGGAACGCGACGACGCCGCCGAGCACGCCGTAGGTGCGGTCGTAGCTCGCGTAGTTCCAGACGTACACGGCGAAGGCCGCCGTCGTGACCATCCACGCGACCAGGGCGACGGCGGCGCCGACCGAGAGCCACCGCAGGTTCGGCCGCCGCACGTTCGGAGTGGCCCAGTAGAGGATCGCGACGATCAGCGCCGCGAGGCCCGCCAGCACCGGCAGCTTGCCGAGGTCCCAGACCAGTGCCACGTCGTCGTCCCACCCGATCGAGCGCACGACGGATGCCGCGACCGCGCCGCTCACGATGAGTGCGCCCACGATCACGGCCGCGAGCACCGTGATCACGGCCGCCGCGGCGAGCATCACCGGGCGTGACTTCCAGAACGGCCGCCCCTCCGGCACCCCGAGGATCCGGTTCATGCCACGACCGAAGGTGCCGAGGTAGCCCGAGATGGTCCAGAGCGTGACCGCGAACCCGGTGAGGAACGCGAGGCCGGCCTGCGATGCGCTCAGCAACTGCGAGATGGGCTCGGTCAGTGCGGCCACGGTCTCGTCCCCACCGAGATCGCCAACGACGCCGAGCGCCCCCCGCGCGATCGGTTCGGCGCTGCCGAACAGGCCGAGGAAGGCCGCGGCGGCGAGGAGCGCCGGGCACACCGAGAGCACGGCATGGTAGGTGAGCGCGGCGGCGAGGTCCCAGCACTGGTGGATGCGGAACTCGTGCGCGGTGCGCGTGAGGACCACGCGCCACTCCGGCGGTGACAGCTGCGCGGGCGAGTCGCGTCGAGGTCCGCGCGCAGCCCGATCCGTCGTTTCCCCCATGCGCCGAGACTAGGCGCGGCGTCCGCGCGGTGGAGGGGGCTTGCCTCAGCCCAGCTGCGCGTGCAGGAACGCCGCCACCCGCTCGCGCAGCGGCGCGTCGAGGATGCCGATCGAGTGTGCGTCGCCGGGGACGACCGCGAGCTCGGCCGGCACGGCGGATGCCCGGAGAGTCGCGGCCAGGCGCTCGGACTGCGCCAGCGGTACGACCTCGGCCGCGGCGTGCCCGATGAAGAAGGGCGGGTCGCTCGGGTCGACGTGGGCCGTCGCGGACGCCTCGATCGCCTGCGGGCAGCTGACGTCGGTCGCGCCGGGTTCGCACGCCAGGAACTCGCCCACGATTCCGCGCAGCCAGTCGGACGCGCCATCCGCATCGAGCTCGGCCGAGCCGAGGCCCACCGGTCCCGACAGCTCGACCACGGCGGCGACGCGCGAGCCGGTGTCGAGCGGGCCGTCGCCGACGGTGCCGAGCAGCGACGCGAGATGTCCGCCCGCCGAACCGCCGAACGCCGCGATCCGCGCCGGATCGATGCCGAACCGCTCGACCTGGCCGGGCTCGCGCAGCCACGCCACGGCCGCCGCGACGTCGTCGACCTGAGCCGGGAATCGCGCGTCGGGCACGAGCCGGTAGTTGACGGAAGCCGCGACGAAGCCCTCGCTCGCGAGCCAGAGGCACACGTTCCGCCAGTCCGAGTTCGCCTTGTCGCCGCGCGCCCAGCTGCCGCCGTGCACGGACACGACGGTCGGCATCGCGTCGTCGATGGCGTCGTCGACGGCCGGCCGGCAGACGTCGAGGGTGAGGAGCGTGCCGTCGTCGGCGACGCCGTACTCGAGGTCGGCGTGGATCCGCAGGCCGGCGGGCGCCTCGAAGGTGCGGATGCCGATGATCTCCGTTCCGGCGACCTCGCTCGAGGCCTGCTCGGCGGTCGGGTCGAGCTCGCGCACCGGCTGGTGGAACGCCGACACGGCAGCGGCGACGCCGAGGGCCGCGATGACGGCAAGGGCGATCCGGGCCGACCGGGGGTGCCGGCCTCCGCGACCGCCGGAGAGTCGGGTGGGGGTCACGGGGGCTCCGGGTTCAGGGGTGGAGTGATGCTAACCCAGGTTCGGCCGGATGCAACCATCCGAGCCGGTTGCGCCCCGCTGGTGGCTCGGGCTACCCGAGAACCTCGCCCGACGCCGCGTCGATCTGCACCGTGGCGTCCTCGTACGTCGAGTCGAGGATCACGAGCACGCGGACGGGCCGCGCGCCCGACGCATCCGCGATGAGCGCCCGCTGGACCGACACGATCACCGACGTCGGATCCGCGATGCCGGAGTGGTCCTTCGCCGTCGCGATGTGCTCGGGAATCCTCGAGAATTCCACCTCGCCCACGTCGAACAGCGCGGCGGCGGGGTCGTCGGGCTGGATGAGTTCGGGACCCTGGTGCTCGGTCCGGTCGTACCTGAACTGGTACACGTCCATCGTGAGCTCGCCCGGCGCGCTCGGCGCCGTCGCGAGGGCGTAGCCGTCGTAGAACCCGATGCGCACGAACTTCGTGCCGCCGGTCTCCGCCGCGAGCGCGTCGACGACCTCCGCGTGCCGGTCGCCCAGCACGACGCTCGCCGCGTCCGGATTCCCGGATGCGAACGCCTGCACCGTGCGCCCGATCGTGTCGTACGCGGGGATGAGCACGAGCGCGGCGGTCGCGGCGGTCACGCCGGCGAGCAGCACGCGTCGCCACGGTCGCGCCGGCTTCCGCGGGCCGCCGAAGAGCGCCTGCGGCTCCGAGGCCCATGCGGGCGCCTGCGACGCGATGGGCACGGTGCGATCGGTGCCCGTCCGCAGCCGCTCGGCGTCGCGCAGGCGCGCCCAGTCGTCGGGCGGGTCCAGCACGAGCTCGACGTTCGCCTTCGCGTCATCCGGTCGTCGCACCGCGATGATCGAGCCCGGCTGCACCTGCGGAAGCACGACGATGTCGGTGACCTGCCGATGCACCGTCGTGTAGGCCGGGCGGAACCGCGGCGCGACCGTGAGCACGAGCTCGACCTGCGGCTGGTCGTTCACGGTCAGCCCCGTGCGGCCGATCCGCTCCACGCGGGCGAGCGCGAGCTCGCCGGTCGGCGGCGCCTGGGTCGCACCCGCCCGCCCGCGGCCGAACAGGCCGGCGGCGCCCAGGCCCGCGAAGGTGCCGGTCAGGATGGCGACCGTGAGCGAGATGCTCCAGAGGATCGTGTAGCGAGGGTCGCCGGTCGCGAGGGCGCCGACGGCGCCGCCGATCGTGACGCCGAACGCGACGGCCGAGATGAACGCGAGCATGGGTGATCCTCCGAGAGCGAGTGGGCTGCTCAGAGGATGGCGCGGGCCGCGCCCACGCGGATGGGTACGGGTTGCTCAATCCCGCGCGGGATTGCTCAGCCGTTGCCCTGCGTTGCTCAGCCGACCGCTCACTCGCCGACCGCGAGCGGCAGGTCGAACGGGTCCTCCCCGATCGCGCCACCGGTGAATCCCACGAGCGACTTCGCCATGCACACGCTCGTCGGCTCGTTGAGGTACCGGCCGAACCGCTCGACCCGCCGGTACCCGTGCTTGGCATACAACGCCAGGGCGGGATGGTGCAGCCGGCCCGCCTCGAGCACGATCTCGCGGAGGCCTCGCGCCGCGGCATCCGTCTCGATGCGCTCGATCAGGGCACTGGCGATGCCGCGGCCGCGGGCGACCGGGTCGACGTACATGCGCCTGAGCTCGCCGCGATCGTCGTCGACGTCGCCGCCGTCGACGATCGCCGCGACGCCGAGCGCTTCGCCGTCGTGGCCGCGAGCGACGTAGACCAGCGTGCCGGGCGCTTCGAGCTGCGACGCGTCGAGGAGGCCCACGGGATCCGTCGGGTAGAGCGAGCGCGCGTCGGCGATGCCGGCGTCGAGCAGACGCTCGATGCCGGGCGCGCGAGGCGGCTCGACGGAGATCGACGGCGGTGTGGTCACGACGCGAGCGTACGCGAATCGGGTTACCGCGTCGTTACGTTTCACTGGGGGCGGATGTCGCGCCGGGCGGATTCACAGGAGGGTGTCCGGTACCCTCGAGAGGTCGGTTCTGGACACCGCGCTCGCGCGGATGGGTTTGTGAGTCCTGAGGACCGAGTCCGCGCGCGGTCCGCGTGCGGGGAATTCACCGTATGTGAACGGTCCCGGTCGACGATGCACCCGGGTTCTCAGTCGCGCTGCGCTCGCGCAACGGCTGCCATGTACACGAGCTACAACCCGGAAAGCAGCCATGCCCAAGAACAAGAAGCCCGCCGGCGGTCGACCCGCCCGCAACTTCGACCCCTCGTACGCCTCCGGCGCTCGCAAGAAGCCCGGCTCGCGCAGCCCTGGCCACCGCGGATACCGACCCGAGGAGCCGGCGTCCGACCGCGCACCCCGCTGGTCGCGTGACGAGCGCGTCGCGTCGGGCCGCACGCCGCACCGCTCGGAGCGCCCGGGTCGCGACCGCGACCGTGACGAGCGTGCCCCCCGTCGCTTCGAGGACGACCGCTCCCCCCGCCGCGATCGCGACGACCGTGCTCCGCGCCGGTTCGACGGCGACGACCGCGCGCCGCGCCGCGTCGAGGACGACCGCTCGCCGCGCCGCGATCGCGACGACCGTGCTCCGCGCCGGTTCGACCGCGACGACCGCGCTCCCCGCCGGTTCGACCGTGACGACCGTGCTCCGCGTCACGATCGTGATGACCGCGCACCCCGCCGCTTCGACCGTGACGACCGCGCTCCCCGCCGCTTCGATCGCGACGATCGCGCCCCGCGTCACGACCGTGACGACCGCGCACCCCGCCGCTTCGATCGCGACGACCGTGCTCCGCGCCGGTTCGACCGTGACGACCGCGCCCCACGCCGGGACCGTGACGACCGCGCTCCCCGCCGCGACCGCGGCTTCGAGCGCCCGGGCTTCCGCGATTCCGAGCGCCGTCCCACCTCCTTCTTCCCAGACCGCGACCGCGACCGCTCCGAGCGCTTCGAGCCGGCCGACGACGTCGTGCTCGAGCGGCTCGAGGCCGAGGCGATCCGCGCCGAGGAGGTCGACGGCATCGGCTTCGCCGACCTCGGCCTCGGCGGCAACATCGTGCGCGCCCTGCAGGAGCTCGGCGCCGAGTCGCCGTTCCCGATCCAGGCGGCGACGATCCCCGTCGTGCTCGAGGGCCGCGACGTCCTCGGCCGCGGTCGCACGGGGTCCGGCAAGACGATCGCGTTCGGCGCGCCGACGGTGGAGCGCCTCATGCGCCTGTGGGCCGAGTCCGGCAAGTCGGGCGGCAAGCGGCAGTTCGGCCGCGCGCCCCGCGCGCTCGTCCTCGCGCCGACCCGTGAGCTCGCCCTCCAGATCGACCGCACCGTGCAGCCGATCGCGCGCAGCGTGGGCCTCTTCACCACGCAGGTCTACGGCGGCGTCCCGCAGGGTCGCCAGGTGGGCGCGCTCCAGCGCGGCGTCGACATCGTGATCGGCACGCCCGGCCGCGTCGAGGACCTCGTCGAGCAGGGCCACCTCGACCTGAGCGAGGTCGTGATCACGATCCTCGACGAGGCCGACCACATGTGCGACCTCGGATTCCTCGAGCCCGTGCAGCGGATCCTCCGCCACACCGCCGAGGCCGGCCAGAAGCTCCTCTTCTCGGCGACGCTCGACACCGGCGTGGCCGCGCTCGCCGACGAGTTCCTCGTCGACCCGGCCGTGCACGAGGTCGCCGGCGAGGACCAGGCCTCGGGCACGATCGAGCACCGCGTGTTCGTCATCGAGCACCGCGACAAGCGCGACATCGTCGCGCAGCTCGCCGACCGCGACGGCCGCACGCTGGTCTTCGCCCGCACGCGCGCCTTCGCCGAGGACCTCGCCGAGCACCTCGAGGACGCCGGCATCCTGGCGGTGGCCCTGCACGGCGACCTCAACCAGGCCAAGCGCACGCGCAACCTGCAGCAGCTCACGAGCGGCCGGGTCGACGTCCTGGTGGCGACGGATGTCGCGGCACGCGGCATCCACGTCGACGACATCGACCTGGTCATCCAGGCCGACGCGCCCGACGAGTACAAGACGTACCTGCACCGCTCGGGCCGTACGGGCCGCGCCGGGCGCGCCGGCCGGGTCGTGACCCTCATCCCGAGGCACCGCCAGCGCCGGCTCGCCGAGCTGCTCGGCCGCGCCGAGATCGAGGCCGCGTTCGAGGACGTGCGCCTCGGCGACGAGCTGCTCGCCGAGGTTCGCGCCTAGGCCTCCGGGTCCCGCGCCCGTGCGCGGGACCAAAGTCGCGCCGGGCGCCACCCCGCTCCCCGTACTCTCGCGTCGACACGATCCTGCCGAGTCCGTGCAGGATCGATGCGGGAACGGGGGACCCCACGTCATGAGCAGCCAGGACCCGACGCCGGACGGCGGGGGATCGCCCGAGACACCCCAGGCTCCCGATGGGTCGGCGGGCCCGCCGCCGGCGGGCACGGACGAGCCGTCGGAGACCACGTCGCCCCCACCCGCGCCGGTCACCCGCGGCTGGCTCATCGGCGTCGGCGTCGCCGTCGTGGTGCTGTCGTTCGTGGCCGCGTTCCTCGGCGGATGGCTGGCCCGCTCGACCTCCGACGAGGAGGCCGCCGCGACCCCGGCACCGACGGCGACCGCGGAGGAGACCGTCGACTACGAGGAGGCGCTCGAGGAGATCCTGCCGGCCGGCTCCGCAGTGCGCGCCGGCACCGGAGTGCCGGAGTCGGGCAAGGGCTACGAGGGCGACGTGTACATCGACATCTCGACCTCAGACGTGTACCTGTTCCAGGACGACTGGACGCTCGTCGGCAACATCCGCGAGTCGGCCGCCGAGAACCTGACCGGCCAAGAGGGGCCGCAGGGCGCACAGGGCGCACAGGGCGAGCAGGGCGCACAGGGCGAGCAGGGTGCGCAGGGCGAACAGGGTGCCCAGGGCGAGCCCGGCACCCAGGTGTCGCTCGGCGTCGGCGCCCCGGATCGCGCGGAGTGCACGGCCGACGGCGACATCTACATCGACACCGAGACCGTCGAGTTCTACGAGTGCCGAGGCGGCGATTGGACGCTGTTCGGCCCGACCACCGAGACAGATCCGCAGCCGACGGACCTGCCTCAGCCTACCGTCGAACCCGGGGAGTGACCCGGTCGCGACCTAGCTCGCCTCAGCAACTCGTCAGCCGGGCGACTCCCGTGCCCAGCACGCTGGGACCGCCGAGCAACACGATGCGGTTCGGTTCGGTCCAGCGGATGACGTCCAGCGTCTCAGCTGGGATGCATGCGGAACGGACCAGATGTAGAGCCGCGAGGCTGAATCCAGCGGCCGCCGATCCCGCCAGCGCATCCGGGAAGTCCATCCCGTTCGTGAGGTACACCGTGTCGAAGGCTGGAGATCGGTGCGTCAGCTCGCGTGAGGTCGCGAAGCGATCGGCGCCGGACGCGCGCGACACGAGCTTCACGCCGTTGATCCTTCTCAGCGCTGACTCGATCCCGACGCTCACGACCGCGCTGCTGCCGGCGATCACGATCTCCGACGGCCCGAGTTCGGCGAGGAGCTGGACCGTCGCACTGTCCAGGGTGCTCGCGAGACCATTGACGAGCACGAGCGGAGCAGTGTTGGCTGCGCCCGCGGCGCCAGCTGAGAGAGCATCGGGAAAATCTCGACCCGTCGCGATGATGACGGTCGACGCTCCTCCATCCGGATAGGCATCGCGGACGATCGCGCGGCCGGTGGCGTACCGGTCCGCGCCGCCGAGCCGGTCGACGTCAGCCGAGTATGCGCGGAGCGCCCGGAGCACGCCGTCCGAGACGACCGCCGAGCTTCCGACGACGACGATCCGCTCGGGCCGAAGGCGCTGGAGTTCCGCAGCGACCGTGACCGGCAGCAAAGTCGGCGCCGTAAGCAGCACCGGTCCGCCCTGCACGCCCCCGAGCGCGCCGGCACCGAGCGCATCCGGGAAGGCTAGACCGTTCGCGATGTAGGCGACCGGGACTCCGGACGCGAACCGGTCCGCGGAGATCGCCGCGGAGGTAGCGTACCGGTCCGGGCCGGCGAGCCGGTCGACGCGGCGGACCGCGGCTTCCAAGTCGAAGTTCTTCGTGATCCGGTCGCCCGGAAGGACCTCCACCAGCTCCGCCTCATCGATCGAGGTCGTTCCTGGGGCATACTCGCCGGCTGCAGAGCCCCCGTGTTCGGAAACGCTGACCAAGTGCAGGCCGGGCTGAAGATCCTGCAGCACATAGCCACCGTCGAACCTCACGCCCGCGTTGGACGCGGCACCTTCGAAGGCTCCGCTCTCGGGGTTGTACTGCCTGGCCTCAACCCGCAGGTCGTCCTGGAGAACGATGCCGGCGGGCGCGGTGATCGTGCCCGAAAGGCGCGCGGCCAACGGCAGGGTGATGGGGTTGTTCGAGACCGCGGTGGATGCGACCGAGATCACGGTCGCGTCACGCCCGAAGGGAGTATCGCCGAGGTAGGCAACGCCGAGGTCGACATCGTCCCAGCCATTGACATATGGTCGCGCCTTCACGCGATAGAGCCCGGGGACGACGCCGGTGAACGTGTACAGACCCGTTGCGTCTGCCTTGATGCTGCCGGGAGTGACCCCTTCGCGACCGTCTGCAGAAAGAAGCATTACCGATGCGCCCGCTGAGGCCTGGGTGCCGCCTCCGGGTGTCTCCTCGTACACCCGACCCGTCACCGTCACCGTGGTGCCTGAGGCAGCGACTGCGGAGTGGGGGAACGTCGTCGGTATGACGGCACCGGTGAGGGTGAGCGCCAGGACAACGCCCAGCGCACGTGACAAGCGGGGATTCATGGGTCTCCGGAGGATTCGGGCTGCGGGGGCGGCTTCATGATATGTCCCGGTTGAGATCCCCGACGTCCGGAGCGGTGGTCGTGATGGGACGGTGACTCCCGGGTTCGTCCTCCCGCGCTCGACTGGCGGTCGCGCCATCCGTTCGGCATACTTACTGACTGAACGGTCGGTTTTGAAATCGGCCCCGAGCGGATGCCGCGACCCGCCGATACGCTGGCGGGCGAGGTTCCAGACGACGCAGTCAGGAGTGACCCATGGCCGAGGCCTACCTCGTCGGCGGAGTGCGGACGCCAGTGGGGCGGTACGGCGGCGCGCTCGCGGGCGTCCGGCCCGACGACCTCGCGAGCCTCGTGGTCGGCGAGGCGATCCGGCGCGCGCGCATCGACGAGGAGGCGATCGAGGCCGGCGCGGTCGACGAGGTGATCCTCGGTGCCGCGAACCAGGCCGGCGAGGACAACCGCAACGTCGCGCGCATGTCGGTGCTGCTCGCCGGACTCCCCGACTCGGTGCCCGGCATCACGGTCAATCGGCTCTGCGCGTCCGGCATGTCCGCGATCATCATGGCCGCGCAGGCCGTCCGCGCCGGCGACGCCGACCTGATCATCGCCGGCGGGGTCGAGTCGATGACGCGGGCGCCCTGGGTGCAGGCCAAGCCCGAGAAGCCGTGGGCGAAGCCCGGTGACGCCTACGACACCTCGATCGGCTGGCGCTTCCCCAACCCCGAGCTCCTCGCGCGCGACAAGGCCACGTACTCGATGCCCGAGACCGCCGAGGAGGTCGCGCGCATCGACGGCATCTCGCGCGAGGACGCCGACGCCTTCGCGGTGCGCTCGCAGCAGCGCGCCGCCGCGGCGATCGACGCCGGCCGGTTCGAGGCCGAGATCGTCGGCGTGCCGACCGCCAAGGGCAAGGTGCTCGTCGACGAGGGCCCGCGCCGCGACACGTCGCTCGAGGTGCTCGCCGGGCTGCGGCCGGTCGTGCGGGGCGGCTCGGTCGTGACCGCCGGCAACTCGAGCTCGCTCAACGACGGCGCGAGCGCGATCGTGGTCGCGAGCGCGTCGGCCGTCGAGCGCTACGGCCTCACGCCGCGCGCCCGCGTGGTCGTCGGCGCGTCGGCGGGCCTCGCGCCCGAGATCATGGGCCTCGGCCCGGTGCCCGCGACCGAGAAGGCGCTCGAGCGCTCCGGCATCGACCTCGACGACATCGGCTCGGTCGAGCTCAACGAGGCGTTCGCCACCCAGTCGCTCGCGAGCATGCGGCGGCTCGGCCTCGACCCCGAGCGCGTCAACGCCGACGGCGGGGCGATCGCCTTGGGCCATCCGCTCGGCTCGTCGGGGTGCCGCCTCGTCGTCACGCTCCTCGGCCGCATGGAGCGCGAGGACTCGCGCTACGGCCTCGCGACCATGTGCGTCGGCGTCGGGCAGGGCACCGCGCTGATCGTCGAGGGCGTGCGATGAGTTCGCCGGATGTCGCGGAGTCGCCGGACTTGCCGTCGCCGCTGCTCGTCGAACGCCGCGACGATCGCGTCGTCGCGACCCTGAACCGTCCCGACAAGCGCAACGCGATCGACCAGGCCACGATCGACGCCCTGCACGCGCTGTGTGCCGAGCTCGAGGCCGAGCCGCGCATCCTGATCCTCGTGGGCGCCGGCGGCGTGTTCGCGTCGGGCGCCGACATCGCGCAGCTCCGCGAGCGACGCGCGGCCGACGCGCTCGCGGGCATCAACGCGAACGCGTTCGTCCGCGTGAACGAGCTGCCCATGCCGGTGATCGCCGCGGTCGACGGGTGGGCGCTCGGCGGCGGCGCCGAGCTCGCGTTCGCCGCCGACATCCGCATCGCCACGCCCGGGGCGAAGTTCGGGAACCCCGAGACGGGGCTCGGGATCATCCCCGCCGCCGGCGCCACGTGGCGGCTGAAGGAGATCGTGGGCGAGGCCCGCGCGTCCGAGCTGCTGCTCACCGGCCGGATCATCGACGCCGCCGAGGCGCTCTCGATCGGGCTCGTGACGGCGGTGCATCCGGCCGCCGACCTGCTCGCCGAGGCGCACGCGATCGCCGACCGCATCGCGCGCAACGACCGCGACGCGACGATCGCGACCAAGCGCGTGCTGCGCGCGCCCCGCGGCCACCACCCGCGCGTCGACCTCGAGTCGCAGGCCGTGCTGTTCGAGAGCCCCGAGAAGCACCGACGCATGACCGAGTTCCTGGAGCGCCGAGCGAAGAGGAGTGCCGAGTGACCGACACCGAGACCCCTGCCACGGCGGGCCCGTCCGCACCGGGGCGCGTGGGCGTCCTGGGCGGCGGACGCATGGGCGCGGGCATCGCACACGCGTTCCTGCTCGCGGGCTCGCACGTGACCGTCGTCGAGCGCGACGACGATGCGGCCGACGCGGCGCGGGGCCGCGTGCTCGACTCGGTCGCGGCATCCGTCGCCCGCGGCAGCACCGACGAGACCGCCGACGCGCTCGGCACCCGGCTCAGCGTCGCGACCGCTGCCGATGCGTTCACGGGTGCCGACCTCGTGATCGAGGCGGTGCCGGAGGACCTCGGCCTCAAGCTCGACGCGCTCACCCGCGTCGAGGCGGTGCTGGGGGCTGGTTCCGCGCTCGCATCGAACACGTCGTCGATCTCGATCGACGAGCTCGCGGGCCGGCTCGACCGTCCGGAGCGGTTCCTCGGCCTGCACTTCTTCAACCCCGTGCCCGCGTCGGCGCTCGTCGAGGTCGTGCGGGGCACGCAGACCGAGGGTGCGCTCGTCGAGCAGGCGCGCGGCTGGGTCCAGGCGATCGGGAAGACGCCGATCGTCGTGCACGACGCGCCGGGCTTCGCGTCGAGCCGCCTGGGCGTGGCGCTCGGCCTCGAGGCCATCCGCATGCTCGAGGAGGGCGTGGCATCCGCAGAGGACATCGACGCGGCCATGGCACTCGGCTACAAGCACCCGGTGGGCCCGCTCAAGCTCACCGACCTCGTCGGACTCGACGTGCGGCTCGGCATCGCCGAGTACCTCGCCGGCGAACTCGGCGCCCGATTCGAACCGCCCGCCCTGCTCCGACGCATGGTCGAGGAGGGCAAGCTCGGCCGCAAGACCGGCGAGGGCTTCTACCTCTGGGACGCGCAGTGAGCTTCGTTTCAGGAACTCGGAGGCTGCTCAGGACGGAATCGACCGTTCCCTCCTGACGAGCCTCCGTCTTCCTGAAACCGTACGAATGAACGAGGAGACATCCATGACCGGAATCCTGCCCAGCTACGTGCGCGACGCGTGGTGGACGCCCGACGAGGCCGCCGCGGCCTCGGCGACGGAGGTGCGCGACGCGTCGACCGGCGAGGTCGTCGCGCGCGTCTCGACCGAGGGCCTCGACCTCGGTGCGGTGCTCGAGCACGCGCGCACGGTCGGCCAGAAGAGCCTCGGCGAGCTGACCTTCCACCAGCGCGCGGTGCTGCTCAAGCAGATGGCGCTCGCGCTCACCGAGCGCAAGGCCGAGCTGTACGCCCTGTCGGCGCGCACCGGTGCGACCGAGCGCGACTCGTGGATCGACATCGACGGCGGCATCGGCGTGCTGTTCACGTACTCGTCGAAGGGACGCCGCGAGCTGCCGAACGCCAAGGTCCTCGTCGACGGCCCCATCGAGCCGCTGTCGAAGGACGGCTCGTTCATCGGCCGGCACGTGTACACGCGCCTGCCCGGCGTCGCCGTGCAGATCAACGCGTTCAACTTCCCCGTGTGGGGTTCGCTCGAGAAGTTCGCACCGGCGTTCCTCGCGGGCGTGCCGACGGTCGTGAAGCCCGCGACGCCCACCGGCTACCTCGCCGAGGCGTACGTCCGCATCCTCGTCGAGTCGGGCCTGCTCCCCGCCGGGTCGCTGCAGCTCGTGTCGGGCAGCGTGCCCGACCTGTTCGACCACCTGCGCCTCGGCGACCTCGTCGGGTTCACCGGGTCGGCGTCGACCGCCGAGCGGCTGCGCGCGCACGACTCGGTGCAGACCGGCGGCGTGCGATTCACGAGCGAGACCGACTCCATCAACGCGTCGGTCCTCGGCACTGATGCCGAGCCGGGCAGCCCCGAGTTCGACGCGTACGTCAAGCAGCTCGTCGTCGAGATCACGGCGAAGTCGGGCCAGAAGTGCACCGCCATCCGCCGGGCGATCGTGCCCGCGGCATCCGTCGACGCGGTCATCGACGCGGTGCGCGACCGCATCGCGGAGCGCGTGGTGCTCGGCGACCCGCGCGCCGAGGGCGTGACGATGGGCCCGCTCGCCTCGACGGGACAGCGCGACGAGGTGCTCCGCCAGGTGGGCAAGCTGCAGGAGGCCGGCGGCGAGGTCGTCGTCGGCTCCGCCGACGCCCCCGAGGTGCGGCTCGCGGATGGCACGACCGGGGTCGCAGCCGACGGCGCGTTCGTCGCGCCGATGCTGCTGCGGTTCGCGGATGGCTCCGCCGACGCCGTGCACGCCGTCGAGGCGTTCGGCCCCGTGGCATCCGTCATCGGCTACTCGTCGCTCGACGAGGCGGTCGATCTCGTCGGGCGCGGCGGCGGCTCGCTCGTCACGAGCGTCGCGACGCACGACCCCGAGGTCGCCGTCGCCCTGGCCACGGGCATCGCGCCCATGAACGGCCGGCTCCTCTTCCTGGACCGCGACGACGCCCGCACCTCGACCGGACACGGCTCGCCCGTCCCGCACCTCGTGCACGGCGGACCCGGCCGCGCCGGCGGCGGCGAGGAGCTCGGCGGCATCCGCGCGGTGCACCACCACATGCAGCGGACCGCGGTGCAGGGCTCGCCCGCGATGCTCACGGCGCTGACGGGCGAGTGGCACCCCGGCGCCGAGGCCCGGCCGTATGAGGCGGCGGGGGAGCCGCATCCGTTCCGGAAGTCGCTTGCCGAGCTGCGCATCGGCGACCAGGTCGCGTCGGCGCCGCGCACGGTCACGCTCGAGGACATCGAGACGTTCGCGAACTTCACCGGCGACACGTTCTACGCGCACATGGACGAGGAGGCCGCGGCGGCGAATCCGTTCTTCCCGGGCCGTGTCGCCCACGGCTACCTGCTCGTGTCGTGGGCGGCCGGGCTGTTCGTGGACGCCGCTCCCGGGCCCGTGCTCGCGAACTACGGCCTCGAGAACCTGCGATTCATCACGCCGGTCTCGCCCGGCGACTCGATCCGGGTCGAGCTCACGGCGAAGCAGATCTCGCCGCGCGAGACCGACGAGTACGGCGAGGTGCGCTGGGACGCGGTGCTGAAGAACCAGGACGACGAGATCGTCGCGACGTACGACGTGCTCACCCTCGTGGCGAAGGAGCCGATGCCGGCGACCCAGCCGGCGTAGTCGCGCGATCCGGCGTCACCCGCGCAGCCCGAGGACGAAGGGCAACACGTCGGTCGCACCCGCCTGCCGGACGCTGCGCGCGGCGACGGTGAGCGTCCAACGGCTGTCTGCCTGGTCGTCGACGAGCAGCACCCCGCCCGACGGGATGTCGAGCCCGTCGGCGCTGAACCGGCTCCACACGCCCGCGAGGCGGAAGGCGCTGTTGCCGCCGGGATCGCCCGTCGGGCCGCCGCCGACGAGCCGGAGCGCGCCGAGGTACGGAAGGCGACCCACGTCGGCGAGGCCGCGAGCGAGGGAGTCGACGAGCTGCGGCCGCGAGCGCGACGGCACCGAGACGACCGCGACGGGTCGCTCGGCCCAGCTCCAGCCGGCCAGCACGCGCACGCACGCGTCCAGGAGTCGCGGGGACACCGGCGCGTCGGGTGCGCCCGCGGCGAAGAGCTCGCGCAGCGTGCCGCCCCAGCCGAGGTCGGTGAGCCGCGCGAGCGCGCGGCCCTCGCCGGCCTGCTCGCCCGGCGGGATACGGCCCTTCACCGGCACACCGAGCCGGTCGGCGCCGGTCGGCCACGCGCGCCGAGGTTCGATCGGCACCCCCACCCGGTCGAGCGCGCCGGCGGCCGCATCGGCGGCGCCGTCGGCGAGGCCGACCGCGTACCACGCACCCGCGCAGTTGTCGCAGCGGCCGCACGGCCGCGCCGTGTCGTCGTCGAGCGCGCGCTGCAGGAACTCCATGCGGCATCCGTCGGTCGTCTCGTAATCGATCATGTGCTGCTGCTCGGCCTCGCGTTCGGCCGCGATGCGCCCGTACCGGTGGGCGTCGTAGGTCCACGGCTCGCCGGTCGCGATCCAGCCGCCCTGCACGCGTCGCACGGCCCCGTCGACGTCGAGCACCTTCAGCAGGAGCTCGAGCGGGGTGCGTCGGACGTCGACGCGCGCCTCGAGCGCAGGCGTCGAGAGCGGTACGTCGGAGAGCTCGGCGATGACCCGCCGGGCACGCTCCTCATCGGGCATCGACGCCGTCGCGAAGTAGTGCCAGATCGCGCGATCCTCCGGTCCGGGCAGCAGCAGCACGTCGGCGCTCTCGCTCGCACGACCGGCGCGGCCGACCTGCTGGTAGTAGGCGACCGGGGACGAGGGCGCGCCGAGGTGCAGCACGAACCCGAGGTCGGGCTTGTCGAACCCCATGCCGAGCGCGCTCGTCGCGACGAGCGCCTTGACCTCGTTGCGCTTCAGCAGTGCCTCGGACTCCGCGCGCTCGTCGGGGTCGGTCTGGCCCGTGTAGGCGCGCACGTCGTGCCCGCGTTCGCGCAGCAGCCGTGCGGTGTCGTTCGCGGCCGAGACCGTGAGCGCGTAGATGATGCCCGAGCCAGGCAGGTCGTCGAGGTGACTGAGCAGCCAGGCGAGGCGCGTCGGTGCGTCGGGCAGGCGCAGCACGCCGAGTCGCAGGGAGGTGCGAGCGAGCGGCCCCCGGATCGTCAGCACGTCGTCGCCGTGGCCGAGTTGTTCCGCGACATCGGCGACCACCCGGCTGTTCGCGGTCGCCGTGGTCGCGAGCACGGGCACGCCGGCCGGGATGCCCGCGATGAGGTCGCGCAGCCGCCGGTAGTCGGGCCGGAAGTCGTGGCCCCAGTCGCTGATGCAGTGCGCCTCGTCGACCACGAGCATGCCGATGCGGCCGATGAGCGCGGGCAGCTGCTGCTCGCGGAACGACGGGTTGTTCAGGCGCTCGGGCGAGACGAGCAGTACGTCGACGGCGTCGTCGGCGAGCCGCTGCTGCACGTCGGCCCACTCGTGCGGATTCGTGGAGTTGATGGCCACGGCGCGCACGCCTGCGCGCTCGGCGGCCGCGATCTGGTCGCGCATGAGCGCCAGCAGCGGCGAGACGAGTACCGTCGGTCCGGCGCCCCGGCGTCGCAACAGGAGCGTCGCCACGAAGTACACGGCCGACTTGCCCCAGCCGGTGCGCTGCACGACCAGGGTGCGCCGTCGACCATCGACCAAGGCCTCGATCGCCTCGTACTGGCCGTCGTGGAAGTCGGCGTCGTCGCGTCCGACGAGCTCGCGCAGGGCGGCGAGCGCCTCGGCGCGCGTGTCGGCGGGCGTGACGGACGCAGGGGTCGAGGTCATGCGGTCCACTCTGGTCGAGCCCGCCGACAGCCGTCGGGCGGCGATCACGTCGGGCTCGCCCGTGCCAGGTACAGCATCCTCAGGAGGCACCTCATTCCCCGCGCCCGCCGCACGCGGAGGAATACGGCATCCGTCCGATGCCCGCCATCCACCTCAGGGACGAGGTTGGATGCACACCACCTGAGGAGATGGACATGATGCAGATCTCGGAGTTCAGCTTCCCGCACCTCCACGCGGCGCACGACGAGCGGCTGACGATCGAGCTCGAACGGCGGCGCGTCGCCGCGGAGCGTCGCGCGGAGACCGCGGCACCCCGGCCGACCTCCGCGTGGCTGCGATTCGGCCGTCGGAGCGGTGCGGCAGTGCGTGAGCCAGCCGTTCGCCCGGCCGGCGGCATCCTTCGCGCAGAGCCCTGCCCGACCTGCCCGTAGCGCGGGATCAGCCGGCAGAGCGGCCGTCGGCGGCCCAGGCGATCGCGTCGCCGCGGCGTGCGAGCGGGAAGACGCGGAACTCGCCGGGCACGAGACCGCCGAAGGCGACGGCGAGTCCGGTGAGCACGTCGCGATCGGTGACGAGTGCGGCCCGATGCCACACAGAGAGCGGCCGTCCGAGGAACTTCGCGTCCTCGATCATCGCCCCCAGCGAGTAGTGGTCGAACTCGTCGTCGATGACGAGCACGAGGTCGACGCTCCCGACGGCCGCGGCCGCGTCGATCGCGGGGTCGAGCACCTCCCGGTAGTCGTCGGCGCTCACGGTGCCCACGGCGCGGAATCCGATCACTCCGTGCGGCAGGTCCTGCAGGATCTCGATCATGGCGTCCCCCTCGGGGACATTCTGCACCTCAGCGGCGGAATGCCTCGATGGCTGCGGCGAAGCGGGCGGCGACGTAGGCGTAGCCGGCGTCGTTGAGGCCGCCCTGGAGCACGATGACGTCGTACTCGGTCGCGGATGCCGCGTGCGCCTGGATCCGGTCGGGGTAGGGCAGCCCCGTCCGACTGTCCGGTGAGCGAACCGCGCGTTACCATGGAATCCGGCCCCCCAGACCCCGGGACCATCCATCGACGGGATGTCCGAGGGGATTGGATGGCACAGGTGATCCGGTACGCCGGAGCGGAATACCTCATCGCGGATGCGACCGCGAACGCGCTGTTGGAATATTCGGCGAGACTCTCCCGCCGCGCCACGGTCGAGGTCGTCGACGTGCCGATGCGACGTGCCGACGGGTCGCGTGGGGTGGTGCGCCTGATCATCGGTGCCGCCATGCCCCTCGCGTCCGAAACCTCGCCGGACGGACGTGGAGTCGACGCCGACCTCGAGCAGCGTCGCGCGGCGGAACGGCTCCGAGAGCGCGCGGCCGACATCGGACACGGCGGCGTCACCGCTCCACACCCGGACGGGGACGGATCCCGAGCAGGCGCGCACCGGTTCGACTCGCTCGACGACCTCTGAGAGCCGGCGCCTCAGAAGAGCAGCTCGAGCCGCACCACGCGGTCGGCGACGGTGCTCAGCGGCAAGCGCTGATTGCGCGCATACCCGCGCAACAGGGCGAACGCCTCGTCGGGGCTCATGCCGTGCACGTGGGCGAGCACGCCCTTCGCCTGCTCGATGGTCACGCGGGAGTTGAGCGCCCGTTGCAGCTGCTGGCGGGTCGTATCGCTCGCACGCATCGATCGTTGGTGCAGGATGCCGATCGTCGCGACATCGGCCAGCGCCTGCGCCGCCCGCATATCCGGCCGGTTCAGCTCGCCGAGCTGCGTCCGAAGCAGGTTGAGCGATCCGATCGTGATGTCGCGCAGGCGCATCGGGATGGCGTAGGTGGATGCGAATCCGCCTTCGAGCGCGGCGGCCTTGAAACGTCTCCAGTGCGTCGGTGCGGCGGCGATGTCGGGAACCGAGATCACCGAGGCCGTGAGGAAGCTGTCGATGCAGGGTCCGGCCTCCGCGGAGAGCTGGATCGTCTCGATCAGGAGGCTCTCCTCGTCGGTGGAGGCGATCACCTCGAGCTGACCGTCCTCGTCGGCGAGCAGCAGTCCCGCGGCGGCGACGTCCAGGAGGTCCTGGCAGCTCTCCACGAGCGTCTGGAGCAGCTCGACGACGTCGTAATCCGCGACGAGCGTGTCGGCGAGCGATGCGAACAGGT
Organism: Agromyces sp. NPDC056523; assembly: GCF_042794545.1. Taxonomy (NCBI): domain Bacteria; kingdom Bacillati; phylum Actinomycetota; class Actinomycetes; order Micrococcales; family Microbacteriaceae; genus Agromyces; species Agromyces sp. NPDC056523. The sequence continues at coordinate 878,726 of NZ_JBHTTM010000001.1, forward strand.
CGAGGAGGCGTTCCTGGCGCGAGGAGTCCGTCACCGCTCCGCCTCGATGCGGTCGGCATTGCGTACGAACGTGAGACGTCGGGCGATGATGTCCTCGGCGACCTCGGCCATCGACTGGCCCTGGGCCAGTGCCTGCCCCTGGATGAGCAGGTGGGCGTCGTCGGGCGCCAGCCCGAGTTGCGCGATGACGAACCCGGTCGCCTGGTGCACAGCGCGACGCGAATGACCGCTGCGCTCGGGGGCGGCATCGACGTCGCGTGCCAGCCGGATGGCGCGGCGCAGGACGTGCCGGCTGATGAGCGCGGTCATGGCGTCGATCCGAGCCGCCTGCGTGTCGGTGAGCGTCGACGGCTCGCGATCGTACAGGTCGAGCGCGCCGAAGCGCAGCGTGCCGACCGACAGGGGGAACGCGAAGAGCGCGCCGATCGGTTCGTCGCGGAGGGCCTCCGAGAATCCCGGCCACACCCGGCTCGGATGGCGCTGCACGTCGGGTTCGATGACCGGCTGTCCAGTGGACACGGCGTCCCAGCACGGGCCCTCGCCGAGGTCGAACTGCAGCTCGTCGAGCCGGCCCGCCTGCGCATCGCTCGCGGACACGGTCTCCTGCGCAAGGAGCCCGCCGAGCGTCGACACCGACGCGCCCGACAACGGCACCGCGCGCAGGACCGGGCGGGTCAGGTCGCTCTCGGTCGGGTCGAGTGCGGCGAGCTCGCCCATGGCGTTGTCGAACGCCTCGCCCACGTGACTCACCTCCCGCGGTCGGTCGTGTTCCGTGTACTCACGCTATCCCCAGCGACGGGCGCCGCGAGGGGGTTGCGCGCGTGCGTCCGGCGTGCGCGCGCGGACGGCCGGGGGGTACGGCGACTCAGACGCGCGAGCGCGACGGCACGCGCAGCCCGTCGAGCGCGACCGCGATCACGTCGTCGGCCAGCCGCGCGGCATCCTCTCGCCCGCCGGGCCGATACCACTCGACGATCGAGTTGATCATGCCGAACAGCAGGCGCTCGACGATGCGCACGTCGATGTCGCTGCGGAGCGTGCCCTCCGACTGGGCGGCCGACACCAGGTCGGTCACCCGGGTGTCGAACGCGCGCCGACGGGCGAGTGCGCGCCGCTCGACCTCGGTGTTGCCGCGCACGCGCAGCAGCAGCGTGACGTACGGCAGCTCGGCGACGAGCACGTGCACCGCGCCCCGCAGCACGTGGTCGAGCCGGTCGGCCGCGCTGCCGCCCGCTGCGTCGGCTTCGTCGAAGACGCCCTCGAGCGAGCTCAGCGCATGGTCGAGCGCGCGGTCGAGGATCTCGTCCTTCGACGCGAAGTGATGGTAGATCGCCGACTTCGACAGGCCGAGCCGGTCGGCGAGCACGCCCATGGAGGTCGCGTCATAGCCGAACTCGTTGAACGCGGCCACGGCGACCCTCAGGATCCCCTGCTGGTCGTACCCTGGGCGCCCGCGGCGCTGCGATCCGTTCCCGTTCTCCGACATCCCGTTCAGTCTCGCATTCGCGCCGCCGGCCGCGTCAGTGCGGCTCGCGCAGGTCGTAGACCCGCTTGTACTTGCCCTCGCTGCGGGGCAACGCGCCCGGCTCCTCGAGCTGCACGCGCACCGACGAGCCGATGAACTGCTTGATCTTGCCGGCGAGCACGACCGTCGCGGCCTGGCACGCGTCGACGGGCAGGTCGGGGTGCCGCTCGATGCGCACGGTCATGTCGTCCATGTGCCCGGTGCGCGTGAGCTCGATGATGAAGTGCGGCGTGAGGTGCTCGATCTCGAGCACGAGTTCCTCGATCTGCGTGGGGAAGAGGTTCACGCCGCGGAGGATGATCATGTCGTCGTTGCGGCCGGTGATCTTCTCCATGCGGCGCATGCCGGGGCGCGCCGTGCCGGGCAGCAGGCGCGTGAGGTCGCGCGTGCGGTAGCGGATGACCGGGAACGCTTCCTTGGTCAGCGTCGTGAAGACGAGCTCGCCCTGCTCGCCGTCGGGCAGTCGCTCGCCCGTCTCACCGTCGATGATCTCGGGCAGGAAGTGGTCCTCCCAGAGGTGCGGGCCGTCCTTGGTCTCGACGCACTCGTTGCCGACGCCCGGCCCCATCACCTCGGACAGGCCGTAGATGTCGACCGCGTCGATGCCGAGCTTGTCCTCGATGCGGCGGCGCATCTCGTTCGTCCACGGCTCGGCGCCGAGGATCGCGACCTTGAGCGAGGTCGAGCGCGGGTCGATGCCCGCCTCCTCCATCGCATCGGCGATCGTGAGCAGGTAGCTCGGCGTGCACATGATCGCGTCGGGCTCGAAGTCGCGGATGAGCTGCACCTGGCGCGCGGTCTGCCCGCCCGACATCGGGATGACGGTCGCGCCGAGCTTCTCGATGCCGGCGTGCGCGCCGAGGCCGCCCGTGAAGAGGCCGTAGCCGTATGCGTTGTGCACCTTCATGCCGGGGCGCACGCCGCTCGCGCGCAGCGAGCGGGCGATGAGCGACGCCCAGCGATCGAGGTCGTCGTGCGTGTAGCCGACGACGGTCGGGCGACCGGTGGTGCCCGATGAGGCGTGGATGCGCGCGACCCGGTCCATCGGCACGGCGAACATGCCGAACGGGTAGGTCTCGCGCAGGTCGGCCTTGGTCGTGAACGGCAGCTTCGCGACATCCGCCAGGGCCTGGATGTCGTCGGGGTGCACGCCGTGCTCGTCGAACTTGGTGCGGTAGAGCGGCACGTTCTCGTACGCGTGCCGCACGGCCCACTGCAGGCGTTCGAGCTGGAGCGCCTCGATCTCGGCGCGCGACATGCGCTCCTCGGGATCGAGCTCGGCGGCCGCGGCGGGCTCGATGCCCGAGACGGTGGGGCGGACGGCGGACTCGGCGGCCGTGGTGCTGGGAATGGTCGTCGGCGACACGGTGGCTCCCGGTGTGGTCAGAACGTGCGGTTGGTGGAGATGGAGCGGCCGCGGAACTCGGCGACGGCGTCGCCCTGCTCGTCGACGACCGTCACGTCGTAGAGGCCCGTGCGGCCGCTGCGGGCGCGGCGCACGGCGGTCGCGGTGAGCGTCTGCCCGGCGACCGTGGACTTCAGGAAGGTGATGTCGGCGCCCGCCGCGACGGTGACGCGGTGGTCCTCGTTGCAGGCGATCGCGAAGGCCGTGTCGGCCAGCGTGAACACGAGCCCGCCGTGGGTGATGGCGAAGCCGTTCGTCATGTCCTCGCGCACGCGCATCGAGACGACGGCGTGCCCGGGGTCGTCGCGTTCGACGACGATGCCGAGCATCGCCGAGGCGAGGTCGCGCTGCATCATGGAGCGGTTCAGGCGGGCGGATGCCTCGGCATCGGTCGTGTCGCCTGCCGGCTCGGCCGCGTCGTGGCGTCCGGTCGCGACATCCGTCATGCGCTGCTCCTCATCGAGTGCGGGGGATCGCCGCGGACCCTCGTTGCCGCGACGCTTGACAAGAGCCTATACTAACTGAACGATCGGTTGGTAATGCGGATGTCGCGACATCCGTCACCGCCCGGTCCCGAGAGCATTGGAGTCGACGATGACCGCACCCGCCGACCTGAGCGTCGCCAGCATCGATGAACGCCGCGACGAGGCCGCCGAGGCCCGTTTCGACGACCTCATCGCCCAGGATTCGCGCATCGAGCCGCGCGACTGGATGCCCGACGCGTACCGCAAGACGCTGATCCGGCAGATCAGCCAGCACGCGCACTCCGAGATCATCGGCATGCAGCCCGAGTCCAACTGGATCTCGCGCGCGCCGAGCCTCAAGCGCAAGGCCATCCTCATGGCCAAGGTGCAGGATGAGGCGGGCCACGGCCTCTACCTCTACTCGGCCGCGCAGACCCTCGGCATCGGGCGTGACGAGATGACGCAGCAGCTGATCGAGGGCAAGGCCAAGTACTCGTCGATCTTCAACTACACGACGCCCACCTGGGCCGACATGGGCGCGATCGGATGGCTCGTCGACGGCGCCGCGATCTGCAACCAGGTGCCGCTCTGCCGCGCCTCCTACGGTCCGTACGGCCGCGCGATGATCCGCATCTGCAAGGAGGAGTCGTTCCACCAGCGCCAGGGCTTCGAGATCCTCCTCGAGCTCATGCAGGGCACCGAGGCGCAGCGGCGGATGGCCCAGGAGGCCGTCGATCGCTGGTACTGGCCCTCGCTCATGATGTTCGGCCCGCCCGACGACCAGTCGCCGAACTCGGCGCAGTCGATGGCGTGGAACATCAAGCGCTTCTCGAACGACGAGCTGCGCCAGCGCTTCGTCGGCATGCTCGTGCCGCAGGCCGAGGTCATGGGCGTCACCCTGCCCGACCCGAACCTGAAGTGGAACGAGGCCGAGCAGCGCTACGACATGAGCGAGATCGACTGGACCGAGTTCCACGAGGTGCTCGCGGGTCGCGGGCCGGCCAACGCCGAGCGACTGCGTCGTCGCCGCGAGGCGCATGAAGACGGCGCGTGGGTGCGCGAGGCCGCCGCCGAGTACGCCCGCAAGCAGGCACTGAAGCAGAAGGCGGTGGCGTGATGTCGACTCCGGGTGAGATGGGGACCGAGGCCTGGCCCCTCTGGGAGGTCTTCGTACGGGCCAACCGAGGCCTGAGCCACGTGCACGTCGGCTCGCTGCACGCGCCCGACGCCGACATGGCCGTGCGCAACGCGCGCGACCTCTACACGCGCCGCAACGAGGGCGTGTCGATCTGGGTCGTGCCCGCCGATGCGGTCACCACGAGCGACCCCGATGCGAAGGGCGCGTTCTTCGAGAGCCCCGCCGGCAAGAACTACCGGCACGCGGTGTACTACACGAAGTCCGAAGGGGTGAAGCACCTGTGAGCGATCTCGGTACGCCTCAGGAAGACCACCACGGCGACGTCACCGTCGACCGCGTCGCGCTCGCCGAGGAGCTCGCCGGCTCCGAGGCGACGGCCGGCCACGTGGCATCCGACGACGTCGCGGAGTTCGCGCTGCGCCTCGGCGACGACGCGCTCGTGCTCAGCCAGCGCCTCGGCGACTGGATCAGCCGGGCGCCCGAGCTCGAGGAGGACGTCGCGCTCGCGAACATCGCGCTCGACCTGCTCGGCCACGCGCGGTCGCTGCTGCACTACGCCGGCACGCGCGACGGCCGCTCCGAGGACGACCTCGCGTATTACCGCGACGAGCCCGAGTTCCGCAACGCGTGGATCTTCGAGCAGCCCAACGGCGACTTCGCGCACACGATCGCGCGGCAGCTGTTCGTCGCGACCTACCTGCTCGAGCTCTACCGCGGGCTCGAGGAGTCGTCCGATGCCACGATTGCGGCGATCGCGGCGAAGGCGTCGAAGGAGGTCGACTACCATCGCGACCACGCGATCCAGTGGACGCTGCGCCTCGCCGGCGGCACCGACGAGTCGCGCCGCCGCATGATCCGCGCGGTCGAGCAGACCTGGCCGTACGTCGACGAGCTCTTCCGCGACGACGCGCTCGCGTCGAGGCTGGCCGAGCAGGGCGTCGCGCCGCTGCCGTCGTCGCTGCGCGAGGCGTTCGACGCCGTGATCGACGAGGTGTTCGCCGAGGCCGACCTGTCTCGGCCCGAGGGCCGGCTCGCGTTCGTGGTCGGCGGGCGCGGTCGCGACGGGGAGCACACCGAGCACCTCGGCCCGATCCTCGCCGAGATGCAGGTGCTCGCCCGCGCCCACCCGGGAGCGTCCTGGTGACCGGCGCGATCGAGGCATCCGTCGCCCGCCCCGTGCCGAGCGACCCGGCCGCACGCGCGGCGTGGGACGTCGCGGCGACCGTGACCGACCCCGAGGTGCCGGTGCTCACCATCGAGGACCTGGGCGTGCTGCGCTCGGTCGCCGTCGACGACGGCGGGTCCGTGCACGTCGAGCTCACGCCGACGTACAGCGGCTGCCCCGCGATGGACGCCATGCGCGACGACGTCGTGCTCGCCCTCACGCACGCCGGGTACGACCGCGTCGACGTGAAGATGGTGCTCGCGCCCGCGTGGACCACCGACTGGATGAGCGAGTCCGGCAAGGAGAAGCTCCGCACGTACGGCATCCAGGCGCCGTCGGGCCACGCGCCCGTGCGCGACGGAGGGCCGATCCGCCTGAAGATGGCGGTCAAGTGCCCGCGCTGCGACTCGCTGAACACCCGCGAACTCGCCCGCTTCGGCTCGACGTCGTGCAAGGCGCTCTACGAGTGCCTCGACTGCCTCGAGCCCTTCGACTACTTCAAGGTGCTCTGATGGCCGCGATCAACCTGGGCTCCAGCGGAGCCCCCGCCCGCAGCGCCGCGGGCACGCTGACGACGGATGCCGCGATCGCCGACGCGTTCCTCCAGAGCGCGGTCGGCGGCGGCACGGCCCCGAAGCGCCGTCGCGCCCGGTTCCACCGGCTCGAGGTCGACGAGGTGCGCCCGCTGACGGATGACTCGGTCGAGGTCACGTTCGCCGTGCCCGACGAGCTCGCCGACGACTACACCTACCTGCCCGGCCAGTACGTCGCCCTCCGCCGCGAGATCGACGGGCACGAGCTGCGCCGCTCCTACTCGATCTGCCGCCCGCCCGTGCGCGGCAGCGTGTCGGTCGCGATCAAGCGCGACCTCGGCGGGCAATTCTCGACGTGGGCGAACTCCGAGCTCGCCGCGGGCGACCGCATCGACGTGATGAGCCCGCAGGGCACGTTCACCTCGGGCCTGGACTCGCTCGACGGCAAGCACGTCGTCGGCATCGCCGCGGGCTCCGGCATCACGCCGCTCATGGCGCTCGCGCACACCGTGCTCGCGCGCTCCGACGACGCGCGGTTCACGCTGGTCTACACGAACCGGTCGACGCGCGACGTGATGTTCCTCGAGGAGCTCGCCGAGCTCAAGGACCGGTATCCGTCGCGCCTCGCGCTGCACCACGTGCTCTCGCGCGAGCAGCGCACGGCGCCCCTGCTCTCGGGCCGCATCGACGCCGAGAAGCTCGAGCGCATGCTCGACGCGCTCATCCCGCCGTCGACGGTCGACGAGTGGTTCCTGTGCGGGCCGTTCGAGCTGGTGCAGCTCGCACGCGACACGCTCGAGGCGCGCGGCGTGCCATCCGGTCGCGTTCGGTACGAGCTCTTCACGACCGACGCCGACCGCGCGACCGAACCCCGTCACGGACGGCCCGTGGTCGTCGAGCGCGGCGAGGCGACGTTCGACATCGAGTTCACCCTCGACGGCAACTCCTCCAGCGTCGAGAGCCCGGTCAGCGCGAACGAGTCGATCCTCAACGCGGCGCTGCGCGTTCGCGGCGACGTGCCGTTCGCGTGCGCGGGCGGCGTGTGCGGCACCTGCCGCGCCCGCGTGATCGAGGGCAGCGTGAACATGACCGAGAACTACGCGCTGGAGCCCGACGAGCTCGAGCGCGGATACGTGCTCACCTGCCAGTCGCACCCCACGTCCGACCGGGTCGTGGTGGACTACGACGTATGACCCTCACCGCGCGAAGGAGCGCCGCATGATCCAGCTCGAGATCCAGGACGGCGTGGCCGAGGTGGTGCTCGACGCACCCGAGAAGCTCAACGCCCTCGACGAGTCGGCGATCGCCGAACTCGGCGACGCGTACGAGCGGGCCGAGCTCGCGGGCGTCCGCGCGCTCGTGCTGCGCGGCGAGGGTCGCGCGTTCTGCGCCGGCCGCGACATCGCCGGCGTCGACCCGCGCGACGACGACGTGCAGGGCTACCTCGGCGGCCTGGTCGAGCCGCTTCTGAAGCGGATGTCGCGGTTCCCCGCACCCACGTTCGCCGTCGCGCATGGCGCATGCCTGGGCGTCGGGCTCGGCCTGCTCATCGCGTCCGACATCGTCTACGTCGCCGACACCGCGAAGATCGGCTCGCCGTTCAAGAACCTCGGCGCCACGCTCGACTCGGGCGGGCACGCGCTGTTCTACGAGCGGCTCGGGGCCCACCGCGCCATGGACCTCATCGTCACGGGACGGCTCATGTCGGGCACCGAGGCGGTCGCCGCCGGACTCTTCTCGCAGGTGCTGCCCGCCGACGAGGTGCTCGAGGCCGCGCGCGCGGCGGCCCGCACCGCGGCATCCGGCCCGACCCAGGCGTTCATCGCCTCGAAGCGGCTCGTCGCCGACCTGCGCGACCACCGCCTGGGCCTCTGGTCGTCGATGACCGACGAGAACCGCGCCCAGGCCGCGCTCTGCGACACCGACGACTATCGCGAGGGCTTCGCCGCCTTCCAGGAGAAGCGCGCGCCGGCGTTCACGGGCCGGGGCTGAGGTCGCCCCCAGTTCGGGTGGAGCAGGCCGCGTGAGCGGCGAACCGCGGGTTATCATCGCGCGGTAGGAGGTCGCAGGACCATGTCGCAGGGGAGTGGCCGATGAGGGCTGTCATCGCATCGATCGCGGCTGCCGTGATCGCGGTCGCCGGGCTCGGAGGTGCGGCGCTCGTCGACACCGCGCCGGCGGCAGCGGTTCCCGCGACGGTCGCCCACACGGCGGCCGCTGCCGAGCCGCCTGCCGTGAATGCGATCGTGCAGGAGAACCGCCGTCCGGGTACGACCGGGTGGCAGATCCCTTGGCCTGGGCGCTCGCTCGCGACCGACCGCGACCTGGCGGTGAAGGCCTACGCGTCCGAGGTGAGCGTCGACCAGGGCCAGGCGGTCGGCCTCCACGTGCACGTCGCGTCGGCGGGCTCGACGACCTACGACGTCTACCGGCTCGGCTGGTACCAGGGTCTCGGCGGTCGCCGCGTCACCGGCGGCACGTTCACCGCGTCGCCCGCCCCGGCGTGCCAGACCGCGATGCCCAACGGAACGGTGACCTGCCCGTGGCCGCGGTCCGTCACCATCCAGACGGGCGCGGACTGGACCAGCGGCGTGTACGCCGTGGTGGTCACGCGCGGCCTCAAGCAGACGTACGCGTCCTTCGTGGTGCGCGACGACGACGCCTCGGGCAAGCTCGTGCACGTCCAGCCCACGTTCAACTACCAGGCGTACAACAACTTCCCCGACAACGGCACGACCGGCAAGAGCCTCTACACGTACAACTCCTTCGGCGCGACGACCGTCTCCGGGGATCGGCAGGCGGTGAAGGTCAGCTTCGACCGGCCCTACCCCAACTCGGGCGCCTCGCTGCTGATGAACGAGGAAGCGCCCATGATCCGCTATGCGGAATCGCGCGGCTTCGACGTCGTCTACGCAACCAACTTGGACCTGCACCGTGATCCCGGCCTGTTGTCGGGACAGCAGGGCATGATCTCGGTGGGGCACGACGAGTACTGGAGCGGCGAGATGTTCACGGCGGCCGAGGCCGCTCGCGACGCCGGCGTGGACCTCGCCTACTTCGGCGGCAACAACATGTACTGGCAGGTCCGGGTCGAGCCATCCGCATCCGGCACGCCGAACCGCATCATCGTCTGCTACCGCAGCGCCTCACTCGATCCGGTGAAGGGGGCGACGAGCACGGTCCGGTTCCGCGACATCCCGCGGCCCGAGCAACCGGTCATCGGGCAGATGTGGCCCCTCACCGACGGCCTCGGCCTCGTCGGATCTCCCGCGCCATGGGTGGTGCGGACCGCGAATCACTGGATGTACCGCGGCACCGGGCTGGGCAACGGCTCGGCGATCCCCGGCCTCGTCGGGATCGAGGCCGACCGCCGGCACACCGAGTTCCCGGGACCGGCGCTTCTGGCGGGCACGACGCAGGCGGTGCTCGCCCAATCGCCGTTCACGGCACGCAACGGCGGACGTGGTCTCCACGAGGCCACGCTGTACCAGGCGCCGTCATCGGCCCACGTGTTCTCGGCCGGGACGCTGAACTACACCTCGGGGCTGATGGGCGGATACGTCGCCGCCCAGCAGCCGGTGCGCACCATGACGACGAACCTCCTCTCGCGGTTCAGCGGCGCGCAGCTCGCGGCCGGCACGGAACGCGTCTGGGGAGCCGACCGCTACGCGACGGCCGTGGCGCTCTCGAAGAGGGGGTTCCCAGACACCGGAGTCCCGGTGGCGTACCTCGCAACGGGTGCCGCCTTCCCCGACGCGCTCGCCGCGGGCGCAGCCACCCGCGGTGAAGGACCCGTGCTCCTCGTGCCCGGGACGACGCTCCCGCAGTCGGTGCTCGATGAACTGGCGCGGCTGCGGCCCGCGAAAGTGGTCGTGGCGGGCGGACCGTCCGTCGTGTCGGATGCCGTGATGGCGGCGGCCTCGAAGGCGGCCGGCGTGACCGCGATACGCGCGTCGGGGACCGATCGCTACGCGACCGCGGCGAACATCTCGACGAGGGCGTTCTCCCCTGGGGTTCCGGTGGCGTATGTGGCAACGGCCGCGGACTTCCCGGATGCCCTCGCCGCGAGCGCCGCGGCGGCGCAGCTCGGTGGTCCCGTCCTGCTCACGGCGCAGACCGCGCTCCCGCCGTCCACGCGTTCCGAGCTCGATCGGCTCAATCCCCAGCGCGTCGTCGTCGTCGGATCGGCCGGCGTGATCTCGGAGGCCGTCCGAACGGCGATCGCCGCGTACTCGCCCCAGGTCGTCCGCCTCGGCGGCGCCGATCGCTATGACACGGCGGCGGCGATCGCCCACGACCTCGCTGCTGCCGGGGCCGTGAACGTCGCCGCCGTCGCAACGGGCCTGAACTTCCCTGATGGCCTCGCCGCCGGTCCCGTGGTCGCAGCGGAGGGCGGCGTGTTGCTCATCACGGGCGCCACGCTCACGCCGGGCGTGGCCGAGGAGATCGTGCGGGGCGATCCGGACACGGTGATGCTCGCCGGGTCGGAGGCCGTGATCTCGGCGAGCGTCGCGAATGCGATCGCCGGCCTGTTCGCGCCGATCGGCCCGAACACGCTCCAGACGCCGCTGCAGTCCCTGTCGAACGACGCGACCGTGCCCGACACGGGTCCGCAGGACGAGTTCATACCGCCGGGCCTGCGCGGCAGGGAGCTCCCCTGGCTGAACACGCCGGCGGCGGAGAACCGGCCGCCGGCGGCGGGTCAGCGATGACGGCAGCGGACCGCATCGCGTAGCCGCAGCCGGGCCGGTCGGCTCGTCGAGCGGCCGCCGGCCTACAGTCCGCGGTGGAGGTCGGTCCGGCGCGGCCCGCGCGGTGCCTGGTCGTTCGCCCCGGCCGGCTCGGGAAGCGGCGCCGCCCTGCCCGCGGCCCGTGCGTCGTCGAGCAGGATGCGGCGTGCGCCCTCGTAGAGTTCCATCGCCTCCTCGGCCGTGTCGCCGACGGCGGTCATGCCGACCCGGCCGTGCTCGGTGATCGAGCTGATCATGTGGAACACGATGCCGGTCTGCCGCGAATGGTCGTAGTGCAGCCCCTGCAGGGCGACCGCGTCGAACAGGTCCCCGATCGAGAGCGAGCGCAGCTCGGGCGACTCGAGGTGGTCGGTCGCGACGAGGTGCTTCTCGTCACCGCTCGGGGTCAGGAACCGCCCCTCGGCGGCGTTGTACCGCCCGTCGGTGAGGAACTGCAGGGTGAGGAACGGATGCGTCGTGCCGCCCTTGCGCAGGTTGAGCTCGATCGCGTACGCCGACCAGTCGCCCGCGGCATCCCGGACCACGACGAAGTCGACCGCGAACCGGCCGAGCACGCCTTCCGCCGCGAGCCGCTCGCCGATGGCCATGGCCGGCTCGCTGATGAGTTCCGCGTACGCCGGGTCTGCCGGGAACACGCAGCCGAGGTAGCTCTGGCCGCTCGCGCCGCCGAGCAGCTGGTCGTGCGTCGACAGCAGTTCCACCGTGCCGGCGGGCAGCACGCGCAGCTGCACGCTCGGGCTCAGGATCTCCTCGCCGACGATCCGCTCCTCGACGATGCCGCCGTCGGACGCGAGCCGGGCCGAGTATGCGTCGAAGCCGGCCTCGGGGTCCTCCATGCGCATGGCCCGCACGCGGTCCTCGATCTCCACCCGACGGTCGAGTGGGGGCACATCCGCGACGCCGTCGAGCTCGACGAGCGCGTTGCCCGAGCCCGAGACGCCCTCGTTGAGCTTCACGATCACCTGGCGGAGGCCCGGACGCTGCTCCATCAGCGACTCGATCGCCGTCGCGACCTCGTCGATGCCGTGCAGGTCCTCGGCGCCGAGCGGATGCGGCACCCCTACCTCGCCGAACAGCCGCCGGCAGCCGGTCTTGCTGCCGAGCCAGGCGAGCCGCGGATCGGACCCGTACATGGGGATCCCCAGCGTCAGGGCCAGATCGCGCTCGAGCCTCGTGGTGCTGTACGGGATCAGGTGCGAGTGCGCCCGGTTCGGGATCAACGCGGCGATCTCGGCGATGAGCTTGGGCCGGGCGAGGAGCTTCTCGCTGAGCGCTCGTGGCGAGAGGTCGCCGACCGAGATGAGGTGCAGTCGTCGCCGTGCGTGGCTCGGGATGACACCGGGCAGCAGCGCGAGGTAGTACTCGATGATGCTCGGGTCGATCGTCGTCGAGGTGACGTAGATCATCCGCATCTTCGGCTGGCGCAGCAGCAGCAGCAGGAACAGGAAGCGCTCCTCGTACGCCTGGCCCAGGCTGCCGCTGCCGGGCGTCAGCCGCACCGGGGGCACGGATGGCACGACCACGACCGACTCGTCGTCGAGGTCGTGGCCCATGGCGTCCCAGACGGCGGGCATGCGCAGCTGCAGGTCCTCGAACCGGTGGAAGCGGGCCTCGTCGTCGAGCGCGGCGAGCAGGTTCGATTCGTTCATCACTCGACCTCTCCGGATGTCTCGTGCGCCGGCGCGAGGCCGGTGACGGAGTAGGCGCGCACGGGCCTGCTGAAGCCCTTCAGCTCGAGATCGCCGACCGGCTCGCCGACCGCGATGCCGTCGGTCGCGCCGAACACGCGTTGCGCGACGAGGATCTGGCTCGGCGCAGCGACCGCGCACAGGCGCGCCGCGAGGTTCGTCACGCTCCCGATCGCGGCGTAGTCCGACCGGCCCTCGAACCCGATGCGGCCGAGCGTGGCGTAGCCCTGCGCGACGCCGACGCCGAACCCCAGGTCGCTGCCGCGCCGGCTCCAGCCCTCGGCCAGCTCCTCGACGCGATCGCGCATCGCGACCGCCATCTCCACCGCACGCGCCGCCGGGTCCTCGCACGGGACGGGGTCGTTGAAGAACACCATGAGGCCGTCGCCCGTGAAGCGCTCGAGCGTGCCCTCGAACCGATCGATGAGCTCGCCCAGCGCCGCGTGGTACTCCCCGAGCACGCCCATCACCTCCTCGGGCTCGCTGGACTCGGCGAAGGCCGTGAACCCCCGCAGGTCGCAGAAGACGACCACGATCTCGCGGCGGTGGCTGCCGAGGAAGGACTCGTCCTCGCCGGTGTCGATGACCAGGTCGACGAGCTGGGGCGGCAGGAACCGCCGCAGCCGGTTCACGCGCTCGAGCTCGTCCACCTGGGCCGCGACCCGCGCCTCGAGCTCACCGTTCCATTCCGCGAGCTCGACGGCCTGGCGCTCGATCGTGTCCTGGTAGCGCTTGATGCGGGCGAGGTTCGCGACGCGTGCGAGAAGTTCGCCCTGGTCGAACGGCTTGGTCACGAAGTCGTCCGCTCCGGCCTCGATGGCGTGGAGCTTCTCCTGGTCGCCGCTCGCGGTGATCATCACGACCGGGAGGAACTCGAGTCCCGGCGTCCGCCGGATGCGCCGGCACACCTCGTAGCCGTCGATCCCGGGCATCACCACGTCGAGCAGCACGAGGTCGGCGCCGGCGGTCGGCAGCATCTCGAGCGCCGCCTCGCCGGATGCCGCCGTCAGGACCCGGTACCCGCGCGGGCTCAGCACCGCGTCGAGCAACCGCAGGTTCTGCGGCAGGTCGTCGACCGCGAGGACGGTGATCTCGTCATCGGCCATCGTGGCGTCCGTCGCCGAGGAACGCGTCGACCTGCGCGGGCAGGTCACGCACGCTGATGGGCTTGCTGAGGTACCCGTCGAATCCGGCGGCGGCGGCGCGTTCGCGATCCTCCCGCATCGCGAACGCCGTGACGGCGACGACGGGGACGCCGTCGACCCGTGCGTCCTGCCGGATCCGTCGCAGTGCCTCGTAGCCGTCGATACCGGGCAGCTGGAGGTCCATCAGCACGAGGTCGGGACCGCACTCGCCCGCGAGGCGAACGCCGTCCTCGCCGGTCTGCGCCTCGACGATGTCGTAGCCGAACGCGGTGAGCACGTCGCGCACGAGCTTCAGGTTCAGCGGGTTGTCCTCGACGACGAGGATGCGGCGACCCGACATCAGCCCGTCCCTCCTCCGCGCGGCGGCGATGCCGCATCATCCACCGCCGCGTCGACGGCACCCACCCGGCGGAGCGCCCCCACCAGGTCGTCACGGCCGACGGGCTTGACGAGGTAGTCGGCTGCCCCGTGCGCGAGCCCGCGCGAGCGTTCGTCGAGGATCGAGACGATGACGACCGGGATGTCCCGCGTCGCCTCGTCGGCCCGCAACGCCGTGAGGACGCTCCAGCCGTCCATGCCCGGCAGGCGGATATCGAGGATGACTGCCGCCGGCTCGTGCGCCCGGACCAGCTCGATGCCCTCGCTGCCGTCACGGCCGCGCACCACCCGGACGCCGAGGCCGTCGAGGTAGGCGGTGATGAGGTCGAGCGACGCGCGGTCGTCGTCCACGACCACGATGACCGGCAGGTGCCGGCCGTCGCCGTCCTGCGCCGCGAGGGAACGGGGCACGGGGTGGCGCATCGGCACCGTGAAGCCGAACGTGCTGCCGGCGCCCACCTCGGACTCGAGCCACATGCGGCCGCCCAGCAGCGCCACGATGCGACGGCACAGCGTCAGCCCGAGGCCGGTGCCCTCCTCGCGCTGCGGGCCGCGGCGACCCTGCTGGAACGACTCGAAGATGCGCTCCCGGTCGTCCGGCGCGATCCCGGGACCGTCGTCGGTCACCGTCACGGCGAGCTCGTCGCCGTCCCGTCGGGCTGCGACGTCGACATGACCGCCGTCCGGCGTGAACTTGACCGCGTTGCTCAGCAGGTTCACGAGGACCTGCTTGATGCGCAACTCGTCGGACTCGATGCCATCGATGGCGGGATCGACCTCGAGCGTCACCGTGATGCCGTGGAGGCCGGCCCGTTCCCGGACCATCGCGATGCCGTACTCCATCACGGATCGCACCGAGAAGTGCGAGGTCGACAGCTCCATCCGGCCCGCCTCGACCTTGGACAGGTCGAGGATGTCGTTGAGCAGCTGCAGCAGGTGGCGGCCCGAGCTCAGGATGTCGCGCAGGTACTCGTCCTGGCGATCGTTGAGGTCGCCGAACATCCGCTCGAGGAGGACCTCGGAGAAGCCGATGACCGCATTCAGCGGCGTTCGCAGCTCGTGGGACATGCTCGCGAGGAACTCGGACTTGTGCTGGCTGACCACCTGCAGTTCGGCGGTCTTCGTCTCCAGCTCGCGGAACAGCTGCGCGTTCCAGACCGCGAGCGCGGACTGGCTCGCGAACGTCTCGAGGAACTCGATGGTCTCCTCGGAGAACGTGCCGGGACGCTTCCGGCGGACCACGAGGGCGCCGATGATGCGATCGCCGCGCAGGACGGGCACGGCCAGCATGGAGCGCCATCCGTCGTCGTGCAGGAGCTTCAGGTGGGGATCGAGCTGCTCGACCGCGTCGAGGTCTTCGACCGCGATCGGATGGCCCTCCATGGCGGCCCGGCCCACGAGCGTCGTCTCGAGCTCCACGCGGATGCCGCGCAGCTTCCGGAGCAGTTCGGTGCTCGAGGCGTAGGCGCTCCGCACCGAGAAGCAGCGCTCCTCCTCGACGTACTCCATGATCGAGCCGCCGTCGCATCCCGAGAAGCGCACCGCGTTCATGATGATGTTCTGGAGCACCTCGTCGAGCACGAGGCTCGAGCTGACCACCGCGCCCACGTCGCTGAGCGCCTCGAGCTGCTGCACCCGGCGGGCGAGCTCCGTGCCCCGCTGCTCGAGCTCCCGCACGAGGTGGACGTTGCGGACGACGATCGCCGCCTGTGCCGCGAACGCCTCGAGCAGGCCGATCTCGCGCTCGTCGAACGGATCCACCTCGGTCCGCACGAGCGAGAGTGCGCCGACCACTTCGTCGTCGAGGAGCATCGGCGCCGCCATCGTCGTGCGGAACCCCTCGATGCGCTGCACGTCCTGGCGGCCGTACTCCGGGTCGTCGAGCACGTCGGGGATCTGCGTGATCTGCCGGTCGACCGTGACCCGGCCGAGCAGCGTCCCGCGGTCGATGGTGAACGGCTGCTCGCCGATCCGGCTCACGAACTCCTTCGAGAAGCCGACCGAGGTCGCGAGCACGAAGTGGTCGCCGTCGATGAGATAGGCCGCGGCGGCCTCGCAGCGGCACAGCCGCCGGGCGCTCTCGACGACGCTCTCGAGCACGGCGTCGGGATCGGACGAGGACCGGCCGAGCGCGGTGAGCACCTCGTTCATCGCCACGAGCTGCTCGGTGGCGTCGCTGTAGTCGCGTTCGAGGCGCCGGAAACGCTCCTCGTCGACCGGGTGACCACGCTCGCCGACCATCGCCTCCCCCCGAGAGACCGATCGCGCCATCGCGACTTCGGGGTCATTGTCCTCCCGCGCCGGAGCGCGGCGCAACGTGCTCAGCGGGCGGCGGGGCCGTCCTCCTCCTCGTGCTCCGCGATGTCGCGCCCGAGGTCGTCCTCGATGAGCAGGTCGCGCCGGACGTGGTCGGAGCGATACGCCGCACGGCCGAGCATGTGCGCGGTCATCGGCTGGGTGAGCAGCTGGAACGTCATGATCAGCACGACGGTCGAGAGCACCCCCCACGTGGGCACGCGCAGCACGATCGTCAGCAGCACGACCGCGAGTCCGAGCACCTGCGGCTTGGTCGCCGCGTGCAGGCGCGTGAGGACGTCGGGGAACCGCAATACGCCGATCCCCGCCGCCATCGACAGGAACCCGCTCAGGAGGATGAGCGCGCCGACGCCGAGCTCGGCGGCGTTCACGAGGCGTCCTCCTTCGAGATGAAGCGCGCGATCGCGATCGAGCCGACGATCGCGAACAGCGCGAGCACGAGCATGACCACGAGGGTGTCGGTGTGCCGATTGATCGCCATCTCGGCGCCGAGCCCGCAGATCGCGATCGCGAGCAGCACGTCGGTCGCGAGCGCCCGGTCGAGGATCGACGGGCCGGTGATGATGCGCGCGATGGCGGCGATCGCACCGATGCCGAACATGACGCCGGCGAGCAGTCCCATGACGGCGAGCGGGCTCATGCGTCGTCCTTCCCTTCGTCGTCGAGCGGATGCCGCGACGCGGCCTGTTCGGGCGCGATCTCGCGCGCCACGTGCGGCGGGACCTCGGCGGGCTCGGGTTCGACGGGCCGGTCGCCGGTCGCACGCCGGTGCCGGCGCGCCGCCCGGACGGCGGCGGCCTGCTCGCGCGTGCCGATCGCGAGGACGATGCGCTCCTCGGTGCCGAGCACCTGTCGGCGCACGTGCGCGAGGTCCTCCTCGTCGCGCGTGCCGAACGCGTGCAGGTAGAGCAGGCCGCGCTCGCGGTCGATGTCGACGACGACCGTGCCGGGGACGACCGAGATGGCCTCGGCGGTGAGCGTCGTGACCAGGTCGGAGCGGGTGAGCAGCTGGACCGCGATGATCGCGTTGATCGGCGGCGGGCCGGGCCGCACGGCCGCCCAGGCGATCTCGAGCGAGGCACGGACGACGTCGAACATCATCCGCAGCCCGAGCAGCAGCCCGCGCCACGGATCGAAGCGGCCGCTGAGCAGCACCGGGGGGAGGTAGAGCGTGCGCGTGACCGCGATCGCGAGCACGATGCCGGTCGTGATCGTGAGCACGTCGACGTGGTCCCACAGGAACACCCACAGCACGACGAGGCCGATCAGCAGCGGCGCCTGTCGCCACACCGCTTGCCAGCGCGTGAGCTCCTCGAGCCGGGTGGGCGTCCTCATCGCGGCACCCCCTCGGGGAAGACGAGCGACACGTACGTGCCCGGGTCGCGCAGGTTCTCGGCGGCGCGGTCGGCGAGTTCGAACAGCGGGCCCGCGAACACCGTGAGGGCGACCGTCAGGGCGACCATCGCCGTGGTCGCGGCCAGCATCGCGACGGGCGTCGTGCGAGTCTCGACGATGGTCGCGCCCGGCGCCTCCTGCACCGAGTCGATGAGGTGCGAGCGGTACCCCTCGAGCTCGCTCCTCGGTCGCCAGAACGCGAGGTTCCAGAAGCGGGTCAACGCGTACAGCGTGATGAGCGAGGTCGCCGCGCCGACGGCGATGACGACCCAGATGAGCCAGTCGGGACCGGTCATGGAGGTGCCGAGGGTCTCGGTCACGGTGTCGCGGTTCGCGGCATCCGCACCCGCGATGAACAGCCCGACCTTGCCGAGGAACCCCGAGAACGGCGGGATGCCGCCGAGGTTCAGGGCGGGCACGAAGAACAGGACGGCGAGCAGCGCCGATGCGCCGCGGAGGCCGCCGAGGCGGGTGATCGAGGTGGAGCCGCCGAACCGCTCGATGAGCCCGGTCGTGAGGAACAGCGTGGTCTGCACGCTGATGTGGTGCACGACGTAGTAGATCGTCGCGGCGAGGCCGGCCACGCTCGTGAGCCCGATGCCGAAGATCATGTAGCCGATGTGGCTGACCAGCGTGAACGAGAGCAGCCGCTTGATGTCGGCCTGGGTGAGCGCGCCGAGGATCCCGATCGCCATCGTGAGCGCGCCGACGACGAGGAAGAGCGTGCTGAGGTCGCTCTCGGGGAAGACGACCGTCTCGGTGCGAATGATCGCGTACACGCCGACCTTCGTCAGCAGGCCCGCGAACACAGCGGTGACCGGCGCCGGGGCCGTCGGGTACGAGTCCGGCAGCCAGAACGACAACGGGAAGACCGCCGCCTTGATGCCGAACGCGATGAGCAGCAGCAGGTGCAGGATCAGCTGGATGTCCTGCGGGAGCTCGGCGAGGCGCACCGAGAGCTGCGCGATGTTGGCCGTGCCCGTCGCGCCGTAGATCAGCGCGATGGCCGAGAGGAAGAACAGCGACGAGACCAGGCTCACGATGATGTACGTGACGCCCGCGCGGATGCGCTCGCCCGTGCCGCCGAGGGTGAGGAGCACGTAGCTGGCCGACAGCAGGATCTCGAAGCCGACGTAGAGGTTGAACAAATCGCCGGCGATGAACGCGTTGAAGACGCCGGCCGACAGGATCAGGTACGCCGGGTGGAAGATCGACACCGGCGTCTCGCGATGCTGGTCGGCGATGCCCTGGCCGACGGCGTAGACGAGCACGCCGAGCAGCATGAGCGCCGAGATGATGATCATGATGGCCGACAGCCGGTCGACCACGAGCACGATGCCGAACGGCGGCGGCCATGCGCCGACCGCCACGACGATGCCGGCGTCGGCTCCGTCGACCTCGGCCAGCAGCGTCGCCGCGATCACCGCGACGGCGGCGAGCACGATCGTCGACACCGCCATCTGGGCGCGCAGGTGCCGGCCGAGGATCAGCGCCGTCGCCGCGCCGAGCAGCGGCAGCAGCACCATCAGGGGAACGAGCGCCTGGCTCATGCGCGACCACCGTCCTCGTCGCTCGCGTCGAGCACCTCCTGGATCGCCCGCTCGTCCTCGGCGGAACTGCGGATGAGGTCGGCCGCCTCCTCGGCGTCCTCGGCGATCTCGTCCTCGTCGCCGATGAGGTCGCCGGCCTCGCCGAGCTGGGCGAGCCACCAGCTGCGGTAGATGAGGGCGAGCATGAAGGCGGTGATCCCGAGGTTGATCACGATCGCGGTGAGGATGAACGCCTGCGGCAGCGGGTCGGACAGCTCGGCCGGGTCGACGCCGTCGAGGAGGATCGGGGCCAGGCCGGGCTCGCCGCCCATCGTGAACATGAAGAGGTTCACGCCGTTGCCGACCAGCAGGAACCCGATGAGCACGCGCGTGAGACTGCGTTCGAGCATGACGGCGATCCCCGAGCCGAACAGCATGGCCGCGACGATCACGAGGGTCAGCGAGGCGGTCATGCGCGCACCTCCGCGGGATCCTCGGCGACCGTGTCGGGTCCGGCCTCGTCCATGTGGC
This sequence comes from Agromyces sp. NPDC056523, assembly GCF_042794545.1. Taxonomy (NCBI): domain Bacteria; kingdom Bacillati; phylum Actinomycetota; class Actinomycetes; order Micrococcales; family Microbacteriaceae; genus Agromyces; species Agromyces sp. NPDC056523. The sequence goes on from NZ_JBHTTM010000001.1 coordinate 898,689, forward strand.
GATCGATCTCGGCGCCGAGCGTGCGCAGGATGTCGAGCACGAGACCCACCACGACGAGGTAGACGCCGATGTCGAACAGGGTCGACGTGCCGATCGAAAGCGTGCCGAGCACCGGCACGTCTGCCTCGAACCACGTCGACTCGAACACGGTCAAGCCGAACACGAGCGAGGACGCCGCGGTGCCGGCGGCCAGGAACAGGCCGGTGCCCAGCAGCGCGCCCGCGTCGACCGGCGCGGCCTCGCCGAGCTCGTAGCGCCCGCCCGCGAGGTAGCGCGCCACGAGGGCGAGTCCGGCGACGAGGCCGCCGGCGAACCCGCCGCCCGGCGCGTTGTGCCCCACGAAGAGCAGGAACACCGACACGACGATCGCGGGGTGGAACAGCAGCCGCACGAGCACCTCGACGAGGATCGAGCGATTGCGCGGCGAGAGCGTCCGGCCGGCGAGCAGCCAGGTCTGCCGGGTGGATGCGGCCTCGGCCAGGACATCGGTCTCGTCCTCGACGTCGGCGAGTCGCCGTCGTGCCGCGCGCATGCTGTCGGCCTGCTCGGGCACCGGACGCAGGCGCGGGCGCCGACCCGTGCTGCCCTCGAGGCGGGGCGCGCCGCCCATGCGACCCGAGACGAAGATGAGGCTCGCGACACCGGTGGCGACGGCGACGAGCACCGAGATCTCGCCGAGCGTGTCCCACGCGCGAATGTCGACGAGCAGGGCGTTCACGATGTTCTTCGCGTGCGCCTCGACGGCGAGCGGCGTGAGTCCCTCGGCGATGCTCGGCGCGGTGCGGGCACCCAGGGCCGCGATGCCCACGACCGCCATCACCGCGCCGGCGAGCACGCCGATCGCGATGCGTGCCGGGGCGCGGACGACGGGTCGACGGGTCGTCACGCGACGCGGGAGGCGGCGCAGCACGAGCACGACGACGACGATCGTGAGCGTCTCGACGAGCGCCTGCGTGAGCGCCAGGTCGGGTGCGCCCGCCATGCCGAATGTGAGGACCATGCCGTATCCCGTGACGCCGACGAGCAGCACGGCGGCGATCCGCTGCCGCATGACGACCGCGGCGATCGCGGCGACGATCATGGCGGTGCCGACGACCGGCTGCGCCGGGCTGTCGGCGAACCGGAGCTCGCCGGGCCACACGTCGTTCATGATCACGGCGCCGCCGAGCCCGAGGATGAACACCGACACGATGATCGCGAGGTACCCGGGCAGCCCGCCCGACTGGATGAGCGTGGTCACGCGTGCGGCGGCCCGGTCGACCGCGCTCACGACGTGGACGTAGCCGCGCGCGGACTCGATGGTGTCGGGGACCGCAGCCTGCAGGCGCGCGACGGTCGCGCGGCCCCACACCAGCAGCGCACCGGCGCCGAACACGAGCGCCGAGATCGCCAGCGCCGGCTCGAGGCCGTGCCAGAGCGCGAGGTGGTACTCGTCGGGCCCGGGCAGCTCGGAGGCGTAGGCCGCGAGCAGCGGTTCGACCAGCGGCAGGGCGAAGGCGGTGACGAGCGACGTGATCGCGAGCAGGCCCGTGGGGAACGACATCATCGCGGGCTCGCGGTGCAGCTCGACCGGCGCCACCTCGGGCTTGGTGCCGAACGCGCCCCAGATGAAGCGCACGCTGTATGCCACCGTGAGCATGGAACCGAGGATCGCGGCGACGAGGGCGATCCAGGCCCACGTGTCTCCGTCGGCGCCGGCCTCGAGCTGGGCCGAGAACACGGCCTCCTTGGCGACGAAGCCGAGGAGCGGCGGCACGCCGGCCATGGACGCGGCCGCGAGCGTCGCGAAGACGGCGAGCCACGGCATCCGGCGCCCGAGGCCCGACAGCCGACGCCAGTCGCGCGTGCCCGCCGCGTGGTCGACGATGCCGACGGTGAGGAAGAGGGCCGCCTTGAACAGCGCGTGCGCCAGCAGCAGCGCGGTGCCCGCGAGTGCGGCGTCGCGCGTGCCCTGCCCGACGACCATCACGAGGAAGCCCAGCTGGCTGACGGTGCCGTAGGCGAGCAGCAGCTTCAGGTCGGTCTGCCGCAGGGCGCGCCATCCGCCGACCAGCATGGTGAGGGCGCCGAGCCCGATGACGATCGGATGCCACACTGCGAGGTCGGCGTAGCCCGGCGCGAGCAGGGCGACGAGGTACACGCCCGCCTTCACCATCGCCGCGGCGTGCAGGTAGGCCGACACGGGCGTCGGCGCGGCCATCGCCGCCGGGAGCCAGAAGTGGAACGGCACGAGCGCGCTCTTCGAGATCGCGCCGACGAGCACGAGCGCGATGGCGACCTCGCCCGCGACGCCGGGCACCGGGTCGGCGACGAGCTCGGAGACCGAGGTGGTGCCGCCCGCGACCGCGAGCAGCACGATGCCGACCAGCATGGTCAGTCCGCCGAAGGTGGTGACCGTGAGCGCCTGCAGCGCGGCTCCGCGCGCCTCGCGCTTGCCGGCGTCGTGCGCGATGAGCAGGTACGACAGGACGCTCGTGGCCTCCCAGAACGTGAACAGCACGTACACGTCGTCGGAGGTGACGAGCCCGAGCATCACGCCCGCGAAGGCGAGCAGCAGTGCGGCGAAGCGCCCGAGCGCCGGCTCGTCGTCGCGGAAGTACCACGTGCAGTAAAGCAGCACGAGCGCGCCGATGCCGGTCACCACGAGCGCGAGGAGCAACGAGAGCGCGTCGAGGCGGAAGGACAGGGCGATGTCGAGCGACGGGATCCACTCGGTGCGCTCGGCGAGCACCTCGCCGCCGGCAACCGCGGGCACGAGCGTGAGCAGCCAGGCGAAGACCGCGGTGGGCACGATCGCGACGATCGGGAAGATCCGGCGACCCATCGCCCTCGCGACGAACGGCGTGACCACGGCCACAGCGGTGAACGCCACGAGGGAGAAGATCATCCGCTCTCCCATCGCGCTGTCACCATCAGTCCGGCTTCCGAGTCTACCGGGGCGCCTCGAACCGGATGTCGCGGCGCGGAGCGGTGGGAGGATGGCGGCATGCGCATCCTCATCGAGCCCGCCGAGCTCGCGAGCCTGCTCGGCACCGCCGCGCGACCCGTCGTGCTCGACGTCCGCTGGACGCTCGCGGAACCCGACGGGCGGCAGGCATACCGCGCGGGGCATGTGCCCGGCGCCGTGTACGTCGACCTCGACGGCGAACTCGCCGACCATGGCGTGACCGGCGAGGGGCGCCATCCGCTGCCCGGCGAGGCCGCGTTCACGACGGCGATGCGGCGGTGGGGACTGCACGACGGCGATCCGGTCGTCGTCACGGACGACGCCGGCGGCACCTCGGCGGCCCGGGCCTGGTGGCTGCTCCGGCACGCGGGCGTCGACGACGTCCGGATCCTGGACGGGGCGCTGGCCGGATGGCGCGACGCGGGGCTGCCGCTCGAGACCGGCGACGTCGAGCCGGTGCCGGGCGACGCGACGGCGCGGTTCGGCTCGATGCGGATGATCGACCTCGACGAGGCGGACGCACTGGCCTCCTCCGAACGCGGCGTGCTGCTCGACGCGCGCGCCGGCGAGCGGTACCGCGGCGAGGTCGAGCCGATCGACCCGCGTGCCGGGCACGTCCCCGGCGCCGTGTCGGCGCCGACGGCCGACAATCTCGGCCCGGATGGCCGGTTCCTGCCCGCCGAAGCGCTGCGGGAGCGATTCGGCGCGCTCGGCATCGACGGCGAGCATCCCGTCGGCGCCTACTGCGGTTCGGGCATCACGGCGGCCCACGAGGTTGCGGCGCTCGCGATCGCGGGCTTCGACGCCGCGCTGTATCCGGGGTCGTTCAGCCAGTGGTCCCGTCGGCCCGAACGGCCGGTCGCGACAGGTGCGACGCCCGAGGGCGACGCACCGCCGGCCTGAGCCGCCCGCCCAGTCCGGCCGGCCGGCCGACCGACCTCAGGCGTCGGGGTCGGATGGCCGATGGCCGACGGCGATGAGGACCGTGACGTCGATCGACGAGACGTCCCTCGCCTCGAGGTCGGCGACGAATCGGTCGTGGCCCGCGGAGGGCTCGGCGAGGCCCGTCGCCGCCGCGATGTCCCACGCGACGTCGGGCGTGACCTCGAGGTGGCGCGCCACCGTCTCGGCGCGCACCTCGACGAGGCCCCGTTCGGTGAGCCAGTGGGCGAATGTCCCGGCGGTCTCGGCGTGCGCGACCGTGAGCGCGTGGTGTCGGGTGGGGGGTGTCACGTCGTCGTCGCCTCCGTCGGCCGGCCCCGCGGCGACGATCTCGCCGAGCGGTTCGAGCGCCCCGTGCGCCCAGACCGTGATCACGACCCGTCCGCCGGGTCGGGCGCACTGCACGAGGTGCTCCGTGCCCTGCTCGACGTCGGCGAACGCGGGCACGCCGAGGACGCACTGGACGAGGTCGTACCCGGTGTACGGCCACGTGGTCGGATCGCCGACGTGCGTGCGCAGCTGCGGCATCCGATCGCCCGCGCGCTCGCGGAGCCGCGCGATCCGGGCCTCGGACGGATCGATCGCGTCCACGATGCCGCCGGGACCCACGAGCTCGGCCGTCGGGAGCGCGGTGGCGCCGTCGCCCGCGGCGGCATCGAGCACGCGCTCGTCGAACCTCGGGCTCGACCGCAGCATGCTCGCGCGCGCGATCGGATCCCATAGCTCCGCATCGAGGCGTGCCGCCACCGACAGGTCGACTCCAGCGTCTTCCCCCATGCCGTCATTGTGGCCCCGACCTGCGGATCCGTGAAGTCTCAGGGAATCGATACCCGGATCGGGCAGACTGGTTCCTCGACCTCCCTCCCCGATCGAAACGAGAAGTCCCACCATGAACCGTGCCCTCCGCCGAGGCGCGCCCTTCGCGCTCGTGTCCGTGACCGCCCTGCTGCTCGCCGGCTGCGCGGGCAGCGGCACCTCGCCCGACTCCACCGCCGAGGCGACCGACGAGGCCGCCGCCTGCCTCGAGGTCGAGGCCGGCGAGCAGAGCGACGCCGTCGAGGTCGAGGGCGAGTTCGGCGCCGCGCCGACCGCGACGTTCGAGACGCCGCTCGAGGCCGACGAGCTGCAGCGCACCATCGCGATCGAGGGCGACGGCGACGAGACCGTGTCGGGCGACGAGGTCTCCGCGGTCGTCACCGCGTTCAAGGGATCCGACGGCACCCAGGTCTTCTCGCAGCCGGCGTCGCTCACCGTGGGCGACGGCTCGCTCTACGAGGGCTTCCTCGCCGGAGTCGACTGCGTGCCGATCGGCTCGCGCGTCGTCACGGTGGCGCCCGCCTCCGCCGTCTACGGCGACCAGGGCAACGAGGGCATCGGCGTCGCGGCCGGTGAGACCCTCGTCATCGTGACCGACGTGCAGGAGGTCGTCGAGGCCGAGGACCTTCCCACGCCCGGCGAATGGACCGAGAACGTGCCCGAGGTGGAGTTCAACGGCGAGGAGCCGCCGACGGTCACCATCCCCGATGCCGACCCGTCCGACGAGCTGCTCGTCAAGGTGATCGAGGAGGGCGACGGCGCCGAGGTGCAGGCCGGCGACACCGTGACCCTGCACTACCAGGGCCTCAACTGGGCGACCAAGGAGATCTTCGACCAGAGCTACGGCAAGGAGGCCGCCCGCTTCGGCACCGGCGACGTGATCCCCGGCTTCGGCGGGGCGCTCGTCGGCCAGAAGGTCGGCACGAAGCTCATCGTCACGATCCCGCCGGCGCTGGGCTACGGCGAGGAGGAGTCGGCCAACGGCCTCGGCGGGCAGACGCTCGTCTTCGTGGTCGAGATCCAGGACACCGAGAGCGCCGCTTCCGAGTAGGCGCTCCCGACGCATACACGCCGCGCCCGCGGCATCCATGCCCCTTCGTGGGCGGATGCCGCGGGCGCGGCGCTTGCATTTCAGGAGAACGGAAGCTGCTCAGGTCCCGATCGGCGAGACGATCCTGAACAGCCTCCGTCCTCCTGAAACGGGATGGCGGTCCCGCAGCTCAGCCGACGGGTGACTCGAGCCGCAGGCGGGCGGATGCCACGGCGGCCTCGAGCTCGGACTCGATGATGCCGAACGTGTCGTACTCCGCGATGCGGGCGGCCATCTCGCGGGCGCGCTCGCGGAACCCGGGGTCGCCGAGCACGCGATCGACGGCGCTGCCCACGGCCGCAGGCGTCGGCGTCCCGGTCTTCAGTGTCAGGCCGACGCCGCTCCACTGCACGCGCATCGAGACCTCGGGCTTGTCCTCGGTATCGCCGGCCGCGACGATCGGCACTCCGTGGCTCAACGCGTACTGGGTGCCGCCGAAGCCCGCGTTCGTGACGAAGACGTCGGTCTTGGGCAGTAGCAGGTCGTAGGGGAGGAACTCCGCGGCGCGCGCGTTCGCGGGCAGTCCGCCGAGCTCCGACACCGGGCGTCCGCCGGTCGCCGCGACCACGAGCACGTCGCGGTCGGCGAGTGCCTCGAGCGTCGGGCGGATGAGACGGTCGAAGTCCTTGTTGTCGATCGTGCCCTGGCTGACGTGCACGACCGGGCGGTCGCCGTCGAGCTCGTGCCACCACTCGGGCAGGTCGCCGTTCGCGGGCGAGCCGGGCAGCACGGTGCCCGCGAAGCGGACGTTCGGGCTGAGGTCGCTGCGGCGGTACTCGAACTCGGCCGGCGAGAGCTGCAGGTACCGGTCGCACATGCGGGTGAAGTCGAACACGAAGGCGTCGAGGCCGGGGCGGCCGAGTTCGCGCATGGTCTTCTGCGCGAGCGCCTGCGTCTTGCGGAAGATCACCTTCGTCACGAACGCGTTGAGGACCCGGTTGCGCAGGCGGCCGACGGCATCCGACCTGGGTGCGAGGCCGAGCCCGCCGGGCGCGGTGTCGACGCTGAGCTGCACCAGCGGGATGACGCCGACGCCGATGATCGGCGGTCGCGACGTCGGGTCGTCGAGCAGCAGCGGCAGGACGCCCGCGAAGGCGCCTTCGATCAGGATGGCATCGGGTGCGAGTTCGTCGATCAGCGTTTCGATCGCGCGGAACTGCTCGGCGACGGGGCGGACGAAGATCGTCTGCACGTCGTACTCGAGCTTGGCGATGCCGCGGTGGCGGTCGCGGTCGGGCAGGTGGTCCTGCATCACGCGGTCGTCGAAGTCGGCGATACCGGTCAGGGAGCGGTGTCGCGCGCCGGCCGCCTCGACGGCGGCGCGGAACCGCGAGCCGGTCAGGACGGTGACGTCGTGGCCGCGGGCGACGAGGTCGCGGGCGATGGCGATGACGGGAGCGGCGTGACCCTGGATGGGGCTCGCGCAGAGGAGGTACGTCGACATGTGAGGTCTTCCGAGGTGGTTCCGGGGTCGTCGCGCCTGGCGGCGATCATGCCCTCCGGTCGGAGGCACGAGGGCGAAGGTATGGCCGTCGAATCGGCGCCGACAAGGCTTCCAGCGCGGAATCAGGGATATCCCCGCCGGTATTCAGGGAAGGCCCGGAGACTTGGGGAATGCCCCGGTCAGCCGGGATGTTGTACCTGTATCCGGGAGCGGAGACTCCGCAACCGGCGAATGGAGGACACGTGGGCATCAGCTACGTCGAGTTCGAGGACGAAGCCGGGATCCTGCGTCGCTACCGCAAGCACGTCAACGGCCGAGGCCTCGTGGCCACGACCGCCAAGGTGGACCCGACGGCGTTCGTCGACCCGACCGCCTACGTCGACCCCGGCGCGGAGGTGCAGCGCGGTGCGACCATCTCGCACGGCGCCTGGGTCGAAGCCGACGCGATCATCGCCGAGAAGGCGACCGTCGGCGTGAACGCACGCGTCGGTCGCGGCGCGGTCGTCGGTCGCTTCGCGGTCGTCGGACCCTACGCGGCCGTCGGCGCGGGCGCGCGCGTCCAGAACGGTGCGCGCGTGCCGCGTGAGGCGCACGTCGTCGAGGGCGGCGAGCACCGCGCGTCGGGCGACGACCTGCGACGGCTCGGCCTCGCGGCCTGAGCCGCGGGCGCGCGACGCCGACCCGAACCGCAACGGATGCCCCGGGCACGAGCCCGGGGCATCGTCATGTCCGCAACCGGGTGACGGATCGGTTCGCGGCTGCGAGGATCGGCACATGTCGAACGCAGCCGAGCCGCGCCATCCGTCGACCGCCCCCGACTGGTGGAAGTCGGCAGTGGTGTACCAGGTGTACCCGCGCAGCTTCCAGGACTCCGACGGCGACGGCGTCGGCGATCTCCGCGGCATCCTGCGCCGCCTCGACCACCTCGAACGCCTCGGTGTCGACGTGGTGTGGCTCTCGCCCGTCTACCGCTCGCCGCAGGCCGACAACGGCTACGACATCAGCGACTACCAGGACATCGACCCGACGTTCGGCACGCTGGCCGACTTCGACGACCTGCTCGCCGCCATGCACGAGCGCGGCCTCAAGCTCGTCATGGACCTCGTGGTGAACCACACGTCCGACGAGCATCCGTGGTTCGTCGCCTCTCGCTCGAGCCTCGACGACCCGAAGCGCGACTGGTACTGGTGGCGTCCCCCGCGCGAGGGGACGCACGGCGGCGACCCGGGCGCCGAGCCGACGAACTGGGAATCGTTCTTCTCGGGACCGTCCTGGGAGTGGGACGAGTCGACCGGCGAGTACTACCTGCACCTGTTCGACCGCAAGCAGCCCGACCTCAACTGGGAGAACCCCGAGGTGCGGCACGCCGTGTACGACATGATGCGGTGGTGGCTCGACCGGGGCGTCGACGGCTTCCGGATGGACGTGATCAACCTCATCTCGAAGCATCCGCACCTGCCCGACGGCCCGATCCGCGACGGGCGGCGGTACGGCGACGGCGGTGCGTTCTACGTCGGCGGACCGCGCCTGCACGAGTTCATGCAGGAGATGCACCGCGAGGTGTTCGACGGGCGCGAGGGGCTCATCACGGTCGGCGAGACGCCGGGCGTGACGCTCGACGAGGCCATCCTCTTCACCGACCCGGCGCGGCGCGAGGTCGACATGGTGTTCCAGTTCGAGCACGTCGGCCTCGACCACGGCGTGAGCAAGTTCCGGCCGCGGCCGCTCGAGCCGGGCGAGCTCGCCGCGTCGCTCGCCAAGTGGCAGGTGGGCCTGCACGAGACCGGCTGGAACAGCCTCTACCTCGAGAACCACGACCAGGCGCGGTCGGTCAGCCGGTTCGGCGACGCCGCGGAGCACTGGTACTCGTCCGCCACGGCGCTCGCGACGATGCTCCACCTCCAGCGCGGCACGCCCTACGTGTACCAGGGCCAGGAACTGGGCATGACGAACGCGCCGTTCTCGGTGATCGACGAGTACCGCGACGTCGAGTCCCTGAACGCGTACGCCGAGGAGGTCGCGAGCGGAACAGCCGTCGCCGATGCGCTCTACGGCCTCAGCCTCATGAGCCGCGACCACGCGCGCACCCCGATGCAGTGGGATGCCACGCCGAACGCGGGCTTCACCACCGGCACGCCGTGGCTCGCGGTGAACCCGAACCACGATCGGATCAACGTGGCCGCCCAGGCCGGCGACCCGGGCTCGGTGCTCGAGTACCACCGGCAGCTCATCGCGTTGCGACACGAGCGGCCGGTCGTCGCGCACGGCGACTTCGAGGGCGTCGATGCTGGGCACCCGGCCATCTTCGCGTTCGAGCGCGTGCACGCGGGCGAACGCCTCCTTGTCGTGGTCAACCTGTCGTCGGTCGAGCACGTGCCCGCCTTCGACGCCGAGCTCGCGGGCCGCTGGGGGTCGGCTCCGGGCGAGCCGGGCGACGTGCCGATCCTCACCAACACGATCCCCGACTCGCCCGCGCCGTTCGATGCACCGCTCGCGCCATGGGAGGCGCGGGTCTACGCCTCGGGCGACTGACGCGGCCGACTCGGCCGGCACGGCCGCCCGTCAGGGGCGCGGCGGCATCGCGCCGCCACCGGGGCCGCCCATACCGCCCGAGACCTGCTCGCCGGCGACCGCGGAGCCGACGGCCGTGCCATCCGCCGTCACGATGTATGTCTCGCCGTTCACGAGCTCGGGCGTCGACACCGCGAGCGTGGCCGCCGACTTCGTCGTGGTGATCGTCGCGACGACGGTGCCGTCGGGCGCAGTCAGCTCGAGTGCGGTGCCGGCGCCCACCTGCTGGTCGAGCGTGACGAGCACCGACGCCTGCGCGGCATCCGCGCCGGGCGCCATCGCCATGCCGCTCGAGCCGGCGGCGACGATCGTGCCGCCGCTGATGTCGAATCCGGCGTCGGAGTCGATCGCGCCGTTGTTCTGCGCCGTCGGGCCGTTCACGACGACCGTGCCGCCCGACATCGTGATGGCGCCGTTCACGTCGAGCCCGTCGCCGTCGGCGTCGGCGGTCAGCTCGCCGCCCGTGAGGTCGAGCGTGCTGCCGGCGTTCACGCCGTCGTCGGATGCGACGACCGACGTGCTGCCGCCGGCGATCGACACCGCCGCCGCTTCGAGGCCCTCGTACGACTCGCTCACGCCGACCGTGCCGCCCGAGATGGTGAGCGCGGCGTCGGCGTGCACCGCGTCGTCGCCGCTCGCGAGCTCGAGCGCGCCGTTCGCGAGGTGTACCGTGCTGTCGCTGTGCACGGCGTCCTCGGCGGCGTCGACCGCAACCTCGCCCCCGTCGACGATGATCGAGACGGTGCCCTTGAGGCCCTTCGCAGAGTCGCCATCGGCCACGCTCGAGCCGGCGCCGCCGCCGGCCGTGACGTCGAGCGAGCCGCCCCAGACGATCACGTCGGTCGCGGCATCCAGCCCGTCGCCGGCGGCGTCGATCGTGACGGTGCCGCCCGAGATCGCGAGGTAGCCGCGGTCGGCCTCCTCGGCGTTGTCGGCCTTGAGCCCGTCGCCGCCGGCGGTCACCGTGACGGTGCCGCCCGCGATCATGACCTCGTCCTTGCCGCGGATGCCGTCGTCGACCGCGTCGACCGTGATCTCGCCGCCCGAGATGATGAGCCCGTCCTTCGACGCGATGCCGTCGTTACCGTTGCCCTGCACGGTGAGGGCGCCCTCGCCGGCGATCTCGAGGTCGGCCGCGCTGAAGAGGGCGGCGTTCACGTCGGCGTCGTCGGCGTAGCCCGACGCGTCGCTGAGCGCGTTGTCGCTGCCGTCGGCGAGCACGAGCTGCACGCGCTCGGCGCTCGTGACGGCGAGGGCGGCGGTCGTGTCGCTCGAGATGTCGGCACCGTCGAGGATGACGCGCACGAGCTCGGTGGCGGTCGTGTCGACGACCACCTGGCCGGCGAGTTCGCCGCTCAGGCGGTAGGTGCCCGCCGCGGTGATCGTGACCGTGTCGCCGTCGATGCGCACGCCGGTAGCGCCATCCGCCACCGTCGCCGTGTCGCCGTCGAGCGAGATCGCGACCTCGGATGCCGCGTCCCATGTGTCGTCGCCATCCTCGCCGGGCGGCGCCTCGTTCTCGGCCATGGCCTCGGCGGCAGTGACGCCCGGGTCGACGGCGGCGGTCGAGGCGACAGAGACGGTCGAGTCGGTCGTGCCCGAGCGGTCGGACGTTGCGGCCGTGGTCGCGGTGCAGCCCGCGAACGCGAGCGCGCCGGCGAGCAGCACCGGCGTGATCCGCGCGGCGGCGAGCCAGGGGCGTCGCCGGCGGCCGTCGGGCTGGTCGGCGGTGGTCGGGCGGGGGAGGCGGAAGAAGGTCATGGTCGTGTCCTCTCGGGGTCGGGTCGGTGGAGTGCGGTGGGGATGGGGGGAGTGATGCGTCGTCGGCGGTCGGATGGCGCACCGTCGCGGCTCAATCGAGCGGCTGGGCGATCGCGGCGCGGAAGTGCCGGTCCAGCACGCGCATCCAGCGGTTGGCGGGCAGCCCCGGCCGGATCGCCGCGAGCCCGGTCGCGTACTTCGAGACGCGCATCGGACGGTGGCCGGCCGCCCACAGCGCCCGATCGACCGCGCCGGCCTGCGCGCCGGACTTCGTCTCGACGATCGCGGAGTCGGGGGTGCGCAGCATCCGGCGGAAGCGGCCGTCGACGCCGCGGTCGGTCCACGCGAGGTCGACGTCGATCGTGGCGCGGCTCGCGGGTCGCCCCGACGCAGCGGGCAGCAGCAGGGTCGCCCGCCGGTAGGCGGTGGTGAGCACCGGCTCGAGGCGCTCGTGCGACAGGTCGCCGACCCCGGCCTCGACGAGCACCTCGTCGGCGTAGGCGCGCGCCTCGCCCGAAAGCGTGGCGGTGAGCGCGGGGTCGACCGGGATCCGGTCCTTCACGGTGAGCGCCCGACCGCCTCGGGTCTTCACCTCGAGGAAGCTCGCCTCGGAGTCGACGTACGACCGCGTGCGGATCTTGAACCTCCGCCGACGGGCGTGCGCCGCGAGCCGGAAGCTCGTCAGCTCCGGGGTGTCGAAGTAGACGGACTCGTACGAGCTCGCCCGGGCGCCGTCGAGGTCGAGCACGCGCACTCCGTCGGGAAGCCGCTCGAGCAGCGCCGGCAGCGCCGCGATCGGCAGCATGTACTTGCGGTCGACGCGCGTCTGCAGTTCGGCCTCCGCGTTCAGCTGCTCCAGATCGACCGCCTCGAGCGCGTCGAGGGCGCGCAGTGCCGCGGGCGTCACGGATGCCGCGTGGCGGGCGGTCATCGTCCCGCTCCCTCGAGCTGCACGGCGCGGGCCGGCGCGCCGCCGGGTCCGGCTCCGAGGACGGGCCCCGAGGCGCGGGGCACCTCGAACCGCACCGTCACGGTCGTCGAGTCGTTCACGAGGTCGAGCTGGTCCACGCGCGCCGACCGGATGCGGCCCCCGAGCAGCGACGCGAGATGGTCGTGCAGCTCGACCTCGTCGGGGAACGCACGGTCGAGCACGAGCACCTGCTGCCGCGTGCGACGGAACAGCGCGGGGTGATCGCCGACCGCGAGCACGACGAGGACGAGCGCCATGAGCCCGAGGGTGAGCCATCCGAACGACGCGCCGAGCCCGCCGAGCAGGCCGATCGCGAGCGCCGCGAAGTAGTACGCGACCTCGTGCTGCTCGATCTCGCTCGAGCGCAGCCGGATGATCGACAGCACGCCGAACAGGCCGAGCCCGAGTCCGGCGCCGATCGTGCTGGTGCCGAGCACGAGCGCGACCGCGAGCACGCCGACGTTGACGGTCAGGTAGGCGACGACCAGGTCGCGTCGTCGGTGACGCGGGAAGTAGAGGGCGAAGACGAGCAGGGCGACCGCGACGAGGTCGGCGGCGATGAGGAGGGTCTGATCCATGTGGGGCTCCGAAACGGTGTGCTGGGAGCTCCCATCCAGCCGCAGCCGCCGAGGCGGGCCCTATGCCGATCCGATGCCCTTCCTATGCAGCGCGTGCGGGTGCGCTGGCAGGCGACGCGGAGAAGGGCCCCGCGCGAACGCGCGGAGCCCTTGGAGCGGATGGCCTCAGTCGTCCTGGCCGGCCGGGTCGTCGTCGCCACCCGACCCGTCGTCCTCGGTCTCGGTCCCGATCGGGTTGAAGTCCGCGTCGAGCATCACTTCCACCGACGCGCCAGAGTCGAGCCGGATCTCGACCTCGTAGGCGCTCTCGCCGTCGTCGCCGACCTCGGCCTCGAGGACCTCGCCCGGGCCGGCCTCGTCGAGCGCGGCCTGCGAGGCGCGCTCCAGGTCGGGGCCCGTGAGCACCTGCTCGGACTCGCCCGGCCCGTCGTCGTCTCGTTCGAACCCATTCGTCGCCGAAGCGGCGATCGCGGTGCCGCCCAGCGCGATCGCGGCGGCGGCGCCGGCCGCGGTGATCCAGATGGTGCGCTTCTTCATGTCAGCCTCCTGCTTCGTCGAAGCCAGATTCGCTCCACATGGCTGAACCGTGCCTGAATTCCCCTGAAGGTGGCTTCAGGCACGGTCGGCGGATGGCGCGGCCGGCAGCTCCACGAGCAGCCGCGTGCCGCCCGACGGCGCGTCCTCGACGCGCACCTCGCCGCCATGGGCGCGCGCTATCTCCCGCACGATCGACAGGCCGAGCCCGCTACCGCCGGTGTCGCGTGCACGGGCGTCGTCGAGCCGCACGAAGCGGTCGAACACGCGGTTGCGCTCGGCCGGCGGGACCCCGGCGCCGTCGTCGTCGACCGTGAGGACGACCGTCGCGCCCGGTGCAGTCCCCTCGCCGACGGGCGCGACCGCGAGCGCGATCCGCGCACGCGCGTGCCGCGCCGCGTTGTCGACGAGGTTCCGGACGAGCTGTGCGAGCAACGCGGCGTCGCCTCGCACCCGCGTCGCCCGAACGCCGCTCGTGTCGACGGCGAGGTCCGGCGAGCGGATGCGACGGGCCTCCGCGAGCAACAGGTCGTCGAGGTCGACGTCGACGGGCTCCGGCCGCAACACGCCCTCGTCGGCACGGGCGAGCACCAGCATGCCCTGCACGAGCCGCTCGAGCCGCCCGCCTTCGGCGAGCACGACGTCGCGGAGCTCCTCCGGACTGACGCGCTCAGGGTGGTCGCGCGCGACTTCGGCGAACTGTCGCAGCGTCGCGAGCGGCGATCGGAGCTCGTGCGAGGCATCCGAGATGAAGCGCCGCTGCGTCGCCTGGCTCGACTCGAGGCGGCCGAGCATGGCGTTGAGGGTCCGCGCGAGCCGGGCGATCTCGTCCGTGGTCTGCGGCTCGTCGAGGCGTGCCGCCAGCCGCGTCGCGTTCACGGCGTCGACCTGCCTCCGCATCCGATCGACGGGTGCGAGCGCGCGCCCGACGACGAGCCACGAGGTGAGGCCGACGAGGGCGACGAGGAGCGGCACCGAGACCGCGAGCAGCCGCGCGACCGTCGCGAGCGTCTCCTCGGCCGACTCGGTGCTGCGCCCGACGACGATCTCGACGCCGTCGTCTGCGGACCCGACCGCGATGACGTAGGTCTCGTCGTCGACGCGGACGGTGGAACCCTCGTCCGGGTCGACGGCCGTGCCGGGCGCGTCCTCGCTCGCGGCGACGACACCGCCGGACTCGTCGAGGACCTGCACGAGCCGTTCGTCGTCGAACTCGCCGATCGTGCCGAGCGAGCCCGCTCCGGCCGCCTCGACCTGCGAGGCGATCGCCGCGGCATCCTGCTCGGCCGCATCGGCCAGCGCCTCGAGCAGCGACGCCCGCAGGGTCAGCCAGAAGCCGACCGCGCCGAGCACGAGGGCGGCGGCCACGACGGATGCCGCGACGAGGGTGATGCGCCCCCTGATCCCCATGCGCGGGCGGGCCGCCCGGCGCACGACCACCGGTTCAGTCACCGCTCGCCGCCAGTCGGTACCCAGCACCGCGCAGCGTCTGGATGTCGTCGCGCGCGAACGGGCGGTCGACCTTGTTGCGCAGGTGCCGGATGTACACCTCGACGATGTTCGGATCGCCGTCGAAGTCGAAGTCCCACACGCCCTCGAGGATTTCGCGCTTGGAGACGACCTCGCCCGCGCGGCGCATCAGGAACTCCAGCACCGCGAACTCGCGCGCCGTGAGGTCGACCGGGGTGTCGCCGCGACGCACCGCGCGCGTGGCGGGGTCGAGCTCCAGGTCGCCCGCCGACAGCACCGCCGGCCGCGGCGCCGCGCCGCGCCGGATGAGCGCCCGCACCCGCGCCACGAGCACCGCGAACGAGAACGGCTTGGTCAGGTAGTCGTCGGCACCGGTGTCGAGCGCCTCGACCTGGTCCCACTCGCCGTCCTTCGCCGTGAGCATGAGGACCGGCGTCCAATCGCCGGCCTCGCGGAGCGCGCGACACACGAGGTAGCCGTTCGTGCCGGGCAGCATGATGTCGAGCAGGATCGCGGCGTACCGGTTCTCGCGCGCGTACCAGAGCCCGTCGGTGCCGTTCGCGGCCACGTCGACGGCGAAGCCCTCGGCCTCGAGCCCGCGCTTGAGCCCCTCGGCGAGGCGCGTCTCGTCCTCGACCACCAGCAGGCGCATCCACGGCCTCCCTCCGTTCCGCCCATCCTGTCGGATGGCGCTGAAGCGACGCTGAAGCAGCGCTGAAGCAGCGCGAATCGGAGGCGGCGCGCGGCTATGCCGCGAGGCGATCGGCGAGCAGCTCGAGCGTCCGCACGCGGCCCGGCGCGGCATCCGTCGGCTCGTCGGCCCGCGCACCGGCGACCGGCGCGACCATGACCTCGTCGATGTCGTGCCGCGCGGCGAGGGCGCGCACGGCCGAGGCCGCGGCATCCGCATCGCCGATGACCCACCGCGGCCGCATGCGCCTGATGACCTCGTCGGCGTCGGAATCACGCGGGCCGGCGAGCGCCTCGTCGACCGTCTCGAGCGGCCGCATCGGGCGGTTGAGGCGCAGCCGCGCCATCGACCGCAGCTGCGGCAGCGCTCGCTCCTGCGCATCCTCGGCGGTGTCGGCCACGACCGCGTTCAGCGTGAGGATCGTCTGCGGCGACGGATGCCGCTCGCTCGGCCGGTACCCGGAGCGGTACAGCTCGAGCGCCTGCTCCAGCCCCTCGCCCGAGAAATGGTTCGCGAACACGTACGGCAGGCCCAGCTCGGCCGCGAGCCGCGCCGAGTAGTCGGAGCTGCCGAGCAGCCACAGCTCGGGCACCGCCGTGGCGGCCGGGGTGGCCTGGATCGGGTACTCGCGCCCGCTCGTGAGGCGCAGCGTCGCGCCATCCGGCGACAGCAGGCTCAGGATGTCGGCGACGTGGTCGGGGAAGCGGTCGACGTCGGCCGTCGGACCCGAGATGCGCAGCAACTGCGTGATCACGGGGTCGCTGCCGGGCGCGCGACCGATACCGAGGTCGATGCGGCCCGGAGCGAGCGCCTCGAGCGCCGCGAATTGCTCGGCCACCACGAGGGGTGCGTGGTTCGGCAGCATCACGCCGCCGGAGCCGACACGGATCCGCTCGGTGCGCGCGGCCGTCGCGGCGATGAGCACGGGCGGCGTCGTCGACGCGACCGCCGGCATGTTGTGGTGCTCGGCGAACCAGTAGCGCGTGAAGCCGAGGCGATCCGCGGCCTGGGCGAGGGCGACGGATGCCGCGACCGCGTCGGCCGACCACTGGCCGCTCCGCACGGGCACGAGATCCAGGACCGAGAGACGTGGCGAGAGAGACATCCCTCATCGCAACCGGGCCGATCGGGCCGCTATTCCGGGGCCGCCGGAACAGGGGATAACCCTGAGCCGTCGGGCGGGATGCTCCTGATCCCCGGACCCTGCTCTCCGCATTGGATGGAACGCGTCGTGAGCGCCCCCGGCCACCCGGGCGGCCGTCGGAACGAGCTTGACCCAACGCCCGGCCCGCGACCCCCATGCACTCCGAAAGGATCACCCGTGAACTCCCTTGCCTTCGACACCGCCGCCCTGTCACTTCGCGAAGCGTTCGCGATGCTCGCCGAACGCCTCGACGGCCGGCTCGTCCTGCCCGGCGATGCCGACTGGGACGCCGCCCGCGCGGCGTGGAACCTCTCCGTGGACCAGCGTCCGGCCGCCGTCGTCATCGCGGCGACCGCCGCCGACATCGCCCGCACCGTGCGCGCCGCCCGCGAGATGGGTCTCGCCGTCGCCCCGCAGGGCACCGGGCACAACGCCGCACCGCTCGTCGAGGGCGACGGCCTCTCGGACGCCATCCTGCTGAAGACCCACGAGCTGCGCGCCGTCGAGGTGCGCCCGACGCAGCGCCTCGCGCGGGTCGAGGCCGGCGCGCTCTGGGGCGACGTCGTCGCCGCGGCCGCGCCGCACGGTCTCGCCGCGCTCGCCGGGTCGTCGCACGACGTCGGCGTCGTCGGCTACACGCTCGGCGGCGGCGTCTCGTTCCTCGGCCGCCAGCACGGCCTCGCCGCGAACCACGTGGTCGCGGTCGAGCTCGTGACCGCCGACGGCGAGTTCCGCCGCGTCGACGCCGAGCACGACGCCGAGCTGTTCTGGGCCGTGCGCGGCGGCGGGGGCGACTTCGGTGTCGTGACCGCGATCGAGTTCCGCCTGTTCGAGCTCGAGCAGGTCGTCGCGGGCACGCTGTTCTTCCCGATCGACCGCGCCGAGGAGGTGCTCCAGGCATGGGCCGACTGGACCCGCTCGGTGCCCGACAGCGTCACCTCGGTCGGCCGCGTGCTGCGCATCCCGCCGATGCCCGAACTGCCGCCGTTCCTCTCGGGTCGGTCGTTCGTGGTCGTCGAGGCGGTCGTGCAGGAGTCGCCCGAGCGGGCCGACGCGCTGCTCGCGCCCCTTCGTACGCTGCACCCCGAGATCGACACCGTCCACCCGCAGGCGCCGGCCGAGCTGCTGCAACTGCACATGGACCCGCCCGGCCCGACGCCGGGCCTCGGCGGCGGCATGATGCTGGGTGATCTCCCGGCCGAGGGCGTGCGCGGCTTCGTCGACGCGGTCGGTCCCGACGCCGACACCGCGCTGCTCTCGGTCGAGATCCGCCACCTCGGCGGTGCGTTCGAACCGGCTGCCGCCGTCGACCTCGCGGCCGAGTCCGGGCTGCCGGAGCCCGGCGCGATCGCCGGCTTCGAGGGCCGGTACCTCGTCTACGCGGTCGGCATCGCCGTACCGGAGACCGCCGAGGCGGTCGTGGCCTCGCTCGGACGGCTGCTCTCGCGCATCGAGCCCTGGCGCGCCACGGCGGAGTACCTCAACTTCGTCGAGCGGCCGACGGCCAGCGAACAGGTCTTCGGCGACGACGGCCGGCTCGCGCGCCTGCGTGCGCTGAAGAACGCGGTCGACCCGACGGGCGTCATCCGCTCCAACCACCCCGTGCGTCGCTGACGACCGCAACCGCACACGCTCCACACGATGGGCCCGGCACCTGCCGGGCCCATCGGCGTGTCCGGGCGGATGTCCCGGGCGGATCTCCTGGGCGCGACTCGCCCGGCCGACCGTCCGGATCCGAATCGGGGGTGTCGGTGCGGCGCCGAGGTTCCTAGGCTGGAGGGACGCGACGATGTCGTCGCCGGATTCGCGGGAGGGACGAATGACGACCCATTACGAACTGCCCACCACGACCGACTTCGCGGCGCTGGCCGGTGAACATCACCCGGCCGTCACGATCTACGTGTCGACCTCTCCCGTCGTGAGCGAGCGGGAACGCGCCGAGATCGCGGTGAAGAGCGCGTTCGATGAGGCCATCGACCGGCTGCGCGCCGACGATGCCGACCCTGCCGCCCTCGACGCGTTGAAGTCCGAACGCGACCGCGTCCTGGCCGACAAGTCGGTGTGGAGCGCGCTCGCCCGCTCGCTCGCGGTGTTCGCCGCGCCGGGCTTCAACGAGGTGTACGTCCTGCCCAACCGGCTCGACGACGCGATGCACGTCGGCTCGCACTTCACGCTGGGCCAGCTGTTGCGTGCGCCGAGCCAGGACCAGGAGGCGTTCGCGGTCTGCCTGTCCTCGAACGAATGGACGCTGTGGCACGCCCAGCCGACCGCTCGCGCGGAGGAGATGCCGCTCGACCCCGACCTGCCGCGCAACCTCGAGGACGCGGCCAACCGCGAGCGGGGCGATGCCGGGCAGCGCCGCACGGGCGGGCACGGCGACCGCGGGACGCACGAGGGCGACCGTCGCCCCGAGATCCACGACATCTACGCCAAGCGGGTCGCCGACGCGGTCCGCGGCGTGCTGCAGGCGCACGACCCCGACGATCGCGTGCCGCTGTTCGTCTTCGCCGCCGAGCCGCTGCTCAGCTCGTTCCTCGAGCGGGCGAAGAACGGGCGGCGCGTCATCGCCGTGCCGGGCGGTGCGGATCGGCGCGCGGCGGCCGAGATCGACGAGGAGCTGCGACGCCAGCTGGCCGAGCTCAACGTCGACGAGGCGCGCACGGCGCTCCACCAGCTCGCCGACGGCAGCAAGGGCCGGGTCGAACGCGACATCGCCGCGATCGGCCGCCTCGCGATCGACGGGGCCGTCGAGACGCTCTGGTTCGACTTCACCACGTCGGTCAACGGCACGCTCGACGCCGAGTCGGGTGCGGTCGAGTTCGCCACCGGGAACGGCGAGGGCGACGCGCTGTCCGACGGGCGGCACGCGGGCGATCTTCTTCCGCAACTCGCGATGCTCGTGCTGGCCAAGGGCGGCAAGGTGGTCACGGTCCGCAGCGAGGATCTCGCCGACGACGTGTGGGACGGGCCGGCCATCGCCGAGCTCCGCTTCGCGCTGACGTAGGCGCCGCCGGCCGTCCAGCGAGCCGGGTTCAGAGTGCGACGGCCGCGCGCGGGCCGGCGACGGCCTGCGCCAGCTCGTGCAGCGCTGAGCGCACCGCCGCCGACGCGGCATCCGTCATCGCCCGGACCCGCTCGGGCCATCCGGCGCGCGCATCGCGCTCGTCGCGCACCTCGGGACGCGAGGCCCGTGCGCTCGACCCGAACGAGCCGTTCGCCTCGAGCACGGGGACCACGACCGGAGGCTGGCACTCGAGCCTGACCTCGACCTCGCGCGTGCGCGAGTCCTCGATGATCGCCTCGAAGCTCACCTTCGCCGACCGGGTGCGCCCGCGGCGCCGCGGCGCCGTGCCGCGCACGCCGAGCGTGATCCGGCCTGGACGCGTGCTGCCAGGGAGCACCGGCCCCGCGGGCACGAACTCGACCCGCCACAGCTCGCTCGGGCAGACCGCCACACCAGAGAGGTGGATGACGCGGACGCCGCCCGTCGTGATCGCGACGGCCATGAGGTCGTCGGCGTGCACGTGCGCGTGGTCGGGCTGGTGGTTCATGCTGGCGACGCTACGGCTGTCAAGGGGCGGGGTCATCAGGGCTGGCGCTGACTGCGCGGTCATAGGCTGGCCGGATGCGATTCGGATACTTCATCCCCCAGGGCTGGCGCCACGACCTCGTCGGCATCGACCCGGCCGACCACTGGGCCACGATGCACGGCCTCGCCGCCCACGCCGATCGCGAGGGCTCGCCGTGGGAGTCGATCTGGGTGTACGACCACTTCCACACCGTGCCCGTCCACAGCGAGACCGAGGCCACGCACGAGGCGTGGTCGCTGATGTCGGCCTTCGCGGCGTCGACCTCGCGCGTGCGCCTCGGCCAGATGTGCACGTGCGTGGCGTACCGCAACCCCGCCTACCTCGCGAAGGTCGCCGCCACGGTCGACGTGATCTCGGGCGGCCGCCTCGAGATGGGCATCGGCGCCGGATGGTACGAGCACGAGTGGCGCGCGTACGGATACGGTTTCCCCCACGCACCCGAGCGGCTGCGCATGCTCCGCGAGGGCGTCGAGATCATGCACCAGGCATGGACCACGGGGCGCGCGACCCTCGACGGCGAGTTCACCAAGGTCGACGGCGCGATCGTGCAGCCGCAGCCGCTGCAGGACGGCGGCATCCCGATGTGGGTCGCGGGCGGCGGCGAGAAGGTCACGCTGAAGATCGCGGCGAAGTACGCGTCGTACACGAACTTCTACGGCAGCCCCGAGGAGTTCAGCCACAAGAGCGAGGTGCTTCGCGGGCACACCGACAAGCTGGGCCGCGACTTCGACTCGATCGTGCGCAGCGCCAACTTCAACACGGTGATCGGCACCGATGAGGCGGATGTCGCGCGGCGCCTCGAGCGCCTCGAGGCGCGGGTCGCGCCGTACCTCGGCGCGGGCGCGACCCGGCGCTTCATCGGCGACTACCGCTCGGAGTCGGCGATCGCGGTCGGCACGGTCGACCAGGTGATCGAACGGCTGCTCGACATGAAGGCGCGCGGACTCGGGTACGCGATCCACTACATGCCCGAGCTCGCGTTCGACGACTCGGTGCTCGACCTCTACGAGCGCGAGGTCGTCCCGGCGCTGCGCTGACCCTCCGCTGGCCCGCGGACGCCCGCGAGATGACGCGAACGGCGCTTCCCCTGGTCGGGAAGCGCCGTTCGCGTCATCCGGGCGCGTGGGTGCCGCTCAGGCGGCGGGCGCGAGCGCGTCGAGCTTGGCGCCGAGCTCGGCGTCGGTGGGCTCGGTGAAGTGGGTGCCGTCGGGGAAGACCACGACGGGGATGTTCGTGCGGCCCGAGATCGCCTTGGCGCGCTCGGCGCCCTCGATGACCACCTCGAGGTCGACGTAGTCGTAGTCGACGCCACGGCGGTCGAGCAGGGCCTTCGAGCGGCGGCAGTCGCCGCACCACGCGGCGCCGTACATCGTGATGCGGGCAGGGCTGAGTTCGGTGGGGGAAGTCACGTCCACAACCTACGTGCCGCGGCTGTGCGGTGTTCCCAGCCTTTCGGGCGCCCGCGACCGGTGGCAGACTCGCGGCATGCGCTTCGAGACGGAACTGCTGCTGACGGGCGAGCGGAACACGGGCATCGAGGTGCCGGCCGAACTCGTCGAGGAGCTCGGTGCGGGCAAGCGGCCGCCCGTCGTGGTCACCGTCAACGGGTACGAGTACCGCAGCACGATCGCGCCCATGGGCGGGAAGTTCCTCATTCCGTTCAGCTCGGACAAGCGCGCGGCGACGGGACTCGGCGGCGGCGACGCGATCGTCGTGGACATCGAGCTCGACACGGCACCCCGCACCGTCGAGCTCCCCGCCGACTTCGCCGCCGCACTCGACGAGGCCGGCGCACGTGAGGCGTGGGACCGGCTCTCGCCGAGCCACCAGAAGGCGCACGTCACCGCGATCGACGGCGCCAAGGCCGCCGAGACGCGTCAGCGCCGCATCGCGAAGGCGGTCGAGGCGCTCACGAGCTGAGCGCGATTCGCGCACGAGCCGCGGCGACGCGGCCGCCGGTCACCCCGAGACGCCGACCGCCTCGGGGACGTCGGCCCCCACCAGCCGGATGAACGCGCTCAGCTGGGCGACCCCGTCGGGGCGGCGCGGCAGCGCGTCGAGCAGGCCGGGGGAGTAGAGCAGGTAGGCCGCCCACTTGGCGCGGGAGATCGCGACGTTGAGCCGGTTCTTCAGCAGCAGGAACTCGATGCCGCGGGGTGCGGCACTCGCCGACGACGCGGCCAGCGAGACGATGGCGACCGCAGCCTCCTGGCCCTGGAACTTGTCGACGGTGCCGACCGGCACGTCGGGGAATCCGACGCGGTCGAGCGCCTCGCGCACCGTGGTGAGCTGCGCGTTGTACGGCGTCACGACGATGAGATCGGTCTGCGCGAGTGGCCGGGCGAGCGATCGGACCGGCCCGGATGCCGTGTCGCGCGCGTCGGACCAGTCGCGCCCGAGCAGTGAGGCCACGAGCTCGACCACGATCTCGGCCTCCTCGGGCGACCAGGTCGTGTTGCCCTCGTGCTCGACCGGGATGGGTCGCACGCCGGGATCGATGCCCTCGAGGTGCCGGGTCGAGGCGACCGCATGCGAGTGGAGCTCGCCCTGGTAGGCGAGCCGTGACACGGGCGCGGCGACGGCAGGATGCATTCGTCGGCTCTCGGCGAGGAAGTAGCCGTACTCGGGTGGGAGGACCTCGTGGCCGTCGGCGACCCAGCCGAGAGCGGACGTGTCGACGGGCTCGGGGTGCAGGGCCTGGCTCACCTGCGGCAGTTGTTGCGGGTCGCCGAGCAGGAGCAGGTTGCGGGCGGCCACCGAGACGGCGATCGTCGACGCGAGCGAGAACTGCCCCGCCTCGTCGATGACGAGGAGATCGAGCGAGCCCCGCGGTACGCGCTTGACGTTGCAGAAGTCCCACGCGGTGCCGCCGATGACGTAGCCCGACGGGCGCTCGGCCGTGAACTTCGACAGGTCGTCCTTCTTGGCGAACGCCGTGAACACCCGTGACTCGACGTCGGCCGGGTCCTTCACGGCCTTGCCGACGAGCGTCGCGTCGAGGCCGGCCTCGACGACCGCCTCGAGCACGTGCTCGACGACGGCGTGCGACTGCGCGACCACGCCGATGCGCCAGCCGTGGTCGGCGACGAGGCGCGCGATGACATGCGAGGCCACGTAGGTCTTGCCCGTGCCGGGTGGGCCCTGCACCGCGAGGTACGAGTGCTCGAGTCGCCGCACCGACTCGACGACCGCGTCGACGTAGTCGGCCCCGATCACGGGCGCGAGCCCGCCGGCGGCGCGCGGAGCCAGGCGTCGCAGCACGTCCATCGCGGGGTTCGACGGCAGCGCAGGCACGGTCGCGGGGATCGGCGCCGCCCACTCGGCGATCGCCGCCTTGAGGGCCCGCGAGTCGGGCGGCCACCCTGGGGTCATCGCCATCGGGAGCGCCGGCCACGTGGCGTCGGCGACGCCGACCTCCTCGACGAGCACGCCGGTGTCGGTGACCTCGAGGATGGTGCCGCTCGACCAGGCCCGCTGGCCGGGGCGCTGCGTGCTCGACGGGAACGGGGCCGGCCAGTCGTAGAGCAGGAAGACGTTCGCGCCCACGCCGAACCGGGAGCCGGGGGCGATGCGCCCCCCGAGCCGCACCTCGCGCCGGGGGTACTGCCGCGTGCCCTCTTCGTACCAGCGCTGCTCGACGCGCGAGGCCTGGGGGTCGACGACGAGCACGTCGCGGTGGTCCTCCCACGAGTCGACGGGCTGGTCGACGCGGAGGTAGTGCGACCACCAGAAGCTCTTCGCCTCGCGGTCGTGGTAGTCGATGGCCGCGGCCGACAGGGCGAGCGCGAGCTCGTCGGGCGTGCGTCCGTCGCCGGGTGCCGCGGGACCGACGAGCTCGCGCAGCTGGAGCGCGAGCGGCGTCGGCTCGTAGACCTTTCCCGCACCCTCGGCGAGGTAGGCGGGCGGCACGGGCTCGACGCCCTCACGTCGCGCGATCGCGAGCAGCCAGTCGCGCAGGCGTCGCGTGGAGACGCAGTCGTAGCGGTTGTAGTCGGCGAGGTCGTCGAGGATGCGCTCGGCCTCGACGGTCTCGGCCACCCCGCCCGACTCGACCAGCTGGCGCGCCCGCACGTACTCGGTGATCGAGTCGGCGCCGCTCTTCACGTCGGCCTCGCGCAGCTCGTCGCCCATGTAGAGCGGCTCGAGCTTCTTGATCGAGTACGAGCGGCTGCCCACTCGCACCGAGCGCTTCACGATCGGGTACAGGTCGACGAGCACGCCGTCGTGCAGCAGCTGGTCGACCTCGGCCTCGCCGACGCCGTGTCGGGCGGCGATCGTCGTGAGGTGCGTGCGCTCGTAGGAGGCGTAGTGGTAGATGTGCAGGTCGGGATGCGCCCGGCGACGCAGCTTCACGAGCTCGAGGAACTGCAGCAGCGCCTCGCGCTCCTCGGCGAACGAGTGCGCCCAGAGGGCCGTGTACTGCTCGTGCTCGTCGACCATGCCCCAGAGGTAGTCGAGGTTCCACGACGTGGCGTCGCCCTCGGTGTAGAGCGGATCGCCCTCGAAGTCGAAGAACAGGTCGCCGGGGTCGGGCGCGGGGATCGCGGCGAGGGCGGCCGCCTCGCGCACCTCGACCGGCGGTGCGAGGGGCGGGTCGTCGGGGCCGCGCTCGCCGGATGCCTCGGCGGCGCGCGCAGCCGCCTCGGCGACGAGCTGCAGGCGGGCCTGCGCGCGGAGGTTGTCGACCGTCGAGTCGATGAGGTGCGGGACCGCCCCACTGGATGCCGCGAGCTCGTCGATCGTGGTGATGCCGGCCTCGGCGAGCGGCTCGCGCTGCGTGACCCGCAGGCTGCCGACGAGCAGCACGTCGCGGTTCGCCTGCACCTCGAGCTCGCAGGTGGGGCAGCGGCCGTCGTGCGTGTAGCGGGGGTCGCCCCAGGCGACCGGACCGTCGGCGGCCACGCGCTCGTCGACGAGTTGCCGCAGCCGCGCGACGCGCTGCACGTAGACGGGCGTGATGTCGTCGCGGCGGTGCTCGCTCGTGGTGCCGTCGCCGAGCAGCAGCTCGACCACGTCGTCGCACGGGATGCCGATGCGATCGAGCTGGGACGCGTAGGCGGCGAGCTGCAGGAGCGCGGTGACGCGGGCGTGCCGCGCGAGCTTCGAATCCTGCACGCGGTAGCGGCCGTCGGGCCGCCGCACGATGAAGTCGGCGAAGCCGATGAACCCCGCGTCGGCGAAGGTCGCCTGGTACACGACGGGCGCACCGCCCTCGAGCGCAGCGCGCGTGGTCTCGACGGCCGCGGCCACCGCCTCGGTGTCGCGCACGTTGGGCTGCGGGATCTCGACGACGCCGGCGCCGAACTGCTCGCGGTAGCGCGCGAGCACCCGCCGCTCGTGCTCGTCGCCGAGCCGGCCCGCGCGCTCGAGCATCGCGTCGGTGTTCGGCTCGAAGAGCGTGTCGCGGCCGAGCTTGACGTCGAGCTCGCGCAGGAACGTGAACTCGCAGTCGGACGCCTTCTTCAGGTCGCTCGCGCTCGTGACGACGGAACCGCCTACCAGGTACATCGGGCTCCCTCCGTCGTCATCGAGACCACGGTAGCCGCGCCATCCGACATCGCCCGATCAGCGGGTCAGCACGACCTTGCCGATGCTGCCACCGGATGCCACGATCGCGTGCGCCTCGCGCAGTCCCTCGGCGTCGATCCCCGAGATCTCGCGCGTGAGCGTGCTGCGCAGCCGCCCGGCCTCGAACAGGGCGGATGCCTCGTCGAGCAGCTCGTGCTGGCGGATCATGTCGGGCGTCTCGAACACCCCGCGCGTGAACATCGACTCCCAGAGCCACGCGATGCTCTTCGCCTTGAGCAGCCGCATGTCGAGGTCGGGGTCCTCGTCGATCGCGACGATCGAGCCGAACGGCCGGAGCAGGTCGGCGTAGACGGGCAGGCGTCCGCCGGTCGACGGCGTGAACACGCGGTCGACGCCCTCGGGCGTGATCTCGCGCACCGCGGCGGCGAGGTCGCCATGGTGGTCGACGACGTGCGGCGCCCCCATGCGACGGACCCACTCCTGCGTCTCCGGGCGCGACGCCGTGCCGATCACGGTGACCCCGGTCAGCGCCGTGGCGAGCTGCGTCAGGATCGAGCCGACGCCGCCGGCCGCGGCGACAGCCAGCAGCGTGCCCTCGCTCTCGGACGTGAGCCGGAACCGGTCGAACAGCGACTCCCACGCGGTGATCGTCGTGAGCGGCATCGCCGCGGCATCCGCTATCGAGAGGTTCGCGGGCTTGCGGCCGACGAGGCGCTCGTCGACCGCGTGGTACTCCGCGTTCGTGCCCTGCCGGTTGATGACGCCCGCGTGGTACACCTCGTCGCCGGGCGCGAAGAGCGTGACCTCGGGCCCGACCGCGACGACCGTGCCGGCCGCGTCGAAGCCGAGCACCACCGGCGGCGCGTCGGCAGCGCGCCGCCCGCGCGTCTTGAGGTCGACCGGGTTCACCGAGACCGCGGCGACCTCGACGAGCACGTCGCGCGGCCGCAGCTCGGGCAGGGGCAGCTCGACGTCGGTGAGGGCGCGCTCGTCGTGGAGGGGGACGGATCCGGTTGCGGCGACCGCGTGCATGGTGTTCGGGAGCGTCGTCATGGTGTCCCCAACCGTCTCACGTCGCCCGTTGTTCCGTTCCGGCGCGCGGCGTAGCGTGGCGCGCATGATCGAGTGGGACGAGGTCCGCGAGCTGGCGCTCGCCATGCCCGAGGCGACCGAGGCCGTGAGCCGCGGGCTGCCGCACTGGCGCGTGCGCGACCGCGGATTCGTGTGGGAGCGACCCCTGCGGAAGGCCGACCTCGCGTTCCTCCACCTCGACGACCAGCCGTGGCCGGTGCTCGGCGCGCGCGTCGAGGACGAGGCGGTGAAGTTCGCGCTCGCCGAGATGGATCCGACGGTCTTCTTCACGACGCCGCACTTCGAGGGGTTCCCGGCGATCCTCGTGCGGCTCGACACCGTCTCGCGCCGCCGGCTCGAGGAGGTCGTCGCCGACGCCTGGCTCGCGGTCGCCCCGAAGCGCCTCGCCGACGAGTGGTACGCGCAGCAGGGCGACTGAGCGCGGATGCCGCGGCTCAGCCGCGCGCGGACGCGAGCGCGCCGCGCGGCATCCCGAGCATGCCCTCCACCGCGTGCCCGATGCGTGAGCCGCGATCGGCGGCGTCCTCCCAGCGCACCAGTGCGTGCGCGTTGAGGCCGTCGATCATGCCGAGCAGCTGCCAGGCGACGGATGCCGCGTCATCCGTCTCGAACTCGCCGGCCTCGACGCCCGACTCGATGATGCCCTGCACGAAGCGGCGCCAGTCGTCCATCTCGGCGCGGACGGTCTCGGCGAGCGGCTCGTTGCGGCGGCCGAGCGCCCACGACTCGACCCAGACGACGGTGACGTCGTCGCGCGTGCCGTCGAGGAGGGTGTCGAGCAGCACCGCGAGCCGTTCGCGGGGCGTCGACAGCGCACCGACCAGGCCGCGGACCTCGGCGAGCTCGTCGGCGACGATGCGCCCGAAGGTGCTCGCGACGAGCGCGTCCATGTTCGGCTCGTAGTGGGCGACGAGGGCCGGTGCGACGCCGACACGGGCCGCGATCGAGCGGAGCGTCACGGCGGAGAGGCCCTGCTCGAGCGCGGCGGCCCGCGCGGCATCGGCGATCTCGGCTGATCGCTCGGCGGGGCTCTTGCGGGACGCCCTCGTGCGCGTGGGTGTTGACATCGTGCCGACAGTCTATGTAACCTCGGCTTCTATTGATCGCATGATCAATAACGATTCTTCCCCGCAGTCCACGCGAACGACGAGGTTCAGCATGAGCATCCGCACGACCGAGGCCACCGCGCCGCCGCCGCCCCACGCGCACGCCCTCGCCCACGACGGCGCCTCCGACCGCGTCGGCCACATCGAGACGCACGGCATCGAGACCATCCCCGATGCCGACCGCCACGGCCGCCCGTCCAGCCTGTTCTGGGTCTGGATGTCGGCGAACGTCGTCTACCTCTACTTCGTGCTCGGCGGCGGGCTCGTGCTGCTCGGCCTCTCGATCTGGGAGGCGCTCGCCGTCACCGTGATCGGCAACCTGTGGTGGGCCGTCGTCGGCTGGCTCGCGATCAGCGGTCCGGCCGCCGGCGCACCCAGCGTCACGATCATGCGCGCCATGTTCGGCGTGCGCGGCAACACCGTGTTCGGAGCGGGCCTCGGCGTCGCCATCGGCCTGTTCTACGAGATCATCAACATCGCCGTGGCGACCCTCGCCGCGAACGCGCTGCTCGCGGTGCTCGGCATCGACCTGGGTCCGGCGGGCGGATGGATCGTGCTCGCCGTGATCGCCGCCATCAGCTTCGTCTTCGGCGTGTACGGGCACGCGACGATCCTCGCGCTCTCGCCGTACTTCTCGGCGGCGCTCGCGTTCGCGTTCGTGGTGCTCGCGTTCTTCGTGCTCGGCGCAGCCGACTTCTCGTACCAGCCTGCACCGCTGCCCGAGGGCGAACGGTGGGCGATGCTGCTGCTCGGGTACGCGATCATCGCGTCGGGTCCGCTCTCGTGGGGCACCGGCGCCGACTACGCGCGGTACCTCCCGAAGGACGTCTCCAAGCGGCAGGTCGCGTGGTGGACCGCGCTCGGCGGGTTCCTCCCGGCCGTGCTCATCGGCTCGCTCGGCGTGATCGCCGCGACCGCGATCGACATGACCGACCCGCAGCTGACCATCGGCGAGATCGTGCCCGCGTGGTTCACGCCGATCTTCCTCGCGATCGTCGTGCTCGGCAGCATCACCAACAACTCGCTCGTCGCCTACTCGACCGGCTTCTACGCCCAGGGCCTCGGCGTGCGGGTGTCGCGCGCGAGCACCGTCGTGATCACGGGCATCCTCGCCACCGTCGCCGCCGGCTGGTTCGTGTACGTCGCACCGAGCTTCCTCGACACGCTCAACGCGTCGCTCGAGCTCAGCGTCACGGTGCTCGGCCCGCTCGTCGCGGTGTACGCCGTCGACATCCTGCTGCGCCGCAACCGCTACGGCGCCCGTGACCTCGGCGACCTGCGACCCGGCGCGCCGTTCTGGTACACCCGCGGATGGTTCCTGCCCGGCACGATCGCGATGGTCGCCGCCACCACGGTCGCCGTGCTCATGGCCAACACGACGCTGTACGTCGGGCCCATCGCGGCGGCGCTCGGCGGTGCCGACCTGTCCGCGATCGTCGGACCCGTGCTCGGCGGCGCGCTGTACGCGGTGCTGTGGCTGACCACGAACCCGTACCGCGACCGGGCGAAGCGGCCCGCCGCGGCATCCGTCGCCCCGCCTGCCCCGGCCGCACTCGCTGCCATCATCGAGACGGATGCCGCGGCATCCGCCCGCACCCAGGAGGAACCCGCATGAGCTGGCGCATGCCCGCCGAGACCGCACCCCACGAACGCACCTGGATGGCGTTCCCGCGCGAGGGGCTGACGCTCGGATCCGAGGCGGCCGAGCGCGAGGAGGGCTACGCGGCGTGGACCGCGGCCGCCCACGCGGTCGCCGAGTTCGAGCGCGTCACGATGGTCGTCGACCCGACCGAGGCGGCGCGTGCTCGCCGCATGCTCGGTTCGGAGATCGAGATCGTCGAGGCGCCGCTCGACGAATTCTGGATGCGCGACTTCGGTCCGACCTTCGTGGTCGACGACGAGCGGCCCGGCGTGCTCGGCGCGGTCGACTGGGTCTTCAACGGCTGGGGTGCGCCCGACTGGGCGGAGTGGGAGGTCTCGGCCGAGATCGCCCGGTTCGCGGCGGCGCATGTCGGCGCCGAGCTCGTGAGCTCGGTGCTCGTGAACGAGGGCGGCGGCATCCACGTCGACGGCGAGGGCACGGTGCTGCTGACCGAGACGGTGCAGCTCGACCCGCGCCGGAATCCGTACGCCGACCACGCCCGCGTCGAGGCCGAGCTCGCCCGCACGATCGGCGCGACGCAGGCGATCTGGCTGCCCCGCGGACTCACGCGCGACTACGACCACTTCGGTACGAACGGACACGTCGACATCGTCGCGACCATCCCGTCGCCCGGGCGCCTGTTGCTGCACCACCAGGCCGACGCCGCGCACCCCGACTTCGAGGTGACGCGCGAGCTGCGCACGCTGCTCGAGGGGCAGGCGGATGCCGCGGGCCGGCGCTTCGAGATCATCGACCTGCCCGCCCCCGCGACCCTGCGCGACGACGAGGGGTTCGTCGACTGGAGCTACGTGAACCACCTCGTCGTGAACGATGGCGTCGTCGCGTGCGGCTTCGGCGAGCCCGAAGCTGATGCGCGCGCGGCGGCGATCCTCGCGGACGCCTACCCGGGCCGGCGCGTCGTGACCGTCGACGCACGCCCGATCTTCGCGCGCGGCGGAGGCATCCACTGCATCACGCAGCAGCAGCCCGCGCTCGCCGCCGCGGCTGCCGAGGAGGTCGCGCGATGAGCCCGCAGTCGCCCGCGCTCCCCGGACCGTCCGCCCTCCCCGGGCCGTCCGCGGTTCACAGGAGAAGCGGCGATATACAGGACCGGATCGAGGATGGAGGCCTGCACATGCCCGAATCTCCTGCACACCCGCCGTTCGACGTCGTCGAGGCGTCGATCGCCGACCTCCGTGCGGCGCTCGAGGAGGGCCGCGCGACCGCGGTCGGGCTGGTCGAGGCGTATCTCGCGCGCATCGAGGCGTACGACGTACCGGGCACGGCGACCGCGCTGAACGCGCTCGTCGTGCGCAACCCCGGGGCGCTCGACGAGGCGCGTGCGTCCGACGAGCGTCGCGCCCGCGGCGAGGTGCTGGGCCCGCTCGACGGTATCCCGTACACCGCGAAGGACTCGTACCTCGTGCGAGGCCTGACCTCGGCCGCCGGCAGCCCGGCGTTCGAGCACCTCGTGGCGCAGCGCGACGCGTTCACGATCGAGCGGCTGCGCGCGGGCGGCGCGATCTGCCTCGGCCTGACGAACATGCCGCCCATGGCGAACGGCGGCATGCAGCGCGGCGTCTACGGTCGCGCCGAGAGCCCGTACAACGCGGAGTTCCTGACGGCCGCCTTCGGGTCGGGCTCGTCGAACGGCTCGGGCACCGCGACGGCCGCATCGTTCGCGGCGTTCGGCCTCGGCGAGGAGACCTGGTCGTCAGGCCGCGCGCCCGCGTCGAACAACGCGCTGTGCGCCTACACCCCGAGCCGCGGCGTCATCTCGGTGCGCGGCAACTGGCCGCTCGTGCCCACGATGGACGTCGTCGTGCCTCACGCGCGCACGATGGCCGACCTGTTCGAGGTGCTCGACGTGATCGTCGCGGACGATGCGGAGACCCGCGGCGACTTCTGGCGCGCCCAGCCGTGGATCGAGCTGCCCGCGGCATCCGCCGTTCGCCCGCCGTCGTATCGCGACCTCGGTTCCGCGCCAGGACGGGCCGCGCTCGCCGGCACGCGCATCGGCGTGCCGCGCATGTACGTCAACGCCGACCCCGAGGCGGGCACGGCCGAGCCCGGCGGCCCACCCGTCGGCATCGGCGGGCCCACCGGGCAGCGGATCGAGACGCGCGCGACGGTGGTCGAGCTGTGGGAGGCGGCCCGCCGCGACCTCGAGGCGGCCGGCGCCGAGGTCGTGCTCGTCGACTTCCCGGTCGTGTCGAACTACGAGGGCGACCGACCGGGAGCCCCGACCATCGCGACGCGCGGCCTCGTGAGTCCGGAGTACCTCCGGCGCGAGATCGTCGACCTGTCGGCCTGGGCATGGGAGGACTTCCTCGCCGCGAACGGCGACCCCGCGCTGCGGACGCTCGCCGACGTCGACGGCGCGCGCATCTTCCCGCGGCCCGAAGGGGCGCTCCCGGACCGGTACGCGGGCTTCGACGACGACATCGCCGAGTACCCCGACTGGGTGCGCGCCCACGCGGGCGCGAGCTGGGCCGACATGCCCGAGCTCGAGGAGGGCCTGCGCGGTCTCGAGGAGACCCGCCGCCTCGACCTCGAGCGGTGGATGGACGACCTCGGCCTCGACGCCGTGGCCTTCCCCGCCGTGGCCGACGTCGCCCCCGCCGACATGGACGTGGATCCGGCCTCCGCCGATCTCGGCTGGCGCAACGGCGTCTGGGTCGCGAACGGCAACCTCGTGCCGCGCCATCTCGGCATCCCGACCGTCACGGTCGCCATGGGCCTCCTCCGCGACATCCGGATGCCGGTGGGACTCACGTTCGCGGGTCGCGCCCACGACGACACGGCCCTGCTGCGCCTGGCCGCGGCCTTCGAGTCGCTCGCCCCGCGCCGCGTCGCGCCACCGCGAACCCCGCGCCTTCCCTGACGTCGTTCACAGCGGTCGCGAGAGCACCAGCGCCCGGGGCATCGCCGCTCAGCCCTGGG
This sequence comes from Agromyces sp. NPDC056523, assembly GCF_042794545.1. Lineage (NCBI taxonomy): Bacteria > Bacillati > Actinomycetota > Actinomycetes > Micrococcales > Microbacteriaceae > Agromyces > Agromyces sp. NPDC056523. The sequence goes on from NZ_JBHTTM010000001.1 coordinate 931,549, forward strand.
GAGGACGAGTGAGACCACGCCGGACGAAGGCGGCCGACGCCCGCGGCGGCGCGGCTAACCTGACCCGCATGGCGGTGAGCCGGACGCGCGCGGCCGTGTACGCGCGACGACGCAAGCGGCGGATGTCGCGCTCGACGCACGACCTCTCCGATGCGCAGTGGGCGGCACTCGTCGAGGCGTGGGGTGGATGCGCGTACTGCGGCGCGATCGAACGCAGCCTGCAGCGCGACTGCGTCCTGGCGATCTCGCGCGGCGGGCGCTACACGCTGCTCAACGTGGTCCCCGCGTGCGGGTCGTGCAACGCGAGCAAGTGCAACGACGAGGTGACGTCGTGGCTGCGGCGCAAGCGGCTCGACGAACGCGCGTTCCTCCTCCGCCACCACGAGATCGGACGGGATCTCGCATCGCGGTTCGCCGCCGATGCGCCCGGGGAGTGACTCCCGGCGGCGGGACGCAAGGCCCTGTCGGGCCCGGGAGGGACGTGCGACGGTGAGGGTGCGGTGCGGATGCCGCGGCATCCGCTCGGCCGCACCAGACGCACGAGCACAGGCACACACACCCACACCCGGAGGAGACGGCTCATGGCCCAGTACGACGTGGCGGACCGATCGGCGATCGTGACCGGAGCAGGCAGCGGAATCGGCCGGGCCATCGCGCTGCTGCTCGCGGCGAACGGCGCCTCGGTGGTGGTGAACGACATGGACGGCGAACATGCTGACAGGGTCGTCGACGAGATCCGCAAGGCCGGCGGCGTCGCCGAGCCATCCGTCGGCGACGTGACCGACACCGCCTGGATCGAGGCGTCGATCGGTGTCGCGAACGAGCTTGCACCACTGCGGATCGCGGTGAACAACGCCGGCATCGGCGGGCCGTCCGCCCTCGTCGGGGAGTATCCCGTCGACGGATGGGACAAGGTGATCTCCGTCAACCTGAACTCGGTCTTCCTCGACATGCGCGCCCAGCTGCCGGCGATGGTCGCCAACGGCGGCGGTTCCATCGTGAACGTCGCGTCGATCCTCGGCAGCGTGGGCTTCGCGATGTCGTCGGCCTACGTGACCGCGAAGCATGGACTCGTGGGCCTCACCAAGAACGCGGCGATCGAGTACGCGCCCCTGGGCGTGCGCGTGAACTCGGTCGGCCCCGGCTTCATCAAGACCCCACTCATCGATGCGAACCTCGACGAGGCCACGCAGGAGTTCCTCGCCTCCAAGCACCCGATCGGCCGCCTCGGCACGCCCGAGGAGGTCGCCGCGCTCGTGGTGTTCCTCGCGAGCGACGCCGCGAGCTTCATCACGGGCACCTACCACCTCGTGGACGGCGGCTACACCGCGGTGTGAGCGCCCGCAGCGCAGGCGGCGTCAGCTCGCCGGCCACCACGGCAGCGCGGGCAGGATCTGCTCGACGAGGATCGAGAACGCCTGCGTCACCGCGCCCATGACCCAGCCGAGCAGGATGCCGACGGCCGTCACGATCCACGCGATCGTCTGCTCCTGGCGAGTGCCGACCACGCGTCGGCCGTCCTTGTCCTTCTGGGCGTTCGTGAGCGTCAGGACGAGGTCGACGAGCCACCAGATCCCGAACCCGCCGAAGGTCAGCAGCTTCAGGATGCCGGTGCCCACCTTTCCCAGGTAGAACCGGTCGACGCCGATGAAGCCGAGCAGCCACGCGAAGAGCCACGTGGCGAGGAATGACCGGGTGGAGGTCGCGCTCTGCGAGGCTCGCGCGACGTGCGGGTTGGGTGCAGCGGGGCCCTCCGGTGCGGTGGGCGGGTACGCGCTCATGGTCGCTCCCCTCAGTGGCCTGATGTGCGTGGTTCGAGTCTGCGAGCGACGCCGCGCCGGCGCCGGGGCCGAAGGTCCCTCAGGCTCGGGAGTGCGCGTCGATGAACTCGGCCGTCCGCGGCGCGAGTGAGGCGCCGACCTCGCCCGCGGGCCGTTTCGCGCCCTTCACCTCGAAGGAGTGGTTCGCGTTCTCGATCCAGTCGAGCACGGCGCTCGGGCCGATCCGGCGCACGAGGTCGTCGAGCTGGTCGTTGGGGATCGCGAACGGGTCGTTCCTGCCCTGCAGGAACAACATGGGCACGCCCGTGAGCGACGTGAAGTGCTCGTCGCGCGCTTTCTCGGGCCGGCCCGGCGGATGCAGCGGGTAGCCGAGGAAGACGAGCCCCGCGACATCCATGCCGTCGGCCACCGCCATCGACGCCATACGGCCGCCGAAGGACTTGCCGCTCGCCCACACCGGCTCGCCCTCGCGCGCGTGCGACGCTGCGGCATCCGCCACCGCGCGCCACGTCGCGATCGCGACCGGCGGCCGATCGGGGAACCGCCGGCCGGCCGCCACGTACGGGAAGTCGAAGCGCAGCGTCGCGATGCCGAGTCCGTCGAGTGCCCTGCAGAAGCCCGACATGAACGGATGGTCCTTGCCCGCGCCGGCCCCGTGCGCGACCACGATCGTGGCACTCGCGTCGTCGGGCCGGGCGAGCACGGCGGGCACCGAGCCGATGCCGTCGCCGACCTCGATCGTGAGGGGGTGCTCGTCGACGCTCATGCGTCCATCGTGCACCCCTCACGCCGGAGCCGCCGCGGCTTCCTCCCTGAGCCGGTCCTGCCGGTCGGCGCGTTCGGCCACCATCGCGCCGATGCGGGCGCCGATCGTCACGATGGCCACCACACCCGCGGCGATGAGCGCTGCGATGCCGGCGATCCGCGAGGCGGGCTCATCCGTGAGGCGCGCGACGCTGATCCAGGCGAGACCCCAGCAGATCGAGAGCATCGGGGCGAGGCGCCCCCGACCGGCCAGGCCGATCGCGACGCCGATGCCCCCTGCGACCGAGATCACGATCACCGCCCAGACGATCGGGTCGAACGGGCCGCCGTCGAAGCCGGCTGCCGCGAGCACCGCCGTGGCGTTCGCGGCCGTCGCGACCACGACCCAGCCGAGGTAGAGGCCGATCGAGCCGTCGGTGATGATGCCGTCGAGGACGCTGCGCTGCGGCATCCGGCGCAGCTGCAGGAAGATCCAGCCGAGCAGCGCCGCGAGGACGGCGATCACCGCGAGGCTCGCGCCGAGCAGTCCGAACTGCACCACGCCGATCCACAGCGCGTTGAGGACGAGCGATGCGGCCACCGCGTACCCGACGCGGCGGTGCCGAGGAGCAGCGTGCTGCGCCGGCAGCAACTGCCAGAGCGCGTACGCGAACATGCCCGCGTAGATGAGACTCCAGATCCCGAACGCCGGACGCGCCGGTGCGAGCAGCGTCGCGTCGGCGTCGAACCAGCCGCCCGCGGCGTCCTGGATCGGCGTGGCGGTGAACGCCTCGAACCCCATGAACGTCCCGGGCAGGATGAACGCCCCGGACCCGATGAACGCCGCCGCGATCGCGAGCAGCGATGTCAGCAGCACCACGAGCTGGCGCAGCGTGTCCGCCGCGCCGGCCGGTCTCGCGGATGGGGCGACCGTGCCGTCCGTCGAGCGCTCGCGCCCCGTCGCCATCCCCCGTCCCCCTTCGACGCACCCGTGACGCCGGCCTCACGCCGGGCCGTTCGCCACCCGCGGCTCGTCGGACTGGTGCGGCGACCGGCCGAGCGGAGGGTGGACCGACGTGGGCGCCACGATGGTCGCCGCGAACAGCCGACGCAGGCCGGCATTGCCGTTGCGTCGGAACGCCTCCACCTGGCGCGTTGCGCCCGTGCCGTCGCGCAGCAGGCGCCGGATGAGCTCGTGCACGGTCGCGCGGTCGCCCAGGCGTTCGAGCGTCTCGGCGGTGTACCGCTCGAGTCGGCGCAGGAGCTCGGGCGCCGGCCGCAGGCTGCCGGTGGCCGGATCGAACGCGTCCCGCGAGATGCCCGCGTGCGCGGCATGCACGATGCCGGCGCTGAGCAGCTCGGGCGGGAGGTCGGGGTCGGGGTCGTCGGTGGAGCGCACTCTCCGGAGCATCGCCGCGTGGTCCTGCCCGGCTCGGTCGAACTCATCGATCGCCCGCTGCACCAGCGCGCGGCAGAGCGCCGTGACGAGCAGCGTGTCATCCGCGGTGAGCTGCGCATCCGCCATCCGGAACTCGATGGTCGGCAGGTGCTCCGACAGGCGCACGTTCCACGAGATGAGGGCGAGGTCGTTGGTGCCCGCATGGCCGATGAGCTGCCGGATGCGACGGTCGTAATCGGCCGCGTCGGCGAACCGCGGCGGGCAGCCCGAGGTCGGCCAACGGCGCAGCTGGATGGTGCGCCAGCTGCCGTACCCGGTCACGTTGCCCCGCCAGAACGGCGAGTTGCCCGAGATCGCGGTGAGCAGTGGCAGCCACGGGCGCACCGCGTTCTGCACCGCGACGCCGTGCTCGCGGCTCGGGATGCCGATGTGGACGTGCAGTCCCGCCATCTGGTGGTCGGCGATGACGCCGGCCATGTCGCGCACGATGCGGTGGTAGCGGTCGTTGTCGGTGATCGAGGGGAAGGCGTGCGCGTCGGGCGTCGTCCCGATGCTCGCGACCGAGACCGCGTGCCGCGCGGCGTCGCTGTCGACCTCGTGCCGGAACGCCACGAGCTCGGCGCCCGCCTCCCCGAGGTCGGTGAACACGGGCGAGGCGTGCTCCACCTGCGAGGCGAGGAACTCCTGGTGCGTGACGGCGCTCCACGCCGGGTCGCTCGAGAGACGCCGGAACACGTCCAGCGCGACATCCGCGGGCAGCATCGTCGAAGGGTCGAGGAAGAAGAACTCCTCCTCGATACCGAACGTCGTCATCGCCGCTCCTCTCGCGGCCGCGCACCGGCCGCCGCCCCCCAGCGGTACCGCGCGGCTGCTGCTGGCAGACTGCGCTGGGAACCGCCGTCCTGTCAAGGGCTTTCCCTGCGACCCTGCGGCGGCTAGGCCCCTGCCGGCTGGCGGCCGGTCGCCGCCGCCTCGAAGACCGTCACCCGATCGGCGAATCCCTTCAATTCGATCGGACCGACCTCGCGGAACGAGAGCGCGGGATCGTCGGCAAGGTCGACGACCGGGCCCGTGACGAGGGTCTGCCCGGCGACCGCCGCCCCGGAGATCCGCGAGGCCAGGTTCACGGCGCGGCCGAAGTAGTCGCCGTCCTGCATCACGACCGGGCCGACGGCGATCCCCGCATGGGCGGGCAGTCCGATCACCGGCGCCGCGTCCACCATCTCCAGCGTCGCGCGCACCGCCTGTCCCGCCTGCCGGAAGTGCACCATCACGCCGTCGCCGAGCCACTTCACGGGCGTGCCGGCGTGGTCGGCGACGACGCGCTCCACCATCGAGCTCATCCGGCCGGCGAGCCGCGCGCCCGCGGCATCCCCCTGTGTGTCGGTCAAGTCGGTGTACCCGGCGAGGTCGATGAAGACGAAGGAGGGCGGTCGCGCGGGCCCGGCGTGCGTTCCCGCCGCCTCGAGGGCGCGCTCGATCCCTTCCACCATCCCCGCGGTCCATCCGCGTTCCTGCTGGCGGCGGTACAGCGCGAAGACCATGCGGTCGACCCGGGGCGTCAGTCGCTAACCGAGATCGGCCGCCTGCTCGAGCGCTTCGCCGTACGTCATGCCGGCCTGCACCAGCGCCCCGACGATGTAGGTCTGGAAGAGCTCGTTCTCGGCCTCGGCGACACGGCGCATGCCGTCGACGTACACCCGCCCGAGTCGGGTCAGCGCGTCCGCGTCCACCATCCCGGCGACCATCTGCATCACCGAGAAGATCGCCTCGTCGTCCTCGCGCGTGCGGTCCTCGGGCGTGAGCACCCGGTTCGCCAGCGTCGTGCCGGTCTGCCGGATCAGGTCGAAGGGCATGCCCAACCGGGCGGCGAGTTCGCCGTACGTCTCGGAACGGAGCTCCGACCATCGATACTGCGGGCCGTCCAGGAACTCGAGGTCCAGCCGGCCCGCCGCGACGGCCTCCGCGATCGCCTCCGCGCGGAGGCCCGCGCGGTCGCAGGCCTCGACGAGACGCACCCGCTGGACGTCGCCGCGCCCGAACCTCCCGTCGGCGGCGGGTGCGAGGACGCCGAGTTCGAGCAGCCGGTCGACGAACCCGGCGTGGGCCCCCGCACGCTCGACCAGGTCGTCGCGCGTGTACCGATCAGCCGATCCGTCCACGGGCCCGAGCGTAGACGATGATCGGAGCGCCCGCCGGGATTCACCAGCCCTCGTCGAGCACCCGATCGAGCATGTCGACGAAGAAGTCGGCGCTCTCGCGCGTCACGACGAGCGGCGGCTTGACCTTCAGCACGTTCTGGTGGTCGCCGGTCGGCTGCATGATCACGCCGAGTGTCAGCAACCGGTCGCAGATCGCCGCGGTCTCCTCGGTCGCGGGCTCGAGCGTCGCGCGGTCGCGCACGAACTCGACGCCGAGGTACAGGCCCAGGCCGTGCACGGCTCCGATGAGCGGATGGCGCTGCGCCAGCGCCTCGAGGCGGCCCTTCAGGTACGCGCCCGTGTCGGCCGCGTTCTGCTGGAGCCGCTCGTCGCGGAACGCGTCGAGCACCACGAGCCCGGCGACGCTCGAGGCCGGGCTGCCGCCCGTCGACGAGAAGAAGTACCCCTGCGTGCGGTAGCGCGCGGCGATGTCGCGTGTCGTGATGACCGCACCGAGCGGGTACCCGTTGCCTGCGGCCTTCGCGACCGCGATGACGTCGGGCACGACATCCTGCTGCTCGAAGCCCCAGAACCACTGGCCGAGCCGGCCGTAGCCGGCCTGCACCTCATCGGCGATCGCGAGCCCGCCGACCTCGCGCACGGCGGCGTACACCTCGGCGAGGTACCCGTCGGGCAGCGGGATGCCGCCGGCGTTGCCGGAGAAGGTCTCGGCGATGAAGGCTGCCGGCGGGCGACCGGATGCCGCGAGCTCGCGGATGCGCGCGGCGGCCTCGGGTGCGTACCGCGCGGCGTCGTCGCCGCGGTGGATGCCGCGGAACGGGTTCGGCGCATCGAGCGCGTACACCCAGTCGGGGCGGGTCGCGAGGGCGTTCGGGTTGTCGGCGGTCGAGGTGCTCACCGCGTCGGACGCGTAGGTCCAGCCGTGGTACGCCTCGAGCAGCGACACGACGTCGCGACGGCCGGTCGCGGCCATCGCGACGCGGATGGCGAGGTCGGTCGCCTCGGAGCCCGAGTTCACGAGGAACACCGTGTCGAGCGGGTCCGGCGCGAGCGCGGCGAGGCGCTCGGAGAACTCGACGACCGCGCCGTAGTTGAACCGCGAGTTCGTGTTGAGCGTGCGCAGCTGCGTCGCGACGGCTGCGGCGAGGCCCGGGTGGCCGTGACCCAGCGGCGTCACGTTGTTGACCATGTCGAGGTAGACGCGGCCGTCGGTGCCGACGAGGTGCTCGCGCCAACCCCGCTCGATGCGCGGCGGCGCGTCGTAGTAGTGCTCCTGCACCTCGGCGAACGCGCGGTCGCGTCGCGCGACGAGCCGAGCCGCATCGCTCGAGGCGCCCGCACCGGTGACCGCGAGCGCCGTTTCGGGCGCGGCGTCGCCGAGCCCGAGGGCGAGGGCCGGATCGGCCGTCAGTCGAAGCCACCCCGCGGCGTACTCCGGCCGGACGAAATGCGGCACCCGGGGCCCGTCCGGCGATTCCAGTCGGAGACGCGACCGGGTCCGCGCCGGCACCGTGCCGTCGAGGATGGTGGCGCCATCGGCGCCCTCGACGACGAGGCGCGAGCTGCCGGCGAGGTGGTCGATCCGTTGCGCTTCCGCGAACCAGGCGTCGATGCCCGTCGGCACGGTTGCCGGCGACGCGGCGGAATGGATGCGCGAGCCCGTGAGGCGAGGGATGCCACGCTCGAGCCAGGCTGCGGGAGCGCCCGCGTCGAGCGCGTCGAGCGCGAGCCGGTCCTCGAGGTCGCTGTCGAGCCAGGCGCCGGCGTCGACCGCGTCGGCGGTGATGGACACGTCGAGGCGCACCGCGTCCGCCGACGCGAGCCCTGGATCGGTTCCGAGCCGCGATCGCGTCGCCCAGCCGCCATCGTCGAGATCGATGCCGAGCGCCTCGGCGATGACCCCTTCCATCACGGCCGACGGCACCGACACCGCCTGCTGGAAGATGCGCCACTCGCGCTCGACGCCCGCGGCGGCGTACGCGTTCGCACCGCCGTCGATCTGCACCTGGTGTTCGCCGCTCACGACGAGCACGGCGCCGCGCAGCACGACGAGGGGCCAGAGCGCGCGCACCTCGGCCGCGGAGAGGGGACGCAGCGCGTGGAACGCCCGCACGGCAGGGAGCACCGAGGCCGGCTCGGCGCCGGCGTGATGCAGCACCGACGAGATGGTGATCGCGAGCTCGGAGGCCGCCCAGCTCGCGGTCACGTCGCCGAAGTCGATCATCCCGTCGGGCAGGCGGATGCCACGGTCGGCCGTGCACACCACGTTGTCGTCCGTGAGGTCGAGGTGCACGGCCTGGATCGGGAGGTCGGACGCGACGCGCTGCACGTCGGCCCAGGCGCGCGCCGCGGCATCCGTCACCAGGGCCCGCTTCGCCGGGTCGGGATGGTGCGGCGCGAGGAGGTCGACGACGCGATCGGCGTGGCGCGGGTCCCACTGCAGCACGCGGTCGAGCCCGGGGTGCGCGAACCCGGCGAGCGCGAGGCTGGCGTGCGCCGCCAGCTCCCCCATGCGCGCGATCACTGCGGGGGAGAGGTGGGCGCTCCCGGTCAGCGTGCCGCCCGGCAGGTACTCGAGCAGCCGCATGGCGAGCGGACCCTCGCTCGTGTCCGCGACGACGGAGCGCGGGGAGCCGTCACCGTCGCTACTCGTCGTCGCGATGCGCAGCTGCGGTGCGGCCGCGGCGATGCGGGATGCCGCGTGGTCCTGCGCGTCGAGCTCGGCCGCGGTGAAGGCGGGGTTCGTGATCTTGATCACGCCGACACATTCGCCGGCGGTGTCGCGTGCGAGGAAGTTCTGGTCCTGCTGGCTGCCGAGGGGATCGAGCTCGACGTCGAGCCCCCACCGCTCGCGCACGATCGTCGCCACCTCGTCGGCGCTGAGCCCGGGCGCGGGCAGCTCGCCCGCCGAGAAGAAGTCGAATCCGGCGGGGCCGTGCGTCATGGTCGTCTCCTCGGCCGCCGGCGATCGGCGGCATCGACTCGACGATAGACCGGACGCGCGTCGACTCGGGAGCGCCGTCGCGTCGAGCGCGCTCGACGCGTTTCGCCGCGGAGGCCTCGGGTCAGGCGCGGTGGCGTGGGGTGTGGCGAGCCACCTGCGGGACGGGGACCGGCGCGGCGCCGTCGACGCGGCTTTGGCGGTGGATGAGCGGGGTTCCGTTCACGGCGGCGAGCGTGAACAGCATCGCTGCGGCGAGCGCGCCGAGCCCGAGCGCGCTGAGGGTGGTGAGCAGGACGTCCATAAACGGCACCTCTTCCGTGAGCTGTCGCTTCGACGCTATGCGCGGGATTCCGGGGGGACGAGGGTCTTGACAGTCGGCCGTTCGTCCGCCATGACGCGACGCGCGGGCAGCGCTGCGAGCGATGTCGGCGGCCCCGCCTACCGTGATCTGCATGACGAACCCGACGCATTCGACGATCGAGCCAGGTGTGCTCGACGAGCCCTGCCTCCGCTGCGGCTCCGCCGCCGTGCGGGTCATCGTGTACGGCCCGCTCGACCTCGAGGTCGAGGCCGATGCCGCCGCCGTCGGCCTCCATTCCGAGGCGCCGATCTTCGACTGCCGCGACTGCGGATTCGAGTGGGGCGAGGCGGTGCGCGACCTCCTCGCGTGAGGTTCAGCGTGCCCGTGCCGTCGGGGCGGCCCGATCCATCCGGGTCGCCGAGGTGTTCGGCGGTCGGCTCGAGGTGAGGACGCTGACGGCCGCTCGGCCCACGAAGACCGACCACGCCACGATGCCGAGCAGCTTGGTGCCGTCCTCGACCAGCACCGATGCCTGCGTCGGGGCCACCAGCAGGTCGACCACCGCCGACCCGGCGAACGCCGCCATCGCCAGCAGGAGCAGGCCGCCCGCCAACCGGGTGCGGATCAGCTCGTGGTATCGGGCGAGATAAGCCACGAACGCGATGGCGTACCCCGCGGCGGCGCCCGCACCGGCCCACTGGCCGAATGCGGCGGACTCGTGCAGCAGCAGCAGGTCGTCCAGCACGAACACCAGCCCGAGGCCGGCGCTCCAGGCGAGGAGTGAGCCGGCCGGATCGCGGGTCGCGCGCGAGGCGAGCCATCCCAGCAGCGCCATGCCGCAGGCGACCGCCATCAGGACGATGCCGACGTTCGAAAGCACTCCGTACGCCGGACTGGTCGCGTCGTGTGCGACGGCGACGGACTGGCTGTCGCGCGTGAGGTCGCTGGGCCGGAGCCACGGCTGCGTCGCCGCGCCCACGATCGCGACGATGACCGGCGCCGCCACGGCCGCGTAGACGAGGGCGGGCGTGCCGGACGATCGGGCCGGGTTCCCGCTGGGACGGGTGTCGGGTTGGACCATTCCGGGCACCATACGGAGCTTCGCCGCGGGACGGGAACCCCTTGACAGGCGCCGGACGTGCGTTGTCAGCCCCCAGGCAGCGACGGATCCTCCGCCTGGAGCTCGTCGCGGATGCGCCGCAGGTCCTCGAGCAGCGAGCCGACCAGGATCCAGTGGTCGGACTTCGGCGCGGCGATCTCGAGGGGCGCCGTGAGCGCGGGGATCGCCGAGGTCGGCGGTTCCGGCTCCACGTCGGCGAGGTGCACGGCGAGCCTGATGTCGTGCGCGACGCGGCGAAGCTGCTCCGCGATCGCGCCCACGGTCGGTTCGCCACCCAGGCCGTCGTCGTAGTGGTCGACGAACGCGCGGGTCATCCCGATGACCTGCGTCACCATCGGGCCGAGGCGATCGAGCAGCCGGCGCTGCTCGAGGATGTCGCCGCGATGGGCCGATCGGCGAGGGTTCAACGTGAGGGAGTCCTCGGCGTCGGCGATCGCGCCATCCGCCGCATCGCGCATCGGCCTGAGCAACCGCGCCTCGATCATGAGCCCGTCGAGGTCGGCCTGGCGCTGCGGGCGCTCGAGCGCTCGGGCGAGGCGGGTGACGGATGCCGCGAGCTCGGCCCCGAGCGCGGCGAGCTGGTCGCGCGACGGGCCGGCGAGCACCGGCGGCACGATGAGCGCGTTCACGATGATGCCGATCGCCGCGCCGATGAGCGTCTCGATGATGCGGTCGAACGCGTACTCGGGCGAGGTGCCGCCGAGCGCGAGCACGAGCATCGCGCTGATCGCCACCTGGTTGGACGTGCCCGTGGTCATCCGGGCGGCCCACGCGGCCAGCATCGCGACGAGGATCGCGACGAGGATCACCCAGCTGCTCGACCCGAAGACGAGGCCGAGCAGCGACGCGATGACGACGCCCGCGATGACGCCGACGCTGCGCTCGATCGCCTTGCCGAGCGACTGGTTCACGCTCGGCTGCACGACGAGCAGCGCCGCGATGGCGGCGAAGACCGGCGGCGGCCCGGGGATCAGCCAGCCCGCGAGGAGCCAGGCCGCCACCGTGGCGACCGCCGACTTCAGCACCTGCAGCAGGGGCGCCCGCCTGGTCGCGCGGAACCGTTCGGAGAACCGCATGGCTCTCACGCTAGCGGGCGCCTCCGCCGGGTCAGCTCGCCTCGGCCGCGTTCCGCTTCGGCAGGCGCCATCCGGGTCGCACGAAGTGGCACGTGTAGCCCCACGGGATGCGCTCCAGGTAGTCCTGGTGCTCGGGCTCGGCCTCCCAGAACGCGCCGGCGGGCGCGACCTCGGTCACGACCGGCCCGGGCCAGATGCCCGAGGCGTCGACATCCGCGATCGTCTCGATCGCCGTGTCGTACTGGGCGTCGCTCGTCGGGAAGATCGCCGAGCGGTAGCTCGTGCCGATGTCGTTGCCCTGTCGGTTCCTCGTGGTGGGGTCGTGCACCTGGAAGAAGAACTCCAGCAGCTCGCGGTAGCTCAGCGTGCCCGGATCGAACACGACCTCGAGGGCCTCGGCGTGCGTGCCGTGGTGGCGGTAGGTCGCGTTCGGGACGTCGCCGCCCGAGTAGCCGACGCGCGTGTCGAGCACGCCCGGCAGCTTGCGGATCAGGTCCTCCATGCCCCAGAAGCAGCCGCCGGCCAGGACGGCCGTCTCAGCGCCGGCGCGGGTGGTGATGGTGCCGGGGGTGGTCATGCGCGGTGCTCGCTCTCGTCGGTGGTGCTGGTGGTGTCGGTGTCGGTGGTGAACAGGGTGCGGTACTCGCCGTAGCCCTCGGCCTCGAGGTCGTCGAGGGGCACGAAGCGCAGCGCGGCGGAATTGATGCAGTACCGCAGGCCGCCCTCGTCGACGGGTCCGTCGTCGAAGACGTGCCCGAGGTGGCTGTCGGCGCCCGAGGAGCGGACCTCGACGCGCTTCATCCACAGCGAGCGGTCGACGTGCTCGGTGACGGCCGCGCCGTCGATCGGCCGGGTGAAGCTCGGCCAGCCGGAGCGACTGTCGTACTTGTGCACGCTCGCGAAGAGCGGCTGCCCCGAGACCACGTCGACGTAGAGGCCGCGGTCGTGGTTGTTCCAGTACTGGTTGCGGAATGCCGGCTCGGTCGCGTCCTCCTGCGTGACCTTGCGCTGCAGCGGGGAGAGGCGGTCGATCGCCTCGGGAGTCTTGCGGTAGTCGTGTGACACGGGTGCTCCTTCTCCTGGCGGCTCCGGCTGGGCCGCCCTCGGATCCTGCGACACCGGCTGAGCCGGTTACGTGGGTGTCCATATGGAAGAACCGCGGAAGGACGGCGTGTGTTCCGCAGGATGCGCCCGCTCGCTGTGGGTTCGCTGTGACTGCGTCGGGCGGTGGTGAAAGGATCAGCCCATGGCCGATCGTCTGATGCTGCTCGACACCGCCTCGCTGTACTTCCGCGCCTTCTACGGCGTGCCCGATTCGTTGAAGCGGGCCGATGGCACGCCGGTGAACGCCGTGCGCGGGCTGCTCGACATGATCGCGCGGCTCGTGACCGACTTCGAGCCGACGCACCTCGTGGCCTGCTGGGACGACGACTGGCGTCCGCACTGGCGTGTCGAGCTGATCCCGAGCTACAAGGCGCACCGCGTCGAGGAGGTCGTGCCCGCCGGCCCCGACATCGAGGAGGTGCCCGACCCGCTCGAGGCGCAGGTGCCGATGATCCGCGAGGTGCTCGGCCTGCTCGGCATCCCGGTCGTGGGGGTCGCGGCGCACGAGGCCGACGACGTGATCGGCACGCTCGCGACGGACGCCGGCATGCCGGTCGACGTCGTGACAGGCGACCGCGACCTGTTCCAGCTCGTCGACGACGCGTCGGGCGTGCGCGTGATCTACACGGCGCGCGGCATGAGCAAGCTCGAGCTCGTGACCGACGGATGGGTCGTGGCGAAGTACGGCATCGCGCCGTCGCAGTACGCCGACTTCGCGACGCTGCGCGGTGACACCTCCGACGGACTGCCCGGCGTCGCCGGCATCGGCGAGAAGACCGCGGCCGGCCTGCTCGGCGAGTTCGGCTCGCTCGACGAGATGCTCGCCGTGGCGTCGGGCGAGGCGGGAGTCGAGGTCCCGCCGCGGATGTCCGCGACGATGCGGGCGAAGTTCGCGGCAGCGCACGACTACCTCTCCGTGGCGCCCACGGTGGTGAACGTGGTGCGTACGCTCGACCTGCCCTCGGCCGAGCAGCTCGGTGCACGGCTCGCACCCGCCGGCGACGGCGCGCGCGCGACGATCGAGGCGCTCGCCGAGGAGTGGAACCTGGGCGGGTCGGTGCCGCGCGTGCTCGCTGCGCTCGATCGAACCGGCGCCGCGTAGCGCCCGGCGTTCAGCAGCCGGGGCCGCTCGGCGCGGCGTTGCAGTCGCCGGTCACGAGCACCGTGTCGAACTCGCCGACGAGCACCTGCTGCCGCGCGCCCGGGATGCTCAGCGTCCCGTCGATCCACCGCCACACCGAGCCGTCGAACCGGTACTCGGCGACGTACACGACCGCGAGGTCGGCCGTGTACTCCCCGGATGTCGCGTACGCGTGACTGGTCGCCGTCGCCGTGAACTCGGCCTGGCCGAGCTGCGCCCACGTCGCGCCGGGTGCGGTCGCCTGCACCACCGCGCCGTCCGAGTGCGCCCACTGATAGCCGACCGGGTGGAAGCGCACCTCGGCCGCGCGCCCGAGCAGTGTGCCCGACCTGGTCTGCACGGATGCCTCCGCCACGAAGTTCGCGGGCAGGCCCACGACCGCCCAGCCCGACGGCTCCATCGCGTTCCCGGGCGTGCTCGGACGGAACGACGCGATGTCGCGCATCGTCACGGCGGGCTCCCCCGCCGGAACCGGCTCGGGCTCGGCCCCATTGAACGCGCACTCCACGATGTTGATCGGGCTGCAGAGGTCGCTCGGCGGCGCGGTAGGGCGTGCGGGTGAGTCGGTCTCCGTTTCGCCGGACGGGGACGGTAGCGATTCCTCGGCGATTGGTTCACCAGAACCAGGATGCGACGTCGATGCTTCGACGTTGGTCCCCCACGGCGTCATGCTGCCGCTGGTGCAAGCCTCTGTTGCTACTTCCCAGACCGCACAGCTGCCCGGCGCGCCCCACGTCCCCGCGATCGCGGTGTCGGTTCCAGGCGTCGAGACTGTCACGAGCGCCACCGCGGCTAGCAGACGGAGGAGCCAGACCATGGTTCCGTGGCGCTAACAAGGAGCTCGCTCGTGTTGCCTTCCAGTGAAACCAGGAAGGTCACCGCATCCGCGCGGTCAATCGGGGTGATGTCTTTACCCGCCGCGTCAATGAGGCGGTACTGCGAGAGCTCATTGCACGCGTACATCCGGATTCCGACAGTGGTGCCGTCATCCGTCACTTCGGCGAGCCTGAACCCGCGCAAGGTAACCTCGCCCGTTGTCCGAACACCTGATTCCCGGAGCGATCCCAAAGACTCGATTGTCTCCGCGGCGTGTGACTCGGTGGCAACCTCGCGGAGCCGCCCCACATCAATATTCGGGTCCGCACTGAGCTGCGTATTCACCTTGGTGTAGCTCTGGTACGCGGCGACGGCCGCGGCGAGGGCTTCCTCGTCGGAGGCGAAGATGGGCTCGTCCGTCGCGGATTCGACCGGCGGCGGCGACGTCGGCTCGGGCTCGGCGGTCGCGCACGCCGCGAGCGACGTGAGGGTCACGCCGGCGAGCAGCAGCGCCGCGAGCCGGCGGGGAGTGCGGGGCATGCGCACCACCGTAGGGGAAACGCACGATCGCCTCGGCGATCATCCACAGGGCGCCCGCGCCCGGACGCCGAGATGACGCGTATCGTCGCCACGCTCGACGGGAACCGGGATTCGCGGCATCTCGATGCGGCGCGGATCACCCGGGATCGGCGCCGTCGCGCTGGGCGGCGGCCTCCGGATCCTCCTCGGGCTCGAACGTCGTCGGCTCGCCCGCGCCGACGCCGACGCTGCCCGGCTCGTCCGGGATCGTGCCGTCGGTGCCTCGCCCGCGGTCGAGCTCGTCCTCGTCGCCCGAACCGGTCGACGGGTTCACGGTGTCGCTCATGTCGGTTCCCCTTCCCGAGGGCATTCACGCTGCCAGCGCCGAGTCGTCACGTCCACGGGCTTGACGGGTCCCGCTCGGCGATCGAGTTGCCGCGAACGCCGGGTGCCCGCGTCGGGGACCCGGCGCAAGTGGCATCTCGAGCGCGGTGAGTGCTGCGAGCGCGGCGCCCGCCGGCGCCGGCCCGTCCGGGCGCGCCCTGAGGCGAGGGCGGGCGCCGCCTCGGTAGCCTCCGCGTATGGACTCGAGCCCCCGTACCATCCGTCGTGCCCACCGACGCCAGTCGCCCCGCCGACCCCGCAGTCTCGCCCGAGCCGCCGCGACCGCGCTGACCGCGGCCGGCATCGCCGCCGCGCTCGCCGCGTGCGCGCCCGGCGGCACGTCGTCCGACCCGTCGGTGGAGCCGCCGGCCACCACCCCGGTCGAGACGCCCCCGCCGTCCGAGACCGCGATGCCTCCGGCATCCGACACCCCCACCGGCACGGCCGACCGCGCGATCGAGGCGCTCGACGCGTACGCGCTGTGCCGCGCGCAGACGTACGCGTTCTACCCCGGCGACTTCGCGCTGCTCGAGTACGCGCCGTTCACCGAGGCGACCGTGCTGCAGCGCGACGACGGCGACTGGTTCGTGTACATCGAGGTGGACGACGGCAACCGTCCGGCGGATCTCGTCGAGTCCGGCGGCAGCGAGTGCATCGTGGGCGGCACGGTCGGCGAGCCCGAGTGGCAGTCCTTCGGCGCGATCTCGCGGGATGTCGCGGAGGACTCGATCGCGAACTACAACCGGCCGCCCGCACAGCCGTAGCGGGCCGGCCGCATCAGGTCGGCACGCCGGGTGCGGACGGCGCCGGCGGTCCGAGCCAGTAGTCCGGCGCGGGCAGTATCACGCCGCCCGAGGCCGCCCAGATGACCACGAACGCGTAGATCGCGGCGAGGATCGCCAGCGCGCCGAGGCCCATCGCGACGGGCACGGCCCACGACACCGCGACGCCCGCGCGGCGGTACCGGGGGATCGCCATCCACGGCACCCACATCGCCGCCGCGCCGAAGCCCGCGATCCACACGGTGCGCAGCGCCTGGCCCTCGAGCGGTGCGAACACCGCGATGGCCAGCGCACCCGCTCCGAGCAGCAGGCCCGCCCACGCGAAGAAGCGGGCCATCCCGAGGCCCCCGACGTCGTACTGGTCCTGCCACCAGGGCGTGGGGATGCCGCGCTCCTCGGCGTCGCCGTCGTCGTCGCGCGGTGCGGGGTCGGTCATGGGTCGATCGTAGGGCGCACCCGGTGTGGGATGGTGGGAGTAGCATCCGGAGCACGATGTCGAAGCGGATCTGCGTCACGGGCGCGTCGGGGCTCGCGGGCCGAGCGGTCGTGCACGACCTGCTCGCGCACGGCTACGAGGTGCTCGCGACCGACATGGCGCCCCCGTCGCCCATGCTCCCCGCGCGCGAGTCGCGGCACGATCTCGTCTACACGCGGGCCGACCTCATCGACTTCGGCGACACGATCGAGGTGCTGCGCGGCGTCGACGCGGTCGCGCACCTGGCCGCCATCCCGGCGCCCGGGCTGTTCACGCCCGCGCGCACGCTCAACGTGAACAACGCCATGAACTCGAACGTCTTCCTCGCGGCGGCGCAGCTCGGCCTCGAACGCGTCGTGTGGGCGTCGAGCGAGACGACGCTCGGGCTCGACTTCGGCGCCGACAACCAGCCGTGGTACCTGCCGCTCGACGAGGACCATTATCCGCGACCGACCACGACGTACTCGCTGTCGAAGGTGCTCGGCGAGACCATGGCCGAGCACGTCGCCGAGTGGTCGGGCATCCCGTTCGTGGCGCTGCGGTTCTCGAACGTGATCGACCCCGGGCGCTACGACGAGTTCCCGGGCTTCGAGGAGCGGCCCGAATCGCGCCTGTTCAACGCGTTCGGCTACATCGACGTGCGCGACGCCGCCCAGTCGGTGCGGCGGGCCCTCGAGGCGGAGGTCACGGGCGCGCGAGCGTACGTCATCGCGAACCCCGACACCGTCATGTCGCGGCCGACCAGCCGGCTGGTCGAGGAGTTCTTCCCCGGCGTCGAGCTGCGCAAGGAGTTCGGCGAGCACGAGTCGCTGTTCTCGATCGAGCGGGCACGGGCCGAGCTCGGCTTCGAGCCCGAACACGGATGGCGCGGCGCCTCGCCACTCGACTGATCGGGTGCGATCGGGCTCGGGTGGCCCTCAGCCCGCGGGCGTCGGCGGCGGCGCTGGCGTGGGCTCCTGATCGCTCACGTGCGCGCGCCCGCCGAGCGGACCCGCGAGGCTCAGTTCGAAGTGCTCCGCGTCGCGCCAGGTCTCGTACCGAACGCGAGTGTCGTACGGCAGCTCCACGAGCACGTCGCCGTCGGTCGTGAGCAGGACGTCACCGTCGGTCGTGACGGCCAGGCGGATCGGGTAGACGCCGGCCTCCTCGCTGCCCAGGGCATCGGATGACTCATCATCGACGAGCCGGATCAGGCGGGTCGCGGCGAGTGCCGCGGCCTCCTCCAGCTCCCGCTGCTCGAAGTCGAGCGCTCGAGCGGAGGCCGCCGGCGTCAGCGGGGGCTCGGGTTCCAACCGCTCCGCGAGCACGGCCAGCAGGACGGTGGGAACGAGCCCGAGGAACGCCGAGACGGCGCCGAGCCAGATGCCCGTAATCGCCATCGGCGAGGTCGGGCGACCCGTGCGACGCGACCATCGCCTGGCCAGCATGCCCACCACCACGGCGAGCACCGCGACCGCGGCGAGCGCGATCGCGGTCGGGGGGTCGCGGAACGGGCTCGTCACGAGCGTGAACGCCGCGAACACCCCGAGGCCGAGTGAGACGACGGCCGCAGCTCGCGCCCAGCCCACCCGGCGTGCGGAGTCGGGGGCTCTCGGTGGCCCGCCGCTCGTCGGCCCGCTCGGAGGGTCGGCGGCGTTCGGGGGAGTGGGCGACGCAGGCACGAGCGGATCGGAGGGCGACGCGGTCATGGGCGGCCCTCCTCCGTCATGGCTCAGCCCGCCACGCCGAACTGGAGCGCCGCCGGGACGAACGAGACCGCGAGGATGCCGAGCGCCGCGACGCCGAGCATGAGGCCGGCGGTCGCCGGGCCGCTCGTGCGGTGCCCCGTGCGACGAGCGCCATCCTGCACGAGCGCGCCGACCACGACGGCGATCACCGCCAGGGCGGCGAGCCAGCCGGTCATGGCTGCCGGGCGGGTCAGCGTGACGAATGCCGTGGCGGCGGTCGCGAGGCCGAGGACGAGCGACGCGAATCCGAGCACGCGCAGCGCGCCGCGCACCGCCGGCGGGTCGGCGGGCGTGTGCGCCGAGGCGGCAGCACCGCGTGCGACGGCCGTCATCGCATCCCCCTTCCGGCACCCGTGATCGCGTCTCGTCTCAATCCTCCCGCCGGTCGGCTCGCGGATCCGGCGAATCACGGGCGTGGACGGTTGCGATCCGATCACGACGATTGCGATCCGGTCACGACGGTCACGACGAGGTCACGAAACGTCACGCCGCGATCACGAACGAGTCCGCTCAGGCCTCGCTGTCGGGCGGCGGCGCGAGCCGGCCGACCCGGTCGAGCTCGACCACCGGGCGGAGCCCGGGCCGCGTTGCGAGCAGTCGCGCGACGAGCGGCATGGACCGGCAGTCGGCGACGACCAGCGTCGCCGTGTCGGGAAGCTCGACGGCGGCGACGGGGCGCAGCCCGGCGAGCTCGCGCCGCACCGCCCCGAGGCCCGCGCGCACGCCGCTGCGTCGGGTGGCGCCCACCGCCGACGACGCGGCGCGACGCACCCGAACGCCGAAGTGCTCGGCACGCGCCGGGTCCACCGCGACCGGTGCGACCACCGCGACGGTGCCGCTGCCGCCGGCAGTCGGCTCGGTCGCCAGCGATGCGATCGTCGGGTCGGCGGTGATGACCTGCGCAGTGGCGCCGAGGCGATGGATGGCGTCGAGTTCGGCCTCGACGTGACCTCGGCGCCATCCGGACAACGCGGCGAGCACGATCCGCTCGGGTTCCGGGGTCGCGTCGGCCGCGGGCTGCACGGCGGTCGCGACCACGGGCTCCGCGGCCGCGTCGCCTGTTGACGCGTCGCTCACTCCGTAGGCGTGCGCGAGTCGCCGTCGGACCGCCTCCAGTCCGTACCGTGCATCGAGGGTGGACCGTGCCGCGTCCAGGTCGAGACGTGCGATCCCGTCCGACAGGTCCCGCCAGGCATCGATGAGCTGGTCGGGACGTTCCTCGACGTCGACGAAGCGGCCGACCTGGTCCTCCACCCCGGCGAGTGCCTCCTCCGGGCCTCCGCTGCGGCTGACGATGACGGGCACGCCCGCAGCGACCGCCTCGGGCACGGCGAGATGGAAGGTCTCGTACGTGCTGGGTGCGAACAGCACGTCGTGGCCCGGCAGCGCGGCCAGCAGTTCACGGTGTCCGAGGACGCCGGCGATGTGCAGCCGGTCGCTGACTCCGGCCTCGCGGGCGATCGCGACGACCTGGTCCTCCAGGGGGCCGGTGCCGTACATGGTGAGGCCGACCTGGGGGTTCTCGCGCGCGGCGATTGCGAAGGCGCGCGCGAGGCGCAAGACGCCCTTGCGCTCGATGAGGCCGCCGACGAAAACCCAGCGGTGCAGCGCCTCCGGCGCGTCCGTGCGCCGGGCGGCGGCGGCGAAGTCCACCGGGTTGGCGAGCACCTGCACGCGCCCGTGCGGGTCCTCGATGCGCTCGAGCACCTGGCGTCGTACCAGCTCGCTGACGCAGAACACGGACTCCGCGCGGTCGACCAGCTCGGCGTAATGGTCGCGCGCCTGCGGCTGGGCGAGCACGTCGCGCAGGGCCGTGGAGTGCTCGGTGGCGACGACGCGCGCGCCGGTTTCCGCGAGCCGTGCAGCCAGCAGTCCGCCGAGGTAGCCCACGTGTCCGTGCACGGCGGGCGAGTCGAAGCCGCCGACCGCCCGGCGGACGTCGCGTACGAGCGCCTCGCCTCGTCGCCCCCAGTCGTCGCCGGCGACCGTGAACACCGGCACTCGGTGGACCGGACCAGCCGCTCCGGAGACCCGCATGCCGCCGCTCGCCCGCAGCGCGTCGAGTGTGGCGTCGAAGCCGGGGCGGAGCTGCTCCGCCTCGTGCGGGCTGCCGGCGGGCCATTCCTCGCCGTGGACGACCTGGGTGCCGCCGGCGCGGCGGATCTCGTCGAGTCCGGCCGCGAGCCGTGATTGCTCGGCGACGAACGAGCCGGCCATCCGCTGGTGCGCGGTCGGGTACCACGGGGTCGCGACGGTGAGGCCGTGGCGGTCGGAGGCGCTGGCTGAGGTCACGCGCTTCACGATACCCAGCGAGCACGCAGGTCGGGATGAACATCGACGGGCGGATGTCGCGACCTCGCGTCGCGCCATCCGCCCGCCGTCGTTCAGGGCCTGACGAGCCCGAGCTCGATGAGGCTGCGCGCCGAGGCGAGCACCGCCTCCTCGCGCGAGCGCGGGGTCCAGCGGAGCATGCGGGTCGCCTTCTCGTGCGAGGCGTTCCGCCGAGTGCCGAGCTCGGGCGCGAGCGATCGCAGGTCGGCGCTGAACGGCGCGCCGACGCGCACGACCCAGTCGGGCAGCGTCCGCCTGGTCACGCGATGTGCGGCGTCGCCGAGCTCGGCGCGCAGCAGGGCGGCCAGCTCGGGGTAGGTGAACGCGTCGCCCGACACGGCGATGAAGCGTTCGCCCGCGGCATCCGGATGGCGCATGGCCCGGACGTGCAGGTCGGCGACGTCGCGCACGTCGACGGCGTTGAACGAAGCGCGCGGCACCGCGGGCGCCTGACCATTCAGCAGCATGAGCAGCAGCGCGAGCGAGCTCGAGAGGTCGGGTCCGATCGCCGGTCCGAACACGCCGCCGGGGTTCACGACCGCGAGTTCGAGGTCGCCGTCATCGCGGTCGACGAAGTCCCACGCCGCGCGTTCGGCGAGCGTCTTCGAGCGCGCGTAGGCCCCGACGCCGGCCTGGTCGGGGTCGGTCCAGTCCGCCTCGGTGAACCGGTGGCCGGGGTGCGGTCCGTAGCCGACCGCCGCGAACGACGAGGTCTGCACCACCCGGCGCACGCCCGCATCGCGCGCGGCACGCAGCACCCGCAGCGTGCCCTCGCGGGCGGGCGTGATCAGCTCGTCCTCGTCCTTCGGCTGCCGAGTCGGGAACGGGGAGGCGACGTGCAGCACGTGCGTCGCGCCGCGCACGGCGTCGGGCCAGCCGGCGTCGTCGAGCAGGTCGGCCGCGACCACCTCGATGCCCGCGGGATCGGCGCCCCCGAGCCGGACGAGCGCGCGCAGGTCGTCGGCCCGACGCCGGTCGCGCACGGTCGCGCGCACGCGCGTGCCGTCGGCCAGGAGGCGGACGATGCAGTTCACGCCGATGAAGCCAGTTCCGCCGGTGACCAGGACGAGTTCGTCGCTCATGCGCGCCTCCCGGTCGGGACTCTACTCCGCCGCGCTTTCGCGCCCGGACGCGGCCGCGGTGGGTAGGGTGACGGCATGAGTCGAGCGGATGCGCTGCCGCCGAGCGCCGCGGCGGATGCGTCGGTCCCCGCGTCCGTGCCCGACGACCCGCGCCTTCTCCGCACGCGCGCGGCGCTGACCGATGCGCTGCTCCGCCTGCTCGAGCGCATGCCCCTCGACGCGATCTCGGTGGCCGCGCTCTGCCGCGAGGCGGGCGTGCACCGCACCACGTTCTACGGCCACGCGCCCGGCGTGCACGCGTTCGCGCTCACCGTGTTCACGCAGGACCTCGACCAGCTCACCGCCGTCGCGGTCGAACCCGCCGAGACGCCCGAGCACCTCGCCGAGCGCTACTTCGACTCCCTCACGCGCGTGCTCGACCACGTCGCCGGCGAGCGCGCCGGCTACCGCGCGCTGTTCGGCTCGACGAGCCGCGGTGTGTTCCGTGCGGCCCTCGACGAGCGGATGCGGCACCGCGCGCGCATCGCGCTCGAGGTGTGGCGCGCCAAGCGCGTTCCCGGCGCGCCCGTCGCCGACGCGGCCGTCGACGAGGCGGCGGCGTTCATCGCGGGCGGCCTCGTGGGCGTGCTCGAGGCGTGGGCCGTGGGCGACGAGACGGATGCCGCGGCATCCGCTGCTCGCATCGCAACGCTCATGCCGGGCTGGTGGCCCCGCCGCCGCTGAGCGCGCTGGCGATGCCGAGCTGAGGAGCGCGATCCTTGCGGGCAGTGGCATCCTTGCCAGATGACCAGGCGCAACCACCGCGTGGCCGTGCTCGTGCTCGACGGCGCGAAGCCGCTCGACGTGGGCATCCCGGCGCAGACGTTCACGACGCGCGCGAGCATGCCGTACGAGGTGCGCGTGTGCGGCGCGCAGCCGGGGCTCGTGACCGGCGGCGACGGGCTGTCGTACCACGTGGCCGACGGGCTCGAGGCGTTCGAGTGGGCGGAGACGATCTTCATCCCCGGGTACCGGCATCCCGATCGCGAGGACCCGCCGGCCGCGGTCGTCGACGCGCTCCGGGCGGCGCACGCCCGGGGTGCGCGGCTCGCCGCGATCTCGACGGGTGCATTCGCGCTCGCCGCGACGGGCCTGCTGGATGGCCGGCGCGCCACGACGCACTGGCACTACACGCGCGCGCTGCAGGCGCGGCATCCGCTCGTCAGGGTCGACGAGAACGTGCTGTTCGTCGACGAGGGGCAGGTGCTGACGTCGGCGGGCGCGGCATCCGGCATCGACCTGTGCCTGCACCTCGTGCGGCGCGACCACGGTGTCGCGGCGTCGAACCACGCGGCCAGGCGGCTCGTCGCCGCGCCGTACCGCAGCGGCGGCCAGGCGCAGTACGTGCCGCGGGCGCTGCCCGAGCCGCTCGGCGAGGTGTTCGCGGCGACCCGCCAGTGGGCGCTCGAGCACCTGCAGGAACCGCTCACGCTCGGCGACCTCGCGCGCAACGCGAACGTTTCGGCGCGCACGTTCTCGCGCCGGTTCGTGGAGGACACGGGCTACACGCCCATGCAGTGGATCCTGCGCGCACGCATCGACCTGGCGCGCGAGCTGCTCGAGCGCACGGACCTCGGCGTGGAGCAGGTCGCCGACCGGGTCGGGCTCGGCACGGGGGCGAACCTGCGGCTGCACTTCCAGCGGATCCTCGGGACGTCGCCGAGCGAGTACCGGCACACGTTCGCGGCGTGAGGGGTGGGCCTGGAGCGGCGCGGGGACGCTCCTCCGCTCAGCGGCCCGTGCGGCTCCCGGTGAGCTCGCCCGTGCGATGCGGGGCGCGGATGTCGCGTGCCGCCGGCGCGGGCTGGTGCTGCGTGTCCGGCGACCAGCCGGTCAGGAGGCGCACGGCCGCGTCGAGCATGCGCGCGGCGACCACGCCGATCAGCGCGCCGCCGGCGTTCGCGACGAGGTCGCGCGGGTCCGAGATGCGGTCGGCCATCGGGATCTGCACGAGTTCGATGAGCAGGCTGAAGCCCGCGGCCATGATCGCCGGGACGACGAACGAGACGCCGCGCAGCGCGAAGGCGAGCAGCGCACCGAACGGCACGAACATGAGCACGTTGAGCATGAGCTCGGACTCGAGTCCGGTGGTCCAGGTCGAGCGCTCCAGCCAGAGCTCCCAGTCGAGAACGCCGTTCGGCGACTGGTAGCCGGATCCGGCCCACGGCACGGGACCGAGGGTCGCCCAGAGCACGACGGCTGCATACAGGAACAGCAGTGCGGCGGCGGCTCGGGAGGGGCGCATGCCCTCCATCATGGCGATTCCGGCTGAGCCGTGCCTCCGAGCCTCCTTTGCAGTGGCCATGTCCGGGCTGTGGACGAAGCGTGCGGACGGCTCGACGCAGGTGGGCGTGGCGAGATCCTTTCGCATGCTGTCGCTCAGGCCACTGCCGCGACATCCGCTCGATCGCCAAAGTGGACGTCGGAAGAAAGGAACCACCCGAATGACCCGCATCGCCGTCAACGGATTCGGCCGCATCGGCCGCAACGTCGTCCGCGCCCTCATCGAGCGCGACGCCGACCTCGAACTCGTCGCCGTCAACGACCTCACCGACCCCGCCGCCCTCGCGCGGCTGCTCAAGTACGACACCGTCGGTGGCCGTTTCGGCCGCGACGTCCAGGTCGACGGCGACACCCTCGTCATCGACGGCCGTCCCGTGAAGGTGCTCGCCGAGCGCGACCCGGCGAAGCTGCCCTGGGGCGAGCTCGGCGTCGACGTCGTGCTCGAGTCCACCGGACGCTTCACCGACGCGGAGGCCGCGCGCGCCCACCTCGCCGCCGGTGCGAAGAAGGTCCTCGTGAGCGCGCCCGCCAAGGGTGCCGACGTGACGCTCGCCTACGGCGTGAACACCGACGCGTACGACGCCGACGAGCACGTGATCGTCTCGAACGCCTCGTGCACCACGAACGCGCTTGCGCCGCTCGCCAAGGTGCTCGACGACCTCGCGGGCATCGAGCACGGCTTCATGACGACCGTGCACGCGTACACGCAGGACCAGAGCCTGCAGGACGGCCCGCACTCCGACGCGCGCCGCGCCCGCGCCGCCGCCGAGAACATCGTGCCCGCCTCGACCGGTGCCGCGAAGGCGATCGGCCTCGTGCTGCCGAACCTCGACGGCAAGCTCAGCGGCGACGCCATGCGCGTGCCGGTGCCCGTCGGCTCGATCGTCGAGCTCAACGCGACCGTGTCGAAGGAGGTCACGCGCGACGAGATCCTCGCGGCCTACCGCGCGGCGGCCGAGGGTCCGCTGAAGGGCGTGCTCGAGTACTCCGAGGAGGCGCTCGTCTCGAGCGACATCGTCGGCAACCCGCACTCGTCGATCTTCGACGCCGAGCTCACGCGCGTCGAGGGCACGCACGTCAAGGTCGTCGCCTGGTACGACAACGAGTGGGGCTTCTCGAACCGCGTGATCGACTCGCTGCAGCTGCTCGCGGCCTGACGCGAGCCACCGACTCCGGTCGGTCCGGGGAGCCGGTCCCCGGGCCGATCGGCCAGACGTCGCGCCGGCGGGGGAGTGGAGCCACCGCCGGCGCGATCGTGTTCGCGGCGTGTGCCCGCGTCGCCAGGCATGGTTTCCGGATGGCTCGTGTGAGCGGCGCCTCACATGAGGCTGCGTTCACACGAGCCCGCCGACGTCCAGGCCGGGCACCGAGAGCATTCTTCTGCTCCGAATCGGGCCGTGAGCAACGTCCTAGCTTCGCGCGAGCCGGAGTGCCTTCTCGGTGAAGTAGCTCACCTCGCCGTCGGCATCCTCGACCCCGAAGACGAACTTGCCGGAGGGGGTGGCCCGGACATCGACGACGGCGCCGCGTCCGCGCGGCGTGAGGACGTCGGCTCCCGGCGTGAAGATGGTTTCGCTCATACGTCAGATCATGCGGGAGAGGTCAGCGTTCCGCCTCCCCCGTGAGGCGGATGTCGTCGTCCTCAGCCGGCACGGCCGGCAGGCGGCCGCGCGTGGCGGCTGCCCGGCGGGAGCTTGTCGACGGCGGCGCGGAGCGTCGGGCGCGGCATCCGCTCGGCATGAAAGTCGAGGAAGGCCACGAGGCGCTCGGGATCGACGCCGCCGAGGTGCCGCAACGCGATGCCGACGGGCTTGGCGACGACTGGGTCGGGGTCGTCCATGAGCAGTGCCGCGAGCCGGAGCAGGTCGTCGCGCGCGGCGGCGTCGCCGTGGCGGAGGAAGCCGAGCGGCGCCGTCATCGCCGTGCGGCGGCGCAGCGGGTCGGGTGATGCGGCGAGCTCGAAGAGCGGATCGCGCGGGCGGGCCAGCAGGTACTCGCCGATCACGCGTGGCGCGGCGCGGTCCACCATGTCCCACGTGTCGATCGCGTCGTGCCGGCGCAGGTAGAGGTCGTAGCGATCGCGACGGAGGGCGTCCTCGCGCGCGCCGCGGACGGCGAAGTCCATGACGCAGAACCCGGCCAGGCGCGGCTCGTACTCCGGCTCGTCGAGCAGGCGGTCCAGTTCGTCGACCGGCATCGCCGAGTACCGCTTGGTGATGTCGAACAGGTCGCCCATGCGCACGCCGAGCACGGCGGCACCGCCGTGGTAGTGCTTCTGCGGGTGCTGCTCGGGGTTCCCCGCCGCGCGCAGCTCGGCGAGAAGGTCGGCAGCGGTCGCGGACATGCGGTCAGGTTAGCGGCGGAACACCAGCGACTCGAGCAGCAGTTCCAGCGAGTGCTGCATGCGGTCGTCGGTCCAGGCGGCCGGGTCCTCGATCGACTTCACCTCCGAACCGCGGCAGTAGAGGTACAGGATGTCGGCGATGCGCGCCGCCTCGGCGCGGTCGACCTCGCCGGCGCCCGCGAGGAACTTCTCGTACGTGGCATCCGTCACCGACCGCACCACGGCGTAGGCGCGACGGTTCGCGTCGTGCACGTCGGCGATCACCTCGACCCAGAGGCTGCGCAGCACCTGTTCCTCGGGGGAGGTCGAGCACATCCAGCGCGCCAGTTCGGCGAGGCGCTCGACGCCGACGAGGTCGCCGAGGTGCGCGGCGCGCTCGTCATCCCACCGGGCGCGGGCGTGCTCGAGCGCGTTCGCCATGAGGTGCGCGCGCGACGGCACGAAATTCGTGATGTACGCAGTGGAGCGGCCGAGGCGCTCGGCCACCGCCCGCAGCGTGACTGCCTGCGTGCCGCGCTGCTGCGCGACCTCGATCGTGGCGCGCGCGATGTCGGCGAGGCGCTCGCCCTGGTCGACCTCGATCGGCATGTTGACAGCCTGCCACGCGGTGGGTACGTTCTCAAACACTGTTGTAAAACGGTGTTTGCTGATCAGCGAGGAGCGCTCCATGACGACCAACGGCGGGGTCTCCTTCTGGTGGCAGCAGCTCGGCGTGCCGACGCCTCGCCCGGCCCTTCCCGGCGACCGCGACGTCGACGTCGCCATCGTCGGCGGCGGGTACACCGGCCTCTGGACCGCGTACGCCCTGAAGCGCGCGCAGCCCGACCTGCGGATCGCCGTGCTCGAACAGCGGTTCGCGGGGTTCGGCGCCTCCGGCCGCAACGGCGGATGGCTCACCAACTCCGTCACGGGCGGGCGCGAGCAGTATGCGAAGACCCACGGGCGCGACGCCGCGATCGCGCAGCAGCGCGCGCTCAACGACACCGTCGACGAGGTGATCGCGGTCACCGCGCGCGAGGGCATCGATGCCGACCTCCACAAGGGCGGCGAGCTCGAGGTCGCGTACAGGCCGGCGCAGCTCGCGCGGCTGCGGGCGTTCGCCGCGTCCGAGCGGTCGTGGCCCGAGACGGATGTCGTCGAGCTCGACGCGCGCGAGACCGCCGACCGCATCAACGTGGCCGGCGTCCTCGGCGGGGTGTGGCATCCGCACTGCGCACGACTGCAGCCGGCGAAGCTCGCGCGCGGCCTCGCCGACGCGGTCGAGCGCCGCGGCGTCGAGCTCTACGAGGGCACGACCGTCACCGAGATCCAGCCGGGCCGGGCGCTCACCGACCACGGCACCGTGCGGGCCGAGTTCGTGATCCGCGCGACCGAGGGGTTCACGCCCGACCTGCGCGGCGAGCACCGCACGTGGCTGCCCATGAACTCGTCGATGATCGTGACCGAGCCGCTCGCGCCATCCGTCTGGGAGGAGATCGGCTGGGACGGGCGCGAGACGCTCGGCGACTTCGCGCACGTCTACATGTACGCGCAGCGCACGGCCGACGACCGCATCGCGTTCGGCGGCCGAGGGGTGCCGTACCGCTACGGTTCCCGCGTCGACGACGACGGCGTGACGCAGGCGCGCACGATCGAGAGCCTCACCGCCCTGCTGCACCGCTTCTTCCCCGCCGCGGCCGGCGCCGCGATCGAGCACGCGTGGTCCGGCGTCCTCGGCGTCCCGCGCGACTGGGCCGCGACCGTCGGCTTCGACCGGGCGACGGGGCTGGGATGGGCCGGCGGCTACGTCGGCACGGGCGTCACCGCCACGAACCTCGCCGGACGGACGCTCGCCGACCTCGTGCTCGGGAACGACACCGAGCTGACGCGGCTGCCGTGGGTCGGGCATCGAGTGCGGAAGTGGGAGCCCGAGCCGCTGCGGTGGCTCGGCGTGCAGGCGATCTACGGCGCCTACCACGCGGCCGACCGCGCCGAGCTCCGCGGGCGGGCGACGACCTCGCGCTTCGCGCACGTCGCCGACGTGGTGGCGGGGCGCTGAGACCGCCGGCCGCCCACCGGATGGCGGTTCCGAGCGCCGATTCGGCAGTCCGACGGGTCGTGCCGTGTCGGAGGCACCCAGCAGACTGAGCGGGTGACTCGTCGTGGGCTGTTCCTTTTCGCTGCGCTCGGCATCGCGTGGGGCATCCCGTACCTGTTCATCAAGGTGGCGGTGAGCGAGCTCGAGCCCGCGATGGTCGTGCTCGGCCGGTCGGCGCTGGCCGCGCTCCTGCTCATGCCGCTCGCGTTCTTCCGCCGCGAGGTGTGGCAGGTGGTGCGGCGGTGGAAGCCGATGCTCGCCTACACCGTCGTCGAGATCATCCTGCCGTGGTACTTCCTCAGCTCGGCCGAGCAGCGGCTGCCCAGCTCGACGGCCGGGCTCCTCCTGGCCACGGTGCCGCTCGCCGGCGTCGCGATCGCCTTCATCATGGGCCGGCCCGAACGACTCACGCGCCTGAACTGGCTCGGCATCGCGCTGGGCATGCTCGGTGTCGCGGCGCTGGTCGGGCTCGACATCGCGGGATCCGACCTCATCGCCGTCGCCGAGATGGCGGTCGTCGTGGTCGGCTACGCGCTCGGGCCGGCGATCCTCGCGCGCTGGATGTCCGACCTGCCGGGCGTCGGCGTCGTCGCGGTGTCGCTCGCCGCGACCGCGGTCGTCTACGTGCCCTTCGTGCTCTTCACCGGTGCATGGCCCACGGCGTGGCCGTCGACCTCGGTCATCGTGTCGATCGTGGTGCTCGCCGTGATCTGCAGCGCCCTGGCCTTCCTGCTCATGGTCGCGCTCATCGGCGAGATCGGGCCGGTGAAGGCGACGGCGATCACGTACGTCAATCCCGCCGTGGCGATCCTCGCCGGCGCCCTCGTGCTCGGCGAGCGCGTGACGATCTGGACGATCGTCGGATTCGTGTTCGTCCTCGCCGGTTCGTATCTGGTCACCCGCAAGCGGCGGGAGCAGGTCGCGGCCGAAGGCGTCGAAGAGGCCTGCGCCGAACCGGCCGTGAGCCCCGAACAGCAGGTGACCGGCGTCCGCGAAAGCTGAGAATTTCTCGTGGAATTGATTCTCCGAACAGCCTGCGACGTAGCCTGAATGGAGGGGACGGACCGAGTCGGGACCGTCCCCGCCGCCCCCTCGGCCCTCCGAAGACGCGCGACGCGCATGCGGCAGAGGGGATATCATGACCGACCGTGCACTCGCCACCCGAGCCCGGCCGGCGGCACCGAACAGCGACTTCACCGATCTCGCCCGCATGGTGAAGGCGGCCGGCCTCATGCGCCGTCGATACGGGTACTACTGGACCAAGCTCGTCGCGCTCCCGATGCTCCTCGCGGGCGCGATCGCGCTGTTCGTCTGGATCGGGGACACCTGGTGGCAGATGTTCACCGCCGTGGCGTTCGCGGTGATCTTCACGCAGATCGCGTTCCTGGGTCATGACGCGGCGCACCGCCAGATCTTCCGATCCGGCCGCTGGAACGACTGGATCAGCCTCGTGCTCGGCGACCTGATCATCGGCATGAGCTACGGATGGTGGCAGCACAAGCACACGCGCCACCACGCCAACCCCAACCAGATCGGCGTCGACCCCGACATCGACCTCCCCGTGATCGCCGTCACTCCGGATCGAGCGCAGCGGCGGCGAGCGGGGCTCGTGCGGTGGACCATGGCGCACCAGGGCGCGTTCTTCTTCCCGATCCTGCTGCTCGAGGGCCTCTCGCTGCATGCCTCCAGCGTTCGTCGCGTGCTGGTGCGGGAGCGCGTGGCGCGACGTCCGGTCGAGATCGCGTTCCTCGCCATCCGATTCCTCGGATACCTCGCGCTCGTGTTCCTGGTGCTCTCACCCGACAAGGCCGTTGTGTTCCTCGCCATCCAGCTCGGCCTGTTCGGGTTCTACATGGGCGCATCGTTCGCCCCCAACCACAAGGGCATGCCGTTGGTGCCGAAGGGTGCGCGACTCGATTTCCTGCGGCGGCAGGTCCTGATGAGCCGCAACATCCGGGGCAACCGTCTGCTCGACACGGTCATGGGCGGCCTCAACTACCAGATCGAGCATCACCTGTTCCCGTCGATGCCCAGACCGCACCTGCGAGAGGCGGCGCGGATCATCGCCGCGTACTGCGCGGACCGGGGCGTGCCGTACACGCAGACCGGCCTGTGGGAGAGCTACGCCATCGTCGTGCGGCACATCAACCGGGTCGGACTCGGCGAGCGCGACCCCTTCGACTGCCCGCTGGTCCAGCAGCGCGCGTACCTCTCGGTCGAGCAGGGCGCGCCGACCGATCGCACCCCCGAGGCCTGACCTCGGCCTGGCCGGCTCGAGCGCTCGCGGCCTAGGCCGCGTTGATCAACTGACTTTCGGGGTCGTCGGGATCCGGATGGCTCCGGCAAGCGGATAGACGGGATTATCCGTCGCGCGGCGGATGACGAGCGGACCGTGGCGGCGTACGTTCAGCGGTGGAGGTGCGAGAGATGCAGAGCGAGTGGGCCGCGAAGATCTTCGGGGACAAGGAAGACCCGCGTGTGCGGTTGCAGTCGTTGTTTGGCGGTGAAGTGCGGGAGAGTGGTCAGCCTCCCAGGGCTGCGCTCGAGTGGGCGAGTGTCGTTCTCGAAGGAGTTCCAGTGGAACGTCGAGACAGCGTGAACGTCACGCGTGCTCTTCGGCAGAAGGAGCCACGCCTGACGTTGAAGAGCGCGATCTTCCTCGCAGATCACGCGCTCAGTCGTTCATAGCTCCGCCTGCCATTCTCTGGCAGGACTGCACGACGCTAGGACGCATGGGCCGCGAGACGATGATCCGTCCACGGCCGCGAACGCCCGACCGCCACCGGCATCAACGGCTCCAGAACAGCCCACACCTCATCCGAGATCTCCTGACGCGTCACACCAGCCAGACTCGCGGATCACGACCCCGAACCTCTTGATCAAAACGCCCTAGGTGTAGTGCGAGATCCGCGGCGAGAAGTCGATCTCAGCGGCCTCCATCAGGACGTGCTCGGCACGTTCGGCCGCGCGGGTCGCGACCTCCGCGGCATCCCTCGTCTGCGCCGACCTCGTGGTCGCGACGCGCGTGCCGATGCCCTCGAGGATGCGCCCGATGGTGCGAGCGAGGCCGACCTTCAGCTCGTGCAGGTTGGTGTTGTCGATGAAGAGCCGCTGATCGGCCGCGCGGAGCGTGACGCGTGGATGCCCGGCTTCCGCCAACTGCTGCTCGACGGCGGGCTCTTCCAGGAGCGCGAGCTCCTGCGGAAGCGGACGGCGGGTGAACACGGCCACGACGGTATAGCGCTCGGGGGCCTCCACCGTGCCGAGCGACGATGGCAGCTGATCCACAAGGATGCGGTCGACGGCGAACGGCTCGTACCGGGCGCGTTCCGAATGGCGGGCGAGGTTCATGCTTCGGCCGACCATGGTGCGATCGGCGACCGCGGTCGCGCTCCGGGAGGAGGCATCCGTGTGCTCATCTCCGGAGCCTAGGCCGCGGACATGTGCACGCTCACAGCTTCGGGGATCGTTCCGGCGCCCGCGGATGAGCGGAGCGACCCGGTCGGCACCGTGTGCCGTGTCGATCGAGCCCCATCCCGTTCGACGTCCAGAATGAGGGCGGACCGTCCGCCCCGACCAACACCCCGGGAGAAGCCATGCGCACCCTCATCGTCACCGAGTTCATCACCCTCGACGGCGTCGTCGACTCGCCCGGTGGAGGCGATCACCCGCGCGCCGGCTGGACGTTCAAGGAGGTCCCGTTCGTCGAGGAGGCGTACGAGATCAAGGGCCGCGAGCAGCTCGAGGCCGGCGCCATGCTCATCGGCCGTGTCAGCTACGACGAGTTCGCTCCGGTCTGGCCGAAGATGGAGGAGTTCGCCGAGTACAACGCGATGCCGAAGTACGTCGTCTCCTCGACGCTGACCGACCCCGAGTGGAACAACACGAGCGTCCTGCGCTCGCTCGACGAGGTCGCCGAGTTGAAGCAGGCCGACGGCGAGGGCACGATCATCGTGCACGGCAGCGCGACCCTCGCGCAGGGCCTCGGCGAGGCCGGACTCGTCGACCGGTACCACCTGCTCGTCTTCCCGGTCGTGCTCGGCGAGGGCAAGCGCCTCTTCAGCGGCCGCGAGCAGGGCACGCTCAAGCTCGTCGAGCATGAGGCGTACTCCAACGGCGTAGTGAAGAACGTGTTCGACGTCGAGCACTGAGCCGCGAGACCGAGCGGATGTCGCGCCGCGCGCGCACGTGGCTGCGGGCGCCGGGTCGCGACATCCACTCGGCTCACCCCGGCACCCCGGCGAGCAGCTCGGCGAAGACCGCTCGCGCGTCGTCGTGGATCGCGAGACGTGCGGACTGGCCCATCCACAGCGACTGCAGGTCGTCGCGCCCGACCTTCAGCGCCTCGGCGCGGAAGCGCCCGGTCAGCCAGTTCTGCATTGGGAAGGGTGCGATCGCGCCGGCCTCCTCGATCTCGCGCACGGCGCGGTTCGCCGCGCCCCGCGCCAGGCGCCCGCTCATCGCGCGGGTGAGGATCGTGTCCTCGGCAGCGGTCCGCTCGATCGCACGGCGGTGTCCGTCGGTCGTCGCCGACTGGCGCGTGTGCAGGAACGCGGTGCCCACCTGCACGCCCGCCGCACCGAGCGCGATCGCGGCCGCGACCCCGCGCCGGTCGGCGATGCCGCCGGCCGCGATCACCGGCACGTCGACGGCGTCCACGACCTGCGGGATCAGCGAGACCGACCCGACGAGCGACTGCTCGGACGGGCGCTGGAAGGCGACGCGGTGCCCGCCCGCCTCGAGCCCGGTCGCGACGATCGCGTCGACGCCCCCGGCCGCCAGGGCGACGGCCTCGTCGACGGTCGTCGCCGTGCCGACCAGGCGGACGCCGCGTGCGCGCGCCTCCTCGACGACCTGCGCCGGGGGCACTCCGAACACGAAGCTCGCCACGGCCGGGCGCAGCTCGAGCACGGCGTCCCACTGCTCCTCGAACGGCGGGAGGAACCGCTCGGGCGGCGCCTCGGGCACGGGCACGCCGAGGGCGTCGAAGATCGGCCGGACCGCCGCGACGGCGCGCCCGAACGCGTCCGGGGCGGGAGCGGCATCCTTCGCCAGCGGCAGCCACAGGTTCACGTTGAACGGCGCGCTCGTGGCCGCCCTCAGGGCGACGCCCGTGGCGAGGATGCGCTCGGCGTCGTAGCCGTACAGCCCGTATGAACCGAGGCCGCCGAGTTCGCTCACGGTCGCGGTCAGTTCGACCGACGACAGCCCGCCGAACGGGCCGAGCACGATCGGGTGCCGGATGCCGAGCAGCTCGGTCAGCCGCGTGGTCGCGTCGGTCATGTGCGTCCTCCTCGGTCGCGGGCAGGGTCTCGGTCGGCGCCGTCGGCGCTCTCGGCGCTCCTCGACCGGCGGATGCCGATCATTCGGACCGTCGCGCCCCGCAGTACCAGCACGTGCCGCCCTCGACGAGCGCCCCGCACTCGGTGCACGTCGCCGCGAGCCAGCACACGTCGCCGGTCACTCCATCCTGCTCCGGTTCGGGCCGCGGCTCGGCACCGGAGGTCGCCCGAGGGTCGCTCACCCGCCCATTGTGACGCGCTCGGCCCGTGTTACTCCGGAGGAGCGTCTCCGCCGCTCGGCACGCGAGGATGGTCGGATGGCCAGCTTCCGTCGCACGATGCTCAAGTCGAAGGTCCACCGCGCGAGCGTCACGCACGCCGACCTCCACTACGTCGGCTCGCTCACCGTCGACCTCGACGTGCTCGAGGCCGCCGACATCCTGCCCGGCGAACTCGTCTCGGTCGTCAACGTCAACACGGGCGACCGCTTCGAGACGTACACGATCGCGGGCGAGCGCGGCTCGGGCGTCATCGGCGTGAACGGCGCCGCGGCGCGCCTGGCCGCGGCCGGCGACCTCGTCATCGTGATCTCGTGGGCATCGGTCGAGTCGACGGATGCCGCGACCTTCGCACCGCGCGTCGTCCACGTGGATGCCGCGAACCGCATCGTCGAGCTCGGCACGGATGCCGCGGCCGCCGTCGTCGACGGCGTCGTGCCGCCGCCGCACGTGTTCGTGGGGTGAGTCGCGGGCGGATGCCGCGACATCCGCCGGGGCGCGCCGCCGGGCTGCGGGCGTGCGAGTCTGGAGGATGAGGCGCGTCAGGGTCCCGTAACCGACCCTCTGGCGCGTCTCATCCTTCGAACCCGCATGAGAATCCGCACGACGGGCCCGCCAGACGGGCCCGAACACGGATTCTCATGCGAACCGGCGCGCGCGCCCCCCGAAAACCGCCCGAAATCCGCCGGGTGCATACTGATCCCGACCGCCGCGACCGCACCCCGAACCCGACGGCCGGCGGAGTCAGGAGATCGGATGAATCGGTTCGTCGGCTTCGACCAGGTCCGGGCCCTCCTCGTCTCACACGTCGATAACGCGGGCATCTCGCGCGTGAAGGCGCTGCCGCACGCGCGGCTGCTGACGGCGAGCACGCACGGCGTGACGAACTCGAACAGCGTCGGCTTCCTGTTCTCCGTCGACGACCACCTCAACGCGACGCCCGCGCTCGACCCGATCGTGGGCGACGTGCGTGGTATCGCCGACCTGTCGGCCGTGGCGATGCTCGACGCCGAGTCGGGGCTCGCGTGGGCGCCGGCCGACCTGTACGCGCTCGACGGCTCGCCGCATCCGACGTGCACGCGCTCGGCCCTGCGCCGGGTGATCGACGATGCGGATGACGCGCGCCTGGGATTCACGATCGGCTTCGAGCTCGAGTGCACCGTGTTCCGCGACGCGCCGGCACCGGTACCCGCACTCAGAGCCGAACCCGCACCCGACGCCCCGACGCCGGCCACGACCGGCCCGGCGTACTCGACGCGGTCGCTGCTCGAGGTCGAGGCGTTCGCGCTGGCGGCGGTGGACGCGCTTGAGTTCGCCGGCGTGACCGTGCAGCAGTTCCATCCCGAGTTCGGCACCGGCCAGCTCGAGTTCGCCTTCGCCCCGCAGGATCCGCTGCGCGCGGTCGATGAGCTGGTGCTCGCCCGCGTCGTGCTGACCCGTGTCGCGCGCAACCACGGGCTGCGGATCTCGTTCGCGCCCGTGCCGATCATCGGCGGGTCGTCGAACGGATGCCACGTGCACCTCTCCGCAGCGCGCGAGGGCCGTCGCAACGTATTCGCCGAGCCAGCCGGCCCCCTCGGCGTCTCGGACGAGGGCGGCCGCATCATCGCCGGCATCCTCGACCGGCTCGAGGAGGGCGTCGCGCTGCTCGGCGGCAGCGTGTTGTCGTTCACGCGCCTGCGCCCGCACTCCTGGGCGGGCGCCGACCTGTGCTGGGGGCCCGCCAACCGCGAGGCCGCGATCCGGTACGTACCGGGCCAGGCCGGCATGGGCGCCGAGCAGGCGAACATCGAGGTGAAGCCCGTGGATGGCGCCGCGAATCCGTATCTCGCCGTGGCGGCGATCCTCGCGTCGGCGCTCGACGGGCTCGCACGCGTCGCGGTACCGCCGAAGCCGGTCACGGTGGACCCGAGCACCCTGACGGCCGCGCAGCGCCGTGCCCGCGGCATCCGCTCGTTGCCCGCCGACCTCGGCTCGGCGCTCGACCGGCTCGACGCGAGCGAGTTCTTCCGCGGCGTGTTCGGCGACGTGCTGCTCGACGCCTACCTCGCGACGCGACGTCACGAGTGGGAGGAGTACGGGTCGCGGTCGCCCGAGGGGGTCGCCGACCTGGTGCGCTGGCGATACTGAACCACGGGGTCGATGTCACGACCTGGTGGGGTCGCGAGTCGATCCGACTCGAGGAGGAGGGGCCCGCGTAGCGCGAGCCCGCCCGCCTGCCTCTGCGCGGTTCGTCGCGGCTGGTCCGGCCTCCCGCCCGCCGCCGTACCGAGCGCGGAGATGCTTTCCAGTCCGCTCGTGTGAGCCCGGCCTCATGTGAGGCCGGGCTCACACGAACTGGCCGGGCCTCGGGGTGCGGGCGTTCCACAGGTCGTCCGGCCTCATGTGAGGCCGCGCTCACCTGACGCGCCGCGACGACGAGGGGACGCGGCCGTTCCCTGCCGTCCGGCCTCATGTGAGGCCGGGCTCACACGAACTGGCAGGGCCTCGGGGTGCGGGCGTTCCACAGGTCGTCCGGCCTCATGTGAGGCCGCGCTCACCTGACGCGCCACGACGAGGGGACGCGGCCGTTCCCTGCCGTCCGGCCTCATGTGAGGCCGCGCTCACACGAACTGGCCGGGCCTCGGGGTGCGGGCGTTCCACAGGTCGTCCGGCCTCATGTGAGGCCGCGCTCACCTGACGCGCCGCGACGAGGGGACGCGGCCGTTCCCTGCCGTCCGGCCTCATGTGAGGCCGCGCTCACATGAGCCAGCTGGAAGGGCTCATCCGGCTGAGACGAACAGCGTGGCGAGGACGCAGCGGAAACGAGGGCCGGGAATCGATCGTCGACGCGTGTCGATCTCCCGCCCGCTCGTTCGACGCCTGAGTAGAGACATCCACTCAGGAACGCGAACCCAAGGAGACGAGATCATGACCACGCCCCGGGCACTTCGACCCCTCCGCAACCCGGCGTACCGCTGGCTCGCGGCCGCGCTCGTGTCGTCGCTCGTCGGCACCGGCGTCTGGATCGTCGCGCTCGTGTGGCAGATCGTCGCGATCGGCGGCGGCGCTGCGGAGCTCTCGCTCGTCGCGGGTGCGTCGGCCGTCGGCATGCTGCTGACCACGCTGCTCGGCGGGGCGCTCGCCGACCGGATGTCGCAGCGCCGCATCCTCCTCGTCGTCGAGGTCGTCCGTGCGGGGAGCGGCGGCATCGTCGCGCTCCTGTCGCTCGCCGGCGCCCTCGCGACGTGGCAGCTCGCCGCGGTCGCGTTCGTCGGCGGCGTGCTGAGCGGGCTCTACTACCCGGCGTACTCGGCGCTGCTGCCGACCGTCGTGCCCGAAGACGAGCTGCTCGCCGCGAACGGGTTCGAGGGCATGGCTCGCCCCGTGCTCATGCAGGCCGGCGGACCCGCGCTCGCGAGCGCGCTCATCGCCGTCACCTCGCCCGGAGCGGCGCTCGCCGTGACCGCGCTGACGGGGGTCGTCGCGGCGGCGTGCATCCTGCGCCTGCCGGAGACGGCGGGTCGCGGCGTGCAGGCGGCGACGGCCGGGGCCCAGGCCGACGTGCGAGGTG
The DNA here is from genome assembly GCF_042794545.1 of Agromyces sp. NPDC056523. NCBI lineage: Bacteria > Bacillati > Actinomycetota > Actinomycetes > Micrococcales > Microbacteriaceae > Agromyces > Agromyces sp. NPDC056523. Next base: position 969,293 of record NZ_JBHTTM010000001.1, read on the forward strand.
ACGCGAGCCCGAGCGACCCCGGGCCGATGGGCGACGGCGCGGCGCGCCATCCGGCCCTCGCCCTGCTCGTGGACGTGCGCGACGGCTTCGCCTACATGGTGCGCACGCCGTGGCTGCTCGGCACGCTGATGTTCGCGTCGCTGCTGATCCTGCTGATCATGGGGCCGTTCGAGGTGCTCGTGCCGTTCGTGATCAAGGACGTCGCCGGCGGCGGGCCCGAGGAGCACGCCCTGGTGCTCGCGGCGTTCGGCATCGGCGGCGCCGTCGGGTCGGCCGTCATCGCATCGCTCAGGATGCCGCGGCGCTACCTGACCGTGATGAACCTGCTCTGGGCGCTCGGCTGCCTGCCGCTCGCGCTGTTCGGGCTGACCGACCAGGTGTGGGTCATGGTGATCGCGGCGTTCCTCGTCGGGGCGGCGTTCAACGGCGGCGTCGTGATCTGGGGCACGCTGCTGCAGCGCCGGGTGCCCGCCGAGATGCTCGGACGCGTGTCGAGCCTCGACTTCTTCGTCTCGCTCGCGTTCATGCCCGTGTCGATGGCGTTCGCCGGACCGGCGGGGGAGTCGTTCGGCCTGCCGGCGGTGTTCCTCATCGCGGGTGCGGCGCCGCTCGTGATCGGGGTCGTCGCGATCGTGGCGGCGCGGATGATGCGGGACGAGATCGCGAACCCGCTCGCCGAGCCGGCGCCGGAGCCGGAGACCGAGGCCGAACACGAGCCGCAATTCGAGAGCGAGCCGGAGCTCGCCTCCGCCGCACTCGCGACAGCGTGAACGATCAGCCGGCAGGGCGGAGTCGGACGCTCACCCGTCCTTCTCCGCCTTCCGCATGAGCTCCGCGGCGTAGTCGGGCACCGAGTTCGTCCACGATCGCGGCGGTCGTTCGTACCCACCGGCCGGCGGCCGCGGCGGGATGTCGATCACCTCAGGCTCGACGTGCTCCCACGGCACCTTCGACAGCAGGTGCGCGATCATGTTGATCCGCGAGCGGCGCTTGTCGTCGCTCTCGACCTCGTACCACGACGCCTCGGCGATGTCGGTGTGGAGGAACATGTTGTCCTTCGCGCGCGAGTAGTCCTCCCACTTCGTGATCGACAGCACGTCGTTGGGGCTGAGCTTCCACCGCCGCATCGGGTCCTCGGCGCGCGAGCGGAACCGCTCCTCCTGCACGACGTCGGACACGCTGAACCAGTACTTGAGCAGGATGATCCCGTCCTCGACGAGCATGCGCTCGAAGATCGGCGCCTGGTGCAGGAACCGGTGGTACTCCTCGTTCGTGCAGTAGCCCATCACGCGCTCGACGCCGGCGCGGTTGTACCAGGACCGGTCCATGAGCACGATCTCGCCGCCGGCCGGCAGGTGCGGCACGTAGCGCTGGAAGTACCAGCGCGTCTTGTCGCGTGCGCTCGGCGTCGGCAGGGCGACGATGCGCGTGACGCGCGGGTTCATGTACTCGGTCACGCGCTTGATCGCCGAGCCCTTGCCCGCGGCATCCCGCCCCTCGAAGATCACGACGATGCGCGCACCCGACTGCTGCACCCACGCCTGCATGTCCACGAGCTGCGCCTGCAGCCGCTCGAGCTCGGCCTCGTACAGCGCCTTCGGCATGCGTCTGCTCATCGGGCACCCCTGAGGTGCAGCCTAGAGCGGATGTCGCGCCGCGGCGCCATTGCCCTGCCACTCCCCGCGCCTCGATACTGAGCGGATGGACGCACCCGCCGGCACCGACGCCGACACCTCCGACATCCGCCGCGAGATCGAGGCCGACCGGAAGGCGTCCCGCCGGGCGGATCTCATGCTGACGATCCTCGGCCTGGTGCTCCTCGTTCCCGCGGTGCTCTGGTTCGTGTGGATGAGCGCCTGGATCGGCGCTGTGACCGGGCAGTGCGGCGGAGCGAATGTCTGCAACGACGACGCGATCGCGTTCGGCCGGGTCGTGGCGGGACTCGGACCCCTGATCGTGTGGGTCCTCACGGCGGTGGGCTCCATCGTGCGGTTCGTGCGGGGCGGCACGGCGTGGTGGATCCCGCCGATCGGGTTCCTCGTGGCCTGGGGCGTCCTGTACGCGGGCGCCGAGATCGCGCACTGGGGCGCGAACCTGCGCTGAGCGGTCGCCGCCTGCGTAGCGGATCAGCCGCTCCACACCGCCGAGCGGTTCGCGGCGTGGCGCGCGCGATATCCCCCGCGGCTCGAACCGCGGTCGTACCATCGGAGCATGCGAGGGTCCCCCACCCGTCGCATCCGATCCTGAATCCGACGACCGTCCGAACCGATCCGCCCGATACCGCGGACCGGCATCCCCCTGGAGTTCGGTTGACTGCCCCCACTGACGACGAGCCCGTATTCGGGTTCGGCGCGCCCGTGCCCGCGGGCGGGGCGGGTCCCGCGGCCGGGGTGGCGGCGTGGCTCGACGAGCGGGCCGACCGCTCGGAGGGTGATGACGGTGCCCGCGCAGGCGCCCACGCGCAACCGGTCGAGGTCTCACCCGTCGACGCGCCGCGGCTCCCGTACGGCGACCGTCGACGGTACTTCCTCAGCAGCCTCGAGCCGAGTGGCGACTTCGACGCGGTCATCGTGGCGGTGACGGATGGCGCGCGCCGCCGGTACTTCACGACGCGCGACGGCTCACAACTGGCCGAGATCGACGTCGCGGCATTCGACCGCCGCAACGAGGGCGGCGAGCGGTCGCTGCTGGAGCTCGACGAACGCGAGCTCGGGGAGCTCGAGGCCGAGCTGCGGTTCGTGCGGCCGGTGCGCGGACGGGACCCGATCGCCGAGGCGGGGGTCGAGGGTGCGGCACACGCCGAGGTCGAGCCGTACCAGGAGATGCCCGACCGAGCCGACGACGCCGACCAGTCGGGATTCGTCGAGCCGAGGTTGCCCGACGAGGCCGTCCCCGAGGGCGCCGTCCTGCTCGACGGGGCGCCGTTCGACGGACCCGACACCCCGGCGGACCCGCCGCCCCACACCGAGGAGGTGAAACCGGTGCCCGACCAGATGGACCCGGCGACCGACGCGACTCCGATCGGGGAGGCGCGGGCGGTCGATCCCATGACCGAGGAGTTCGAGGAGATGGTGGCGGCCGCGCGCCGCTCGACGTTCCGCGAGGCGCCGCACGAGACATCCGCCGAAGTCGACCCGGACCTCGACGCGCAACAGCAGTCGGAGGGCGCGGCCGACCCGGCTCCGGAGGACGCCGACGAGATCTCCGACCCCATCGCGCAGTCCGCTCCCATCGCGACCCACGCGCACACGCTCCGACCCGCGCCCGACACGCATCCCGCGCCCATGTCACAGACCGACGCCGTGGAGCAGGTCGCCCTCGCGAAGGGCATCGCGTTCATCGCGCACCGCGGCCAGCTCGACCGCAGCGGCCTGCCCTACGTCGACCACCCGGGCCGCATCGCGGAGCGGTTCGACCCGGCGACCGAGCCCGTGGAGGCGGCGTCGGCGTGGCTGCACGACGTGCTCGAGGACACCGCGATCACCCCCGAGGAGCTGTTCGAGGCAGGCGTGCGCCCCGAGATCATCGAGATCGTGCGGCTGCTGACCCGAAGCCGGGATGTCCCGCCCGAGGAGTACTACGCCCGCATCCGTTCGCACCCGGCGGCGCGCCGCGTGAAGCTCGCCGACATCGACGACAACACCGCCCGCTGGCGCCTGCGCCGCCTCGACTACGACGTGCAGCTCCGCCTCATCGAGAAGTACCGCCGTGCGCGCCGCGCGCTGGGATCCCACTGACCTCGCGCTGCGGCATCCGGCGCGCTAGATTCGCGCGTATCAGGCGCTCGACGTCTCACCGCAGTCGAAGTGGGGTCGCAGATGATCCACGAACTCGTCATCGCGCAGGCGACGGATGCGCCGGCGTCGTCGTCCGCGGCGCTCTGGGCCATCGTCCTTCCCGCGCTGATCGCGGCGGTCTTCGGTGCGGTGACCGGATGGCTCGGCGCCTACCTCAAGGTCAGGGGCGAGAACTTCGCGACGAAGCAGGAGTTCGAGGCTGCGCTGCAGCGCCTCGCCGAGAACACGCGGGTGGTCGGTGAGGAGAACGCGAGGATCGCGCACCGGGCGTCCCTCGACTCGGATCTGAGGGACGCCGTTCGCCAGTTCGCCGTCGCAGCCGGTGGCGCCATCCACTCCATGGCATGGCTCACCTGGGACTGCGTGGAGCGGAAGCGTGTCGATCCGCAGATGGTGGCGGCATACGACGCCGAGGTTCATCGACTCTTCCCCCCGATCGTCGCCCAACTCGCCGTGATCGGCATGATCGACGCCGGCGTGCACGGACGCCTGGAGCGCTTCGGGGACGAGATCGTCGAGCTCGACGCGAACCTGAGTTCCACGATCGTCGCCGAGGAACGAGATCCTGGGAGCCAGGGCGATGCGCTGCGAAGGCACCATGAGGCCGCGTCCGATCTGGAGGAGCGGTTCCGCCATGGCGTCGCTCAGCTCTTTCCGGACCACCCCGGTGGGGCGCGCCGAGCAACCCCGCCGGACGACTCGGCCATCAGCTGATCATCGCGAGGAACCGGCGCATCCGATCCGCCATCTCCCCGGGCACTTCCGCAATGGCGAAGTGCCCGCCCTCTTCGAGCCGGTCGAACCAGAGCAGGTCACGATAGTGCCGACGAGCCAGCGACTCGGGATACGTGCCCTCGTGGCGCTGGATCCACACCGCCGCGGGCACGTCGGTGGGCGGGATCGAGTCGGGCGTGTCGGCGCCTTCGTAGTACGGCCGGAATGACGACTGGATGGACTGGGTGACCCAGTAGATCATCGCCTCGGTGAGGATGCGGTCGCGTGAGATGCGCCGCTCGACGGCGGCCGGATCCCCGGGCGGGGTGTCGCTCCACTCGACGAGCTTCTCGGCGATCCAGGCGAGCAGGCCCGCGGGGGAGTCGTTGAGGGCGACCGCGAGCGTGTCGGGCCGCGTCGACTGCACGTGGCCGTAGGCGCCATCCGTCTCGTGCTTCTCGCCCAGCGCCGCGAAGAAGGCGTGCTCGTCGGGATCGGTCAGCGCCTCGCGCTCGGCGTACGTCGGGAAGTGCGAGTGCGTCGCGACGATGCCGACGACGTGCTCGGGGTGGCTCGCGGCGATGAGGTCGCTGACGTTTGCCGTGACATCCTCGCCGTAGGTGACGTAGCGCTCGTAGCCGAGCACGTCGGTCATGAGACGATGCATCGTCGCGGCCAGGCGCCGCTCGCTCATCGGGCCGTCGGCGTAGGGCGCCGAGAACGCGAAGCCCGGCAGGCTCGCGACCACGACGTGCACGTCGGGCAGGAGGTCGGCGAAGTCCAGCTGCAGCGCGAAGGTGTGCGGCCAGCCATGCATCACGAGCAGCGCGGGCGCGTCGGGGCGGTCGGACCGCAGGTGCACGAAGTGGACGCTCGCATCGTCGATCTGCGCGAGGAACTGCGGATGGCGGTTCAACCATGCCTCGCGGGCGCGCCAGTCCCAGTTCGCCCACGAATCGACGAGTTCGCGAAGATAGGCCGCGCTCACGCCGGACGGCGGCTTGCGCGGTGAGTCGTCGAGCAGCCGGGTGCGCTCGAGGCGGGCGCGGAGGTCGGCGAGAACCTCGTCTGGCACGTGGATGGTGAAGGGCTCCGGAGCCGTCATTGCCCGAGCCTATGAGCGGCTACCGACACCGCGATCGGCGCGCTGCGCCTCGCGCGTCGGCCGCCGGGAGTACGCTCTCGCGCAGCGACATCCCACGGCACTGCAGGGCACGGCGATCGGCGGCGAGGCCGCCCACGAGGAGGCGGAGATGGTCCCCGAGATCAACTACTGGGCGGTATTGCTGGCGACGGCATCGAGCATGCTCGTCGGCACGATCTGGTACACACCGAAGGTGTTCGGCACACGGTGGTCGAAGCTCGCGAACGTCGACATGGATCGCCCCGGCGCGAGCGCGGTCGGCCCGATCATCGTGACCGTGATCGTCAGCTTCGTCACGGCGTGGGTGCTCGCCGGCGCGTCGACGATCGCGTGGCACTTCTACGGCGGCAGTTACCTGATGTCAGCGCTCTTCACGGCGCTGATCCTGTGGGCGGGCTTCACGGCGGCGCGATTCATCACCCACGATGCCTTCGAGGGCCGCCCGTCGACGCTCACCATCATCAACATCGCGCACGAGCTCGTGACGGTCGTCGTGATGGCGATCATCATCGGGGTGTGGCCGCCGGCCGGCACCGTCTGAGCGCCGCGCAGACGAGCGGATGTCGCGGCGCGACGCTGTGCGCCGCCCGTCGGTCGTCCGCTACCCGCGTGCCATCCGCGCGGACCGTTCGGGCGCCGACGCAACCCCGTCGCGGGGCGCACCGCGACGCGCCCACACTGGGACGACATGCAACGCCTCGCTCCGCAGCTCGTCTCGTGGGCGAGCCTGATCGACGACGAAACCGTCGAGCAGGCCCGCGTCTCGTCGACGATGCGGTTCATCCACCCGCATGTCGCGCTCATGCCCGACGCGCACATCGGCATCGGCGCGACGGTCGGGTCGGTGATCCCGACGCTCGGCGCCATCATGCCGGCCGCGGTCGGGGTGGATATCGGGTGCGGGATGATCGCCGTGAAGACGCAGTTCGCGGCATCCGACCTGCCGGCCGACCGGAGGCCGGTGCGCGAGGGGATCGAGCGCGCCATCCCGCTGTCGGCAGGTCATGACAACCGGCGGATCGTCGACACGGCCAAGCCGCGCGTCGCCGAGCTCGAGGCGCTCGCCGAGTCGGCAGGGTTCGACCCGGCAAAGAACTCGCCGGGCTGGCGGAAGCAGCTCGGATCGCTCGGCAGCGGCAACCACTTCATCGAGGTCTCGCTCGACGAGACGGATGCCGCGTGGCTGTTCCTGCACTCGGGCAGCCGCGGCGTCGGCAACCGGATCGCGCGGCACCACATCCGGGTCGCGCAGGATCTGGCCCGTTCCCAGCGGTTGCGCCTGCCGAACCGCGACCTCGCGCACCTCACTGAAGGCACGCGCGAGTTCGACCGGTACATCGCCGAGCTGCGGTGGGCGCAGCACTTCGCGCTGCTGAACCGCGAGGAGATGATGGACCGCGTCATCCACCAGGTATCGGAGTGGGTCGGCACGCCGGTGCAGGAGCTGGAGCGCATCAACTGCCACCACAACTTCACCGAGCTCGAGGAGCACTTCGGCGAGCGCGTGTGGGTGTCGCGGAAGGGCGCGATCCAGGCCGACGCCGGCCGGCCGGGGCTCATCCCCGGCTCGATGGGCACCGCCTCGTACGTCGTCGAAGGGCTGGGTGATCGGATGTCGCTCGACTCGGCACCGCACGGTGCGGGTCGACAGGTCTCGCGCACCAGGGCGCGCGCGACCTTCACGCACGCGCAGCTGCGCGAGGCTATGGCCGGCATCGAGTTCCGCGACGCGGAGGCGCTCGTCGACGAGATCCCGCAGGCCTACAAGCCGATCGACCAGGTGATGGCCGATTCGGCCGACCTCGTGCGCGTGCGGCACACGCTGCGGCAGATCGTGAACGTGAAGGGCGACTGAGCGGTCGAGTCGTGCGGCCAGGGGCTGCGACAGGACCAGTCCGGGATGGCTTCCCACTTCAGAACCGGGTGGAGAAGTATCCGCCGGATACCTTTCCACCCGGTTCTTGGAGAGGAAACGGTCCCGAGGGCGGCGGGGTCAGCATCGCCCGGCGGCTCGATGGCAGCGTCGCAGCACCGATCGTAGGATCGGAGCATGACCGGGTTCCGGGTCAGGCGCCGACGGAGTGGGCGTGAACTCGAGGCCCCCGACGCCGACGTGGCGCGGCGGGCCGGGGCAGCCCTGTTCGCGGCCGACGAGCGTATCCGCCTGACCGTCGAGGAACTCGACTTCGCCGAGGCGGAGCTCGGCCCCGGCGCGACGACGGAGCTGAGCGAGGCGTTGGTCGCGGCGCGCGCGAATGTCGGCGAAGCGTTCCGGCTGAACCGGCTCAATCACGGCGCCGCGGCCACCACCGCCGCCGACGTGCGCGTGCGCAACCTTCGCATCGTGGAGCTGTGCGAGTCCGTCGGGGAGCTCCTCGACGAGCACACCCGGGCGCTCGCCGAGCGCGTGGCGCGGGCGCGGCGCGCGCCGGAGATCCTCGCCGGCGTTCTCGGGGACATCGAGATCCTGCGCGCGCACATCCCGCACGCGCTCCAGACCGTCCAGCGGCTCGCCGCCCGATACGCGCAGGGTGCGCTCATCCGCGTCCAGGCCGGCCCAGCGCAAGCCGAGCAGCTCGTCGCCTTCGCCGAACACAGTGCGGGCGTGGCCGAGCGGCGGCGGGACGCGGGTCAGCGGGAGCAGGCGCAGCTGGCGCTCGAGGCCGCCGCCGAGGCGGTGCGCCGCGCGGCGGGCCTGCTGGATGCGGTCGAGACGTTCGAGGTCGAGGCACTGCGGGCGGAGTCCGGACTCGCGGGCATCGTCGAGGACGCGCGTCGGGAGCTCGCCGCCGCGCTCGACGAGCGTCCGCGATCGCGCTCCCTCGCGAACGCGATCGCCGAGCTCGAAGCCGCCCTCGCCGCCCTGCCCGCGGCCGGCGTCAACACCGACCCGATCGCCCACGTGAATCGAGTGCGCGACGCGACGGCGGCGCTGGATGGCGCGACCGCCGCGGCCCGCGAACGCGCGGGTCGTCCCATCCCGCCGCTGGCGCACGTGCATCGTGCGGTCGCGGACGCCGACCGACAGCTCGACGTCGCCCGCGACGTGGTCGCCGGCCACTCGGGATGGATCGGCGCCGAGGCGATGACGCGCCTCGCCGAGGCGGAGCGCATCCGAATCGATATCGCGCTGTACCTCGGCACCCCGGAGGCGACGATCACCGCGAGCAACGGCGCGCACCGGGCGCAGGCGTTCGCGATGGCCGGTCGTCTCGCCGAGCTCGCGAGCGAGGCCCTGCGTCTGGCGCGCCGCGACATCCGTGCGGCTCGATCGCGGGGCCGGGACGAGCAGGGTCGCCGTGGCAGGAGCGGCGGCGCACGTGACGGCCAGGCCGCCGACGCGGCCTCAGGGGCCGCGTCCGCGGAAGCCTCGTGAAGGACGGCTGAGGCTGACACACTGAGCCCGCCGAGGCCGAGCGGCCACTACGGCGCGCCAGCCTCATCGGTGTACTCGTCGACGACCCGCTTGGTGAACTCGTTGGTCATGCGGCGCGTCTGCTCGCTCTTCGCGGCCGCGTCCTCGGGCGTGGCCGCGGTGGCCCAGAGGTCGGCCAGTCGGTCCTCGAGGTCGCGGACCTGGGCGCGCACCGCCTCGTCGGTGCGGAGGCGCGCCTCCTCGGCGGCGTGGCGCACGACCCGGACGGCGGTGTCGACGATGCGACGTTCGAGCAGCACCACGATCCCGACGAGCAGCAGCGTCGTGCCGACGCCGCCGAGCACGCCCGCGAGGTAGGCCGTCCGGTCCGCGGCAGGTGCGACGACGAGCCCGACCACGATCGCGGTGAGGCCGAGCACGATGCATCCGACGAACCAGCCCCAGCGGATGCGGAGGCGCGGCGGCACGCTGGGTTCGGTCATGCCGTCAGCGTAGGACCACCCGCCGCTCCCCAGCGAGGACCGGAGTGTCGGGCACCTCGGGGAGCCAAACGAGCGTCGCGAGATTTTGGCAACCGCGAACAGTTGACGGATCCTCCCGACCGCGTCTACCGTGTGATCAATCGTTTTGGCAAAACGTTTAGGCACGCAACATTCCCCCGCCACGAACCACGACATGAATGGAGCCGAAGTGATGGAGCTTCGCACCCGCACCACTGCGCCAGCCACGCGCGTTCGTCTCACCCTGTCCGTTGCGGCCATGACCGCGGCCGCCCTCGTGCTCTCCGGCTGCGGAGTCGGCGGCGCCGAGGACGCATCGGGCACCGACGAGCTCACCGTGCTCGTCGAAGGCGGCGGCCTCGCCGAACTGCAGCCGGTCGCCGACGCTTACAAGGAGGAGACGGGCACGACCGTGACGCTCGTCGAACTCCCGTACGACGGGCTCTACGACCGCATCTCGTCGGAACTCCAGTCCGGCCAGGTGTCGTTCGACGTCGCGGCACTCGACGCGATCTGGCTGAGCGCGTTCGCCGACGGCGTCACGCCGCTCGACGACCTGTTCACCGATGAGGTGAAGGGCGACCTGTTCCCCGGCCTCGTCAGTGAGGCGCAGGTCGACGGTACGTTCGTCGGCATGCCGGTCTGGACGAACTCGGAGATCCTCTTCTACCGCACCGACCTCTTCGAGGACCCGGCCGAACAGGCCGCATTCGAGGAGAAGTACGGCTACGAGCTCGCGCCGCCCGCCGACTGGGAGCAGTACCGCGACGTGGCCGAGTTCTTCACGCGCGACACCGACGGCGACGGCGAGACCGACCTGTACGGCACCGACGTGAAGGGCGCGGTCGAGACCGAGTGGCTCGCGACGGTATCCCAGGCCGGCGAGGAGCACATGGTCCTCGATGCAGAGTCGGGCGAAGTGACGATCGACGACGCCGAGCACCTCGAGGCGCTCGACTACTACACGAGCCTGCTGCCCTACGCACCGTCGGGGGCTGCGCAGCTCGACTGGGCCGGCGCGCAGAACCTCTTCTACCAGGGCCAGTTGGCGATGATGCGGTTCTGGGGTCACGCCTACACGGGCACGCCCGAGGACTCGGTCGTCAAGGACAGCATCGGCGCCGCGCCGATGATCGGCGGTCCGGGCGGCATCGCCGGCGTGCCGGGCGCGTGGTACCTCTCGGTGCCCACCGCGACCGACAAGAAGGACGAGGCGAAGGACTTCATCGCCTTCGCGTACGAGAACAACGAGCTCTCCATGGATTCGTGGCTCGGCCTCGCCGCGCGCATCTCTGCGTTCGAGTCGAACCAGGGCGAGGAGGGCAAGGAGCACTACGCCGCCCTGCTCGAGACGCTCAACGCGCCGCAGACGCTCGCCCGTCCGGCGACGCCGCAGTGGCAGGAGATCGTCGACACCGTCCTCACGCCGCTGCTGCAGAAGGCGGTGGAGCCGGGCGCCGACAACGCCGCGCTCCTCGCCGAGGCGAAGGCCCAGATCGAGGCGATCGTCGAGTAACCATGCGCACCGCGATCAGCACGACGGCCGGGGCGGCGAACGCCGCCCCGGCCCCGGGCCCCGATTCCCCGGCGGTGACGGATGTCGCGGCATCCGTCACACCAGGTGGGCCCGGAACCACGACCCCCAGCGGCCCGCCGAAGGTCGGCGCCCTCGGCCGCCGCCGCCGCAGCACCAGCCTGAGCGATCGCCGCTTCGCACTCCTGCTCATGCTGCCGGCCGCGCTCTTCCTCGCGGTGTTCGTCGGCTGGCCGCTCGTGAAGTTCGTCACTGACAGCTTCTTCGAGATCTCGCCGATCGCCGGCGGGCCGCGCGAGTTCGTCGGGCTCGACAACTACGTGACGGCGTTCGCGTCCGAGGCGTTCCAGAACGCGGCGTGGCGCACGGTCGTCTACACCCTGATCGTCGTCACGGCCGAGTTCGTGCTCGGCCTCGCGGTGGCCCTGCTCTTCACCGCGCTCGGGCGGCGGTCCAACGCGTTCCGCACGCTGTTCATGTACCCGCTCATGATCGCGCCGGTCGTCGCGGGCCTGCTGTGGCGGTTCCTCCTGATCGACAACTTCGGCATCGTCAACCAGCTCCTGTTCGAATGGGGCATCCTGCAGAGTCCCGACCAGATCCAGTGGCTGAGCGATCCCGACATCGCCCTGTTCTCGGTCGCGCTGCCCGACATCTGGCTCACGACGTCGTTCATCACCCTCGTGCTGTTCGCGGGGCTGCAGAACATCCCCGGTGACGTCGTCGAGGCCGCGCGCATCGACGGCGCGAACTACTGGCGACTCCTGGTGAGCGTCATCATCCCGCTGCTGCGGCCGGTGATCGCCGTCGCGCTCATCGTCCGCGGCATCGACGCGGCCCGGGCGTTCGACATCATCCTCATCCAGACGGATGGCGGCCCTCAGGGCAGCACGACCACGCTCAGCCTGCTCATCTACCGCACGCTCACGCGCTTCGGCGACCCCGGTCTCGCGAGCGCGATGGGCACGGTCTACCTCATCGCGATGCTGGCGGTCTCGATCGCCGCGATCGCCCTGATCTGGCGCCCGGGAGGGAACGCACGATGAATCCCCTCGAGACCCGCGGCCGCGTGAGTCGCGTCATCCTCTGGGCACTGCTCGCCTTCGCGATCGTGCTCTACGGCTTCCCGTTCGCCTACCTGCTGCTCACCTCGTTCAAGACCCCGCTCGACGCGATCTCGGTCCCACCGACGGTGATGCCCGAGGTGTGGACGCTCGAGAACTACGTCTCGGCGCTCAGCCGCCAGGGCGTGCCGGCGGCGCTCATCAACAGCGTCATCACCGCCGTGATCTCGACCGTGCTGTCCCTGGTGCTCGCGGTGCCGGCGGCGTACGCGATCACGCGGTTCCGCACCCCGAGCGGGCGGGTGTTCATCGTCGCGGCGCTCGTGACCCGGATGGTGCCGACCATCGCCGTCGGCGCGCCGCTCGTCGAGGTGATGCGCAACCTCGGTCTCACCGACACCTCGTTCGGCCTGGCCCTCGCGCACACGACGATCTCGCTGCCGTTGTCGATCTGGCTGATGGCGAGCTTCTTCGAGGCCGTGCCCGACGAGCTCGACGAGGCCGCGAAGGTCGACGGATGCAGCCGGCTGCAGGCCCTCTGGCGGGTCGTGATCCCCGTGGTCACCGGCGGGCTCGCGGTCACCGCGATCTTCGCCTTCCTCGCGTCGTGGAACGAGTTCCTGTTCGCGCTGCTGCTCACGAGCGTGCGGGCGCAGACGACGCCGATCGTGATCGCGAACTTCCAGACGCAGTTCGGCCTCGACTGGGGCGGCATGACGGCGCTCGCCGCCGTCTACTCGGTTCCCGTCATCCTGCTCACCCTCCTGCTCCAGCGGCACATCGTCGCGGGGCTGACCCTCGGCGCCGTCAAGGGCTGAGGGACCGAGACCCGAACGGAGCACCCATGTCCGGCACCAACGCCTACGACGTGACGACCTGGCCGCATGGCGACCCCTACGACGACCTCGGCGAGGTGATCAACAGCATCATCGCCGACGTCAAGGCACGCCAGACCGACTCCCACGCGGACGGCCGGGGGAAGCCCGGCGCGGTGATCCACATTCCGCCCGGGGACTACCGCCTGCGCACGCAGGTGCTGATCGACGTCAGCTTCCTCCGGATCCAGGGCTCGGGGCACGGCTTCGCCTCGTCGAGCATCCGATTCAACGTCCCGGAGGCGGAATGGCCTGGGCTGCACGAACTGTGGCCCGGGGGGAGCCGCATCATGGTTGACATCCCGGCCGACCGAATCCAGAGCGAAGCGGATGGCGCGGCCTTCCGCGTCGCGCGGAGTGGCAGCCCGCGGATCAGTTCGGTGGAGTTCGTCGACTTCTGCATCGACGGGCTGCATTTCACGTCGGACGATCCGGAGCGCAGCCCCGATCGCAATCCCGAGAACTCGTATGCGAACGGCAAGACGGGCATCTACGTCGCCGATGCGAACGACTCGTTCAGGGTCACCGGCATGGGCTTCGTCTACCTCGAGCACGCGCTCACGATCTCCAACGCCGATGCGCTCTCGATCCACGACAACTTCATCGCGGAATGCGGGAGCTGCATCGAGCTGCGCGGCTGGGGGCAGGCGTCGAAGATCACCGACAACCTGATCGGCGCGGGCCCGCACGGCCACTCGATCTACGCCGAGCACCACGGCGGCCTGCTGATCACCGCGAACAACGTCTTCCCCCGCGGTGCCAGCAGCATCCACCTGCACGGCGTCCGGCGTTCGAGCGTGACCAACAACCGCCTGCACTCGTTCTATCCGGGCATGGTGGTGCTCGCGGCGGACAGCTCGGAGAACCTGGTCGGCTCGAATCACCTCCTCCGCGACCATGAGCCGTGGACGCCCTTCGTGGGGATCGACAACGGCCTGGACGACCTCGCCGGCCTGCTCAGCATCAGCGGAAGCAACAACACCGTGATCGGCAATCACTTCTCCGAGGTCGTCGAATCGGGCCGCATCCGGCCGAGGGGCGCGACGCCCGTGATCATCCGACTCGTCACGGGACACGACAACTTCGTCTCCACGAACCACGTGGCGGCGATGGATGTCACCGCCGAGTCGAGTGACTCGTGCTTCGAAGCGCAGGTCGACGCCCTGCTGGCGACGGAGGCGTCGCAGGCTCTGGACGTGACCACCGTCATGGTCGATGCCGTGGCGATCCGGAACACGATCCTCGATTCCGGCCGCGCCGACCAGGTGGTCGTGGACACCGCGCTGAACGCGTTCCGGGCCACCCCGTCCGTGGGCGCCGACCGCACGCGATCCGCACCTGCCCTGCATGCACTCCAGGACGGCAGCCCGTGATGAACGGCCCTCACAGCGGCGCGGCGTCGGCGATGACGCGGGCCGGAGGGGGTTCGAGATGGTACGAAGGGAGGCGGTGAGATGAGGAGACGGATGCCTCGCAAGCAGGTCGGAATCCGCGATGTCGCGGCCGCCGCCGGTGTGTCGGTGACGACCGTCTCGCACGTGCTCAACGACACGCCCCACACGCGCACGAGCGACGAGACCAAATCGCGCGTGCGGGAGGCGGCAGCCCAGCTCGGCTACCGGCCGAACCGGCTCGCGCGCGGCCTCCGCACGCAGGCCTCGGGCATGGTCGGGCTGCTCACCGAGGAGATCGCGACCACCCCGCACGCCGGTCGCATTATCCTCGGTGCGCAGGAGGAGGCGAGCCGGAACAACCTCACGCTCGCCATCATCAACTCGCAGCTGCGGCACGATGCCGACGTCGAGCCGTCCGAGGTGCAGGCCTTCCTCGACCGCCAGGTCGACGGCGTCATCTACGCCACGGTCTACCACGACGAGGTGATCCTGCCCGAGCAGATGCACGCCGTGCCATCCGTGCTCATCGGCGCCCGCGACCGCGACGGCGAGGTGCCGTCGATCATGCCCGACGAGCGTGCCGGCGCGGCATCCGTCATCGACCTGCTCGTGCGCACGGGCCACCGGCGGATCGCGTTCGCCGCGACCTCGGTCGACGTGCCCGCCACGCGCGGTCGCCTGCGGGGCTACCGCGACGGCATGCTCGCCGCGGGGCTGGACCCCGATGCGCATGTCGTCGAAGCCGTGTCCGAGGCGGCGGGCGGGTACGAGGCCACCATGCGGCTGCTCGATCACGGGCGCTCGCCGGAGGATCGGCCGACGGCCGTGTTCTGCTACAACGACCGCATGGCGATGGGCGCGTATCGTGCCGCGGCCGAGCTCGGGCTGTCCGTGCCGGCGGATGTCTCGATCGTCGGCTTCGACGACCAGGCCCCGATCCCGACCAGCCTGTACCCGGCGCTGTCCACCGTGGCGCTGCCGCACTACGAGATGGGCGCGTGGGCGGTCGAGAGGCTGGCCTCGATGATCGAGGGGCGCGACGAGCCGGATGCCGCGGGGCCGTCGCCAACCCTCCTGCCCTGTCCGATCGTCGAGCGCGGGTCCATCGCCGGGCCCGCTCGCTGACTGCTCCTGCTTCAGCCTGGTCGATCCGGTGCGACGTCGCGCTGGCCACCCGAACCCTGCACACGAAAGGCCCTCCGCACATGCTCCGACTCGCCGCATCCTGGGTGTGGGACTTCTGGTTCGCCGACGACGGCGAACGGTTCCACCTCTTCTTCCTCAAGGCGTCGCGCGCCCTGCACGACCCCGACCGGCGGCACTGGCGTGCGACGATCGGGCACGCCGTGTCGACCGACCTCGTGCACTGGACGGAGGTCGCGGACGCGATCATCCCGTCGGATCCGCCGGCGTTCGACGACCTCGCGACCTGGACCGGGTCCGTCGTGCGGGGCGACGACGGCACGTGGCGGATGTTCTACACGGGCGTCGATCGAGCCGGCGGCGGTCTCGTGCAGCGCATCGGCGTCGCGACATCCGATGACCTCACGACGTGGACGACCACGGGCCGGGCGCTCGTGGAACCGGACTCCCGCTGGTACGAGCGGCTCGCCGACGGCGCCTGGCCCGACGAGGCGTGGCGCGACCCGTGGGTGTTCCGCGACCCGTCGGGCGAGGGTTGGCGGATGCTGCTGACCGCGCGAGCGAACGTGGGGGAGCCGTCGTCGCGGGGTGTGGTCGGGACGGCGTGGTCGGCCGATCTCGAGCAGTGGCGCGTCGAGCCGCCGCGGTCGACGGTCGGATCGGGCTTCGGGCAGCTCGAGGTGCTGCAGCTCGAGCAGGTGGATGGGCGCTGGGTGCTGGTGTTCTCATGCCTCGGCAAGGAGATGGCGGCCGAACGGCAGGCGGCAGGGGAGCGGGGCGGGATCTGGGCCGTGAACGTCGACGACCCGGCCGGGCCGTTCGACATCGCCAGCGCGTACCAGCTCGTTGATGAGGTGCTCTACGTCGGGCGGCTCGTGCGGGATCGCGCAGGGCGGTGGCAGCTCATGGCGTTCCGGAATACGATGCCGGATGGCTCGTGGGTCGGCGAGATCACCGACCCGATGCCGGTCGCGTGGGTCGACGGGCGGTTGGTCGTCGAGACGGATGGCTCGGAGGCGCGCGTGCCGGTTCCTGAGGCTTCGGTCGAGGAGGTGATCGCGGATGCCTGATCGCTCGGGACCGCTGGGTGCGCTCGTGATCGGCGAGGCCCTGATGGACCTCGTGGACGACGGCAGCTCGATCACGCGGTCGCCCGGTGGCTCGCCCGCCAACGTCGCGCTGGGCCTGGCGCGCCTCGGGGTCGCGACCCGGCTGCGCACGGCGCTCGCCGCGGATGACGATGGGCGCGCCATCCTCTCTCGGTTGACGGACTCGGCTGTCTCGGTCGATCCCGAGTCGATGAGCCTGGATCGGACGTCGACCGCGCTCGCGGTGCTCGACGGCTCGGGTGCCGCGGCGTACGACTTCGACATCGAGTGGCGCCTGCCGGAGCCCGTGGAGGTCGGCTCGGCGGCGGTCGTGCACTCGGGGTCGATCGCGCTGTTCCTCGAGCCGGGCGCTGCGGCGGTGGGTGAGGTTCTCGCCGCGCGGCCCGAAGGGGTGCTGGTGTCGCTCGACCCGAACATCCGACCGTCGCTGATCGGCGAGCGGTCGGCCGTGCGGGCGACGTTCGAGCGGCTCGCGGCGACCGCCGACGTCGTGAAGCTCAGCGACGAGGATGCGGAGTGGCTGTATCCCGGAGAGCCGCTCGCAGGGGTGCTCGACCGACTGCTCGAGCTCGGTGTCGGGCTTGCGGCGGCGACGAGGGGTGGAGCGGGCGCGGTGCTCGCCACCCGCGCGGCCCGGGTCGAGGTGGAGTCGTTGCCGGTCGTCGTTCGCGACACGGTCGGCGCGGGGGACACGTTCATGGCGGCGCTCATCGCCGGAGTGCTCGGTCGTGACAGGGGCACGTCCCTTCACGAGTTGCGCGAGGCCGATCTGCTCCGCCTGGGCCGATTCGCCGCGGCGGCTGCCGGGGTGACGGTCAGCAGGGTGGGCGCCGACCTGCCGACCTCGGACGAGGTCGCGCGAGCGCAGCAGGCGGCCGCGGTCGAGCGGTCCTCCAACGCATCGGCGGGCACCGTCATCTGGTGACGCGTTCGCGCCTCACGTGCGTTGCGCGCCTGGTCCGGCAGCACCGGCGCGACCCTCCGAGGCGTTATCGCTCGTGCCGGAGCCGCTCGACTGCGGCGGCGAGGCGGAGGACGTCGTGCCGAGCGGTGGCGGTCACGATCGCGTGCGTGGTGTCGAAATACCGATGCGTCAGCACGTCGCGCATGCGCGCGATCTCGGCCCATGGGATATCGGGTTCGGAGTCCAAGGTGCTCGGGTCGAGATCTTTCACAGCCTCGCCGATCTCCACCAGACGGATTCGGATGGCGTCGAACACGACATCGTCACTCGAGTCGGACCGCTCGGCGTAGGCGGCGATCGCCGAACACGCGACAGCGATGTCGAGGAGCCGGTCACGCTCGCCGCGGCTCACAGCGGTACCGCATCGCGCCGGACGTTCTCGGCGGCGTCGGCCTTGAGGCCGTCCGAGGGCACGATGTCGACGGGCCGTCCGAGAATGGCTTCCGCCGCCGACTGCATCTGGAGAAGCGCGAACAATCCGACTCCCGGCTCGAGGTCGACGAGCAGGTCGACGTCGCTGGTCGACATCTCCTCGCGGCGAGCGACGCTGCCGAAGACTCGGATGTCGACGGCGCCGAGCGCTCCGAGCTGGTCCCGCAGCTCACCCGCGCGTTCCCGCACCCGATCGAGCATGCCTTTCGGCGGAGAAGGGACGACGCTGGCTTCGAGCACGCAGTCGGCCGCACCTACGAGGCGACGAAGAGTGGAGAAGGATGGTTCCCGCCGGCCGGTCTCATATGCGCTGACGACGCTCTGCGTGACGCCTGCGCGACGCGCGAACTCAGCCTGCGTGAGACCGCGAGTCTCGCGTGCCCTTCGAACCAGTTCGGCGGCAGATGACATGCGCTGAGTATAGCGGAATGTAACTATCGCGGAACGTCACTGCGGTCTGTGGTTCCGAGCGGCGCGCGAATGGCGTCGAACCCCGGGAGCGACGGCGCGGTGATGTCGTTCGTCAAGGCACGGATGTCTCGATCGCGCCGGTGGATGACAAGTAAGACGTGGAGACGCCGAGCGGCCCGATCAACGTGAGCGAGTACTCGCGCCGATCCGACGATGTCGAGTAGAGCACCTGGGCGCCCGGCGGAATCGGCGCGAGCGTGATGCCGTCGGGAGACATGAGTCGCGTGCCATCCGTCGTGACGGCGAGGGACCCCGGCCATGTGCCGTCGGCCGACGCGATCTGTCGCAGCACGAAGGTCGCCGTCCCCAGCGACTGCGCGAGTTCGAGGCGCTCGGCCTCGACCGGGTCGGCGGCCAGCGGGCAGCTTGCACCGGGGGCGCGGCGACGGCTTCCGGAACCTGCTCGAGGCCGGGGCCGACATCCTGAAGCAAAGCGGACGAGCCCTGCACGTCAGCGGCATCTCCCACCCAGTTCGCTGGAGCCGGAAGCGCGACGTTCGTGGTCGCCAACGTCATGGCGGTGAAGGTGTAGCCCATGGCGGCCAGCGTCGCGACTCCGGCGACGATCCCGGTGACCGCGGCGGCCGAGCGCCCCCTGCCGCCGCGTCGGTATCGCGGAATCGCCATCCCTCCGGCCCACACGGCCGTGGCGCCGAAGCCGGCGATCCAGACGGTCCGGGCGGGATCCACCGCCAGCGGCGCGGTGAGTCCGATGACGAACGCGCCAATGCCGACGAGCAGGCTCGTCCACGCGAGCAAGATGCCCCAGAAGAGGCCGTCGACGTGACCGCCGCCGCGCATCGGCCGTCGACTCGGGCTTGCCGTGCCCCAAGACGAGTGGGATGACTCGGGCGGGGACCAGTCGCGCGGTCCGGGAGGTGGTGGGGTCACTGGCTTCGGCCTCGTTCGGCGGTAGGGTCCGTCGATCCTCCCAGCGACGCACATCCGGAGGGGAGTCCCCGAATGCGGGGTTGACTCGCCGCCGTTGGTCTCGCGTAGCGTCGCTCCATGTCCTTCGATCATCTGGCCGCAGCCATGGGCCTCACGCACAGCGACATGACGACGTATGGCGCGGAGGACATGCAGGAACTCATCTCGATCCTCGGCGCGCTCGACCGGGCCGATGGCGTCGAAGAACCATGGCTCGTGGCGGGTGGCGCATGGGAGCGGCTGATGAAGGTGCGCCGGAAGCGCCTCGGATCCGTCGCCACGGCGTCGATCCCGCTAGGACCCGGCGTCCTCGTACTCTTCGACGGCAGCATGCCCGTCTTCGTAGGAGAGGCGATCGGCAAGCGCGGACTGCGTGGCCGAATTCAACAGCACCGCGCGACGGGTACGAACCTCAGCTCGAGCACGCTCCGGGCGAGCGTCGCAGTCGACGTGCTCGGCGTGAGCCGGTGGACCGCCCGACAACGACCGAGCGTGCTACCGGGTGACATGATCGAGGAGGTCAACGAAGTGGTCGCCGAGCTTCGCGTCGGGTGGATCGAGTGTGCGACTCCCGATGAGGCGCGGGAGCTGAAGGGTGAGCTCTGGGCTGAGTACAAGCCGGAGTACAACATCCTCTAGCCCTGGTTCCGCGCGTGGCGCACCCCGCAATCGGGATGATCGCGGGGTCCGGTGCCTCGGCGCGGCGGACTTATCTCCCGAGTCGAGCCAGCAACGCCTCCGCGAGCGCGATCGCCGTGTCTTGGTCGTTGGCGCTCACGTTGTACCAGTCCTGGCCGACGGCGAGGTCGACGGCGCACGTCGAGCCGAACCGAGTGTCGCAACGAACGGATGCCTCGTCGCCCGCGGCGAGTCCGGCGAGCTGGACCGGCGTCGAGGTTCCAGTTTCGAGCATCCGCAGGTAGGCCCAGCGCCCTTGTGGGAGCCAGTCCACCCGGGCCGCGCTCCCGAGGTCATCGACGCCCCAGCCGCAGCCCACGGCATCCGCGTGGAGCCGTGCCTCGGCCCATTCGCTCCATCCGCCGGCCTCGATCATCACCTGCGCGTCGGGCGTCGCCGTGATCGAGCGCACCTGGTCGACGGGGATGAGCGCATCGCACTCCTCGGGCGTCAGCATGGTGAGTCGTTCGGGCAGGGTCGGCGGGGCGGCTGGTCCCGCCGCACCCACGGTGCTGACGACGGCGTCGACGAGTGATTGCCACGCCGAGGCATCCCCAGCGAGGTTCGCCCCGCCGTACGCCGAGAGCGTCACCCAGGCGTCGCCGACCGCCGAGCTCGCCGAGCACCATCCGCCGTCACATGTGCTTTCCTCAGCCGGCATCCCGTGCACGATGGCGCGTTGGCTCCAGCCAGCGGCGGCGCGGGGGACGACCGCGATCGTGACGCCCACGTAATCGGGCTCGACGCCGTACTGGTCGTTCATCGGCACGCCGTTCGACCATTCGCAGACGTTGCCGCCGACGGCGAGGATGGCGGCCCGCCGCGGGATCGCGACGCCGACGCCGGACTCGGACAGGATCGGATCGATCGCCGCGACATCCGTCGTGAAGATGCCGGACACGAGGGCCGGATCGACGAGGGTGCCGCAGTCGAGGCCGTACCGGGATGCGGGCTGCGCCGTCACCGGGGGCGCCGGCGGAGGCGGCGGCGCGGTCGACGGGACGACCATGTACTCGGTCGTCGGTGGGCTGGTCGGCGTGCTCGTCGGAGTGTCGGCGACCGGACTCGCCGAGTCCTCCTGCGGCGCGGACAGCATGAGCGCCACAGCGGCGCCAGCCCCCACGCCGAACAGCGCGACCACACCGAGCCCGAACCCGAAGATGCGGCGGATCGACCTCTGCTTCGCGGGCACCGGTTCCTGCGCGGCACGCTCGAGCACGTTGCGCTTCATCGACACGAGGAGGCGCGTCAGGTCATCTCCAGTGGGAGGTTCAGACTTCATCGAGGGTCACCGCCTTCTTCAATCGGGCCCGGCTGCGGGACACGCGTTGCTTGATTGCGCCGACGCTGAGGCCGAGCCGTTCGGCCGCCTCGGCGTACGGCAGGCCTTCGACCAGGCAGAGCTCGCACACCTGCCGGTCGATCGGCTCGAGCCGTTCGATCTCGTCGAGGACCCAGCGCAGGTCCTCCCGCGCGGCCTCGGCGTCGTGATGTTCGCGGACGACGTCGGCGCGAGGCGCGACGGCGTCATCGAACGGTTCGGCCTGGTTGCGGGCCGCCTTCCTGACGGCGTTCATTCCGAAATTGCGGCACGTGACGAGCAGCCATGGAAGCAGTGACGCCTCCGCGATCGCGATCTCCGCCGCCTTGCGCCAGACCGTGAGGAACGTGTCCTGCACGATCTCCTCGACATCCATCCGGCTTGGCGCGATCGCCCACGCGTACCGCGTCACGGCCGGGGCATGGCGGTCGAACACGACGGCCAACGCCCGTTGGTCGCCCGTCGCCAATCGCTCCAGGAGCTCGGCGTCGGTGCCATGGCTCTCGTCCACGTGCCCACCCCCCTTCACTCTAGGGATGTCGTGGGGTGAGAAAAGGTCACAAAGTGGGATCGAGTTCGGCCGAGCCGAGGGCGGTCGAGCCATCCGGATGCCGCGCCTCACCGCCTTCGAGATGCGCTCCCGGCCGCTCCCCAGCGCGCTCCCAGCGCCGACCCTAGGATCGAAGGCATGGCCGGGTTCTGGGGCAAGCGCAAGCGTGAAGAGCAGGAGCAGCTGGCTGCTCAGGACGCCGACCTGGCGAAGCGCGCCGGCGCGGCCCTGGTCGCCGCCGACGAGCGCATCCGCGTCACCACCGACGAGCTCGGCTTCGCCGAGGCGGAACTGGGCGCCGACGCGACCCGGCCGTTGAGCACGGCCCTCACGACGGTGCGGGAGCACCTCGGCGGGGCGTTCCGCCTGAACCAGCTCAATTACGACCACATCCCCGACACTGCCGAGGAGCTGCGGACGCGCAACGCGCGAATCGTGCAGCTGTGCGAGTGGGCCGAGGACGTGCTCGACCAGCAAACGTCCGCCCTCGCCGAGCGGATCGCGCGGGCGCGGCGTGCCCCCGAGATCATTGCCGGTATCCGCGGCGATATCGTGCTGCTTCGCGAGCGCCTGCCGAACGCGCGCCAGACGGTCGACCGGCTCGCGGCTCGCTACGCGCCCGACGCGCTCGCGCAGGTCGAGGCCAACCCCGCTCAGGCCGAGCAGCTGCTCGGGTTCGCCGAGCACGGCGCGGGCGTGGCCGAGCGACGCCGCGAGGCCGGGCAGCGCGAGCAGGCCAACCTCGCGCTCGAGGCCGCGACCGAGGCGGTGCGTCGCGCGGCGACACTCCTCGATGCGGTCGAGACCTTCGAGGTCGAGGCGCTGCGCGCGGAATCCACGCTCGCGGCCATCGTCGAGGACTCGCGCGGCGACATCGTCGTGGCGCTCAAGGAGCCGCATTCGCCGACGGTTGGGGCCGCGATCGAAGCGCTTCAGACCGCACTCGCCTCCCTGCCCGCCGCCGGCGTCAACACCGACCCGTTCACGCATCTCGATCGCCTACGCGAGGCCAACGCGGGGCTGGATGCCGCGATCGCGGCCGCTCGCGAACGTGCGGCTCGACCCATCCCGCCGCTCGAGCACGTGCGCCACGCGATCGACGACGCCGACCGCCAGCTCGCCGTCGCTCGCGACGTGATCGCCGGCCACCGCGGATGGATCGGCGCGGACGCGCGCACCCGGCTGGCCGAGTCCGAGCGCATCCGGCAGGATCTCGACCAGTTCCTGGGCATGCCCGCGACGACGGTTCCGACGATCGACGAGGACCACCGCGAGCAGGCGATGGGGATGGCGCGCCGCGCCGCCTACCTCGCGGGCGAGGCGCTGCAGCTTGCCCGTCGCGACATCGACGCGTCGCGGCCGCAGGGGTACGACCAGTGGGGCGGCGGGCCCGGATGGGGTGGGCCGGGCTGGGGCGGCGGGCGACGCGGCAGCGGCGGCGGCGACGTCATGGGCGGCATCCTCGGCGGTCTCGTCATCGGCAGCATCCTCGACGGGTTCTTCGACGGGTAGGCAGGTGACCCGTGCGACTCGGCGCCCGCTCGTGCCGCGGGCGGTACGCAGCGGCCCGGCTCAATTGTCACCCGGTCTACTACGACGAGGTGAAACTGGCCGAGCAGTCGCACGCCGTGCCATTCGTGCTTATCGGCGCTCGCCACCGAGACGGCGAGGCGCCCTCGATCATGCCCGACGAGCGCGCAGGCGTAGCATCCGTCATCGACCTGCTCGTGCGCACGGCCACCGCCGCATCCGGCAACTCGAGGCTGGAGCACGTGTGCCGCCGCGAGGGTGGCGGTATCGGCCGTGGGCAGTCTTGATTCGCGACTGAGCGTTCACGGCGTGCAGATTCAGATTCGCCAAGCGGCGGCCAAGTGCGACACCAGCTCGAGGATCTGCGGACAGTTCAAGGCGTGGTGTCTGCGCTCTCCACCACCGGGTCCCAACGCGCGCCCTTCGCCCGATTACAGGCGATATGGAGAAGCTGCGCGTTCTTCTCAACCGTCTCACCGCCATTTGCCCAAGGGACAATGTGGTCGACCTCGGTCTCGGCGAATACCAGCTCGTGCCCGCATTCGGCGCACTCGCGCTCGTCGACCGGGAGTTTGTCCCATACGTTCTGCTTCTGCTGAGGAGTGAAGAACCGACGCCGGCGTCCGTCGCCAATTTCCTCGAGAGCCCAGGCAACGGCGGCAACGTAGCGCGAGAACCTATAGCTCACATTCGGCGATCCAGTGGTGCCGCGCTGAATCGAATCGTTAAATCGTTCATTGTAGGCGTGGAGTCTTGTCACGGCGTCAAGAACTGCCTGCTTCTTGTCGATCAACGCCGAATCAAACGATCCTGCGTCAGCGAAACCGTATCTTGAGTGATCCAGGAAACTCCAGACCTGAACTTCCATTAGTGCGCGATTGACCGTCCTAGCCCACTCCCCGTTGTACCCGGTTTCAGGAATGCGGTAGGGACGGAAACGCATTTCTCCAAAGAGCTTCTCGACGCGGTCAAGCGCCCTACGCACGCGCTTCACGCGCTTTTCCCACTCGCTCGGCGTCTCGGCTCCACCGAGCTCCATCTCCGTGTTGAGGAACTTGTTCAGCTTCTTATTGGGGAACGCGTCATAGCCCGCCCGTTCGAAAGCGAGGAGTCGCGTCAGGTACTCCACGTCCTTCATCCGCTTGTACTCGGCATCGGTAACGCGGAGCGAATCCCTCAACTGGCCGGCGCGCTCTTTGAGTTCCTGAAGGTATGCGCCGTGGTACGCCGCATTTCGCAGTTCCTGATCAGAGAGGACCGTGCTCTGCTGATTCAGTCGCTTGAATAGCTCGAACTTGTCAGCACGGGCGTTCAATGGAATGGTCGCCGTGGACAATTTGAAGTCTTTGAAGGTCTGTTTGAGGCTTGGCCTGAGCTGGCCGAAAGTCTTACCTCGCAGGTCCTCGACAATCGAATCGTCCGGGATTTCCAATTGATTGTTGTAGAACTCGCGCAGAGAGGAGAGTCGCTGCTGACCGTCGACGACCTCGCGTATGCGTACCTTCTCTCCATCGATTACGGTATTGGCGTCAGCGAGATAGATCAGTGGAAGGGGAAGTCCCAAGAATACGGACTCGATGAGCGACGCCTTCTTTCTCCTATCCCAAAACGCTCTTCGCTGGTAGGGCGGTTGAACAACAACCGACTCCTCGGTAATGGACGCCAGCATGGAGAACGCGGTCTCTGTGACTGGTGTTGTCACGGGGCTCTCGTCTGAGATAGTCACTGACTGCGCCGTTCCGAGGTCTTCCTCTTGGTCGGCGGGGTCCTCTGCGGCGAGCTCTTCGACGGTCATGTGTCCCGATCGTAGTTCCCTGAACGGATAAGCGGTCGGCTCTGGCGGACCGAAGCGCGGAAGAGTTGGAGCGTGGAGCACGGTGTTGGAGTTTCGGCGAACCGCTCTCGCAGAGCCGCAGCACAGCGACGAGCAGGCGGCCGCCGTCGCAGGTAGCAGGGGGGTTGAGGGCGTATACGCCGATGGTGCCGGCAGGTACGGCGTCCTCAAGATGCGATGGCGGATCTGATTGTTCCGGAGGTAGATTCGCGATGATGGGCATCCGCCCCCTCGCTTCGGCGCCACACTTGGCGGATGGTAGGACACGGTCAATCCCGCCGGCCCGCATGACCCCATTTCGGGGGCGCGAGCGGGAGGTCGGGTGCCGGTCATCCGCCGCGCCGATAGAGTCGGGATCGCGTTGTCCCTACACGCAGACCCGGAGGAACGATGTCGTACGCGCACCCCGTTGAAGACCCGTGCCGAGGTCGAGTGGGCGTCGCGACTCGCGCTGGAGCTGTGGGATGACCACGCAAGACACCCTCGCTAACCCGATCATCAACTCGCCCTACGACGAGCCGCGGAAGCACTTCGTCCTCGGTGACAACGGACCGACCGGCGAGATCGCCGATCGCCGTCGCCCAAGCGAGTTCTTCATCCCCGTCCCGAAGGCGAAGAAGGGCGGAAAGAAGCAGGCGGATGCCGGCCAGCAGCTCTTCGACCTGAATGTCACTGACGAGAAGATCGAGCGCAACGACGCGATCGACCAACTCCGCGCCGAGGTGCGCACCTGGCGGCACCGGGGGTACGAGCGCGTCACTCCGATCTCGAAGAAGCTGCTGCTCCACTGGGCCGACCCGACCCGCGAGAACCGCATCCTGTTCGCCCAGCGCGAGGCGGCAGAGACTGCGGTCTTTCTCACCGAGGTGATCGGGCGCCGCGATTACACGCCGAGCGTCGGCTCCGCCGACTGGCGCGAGTTGCTCAAAGAGGCGAACGACTCCCACAACGGAGGTCTGCCGCGACTGGCGCTGAAGATGGCGACGGGCTCAGGGAAGACCGTCGTGATGGCAATGCTCATCGCCTGGCAGACGCTCAACAAGATCGCGAGCCCGCACGATGCGCGCTTCGTCAAACGCTTCGTCGTTGTGACGCCCGGCATCACGATCCGTGATCGCCTCGGCGTCCTGCAGCCAGAGCACCCCGAGAACTACTACGACCAGCGCGAGGTGGTGCCTGCCGACCTGCGGGAGCAGCTTGGGCAGGCGCAGATCGCGATCGTCAACTATCACCAGTTCCAGGCGAAGGACTCGATGGAGATCAAGGGCGTCTCCGCGAACACCCGGAAGCTCCTGCTCGGTGGCAAGAAGGTGGAAGATCCGTTCAGGGAGACGCCTCAGGCCATCGCGAGTCGAATCATGCGCAAGCTCGGCGGGGGGAAGGGTGAGATCATCGTCCTCAACGACGAGGCGCACCACTGCTACCAGCCAAACACAACCTTGTCCGACGCCAACGCCGATCTCACGAGTAAGCCCGACGCCGAGATGAAGGCCGAGAACGAGGATGCCACGGTCTGGTTCAAGGGGCTGCAGTACCTCAAGCGTCACGTCGGCGTGAAGTCGATCTACGATCTCTCCGCGACGCCGTTTTACCTCAAGGGTTCAGGGTGGAGTGAGGGTCTGATCTTCCCGTGGACGGTGAGTGACTTCTCGCTCATGGACGCGATCGAGTCGGGCATCGTGAAGATCCCTCGGCTGCCGGTCGACGACGACGCTGAGGGAAAGCAGGTTCAGTACCTTCACCTCTACGACCAGGTGAAGGATGACCCGAACTGGCCGAGGTCGGCGAAGGCAGGACCCCTCGAACCAGGGCAGTGGACGATCCCGGCCGCGCTCGAAGGCGCGCTCCGAAGTCTCTACAAGAGTTACGAGGCGTCCTTCGCGGAGTGGGAGAGCCACCTTCGCGATCTTGGGGAGACGCCGCCGGTCATGATCGTCGTTTCGCCCAACACCTTCGTCTCGAAACTCATCTACGACTGGATCGCCGGTTACGAGAAGCAGGTCGGCGGCGAGATGATGCACGTGGCAGGGAGGCTGGAGAAGTTCAGCAACGTCGAGGGCGATCGTTTCCATGCACGCCCGCGCACGATCATCGTCGACTCAAGGCAGCTCGAAAGCGATGACGCGATGAAGGCCGACTTCAAGGAGGCCGCAGCGGAGGAGATCGAGGCATTCAAGCGTCAGCTCCGGGAGGAGGGCCGCGGCCACGACATCGAGAAGCTGACGGATAAAGACCTGCTCCGCGAGGTGATGAACACCGTCGGGAAGAAGGGCAAGCTCGGCGAGCAGGTCCGGTGCGTCGTGAGTGTAGCGATGCTTACCGAGGGTTGGGACGCAAACACCGTCACACACATCCTCGGCATCCGCGCCTTCGGGTCTCAGTTGCTCTGCGAACAGGTGGTGGGACGCGGTCTCCGCCGGCGGTCATACTCGGCAGACCCGGAAACTGGGTTCTTTGGCGCCGAGTACTCCAACATTTACGGGATCCCGTTCGCGTTCATCCCATCCGACAAACCAGTTGCGCCGGGTAAACCCGCTGATCCGCCAACGCGCGTCGAGGCGCGACAGGATCGAGACCACCTGCGCATCGATTTCCCGGTGCTGAGCGGCTACCGGGTTGAACTGCCGGAAGGTCCGGTCTGGTTTGATCCCGAGGACGCTGATCATCTCACGATCGATGGGGCCACCGTTCCCACGTGGGTTGATACCGCAGGCATCGTGGGGGCTGGCGAACGCATTGAAGGTATCGCTGCAACTCGAGAGCAGCAGCTGGCGTTCGAAATCGCCGGCAAAGTGCTTCAGACTTACTACTCGTCCGATGGGGAGAGTCGCCCGTGGATGTTTCCCTCGCTCGTGGAGTACTCGAAGCAGTGGATGCGAAACTGTGTCCATCTCGGCCACGGCTACACCATTGACTACCTCTCGCTTGCCGAGATGCAGCAGCTCGCAGCAGAAGCGGTTCAGAATGCGATCACTCGTCAGAAGGACGAGAACGATTCGGAGCGTCGTCCCCGCCTTCGCCCCATCTTGCGGTCCTTCGGCGCCTCGTGGTCTACCGACACCGTGCGCTTCGACACGCGCAAGAAGACCATCGAGACCACCCACTCGCACGTCAGTCATGTCACGCTCGACGGCAAGGATGGCAACGAGTGGGAGAAGAAGGTGGCGAAAGTGTGCGAGGGTATCGCCGCTGACGGCTTAATTACGAGCTATGTGAAGAACGACCAGCTCGGGTTCACGATTCCGTACGTGCACAAAGGGGTCTCGCACCAGTACTTGCCGGACTTCCTGCTCAAGCTCAACCCCAGGGCCACAGTCGATGCCATTAACCCCGACATGCCTCGGTATCTCATCGTTGAGGTTTCCGGGTCGCAGAAGAGCCCGGGCCCGACGAAAGAAAAGGCGCGCACTGCACGCGACTCGTGGTGCGTCGCCGTCAATAATCACGGCGGCTTCGGTCGCTGGGGCTACATCGAGCTTGGCAAGCACGGCGTCGATGATGCGGACGACGTCCTGAGACAGGCAATCCGTTCCCTCTTGCGGGATGAGGAAATTGTCGGCGACCCCGACCTCCTGAACAGCGGAATCCTCGCCGGGATCAGCCCGCGTCAGTACTCGAACACGGAAGGCTGAGCATGGCTCGCGCTGCAAAGTCGAAGGGCCCGACCCCGGTCGACTCGATCAAGCACACTGAAACCCGCACGAACATCCCGACAGCGGACGCAGCGCCGCACTTCTACGATGAAGCAGCCGATCAGCGCGAACCGCTCGAATACGCGCGTTATGCCGGATTGGCCGCCGAGCGAGCCGCGCGCGACGAGGCGCTCGACCCGCAACTCGTCTGGCGAGGCAAGGATGCCCAAGACGACGAAGACCTTGTCGTCGACGCGCCGCCGATCTACATCCAGGAGAAGATCGACCCGCGCGTGCTAATCGAAAACCTGCGGAAGACAGCCTCAGCGGGCGAGCCTGAGCCGGAGCTCACGTTGTTCGACACGTTTGATGGGCTTGATGAGCTCTCGGCGGTCGAGTATTACCAGCACGAGGCCGCGTGGTCGAACCGGATGATCCTCGGTGACTCGCTGCAGGTCATGGGGTCACTCGCTGATCGCGAACAGTTGCGGGGCAAGGTGCAGATGGTCTACATCGACCCGCCGTACGGTATCAAGTTCGGCTCGAACTGGCAGGTCTCCGCGCGCAACCGCGACGTAAAGGACGGCAAGCTCGAGGACGCTGCGCGCGAGGCCGAACAGATTAGAGCGTTCCGCGACACCTGGGAAGATGGGATCCACTCCTATCTGACATACCTGAGGGACCGACTCGTTGTTGCGCGCGACCTGCTCACAGAGAGCGGCAGTTTGTTCGTACAGATCGGCGATGAAAACGTTCATCTTGTCCGGTCGCTACTCGACGAGGTTATGGGAGCTGAGAATCTAGTTAGCGACATAATATTCGTGACGACTACGAGCGCCACGTCCGAGCATCTTGCTCCGGTCGCAGATCGAATCCTGTGGTTCGCCAAGGATCGCGACCGGCTGAAGTACCGCCAGTTGTACCTTAAGAAGCGGGCCGGTGAAGTCGGCGCGAATGCGTACACCAAGGTCGCACTCCCGAGCGGTGGCACGCGACCTCTTCAGCCCGCCGAGAAGGCAGATCCGAGCCTCTTGCCCCAGGGGGCACGTATCTACGCGACAGACAATCTCACTTCGCAGCGGCCTCCTGGCAGTTATCCAGTCGAAGTTGGCGATAAGGTCTTTGTGCCGGGCAAGGGCTACTGGAAGACACACCCGGACGGAATGAGGCGACTCAACTGGGCAGCAAGGCTCCAGCCCGTCGGCAACACACTGCGCTACGTTCGCTATCTGGATGACTTCGCCGCGTATCCGATCGCGAATGTATGGACGGACACCACCACTGCGGGATTCGCCGCCGACAAATTGTACGTCGTTCAGACGAATGTCAAAGTGATCGAGCGCTGCATGCTGATGTGCACTGACCCGGGCGATTTGGTCCTGGACCCGACTTGCGGCTCCGGCACCACGGCATATGTCGCCGAGCAATGGGGTCGCCGCTGGATCACGGTCGACACGTCGCGCGTCGCGCTCGCTCTTGCGCGTCAGCGACTGATGGGTGCGAAGTATCCGTTCTACCTACTCGCCGATTCCACCGAGGGACGCAAGAAGGAGCAGGAGCTCACGGGCAAGCCGCTTCCGCCGGCAGACACGAGCCGCGACATCCGTCATGGCTTCGTCTACGAGCGGGTGCAGCACATCACGCTGAAGTCGATCGCGAACAACCCTGACATTCGTGAGGGCATGACTCGTGATGAGATTGACCGGGCGATCAAGCGCTATGCCGACTACGAGTTGCTTTACGACAAGCCGTATGAAGACAGGGGCCGCATCCGCGTCGCAGGACCGTTCACCGTTGAGAGCCTCTCGCCGCACCGCTCACTGAGTTTCGAAGACGCCGATGCGTTCCGTGAGCAGCCGTCTGAGACCGACGACCGAAGCTTCGAGCAGTCGGTGCTCGACAACCTGCTGAAAGCGGGAATCCAGAACGGACGAAAGGCCGAGCGGCTTGAGTTCGCGTCGATCGAGGCCTACCCGGATCCGTACATCCAGGCGATTGGCGAGCGTCAGGACGAAGGCGGCGGCGAGGCATCCCGTGTGGCGATCGCGCTTGGCCCGCAGTACGGCACGGTGAGTCCCGGCTACATCAAGAAGGCCGCAAAGGCGGCAATCGATGCCGGCATCGGGCTCGTCGCTGTGCTTGGCTTCGCGTTCGATCCTCTTGCGACGGGGGTGACCGAGTCCGACGGCATTATGGTCGTCGGCGATGAGGGCTTCGCGACCGTCGAGGGCCAGCGAAAGCTTGGACGGACGCAAGTGCTCCTCGTGCGCATGAACTCCGACTTGCTCATGGGTGAAGAACTCAAGAAGACGGGCGCCGGCAACCTTTTCACCGTGTTCGGGGAGCCGGACATTGCGGTCGCTGAGGTCGCCGATGGCCAGCTGCAGGTGACACTGCGGGGAGTCGATGTCTACGACCCGACTCGCGGTGAGACCCGCAGCTCTGGCATCGACCGCATTGCGCTCTGGATGGTCGACATCGACTACAACGAGGAATCGTTCTTTGTACGGCACTGCTACTTCACCGGCGGCAATGACCCATACAAGAAGCTCAAGACCGCGCTGAACGCGGAGATCGACGCCGATGCGTGGGCCTCGCTGTACAGCGACGTCTCCAAGCCGTTCGATAAGCCCACGACCGGCAAGATCGCGGTCAAGGTTATCAATGACTATGGCGACGAGGTGATGAAGGTCATCGAGGTATGAAGCTCACACACGTCCGGATCAAGGACTTCCGAAGCTTCACGGGCGAGCATGATTTCGAGGTCTCGAGTGGTGTGAACTATTTCGTCGGACCGAACAACTACGGTAAATCGAACCTTATCCGGTCACTTGAACTTGCCTTGGATCCAGACTCCCAGTACGTGCCCGATCGCGACAGACCCGCAAAACTCTCGCCGGCTGGCGGCGCACCGCGCAAGACCCGTATCACTCTCCGTTTCTCAGTCGGTTCATCGGGCCCGGAGAAGACCCTTTTGGCCAGAGCGGAGGCGTACGAACAGAAGCTCCGAGGAGGGCGGGCGGCGCGAAGCGGCACCAACGCCACTTTCGCAGCGGACGGGGAAGTGCACTTCGTAACAGAGTTCGGAAGCAGCGGCGCTCGAGTAACAAGCTTCCAGGCAAAAGCAGAGGGTGCTCGTTCGCTGAAGGAGGACAGCGCAGAGCACATCGACCTACTCAAGCAGTTTCGGTCGGTGGTGAGATTCGCGGTAGTTCACAGCGGAGAGGATCTTGAGTCCCTCCTCAAGGGGAAGTTCACGGAGATCCTGCAGCTCGTAATCTCAGACCACCTCAACGATGAGATGAGTAAGGCAGAGAAGGCACGCGAAGACTACCTGTCCGCGCTTCAGGCTCAGCTCCTCGAACCACTTCGTCATAAGATTGAAGGCAGGGTTCATGGCATGTTCCCCGAGATATCGGTTGCCAATCTCGTCCCGTCTGTGCCGACAGTGTCCGAGACACTATCGTCGGTCGATGTTCGTCTTGGCGACACCGTCACGTTGACAGGGCTCGCGGACAAGGGAACGGGCGTTCGCGGCGCGGTTCTCGTGTCTATGCTTCAGTACTTGGCCGAACAGAGCCGACGATCGCTTGTGCTTGCGGTTGAAGAACCTGAAGCGTTTCTCCATCCAGCGGCGCAAGAGGCCACGCGGGGTCATCTGGAGGACCTTGCTAGCCGTGCCGACGTATCGCTCATTGTGACGACGCATTCACCGTACGTAATCTCACACGAACAGTCCGCTCTGGTGACTGAGTTGAGGAAGAACTCCGAAGGCATCACGGAGAAGGCGGCTTCGCTTTCTGGCAACGAATCGAGAGCTGAGCTGCTCGGTTCCCTGTATCGCGATGCCGGGCTTGCCCACCTACTCGAACGGGCACTCGAGATCCCAAGCGACGCTGCGGCGGTCGTGGTTACGGAAGGATACACAGACGGACTCTTCCTTCAAGCTTGTTGCAAAGCTTCAGGACGGGACGAGCTGCTCGAAGGACTGCATTTCGTTCCAGCGCACGGAGCGAGCAAGGTCGTTCCACAAGCCATTCTTGCCGCTGCGGGGACGACCCTTCCGGTCATCGCTGTGCTCGATCATGACGACAACGGCCGCGCGGCAGCTGACAAGCTGAAGAGCTTCAACTGGGAGCCAACCAAACGAATACTCAGCCTGTCGAAATGGCCCGGAAAATGTTCACGCGGCCACGACGTCGAGATCGAGGATCTCCTGCCCCCTGGGGTTGTCAATGCCATCGTTTCTGAAGTTGGAGAGGATGCGGCGGTCGATGCCAAGGTCCGCTGTGGGGCGGGCTGGCACTTGAGCCTGAGTAACCGTTGGAAAGACGCTGCGATCGAGCGTCTCGAGGCGTTGCTCATTGCGGAGGCGGACCCCGCGGCCGGCATGATCTGGCTCGCGGAAGAGATTCAGCGTCGAGCAGGCATGAGCGCCAACACCCCTGAGCGAGGCACCGCGAGTGCTTGAGATGTCGGGTTATACGCCAGCACAGAGAGCTGCGATCAACGAGCTCACGCATCCGCTGCAACTCATCGCATGCGCTGGATCGGGCAAGACGCATGTGATCTCCCAGCGGATCTCTCGAATCCTCGCCCAGCCCGGCGTGAAGCCGGGCAACATCATCGCCTTCACCTTCACCGAGAAGGCGGCCGCCCATGCAGCTGGGCAACTGGGGGCAGTCGGCCGCCGGAGATCATCGACGTGCCGCGAGATGGCGCCCATTCGGGGACTCGTGGCGCGAGCCATCGGCGGACTAGCTTGCGGGTCGAGACCGTCATCTTCGTGACCCGAGCGGATGGAGCGGACGGTGGCGCATGAGTGGGTGGCGCGACGCTGCTGGTTTCGATGGCCGGCGTGAATCCGCTCAGCACCGTGGCGCTCGTCCTCGCCATCCTGAGCGGAATCTGCGTCGTATTGGGAGTCGGCCTTGTCATCTTCGATGTCGCATCCGGGCGAGAGCGGGCCCGGTCGAGCCCGAAGCCGTCCGCGCCGCCGACAGAACTGGAGCAGGCGGGGTTCCAGGCGACCGGTCTGGCGACGATGGACGCGTCACGCTGGGTGCCGGCGGTCATCCTGAAGCTCGCGTGCGACGGCGAACTCGCGATCATCGATCGACGTCCGCGCGACCTCCGCACGAGCGGGGTGTGGGACCCGCCCGTCCTGTGGGTCAAGGCCACGTCAGATAGGGGTGCGGTCGACCTCCTCCGCAGCGCAATAGCACCTGACCGCGGCGCGCAGGTTCAGTTGATTCGGACGGATGAGGTCGCGCTCCGGCTCGGCGAACTGACCGCGCGAGATCTCGGTCCCACGTTCCGTCCGCGCACCATAATCGACACAGAAGCCGGTGACGGCAGCCTAGAAGGCTCGTCAATTGCACTATGTGGCTGGGGCCGCGCTGCGATGAATTACTCGCCTACTCGGTCTTATGTGTCTCCTGTGTCGTCGAGTGCTCATCGCTAGACGATTCCAACTGCCGCCGCAGGAGGGCAGCGTAGTGCGCCATGCCGGTGGGGTTTGCCAGCTTCGGCGGACTTGCGATACCAATCCTTCGCTGCTGGGTCGCCGCGTTGTTCGAGGAAGTGGCCGTAATTGGCCATTCCACCGGGACTCCCAGCGTCGGCGGACATCCGCAGCCAATCCTCGGCCGTCTCATCACCGCGGTGTTCGAGCAGCGCGCCGTAATTCGCCATGCCCGTCGGGTCGTGCCCTTCGGCGGACTTGCGCAACCACATTTCGGCACGTGCGTCTTCGCGTTGTGCAAGGAGCGTGCCGTAGTTTGACATGCCACGGAGGTCGCCGGCTTCAGCTGACTTGCGCAACCAGTCCTCGGCTGTGGGATCGTCCCGTTGTGCGAGGAGTGTGCCGTAATTGCCCATGGCGGATGGGTAGCCGGCTTCGGCGGCCTTCCGGTACCAGCGTTCTGCTTCAGGATCGCCGCGTCGGGTGAGAGCAGCGGCGTAATTGAACATTCCAACGGGGTAGCCGGCCTCAGCCGACTGGCGGTACCAGTCCTCGGCTCCCGGATCGCCGCGTTGTTCCAGTGAGTATCCATAATTGGACATGCCCAGCGGGTCGCCAGCGTCGGCGGATTTGCGGTACCAAGTCTCGGCTTCCGGGTTGTCGCGCTCTGCGAGCAAAGTGCCGTACACGAGCATGCCTCGTGCATCACCAGCCTCGGCCGCGCGCTGAGCGAGAAGGAGGGTCGTGTCCATCTTGGGGTCTTGCCAGTATGCAATCACCGCGGCGTAAGTGAGCTGCTCCGGTCTCGCAGGAGCTTGAGCGATTTCTTCCCAAACGAATTTCGGGATGCCCTCGTACAGATGCGTTGGATCCTGCTCGACGAGCGCCGTGAGATGGCCGAACGGCAGCCAAGATCCCTTCTCAGGTTCGAGTAATCGAAAGACTCGGCGCTCAGGGCTCGGTAGCCATTCCTCGGCCCAGCGCACTTGTTCGTCGGCGGACTCATTTGAGGCCGCGAGACCGAGGGCATCGTAATACTTGCCGACCAGACCGACCGCGACATCGTTCGGTACCGCCTCGCTGATACCACTTCGACGCCAATCCACAGCAGCTCTGAGCAATGCATAGGCATACGGATGGAGATCGCGCGCGTCTCGGAAGCGCCGTTCAGCCTCACCGCCACCAGCTAGGTACTCGCCTAGGCCGAACTCGACGACGCCTCGGGCGATGGATTCCGGCAGTTGCTTCGCAAGCTCTCGGCGGGTGGCCGCGCTATCCGTTCGAAGGCGGATGACGTGAAATCGCTCCAGTACCCGACGCGTATCGATCGGGAGTTCCGCTCCCACGCCGAGAACCGTCTCATAGATGCGGCTCTCCAGCGTCGCGACCGCGATGTTCCCCATCTCTGAGATGCGGTCCATGTCGTTTGAACTGAGGCCGTTGTTCGCTAGAGTCTCCTCGAACCTGGGGAAGAACACGATGTGGCCTGTGAATCTCGCGTTTTCGAAGAGGAGGTCGTGCACGGCTTTCGCTTCGATGGGGATGAGAATCGGCATTTCTCTAAGGCGATCGTCGGTACGCAGCAGTTGACCAAGGAGCCTCGACTTTCCTGCGAGAGGTCGACCGACGATCAGTACGGATTCGCCGCGCGCGATTGCGTCGCGAACGTGATCCTCGACCCCGCGGGAGACATAATCGACATCCGCGAGGGCCGGGTGAACTCCCATGTCGGACAGCAACGCGTCTTTGGCCAAGAGAGGCCGACGGTTCGGGCCCGTTGCGAAGGCTCCCCGCCTGATTTTCGCGATCGGGCCCGACCGTGTCCGGCGCCGATCCACGATGCCGACGACGGCCGAAGCCATCGCCACGACGAACGCGATGATCGCGGCGAGGGCCTTTTGTTTGAAGGCGTCGGATGCAAGCAGGACCGCGAATCCGCCCAGCACGGCGAGAACGCATACGATCCACGGGATCGCATCTCGACTCGAGCGAACTTTCTCTGCCACGTCGCGCCTCCTCCGCGAGATCGCGCGGTGAGCCCCCCAGCCCTTGCGAGAAGGGTAGCGCAGGCGCGCCGGCGTCATCTCAGCTCACAACTCTCACACTTCGGCCGCGCCAGTGCCGCCAGAAGAGTATGAAGAGAGGCATGCGCAGGATCCACACGGTCGCGCTCGCCCTTTCGGCGACGATCGCGTTCTTCGTCGGCGGGTGGGCGTTCTTCGCGCCCCGCTCCTTCTTTGACTCCTTCCCGGGGGTGCTCGGGCAGTGGGTCGCGACCGACGGGCCGTTCAACGAGCACCTCGTCCGCGACGTCGGGGCGTTCTACCTCGGGCTCGGCGTCGCGAGCGTCGCGGGGCTCGTGTGGCGCAGCCCTGTCGTGTTCCGCATCCTCGGCCTCGCGTGGACGACGTTCGGCGTGCTGCACCTCTGGTACCACGCCACACACCTCGACCACCTGCAGGCAGACGCCGCCGTCGGCACGGTCGTGTCGCTCTCGATCAGCCTGGCGCTCGGCGTCGTGCTGCTGGTCCCCGGGCCGCGGGCGGGCGGCGGTGACAACACCAGCAGAGCGGATGTCGCGAGCCCGACGGATGCCACGGGCAGCGCGTTGCGCGCGGGCGGCGTCGGCTCCGCGACATCCGCCCGCACCACCACGGAGGGGGAGACCCGATGAGGATCGCCGTCGCAGGAGCAACCGGCAACGTCGGACGCCACGTCATCGAGTCCGCGACGGCGCGTGGGCACGACATCCTGACCCTCACGCGCCGGGCCGGATACGACCTCGAGAAGGGCACCGGACTCGCGGGCGCGCTCGACGGGGTCGACGCCGTGATCGACGTGGCGAACGTGACGACCACGTCGACGCGCCGCTCGCGCGAGTTCTTCACAGCGGTGTCGTCGCACCTGCTGGCGGCCGAGCGCGACGCCGGCGTCGGGCACCACGTCGCGCTGTCGATCGTCGGCATCGACGGCGT
Source organism: Agromyces sp. NPDC056523 (assembly GCF_042794545.1). NCBI lineage: Bacteria > Bacillati > Actinomycetota > Actinomycetes > Micrococcales > Microbacteriaceae > Agromyces > Agromyces sp. NPDC056523. The sequence continues at coordinate 1,006,724 of NZ_JBHTTM010000001.1, forward strand.
CGACGCGGCGTACGACGCGGGCAAGCTCGCGCAGGAGGCCCTCGTGACGCGCGGTGACGTGCCGTTCACGCTGCAGCGCGCGACGCAGTTCCACGAGTTCGCGGAGCAGATCGTGCGCCAACTCTCACTCGGCCGGCTCACCCTCGTCCCCAAGGGACTCGCGCGGCCCGTCGCGGCGCGCGACGTCGGCGCCCGTCTCGTCGAGCTCGCCGAGGCGGGCCCGGCCGGACGCGTGCGCGACCTCACGGGTCCCCGCGAGGAGCGGCTCGCCGACATGGTGCGCCGCATGATCGCGTTCGACGGGGTGAAGCGGCGCGTGGTCGAGTTCCCGCTGCCCGGCAGGTTCGGGCGGGCCACCGCCTCGGGGCAGCTGCGCGGCGGCGCCGACGCCCAGCGGGGCACGATCGACTTCGACGCGTGGCTGCGCTCGCCGGATCACACGGCGCTCCGCGCGGGCGCCGGCGCCGCGACATCCGCCTGACGACGCCCTGCCGCCACTCGCGGTCGCGGTCGCGATCGCCGCTCAGCCAGGCGACCTACCGGTGCACGTGCGACGGCTGCCCCGTGACGCTCGAGATGTCCCGCTCCGTCGTATGGCGCAGGCGCTCGGCGAGGTTGCTCAGGGCCCGGGCGACCGCGAGCTCGTCGCCGATCTCGGCGACGTCGGGGTCGAGCGGGTTGCGGTTCGCCTTGCCGACGCCGGTCACGTCCTGACCTGACGGTGTGCGGAGGCTGGCCTGGGCCAGCGTCATGCCCTCTTCTTCGTCGATGTCGACGGTGATGCTCCACTGCTTCGTCGCAGGCATGGAACTCACCACCCCTCCTGGTTGCGTTCCGCCTTTCAGGGTACCGAGATGCCGCGCGGGCGGCGAGGGTCAGTCGAGGTGCGCGAAGCGCGGCCACGCCTCGCTCCACGGCATCCGCATGCCGGTGCACACCGTGATCGGCAGGCGCTGCTCCTCGTTGTCCACATCCACATCGTTGTCGAGCAGCCTGCGCACCTCGCAGGACTCGAAGAGCGGCCCCACGAACGCCGGCGAGTATCCGACGAAGATGGCGGCGTCCGCGCCATCCGTCGGCCGCGCAGCGAACCAGAGCTCGTTGTGCCCGCTGAAGACCCGATCGGCGGAGACGCCGAGCGCCGGCCCGAAGCGGTCGAGCGCGCCGGCCTCGCCGTAGTTGGCCGCAACGATGGGAGGGTCGCCCGGCACGTCGGCCGCGACATCCGCGACCTGCTGCACGTACTCGGGCCAGCCGACGGTGTCGCGCGTGACCTGGTTGATCGCGGGCAGGGAGGTGGCGCCGACCACGTCGACGGGCACGAGCGGCAGCGCGATCACCGCCGAGATCGCGCCGTTCACCGCGACGGCCGCCCAGACGACGGCGCGCCGCGCGCGGGTGCGCATCCACTCGGCGACGGGCACGCAGCCGAGCGCGAGCAGCACCTGCACCACCCCGAGGGGGTAGTAGAACTGCGAGCTGCCCACGAACGTGAACACGAGCGCGACGACGAGGGCACCGACCAGCAGGCGGATGTCGCGCCACGCGCGCCGACGGAACAGCCCCACGAGCCCGGCCACCCAGACCGGCACGAGCAGCGGACCCACGAGCAGCAACAGCATCGGCCACATCAGCCAGCGCGTCTCGCCGCCGTCGTTCTCGGCGAGCGCGGCGCCCATCGCGGACTGCGGCCAGTCGTTCGCGACCTGGCACGCGAGATTCGGCAGCGCGAGCACGACGGCGATGGCTACGCCGCCCCAGAGCCATGGGGATCGCAGCTCGCGCCACGGGCCGAAGGCGAGCAGTCCGACGCCGAGTCCCGCGAGCAGCACGGCGACCAGCAGCTTGTTGTAGCTGGCGAGGCCCGCGACGACTCCGACGGCGATCCACCAGCGGCCATCGGAGCGCAGCAGCGCACGGATGGCGAACAGGCAGACGAGCGGCCACACCACGAGGTCGAGCGACGACGTGACCAGCACGTGCCCGAAGATGATGGGGAACGCAGATGCCGCTGCCGTCCACGCCGCGAGGGCCTGGGCGCGGCGGGCGCCGCCGACCTCGCGGGCGATGAGGGCCGCCACGAGCACTGCGGCCACGGCCGACAGGATGGCGGGCACGTGCAGGAACCACGGCTCGTCGACGATCGATGCGAGCGTGCGGGCGATGAGCGGCGTGAGCGGCGGCTGGTCGACGTACCCCCACGCGGGGTCCAGCATCCGGAAGTAGAGCTCGTCGCGGTGGTAGCCGTAGGCATTGCTCGTGGCGGCGAGCACGGCGGCGAGGGCGAGCATCGCGGCGATGAGTGGGCCGCGGGCGAGCGGTTCGAGCCGGCCGCGCCCGGCGCCCACGGCCGGCGGCGAGGTCGGTGCACCTCTCGGGCCGGGGTGAGCGGATGCCACGTCCGGCCGTTCCGCCGGATTGGAAGTGGAGCCGGTGGTCACCGTGCAACCTTGGCAGGTTCGCGCGGCTCGCGCCCCGCGCCATCCGCTCGCCGGATGCGTCGAGACGGGCGTGCGCTCGCGTACGGCGGATCAGCCGCGAACGCGATCGAGCACCGCTCGAACCTCGGGAAGCTCCGGGAGACCGTCACCCACAAGGCGTCAGGGTCGATGCGGTCGTAGTGGTGCACGATGAAGTCGCGATTGCGTGCGGCCTGCGACCAAGTCGGATCGCGGAAGCGAATCGGATCGGATCGGCGGCGAGGAGACGCTTGGCCAGGTCGCCCACCCAGTTCGTGCCTCGAACGCGAGGGGGATTGCCGGATCACTGTCGAACGCGTCGCGTCCGCGAGCGGCGATGGCCGCCGCGGCGTCGAGTGTCGCAGTGAGGTCGTCGAGCCATCGGTCGACACGGTCGGATGGCCTCACAGTTCGACGGCTTCGTCGAGCACGGCTCGGTCCCGATGGGGGTCCAGGGATCGGCGCGAGACCACGTCGACGGGGCGGTCGAGCAATGACTCCAGATCGAGCGCGAACTGGGCGAGGTCGAACAGCGACGCATCCGCCTCAGGGTCGACGAGAAGGTCGATGTCGCTCTCTGCCGTGTCGTCGCCTCGCGCCACGGAACCGAACACGCGCACCGATCCAATGCGGTTCGCGCGGGCCAACCGCTCGATGAGCGGCTTGCGCCGCCGGAGCACCTCGAGGCTCGGGGTGGGGGCGCCGGGACCTCCTGAAGAGAAGGACGCGAAGGTCTCGTAGGGGATGAGCACGGCCTCGGGCCTGCGATGCGATCCGATGATGACGTTCTCAGCATCCGTTCCTCGCGCCCGGAAGTCGCGAAGGATGCGCGAGAGCCCCGCCCGCGCCTCGGCGACCGGCAGGACGGCTGCGGCGGCGAGGGGGTTCTGGTCACCTGCGCTCATGCTCCCAGTCAAGCGAATCTGTGCAGATTTCTGTACATCTCGCCCCGGGTCGGACGCGCGCGTCTGTATTGAGGACACTCTTCACGTGGCTCAGTTCTCGACGACGACGGCGATCGCCATGCCGTCCCACCCCTTCGAGCCCACGGTCTGCAGCGCCGTGGCATCCACCCGCGGGTCGCTTCCCAGAAACTCGAGCGCACGCCAGGTGCCGATCACCATCGGGTCGTTGCTGCCGGGGTTTGCGACTTCGCCCGCGCGGACGACGTTGTCGAGCACGATGACGGTGCCCGGATGTCCGATGCGGATCGCCCAATCGAGGTACACCGAGCCCGATTGCTTGTCGGCGTCGATGAACACCAGGTCGAACGGCTCGTCGCCGCGCGCCGCAATGCGCGGCAGCGTGTCGGCGGCCCGCCCTACGACGATCTCTACCTGCTCCGACACTCCCGCCCGTTCGAGGTTGGCGCGAGCCACATCGGCGTGCTTCTGCTCGAGCTCGAGCGTTACGACGCGACCATCGCGCGGGATGGCGCGGGCGAGCCAGATCGTGGAGTGGCCGCCGAGCGTGCCCACCTCGAGCACACGGCGCGCCCGCGTCATCCGCACCAGCAGGTTCAGAAACTTGCCGGTGAGCGGGGTGACGTCGATCGGCGGCAGACCCGCCGCGAGCGAAGCGGCCCGGGCAGCAGTCACGGCCGGGTCGTCGTCGAGCAGGGTCGTCGCGAGGTAGTCGTCGACGTGGCGCCAGTTCGCGGGAGTGAAGTCAGCCATGCGGTCAGCCTCGTCGCCGCGTGGCCCGGCGGTCAACGGGCGGCCGCACGTCACGTCAGCGCGTCATCGGCCCGGTCGACGCCGCCACGGCGTCGGCCCCCTGCTGCAGTGCGTCCTCCCGGGCCGAGCGTCGATGTGAGAGGTCGTCTGAGGTACCGGGCCGCGACCTGAGGTAGCGAGCCATCCGACTGAGGTAGGCGCCGCCCCGGAAGATACGGCACTCGCCCGATTCAGCGGGACCCCCTCAGCGAGGAATCTGATTGCAGGCGCCCGAAGGGGCCCGCAGATCTGAAGGGATCCGATCATGAACCTCGCAGCCGGCTACATCGCGCAGACGCTCCAGACCCACGACGAGCAGCTCGCCGGTCGAGTGAACGAGCAGCGCCGGATGGCGGCCGACCGCCGTGCCGACGCGGCCGAGCGCGCCGAACACCCCACCCTCCGCCACCGCATCGCCGGACGCGTTCTGCACCGCAGCCACCGCTCGGCGTCGGCGCTCGCAGCGCACTGAGCCGAACACGGCTCGTGTCAGCGGCATTCGCTGGAGTGCCGTTCGTGCGGAGGAGTGATCTTCCATTCCGACCTCGTGCGCAGAAACGGTACTCAGGCGGGCGTGGGTCGCACGCCGGGCCGGCCGATCGCCCGGATTCTGCGGCCGCCCGGCCGTCCGACCGCTTGGGCCGATTGTCAGGTCCGATTCCCGCCATCGGTACCGGCCCACCCGGCACGTCGACGCGCGAGAATCGACGCATGCCCCGCCGCCACGCCACGCTCCGCACGTCGATCGGCGACCTGCTCGTCGTCGCCGACGACGCGGGGCTGACCGGGATCTACTTCCCGGGCCATTGGCATCCGCCCGCTGCGGGCTCGACCGGGGTCGAGGTCGACACGCGCGGCGACGAGCTGTTCGCGCGGCTCGGCGTCGAACTCGACGAGTACTTCGCGGGACGCCGCATCCGCTTCGACCTACCGCTCGCGCCCGAGGGTGACGAGTTCCAGCACGCCGTATGGGCGATGCTGCGTGAGATCCCGTTCGGCGAGACCGTGACGTACGGCGAGCTCGCGGCGCGACTCGGCGACCGGAACCTCGCGCGGCGCGTCGGCGGCGCGGTCGGGCGCAATCCCATCAGCATCCTCGTACCGTGCCACCGCGTCGTCGGCGCCGACGGGTCGCTCACCGGGTACGCGGGCGGCCGCGACCGCAAGCGTCAGCTGCTCGAGCTCGAGGGCGCCGAGGTGGTCGCGCAGCGGCGGCTGTTCTAGGCGCGCCATCCGCCCCGCCGTATCGCCGGCGCCCCAGCCGCCCGGCACGAGTGGATGAGAATCCCGAATTCACCCGCCGGGGGTGCCCATCTCCCGGATTCTCATGCGTGACGTCGCGGCGCACCGTTGCCGCTGCATCCCGGCCGCGAGTATGCAGGACGACGCGAGTCAGGCCGCTCGTATGGCGACCCTGACGCGGCTCATCCTGCGAACTCAGAAGGGGAGTCGGCCATCCGGCAAGGCTGGTCGCATCGACGCGGGGTCGGTCGTGGCGAGCCACTCATGCCGCCGCTGGCCAGTCTCCGTCACACGGTGACCGTTGCCGACCGCGTGCCACGCACGACCGTCCAGCCTGCTGACCGCATGATTGCCGACAACGGGTCACGGAACGTGGTGCAGAACGGAGCATCTGATGAAGGTCCTCATCGCCGGCGGAACCGGGACGCTCGGCATGCCGATCGTGCGCAGTCTGCTGGAGGCCGGCCACTCGGTCGCGGGCATCGCGCGCACCCCCGAGGGCGCCGATCGTCTGCGCGCCGTCGGTGCCACCGCGCTCGCCGCCGACGCCATGGACCGCGAAGGCCTCCTCCGCGCCGTCGAGGGGAACGAGGCGGATGCCGTCGTCCATCAGCTCACCGCGCTGAAGAAGGCGCCGGCCGGCCACGGCGGGCTCGCCAGGACGAACGAGCTGCGCACCCAAGGCACGAGCAACCTGCTCGACGTGGCGAGAGCCGTCGGCGCGCGACGATTCGTGACCCAGTCGATCGTCTTCGGCTACGGGTACCGCGACCACGGCGATGAGGTCCTGACCGAGGAGTCGCCATTCGGCGAAACGAACGGCAGCCCGTTCGACGCCCACGTCAACGCGATGGTCTTCGCCGAGCAGCAGGCCCTCCATGCCGACGGCATCGACGGCATCGCCCTGCGCTACGGGTTGCTCTACGGCAACGACATCGACGCGGTCGTGCGGATGCTGCGTGCGAGGTCGCTCCCGGTCGCGGCTCGTGGCGGGCTCATCCCATTCGTCCATCACCAGGATGCCGCGGCCGCCACCGTCGCCGCGCTCGAACGGGGACACGGCGGCGAGGTCTACAACATCGTCGATGACACTCCGGCGACGTTCCGCGACCTCATCACCGCGGTCGCCGAGGCGCGGCACGCCCCCAAGCCGCTCGTGCTCCCGGCTTGGCTGCTCAAACTCGTGGCGCCGTACGGGGGTGTCGTGCTCGGTGAGGTGTCGATGCGCGTGTCGAACGCGAAGGCGAAACGCGAGCTCGGGTGGGCGCCGCGGTATCCGTCGTACCGGGACGGGGTCGCCGCCGCGCCGTAGGCTCCGCGTGATGGCGGCCGAGCCGATGGCATGCGAGGGCGGTGCGAGCTGCTCCCATGAGGCCATTGCCGCAGACAGACCAGTCTGTTTCGATCGATCTGTCAGGCGGATGTCGCCCGCTGACGGTGCACACTGGCTGACCGCTGCCGCCCCGCGCCGCCCCGCCGCCTCGCGCCCCGCGGCACTTGGACACACTGGGAGTCGATGATGACCGAGGAAACGAAATCGATGGCCGGCAAGACCGTCCTGATCACGGGCAGCACCGGCGGCATCGGCAAGGCGACCGCGATCGGGCTCGCCGCCATGGGCGCTCGGGTCGCCGTCACAGGCCGTGACCCCGAACGCACCCGGGCGGCCGTGGCCGACATCGCGGCGGCATCCGGAAACCCGGCGATCGACGGGTACGTCGCCGATCTGTCGTCCCAGGCGTTGGTGCGCCGCCTCGCGGGCGAGATCCTCGAGGCGTACCCGCGACTGGACGTGCTGGTCAACAATGTCGGGGGATTCTGGGCCACCCGGCACGTCACCGTCGACGGCCTCGAGCACACCTTCGCGCTGAACCACCTCGCCGGGTTCCTGCTCACCCGGCTGCTGCTGGAGCGGATCATGGCCAGCGCGCCGGCCCGCATCGTGACCGTGTCGTCCGGCGCGCAGTCCATGGGCAAGCTGGACTTCGACGACCTGCAGGGCGAGCGCGCCTACTCGGGACAGCGGGCCTACAACGCCTCGAAGCTGGCGAACGTCATGTTCACGTACGAGCTCGCCCGACGGATTCAGGGCACCGGCGTCACCGCGACCGTGCTGCATCCCGGCGTGACGCGAACCGCGTTCGGTGCCGAGGACCCCGCTGCGTGGGGATTCTTCTCGCCGCTCGCGAGGCCGTTCATGAAGGCACCAGCGAAGGGTGCCGAGACGCCCGTCTACCTGGCGTCCTCACCCGAGGTGGAGGGCATGACCGGGATCTACTTCGCCAATCGCAGACCGAAGACCTCCAACCCGCTCTCGTACGACACCGCCGCCGCCGCCCGGCTGTGGCGGATCAGCGAAGAGCTCACGCACGCAACCGAACCCGGATGACTCGCGCGCGCGCCCGTCGAGAGATCGCCGACGCGCGACGGCCCTCGGATGTCGCGCGATCATGCGCGTCCGTCGACTGAGCGTCCCACCGGCACCATCCGTGCTCCGGTCTCGGAGTCGATGCTGTCGGCGAGGTACCACCGCGCGAGCCGCGCCTGGACCTGCCGCGCGAGCGTGAGCCGCCCGCGCTCGTCGGGGCGGAGCATGAGCACGACCCGAGGCTCGGGGCGTGCCATCCGCGCCCGCTCGATCTCGCCGACGGGCCGGTGCACCTCGATGTACTCGCCACCGGGCAGGCGCACGATGCGGCCGGTCTCGTAGCCGTGGTGCAGGATGTCGCGGTCACGCCGCTGCAGGCCGAGGCACACGCGGCGCGCGACGAGGAATCCGAGCGCGGGTCCTGCGACGAGCAGCACCTGCAGCGCCGCGATCATGCCCTCGAACGTCACCGAGAACTGCGTCGCGATGAGGTCGGCGCTGCCCGCCGCCCACAGCACGCCGAAGAATACGATGCCGGCGACGCCGATGCCGGTGCGGGTCGGCGCCAGGCGTGTGCGCTCGAGCAGGTGGTGATCGCGGCGGTCGCCGGTCGCCCATTCCTCGAAGAACGGGTACGCGGCGACGGCGACCAGGAACACCGTGACGACGGCGAGCGGTGCGAGCACGGCGAGAGTCCACGTGCGGTCGAAGGCGACGAACTCCCATCCGGATGGCACGAGCCGCAGCGCCCCGTCGAGGAACCCGGTGTACCAGTCGGGTTGGCTGCCCGCGCCGGCGTTGCCCGAGTCGGCGGGGCCGTACAGCCAGATCGGGTTGATCGTGACCGTCGCGGAGATCAGGAGGAGCACGCCGGTCACGAGGGCGAACAGCCCGCCGGCACGGGCCGCCGCGGTCGGGACGAGCGGGACGCCGACGCCCGAGCCCGGGAACCGCGCCGGGCCCGTGTGCCACGCCGCGATCGCCCGCAGCACCAGCAGCACGACGAGCGCGACCGGCACGACCGCGACGTGCAGCGGATACAGGTGCTCGATCACCTCGCCCGGGAACGACCCGCCGAACAGCAGCGACGCGATCCACGTGCCGACCACCGGGATGCCGAGCGCGATGCCCTCGGTGATGCGCAGCCCCGTGCCCGACAGCATGTCGTCGGGCAGCGCGTAGCCGCTCCATCCGCCCGCCAGCGCAGCGACGTAGATGCCGAACAGCAGCACCCACATGCCGCGCCGAGGCCGCCGGAACCCGCCGGTGAAGAAGGTCGTCAGCAGCTGCATGATGATCGACGCCGGCAGCAGCAGCGCCGCCCAGTGGTGCGCCTGCCGCATGAGCAGTCCGCCGGGCACCTCGAAGGTGATGCGCATCGTCGAGGCGAAGGCCTTCGAGACCTCGGCGCCGTGCAGCGGGGAGTATCCGCCCTCGTACGTGGTGGGCGCGCTCGAGGGCGTGTAGAAGAACATCAGCCAGATGCCCGTGACGGTGAGCACGACGAGGCACGCGAGGGTCACGATGCCGAAGAGGTTGGTCCAGTGCGTGGGTGCGGTGCGGCGGTGCAGCTCGGCGCGGATGTCGCGGAGCCGGCGGCCGAAGACCGTGGCGGTGTCGACGCGGTCGGCGAGCCGGTCGGTGAGCGACTGGCCGCGCGGGCGGCCCGGTGCGGGCGGCGGCGCGGCCGGCTCCGCGCGTGGTGTTCGTGCGTCGGGTGGTGCGGTGCGCATGGTGTGCTCCTCACATGTCCTTCGACATGGAGACACCGCGCGGCGCGGATCTGTGACATCCGCCCACGACTGAAGTGACGCGACGTGTCGTCGCGCGCAGGAGATGCAGCGATTCGCGTCATCTCGACGCAGCGCCGCGCGATCGCTGGCCGTCGAGATGCCACTTCCGCGGGGTCGCGGGCCGGACGACCCGGCGCACGTGGCGACTCGAGCGGCCGAAGGCCGCCTACGCCGCCGGGTCGAGCGTGTAGTACACGCTCGCGAACCCCCACGTCGTGCGCAGCCACTGCGGCACGAACGCGTCGAGCTCGAGTTCGAGGGTCGAGCCGACGAGGTCGTCGACGACCCACCACGAGACCTCGGCGTCGTGCTCGTCGTGCGGGTCGATGTAGACGCAGCCCACGAGGTGGGTCTCGTCGGCGTCGAGGATCGCGTAGTTGAAGGTCTCGTGCGCCGCGATCTCGCGTTCGTGCCGGGCGAGGTCCTCGCGGTCGGCCTCGTACGACATCGTCTCGGGCGGCCAGCCCCACGCGTCGCCGTAGAGGCTCCACAGGCGCTCGCGCGAGCCCATCACGGCGGGGTAGTCGATGTCGACGTCGGTCTCGCGGATGGGTCGCAGGTGGTACCCGCTCGTGAGGTCGACGCGCTCGGGGTGCACGAAGCCGTCGGGCAGCCAGGTGCTGGGCTCGGTGAGATCGCTCATCGCTCCATACTGGCGGGTCGCGCCATCCGCCCGCCGCCACCCAAGGTCGGTTTCTGCGCTGGAGGTCGGTATGAGGGTGACCTCTGGCGCAGAATCGGGACTTGTGCGGGATACGGTTCAGCGCCCCCGTCCCCACGCGGCGGGTCGGCGTGCGGGGTCGCCTCGGGCACGCCAAAGCGGGACGGACAGCGCATGAACGTGGGCTGCGCCATCCGCCCCGCAGCTCTCAGCGAGCTGTCGAGGAGGTCTACTCCTCGACGCCCGGGTCGCCTCCCTCGAGGCCGCCGTCGGTCGAGTCGGTCATGGGCTCGTCGCTGGACGGGGCGCCCGGGGTCTCGGGCCCGGTCTTGCCGGCCTGCTCCGTGCGCTCGTCGGCGCCGCCGCTGCCGGCCTCCGCGGACGACAGGATGTCATCGGACTGGTTCGGATCGCTCATGATCGCTCCTTCGCTCGCGATGGGTGGGCCAGACGGCCCGGATGGCGCCCCCGCGCCTACTCCTCGGAGATCTCGGCGACCGTGCGCCCGGTCTCGGCCGCGGACATCTCGCGCGCGACATCCGCCTGGCTGATGATGCCGACGAGGTCGTGCCCGTCGATCACCGGGAGCCTGCGGACCTGGTGCTCCTGCATCACGCGGAGCGCCTCGTCGAGCGAGTCGTCCGCACCGATGGTGACCGGCTTGCCCTGCGCGAGGCTGGCCGCCGTCGCCGTGTTGGGGTCGCCGCCCTCGGCGAGGCACTTCACGACGATGTCGCGGTCGGTCAGCATGCCCTTGAGGCGGTCGTCGTCACCGCAGATCGGGAGGGCACCCACGTCGAGGTCGCGCATCATCCGCGCCGCCTCGACCAGCGTCTGGCCCTCCTTCACGCAGGTCGGTCGGGGGGTCATCAGGTCGCGTGCCACAGCCATGGATATCGTCCTTCTCTCCTCGAGATTCGTGTCTCGGATCGATGGTCGAGCCGGGGTTCCGGCCCGGTCGTGGCAGGTTACCGAGGCTCGGCACCGACCGCGCGGGGGTTGACGGATGGCTCGGGGCCAGCCATGGGCCGTGCCGTCGACGCGTCGCGCAACCCCGGTGCGTCGTCGGACGCGCCGGCGTAGCGTGAACGCCTCGAACGAGCACGAGGAGAGACGACATGAGCGACCCCACCGGACGCGGCGACGGCGAGCGCGACGACCGCGACTTCGCCGACAGCGCGAACGAGCAGGCCCGTCTGAAGGCCCAGCACGACCGCGAACTCGGGGTCGATCCGTTCTTCGAGGGCGCGAACATCACCGAGAGCGATGGGCCCGACCTCGAGGCGGGCGACGACCTGGACACCGGCGGCGGCCACCGCACGCCGCGCGACGAGTAGTCCGCCCGGCGCGACATCCGCTCGCGCACCCCCGGTTCTGGGGTCCCCCGAACCAGAGCCGTCGAGTCGTCACCGGAGTACCCTGAGGCCCAACTGCATCAAGGGGGCTTGTGATGCCGTACTACATCATCGAACGCAACTATGCCGAAGAACTCAACCCGACGGTGGAGGCGGCCGCGGACATCAACCTCATCAACGACGAAGAAGACGTCCGCTGGATCTACTCGTTCCTCTCCGCCGACCACCGCAAGAGCTACTGCCTGTACGAAGCGGAGTCGATCGAGGCGATCCGCGCGGCGGCGGTGCGAGCCGGACTTCCGGCGGACGTCGTCACCGAAGTCACTGCTCGGGTGATGCCGGACGGAATCCTCGCCGGCGTGACCTAGGCCGGATCGCGCACGTCGGTCGGGTCGGCTCGTCCGCGTTCACGCGAGTCGGCGCTCACGCGAGCCCGCGCTCACGTGCGTACATCGCGGCCTGCGTGCGGTTCTCCGCGCCGATCTTCGTCAGGATGTTGCGGACGTGGTTGGCGGCGGTGTGCTCGCTGATCACGAGCCGCGCGGCGATGTCGCGGTTGCTGCGGCCCTCGGCGATCAGTCCGATGACCTCGAGTTCTCGCGCGGTGAGTCCGTCGGTCATGCCGCGGCCGGATGTCGCATCGCCGTGTTCGAGCGAACGGAGCACACGCACCATCCCGGCGGGCTCCGCGATGGCCCGGGCGCGCTCGGCGTACGCCGCCGCCTCGCGTGAGCTCGGGTCGGTGCGCCGCAGGTGCGCCGCCATCGCCGCCAGCGTGCGGGCGACGTGGAGTGGTGCGTCCGTCTGCTCGGCGAGTTCGAGTGCGCGCTCGAACCGCTCGAGCGGCTCACCCGTGCCGGTGAACGACTCGAGCTCGCCGAGGAAGCCGTCGGCGGGACCGAACGGTGCGAGGAAGATTCCGGACATGAGGTTGAGGCCGCTGTAGTCCTCGAGCCACCAGGCGAGACGGCGTGCGACGTCGACATCGCCGAGCTGGAGCGCCGCCTCGCTCATGAAGACGAGGCGCGCCGGCCAGTCGTTGGAGTCAGCCGAACCGGGTCCCACGCGCTCGAGCATCCAGTCGAGCACTCGCCGGGTGGGCGCTGCGAGCCCGAGTTCGGTGTAGAGGGCGAGCAGGCCTGGCGCCCACCGTTCGGTGGGTGACTCGCCGCCCGTGATCAGGGGACGGACGCGATCGATTCGGCCCGTCTCACGGCGCAGCACGTACTCCTGGATCGCGCCAGCGCCCGACGTGGCATCCGATCGGAAGACGACCTCGCGCAGCTGCGCTTCTCGATACGCGATCGCCGCGGCGTCGAGCCGACCGGCGAGAAGTGCCCGCCCGAAGTGGGCGCAGGCCGCCCAGTAATGCCAGTGCCCACCCCACTGCCGGCTCAACCGCACCAGCTCCCGCTCCGACTCGTCGAGGCCGACTCGGTCGCCGAGGAGGTAGGAGTTGGCAAGGATGTGCAGCGTCGCCGCCGCCATCCACTCGTGGTTCATCGCGCGGGCCAGCGCGAGCAGTTCGAGCGAGCGTTCCTGCCGCTTCTCGATCCCGCGCGGCCTCAGCGTCAGGGTGGACGTCGACCTCAGCACGGATGCGAGCACGAGCCGATCGCCGAGCCGGCGGGCGAGCTCCACGGCTCGATCGCCGAGCCGCTCCGCCTCGTCCACGGCCCCCGTGAACGCGGTCGCTCGCGCCTGCGAGCCGAGGGCTTCGACGTAGAGCGGGTCTTCCTCGTCTTCCGGGACGTCCGCGATCGCGGCGGAGAGCAGTCCGAGAGCGCGATGCCCGAGTTCGCCGGGGCGCCACGAGGCGTCCTCGTACCCGATCGCCGCGCGCAGTCGCAGCCGGGGGTTGCCGGCGTCGGCCACCCGCTCGTACAGGTCGCGGGCGCGTGCCGTATCGGCCGCAAGATCCCAGTCCCCCGCCGCGCGGATGAGGAGCTCACTGCGCTCCTCGCCATCGGGCGTGATCGCCGCCGCGCGCTCACGGAGGCGCCCGGCATCCTCGTAGGCGTACTGCGCCTCGGCGAGTTCGGCGGCCTTGACCAGGTAGGCCACCGCGCGATCGCCGAAGCCGAGCGCTCGTGCCGCCGAGTAATGGTGCGCAAGGCGCTGTACCAGGCGCGGCGCCGTCGGGAAGTCCGCCTCGAGCCCCTGCGCGATCCATGCATGGGTGCGCAGCAGTTCGCTGGTCGGCATGGTGTCGATGACGGCCTGCCGAGCGATGGCGTGGGCGAAGCGATAGCGGTCGTCGGGCGCGCGGGGCGGCTCGATGAGACCCGCGAGCACTGCGGCGTCCATCGCGGCGAGGGTGAGGTCGACGGATGTCGCACTGAGGCCGATCACCTCGCTCAGGTCGACCTCCTGGCCGAGGACCGCCGCGAGCTGGAGCACCTCGCGCTCCGCGGCATCGAGCGTGGCGAGGCGGGACCTCACCAGGTCGCCGACGGAGTCCGGCAGCTCGATGAGGCGTCGGTCCCCCTGACGTTCGGCCGCCACCACCGGACGCCACATCGCTCGAAGCAGGAACGGATTGCCGCCCGTCAACTCGGCGAGCACCTGCGCCGATTCACGGGCGCCGCTCGGCGTCAGGCCGGCGGCCGCGACGACGTAGTCGGTGATCTCGTCCGTCGTGAACGGTGCCAGTTCGATGCGGTGAACGCCGGCGAGGCGAGACAGCGAAGCGAGGACGTTCGCAAGTCGATCCGAGCGGTCGGGCGGTGCGCTGCGGAGGGTCCCGACGAGCAGGAGTCGGTCCGTCCGCGTCTCCTCGACGACCCGGCCCAGCAACCGGATCGCCGCCGGGCCCGCCCAGTGCAGGTCGTCGAGCACCACGACCAGTGGCCGCTCCGCGGCTTCCGCATGCACCACGTCGACCACGGCGTCGATCACGCGCTCCTGACTGGTCGCCTGGGCCGTGGCATCCGGGCTGGATCGGTCGAGCACGCGCTCGAGGAGCCCGCCCGACTCGGCGCGCGCGCCATCCGACGCCGCTGCACGGTATGCCGGAAGCAGCACCCGCAGTGGCTCGTCGAACGGCTCGAACGCGGCGCCGAGCTCCTGGATGCAGGCGCCGAACAGCACGGGCGCCCCGTTCTCATGGAGCCGCGTGCACACCTCGCTCACGAGCCGCGACTTCCCGGAGCCGGGGTCACCGCTCACGAAGACGGCACGGCGGGCACCGCCGACCGCGTCGGCCCATGCGCCCTCGAGCGCCGCGACCTCCTCGTGTCGCGCGACGAACGGCGGTTGCCCAGATGTCGTCCAGTCCGCCGGCAGTGGTGGGGCGGACCATTCCCCCATGCGGCTCACGATAGTGCGCGGATGCCCGGTTGGGGATGGTCCGAATTGACTAGTCGGGCCGGGCGTCGAAGATGGTCGGCCCTGGTCATGTGGCGGAACGACGTGATTCCTACCGTGTGATCTGCGGAGCTCGACTGGGAGCCCGCGGAGATGGAAGGAAAGGGATCATGAATGCGCGAGCGCTTCTCGTCGTTCCTGTCGCCCTCTCGCTGGCCGTGCTGGCAGGGTGTGGGCTGACGGAGACGGCAACCGGCGGGTCCGACCGAGGATCGAGCCGGGTCGAGATGGGGTCCACCGCGGGGTGCAGCCTGCCGGACTACATCCGCAAGCATGTGCCTCCGGGTGTCTGCGACGAGCCGGTGAACGACGACCTGTCGCCGCTGAGCCGTCAGCCCCGATGAGCGGCGGGCCGGCCCCCTGCGGCCCGTCATCATCACATCGAAACACAGGAGAATCCGGGTCAGGACCTCGTCTGAAGGTCCATGACCCGGATTCTCCTTCGTTCGTGCGCGTCGAGCGCGCCGCCGAGATCCAGGACGCGCCCGGCGCGAGTATGCAGGATGACGCGAGTCACGGGTCCCATCTGGCAGGTCTGAGGCGGCTCATCCTGCAACCTCGTCCCCGCCCCCCCATCCCACCGCCCGCCCAGATGACGCAGAGGGTCGCAGCGCGGGCCCGAAAGCGCAGCTCGCGTCATCTCGATGACGCGAGCCGCGAGCCGCGAGCCGCGAGCGGCGGGCCGGCGAGCCAAGCCGCGAGCGCCGAGCCGCGAGCCGAGCCGACACGCGCGGACACGGCGCGACGCCCGCCGCAATCCCCGGCGCAGCCGCGAGGCCGCGCAATAGCATGGCGGGCATGGACGAGTCGGCCGCCCTCGAGGTGACCGCGGCGCGCGCCGTCGAGACCGGGGACCGCGACCGACTGCTGTGGACCGAGGCCGATCGCGAGTGGGCGAGCCGCGCGGCCGCGACGGTCGTGGGGGAGCGCGCGAGCCGCGAGGAGTTCCTCGCGCGGCGGGCGCAACTGGTGCTCGAGCGGATCGGCACCCGCCAGCCGTCGGTGCGGCGCGCGGTGCGTGCCCTCCGCTGGCGGCCCTGGGTGGGCGTGGTGGTGATCGCCGGGGCGTTCGTGGTCGGCGTGCTGGTCGACCGCATCGGCGGCGGGTCGAGCATCAACCTGCTCGCACCGCCGGTCTTCGCGCTGGTCGTGTGGAACCTCGTCGTCTACGTGTGGCTGCTGGTGCAGCCGCTGGTGCTGCGCGGCAGCCGGGTCGGCCCGGTGCGCGGCCTGCTCATCCGGCTGGCGGCGGTGCGCGGCCGCACCGGCGAGGCGGGGGCGGATGGCGCGACCGCGGCGCGCCGGACGGTGCTCGCCGCACTGCCCGCTGAGTGGGCGCGCGTGGCCGGGCCGCTCTACGGCGCGCGGGCCGCGCGGGTGCTCCACCTCGCGGCCGCCGCCACGGCGCTCGGCGTCATCGCCGGCCTGTACACGCGCGGACTCGCGTTCGAGTACCGCGCCTCGTGGGAGAGCACGTTCCTCGGCGCCGAGCAGGTTCACGCGCTGCTCTCGGTCGCGCTCGCGCCCGGGTCGTGGCTCACCGGCATCCCGGTGCCCGATGTCGCCGCGATCGAGGCGATCCGCGCGCCCGAGAGCGAGAACGCCGCCATGTGGCTGCACCTCATGGCCGGCACCGTCGCGGTCGTTGTCGTGATCCCGCGGCTCGTGCTCGCACTCGTGGCAGGGCTCGCTGAGCGGCGGCGCGCGCGGCGCGTCCGCCTCCCGCTCGACGACCCCTACTTCCGTCGCCTGGTGGGCGGATGGGTCGGTGAGGCGACGCGCGTGCGCGTCATCCCGTACAGCTACACGCCGTCCGACGACGCGCGCGCCGGGCTCGACGCGGTGCTCGCGCGAGCGTTCGGCAATGCGGTGCCGACGGTCGACGAGCCGGTCGCGTGGGGCGACGACGAGGCGCTCGCGATGGTGAAGGATGCCGCGGCGAACGCCGAGGTCGCGCTGCCGTTGTTCAGCCTCGCGGCCACGCCCGAGGACGACGCGCACGGCGCGTTCCTCGGCGCGCTGCGGCGAGGCGGCCCCGCGCCGGTCGCGCTCGTGGACGAGTCCGCGTTTCGCGCACGGTGGTCAGGCGACGACCCGCGGCTCGAGGCGCGCCGCGCGGCCTGGCGCGACCTCATCGAGGCGCACGGGGGAACGGCGGTGTTCGTCGACCTCGGCGCCCCGGATGTCTCGGACGCGGCGGAGGAGCTCGCGGATGCGACATCCGTCGACGCCGATCGTGCAGGCGGGCGAGCGCGGTGAGCGGAGCCGAGGGTCTCGGCACGCGACCGGCTTCGCCGGGCGCTCCTCGACCAGCGCACGCGACTCGACCGGCGGGCGTGCCGGGCCTCGACGCCGGAGCGGTCTCGCTCTCGCTCATCTCGCACACGAACGCGGGCAAGACGACGCTCGCGCGCACGCTGCTCGGCCGCGATGTCGGCGAGGTGCGCGACGCCCCGCACGTCACGGCGGAGGCGACGCCGTACCCGCTCGTGCAGACGACCGACGGCGACCTGCTCACGCTCTGGGACACGCCGGGCTTCGGCGACAGCGTGCGGCTCGCGCGCCGGCTGCGGCAGGACCGCAACCCGATCGGCTGGTTCCTCTCGCAGGTGTGGGACCGCTACCAGGACCGCGCGCTCTGGCTCAGCCAGCTCGCGGTGCGCAACGTCGCCGAGCAGGCCGACGTCGTGCTCTACCTCGTGAACGCGGCCGAGGCGCCGGCCGATGCGGGCTACCTCGCGCCCGAGCTCGAGGTGCTCGAGTGGATCGGCAAGCCCGTGCTCGTGCTGCTCAACCAGACCGGGCCGCCGCGCGACCGCGCCGCCGAGGAGGCCGACCAGGCGCGCTGGCGCGCCGCGCTCGCCGAGGTGCCGCACGTGCGCGGCGTGCTCACGCTGGACGCGTTCGCCCGCTGCTGGGTACAGGAGTTCACGCTGTTCCGCGCCATCCGGCCCCTCGTCGCCGACGCCGACCTCGCGGCGTTCGCCCGACTCGCGGACGAGTGGCGCGAGCGCCGCATGGACCAGTTCGACCTCGCCATGGACGCGCTCGCCGAGCCGATCGCGCGCGCCGCCTGCGACCGCGCGGTGCTGCCGCCCGAACCGCTGCCCGCGCGGATCGGCGGCTCGCTCGGCCTGCCCCGACCGACGCGAACCCAGTCGCGAGCGGATGCCTCGGCGCAGATGGCCGCGCGCCTGCAGGCCGACCTGCGGCGCAGCATGGACCGGCTCATCGCCATCCACGAGCTCGACGGACGGGCCGCGGAGGAGGTGCTCGAGCGCGTCGCCGACGACGTGCACGTGGACGCGCCGCTCGACGAGGGCCGTACCGCGGCCGTCTCGGGCGTGGTCTCGGGCGCCCTCACCGGCCTGGGTGCCGACCTCGCCGCGGGCGGGCTCACGTTCGGCGCCGGCATGGTCGCGGGCGCGATCATCGGCGCGCTCGGCGGCGCGGGCGTCGCGCGCGGCGTCAACCTGGTGCGCGGGCGGAACGACTCGACGCTGCGCTGGGAGGAGGCGTTCCTCGACGGGCTCGTGACCTCCGCGCTGCTGCGCTACCTCGCGGTCGCGCACTGGGGCCGCGGCCGCGGCGCGTGGACGCAGGGCGAGTACGCCCCCTTCTGGCGCGAGCTCGTCGTCGAAGCCGTCGTCGCGAACCAGGAGCGCCTCGCCTCGATCTGGTCCCACCGGGCCGAGGGCGAGGACGCCGTGCAGCGCGAGCTCGAGGAACTGCTCGAGCGGATGGCGCTGGAGCTGCTGGAGCGGCTGTATCCGGGGGCGCTCGGCGGGGAGTAGCCTCCGCTCATGGAGACCAGCCTCGGATCGGCGCTGCTGCCGCTCATCGCGCTCGCGGCTTCGCTCGTCGCGGCCGTCTCGGTCGGATCGCTCGTGGTCGCCTGGTTGCGCAAGCCCGAGCCCGACCAGACCGCCGCGATCACGGATCCGCGAACGGCGGGGTTGCTGGCGGTGGGCTTCGTATCGGGGGAGGCATCGCGGAGATGGCTTCCCGCGACGGTGCTCGAACTCGCGGATGCGGGCATCGTCGCAATCCACGACCGGCGCGAGATCCGCGATGGCGACGAGGGGTGGCCGCGCGACATCCACCTCGTCTTCGATGCCGACTCCGCGATGGTGGGGGCGGCCGCCGAGGCGGGTGACCCCGCGACCGCGGTCGTCGACTCGGTGTTCGGACCCACCCAGACCGGCGGGTCGAACCTCGTGTCGCGCGGGGCGAGCATCGAGATCGACCAGGTGCTGGTTCGCAATCGCGCGCTCGCCATGCTCACCCGCGATCGGCTGCTGGACGCGGCCGGATGGTACCGCGAGCGCCGCCCCGTTGCGCGGCTTCGCGCGGCGACCGTCGGAGGCGTCCTCGGAGTCGGGCTCGGCTTCGTCTCGCTGCCTGGATCGGGCGATGATTCGATCGCGTGGATCGCGATCGTCGTCGGTGTGCTCGCGCTCGGGTTGCGCATCTTCCTGCCGTCGTGGGTGCCGCTGAACGCGGCCGGACTCGAGTTGCGTGAGCGGTCGATGCGATTGCGCGAGGAACTCGACGTCTGGGATCCGACGAGGGCGGGGTCCGCTGCGCGATCGGCGACCCTCGAGGGAGGCGTGTTGCCGTGGGCAGTCCTCTTCGACGACGCATCCGCGATCGAGCGCGCCGCTGAGGCGGCCGAACGATCCGGGACGCCGCCGGCCTGGTATCGGTCGAGCGCGCCGTTCTCGGCGGGCCGACTCGTCTCGTGCATCGCACTCGTGGGCGCTCAGCTGTCGCAGCCGATCCGGCTCGGCCCCGGCAGGGCGGTCACGCCGGAGAGCCGGTTCGGCGTGCCCATGGTCGCAGACCACAAGGGATGGGGCGGGGCGTACTTCGACGGCAACGGGGCCGGTGCGGTCGATGGCGGGCTCGGCGGCGGCGGGGGCTTCGGCGGATACGACGGGAACGCCGGGTACGACGGCGGTGGCTTCGGTGGTGGCGCGTTCGATGGCGGCGGCTTCGCCGGCGGAGGGGGCGGCGACGGCGGCGGAGGCAACTGAGCGCTCAGGGCGTGACGAAGTGGCGCCCGTAGAGCGCCTCGGCGTTGCGCCAGGCCATGAGCTCGGCGATGCGGATGGCCTCATCGGCCGGCCAGCCGTGGCGGTCGACGTAGTCGGCGAGCACGTCGGTCGCGGCATTGCGCCACGCGGCGGCGCCGACGAGCACGCGCTCGGGAGCGCCCCACGCGTCGGTCGAGAACAGCAGCTTCGAGAACGGCGTGAGGTCGAGCGTCTCGCGGAGGACGACGTCGGCGTTGGCACCGACCTGGCCGAGGGCGAGCCCGGCGTCGAGGTGCACGTGCGGGTACAGGTGCGCGAGCATGCCCGCTTCCCGCACGAACGGGTAGCAATGCAGGAGCACGACGCGACCGCCGGCGTGCTGCGTCGCGGCGAGGAAGGGCTGGAGCAGGAACGGGTCCGCGCGGTCGAGACGCAGGTCGCCGTCGCCGAAGCCGACGTGCACCTGGAGCACGGAGCCCTGCTCGAGTGCCCACCACGCGAGGTGTCGGATGACCGTGGCGTCGGTGAGGCGCGGATCGCCCGCGGCGAACCACGCGTCGGCAGCACCGCCGACCTCGGCGGCCGTCGGCCGCGCCGGTTCCAGCGCGAGGCCGGTGCGGTACGCCGCGACCGTCTTGTACCCGACCGCACGCTCGGAGGCCGCAGTGAGTGCCCCCTCCAGGCGGTCGAGGAAGTCGGCGCCGGATGACGCGCCGGACATGGCGCCTTCAGCCAGGGTCTCGAGCCGAACGATCGGGTGCGAGCGCGCGTCGGCGAGTCGCATCATCCGCTCGTCGGGAACCAGTCGCTCGGGGGCGTGGCCGCCGTCGATGAGGTAGGTCGTGATGCCGGATGCGCGAAGGAGCCGGCTCGTCGCCTCGTCGAATCCCAGCTCGCTGCGCGCGGCGAGGTACTCCGCTGCATCCGCGAACGGCTCGAGCCCGAGTGCCGGCGCGCACCAGCGACGAACCGCGAAGCCGAACTGGCTGTCGAACACCGCCGCGCGATCCTCGACGTGCGACGCCTGCACCATCGCGTCGAGCAGGTCGGCCTCGGCGAGCGGATCGGCGAGCATGCCGTGCACGTGGTGGTCGACGAGCGGCATCTGCTCGATCGCCTCGGCGACACGCTCGCGGGCGTTCGCGGTCATGCGGCGATCCTCTCGCGAACCGGCGGCACCCGCCATCCACCGCCCGCGCCCCGAGCCCGCCCGGAGACAGGTTCAGTGCAGGCGTCCGATGCGATGCGGGGCGCTCCTGATGCCGCGGCACGGCGCCCGGCACGAGAGTGGGAGCACCCAGGCAGGCCCTATCCCGCCGAACGAACGACTCTCGGAGGGCACACCCCATGGATCTCGCATTCCGCCATCTCGCGCAGTCGAGCCACGCCGACGACGTGCGTCACGCCGACCGCGTCAACGAGTACCGACGGATCGCGGAGGAGCGGCGCGCGACCGAGCGGCCGGTCGTCCGCGAGGTCACCGGACGGTACCCGCACCCGATCTGGTCCCGCCTCGTCGACGCCCTGACGGGGAACCAGGTCCGCTTCCACCGGCACGCGCACTGACCGGTCCTCGCGACATACGAAGCGGGCCCGCCCCCGAAGGGACGGGCCCGCCGCGTATCGCGATGCGTCAGCCCAGCCTGCCGATCACTCCACGGGGTTGTTGACGCTGACGGTCATGGTGCCGCCGGTCGTCTGCGTGTTCACGGTGACCGAGACGCCGTGGCCGGCGACGATCACGCCACCGAGCGGGTTGCTCGAGTGGAAGTACGCGTCCTCGTCGGCGTCGCTGAACGTCGCAGCGCGGTCCTCGTCACCGGTCGAACCGACGGCGCCGACGTAGTCGACCGTCTGCGACTTGCCCTTGCCCACGAGGACCTCCTTGTGGAGGGTCACCGCGTCGAGCTTGTCGATGCCGAAGGTCGCGTCGAACGGCTGGCGCCGGTTGCTCGGCGCGGTGCCGTCCGGGTAGGTGAACTTCGCCGGGCGGGCGTCCACCGGCAGCGCAAGGCCGTGGCCCTGGTGCTCGATGGTGTTGTTGTCGGTGTAGGCCTCGTCGACCGCCCACACGAGCATGCCGTCCTGGAACGGGAAGTGCTCGACGTGGTCGGGCGCGGTGAGGCCGCGGTCGAACTGGTACGGGCCCTTCTCGAGAGTCGCGTCGTAGTCGACGTAGGTCCGGTTCTCGACGAGGTAGTAGCGGTCGCCCGAGCTGACCTCGGTGCCGTCGCTCTTCTTGAACCCGCCCTTCGCGGTCCAGCCGTTGTCATCCGAGCCCTCGACATCGTCGGTGAACAGCGTGGTGCCGCCGTTCTTGACCACGAGGTCGTCGATGAACGCGCCGGCGTAGTGCACGCCGCCGTCGGTCTGGTAGCGGAACCGGAAGTCGACGTTGCCGTTGCCCGGGACCGAGTAGCGAAGCGAGGTCCACTTGCCGTTCGACGAGCTCGAGATCGGCGAGCCGATCTGCGTCCACTGGTCGGTGCCCGCGGGCGCCCACTCGGCGTAGAGGTAGTCGTAGCCGGCCTCGATGTCGTACCACGCCTTCGCCGTGACCGTGGCCGAGCGGATGCCGGTGAGGTCGAGCGTGCGCGTCAGCGTCGTGTTGAGGTCGTCGGCGCTGCCCGTCCACCAGGCGTTCGCACCCGACGCGGGCGCGGTGTAGGTGGTCTCGATCTGCTGGTCGGGCACGTCGACGACGAGCGCCTGCTCCTGCCCGTCGGTCTGGAGCGCAGCGGGGCTGAGCGTGAAGTCGCCGCTCTCGCCGGGCGACACGACGGCGTAGTCGAGCCAACCGAGCTGGAGCTTCTCCCACGGACCCATGTAGTTGGGCTTCGTGCCGATGTCGGTGGTGCCGTCGCCGAGCCACGAGCCGCTGGACATCAGCGTCCAGAACGCGGTGCCGTTCTCGCCGCCCGCGGTGTCGTAGAAGTCGGGCAGTCCGAGGTCGTGCGCGTACTCGTGCGCGAAGACGCCGAGTCCACCATTCTCGGCCTCGACGGTGTAGTCGCCGATCCAGTAGCCGGTGTCGCCGATCTGGGACCCGCCGAACTTCACCTGGGTGCCGTCGACCGTCGGGCCGGTGGTGCCGTAGTCGGTCGAGTTCACGTACCAGCGGTGCGACCAGATGGCGTCCTCGCCCTGCGCGCCGCCGCCGGCGTCCTCGCCCTCACCGGCGTGCACGGCCTGGAAGTGGTCCAGGTAGCCGTCGGGCTCGTCGAAGTTCCCGTCCTCGTCGAAGTCGTAGCGGTCCCACACGTCGAACGTGGCGAGCTCGGCCTTGATGTCGGCGTCGCTCTTGCCGGCGGCCTTCTGCGCGTCGTACCAGGCGTTGCCCGAGTCCTCGATGAACTGCCAGGCCCCGCCGTAGTCCTCGACGCTGTTGTCGCCGTACGTCGAGGCGTTGCCGGGCACCTGCACCCAGTCGCTGACCTCGCCGTCGACGGTGTAGTTGCCCGACGACTGCTTCGTGTAGAAGTCGGCGAACGACTCGCCCTCGCCGAAGAACAGGTCCTCGTAGTACGCGGTGTCGAAGTTCGCGTTCCAGTGGGTGCTGTTGTCGACCGTGCGGTCGGGCTCGGGGATGGCGCCGGCGAGCGGGCCCGGCGTCGTGCCGAGCTTGCCGCTGCCCTGGTCGCCGAACTCGGAGAGGATCGTGAACAGGCGACCCGTTCCGCTGACGGCGGCCTCGTAGTACTTGTCCTCGGCGAGCTGCACGACGCCGTCGGCGTCGGGAGAGGCCTGGCCGGAGATGATCAGTTCTTGCGCCGCCTTGCGGCGCTCGTTCTGCCGCTCGGTGAGGGGGCCGGGGCGGTTGTCGGGGCGGGCTTCGGCGGCTGATGCCGAGCCGGTGTTCGGGTCGTTCGCAGGTACGGCGATGGCGGCCTGGCCGAATGCGGCCCCCGCGATCATCGTCGCGCTCGCTGCAGCCACAGCGAGCATCCCGCGCGTGCGTCGGTTCACGTGCTCTCCTTCAAGGGAAACGCCCGGGATCGCCGGGCAAGTGAAGGGACGCTAACACGCACCCCCGGATGGGGGGAAGCGTTTCAAGGGTCTTGACTTAACCTCAGCAATGAGGCATACGGATGCCGCGACCGCGCCAGGTGCGGATCGTGCTGTTCCCCGTGGGATTCTGACGATTCGCGCCCGGCGCCGCCTCGGCGAAGCCGCGTCAGGCGGCGGCGCGCTGCGCCTCCACCAACTCGCGCAGGGCCTCGGCGAGCGGTGTCGTCGGCCGGCCGAGCAGGCGCGAGAGCGTGCCATCCGAGTCGGCCAGGTCGCCGCGCGCGATGCCCTCGTCGATCGCGGCGACGAAGCCGGCCGTGCCCTCGTCGACGCCGACGCTGGTCAGCGAGGCGATGCGCTCCTCGGGCGTCTGCGCCACGAAGGCGACGTCGCGGCCGAGCACCTGGGCGGCTGCCGCGGCAAGGTCGGCGAACGTCCACGGCGCGTCGCCGCCGAGCTCGTACACCTCGCCGACGTGGCCGTCCTCGAGCAGCACGACCGCGGCGGCCTCGGCGAAGTCCCGGCGCGGCGCGGAGGCGACCCGGCCGGTGCCGGTCGCGGCGGCGATCACGCCCGTGGCGGCGGCGGTCGCGACATCCTGCGCGTAGTTCTCGGTGTACCAGTTGTTGCGGAGGATCACCGCGGGGACGCCGACCTCGGCGATGACCTCTTCGGTGCCGCGGTGCTCGGGCATGAGCACGAGCTCGCTCGTCGCGGCCTTCGGTCCGCTCGTGTAGGCGAGCTTCGTCACGCCCGCGGCCTTCGCGGCCTCGATCACGTTGCGGTGCTGGGCGACGCGGCTGCCGAACTCCGTGCCCGAGATGAGCAGCACCGAGTCGACGCCCTCGACCGCCGGCGCGATGGTCTCGGGGCGCGAGTAGTCGAGCTCGACGACGCGGATGCCACGGGTCGCGACATCCGCCAGCTTCGAGGTGTCGCGGGCCCCCGCGACGATGTCGGCCGGTGCGGCGCCGCGGGCGAGCAGCGCGTCGATGACGAGGCGGCCGAGGTGGCCGGAGGCGGCGGTGACGAGGATGGTCATGGGAGGTCCCTTCGATCGGTTCACCGAAGGCAACCGGCCACCGCGTCCCAACCTTCCCTGCTGCAGGTACCCACTTTTCGGTAAGGTACCCACATGACGGTAAGTCTTGCGGAGATCCGCGAGCGCTCCGGCGAAGTCTTCCTCGAGGGATGCCCGACCCGGGTCGTGCTCGACCACATCATGAGCAAGTGGGGTGTGCTCGTGCTGCTCGCACTCACCGACGGCACGCTGCGCTGGGGCGAGCTGCGACGCGAGGTCGAGGGCATCAGCGAGAAGATGCTCGCCTCGACGCTGCGCACGCTCGAAGCCGACGGGCTCGTCGCCCGCACCTCCTACCCCGAGGTGCCGCCGCGCGTCGAGTACGCGCTCACCGACCTCGGGCGCCAGCTCATGGAGCGCATGCTCCCGCTCGTCGACTGGGTCGCCGAGCACGCCGGGCGGATCACGGGCCGGCCCGCCTGACGCCGGACCGGCCCGTTGTCCGGCGCGGCCGTCAGGCGCCGGCGACCGCGGAGGCCACCAGCTCGGAGTACCGTTGCTCGACCGCCGGCGTCCAGGCGACGACGGCGAATGACGTCGGCCACATGTCGCCGTCGTCGAGGTTCGCCCGGTCGTCGAAGCCGAGGGTCGCGTACCGGGCCTTGAACTTGATCGCCGGCTGCATGAACATGACGACCTTGCCGTCGCCGTTCGCGAACGCCGGCATGCCGTAATACGTCTTCGGCATGAGCTGCGGGGCGACGGCGTTGACGACCTTGTAGAAGCCCTCGGCGATCTCCCGATCGGTGCCCGACATCTCCTCGATCGCATCGCGGATCGCCTTCTCGCCCGCTGCACGGTTCTTGCCCGCCTTCGCCTCGGCGCGCAGCTCCTTCGCGCGGTCCTTGACGGCCTCGCGCTCGAACTCCGACAGACCTTCGGTCTTCTCGGCCATGATGTCCTCCTCCACGTCGGTGAGCCTGTGATCGGCTCCGTTCGTCACGGTACGCGGATGATGCGGCACGCGCTTCTCGATTCCTGCTCGATGCGCCATCCTGAGGTCATGGACTGGCCCGACCCCGCGGCCCCGCGGACGGCCGCGGCGCTGGCGGCACTCGTCGACCTGGCGCGCGACGAACTCGCCGCGGCATCCGATCATCGCGTGCTGCTGGGCATCACGGGCAGCCCCGGTGCGGGCAAGTCGACGCTCGCGACCGCCCTCGTCGAGGCCGTGAACCGGGCGGATGGCGCGGGGCTCGCCGTGCACCTGCCGATGGACGGGTTCCACCTGGCGAACGCGACCCTCGACCGCCTCGGCGTGCGCGATCGCAAGGGCGCGATCGAGACGTTCGACGGATGGGGTTTCGCCGGACTGCTCGAACGCATCCTCGCCGAGACCGACCACACCGTGTACGCGCCCGGCTTCGAGCGGTCGGTCGACGAGCCGGTCGCCGCCGAGATCGCGATCGAGCCGTCCGCACGCATCGTCGTCGTCGAGGGCAACTACCTGCTCGTCGACGAGGGCCCGTGGCAGCGGGTCGGCGACCTGGTCGACGAGGCGTGGTTCATCGAGGCGTCCGACGAGGAACGCGTGCGCCGGCTCGTCGAACGGCACACCGCGTTCGGGCGCACGCCCGAGGCGGCGCTCGCGTGGGCGCACGAGGTCGACGGTGCGAACGCGCGCGTCATCGCGCCGACGGTCGCGCGCGCCGACCTCGTCGTGTCGGGCACGACGTGGGAGGTCGAGGTCGGCGCCTGACGCGCCGCGCCCCCGGACGCGGGGTGCGGCGAGCCTTGCCACGGCGCCGACGCGGTCGTAACGTCGCGCGCAGCACCATCCGTCGCCGACGATCGGAGCAGACATGGCCGCGACCGCACTGCCGCCCAGTGGAGACGTGCCCGGATCGGGTGGCGGAACGGGTGACGGGGATCCCGGCGGCGCCGCGGCCGCGAAGACGTGCGACGCTCGCGGCATGGTCGAGATCCACCGGATGTTCCGTGCCAGCTTCGGCGAGGGCCCGGCGCTCGTGCGCGGCGTGGCCGAGGCGGATGCCGCGCACGCCGACGTCGTCGGCGACCACCTCGCGATGATCTCAACGAGCCTGCACGCGCACCACGAGTTCGAGGACGAGAACCTCTGGCACACGCTCGACGACCGCGCGCCCGCATGCGCCGGCCACGTCGACCGCATGAAGGAGCAGCACGCAGTGATGCTCGTGCACCTCCGCGAGCTCGACGCCGCGCTGCCCGCCTGGCGGGCGAGCGGCCGCGCGACCGATGCCGCGGGCGTGCTCGCAGCGCTCGACGGGATCAACGCCGCCCTCGCCGTGCACCTGCCCGACGAGGAGGCGAACATCGTGCCCGTGATGGAGACGGTCCTCACGCAGAAGGAGGTCGACGCGGCATCCGAGCACGGCCGGAAGGCCACCCCGAAGGGCAAGACCTGGCAGCAGCTCGGCGCGATCCTCGCGGCGCAGCCCGACGGCGGCGACGAGTGGCAGCACGAACACCTGCCCGCCCCCGTGCGATGGGCGTGGCGGTTCATCGGGCGGCGCGACTACGACGCGAACCGGGCGGCGCTGACCGGCGCCAAGTGAGGAGGCCGCGATGGGATACGACGTGCAGGTCGTCGCGGTGCCGCGGCGGGATCTCGCGGTTGTGCGCACGCGCACGGGCTTCGACGAGATCCCGGCCTTCATGGGGTCGGCGTTCGGTCGCGTGGCCGGGGTGATCGCCCCGCTCGGACTGCTCGGCGACGGCCCCGCCATCGGTCGGTACACCGAGATGGACCCGGTCTCGGGCACGCTGGTCGTCGCCGCCGGCTTCGTCGTCCCCAGCGCCATCCGGCCCTCCGGCGACGTCGTGCCCGACGAATTGCCCGCGGCCGAGGTCGCGACGACGGTGCACCTCGGCGCGTACGCGCGGATCTCCGAGGCGTACGACGCGATCGCCGCCGCGATGGCGCTGCACGAACGCGAGCTCGACGAGTCGACCATGTGGGAGGAGTACTGGAGCCCGCCCGGGACGCCCGACGAGCAGGTGAAGACCGTCGTGTTCTGCCCGCTGAAGCCCGTCGGCTGAGCGCCCGATCGAATCTCCTTCGTCGTGCGCGCCATCGGGCGCGACCGCGCGCTGTCGGCGGCGCGTGCGAGCATGGTCGGCATGCCCGCCGATCCGCCGACGCCCTCCGGGGCGCGCGACTGGCGCAGCGCGCTCGCCGACATCGGGTCGCCGGCGGCGGTGGCAGACGGGCGCGCGGATGGCGCGGCCGCCGCCGAGCACGCGGTGACGCGTCGCCTCGGCCTGCAGTTCGAGTTGCGGCGACGGGTGCATCGGCGCAGCGGCGAGTGGCGCGGACCGCGCGACGAGCCCGCGCGGCGCGCGGTCGCCGTCGACCGGCTCGCGGTGCGGCCCGTCACAGACGGGGCGCGCGGAGCCTGGATCAAGGGCGGCCTGACCTGGCAGAACATCGGCTTCCAGGCCTCAGCCGCCAGCGTCGACCCGTCGCAGTCGCGGTGGTTCGCGCAGTTCGCGATGCTCAAGGGCTCCGGGCCGTCGCTGCACGTCTACGGCTCGGAGTGGATCACGATCGACGACTTCGAGAGTCCGTTGCTCTGGGCGCTGCTCGACGAGGCGGGCCGGCTCGGCATCGCGCTCGTCGGGTCGGATGCGACGCCCGACGTCGTGCTCCGCGGCGCCGCCGCGATCGGGCTCGACGCCGCCGTCGGTGCCGAGGGTGCGCTCACGCTCACGCCGACCCTGACGCTCGACGCCGACGACCACGGGCTCGAGCACGCCCGGCCGGTCGCAGGGCATGGCGTGTACCACTTCGACTTCGACGACGGGCTCATCGAGCTCGCGCCCCTCGTGGGCGGGGAGCTCGGGCCGGCCGAGGCGGCCATCCTGGCCGCGCCCGCGCCGATCCGGGTTCCCGCGGCCGAGATGGCCGACTTCACGGCCTCGCACTTCCACGCGCTCGCCGCGTCGATCACGGTGACGAGCCGCGACGGCAGCTTCACGCCGCCGCCGCGCCCGCCCGCGACGCTCGTGCTCGACGCGCGCTTCGAGCCCGGCGACGTGCTGCGCCTCTCGTGGCGGTGGGAACACGCCGACGGCCGCACGAGCGAGGTCGAGCCATCCGCCGCAGTCGACGACCCCGAGCTCGACGACGACCTGCTCGCGCGCGTCGGCGACGAGCTGGGGTGGGTGCCGCTCGACGCGATCGTGCTGCGCGGGGTCGACGCCGCCCAGTTCACGGCCGAGCGGATGTCGCGACTCGAGGCCCTCGCGTCGCGTGCGTCGGGCGCGTCGTTCCGCATCGACGTGCGCGGCGAGCGCCCCGACTACCGCGAGGCGACCGCGCGCCCCGAGGTGCGCGTCACCACGGTCGAGACCGACCGGCCCGACTGGTTCGACCTCGGCGTCGTGATCACCGTGAACGGCCGAACCGTGCCGTTCATGCGGCTGTTCCGCGCGCTCGCGAAGGGGCAGAAGCGCCTGCTGCTCGTCGACAAGTCGTACCTGTCGCTCACGCAGCCCGTGTTCGCCGAGCTGCGCGAGCTCATCGAGGAGGCCGGCGACCTCGCCGAATGGGAGACCGGACGGCTGCCCATCCACCGCAGCCGAACGAGCCTGTGGGCCGATTTCGAAGACCTCGCGGATGTCGCGGAGCCCGCGGTCGCGTGGCGGGCGACGGTCGCGGCGCTCGAGCGCGGACGTGTCGAGGAGCTCGCACCGCCCGACGGGCTCGCGCTGCCGCTGCGCCCGTACCAGCTCGCGGGGTTCCGATGGCTGGCCTACCTCTGGGCGAACCGCCTCGGCGGCGTGCTCGCCGACGACATGGGGCTCGGCAAGACCGTGCAGTGTCTCGCCCTCATCCAGCACGCGGTCGAAACCGGTGGTCGAGGAGCGCCCGGCGCAGCGGCTTCTGGTGAAGACCCGTTCCTCGTCGTCGCGCCGACCTCGGTCGCGTCGAACTGGGTCCACGAGGCCGCGCGCTTCACGCCCGGCCTGCGCGTCGCCTCAGTCACCGGTACCCGGGCGACGCAGCGCCGCCGCCTCGCCGAGGTCGCGGCCGATGCCGACGTCGTCGTCACGACCTACGCCGTGCTCCGCCTCGAGGCCGAGGCCTTCGCCGCGCTCGAGTGGGGCGGACTCATCCTCGACGAGGCGCAGTTCGTGAAGAACGCGGCGACGAAGGTGCACGACGCCGCGCGCGCCATCCGTGCGCCCTTCCGCCTCGCGGTGACGGGAACCCCGCTCGAGAACCACCTCGGCGAGCTGTGGGCCATCCTGCGCATCGTCGCGCCCGGGCTCTTCCCCTCGCGTCGCGCGTTCGACGAGCGGTACCGCCGGCCCGTCGAGGACGACCGCAACATCGAGCGCCTCGAGAGGCTGCGTCGTCGCATCCGCCCGCTCGTGCTGCGCCGCACGAAGGAGGCCGTCGCGCCCGAGCTGCCGCCCAAGCAGGAGCAGGTGCTCGAGGTCGAGCTGGCACCCGAGCACCGGCGGCTCTACGACATGGTGCTGCAACGCGAGCGGCAGAAGCTGCTCGGACTCGTCGACGACCTCGACCGGCAGCGGTTCATCGTCTACCGGTCGCTCACGCTGCTGCGCATGCTCGCGCTCGACGCGACCCTCATCGACGCCGAACGGCACGCCGGCATCGCGTCGGCCAAGCTCGACGCTCTCTTCGAGCAGCTCGACGACGTGCTCGCCGAGGGGCATCGGGCGCTGGTCTTCAGCCAGTTCACGTCGTTCCTCGGCCGCGTCGCAGGCCGGCTGGATGCCGCGGGGGTGCCGTACGCGTACCTCGACGGCTCCACGCCGGCGCGTGGCCGCGACGACGAGATCGCGCGCTTCCGCTCGGGCGAGGCATCCGTCTTCTGCATCAGCCTCAAGGCGGGCGGATTCGGGTTGAACCTGACCGAGGCCGACTACGTGTTCCTGCTCGACCCGTGGTGGAACCCGGCGAGCGAGGCGCAGGCGGTCGACCGCGCGCACCGCATCGGGCAGGAGCAGCACGTCATGGTGTACCGGCTGGTCGCGGCGGGCACGATCGAGGAGAAGGTCATGGCGCTCAAGGCGCGCAAGGGCGCACTCGCGGCATCCGTGCTCGACGACGACGGCCTCGGCAGCGCGCAGCTCGACGCCGACGACCTGCGCGAGCTGCTCGAGGGGTGATCGCGGCTCGGCCGCACACCGCGCGTCGCGCCATCCGTCGCCGCGCCGATAGCCTCGGACGGTGGACCCCGAACGCCCGCGTGTCAGGCTGATGCAGCCCGAGGATGCCGAGGAGCTGTCGGCCGTGCGCACGCGCGAACAGGAGTTCCTCGCGCCGTGGGAGCCCGTGCGTCCCGACGGCTTCACGACCGTCGCGGGCCAGGCCGAGGTCATCGCCGCGTCGCTGCGTCTGTACGAGGCGGGCCAGTCGTTCCCGCTCGTCATCCTCGACGACGATGGCGCGATCATCGGCTCGATGGTGCTCAGCGGGATCGTCCGCGGACCCTTCCTCTCGGCGCACCTCGGCTACTGGGTCGCGTCGTCGGCGAACGGGCGCGGGTACGCGACATCGGCCGCGCGCGCGACCCTCGCGCTCGCGTTCGGCGAGCTCGCGCTGCACCGGGTGCAGGCGGCGACCCTGCCGCACAACACGGCCTCGCAGCGGGTCCTCGCGAAGAACGGGTTCGAACGGATCGGCTACGCGCCGCGCTACCTGCAGATCGACGGCCGGTGGCAGGACCACGTGCTGTTCCAGCGCATCGCCGACGACGGCTAGCGACGACCGGGCCGACCCGGCCGACCGGGCGGCCGGCCGTGCGTCCGCTGCGCTCCGGGTGTGGAATGGGACGCGGAGGTCGACGATGATCACGCACGAGGTCGAGAACCAGGCGCCGCCACGGGTGGGCGTCGACGAGTTCGCCGCGAACGTCCCGCTCGTCGAGGCGGTCGCCCGGTGGGGAAGCGGCGCGGCGGCCGGCAGCCGCGGCGACGGCAACGGGCCGGATGACGCGGCGCGCGTCCTCCACGAGATCGGCGAGCTCGTCGGCTCCGCCGCGTTCCAGCGCGACGCCGAGCTCGCGAACACGCGCACGCCCGAACTGCGGACGCACGACCGATGGGGTCACCGCGTGGACGAGGTCGACTACGACGACGCGTACCACCGCGTCATCCGCTCGGCCGTCGGTCGCGGCGCGCACACCGGCGCGTGGGCGGAGCCCGGCCCTGGCGCCAACGTCGACCGGGCCGCCGCGTTCCTGCTCTTCGCGCAGGTCGAGCCGGGCCACGCCTGCCCTGTGTCGATGACGCATGCCGCGGTGCCCGTGCTGCAGCAGGCGGCGCCAGGGCTCATCGACGACTGGATGCCGCGGCTGCTGAGCCGCGAATACGACCCGCGGCTCGTCGGCGGCCCGGCCAAGCCGTCGGCGCTCGTCGGCATGGCGATGACCGAGAAGCAGGGCGGATCCGACGTGCGCGCCAACACGACGCGCGCCGAGCCGACCGGCGACGACGGCTCGTGGGGCGCCCGGTACCGGTTGACGGGCCATAAGTGGTTCTGCAGCGCGCCCATGAGCGACGCGTTCCTCGTGCTCGCGCAGGCGCCGGGCGGGCTGTCGTGCTTCTTCGTGCCGCGGGTGCTGCCGGACGGCTCGCGCACCGTATTCCGCATCCAGCGTCTGAAGGACAAGCTCGGCAACCGGTCGAACGCGTCGAGCGAGGTCGAGTTCGACGGCACCGACGGATGGCTCGTGGGGGAGGAGGGCCGTGGCGTCGCCACGATCGTGCAGATGGTGACCCGCACGCGACTCGACTGCGTGCTCGGCACCGCGGCCGGCATGCGCCAGGCCGTGGCCGAGGCGGCGTGGCACGTGCGGAACCGCCGCGCGTTCGGGGCGCTGCTCGTCGACCAGCCGGCGATGACGGCGGTCGTCGCCGACCTGGCGCTCGAGTCCGAGGCGGCGACGATCACCGCGATGCGGCTGGCACGGGCCTACGACGACGATGCCTCCGACGCCGATCGCGCGTTCCGCCGCCTGGCGACCGCGGTCGCGAAGTACTGGGTGTGCAAGCGCGGCCCCGAGCACGCGTACGAGGCGCTCGAGTGCCTCGGCGGCAACGGGTACACCGAGGGATTCCCCCTCGCGCGCCGCTATCGCGAGCAACCGCTGCTGGCGATCTGGGAGGGTTCGGGCAACGTGATCGCCCTCGACGTGCTGCGCGTGCTCGCGCGCGAGCCCGACGCGTTCGAGGCGTTCTTCGCCGTGGTGGGCGACGCCGAGGGCGAGCATCCGGCGCTCGACCTCGAGCTCGCCGAGGCGCGGTCGGTCGTGGCCGAGATCGGGCGAGCGGATGCCGCGACCGCGGCCCTGCGCGCTCGCGAACTCGCCGAGCGGCTCGCCCTCGTGCTCCAGGCCTCGCTGCTCGTGCAGCATGCGCCGTCCGCGGTCGCCGACGCCTTCGTGCGCTCGCGGATCGAGGGCCGCGCGGGTTCGCTCTACGGCTCCCTCCCCTCCGGCGTGGACCTCGCCGCCATCCTCGCCCGCGCCTGACGCGCCTCGCCGCGCCGCCGCCGGGCAGAATGGGCGAGTGAAGGATCGCGCGAACTGGCTCGTCGTCGCGCAGTTCGTGCTGCTCGCGGTGCTGGCGGTGCTCCCGTTCGTCGTGCCGCTGGCGCCCTTGTGGGCGGGGCAGCAGTCGACGGTGCTGGCGGTGCTGCTCATCATCACCGGACTCGTGCTCGCGGGCGCCGGCGCAGCAGCGCTCGGACGCGACCTCGTCGTGCAGGTGACGCCGCGCGAGGGTGCGGTACTGCGCACCACCGGCGTGTACCGGCTGACACGCAATCCGATCTACGTCGGCCTGCTCATCGCCGCGGCGGGCTGGGTCGTGTGGTTCGCGCGCGTCGACCTCATCGTCGCGTGGGTGCTGCTGGCCGTCGTGCTCATCGCCAAGGCGCGCGTGGAGGAGCGCCGGCTCGTCGCGCGCTTCGGCGACGACTACCGCGAGTACGCGGCGCGCACTCCGCTCATGCTCTGGCGTCGCGGCATCCGGTGAGCTATTCGGTCGCGGCCGCCGACGCCTGCAGCGGGCCGGCCGCGAGCAGCTGCTCGATCGCCCGCAGCGGGATCGGCGCCCAGTCGGGCCGATTGCGCGTCTCGTAGATCGCCTCGTACACGGCCTTGTCGAGCTCGAACGCCGCAAGCAGGTCGCGGTAGCGGCTGAGGTCGGTGCCGGATGCCGCGATGTAGCCGTCGATGAACGCCTGGCGCGCCGAGGCGGCCCACGCTCGCGCTTCGGCGGCGCGCTCCGGGTGGACGATCTCGGTCGCGCCGGCGACGTAGTCGAACGAGCGGAGCATGCCCGCGACGTCGCGCACCGGCAGGTCGGGACGGCGCCGCTCGGCCATCGGCCGCATCGGCTCGCCCTCGAAGTCGAGCAGGAGCCATCCGCGATCGGGGGAGAGGATCACCTGGCCGAGATGCAGGTCGCCGTGGATGCGCTGCAGCTGCGGCCACGCCCCGACCGTCGCCCGTGCGTAGTACTCCGTGATCGCGGCGCGGTGCGGCTCGAGTGCCGGCACCTCGGCGACGGCGATCGTGAGCCGCCGCTGCCACGCCGCGTCGATCGCGGCGATGAGCTCGTCGGAGGCGCGCTCGCGCGGGAACGCCCCGCCGAGCGAGCGGTGCACCTCCGCGACCGCGACCCCGAGCGCGTGTGCGTCGTCGGCGAAGTCGCGGCCCGCGGCTGCGGCGAGCAGCGCCACGCGCCAGGCGTCCTCGACGCCGGGCAGGAACTCCTGCGCGAACGCTAGGTGGCCGCGCGCGCGTCCATCGGGCCGACCGACGTCGTCCCACTCGCCGACGACGTCGCCCACGCTCGGCGGCACGTGCGGCGAACCCGATGCCGCGAGCGCCGTCTGCAGCGTCACGTCGGGGTTGTCGCCGTGATGGAGCTGGCGGAAGACCTTGCAGATCACCGGCGCCGCGCCATCCGGCCGGTAGATGATCGACGTGTTCGACTGCTCGCCGCCGAGCACGCTCGCGGGCACGTGCGGGCCGGGCCGCGTGGCATCCGGCGCCCCCGAGTAATGGCCCACGGCCGTGGCACCGTGCGCGACCGCGCGCCGCTCGTGCACGACGAGGTCGAGCAGCGCGTCGGTGAACGCCGGGTCGTGAGGGCCGTCGTACAGGTGCGGGCCGCCGTCGAGAGCGGCGATGAGGTGAGCGGATGCCTCCGGCACGGCCGACGCCCGCTCCACGACGGGGACCTGGTAGAGCACGGGCGGCTCCGTCGCGTCATCCATCAGCAGCATCGACCACACGCGCACGCCGGGATCGGCCGACGGCAGCTCCCACTCGCCGATGCGGCGGAGCCGCGGGGCGTGCCCCTTGCCGCCGTACCAGCGTTGCGCCGGCATCCACTCGGCGATCGCGGGCACGGCGCTGTCCATGGATCGAACATTAAGGCCGCCCGCAGCCGAAGTCGAGTTGCGACGCGGTCCGTGACGCCCCCAGAACACGGGCGATCGGCGCCACCCGACCCGCGCACCAGGCCGACGGCGTAGACGCCGGGGACGCCTCGCGCTACGTTTCGGAAGGGGCCAATGCAGGAGGAAGCCATGGCACGCATCGCCGACCTCGCCATCAGCAGTCCCGACCTCGAGCCGGACGCGGCCATCGACCCCCGGTTCGCCGGACGCAGCGGCGCCGTGCCGCGTCTGGAGGTGTCGGGCGTCCCAGAGGACGCCGTGGAACTCGCCGTGATCGTGCACGATCCCGATGCGCCGTCGCAGACCGGGTTCACGCACTGGGCGGTCTACGGCCTCCCGCCCGAGGACGGCCCCGTCTCGGCCGGCTCGCCCGGCGTGCGCGTGGGCCGCAACAGCGCGGGATCCGCGGACTACATGCCGCCGAATCCGCCCCGCGGGCACGGCGTGCACCACTACGAATTCCGGGCGTACGCGCTCGACACGAGCGTGGAGGGTGCGCCGAGCCGCGAGCAGTTCCTCGCGCGGTACGAAGGACACGTGCTCGAGCAGGCTCGGCTGGTCGGCACCTACTCGAACTGACGGCCTGCCCGACTCACACGAAGCGATCGGTACCGCGGTCTCGGCGGCGCGCGCGCGGCTCGTCGAGCCCGATGTGCACGCGCGTGCGCTTGCGCTCGATCACGATGAACAGGCTGCCGATGAACCACAGCGGCACCTGCGTCAGGAACGCCATCCGGAACGCGTCGAGCGTGTAGGTCGCGGGCGTGCCGGCGCCCTGCGCATCCATCGCGATGCCGATGAGCAGGATGGCGAGCAAGGCCGCGAGGAACCCGCCCACGTTCGTGATGCCGGTCGCGGTGCTCAGCCGGTGGCTCGGGTTGAACGTGCGGGTGTGGTCGAACCCGATCATCGAGCCGGGCCCGCCGGTGCTCATCGCGAAGGCGAGCACGAACAGCAGCCACAGCGGGGCCGGGCCGGGCCAGAGGATGACGACGAGCCACGCCGCCGCCTGGACGCCGATCACCGGAAGCACGAGCAGGCGCGATCTCCGCATCGGATGCCGGCTCGAGAGCGCGCCGATGACGGGGCCGACGAGGATGCCGAACACCACGTAGACCGTGAAGAGCAGCGAGGCCATCGCGGGCGAGAGGCCCTCACCCACGGTGAGGAACGGGAAGCCCCAGAGCAGCACGAACGCCGTGCCCGAGAACGGCGTCGTGAAGTGCGACCAGAACGCCAGGCGCGTGCCCGGGTGCGCCCAGGACTCCCGGAATCCCTGCCGCAGGTCGGCCGACGAGCGCACGGCATGGATGGCGCCGGTCATCGTGTCCACCGAGACGTCGGCCGTGCGACCCGGCGGCCGGTTCCGGATGACCGCGAACGTGAGGATCGTGAACAGCGCGCCGAGGCCCGCGAGTGAGCCGAACGCGACCGACCAGCTCGTCGCGTGCAGCAGGGCCGCGAGCGGGAGCACCGCGAGGATCTGCCCGGATTGGCCGATGAGTCCGGTCAGCTGCACCAGCAGCGGCGCCTGCCGCTCGGGGAACCAGACGGCGACCACGCGCAGCACGCTCGGGAACACGGCCGCGTCGCCCGCGCCGAGCAGCATGCGGGCGGCGATCGCCCACGCGACATCCGGTGCGAATGCCAGCGTGAGCTGGCCAACCGCCATGAGCGCCATGCCGATCGTGATGACGGGCCGGGCTCCGAACCGGTCGAGCAGGAGGCCCACCGGGATCTGCATCCCGCCGTACACCGCGAGCTGGATCACGGCGAACATCGAGAGCGTCGACGCATCCGCATCGAACCGCAGGGCCGCGTCGACGCCCACGGCCGACAGCGACGACCGATTGGTGATCGAGACGATGTACGCGGCGACCCCGACGCCCCACACGAGCCACAGTCGCCACGCGGGCGCGCTGGAGATGGGGGCAGGGATCGTCACGTTCCCTCGAGGCTAACGCGTGCGCGCGGGGAGTGACGACTCGGCGCTCTCCTCGTCGGGGCCGAGCTCGTCAACTTCCCGGGTCCAGCGCGGCCTGGTGTTCCGGTCCCCGGTGATGACGAGCGGATGCCGCGTGGCATCCGCTCGTCATCACCGCTCGCGTGGGGTCAGTTGACCGGCGCGTCTTCCGGCTCGCTCGCCGAAGCGGCGACCGGGTCGGCCGTCGATCCGTCCGCACCGGCGTCGGCCCCGGGAGCCTCGGCGTCGACGTCGTAGGCGGCCTGCTCGAACTGCGAGTTGTAGAGGCGGAAGTACGCCCCCTTCGTGGCGATGAGCTGGTCGTGGTTGCCCTGCTCGACGATGTCGCCGTGCTCCATCACCAGGATGAGGTCGGCGTCGCGGATCGTCGAGAGGCGATGCGCGATCACGAACGACGTGCGACCCTGTCGGAGCGCGGCCATTGCGTGCTGCAGCAGCAGCTCGGTGCGTGTGTCGACCGACGAGGTCGCCTCGTCGAGGATGAGCACCGACGGGTCGGACACGAATGCTCGCGCGATCGTGATGAGCTGCTTCTCGCCGGCCGACACGTTCGATGCATCCTCGTCGAGCATGGTGTCGTACCCGTCAGGCAGCGAATGGACGAATCGGTCGACGTACGTCGCCTTGGCTGCGGCCATGATCTCATCGTCGGTCGCCGAGTCGCGGCCGTAGCGGATGTTCTCGCGGATCGTGCCGGCGAACAGCCACGGATCCTGCAGGACCATGCCGGTGTGTGCGCGCACATCGTGACGCGTGAGCTCGGCGATATCCTGCCCGTTCAGAAGGATCCGGCCGCCGTCGAGTTCGTAGAACCGCATCAGCAGGTTCACGAGCGTGGTCTTGCCCGCGCCGGTCGGTCCGACGATCGCAACGGTCTGGCCAGGCCTGACCTGGAAGGACAGGTCGCGGATCAGCGGATGGTCGGGGTGGTACGAGAACGCCACGTGCTCGAAGACGATCGTTCCGTCGCCATCCGTCGGGGCGGGGGCATGAACCGCGTCGGCTTCCTGTTCCTCCTGATCGAGCAGGTCGAACACGCGCTCGGCCGAGGCCGTTCCGGATTGGACCACCGCGACCATGCCGCCGAGTTCGGACAACGGCTGCGTGAACTGCTGCGAGTACTGGATGAACGCCTGCACGTCGCCGAGCCGCAGCTGGCCCGAGGCGACCATGAGTCCGCCGAGCACGGCGATGCCGACGTACGTCAGGTTCCCGATGAACATCATGCCGGGCATGATCGTGTTCGAGAGGAACTGCGCCCGGAACGAGGCCTCGTACAGTTCCTCGTTCTCCTCCCGGAACGCCTGGCGGCTCGACTCCTCGCGGCCGAAGACCTTCACGAGCGCGTGGCCCGAGAACGACTCCTCGACGCGGGCGTTGATCCGGCCGACCTTGCGCCACTGCATGCCGAAGGCCTTCTGCGACTTCGGCCCGATGATGCCGAAGATGACGCCCATGAGCGGCAGTGCCACGAGGGCGACCAGTGACAGCTGCCAGGAGATCGAGAACATCATGATGAGTACGCCGATGACCGTGAGCACGGCCGTCAGGGCGCCCGACAACGACTGCTGCATCGTCTGAGTGATGTTGTCGATGTCGTTCGTGACGCGCGAGATCAGCTCGCCGCGCTGCACGCGGTCGAAGTAGCTGAGCGGCAGTCGGTTGATCTTCGCCTCGACCTGCTCGCGCAGGCGCCACATGGTGCGGACCATGATCACGTTGATCACGTAGCCCTGCAACCAGGTGAGGATGCCGGCGGCGATGTAGAGGAAGAGCACCAGGATGATGACCTGGCTCAGTCGGACGAAGTCGATGCCCTCGCCCGGCGTCACTCCGGCCGCTTGCACGATGTTCGCGAGCTCCTCTTGGCCGGCAGCCCGGAGCCCTTCCACGGCCTGCTCGGTCGTCATGTCGACCGGAAGCTGCGCGCCGATGATGCCGGCGAAGATGAGGTTGGTCGCCTCGCCGAGCACCTTCGGCGCCAGCACGGTGAGCACGACGCCCAGCGCGCCCATCAGGGAGACGAACGCGAGGGCGAACGCGTGCGGCTTCAGCAGGCCGAGCAGACGGCCGAACGCCCGGCCGAAGTCCTGCGCCTTGCCCGGGGCGACCGCACCGCTCCAGTCGTCGGCAGCGAGCCGCGCTTGCTCGCCGAGCTCGATCTCGAGGAGTTCCTCTTCGGTGAGCGTGGTCTGCTGCTGGCTCATCGGGCCGCCTCCACTCCGAGCTGGGATTCGACGATCTCGCGGTAGGTCTGGTTCGTCTCGAGCAGCTCCTCGTGGGTGCCGAGCCCGACCATGCCGCCGTCCTCGAGGACGACGATGCGGTCGGCGTCGGTGATCGTCGAGATGCGCTGGGCGACGACGATCTTCGTGACCTCGGGCAGCTCGCGCCAGAGCGCCTGGCGCAGTCTGGCATCGGTCGTGAGGTCGAGCGCCGAGAACGAGTCGTCGAAGACGAGGATGTGCGGCCGGTGCACGATCGCGCGCGCGATCGCCAGGCGCTGGCGCTGACCGCCTGAGACGTTCGTGCCGCCCTGGGCGATCTTTCCGTCCAATGCGCCCTCCATCTCCTCGACGAAATCGCGGCCCTGCGCGATCTCGAGCGCCTGCCACAGCTCCTCGTCGGTGGCGTCCTCCCGACCGAACCGGAGGTTGGACGCGACGGTGCCGGTGAAGAGGAACGGCCGCTGCGGCACGAGGCCGATCGTCGTCCAGAGCCGCTCGAGGTCGGCCTCGCGCACGTCGACACCGTTCACGAGCACCTGACCGCCGGTCACGTCGAACAGGCGCGGGATGAGGGAGACGAGCGTTGTCTTGCCGGCGCCGGTCGATCCGACGATGGCGACCGTCTCGCCCGGTTCGGCGCGGAACGTGATGTCGGAGAGCACGGGGTGCTCGGCCCCGGGGTAGGTGAACGATGCGGAGCGGAACTCGACCGTGCCGACGGCCGGGAACGAGTCGACCGCGTCGGACGGCCGCTCGAGCGATGTCGAGGCGCTGAGCACCTCGCCGATCCGGTCGGCGGACACGGCGGCCCTCGGGATCATGATCGTCATGAAACTGGCCATGAGCACGCCGCCGAGGATGATGCCGATGTACTGCATGAACGCGATCAGCGTGCCGATCTGCACCTCGCCCTGATCGACGGCGATCGCGCCGAACCAGATCACCGCCACGGTCGTGACGTTGAGGATCAGCATGAACAGCGGGAAGAGGAGCACGAACAGCGAGCCGACCTTCCGGCCGATGACCATGATGTCGGTGTTCGCCTCGCGGAAGCGGCCCTCCTCGATCGGCTCGCGCACGAAGGCGCGGATCACCCGGATGCCCGTGAGCTGCTCGCGCATCACGCGGTTCACCGCGTCGAGCTTCTTCTGGTAGCTGCGGAACAGCGGCACCATGCGGGCGATGATGATGCCGGCGAGCACGAGCAGCGTGGGAACTGCCACGCCGATGATCCAGCTCAGGCCGACGTCTTGCTGGAGGGCGAGGATGATCCCGCCGATCGCG
Organism: Agromyces sp. NPDC056523; assembly: GCF_042794545.1. NCBI lineage: Bacteria > Bacillati > Actinomycetota > Actinomycetes > Micrococcales > Microbacteriaceae > Agromyces > Agromyces sp. NPDC056523. The sequence goes on from NZ_JBHTTM010000001.1 coordinate 1,047,733, forward strand.
AGCAGCGGCGCCGTCACGAGGAAGGTCGCGGCCATCATGGCGAACATCTGCACCTGCTGGACGTCGTTCGTGTTGCGGGTGATCAGCGAGCCGGCGCCGAACTTCGACACCTCGCGCTCCGAGAAGCCGCTGACCTTCTCGAAGACGTCGTTGCGGATGTCGCGGCCGAGGCGCATCGCTGCCTTCGCCGCGAAGTAGGTCGCGACGATCGAGCAGACGATCTGGCCGAGCGAGATCGCGAGCATGAACGCCCCGGTCTGCCAGATGAAGTCGGTGTCGCCTCTCGAGACGCCCTCGTCGACGATGTCGGCGTTCAGGCTCGGCAGGTAGAGAGATGCCAGCGCCGAGGCGAATTGGAAGACGAGCACCCCGGCCATGAGCCAGCCATAGGGCTTGAGATAGCGGATGAGGAGTTTGCCGAGCATGGGGTCCCCGCGTTGGAGCGATGTGTGGATGAGGAGGCGCGGGTCGTCCGCGCGACGCGTCGCCGGGCGTGGACCCGGCGTTGCGCTTGTTCAGTCTGCATCCAAGCGCGAGCCACCGACATCCGTCTGGAGGGTGATATCGCTCAGGGCGGAATTGGAATCGGAGGGATCCGTCCGGCGAGCGGCATGCGCCGCCGGACACGACGATGGGGCGCGCACCCCCGCGGTACGCGCCCCATCCGCCGAACGACCGGCTTACGAGTTGAAGGCGTCCTTCACCTTGTCGCCGGCCTGCTTGAGGTTGGCCTTGGTCTGCTCATTGCGACCCTCGGCCTCGAGACGCTCGTTGTCGGTGGCGTCGCCGAGTGCTTCCTTGGCCTTGCCGCCGAGCTCCTCAGCCTTGTGCTGAGCCTTGTCGTTGTCACCCATGTGGATCCCCTTTCGATCCCTTCGTCGCATCTCGTGGATGCGTCGTCGACCCACGGTAGGCAGGTCGGCGGATGCGGCTCCAGCCCTTGCCACCCGAGAACCGCTCTGCTACGCGCGATGCGCCGGGCGCGGCCGCGAGTGCGTGCACGAGCGACGAGTGCGCGCGCCGATCCGCGCGCATCCGCCGGATTCGCACGCGTTCGACGAATCCTGTCGAGAACCGCGATCCAGCCTCGACATACTGGTGGGAGCGCACCCGCCTCCCGATCGTGACGAAGCAAGGAGCGACGCCGTGAAGTACCTCATCCTCATCAAGTCGAACCCCGAGTGGAGCGCCGAGTGGGCGGCGTTCACGCCCGAGCAGCAGGCCGAGGGCATGCAGCTCTACACGAAGCTCACCGAGGAGCTGCAGGAGGCGGGCGAGTTCGTCGATGCCGAGCAGCTCGTCGGGCCCGAGGCGACGAAGACCGTCACCGTCGGCGACCACGGCGCCGTCGCGAGCGACGCGCCGCTGGCCGAGACGAAGGAGTTCCTCGGCGGGTACTACCTCGTCGACGTGGCCTCGTTCGAGCGCGCGGTCGAGATCGCTGGCCGCCTGCCCGAGGCGTCGTGGGGCGGCGTGCAGGTCCACCCGATCCTCGCGTACGACGCCGCGGCGGACACGTCGGTGGCGTGACCCCGACGCGGCCGGGGGAGCGGCATCGCGGACTCGACTCGATGCTCCGCGAGGCCGCACCCTCGGCGCTCGCCGTGCTCGTGCGGCGCACGGGCGACTTCGACGCGAGCGAGGACGCCCTGCAGGAGGCGCTCGTCGCGGCATCCGTCCAGTGGGAGCGGGACGGCCCGCCCGACCAGCCGGGTGCCTGGCTCGTGACCGTCGCGCACCGCCGGTACGTCGAGGCGGTGCGACGGGATGCCGCGCGGCGGGCGCGCGAGGAACGCGACGCGCTGCTCGAACCCGCGCACCGTTCGCGGGCGGCCGATCGCGACGACTCCCTCACCCTCTTCCTCCTCTGCTGCCACCCGGTGCTGCGGCGACCGGCGCAGCTCGCGCTCACCCTCCGGGCGGTCGGCGGCCTCACCACCGCCGAGATCGCCCGGGGCCTCCTGGTGCCCGAGGCGACCGTGGCGCAGCGCATCTCGCGCGCCAAGGCGCGCCTGCGCGCCGAGGGGGCGCGGTTCCGGATGCCGCGGGCCGACGAGCTGCCCGATCGGGTCGCCGCGGTCTGCCAGGTGCTGCACCTCATGTACACCGAGGGACACACCGCGAGCGCCGGCGAGTCGCTCGCACGCGCCGACCTCTCGGCCGAGGCGATCCGGCTCACGCACCTGCTCGCCGAGATCGTGCCCGGCGACGCGCGCTGGCGCGGCGAGGTCGACGGGCTGCTCGCGCTCATGCTGCTGACCGAATCGAGGCGGCCGGCACGGCTCCGCGTCGGGGCGCCGGGAGCGCCGCCCGTGCTCGTGCCGCTCGACGAGCAGGACCGGTCGCGGTGGGACCCCGAGCTGATCGCGCAGGGGATCGCGCTCGTGGAGCGCGCGCTCGCGACATCCGCCCCCGGCCCCTACCAGCTGCAGGCCGCGATCGCCGCGCTGCACGCCGAGGCGCCGTCGACCGAGGCGACCGACTGGCCGCAGGTCCTCGCGCTGTACGAGTTGCAGCGGCAGGTCGGGCCGGGGCCGATGGTCGAGCTCGGGTGGGTCGTCGCCGTCGCGATGGTGCATGGGGCCGATGTCGCGCTGCGCGAGCTCGAGACGGTCGCGCTCGAGCCGGCGCTGGCCGGACATATCCGCGTGCACGCCGTGCGGGCCCATCTGCTCGCGCGGGCAGGCCGCGACTCAGAGGCGCGCGCCGAGTTCGCGGTCGCGGCGGGGCTCGCGCTCAACGCGACCGAGCGCCGCTACCTCGAAGCGAAGGCCGCGGGCGCCTGAGGGCGCCGACCGCCTGCCGCGGTGCGGAGTTGTGCGGTCGAGAGTATGGCAATCGACGGCTTCCAGTCCGCCAGGCCGTCGTTCGGCACACTCTCGACCGAGCTGCGGGGCTGCGGGCGCCGCTACAGGGCGCGGGTGAACGCGACGCGGTGCTCGCCGGGTCCGTCGTAGTCGCGCCAGGCGAGCACGCCGTCGATCTCGGTGTCGCCGGTCAGCTCGAACCCCATGGCGCGGTGGAAATCCTGGGACCGACGGTTCACCGGGCCGGTGATGGCGTCGACCCGGCGGCATCCGCTCGCCCGCGCGGCGTCGAAGAAGCGCTCGTAGAGGGTGCGCGCGAGGCCCGACTGCCGGAGGTCGGGGCGCACGCCGACGAAGTGGATGTAGGCGACCTCGGGCTGGGACTGCGAACGGAAGCCGATGAGGAAGCCGGCGAGCGCCCCGCGGTCGTCCTCGACGATCGTCGAGCTGTCGGCGAAGTGCTGGAAGAACAGGCGCGGCAGGAGCCGGCCGAGGTCGGCCGTGCCGGGCAGGCCCCACCACTCGGGGATCGCCGACACGACGCGCGCGTGGTCGCCCACCTCCGGGCGGCGGAAGGCGAGCGACGGATGGCGCGGGTCGGGCGCGATGCTCGGCTCGGTGGGCGCAGGCGTCATGGACACGATCCTGCCGCACCAGTCGGGCGTGGGTGCGGTGACCTGGTTCAGCGGCCGAGCGCGACCCCGAGCGCGGCGAATGCGACGACGAGCGAGGCGGTCGCCGTGATCGCGCCCGCGGCGGCGACGAACCAGATGCGCGGCGAAGGTCCGAGTGGGGTCGGCAGCGCGGCGGGAGAGGGCCCGGGGGCTCCGGGCGGCGTCGGGATCGTCGTGTGATCGGGCGGCGACGACGCCTCGGGCGCTCGCGACGCGACACCGGCGGCGCGGTCGAGTCGGCGCGTCGACTCCAGGCCGAGGCCCTCGAGCGGATGGCTCGGGGCGTGAGCGGCATCGGCCGGCTGCGGTGCGTCCGCCCCGCGTGGGGACGTGTGCGGCGTCCAGCCCGAGCCGTCCCAGTACCGCAGGAGCGCGGCATCCGTCGCATCGTCGTACCAGCCGGGCGACCGGCGCGCGGTGCCGCTCATGCGCGGCCGGCGCGCTGCGCGCGGATGGCACGGACCGCGAGCTGCACGGCCGCGACGATGAGCAGCGCCGCGAAGAGCCATCCGCCGACCTCGGGCGGCACGAGGAAGGCGAGCGCGACGCCGGGGAAGGCCCCGAGCGTGGCCGCGATCCCGGCGATGATCGCGGCCCGCAGGTCCACGATGCCGCTGCGCCAGTTCTTCAGCGTGCCGCTGATCGCGGTCGGGATCATCGCCACCAGCGAGGTTCCGCGCGCCATGAGGTCGCCGAGCCCGAACACGGTGATGAACGCCGGCACCATGATGAGCCCGCCACCGACGCCGAAGAGCCCCGAGGCGATGCCGACGACGAGTCCCAGGGCGACGAGGCCGAGACCGGAACCGAGGTCGAGCGCCACCGGTTCCGCGGCGCGGTCGGGTGCGGCGATCGCGAGGCGGATCGCCACGACGACGAGCAGGGCGATGAACAGCCACCGCAGCCACTCGAGCGGGAGGCGGGCGAGGAGCGTGGCGCCGATCCATCCGCCCACGATGCCGCCCACCGCGACCAGCGCGGCGGCAACGAGATCGACCTGTCCGTTCGCGAAGTACGCGATCGAGCCGGCGATCGCCGTCGGGACGATCGCGGCGAGCGAGGTGGCCGAGGCGCGGCGCTGGTCCATCCCGGCCAGGAGGATGAGGAGCGGCACCATGACGATGCCGCCGCCCACGCCGAACATGCCCGAGAGCACTCCGCCGATCAGGCCGACGAGCACCAGCCGCCATGCGGCTGCGCGCGGCCGTTCGGGCGCGGGCGAGGCCGGGGGCATGGTCACCGGATCACCCTACCCATGTGCCTGCACGCGCTCCCATCGGCAGCGGTCCCCATGCGCAGGGAGTCCTCGCCGACGGAACCTGTGGACACATCCGGCGGAGTAGGGGCGGTGTGCTATAGCATGAAGGTTCCTCCACTCGCGGGCGCCCGCCCGCTTCACGACTGATTGCCCGGAGGCGGCACGATCCGCATGGCATGACCCGAGACCGAGGGCGACGACGCACCAGGTGCGGCGACCTTCGGAACCACCCGCCCGAGCGGCATCCGCCGCCGGGTCCTGCGGACGGCCGCCCGGCCGAACGTGAGGGGCCGAACGGTTCGGCCCAGTACGAACGAAGGAAATACCAGCATGGCAACCGGAACCGTCAAGTGGTTCAACGCCGAAAAGGGCTTCGGCTTCATCGCTCCCTCCGACGGGAGCCCCGACGTCTTCGCGCACTTCAGCGCCATCACGGGCAGCGGCTACCGCTCGCTCGAAGAGGGCCAGAACGTGGAGTTCGAGGTCGTCCAGGGCCAGAAGGGCCTCCAGGCCGAGAACATCCGCGCGATCTGAGCGCACGCGGGCACTGCCCGCACCCGTGACGCCGGGTCGGACCGCAAGGTCCGGCCCGGCGTTCGCCGTCTCCGGGGGTCCACGACCTCGCCGTCGCCGCGGAGGTGGCACGCAGGGACCGTCGATAGGCTCGCGGCATCCCCCGATGAAGGAGTCAGCATGCAGTGCCCCAACGACGGCGCCGTGCTCGTCATGAGCGAGCGAAGCGGAATCGAGATCGACTACTGCCCCACGTGCCGTGGCGTGTGGCTCGACCGAGGCGAGCTCGACAAGATCATCGAGCGGGCGGCGCGCGAGTTCGCCGCACCATCCGCGGCGTCGCAGGCCGCCCCCGTGCCGCCGGCGCCCCAGGCCGTCGCGCCGCAGCCTGCCCCGCAGCAGCAGGGATACCCCGCGAACCCGATGGACGTGCTCCGTCAGGCGACGCGCGGCTACGACGACGACCGTCGCTACGACGACGACCGTCGCTACGAGCAGGGCTATTCCCGCAAGCGCAAGAAGGACAACTGGCTGTCCGAGCTGTTCGACTGAGCGCCGCGTCGCGCCGGGTCGCGGGCCGCTAGTCGGCCCCGCCCGGCGCGTCGGCGTTCGCGTCGGCATCTGCGAGCGCGGCTGCGGCGCTCGCCGCCCCATTCGGCACCGGCCGCCCGATGTCGACCATCCACTGCACGCCGAACCGGTCGGTGAGCATGCCGAATACGTCGCCCCACGGTGACGGCTCGAGCGCCAAGGCGACCTCACCGTCCTCGGCGAGCGCCTCCCAGTACCCGCGCAGTCGCGCGTCGTCCTCAGGTCCGCCGCTCAGCGACACCGCGAAGTTCGTGCCGGCCTCGAAGGGCATCTCGTTGGGCGTGTCGGCGCCCATGAGGTGGAGGTCTCCGGCCACGAGCCGGCCGTGCATGATCTTGTCGACCTCCGCGGAGCTCTCACTCGCGTGGAAGTCGCCGAACGTGTTGAGGGTCAGTTCGCCGCCGAAGACGGAATGGTAGAACTCCATCGCCTCGCGCGCCTCGTCGCGGAAGCTGAGGTAGGGATTGAGCTGAACGGCCATGTCGTCTCCTCGGTCGAGTTCGGGTCGCGGTCGGGTGGCGGATCGGCCGGTCTCAGCTGGATGCCCCGCCTGCTCCCGCGATGTTCACCAGCCAGCTGACGCCGAAGCGGTCGACGAGCATGCCGAAGGCGTCGCCCCAGGGCGCGACCTCGAGCGGTTGCACGATGGTCCCGCCGTCGGCGAGCTTGTCCCAGTAGCCGCGGAGCGTTGCGTCGTCCTCCCCCGACAGCGAGACCGAGAACCCCGAGAGGCCGTTGTAGTCCATCCGGTTCGGCACGTCCGCGGCCATGAGCGTGAGGCCGGGGCCGTCGAGCTGCGCGTGCATGACGAGGTCGTTCTCCGACGGGTCCTCGGCGGACTGGAAATCGGCGAACGTCGAGACGTTCAGTTCGCCGCCGAACACCGAGTGGTAGTACTCGATGGCCTCCCGGGCGTTGCCGCGGAAGTTGAGGTACGGGTTGAGCGTGACGGGCATGGTGGCCTCCAGATCGTCGTCTTCCTCCGCCCGATTCTGCTCCGGCACAGGGCGGCGCGCGAGGGGTTCGCGGAAACCCTTGACGCACTGGACGGTGCGCCGTATCCTTTAATCAACCAATCAGTTGATCACGCATCAAGTTGACAAGGAGGCGGCCATGATCCTCGACCCGAGTGCCGACGACCGCCTCGACCGGGCGTTCATGGCCCTCGCCGACCCGGTGCGCCGTCGCATCATCGCCCGGCTCAGCCGCGGACCCGCCACGGTCAACGAGCTGGCCGAGCCGTTCGCGATCACGAAGCAGGCGGTCTCCAAGCACATCCACACGCTCGAGCAGGCGGGGCTCGTCACGCGCACGCGCGACGCCCAACGCCGGCCCGTGCACCTCGATGCCAGTCAGCTCGAGGCGCTCACCGCATGGATCGACCGATACCGGCTGATCCACGAGCAGCAGTACCGCAGCCTCGATGCGCTGCTCGCCTCCGGCCGCGACTCCAGCGTCGCGGCATCCGTCGCCGACAACCCCGCCGGCACTGATCCCAAGGAGTCATCATGACCACCGAGACCACCAACCCCGTCACCATCACCGCCCCCGAGGGGCTGCCCTTCGTCGACATCGAGCGCGAGTTCGACGCTCCGGTCGCCGCCGTGTTCGCGGCGCATCGCGAGCCCGACCTCGTGCGCCAGTGGCTCGGCCCGAACGGGTACGAGATGACGATCGAGCGCTGGGACTTCCGGCCGCAGGGCGGCTACCGCTACGTGCACCGCGACCCCGAGGGCAATGAGTACGGGTTCAACGGCACGTTCCACACCGTGCGCGAGAACGAGTTCGCCGTGCAGACGTTCGAGTTCGAGGGCGCGCCCGACATCGTCAGCGTCGAGTCGATGACCTTCGAGGACCTCGGCGGCGGGCGCACGCGCCTCCGCGGCCACTCGGTGTATCCCACCGTCGAGGCGCGCGACGCGATGGTCGAGCACGGCATGGCCACCGGCGTGACCGAAGGGTACGCACGCCTCGACGACCTGCTCGCCAGCTGATCTGCCACCTATCCCACCCCGGCGAGATGACGTGAAACGCTCATCGCTTGCTGACGAACCGCAGTTCGCGTCATCTCGCCCGACCGAAACGGAGACCCTCATGGATTGGACGCTCGAGGTGGTGATCGTGCCGGTGAGCGACCTCGACCGGGCGATCGAGTTCTACCGCGACCGCGTCGGGTTCGCGCTCGACCACGACACGCACGCCGGCGACCAACGGTTCGCGCAGCTCACCCCGCACGGCTCGGGCTGCTCGATCGTGATCGGCACGCTGCCGGCGCAGAGCGAGATGGCGCCGGGATCGCTCAAGGGCGTGCAGCTGGTGGTCGCCGATGCCGAGGCCGCGCGCGCCGAGCTCATCGAGCGCGGCGTCGACGCGAGCCCGATCCAGGTGATCGACCCGCGCGACGGCGGCACATTCTTCGGGTTCGCCGATCCCGACGGCAACACGTGGGCCGTGCAGCAGATCCGAGCGCGGGCCGAGCGGCCGCTCATCCCGCTCGAGGCGCGGCAGCGCTTCGGCGCCGAACAGGACGCGGGCGGCGAGCCCGCCTGAAGCGGCCGGTCACACCCACTCCGCAGTCCACCACGCCGGGCACCCGCCCAGGCGTGGTGGACTGCGGAGTATTCGGGGGAGTGGTGGCGCGATGACGGATGCCGCGCGGCGGGCGAAGATGGGCCCGTGACCTCGCTCGTCCTGCTCGCCGACACGCATGTCCCGAAGCGGGCGCGCGACCTGCCGGCCGAGGCGTGGGACGCAGTCGACGCCGCCGACCTCGTCATCCACGCGGGCGACTGGGTGGATGTCGCGACCCTCGACGCGCTCGAGGCGCGCGCCCGCGAACTCGTGGGCGTGTACGGCAACAACGACGGCCCTGAGCTCCGGGCGCGACTGCCCGAGGTCGCGCGCGTCGACGTCGACGGCGTGCGGATCGCGGTCGTGCACGAGACCGGTCCGGCCGCCCGCCGCGAGGAGCGGATGGCGGCCGCCTTCCCGGGCATCGACGTGCTCGTGTTCGGGCACAGCCACATCCCGTGGGACAGCGTCGCACCCACTGGCCTGCGCCTGCTCAACCCGGGTTCGCCGACCGACCGTCGGCGCGAGCCCGTCGCGACGTTCATGACCGCGACCGCTCTCGACGGACGGCTCGACGACGTGCGCCTCGTGCCGATCCATCCCGGATGGCGCGCACCCTCGAGCTGACCCGCGAAAGCCACCGAGGCCGAAGTGGATCGTGACGATGCGACGCCGGCGCGCGAGGATGGGCGGGTGAATCCCGCGCCCGAGATCCTCCGCTACGCCGCCTTCACGTCCGACCCCGCCGGCGGCAACCCCGCCGGCATCGTGCTGGACGCCGCCGGCCTCGATGACGCCGACATGCTGCGCATCGCAGCGGAGATCGGGTACGCCGAGTCCGCCTTCATCTCCGACGACGCCACGGGGTCCCACCGCGTCCGCTTCTTCTCGCCCCACGCGGAGGTGCCGTTCTGCGGCCACGCGACCGTCGCCGGCGCGATCGCGATCGCCGAGCGCGAAGGCCCCGGGCACGTGCGCTTCGCCACGCCCGTCGGCGATGTCGACATCGAGACGTCCGCGGTCGACGGCATGCTCCGCGCCTCCTTCACGAGCGTCGAGCCTCACGTCGAGGAGATGCCGGCGCCAGTGCTCGAGGCCCTGCTCGGGCTGACAGGGATCCCCGCCGAGGCGCTCGACCCGCGCCATCCGCCTCGCATCGCCTTCGCCGGCAACCGCCACCCGGTCCTCGTGGTCGCCGACGCGGACGCGTTCGACACGTTCGGGTTCGACCCGGCCGAGGCGCGGGCCCTCATGGACGAGCACGGCTGGCCCGCGACGATCACAGTGCTGCGCCGCCTCCCGGATGCCGAGGGCGACGGCGACGAGCGCGCCGGCCTGCGCTTCGAGGCGCGCAACATCTTCCCGGTCGGCGCGATCATCGAGGATCCCGCGACGGGCGCCGCGGCCGCCGCCGTCGGCGGGTACCTCCGGGCGCTCGGCGCGGTCGAGCCGCCGGCGCGCGTGCTCATCCGGCAGGGGCGTCACGTCGGCCGGCCGAGCGAGCTCGTCGTCGAGATCCCCGAGCGAGGCGGCATCGTCGTCAGCGGCACGGCCGTGCCCATCGGCTGAGAACGCCGCGGGTCGCCGGCCCGGCGCCCCGGAAAGCGGATGCCGCAACGCGGGCTAGGCTCGTTCCGGCGGCGCGCCGCGACATCCGCATCGGCCCGCTCGCCCCCAGCACACGACGGAGGAGCCCATGCAGACCCGCACCCTCGGCCGGACCGGCCGCACCGTCTCGGTCATCGGACTCGGCACCTGGCAGCTCGGCGCCGACTGGGGCGAGGTCGACGAGGCCGACGCGCTGGCCGTCCTCGACGCGTCGCACGAGGCCGGCGTGACGGTGTTCGACACCGCCGACGTCTACGGCGACGGCCGGTCTGAGTCGCTCATCGGCCGCTGGCTGGCCGCGAACCCCGGCTCGGGCGTGACGGTCGCGACGAAGATGGGCCGGCGGATGCCGCAGGAGCACGACAACTACGTGCTCGAGAACTTCCGCGCCTGGACCGACCGGTCGCGACGCAACCTCGGCGTCGACACCCTCGACCTCGTCCAGCTGCACTGCCCGCCCACGTCCGTGTACTCCGACGACGCCGTTTACGACGCCCTCGACACGCTCGTCGCCGAGGGCGCGATCGCCGCGTACGGCGTGAGCGTCGAGAAGGTCGACGAGGCGCTCAGCGCGATCGCGCGCCCCAACGTCGCGACTGTGCAGATCATCCTGAACGCATTCCGGCTGAAGCCCGTCGAGGAGGTCCTGCCGGTCGCCGAGCAGTACGGGGTCGGCATCATCGCGCGCGTGCCGCTCGCGAGCGGGCTGCTCTCGGGCAAGTACACGCTCGACACGCAGTTCGCCGAGAACGACCACCGCAACTTCAACCGGCACGGCGAGTCGTTCGACGTCGGCGAGACGTTCTCGGGCGTCGACTACGCGACCGGCGTGCGAGCGGCATCCGAGTTCTCGGCGCTCGCGAAGCAGGCGGCGCCGGATGCCACGCCCGCCCAGGTGGCGCTCGCCTGGATCGCCCGGCAGTCCGGCGTCTCCACGGTCATCCCGGGCGCGCGAAACACCGACCAGGCGCGCGCGAACGCCGCCGCCGGATCGCTCGAGCTGCCCGACTCCTTCGACGCCGCCGTGCGCGACCTCTACGACCGCGAGATCCGCGCGTCGGTGCACCACCGCTGGTGACGCCGCGGGCGCCCCGCGCCGGATCGACGGCGATCCCCGCGGGTACCCCGGCCCTCGCCCCCGACCGGCCTCGGCGCCCGGGCGGTGACGCGTGATCGACATCCTGACGGGGTTCGCGGTCATCGCGCTCGCCGTGTTCGTGGGCTGGCTCGCGGGTCGCACCGGCGTGCTCGGCCCGAACGCGCGGCCGGTGCTCGCGCGCCTGAACTTCAATGTCCTCTCGCCGTTCCTGCTGTTCTCGGTGCTCGCGACCGCCGACGTGCACGCGCTCTTCTCGGCGCTGCTGCCCGTCTCCGCCATCGCGGCGGTCGCGATGATGCTCGTCTTCTCGATCGTGTCGCTCGTGGTGCTGCGCCGCGGCGTCGCCCGCACGACCGTCGGCGCACTGGCATCCGGGTACGTCAACGGCAACAACATCGGCATCCCCATCGCCCTCTACCTGCTGGGGGATGCCGCGTACTCCGCGCCGATCGTGCTGCTGCAGCTGCTGCTGTTCGCGCCCGTCGCGCTCGCCGTGCTCGGCGCGACCGTCGAAGGACGGACGTCGGTCCGCGGCATCCTGCGCTCGACCTTCACGAACCCGATCATCATCGGATCGCTGCTCGGCGTGCTCGTGTCGATTTCGGGCTTCGAACTGCCGACGATCATCCTCGACCCGGTGCAGCTCATCGGCCAGGCGGCCGTGCCGCTCATGCTCATCGCGTACGGGCTCTCGCTGCACGGCACCCGTATGTTCGAGCCCGGGACCGGCCTGCGCGACGTCGTCATCGCGACGACGCTCAAGCTGTTCGCGATGCCGGCGGTCGCGTGGGCCGTCGCCGCCTTCGTGTTCGGCCTCGAGGGGCGCGACCTCTACGCCGTGACCGTGCTCGCGGCGCTGCCGACCGCGCAGAACGTGTTCAACTTCGCCCAGCGCTACGAGACGGCCGAGATCGTCGCGCGCGACACGGTCTTCCTCACCACGGTCGGCTCGGTGCCGGTGCTGTTCGGCATCTCGCTGCTCCTCGGCTGACGGTACAGGCCGGGCGGCGGATGTCGCGGCGCGCCGCGTGCACTCCGTCCAGTTCGAGACGCGTCGGCCGGGCACGGCAGGATGGATCCACGACCCGAGGAGGCGCACGTGCCGTTCGAACGCGACGACGGAATCCCGCTCGACGAGATCCTGCTTGCGCAGCGCCCTGCCGATGTCGACCGGTTCGAGGTGCGCGCGGCCATCGTCTATGTCGACCCGCTCACCGGGCGCCGCTACCGCGCGCCGGCGGCGGGGGAGCAGCCGCCACCGCACGGCGTGACCGACCTCGCGTCGGTCCCGAGCGCGCTCTGGGGCCTCATCGCGAGCTACGGTCGGCAGTCGGCGCCGGCGATCCTCCACGACGAACGGTCGCGGGTGGCGGCCGAACTGCCCGACCGCGGGGCGGCGCTCGCCCAGCGCCGCGAGGACGACCGCGTGTTCCACACCGCGCTCCGCGAACAGGGCGTCCCGCGTCTCCGGGCCCGCCTGATGTGGGCCTGGGTCTCGGCCGACCGCGAGTTCCGCCACGGCGGCGCGCTCGGCTGGCTGCTGCTCGGACAGGTGGCGGTCGGGATCCTCGTCATCGTGGCAGCGGTCGTGCTCGCCATCGTGGCCGGACCGTGGTGGCTCGCACTCGCCATCGCCCCGGCCGTCGCGGCGCTGCCATGGTGGCGGATGGCGCCGCTCGTGCTCGCGCTCACCTACTCGCTCGCGGCGTTTGGGCCCCTGATCGTCGCGCTGCTCGCGGCGATCGCGGTGTTCCGCGTGGTCGAGGCGATCGTCGAGCTGGTGACGGGAGGGGATCCGGCGTCGGTGGTGCGGCCCACCGTCGCACCCGCCGAGCGCGGGGAGCCGACGCGCGGCTGAGGTTTCAGGGTTCACCCTGATACGCCCGCGGCGCGGCATCCGTACCGTTGATCTCGGTCGAACACCGCGGACATGCAGGGGGAACTGTCACCGCGGGAATCGACCGGAGAGCCGGCCGCGCTGGAAGCCCACCCGATTGGGCAGCGCGGGCCGGCTCCCCCGTTTTAACCCGTCGACCGCGAACGACTCGCCCCGGATCATGCGGCAGACTCGAACGGATGACCGCCTCGCCCGCCCTCCTCGACGCCGCTCCGCGCCCGTACGACGCCGACGCGATGTACGACGCGTTCGTCGACTGGGCCGCCGGCCGCGGGTTCCGCCTCTACGATGCGCAGGACGAGGCGGTCATCGAGATCGTGTCGGGCGCGAACGTGATCCTCTCGACGCCCACGGGAACCGGCAAGTCGCTCGTCGCCGTGGCGGCCCACGCGGCATCCGTCGCCCGCACCGCCGCCGACCGCGACGCCGGCCGGCCCTGGTGCCGCACGTACTACACCGCGCCGATCAAGGCGCTCGTCAGCGAGAAGTTCTTCCAGCTCGTCGAGATCTTCGGCGCGAAGAACGTCGGCATGGTCACCGGCGACAGCTCGGTGAACCACGACGCGCCCATCATCTGCTGCACGGCCGAGATCCTGGCCAACCTCGCCCTGCGGCAGGGGACCGACGCGCCCGTCGACCAGGTCGTGATGGACGAGTTCCACTACTACGGCGACCCCGACCGCGGCGGGGCGTGGCAGGTGCCGCTCATCACGCTGCCGCACGCGCAGTTCGTGCTGATGTCGGCGACCCTGGGTGACGTCACGGAGATCGCCGACGACCTCACGCGCCGGACCGGCCGGGAGACCGCGCGTGTGACCGGCGTCGAGCGCCCGGTGCCGCTGCACTTCTCGTACGCGAAGACGCCCGTGCAGGAGACCGTCGAGGAGCTGCTCGAGACCCGCCAGGCGCCGGTCTACATCGTGCACTTCTCGCAGGCGGCCGCCATGGAGCGCGCTCAGGCGCTTTCGTCGATCCGCGTCGTGAACCGCGAGCAACGCGACGAGATCGCCGAGGCGATCGGTGGATTCCGGTTCACGACCGGGTTCGGCAAGACCCTGTCCCGCCTGGTCCGCGCCGGCATCGGCGTGCACCACGCCGGCATGCTCCCCCGGTATCGCCGGCTCGTCGAGACGCTCGCGCAGCGCGGGCTGCTGCGCGTGATCTGCGGCACCGACACGCTCGGCGTCGGCATCAACGTGCCGATCCGCACGGTGCTCATCACGGCGCTCTCGAAGTACGACGGGCAGCGGATGCGGCAGCTCTCCGCGCGCGAATTCCACCAGATCGCGGGTCGAGCGGGCCGTGCCGGGTACGACACCGCCGGCACCGTCGTCGTGCTCGCGCCCGACCACGAGATCGAGAACGAGACGGCGATCCGCAAGGCCGGCGACGACCCGAAGAAGCTCAAGAAGGTGGTGCGCAAGAAGGCGCCCGCCGGGTTCGTGACGTGGGGCGAGGGCTCGTTCGAGCGGCTCGTCGCCGCCGAGCCCGAGCCGCTCGTGCCCCAGCTGACGCTCACGGCCGCGATGCTGATCAACGTGATCGGCCGCGGGGGCGACGTGCCCCGCGGCATCCGCTCGCTCGTGTTCGACAACCACGAGTCGCGCGCCCGGCGATTCGAGCTCGCCCGCCGCGCGCTCTCGATCCTGCGCACGCTGCGCGACGCGGGGGTGGTCGAGATCGTGCCGTCGGATGGCACCGGGCCCGGGCCCGGGCCCGCGCTCGGCGTGCAGCTCCGGCTCACGGTCGACCTGCAGCCCAACTTCGCGCTGAACCAACCGCTGTCGCCGTTCGCGCTCGCCGCGATCGAACTGCTCGATCCGCAGACCAGCGAGCAGGGCACAGGGCACTACGCGCTCGACGTCGTCTCGATCATCGAGTCCACGCTCGACGACCCGCGACCGATCCTGTCGCAGCAGCAGTACAAGGCCCGCGGCGAGGCCGTCGGCGCCATGAAGCGCGACGGCATCGAGTACGACGAGCGGATGGCGCTGCTCGAGGAGGTCACGTGGCCGAAGCCGCTCGACGAGCTGCTCGCGCACGCCTTCGAGACGTTCGCGTCGAGCCAGCCGTGGGTGCGCGACTTCGAGCTCAGCCCGAAGTCGGTCGTGCGCGACATGTTCGAGCGCTCGATGTCGTTCGGGGAATACGTGTCGTACTACCAGCTCGCCCGGAGCGAGGGGCTGGTGCTGCGGTACCTGTCCGACGCGTTCCGCGCGATCCGCCAGACCGTCCCCGACGAGGCGAAGGACGAGGAGCTGCTCGACCTCATCGAGTGGCTCGGTGAGCTCGTGCGCCAGGTCGACTCGAGCCTGGTCGACGAATGGGCCGAGCTCGTCGACCCGGCCGCGCACCTGCCCGAGGACGAGGCGCCCGTCGTGCCTCCCGCGCCGCCGTCGGTCGTCACGAACCGCCGCGCGTTCACGGTGCTCGTGCGCAACGAGCTGTTCCGCCGGGTGCAGCTCGCCGCGCTCGAGCGTGACGAGGAGCTCGCCGAACTCGATCCCGACGTCGACTGGCCCGGTGCGCTCGACGCGTACTACGCCGACCATGACGCGATCGGCACGGGCGGACCGTCGCGCTCGCCACGCCTGGTGAGCATCGACGAGGCGGATGCCGCGAACGGCCGGTGGCGCGTCGAGCAGGTGATCGACGACCCCGCCGGCGACCACGACTGGCGCATCCGCGGCGAGGTCGATCTGGTCGCGTCGGCCGAGGAGGGCACCGCCGTCGTGCGCATCACGGAGGTCGTGCGGCTGTAGCGCGTCGCGCACGCGCCTACGCGAGCGCGAGCATCCCGGCCGCGACGAACGCGAGCGCCAGGCCCGCCCACTGGACGGGGGCGATGCGCTCGCGAAGGACGATCGCCGCGAGGATCACCGTGCCGGCCGGGTACATCGCGCCGAGCACCGCGGCCACGGCGAGGTCGCCCGCGCGGATCCCGAGCAGCAGGAGCGTGTTCGCGATCGCGTCGAGGACGCCGCCGGAGAGGGCGAGTGCGAGGGCCGACCGCGTCGAGGCGGGACGGCCGGGCTCGGCGACGGACGTGGGCGTGCCGTCGCCGACGTGGGCCGCGCCATCCGGGGTCGGTTCAGCGGATGAGGTCGTGGGGACCGACACCGGCGTCACCGCCACGGACCGCCGCCGGACGCGATGGACGGCGGCAACGACCGCGACCGCACCGAACAGCAGCGCCGCCGAGATGACGCGATTCGCGATGAGGGGCACGGTGCCCGATTCGTCGGCCGAGTGCGAGATGACGATGTAGTACGCACCGATCGCAAGCCCCGAGCCGACGGCGAGGGCGAGCCCGCGCGCGCTCGGTCGCACGGCGCCGCGCTCGGGAACGAAGCCGACGAGCACCACGGCGACGAGGGCGACGACGAGTCCCCACACGCCGAGCGCCCCGAATCGCTCGGCGCCCACGAGCGTGCCCCACAGCATGGGCGTCACCGCCGACATGAGCGCGGTGAGCGGCGAGAGGATACTCATCGGTCCGATCGCGAGGCTCGCATACAGGAGCGCGATCGCGACGGAGCCGACCACGCCGGAGAGCGCGCCCCAGCCCAGGTCCGCGGTCGTCCACTCGCCGCCGAGCAGGGGAAGGGTGGCGAGCATGACGACGAGTCCGGCGACCGCGGCGACCGCGGTGGTGAGGAGCGCGCCGAGGCGCTTCGTCGCGAGTCCGCCGAGGAAGTCGGCGGTGCCGTAGACGAGCGCGCCCGACAGGGAGAGGGCGGCGGTCAGCATCGTGACCGAGCCTATCGATGGGCCACGGCATCCGCTCATCTGAGCACTGGGTCATGCTCATATGAGCAAAATCGGCCGATTCGGCTGAACCGGGGATGACGAGTCGGCCACGGGGCTTCCCCGGCCCCTGACCGGCGCTTATGCTGCCGATCAGTGCCGCCCGGCCCGTGGGGTGGCGCATGCGACGCCGGGGGAGCACCGCGAGCTCCGGCATCCGTCTTGCAGAGGAGATCACGCAATGCAGCAACGTTCCCCCGGCGCGGAGGCACCCCGCGCCCGCACGCGCCGCCGTACGACGGTCGGCGCGCTGGCCGTGGCGACCGCCGCGGCGCTCACGCTCGGCGGCGTCGCGTCCGCCCAGGCCGCACCCTCACCGAAGATCGTCGACATCAACCTCGTCACGGTCAACGACTTCCACGGTCGGATCGAGCAGGCGGGGACCGCCGGCGGCATCGCCCGCCTCGCGAGCGCCGTGAAGTCGTTCCGGGCAGAGAATCGGAATACCGTGTTCGCGGCCGCCGGCGACATGATCGGCGCCTCCACCTTCACGTCCTTCATCCAGCAGGACGTACCCACGATCGAGACGCTCAACGCCGCGGGCCTCGACGTGAGCGCAGTCGGCAACCACGAGTTCGACCAGGGCTTCGCCGATCTCACCGATCGCGTCATGCCGCTCGCCGACTGGGAGTACCTCGGCGCCAACGTCTACCACAAGGACACGACCGACCCTGCCCTGCCCGAGTACTGGCTGCAGAGCTTCGAGGGCGTGACCATCGGGTTCGTCGGTGCGGTCACCGACGAGCTGCCCTCGCTGGTCAGCCCGGAGGGCATCGCGGACATCAGCGTGGGCTCGCCCGTCGAGGCCGCGAACCGCGTCGCCGACCAGCTCAGCGACGGCAAGAACAGCAACGGCGAGGCCGACATCGTGATCATGCTCGTGCATGAAGGTGCCGCCGACACCAGCGTCGAGTCGGCCACCGACCCGGAGTCGAGGTTCGGCGACATCGTGCTGAACGCGAACGACAACATCGACGCGATCGTCTCGGGGCACACGCACCTGGCGTACAACCACGTGATCGACGGACGACCCGTCATCTCGAGCGGCCAGTACGGTGAGCGGTTCAGCAACATGGTGATCAGCTACGACCGCAAGTCCGACACCCTCCTGAGCATGGAGAACACGCTCTACACGATGGCGACAGCGTTCGACCCGAGCGGGAACGTGACCGCATGGCTGTACGAGCCCGATCCCAAGATCGTGCCCATCGTCGAAGAGGCCACCGCTGTGGCGAACGAGCTGGGCAACGTCGTGATCGGCCAGACGACCGCCCCGTTCAACCGCGCGCAGCGACCCGGCATCGTGAACGGCCAGCCCGCGATCGTCGAGAACCGCGGCGGCGAGTCGACGCTCGGCAATTTCGTCGCCGACGTCCAGCTCTGGGCGCTGAACGAGGATGGCACGCGCAGCGTCGACATCACGTTCATGAACCCCGGTGGGCTCCGCGCCGACATCGACGCCGGTGACACGACGTACCGCGAGGCGGCGAACGTGCAGTCCTTCGCGAACACGCTCGTGACGCTCGACCTCACCGCAGCGCAGATCAAGGCAATCCTCGAGCAGCAGTGGCAGCCCGCCGGTGCGTCTCGACCGTTCCTGAAGCTCGGGGTCAACGAGGCGCTGACGTACACGTACGACCCGACCGCGGCGCAGGGCTCGCACATCACCGAGATCCTCCTCAACGGCCAGCCGCTCGACCCGGCGGTGACATACTCGGTCGGCGCCAACTCGTTCCTCGCGTCGGGCGGTGACAACTTCACCGTCTTCCGTGAAGGCGTGAACAAGGCCGACAGCGGCAAGATCGACCTCGAGGCGATGGTGGACTACTTCGAGACGTTCGGCAGCGCCGCACCCGACTACGCCCAGCGGGCCGTCGGCGTCGACATCGTGAGCGTCGACGGCGGTCAGGCCACGGTCAACCTGTCGTCGCTCGACTTCAGCACGCCGCCCGACCCGAAGGCCGGCACGGTCTCGGTGTCGTTCGACGGGGCCGAGCTCGACAGTGCCACGGTGGACGCATCGTTCCCCGACCCGGCGACCTTCGACGAGATCGGCCGGGCGACCGTGACGTTCGCGATCCCCGCGGGCGCGACCGCGGACTCTCGATTCGTCATCACGACCCCCACGGGCACGACGAGCTCGTTCACGCTCCCGCTGTGAGCTGAGTCTCGAACGCCGAAGGACGGCCCCGGGCGCGAGCCCGGGGCCGTCCTCCGTCCCGGTGGCGATTAGGCTGGTGACGTGAGTCCCCGAGGTGCACGCGTGATGCGCGGCGCGGCCGTCGCCGCGTTCGCCACGCTCGTCGCCTCGGTCGCGCACACGGTCGGCGGGGGGACCCCGCCGGGCCCGCTGGCGCTCGTGCTCTCGCTCGCATTCTCAGTTCCGATCGCGATGGTCCTCGTCGGGCAGCGGATGACGCCGGCACGTGCGTCCGCGTCGGCGCTCGCCGCTCAGGCCGCCCTGCACCTGCTCTACGCGCTCGGCACGGGAAGCCCCGGCCATCCGGCATCCGTCGGCCCTCACGCGGCCCATGCCGCCACGGCGCCGTCGGTCGAGTTCGCGGCATTCACGGTCGAGCACGGCCACGCGACCGTGATGCCGCTCGCGCACGTCGTCGCCGCGGCCCTCACGGTCGCGATGCTCGCCCTCTTCCAGCAGGCGGCCTCCGCCGTCGGGCTCGCGTTCGGCACGCTCGTGCACGGCGTGCGGCTCCTGGCCTCGGTGCTGCGCGGCCTGCCGGTCCCGACCCTTCCCGGGGTCGCGCGTCCGGCGATCCGGGCGGATGCGCCGCCGAATCCCGCCCTCCTCATCCTCTCCCCGCTTCGCCACCGCGGCCCGCCGCGGGTGTCCCTCGCCGCCTGAGCGGCCACGACACCCCATCGCATCCGCACGCCGGCGCGCCGACCACTCGAGCCGATCCTCGGCCGCGCGCCCGTGCACCGCACCCAGGAGAGAGAACCCATGCGTCCCATCACCCGTACCACCGCCGTGGTCGCGACCGCGCTCGGCGCCGGCACGCTGCTCGCCCTCGCCGCGCCCGTCGCGGCGCAGGCGCACGTGACCGTCACGCCCGGCTCCACCGCCGCCGGCTCGTACACCGTGCTCGAATTCGCCTCGGGCCACGGCTGCGACGACTCGCCCACCACCTCGTTCACCGTCGACATCCCTGAGCAGGTCGCGTCGGTCAGGCCCACGGTCGAGGCCGGATGGTCCGTCGAGAAGGTCATGATCGAGCTCGACGAGCCGGTCGAAGGCGCCGACGCCGACGAGGCGTCCGAGCGCGTCAGGCAGGTCGTCTACACCGCCGACACCCCGATCCCCGACGGCTACCGCGGCACCTTCGAGATCCAGGTGCTGCTGCCCGAGGACGGCGAGGGCGAGCGGCTCGAGTTCCCCGTCCTGCAGTCGTGCGTCGAGGGCGAGATCGACTGGAGCGAGTCGCCCGGTGCCGACGGCGCCGAGCCCGAGCTCCCGGCGCCCGCGATCGAGGTCACGGCGCCCGAGGGCGACGGCCACGGTCACGGCGACGACGCCGCCGACACGACGGACGCGGCCGAGACGACGGCCGCGACCGAGGACCCGGCGGATGCCGCGGTCGACACGCTCGCCCGCGTCGTCGGCATCGGCGGGCTGGCGGTGGGCGTCGCGGGCCTCATCGTGGCGATCATGGCCCGCCGCGGATCGAAGGCCTGACATGCGCACCGACCCCCGCGCGGCTCGGCCCCGGACCCGGACGCTCGGCGCGAGCGCCCTGCTGCTGGCCGCGCTCGGCGTGCTCGCCGGCCCGGCGATGCCGGCGTTCGCGCACAACACGGTGATCGGCGAGACGCCCGACGCCGAGTCGACCGTCACGACCCAGCCCGGCACGGTCGCCCTCGAGACGAGCGACGCCCTGCTCGACGCCGAGGGTGCGACCGCGATGGACGTCATCGGTCCCGACGGCCGCCATTACGCGAACGCGTGCCCGAGCGTCGATCGCGCGGTGGCGAGCGTGCCGGCCGAGCTCGGCCCCGCGGGCGAGTACACCGTGGAGTGGCGCGTGGTGTCCGCCGACGGCCACCCGATCACGGGTTCGTTCGCGTTCACGTGGGCGCCGTCCGACGGCGAGTGGCTCGTCGAGGGGGCCGAGCAGGCGGTCTGCGCCCGAGGTGCCGCCGGGTCGGCCGACGCATCGAGCGACGCCGAACCGGATGCCGCGGCATCCGGTGGGCCCGGCGACCTGCTGTGGGTGGTCGGCGGGGCCGTCGTGGTGGCGCTCGCCGGAGTCGCGGCGTTCCTGCTCATGCGCCGGCGACCGGCGGCGGATGATCGGGATGCCGCCGATTCCGATGCGGCCGACACCGCCGCCGACTCCGCGGCGGCCGAGGCCGACGACGGGCCGGCCTCCGACCGCTGACCCGCTCGCCGCCCGGAGCGGCGGCCGAGCTCATCCCTCGGCGAACGCCCCGGGCGGCAGCGCCGTCTCCCCGTCGACGATCGCGCGCACGAGCCGGTCGGCCACCGCGGCGGGCTCGAGCCCTCGCGGGAAGCGCGGCGCCGAGCCGAAGAGCGGTCGCTCGGCGAGCCCGGTCTCGACGTGGGCGGGGTGGGCGTCGAGCAGGCGGATGCCGCTGCGCCGCAGCTCGCGCCCCGCGGCCGTGAGGTACGCCGCGAGCGCTGCCTTCGAGGCGGAGTAGCTCGCGAGGCCGGCGGTGGGCAGGTCGGCGACGATGCCCGTCAGCGCGAGCACCACGGGCTCACCCCCGGAGGCGGCCGACTCGCGGAGGGCGGGCGCGGCGACCGAGATGATGCGCATCGGCGCGAGCGCGTTGACCGTGAACAGCGTCTCGAGGTCCTGCTCCGCAGTCTCGGCGACCGAGTCGAAGCCGACGACGCCCGCTGCGAGCACGATCACGTCGAGCCCGCCGAGGAGGGCCATCGCACGTTCCACGATCGCCTCGGGCGCCGTCTCGTCGGTGAGGTCGACGGCGATCGGCTCGCCGAATCGTGCGCGCTCGGCGAGTCGCGCGTCGTCGCGGCCGTGCACCGCGACACGCGCTCCGGCGTCGGCGAGCCGCTCGGCGAGCAGCGTGCCGAGCACGCCGGTCGCCCCCACGACGAGGACGCGCGCTCCCTCGATCTGCGTCATTCCGCGAGCCTATTGCGAGCGGATGTCGCGGCATCCGGGTTCACAGCGATCTCGCATCGCGACCCGTCCTCCCCAGCTCGCGGTCGACGCATGCTCGCCACGCGCCCGCCACGCTGTCGGCCCCGGCGGGTAGGGTCGTCGGGTGACGTGGAGCCAGAACCCCGAACCGGCCGGCGCCTGGGCCGACGAGGTGCCGTGGGATCCCGACGAGCTGGTGCCGCCCGACGATGAGTGGGCGCCTCCGGCGCCGCCATTCGCCGACGAGCCGGACGTCGGCGCGTCCACGCCGTCGGCACCGCGGGGAGTCGCCCAGGCCGCGGCGCCCGCGCGATTCGGCTCCCCGCTCGAGGCGCTCCGCACCGTCTACGGCTACGACGCGTTCCGCGGCGAGCAGGCGGCCATCATCGAGCACGTCGCCGGTGGTGGCGACGCCGTGGTGCTCATGCCCACCGGCGGCGGCAAGAGCCTCTGCTACCAGGTTCCGTCGCTGCTGCGCGAGGGCACGGGCGTCGTGGTCTCGCCGCTCATCGCGCTCATGCACGACCAGGTCGACGCGCTCGTGCGCAACGGCGTTCGTGCGGGCTACCTCAACTCCTCGCAGTCGCCGGCCGAGCGCGCGCAGGTCGAGCGCGCGTACGTCGCGGGCGAGCTCGACCTGCTCTACGTCGCTCCCGAGCGCCTCGGCTCCGAGCACACCAAGCGCTTCCTCGAGCGCGGCACCATCGCGCTGTTCGCGATCGACGAGGCGCACTGCGTCGCCCAGTGGGGCCACGACTTCCGGCCCGACTACCTCGCGCTCGCCGAGCTGGCCGAGCGCTGGCCCGACGTGCCGCGAATCGCCCTGACTGCGACGGCCACCGAGGCGACCCACCGCGAGATCACCGACCGCCTCTCGCTCGCCGACGCGCGGCACTTCGTGTCGAGTTTCGACCGGCCCAACATCCAGTACCGCATCGCGCCCAAGCTCGACGTACGACGCCAGCTGCTCGACTTCGTGCGCACCGAGGGCCGCGACGCCGACGGCAACCCGGTCGCGGGCATCGTGTACGCCCTGTCGCGCGCGAGCACCGAGAAGTTCGCGTCGTTCCTCGCCGCGAACGGGATCGACGCGATGCCATACCACGCCGGCCTCGATGCTGCCACCCGCCGGCGCACGCAGGAGCGATTCCTCCGCGACGACGGCGTGGTCGTGGTCGCGACCATCGCCTTCGGCATGGGCATCGACAAGCCCGACGTGCGGTTCGTCGCCCACGTCGACCTGCCGAAGTCGGTCGAGGGCTACTACCAGGAGACGGGTCGCGCGGGTCGCGACGGCCTGCCCGCGACGGCGTGGCTCGCGTACGGCCTGCAGGACGTGGTGCAGCAGCGCCGCATGATCGACGAGAGCCCCGGCGACCTGGCGCACCGGCGACGCCTCGCCGCGCACCTCGGCGCGATGCTCGCGCTGTGCGAGACCGTGCAGTGCCGGCGCCAGAACCTGCTGGCGTACTTCGGCGAACCGAGCACCCCGTGCGGCAACTGCGACACCTGCCTCGAGCCGCCCGCCTCGTGGGATGGCACTGTGCCGGCGCAGAAGCTCATGTCGACCATCGTCCGGCTGCAGCGCGAGCGGAACCAGCGGTTCGGCGCCGGCCACCTCGTCGACATCCTGCGCGGCAAGCGCACGGCGCGGGTCGAGCAGTACGGCCACGACCGCCTGGCGACGTGGGCCATCGGCGACGACCTCTCCGATGCGCAGTGGCGCGGCGTCGTACGTCAGCTGCTCGCGCAGGGACTGCTGCAATCGGTCGGCGAGTACGGCGTGCTCGCCCTGACGGATGCCTCGGCCGAGGTCCTCGCGGGCGATCGCACGGTCGCCTTCCGCACCGAGCCCGAGCGACCCGGGCGCACTTCGCGCGGCGCACGCGCGGCCGCGCCCGCCGCGGCCGACCTCGAGCCGGCCGACGCCGAGCTCTTCGAGGCGCTTCGCGCGTGGCGTGCGGGTGAGGCGCGAGACCAGGGCGTTCCGGCGTACATCGTGTTCGGCGACGCGACGCTCCGCGCCGTCGCGGCGCAGCGTCCCTCGACGCTCGGCCAGCTCGACGGCATCTCGGGCATCGGCGCGAAGAAGCTCGAGGCGTACGGCGAGGCGCTGGTGCGCGTGGTCGCCGACCACGCCGGCTGATCGCGCTCGAGCCGACCGCCGCGGCTCGGCACGGGACCTTCGTACCGTGGGGGCACCCGGTACTCCTCGATAGCATCGGCCGAGGGGCCGCTTCGGGGTCGGCCCGGCTCGAGGGAGACGAAGATGTCCGAAGTGGTCCACGGGAAGCGTCCGGTCACCATCACGCTCATCGGCGTGGTCGCCTTCATCGCCGGCGCGCTCGACATGATCTCCGGCGTGCTGCTGTTCTTCCGGCTGCCCAACGACGAGGTGGTCGCGCGCTTCGGCGGCTCGGGCGGGCTCATCAGCGCCGCCATCGGCTCGATCGTCGTCGGCCTCATCACGGCGGTCCTCGCGGGCGGGTTGCTCCGCGGCAGCAACACGGCGCGGCTCATCATCACGGTGCTGCAGATGCTCTCGATCATCGGATCGCTGTTCCTCGCCGTGGCGTACATGAGCGATCCGTCGGTCGCCGGCGAGTGGATCGGCCTGGCATTCTCGGTCCTGCTGCTGATCCTGCTCTGGACGCCGAAGGCGAGCCGGTTCTTCGTCGGCACGGTCGAGTGATGCGCCACGACATCGCGATCGGTCGGCGACGATGAGCGGTCGCGACCTCGGCCGCGCGGCTCGGCCGACCGCGGTGACGGTGGTCGGGGTGCTGGTCTGGGTGAACGCGGCACTCGACCTCGTCGCCGGAGGCTTCCTCCTCGTCGGGGCGACGATCGGCGGCGACGACGACGCGACCCGGACGACGTGGGCGATCATGGGTTCCGTCTCGCTCCTCGTCGGCGCGCTCGCGGCGGTGATCGCCTTCGGCCTCATGAACGGCAATCCGATCGCCCGCATCGCGATCACCGCGATCGAGGTCGTGTCGATCGCGGCGTCCGTGAGCGCGGCCGTCGCGAACCCCTCGACCGCCGTGAACGAGATCGTGAGCGCCCTGGTCGCGCTCGCCATCATCGTCCTGCTCTGGTCGGCCGACTCGACGCGGTTCTTCCGCGGCCTCGCGGTCGATCAACCGCAGCGCTAGTCGCAAGGCCCCCACTTGTCGATGCTCCAACGGTGTGCGAGCCCTCGCTTGTGGAGTTCCACAAACGCGAGCGGATGGCGCGAACGGCGGTTTGTCGGCACCTGACGCACTATTTCCGGGGTCGCCGACCCGGCCCATAGCGTGGATGGAAGCCCTGATCCGCGTATGAAGGACGAACCGACGATGGTCGACACGGCATCCCGAACCGACTCCACCCCGGCCCCCAAGGTCGAGCGCCCGAGCACCCGAGCGCGCGCCGCCGAGGCCACTCCCGCGTACACCCCGATCGACTCGAACGCGGCGCCCGTCGTCGACGTGGCGGCCCTCGGCCGCCAGCTGCTCGGCACGTGGGCCGACGTGCGACTCGCCGCGCGCGAGCGCGCCGCCGATCCCGCGTTCCAGCGCATCGACGGGCAGTCGATGGCCGAGCACCGCGAACGCGTGCTGGGCCAGCTCCGGCTCCTCGTCGAGTCGGGCGCCGTGCACAAGGCGTTCCCGAAGGAGCTGGGCGGCGAGGACGACCACGGCGGCAACATCGCCGCGTTCGAGGAGCTCGTGCTGGCCGACCCCAGCCTGCAGATCAAGTCGGGCGTCCAGTGGGGACTCTTCGCGGCCGCCATCCTGCACCTCGGGACGACACCCCACCACGAGCGGTACCTCCCCGGTGCCATGACGCTCGAGGTGCCCGGCGCCTTCGCGATGACCGAGACCGGGCACGGCTCCGACGTGGCGGCCATCGGCACGACCGCGACGTACGACCCCGAGACCGAGGAGTTCGTGATCCACACGCCGTTCCGCGGCGCGTGGAAGGACTACCTCGGCAACGCAGCGCTGCACGGCATCGCGGCGGTCGTCTTCGCGCAGCTCATCACGAAGGGCGTCAACCACGGCGTCCACGCCTTCTACGTGCCGATCCGCGACGAGCGCGGCGAGTTCCTGCCGGGTGTCGGCGGCGAGGACGACGGCCTCAAGGGCGGCCTGAACGGCATCGACAACGGGCGCCTGCACTTCACGGACGTGCGCGTGCCGCGCGCGAACCTGCTGAACCGCTACGGCGACGTCGCGGCCGACGGCACGTACTCGAGTCCCATCGCGAGCCCCGGTCGCCGCTTCTTCACCATGCTCGGCACGCTCGTGCAGGGCCGCGTCTCGCTCGACGGCGCCTCGACCATCGCGAGCGCCATGGGCCTCGCGATCGCGATCACCTACGGCACGCAGCGCCGCCAATTCAACGCGGGCAGCGACACCGACGAGGAGGTGCTGCTCGACTACCAGCGACACCAGCGCCGGCTCATCCCGAGGCTCGCGACGACGTACGCGCAGGTCTTCGCGCACGACGAGTTCCTCGTGAAGTTCGACGCGGTGTTCTCGGGCGAGGCCGACACCGACGACGACCGGCAGGACCTCGAGACGATCGCGGCCGCGCTCAAGCCGCTCTCGACCTGGCACGCGCTCGACACGCTGCAGGAGGCCCGCGAGGCGACGGGCGGCGCCGGATTCCTCGCCGAGAACCGCCTCGTCGGCCTGCGCCAGGACCTCGACATCTATGTCACGTTCGAGGGCGACAACAACGTCCTGCTGCAGCTCGTGGCCAAGCGACTGCTGACCGACTACTCGAAGCAGTTCGCGAACGCGGATGCCGGCGCGATGGCGCGGTACGTGGTCGCGCAGACGGCGGACCGCGCCTATCACGGCACGGGCCTGCGCCGTCTCGCGCAGACGATCGCCGACTTCGGCTCGACGGCCCGGTCGGTGCACGAGCTGCGCGAGGAGGAGACGCAGCGCGAGCTGCTCACCGACCGCGTCGAGGCGATGATCGCCGAGATCGCCGGGCGCCTTCGCGACGCGCGCAAGCTGTCGAAGGCCGAGGCGGCGGCGCTGTTCAACCGCAACCAGAACGAGCTCATCGAGGCGGCCCGCGCGCACGCCGAGCTGCTGCAGTGGGAGGCGTTCACGCGCGGGCTCGCCCGCACCGAGGACGCCGGCACGAAGCAGGTGCTCACGTGGGTCCGCGACCTGTTCGGGCTCGGCCTGATCGAGAAGCACCTCGCGTGGTACCTGATCCACGGCCGGCTCTCGCCGCAGCGCGCCCAGGCCGTCACGGCGTACATCGACCGCCTCGTCGAGCGTCTGCGCCCGTACGCGCTCGACCTCGTCGACGCGTTCGGGTTCGCGCCCGAGCACCTGCGCGCGGCGATCGCCTCCGGCGCGGAGCAGGAGCGGCAGGACGAGGCGCGCGCGTACTACGCGGCGCAGCGCGAGGCGGGCTCGCTTCCGGCTCCCGAGAAGTTTGAGAAGGCCAGGCGATAGCGGATGCCGCGTGGGCGGGCCGGGCGCGACGCGCCCGGCCCGTCGTCGTCTCGGAGAGTCAGCGCTTCCGTGCGCCGCTCGCGTCGTCATCCTCGCCGGGCGGCTTCATGATCGCGCCGGCCGCGAGGCCGACCGCGAGGCCGGCGCCGAGCCACACCCAGAACCCGGTCCAGACGCTGACGGCGATGCCGACGATGAGCCCGACCACGAGGCCCACGATGAGTTGGCGGCGGCGTGCGGGCGACATGGGTTCACGGTCGGGCATGGCCTCAGCCTAGGCGGACGCCACGGCGCCCCGCCGCGCCATCCGTCGCCGTCAGATCAGGCCGAGCGAGCGCACGGCCTCGCGCTCGTCGACGAGCTCGGCGACCGAGGCGTCGATGCGTCGTCGGGCGAAGTCGTCGACCCCGAGCGACTCGACGACCTTCCACGTGCCGTCCTCGGACACCACGGGGAACGACGAGATGACGCCCTCGGCGACGCCGTACTCGCCATTCGACCAGACTGCCGCGCTCGTGCGGCCCCGATCGCCCGTGCCGAGCACCCAGTCGCGCACGTGGTCGATCGTCGCCGACGCGGCCGACGCGACGGACGAGGAGCCGCGCACCTCGATGATCTCCGCGCCGCGCTTGGCCACTCGCGGGATGAACTGGTCCTCGAGCCAGGCGCGGGCCGCGTCGGTGCCGCCCATGCGCGCGGCGAGCAGCGCGGGCACCGGTTCCGCGCCGGCGGTCGCGTGCGCGACATCGGGGAACTGCGTCGCGGAGTGGTTGCCCCAGATCGTGACGCCGCGGAGATCGCCGACCGGCGACTGGAGTGCCGCGGCGAGCTGACCGAGCGCCCGGTTGTGGTCGAGGCGGGTGAGTGCCGTGAAACGCTCCTTCGGCACGTCGGGCGCGTTGGACGCCGCGATGAGCGCGTTCGTGTTCGCCGGGTTGCCGACGACCACCACGCGGATGTCGTCGGCCGCGTACTCGTTGATCGCGCGGCCCTGCGGTCCGAAGATGCCGCCGTTGGCCTGCAGCAGGTCGCCGCGTTCCATCCCGGCGGCGCGCGGCCGGGCCCCCACGAGCAGGGCGAGATTCGCGCCGCGGAACGCGACGGCGGGGTCGTCGGTGATCTCGACGTGCGAGAGCAGCGGGAACGCCGAGTCCTGGAGTTCGAGCGCCGCGCCCTCGGCCGCCCGCAGGCCCTGCGGGATCTCGAGCAGGTGGAGACGCACGGGGGTGTCCGGCCCGAGCATCGCGCCCGAGGCGATCCGGAAGAGGAGGGCGTAGCCGATCTGCCCGCCCGCGCCCGTGATGGTGATCGTGACCGGAGTGGGGCTCATGGCCCGAGCCTACGCCGGGCGCTCCGTCGCGGCAGGTCGCTCCCCGCCCGACTGCGGAATCCGCGGCGGCGCGCCGCCGGGCGGCGGTATCCTACGGTCGCTAGCGTGGCGGGCAAGGGGGCGCGGTGGACGGAGGGGACAGTATGAGGGAGCTCTATCCGGAGATCGAGCCGCTCGAGACGGGCATGCTCGACGTCGGGGACGGCCAGCACATCTACTGGGAGGTCTCGGGCAATCGCGAGGGCAAGCCCGTGGTGTTCCTGCACGGCGGGCCCGGCGGCGGCACGACGGCGACGCATCGTCGGCTCTTCGATCCCTCCCGCTACCGGATCGTGCTGTTCGACCAGCGAGGCTGCGGCTTCTCGATCCCCCATGCGTCCGAGCCGGGCGCCGACCTCTCCGCGAACACCACCTGGCACCTGGTGGCCGACATGGAGCGGCTGCGCGCGCATCTCGGCATCGACCGCTGGCAGGTGTTCGGAGGTTCGTGGGGCAGCTCGCTCGCGCTCGCCTACGCCCAGACCCATCCCGAACGCGTGACCGAGATGGTGCTGCGCGGCATCTTCACGCTGCGCCGTCAGGAACTCGACTGGTTCTACGAGGGCGGTGCGTCGGCGATCTTCCCCGACCTCTGGGAGGACTTCATCGCACCAGTGCCCCTCGGCGAGCGGGCGCACCTCATCGAGGCCTTCCACCGGCTGCTCTCCGACCCCGACCCCGAGGTGCACCAGGCTGCCGCGATCGCCTGGTCGCGGTGGGAGTCGTCGACCATCACGCTGCTTCCGCAGGCCGAGACGATCGCCCGCTTCACGGCCCCGGAATACGCCACCGCGTTCGCCCGCATCGAGAACCATTACTTCCGGCACGGCGGATGGTGGGACGAGGGCCAGCTCATCCGCGACGCCGAACGGCTCCGCGGCATCCCCGCGGTCATCGTTCAGGGCCGCTACGACATGTGCACGCCCATGATGACCGCCTGGGACCTGCACAGGGCGTGGCCGGAGGCCGACCTGCGCATCATCGACGACGCCGGGCACGCGTTCGACGAGCCGGGCATCCTCGATGCGCTGATCGCCGCGACCGATCGCTTCGCCGAGCCGAGCGAGACCACCCCGTCCGACGAGACGGCGGCTACCGGAGTGATCGCGGGCGACGAGGCGGAGCAGGAGACCGCCGCGGATTCCGACGAGGACGAGACCGCCGCCGCCGATGAGGACGGCGGGACCGACCTCGACGCGGCCGAGGTCGACGAGGATGACGTCGAGGACGACCGCACGGAAGCCGACGGCGATGAGGCGGCTGACTCCGACGGCGATGGTGGTCGGAACACCGATGACGACGTCGATGACGATGACGACGACGACGATGATGACGACGACGACGACGACGATGATGACGATGACGAAGACGACGATGATGACGACGACGACGATGACGATGACGAAGACGAAGACGACGATGATGACGACGACGACGATGACGATGACGAAGACGAAGACGAAGACGATGATGACAACGACGAAGACGACGACGATGAAGACGAAGACGATGACGACGACGACGGCACCGAAGATGACGACGACGGAGATCGCGACGGGTCCGGCAGCGTAGCGCGGCGACGGGGCAAACGGAAGGCGGATCCCCGCGGCGATGCCGAGCGGTAACGTCGGGCCATGACGTTCAATCCGAACTCCGACATCAGCGGCGGCAAGGCGTCACGACGCGGGCGCAACACCGGAATCGCGGTCGGCGGCGGTCTCGGCGCGGTCGCACTGTTCCTGATCGCGCAGTTCCTCGGCGTCGACCTCAGCGGGCTGGTCGGCGGCGGCCAGCAGGACCCGGCGGCGCCGGACTCCGCGCTCGAGGAGTGCAAGACCGGCCAGGACGCGAACGAGCGCATCGACTGCCGCATGCAGGGCGCGACGGCCTCGCTCGAGGACTACTGGCAGGAGGCCGGGCCGCAGGTCGGCTTGGACTACGTCGGCCCGCAGGACCTCATCCTGTTCAGCCAGGCCGTCGCGACCGGCTGCGGCAACGCCTCGTCGGCGACGGGCCCGTTCTACTGCCCGCCCGACCAGACGATCTACATCGACACCTCGTTCTACGACACGCTCGAGCAGCAGTTCGGTGCCGAGAGCGGTCCGCTCGCCGAGATGTACGTCGTCGCGCACGAGTGGGGCCACCACGTGCAGAACCTCGCCGGGATCCTCGAGTCGTCGCGGGACGGCCAGACGGGCCCGACCTCCAACGCGGTGCGGGTCGAGTTGCAGGCGGACTGCTTCGCAGGCGCCTGGGCGGCCGCGGCCTCGGACACCGAGGACGAGCGCGGCGTGCCGTTCCTGCAGCCGATCACGCGCGACCAGTACACCGAGGCGCTCAGCGCTGCCGCCGCGGTCGGCGACGACCGCATCCAGGAGACCACTCAGGGTCAGGTCAACCCGCACCAGTTCACGCACGGCACGAGCGAGCAGCGCGTGCGGTGGTTCGAGGCCGGTTACGAGCAGGGCGCCGGCGCGTGCGACACGTTCGGGGTCAGCGGCTCCGAGCTGTAGGCCGCCGCCTCGCTCAGCGAGCGGCCGCCTCGACGAGGAGACGACCGAGTTCGACCGGCCGCGAGAACTGCGGCCAGTGCCCGGTCGGCAGGTCGACGATCTCGAGGTCGCGCATGGCCGCGACCTCGCGGATGAACGGCGCGCCCTGCGCCATCCATTCGCGGAGCTGCGCGCTGGGGTACTCGCACGTGATGATCGTGCTCGGCACGTCGCGTCGCCGGTCGTCGGTGAGGCGGAGCGGGTCGGTCGCCACGGCCGCGGGTTCGGGGATCGAGCGCTCGCGGAACCGGCGGCGCGCCTCGTCGTCGAGGTCGGCGAGCATGCCGTCGCCGAACACCGACCAGTCGGGCAGCGGGATCTCGTCGCCCACGACGGGCAGGCTGTCGTTGATGCTGTCGCCGTCGCTCATGGGCGCCGCGTCGACGTAGACGACGCGGGCGATGCGATCGGGTCGGCGGTCGGACACGGCCTGCGCGACGGTGCCGCCGCCCGAGTGCCCGACGAGCACGACCGGCCCCTCGATGCCGTCGACCAGGCGCACGACCGCTTCGACGTGGTCGTCGAGGCCGATGCCGGCGCGCGGCGCATCGACGGATTCGAGGCCCGGCGGGGTGACGGCGTGCAGCCGGTGGCCGGCGGCCTCGAGCGTCGGCGTCACCTCGCTCCACGAACTCGCATCGAGCCAGAAACCGGGGATGAGGATGACGTCCATACTCCGACGCTAGGCCGTGCCGCCGACATCGACGCGCGCCGTGAAGCCGGGTCCGGATGGGTCGTCTCCGGCACGTGCGGAGCCGCGCCGCGGCATCCGCCGACCGCTGGCCACCGCGAGCAGCACGATGCCCGAGGCGAGCACGAGCAACCCGGTGACGGCGCCGCCCGACAGCTGCTCATGGAGCACGATCACGCCGAGCACCGTGGCCGTGAGCGGCTCGGCGAGCGTGAGCGTCGACACCGTCGCGGGCGTCAGCCGCTTCAGGCCGGCCCCGAAGAGCAGGTACGCGGCGGTCGTCGTGACGAGGCCGAGCCACAGCGCCATCGCGAGTCCGTCCGGCGACGCGAGCCACGCGGCATCCGTCGACAGCAGCACCGGCAGGCTGACCGCGGCCGCGCCGCCGAAGATCGCTCCCATGCTCGCCGGCGAGGTCCAGCCGCGATCGAGCAGCGACTTGCCAGCGAGCGTGTAGACCGCGTAGGCGCCTCCGGCCGCGATCGACGCGGCCACGCCGAGCGGGTCGACGGCCGCCGGGCCGGTGCCGGTCGCTGCGGCCAGCACGGTGACTCCGGCCGTCGCCAGCGCGGTGGCGACGATCCAGACCCGGCCGGGGAACCGGCGCCGGAGGACCCAGTCGAGCACGCCGGTCAGCACCGGTGCGGATCCGAGCGCGACGACGGTGCCCACCGCGACGCCGTTCGCGGCGGTGCCGGCGAAGAACGCCGGCTGGTAGGCGAGCACGCCCGCCGCGCCGGCGAGCACCGCGAGCAGTGCCGGGAACCGGGGCGCGAGGCCACCGGGCGTCGGGGCGACGGATGTCCCGGTCGCATCGTCCCGGCGCCCGGCGAGCTGCAGCACGAGGGCGACCGCGGCCAGCGCGCCCCCGCCGATCAGGATGCGCGCCGCGCCCAACGAGAGGGGATCGGCCTCGGGGCCGAGCGCCTGCGCGGTGCCGGTCGTGCCGAAGCAGACGGCCGCCGCCAGGACGAGGAGCACGGAACGCATGAGATATTGTTACACAATCCGAAGAGGACTACGAGTCCCGATAGGATTCCGGAGGTCCGCGTCGCCGCGGCATCCGTCACGTCATCGCCGAGGGGGCGCGCGACCCGGTGCACGGTACCCCTGCCGGCGGCTCGGCCTTCACCTGTCGTGAGGAGGATCCGTGCGCGCCGTCATGTACCGCGACTTCGGCCAGAGGCCCGAACTCGTCGAGGTCGACCCGCCCGCCTGCCCGCCGCGTGGCGCCGTCGTCCGCGTGCGCGCGACGGGCCTGTGCCGCAGCGACTGGCACGGCTGGATGGGGCACGACGACGTCATCGCGCTCCCGCACGTGCCGGGTCACGAGTTCGCCGGCGAAGTCGCCGAGCTCGGCGGCGAGGTGGCCGAGGCGAGCGGATGGCGCGTGGGCGACCGGGTCACCGCACCCTTCATCTGCGCGTGCGGCCGCTGCGACGAGTGCCGGTCGGGCAACGAGCAGGTGTGCGAACAGCAGCGCCAGCCTGGTTTCACCCATTGGGGCTCGTTCGCCGAGTACGTGGTGGTCGACGAGGCCGAGCTCAACCTGATCCGCCTGCCCGACTCGCTCGGGTTCGTCGAGGCGGCGTCGCTCGGCTGTCGGTTCGCCACCGCCTACCGGGCGATCATCGCGCGCGGCCGGCTGCAGCCGGGTGAGCAGGTCGCGGTCCACGGATGCGGCGGGGTGGGCCTCTCCGCGATCATGATCGCCGTCGCGGCCGGCGTGCCGGTGTTCGGCGTGGACGTCTCGGAGGCGGCGCTCGCCGCGGCGGCCGAGCTGGGCGCGGTGCCCATCCAGGGCGGCGACGGTGCGGCCGAGCGCATCCGTGAGGCCAGCGGGGGAGGAGTCGACCTCTCCGTCGACGCGTACGGCAGCCCCGAGACGGCCTTCGCATCCGTGCGGAGCCTCCGCACGCGCGGTCGCCACGTGCAGATCGGCCTCATGCTCGCCGACCACGCGGTCGCGGCGATGCCGATGGACGCGGTGATCGCGGGCGAGCTCGAGATCCTCGGGAGCCACGGCATGGCGGCGCACGAGTACCCCGACCTGCTCGGCGCGGTCGCGTCGGAGGCGTTCCGGCCGATCGAGCTCGTGGGTCGCAGGATCGGGCTCGACGACGTGCCCGAGGCGCTCGCCGCGATGGGACGTGCCGGCGGGGGCGGTTCGGGCATGACGGTCGTCGAGCTCTGAGAGACCGTTTCGGACCTCGTTTCCCGTCTGACCCGGGGATCTTCAGGACCGTGGGCATACACTGACCTGAATCGGCGCGCCCTCGCGCGACGACGGTGAGGAACCCCCATGAACGGACTCGTCCGCTCCTCATTCGAGACGAACGATCCCGAAGAGGCTCGGCACGCGTTCGCCCCGCTCGTGCCGCGGCTCGAGTTCGGCCGGGTGGACGCCGACACGTTCCGCGTCTGGATCCAGGGCCGGTCCGTCGCCGGGTTCTCGATCGTCGACTACGCGTTCGCGGCGCCCACCGTCGTCGAGGGCGGCGCCGACGAGGTGCTCGTGGTCTCGGCGCGCGGTCGCAACGTCGACATCACGTACGGTCGCACAGCGGTCGACGCACGGCGCCCCTACATCAACGCCGCCGACGGGGTCTCGGGACGATGGGATGCACTCCAGGCCCGCGGCACCGTGCTCGACCGCGCTCGCCTCGAAGAGGTCGCCCGCACGATCTCCGGTGAGCCCGTCGAGCGGATCCATCCGGTCGAGCTCGCGGCTCGGACGCCCGAGCTCGGGCTTCGATGGGAGGACGCCGTCGCGCGCGTCCGGCAGGCGATGCTCGTCGCACCCGAGTCCTTCGCCGATCCCATCGTCGAGCGGGCGGCGTTCCATCACCTCGCATCGACCTATCTCGCCACGTTCCGGCTAGCGTGGCCGGGACCGAACGGGCGACAGGTCGCGATCGGAGCGCGGTCGAAGACCGTGCGTGCGGCGATGGACCACATGCACGCGCACGCGGCGAGTCCGCTGACCGTCGAACAGGTCGCGGCCGCGGTGCACGTGTCGCCGCGGGGCCTCCACGCGGCGTTCGTCGCGGAGCAGGGCAGGCCGCCATCGGAGGCGCTGCGCGACATCCGACTCGCCGGGGTTCGCGACGAACTGCGGTTCGCCGACCCCGCGGACGGTATCGGCGCGATCGCCCGCCGTTGGGGGTTCGTGCACCTGTCGCGCTTCGCCGAGGCGTACGAGCGCGCGTACGGCGAACTGCCGTCGGTGACCCGCTCGATCCGGCGCCGCGCCGCGGCCTGAGCCCGACCGCGGCCGTGACGCCGGGGGACGACTCCTCGATCGCGCCCATGCGTCCCATCCTCGCCCCACGAGTACGGTCGAGGCATGGTGGGCGCGACGGTGCGTGCGGCGCGGGCAGGGGATGCCCGCGAGATGGCGCGGGTGATCGTGCGGTCGTGGCGTGAGACCTACCGCGGCGTCGTGCCCGATCGCATCCTCGACGATCCCGGATTCGAGGATGCGCGCGAGCGATTCTGGACCACCGCCCTGACCGATGAGCGATACCGCGCGAACCGGATCGCCGTGGCGGAGCACGACGGGCGGATCGTCGGCGTCGCCATGTCGGGGCCGATCGACGAACCCGGCTCTGAGTGGACGCGCCAGCTGTACGTGCTCTACGTCATCGCGTCCGAACTCGGCTCGGGCACGGGCGCGCGCCTGTTCCATCACGTGATCCGCCAGGAGGAGGCCGTCGCGCTCTGGGTGGCGGACCCGAACCCTCGGGCGCAGGCGTTCTACCGCAAGCACGGCTTCGCCGCGGATGGCGCGGAGACGGTCGACGACGGCATCCGGGAGATCCGGATGGTCCGACCGGGGCGGCCGCCGTCGTAGCGGACGCCCGACGCACCCTGCGTGGCGATCAGGCCGCCGGAGTGCCCGCCGATTCCGCGGTCTCGTGGTGGTGCGTCGAGAAACTGCCGGTCGGGATGTGATCGGTGAGCCGGTCGACGATCGCGGCGTCGAGCGAGAGCCCCGAGTTGCTGTTCACGGCGATCATGAGCCGGTCGAGCAGGTGGCGGTCACGAGGCGCTCGGACCGTGCTGTCGAACTCCGCGCGGATGAACGTGATGGGCGTGAGGAACACGCGTTGTTCCTGACCGCATTCGTCGCTCCAGCTGAGGAGCACCGGTTCCTTGCGGCGCAGCTTCGTCGTGATCACGGTGAAGACATGGTCGAGCAGGTCGTCCTCGAGCATGATGGGGACGACCCCGTCGAGGTTGAGCGAACCCACGGCGCCCCTCCGATCAGATCGCGAGAGACGAATACGCGGCGAGTCTCGCAGCGCTTGGTCGGTAATCCGAGTCCCGAAAGCTCACGCTACGCCGAATCCAGCCAGAGCCCCCGTTTGCGGGACAGATGGTTCGCCCCATCTCCGCTCGCGATCAGCTCGGATTCGGCCCCTGCCCGATGCTCAGCCACTCACCGGCATCGTCGCCGCCCGAGCGCGGGCGGCCCGGCGAGCCATCCGTACCCGTGCCCTTCAGCTCCTGGATCTGGCGATCGATCTCGGCCTGGGCGCTCATGGCGGCGAGCTGGCGTTCGATGTCGGCGTCTGGCGGCGCGGTGAGGTCGCGCAGCGCGCCGCTGTTGATCAGTTCATCGGTGGCTTCGGCGCGCGCCTGCATCTGCGCGACGCGGTCGCGGGCGCGGTCGAGGCTCGTGCCGACGTCGTCGATCGTCGCACCGATGCCGGCGACGGCCTCGTTGGCGCGCACCTGCGCCTCGGACGCGGTGTAGGTCGCCTTGATCGTCTCCTTCTCGATGCGGAAGGCCGCGATCTGCTCGGAGAGCCGGCGTTCGCGCTCCTCGAGCTGCGACGTCTGCTTCTGCATGCCCGCGTACTGCGACTGCAGCTGCGCGACCTGGCGTTCGATCAGCGAGCGTCGCTCGAGCGCCGCGCGGGCGAGGTCCTCGCGGCCCTGGTCGAGCGCCTCGCGGGCCTGCGCGCCGAGGCGCTGGTACCGCTGGCCGAGCTCCTGCCCCTGCAGGTCGATGCGCTTCTTCGCCGTCGCGACCTCGGCCAGTGCCTGGCGCACCTGCTGCAGCAGCTTGACCTGCTGGTCGTAGCTGTCGTCGAGCAGGTCGCGCGGGTCCTCGATCTTGTCGAGGGCCTTCGAGGTCTTGGTGCGGAAGATCGTCCGCATCCGGGAGCTGTTGCTGGCCATGTCGGTTCCCCTCGTGTCGGTCGGTTCAGGCGGCGGGGCGGATGGGTCGTGGCCGCCCGCCGAGCGCGTCGCCCTGGTTCAGCAGCCGAAGCTCCTGCACGCCGGCATGCAGTGCGGCGACCTCGCGATCCACGTCGGCGTGGAGCTCGGCGAGCGCGTCGTCGGAGACGCCGCTGAGGCCCGCCGCGACGGCGGACCGGAGTCGCCGGATCAGGTCGACGACCTGGTCGACGCGTCCGTCGGCCGTCGGCAGCTCACGCGACAGCGCCGTGGCATCCGTCTCGCTCTCCATCAGGCGGAGTTGCAGGTCGAGCGACTCGCCCTCGTGCTGAATGCGGCGGAAGAGTCGCGTGAGGTCGCCGCGTGGCCCGTCGCCGTGCGCGGCGACGTCGAGGGCGGCCCGGCCGCTCTCGAGCGATTCGCGGAGCCGCACGCGCAGTCGCAGCACCTTGCCGCGTGGGCCGGTCGCCACCCGGGCCCGCGTGCGGAGGACGGCGCCGCCGACCGCACGACTTCGTCGGAGCCGCTTCACGATCGCCCGCACCACGAGGATGGTCGTCGTGACGGAGAGCGCCACAATGATCAGCAGTGCGAGCAGCACCCCGAAGATGACGTCCACGATGTCCCCCTCCGCCAGTCGCGCGTCAGCGCCGCGAAACGCGATATAACGCAATCTACGCCCGGTTCGCCGAAAGCGTGAGGGTCTGCGACCGATTCACAGCCCACGCCCCGGGCCACAATGGGGCCATGGATCCTCTTGCCACCGCCCGGGTCGGCCTCGTCGTCGGGATCGTGACGTCAGCGGTCGTTGCGCTCGCCGGGTGTGCGAGCGCCGGCAACGCTCCCTCTCCAGCGCCGAGCGCCACCGACACAGCCGCCTCGAGCACCGCCCCGCACCCGCTCGATCCCGACACGATCCTGACGTGTCAGGGCGTCGAGGTCAGCGCCGGCGCGCTCGCCGAGCGGATGCCCGCGTCGGAGCTTCCGGCGGAACTCGCCGCCCTGCTCGAGGGCTCGCCGGTCGTGCCGATCGACGACCTCGACGACTGGTTCCTCGCGGTGTCGAGCGATGAACACGTCGTGCTCATGCGCGAACTCGACCCACCCGTCGACCTCGGTGCCGGGGACGTGCGCGACTTCGACCTGCTCTCGGTGTCGGCCACGCCCGGCGCAATGCCGATCGATGACACCTGGGGCGTCGACGTGTCGACGAGTTGCTCGCCGCGCATCGCGCTCGACGGTCTCGGCGAGGTCTCGCTCACGCTCGATCCCGCTGCCCCGCCCCAGGCCGATGACCGCGAGCTCTCGTTGCTCGCGACCGAGTGGTCGTGCAACTCGGGGCAACCGGCGACAGGTCGAATCGAGGTGGTCGAGATCGTCGAGACCGAGACGACCGTCGAACTCGTGGTCGGCGTCGCCCCGCACCCCGAGGGCGCCTACAACTGTCCGAGCAATCCGCCGACGCCTCTCACGGTCGACCTCCAGCGCGAGCTGGGCGACCGTGCGATCGTGGATGCCTCGTTCGTGCCGGCGCACGAGATCACCGCGCCCACGGGCTGATCGGTGCATCTGAAAGCGTCAACTCGACGTTTGGTTAGAGCCACCGGCGCACTCGGGCACAGTACGCGTCGTACTCGGACCCGAACTTCGCTCGCAGGTACCGCTCCTCGGGAACGATGGCGCCCCACCACACGCCGACGACCCCGACCGGCGTGAGCACGAGCGCCCAGAACGACGGCCACAGCAGCGCCAGTGCGATGTCGAGGGCGATCAGGCCCAGGTAGAGCGGGTTTCGACTCACCCGGAACGGGCCGCGGTCGAGGATGGTGCGCGTCGCACCGCCCGGCAGCAGGGCCGTGCGGTGACGGCCCATGAGCCAGATCGCCCACCCGTTCCAGACGGCGAAGGCCACGATGAGGACGGCCGCCACCGCTCGCGAGATCGCGGGTGGCAGCGCGATCGGATCGCCCACGGCGGCGGTGATCAGCAGCCCCGCCAACAGCGGCATCCCCAGTGCCACCGGCGGCCAGATCCGATACGCGGGCGCGTCGGTCATGCCCGGAGTGTAGCCGGGCAGGCGTGCGGGTGGAGATCGTCCGCGGCCGCCCCGCGCGTTCAGGGCTCGGACCGATGCAGTTCCGGCGGCGTGGTGGCTGGGTCCTTCTTCGACGAGGCCCAGGTGCCGAGCAGCCGGAGCGCGTCGTCGTCATGGGAGCCGGGCTCCGCAGTCAGCACGGTGAGTTGCACGGCCGGCTGCCCGACGAGGTCGAGTCCGTCGTAGTGCAGGACCAGGTCGCCGACGGCCTGATGGTGGATGCGCTTGACTCCGGTCTCGTGATGCCAGACGTCGTGACGACCCCACAACGCGCGGAAGTGGTCGCTCCGTGTCGACAGTTCGCCGATCAGGTCATGCAGTTGCTTGTCATGCGGGTCCCGGCCGGCTTCGGTGCGAAGTTGGGCGACATTCGTGCGAGCGCCGACGTCCCAATCCGGATAGAACCGGCGCGCGACCGGCTCCAGGAAGATGAACCTCGCGAAGTTCGGCGGTGAGGTCGTCGAGGTCGAGATCATCTCGTCCATGAGGGCGCCACCGAGCGCGTTCCACGCGAGCAGGTCGGTCCGCCCATTGCCGATCAGTGCGACCGAGGACTCCATCGAGTCGAGGACCCACTGGATGCTCTCCGACGGTCGCCAGGCGGGCAACGCCGTGCGAGTCGTGCGCCGACGCTCTCCCACGCCGTCGGCCTGGCGGGCGAGGCGATAGAGGTGCTCTCGTTCGGCGTCATCCATCAGGAGGGCCTTCGCGAGTCCGTCGAGCACGGCGTCGGATGCGCCACCGAGCCCGCCACGTTCCAACCGCGCGTAGTACTCCACGCTGACGCCGGCGAGCGCGGCCGCCTCGCCACGACGGAGTCCCGGCACGCGGCGGTCGCCGCCCGACGGCAGCCCGACCTGCTCGGGTTCGACGCGCGCACGCCGCGACATGAGGAACTCGCGCACTTCCGAACGGCGATCCATACGCCAAGGCTAGGACTGCGGTGCCGGAGCTGGGATGCCCCATGAGGACACCTCAGACCCGGGACTCCCGAACGCGGGGCCGGGGTCCGAGGCTGACCGCATGACCCTCCGCATGCTCGCCCCGATCGCCGCCGCACTCCTGCTCATGGGCCTCATGGGCGCGCCGGGGTGTTCGAACATCTCGGACCAGCCGGCGACCGAGCCCGTCGCGGCGATTCACCCCACGGCGACCGGACTCGCGGACCGTCTTCCGGTCACCCTCGAGTTCAGCGACCGGATGGGTATCGCGCAGGTCGCGCAGCTCCCGGCGGCGCTCGACATCGTGCGACCCACACCGATCAGCGGATACCACGCCGGCGATGTCGCCTACTCGGCCACGGATCAGACGCTGATCGTCTTCCTCTCGGATGGCACCGCGGCTCCTTCGGAGGACCTGGTCGCCGTCGCGAAGGTCACCTCAGGGCTCGACGCCCTCGCGGGGTGCGCTCGGAAGTGCTCCGTACGCGTCGGGGGAGCGTGACCTTGCCGGCGCCCGATCGTCGCCTGCGGACAGCCGCCCTCGGACGCGCTCGTAGCATGGGATCCATGCTCGTCGCCCCGGATCCCCCGCTTCGCCCCACCGCGGTCCTCACCGAGCATGGTCGGCGCTTCGTCACCGAGCGACACCTCGCGACGCTGTCGACGATCGGCCCGCGCGGCGTCCTGCATGTGGTCGCGGTCGGCTTCACTTACGTCGACGGTGTCGTTCGGATCATCACGAGCGGTGCGAGCCAGAAGGTGCGCAATGTCGAGCGCGACCACC
This sequence comes from Agromyces sp. NPDC056523, assembly GCF_042794545.1. NCBI lineage: Bacteria > Bacillati > Actinomycetota > Actinomycetes > Micrococcales > Microbacteriaceae > Agromyces > Agromyces sp. NPDC056523. Next base: position 1,088,789 of record NZ_JBHTTM010000001.1, read on the forward strand.
GCGCCACGGTCGCACAAGTGTCCGGCCCCGAATGGCTGAGCATCGCCGGCCGTGCCGTCGTCGAGCGCGACCCGGAGTCCGTCGGGCTCGCGGTGCGGCTCTATGCCGAGCGGTACCGTCAGCCGCGCGTGAATCCGACCCGCGTCGTGATCCGCATCGACCCGGAGCGGGTGCTCGGCTCCGCGGGTGTCTGGGCCCCGGCTCCGAAAGGCTGACGACCGGCATCGATCCGGTGCCTTTCGATTTTCTGTCCCTATGGATGCCGCGGAATCGCAAGGCCCGGGACCGGGGACGCTAATGAAGGCGCGTAACTTGACGCGAGTGTGATCACTCCTGGATCGCGACGGTGTCGTTGAGTTGCGGGCAAGTGCGGGCGAGCGGAACACGCCGCTGAGTGCCCCCGCCGCTTGTGAGCTGGGAGCACCTGCCACCGAACCGCGTGATGTCGAATCGCCGCCGACCCGACCATCGGCGCCGGGGCTCTAGGTCGTCTCACCTCGGATCAGATGGACGAGCGCGGACGGGTCGTGTGCCTGCGATCCATCGTCCGGTTCGTCGGCACTCCCGTGACGGATCGTCCTGAGCTCCGTGACGAAGTAGTCCATCAGAGTCGCCATGTCGATCGCGATCGTAGTCAGGCGAGGCGAAACGAGCTGTCCGATATCGGTCCGGTCAACGCCCACGACTGCGACGTCCTGAGGGATGCTCTTTCCGAGCCGTCGGACGGCTGCGATCACGGCGATTGCGACGTCGTCGTTGTAGCAAGCCAAGCCGACCGGCGCCGAGTTCGCTTCATTGAGAACTTCAACCAAGGCGGACGTTGCGCCGTCGAGATCGAGGGGCACGCGAATCTCCAATGGCTCGCGCAGCCCCAGTTTGGCGGCTTCACGGCGGATCCCTTCGCGGCGTGGCGGCCCGAACGGGTCCAGGCGGTCGTCGGCCAGGGCCGCGTACACGATGGTGCGCGGACCGCGGTGTACGAGCTCACGGACCTGGAGGCGACCGATCAGGATGTCGAACGGGTCGGCGTCGTCGCCCGCGTGCGGTCGCCGTGATGCGGAAGGGACGGAGCGGATGCCGGCCGCCTCCAGCTGCATCCGCTGAGGCTGCGAGAGTACTCCGAGGTCGACGACGGCCGTCGGCCGAAGGTCGAGCACGGAGATCAGGGTCGCTTGCTCGTCAGGTCGGCCGAATCGTACGACGACACTCAGTCCAGCGGTTGCTGACGCGTTCGTGATGCGGTCGATCGAGTCCTGCAGGTGGGGACCGAAGGTCGCGTTGGGTACGAGCACGACCACGATGTCGCTCAGACCGGTTACGAGTGCGCGGCCGGCTCGAGAGGGCCGGTAGTTGAGCCCTTCCGCGGCAGCAATCACCTTGGCCCGGGTCTCCGCGGGGAACCGGCCGTCGCCGTTCAGCACTTGGCTGACGGTCGATCGTGACACCCCTGCGGCACGAGCGACGTCGAAGCTCGTCGCTTGACGCCCTGAGATCTCGGCACTCATGGAATCAGTCTGTCAGAAGTCTATTGACACGTGATACTAACCCACCGTACCTTCAGATGTCACGTGTTAGTAACACGTGATATCAAAGCGACAAGGGAGTCAGGCGATTGGTCAGCTGAGTCCGGGTCTGACTCCAGAGCACTACCGAAGTCAACGTGCGGGAGGCCACGCCCCCGCGCGCTGTGACACGCACGTCGACTCGATCGATTCGATCAGTCGCAGGTTGGGCGAGGACGCCCACACGGAAGGAACAGAAATGCAACGTACGCACCCACCGGAGCAGCGCATCACACGTTCAGGTCCATCACGCAGTCGGCGGTACATCACGGGCGTCGCAGCTCTCGCCCTGGTCGCCGGGCTCGCTTCCCCGGTTCTCGCCTCCACGGCGGCGAAGGCGGCGTCACCGGCCGCACCGACGTTCGACGCGGACTACCTGGACGGCGTTTCCGGCGCCACGCCGGCTGCGCAAGTCAACCTCGCCGGTACGTGGGACTTCACGCCGCTGACCAACACCATCTGTACCGGAGGCGGCCGATTCGGGACAACCACGGGGCCGTTCGTGTCGTGCGTCGACTCGTCCGCGGCCGGCGGTCGGACCACCATTCAGGTTCCAGGCGGCGGGTGGCTCAAGCAGGGGTGGACCGACCTTTCGCGCGCGACCTACGCGAAGACCATCACCGTCCCGAAGTTCGCGGACGACCAAGTCACCAGACTTCACTTCGGCGCGATCAACCATCGGGCCACGGTCACCGTCGACGGTCACACCGTCGGCACGCAGACCACCTCCTACACCGACTCCGCGTTCGACCTGAGCGACGTTGTCACGCCCGGAGGCACCCACCGGATCGAAGTCACCGTCGAAGGCCGCAAGGCCTTGGTCGGCACAGACCTCCGGTACAACGTCCCCGAGGGCGCATCGTGGTCGAATGACGTCGCCCAGGGCATCTTCCGCTCAGCAAGTCTGGAGGTCTTCCCTGCCGTCTACGTCGCTGACACGTTTGTTCGCCCATCCGTGACTGACAAGTCGCTCAGCTACGACGTTCAGATCACCAACAGCACGGGCCGCGCCCAGAAGGTCGATCTCAAGGGCGCATTGAGCTCTTGGAATGGCGCGGGCTGGAAGTACCCGGCGATTCCGACCCAGCAGGCCGTTGTGCCGGCGAACTCCACGGCGACGGTCACCGTGGGACCTCTGCAGTGGCGTGCCGACGAGGGCTCGTACTGGTCGCCGAACGTCCCGTTCACGGAGGACTACACCGCTCAGCTCCACGAGTTGGACGTGATGATCACCTCCCGCGCAGAAGGCGGTGGCAACGGCGGCCCGAAGTCGAGCTCCGAGTACGGCGCACGATTCGGTTTCCGGCAGATCGAGCAGGTCGGTGACCACTTCGAGCTCAACGGCGTGAAGGTGAACTTCCGCGGTGACAGCATCCAGGGCGCGAACTACGACAACATCGACTTCCATGGCGTCAGCGACGCCTTCGACAGCCTGCCCGGATTCCTGGAGCCGTCAACGGACAACGGTGGCTGGCCGCAGGCGGTGCGCAACTACCAGCGCCTGAACTACAACAGCGTCCGCATCCATCAGATCCCCGCCACGCCCTACATGCTCGACGTCGCCGACGAGCTCGGCCTGATGATCCAGGACGAGACCGCGATCCGCGGCTCGAACGACCGGGAGAACTTCGAGGCCGGCGGCGGCCGCGACAACATGGTCGAGCACCTCGCCGACCTCGTGCTGCGCGACCGCAACCACGCTTCGGTCATCCGGTGGAGCCAGGCGAACGAGCCGGAGATGGACATCTTCGACCGCATCGGGGTGATCAACGCCAACCCCGGCGCCGGCCCCGAGTTCGACGAGCTGCTCTACCAGACCGTCATGGCGCTGGACACCACGCGGCCGATCAGCACCGACGGGGACTCCGAGGACTTGCCGCACGACAACTACACCGTGTTCTGTCACTACCAGGGCGATCAGGGTCAGTTCGCCGTCGGCCAGTACACCGAGAATGTCTGCGACATACCGGGCAAGCCCAACGGGCAGGGCGAGTTCATCTGGAACGTCGACCACACCCCGCGCGGCTTCACCTGGTTCGCAACGGCTGGCCTGCGGATGCGGGAGAAGGGCGCCGAAGACACCCGTCCATACACGCTGCTCAACGCGTGGTCCTCGGTGATCCCCGGTGTCGAGCGCACTGACTTCGGCTCCATCGAGGCCGGATACCCCAACGGTCCGCTGCCGCTGTTCGGCGAGGACAACCTGCCCGACCCGTGGAGCAACCCGCAGATCCAACTCCTTCAGAAGGCGTTCAACCCGGTCGCAGCCGTCGACACCGCCTTCTGGAACGAGAACAAGTTGTCCGACGGGGCCGGTCGATGGCCGATCGCTCCGTCGACGATCAGCGCCGGAATGAACACCCGGACGCTCACAGTGTTCAACGACACGTTCGCCGGCGAGCGTGTGAACGTCACCTGGGGCCTGCGTCAGGGAAGCCCGACAGGGCCGGTAGTCGACGGGGGCACCCTCACGCCCACCATCGCGCTCGGTGAGCACGTCAAGCTGCCGATCACGTTCGCGGCACCTGACACGACCGAGGCCGTCTACCTGGACATCCGTGTCGAGAAGCCGGGCAACGGCGTCCTCTTCCAGGACGCCAGCACGGTGTACAAAGTGCAGCCCGGAGCCTGACCCGCCAGTACTGACGGCGGCGGGGCCGGGAGCCGAAAGGCTGCCGGCCCCGCCGCCGGGCCCCTATGGCGCACAGCCGTCTGCCGAGGACGACGAGTGCCCTCGGAAACCCGTGGTGCGCCGAACGTTACTCACATCCGGACGATGTCGTCACGCGAGACGGCGCCGACGCGTTGGGTGGAGGTGCTGCTCGCCTCGTTCTCCTTCGCGCCCGCCGGCGGGACAATCGACCGCATTCATCGGCGGCGTGGACGTGATGATGAGGTGGGGGCAATCGTGGGCAAACAATACGTAGGCATACACTCTTCGACGCGCCTTGACGACGAAAACCCCCGGCGAACCGGGGGTTTTCATCGTGGCTCCGACCGGCATCGATCCGGTGACCTTTCGATTTTCAGTCGAACGCTCTACCAACTGAGCTACAGAGCCTCGCGACATCCGCCCGACGAATCGGAACGAGTGCCTCGATAAGGAGAAAGCCCTCGCTCGAAAGAGAAGGGCTTGTCGCCTGAGCGACCCTGACGGGACTTGAACCCGCGACCTCCGCCGTGACAGGGCGGCACGCTAACCAACTGCGCCACAGGGCCTCGTAAAGAAGCTGTTCAATTGTAACCGACCCACCGAGTGACCCCAACGGGATTCGAACCCGTGCTGCCGCCGTGAAAGGGCGGTGTCCTAGGCCGCTAAACGATGGGGCCGGAGTGATCCGGAGTGGTCGTGCCCGGGGGCTCGACCGCCGAGTAGAGAGCATACGCGGTCGCGCGCGAGATTCCAAAACGGCGCCGCGCAGACGCGCCACGCGGGGCGAAATGCCCGGATCCGGCCCGCGGCGAACCTAGCGTGGCAGGGCCACTGCCCGCACGAGACGCACGAGCGCGGTGCCGATCCGGCCCGCGCGGATGGGGAATCATGTCGCGAACCGCGGAGCGCCGAGGGATCGGACGGGTGGGCTCGCGCCTGCGCGCCTTCGCCGCCGTGCTCGCGCTCGCGATCGCGGCGACGGGCGGCATCGTCGCCGATCCGGTGCTCGAGCCGGCTTTCGCGGCCGACTACCCCACGTGGGACGAGGTGCAGAAGGCCAAGGCGAACACCGCCGCCGCGAAGAAGGCCGTCGACCAGATCATCTCGCTCATCGCACAGCTCGAGGAGAACGTGGCGATCGCGCGCGCCGAGGCCGAGCGACGCACCGAGGAGCTGCTGATCGCGCAGCAGGAGTACGACGACGCGGTCCGCCGGGCGGACGAGATCCAGGCTCAGGCCGACGCCGCCGCAGCCGAGGCCGCCGACGCGGAGCGCAACGCCGGCCAGCTCGCGGCGCAGCTGTACCGCACCGGGGGCTCCGACCTCGGGGTGAACCTCATGCTCGACGCGGGCGAGTCGACGCGCACCGACGAACTGCTCGCCAAGCTCGGCTCGATGGAGAAGCTCGTCGAGCGCACCGCCGACATCTACGCGCAGGCCAGGGAATCCGGCAACACCGCCCAGTCGCTCGCCGACCAGGCCGAGGTCGCGCGCGCCGAGCGCGAGAAGCTCCGCATCGCCGCCGAGGAGGCGCTCGCCGCCGCGCAGGCCGCGCAGGCCGCCGCCGAGGCCGCGCTCGCCGAGTCCGAGACGAAGAAGATCGAGCTCGACCAGCAGCTGAAGTTCCTCCGCGACACCGAGGCGAAGACGACGGCCGCCTACCAGGAGGGCGAGCGCATCCGGAAGGCCGAGGAGGAGCGCCGTCGCAAGGCCGAGGAGGAGCGACGCCGACGCGAGGCGGCCGCAGCTGCCGCAGGCGGTGGCGGCGGAGGAGGCGGCGGAGGCGGTGGCGCCGCGCCATCCTCATCGGGTTGGTCGAAGCCGGCCTACGGCTGGATCTCGGGCAACTACGGCCCGCGCCAGGTGATCTGCGGCGGCGGCTACTGCTCCAACCCGTTCCACTACGCCACCGACATCGCGACCGGCTGCTCGGCCCCCATCTACGCGGCCTACTCGGGCACGGTCACCTACGCCGGCTGGTCGGGCAGCTACGGCAACTTCGTCAAGATCAGCCACGGCGGCGGCATCTCGACCGGCTACGCGCACATCCGCCAAGGCGGCCTCTTCGTCGGGTACGGCCAGTGGGTGGGCTCGGGCCAGGTCATCGCCTCGAGCGGCACCACCGGTGCGTCCACCGGCTGCCACCTCCACTTCGAGGTCTACGACGGGTGGAGCCGCATCAACCCCGTGCCGTTCATGGCCGCGCGCGGCGTGTACCTCGGCTGAACCGGACCGGCCGGTCGTCGGCCCGGTGAGACGACGAGGGGGCGAGCCGTTCGGCTCGCCCCCTCGGTGCGTGCAGCGGATGTCGCGACATCCGCCCGCAGCTCAGTGCCCGTGGCCCGGGAACGCCTCGATCGCCTTCTGGATGAGTGCCTCGGCCTCGGCCGCGTTCGCCCAGCCCTCGGTCTTGACCCACTTGCCGGGCTCGAGGTCCTTGTAGTGCTCGAAGAAGTGCTCGATCTCCTTGCGCGTGTACTCGGGGATCGAGTCCACGTCCTGGATCGAGTCCCAGCGCGGGTCGCCGGCGGGCACCGCGATGACCTTCGCGTCACCGCCGCCGTCGTCGGTCATGTGGAACACGCCGACGGGGCGCACCTTCACGCCCACGCCCGGGAACAGCGGGTACTGGGTGAGCACGAGCACGTCGAGCGGGTCGCCGTCGTCGCCGAGCGTGTTCTCGAAGAAGCCGTAGTCGGTCGGGTAGACGAAGTTCGTGTAGAGCACGCGGTCGAGGAAGACCCGGCCGGTCTCGTGGTCGACCTCGTACTTGTTGCGGCTCCCCTTGGGGATCTCGATGACGGCGGCGTACTCGCCCATGCTGTTCTCCTCGTTTCCGGATGGCGCGCTCGCGCCCGGATGGCCGGAATAAGGTTACGTGATGCCCTCCGAGCGCCGTCCCCGCTTGACGCCGCCGATCGCCGACGTGCGACGTGCGGTGCGCGGGGTGCTGGTGCAGCGAGACGATGCGCCGCTCGCGCTCGTGGCACTGTCGGGCGGCGCCGACTCGCTCGCCCTCGCCGCGGGCGCGGCATTCGAGGCACCCCGTGCCGGATGGCGTGCGGGCGCGGTCGTGGTCGACCACGGGTTGCAGCCCGGGTCCTCCGAGCAGGCGGATGCCGCGGCATCCGTCGCCCGGGAACTCGGCCTGGACCCGGTGCTGGTCGTACCGGTGGCCGCCGCCGCTGCACCCGGCGGCGCGGGTCCCGAGGGCGCCGCGCGCACCGCCCGGTACGCGGCCCTGGACGCCGCGGCGCGCGACACCGGGGCCGAGCTCGTGCTGCTCGGCCACACGCTCGACGACCAGGCCGAGACCGTGCTGCTCGGCCTCGCGCGCGGCTCGGGCACGGCGAGCCTCGCCGGGATGGCGCCGCGATCGGGCCGGTATGCGCGCCCGCTGCTCGGCGTCCGCCGGGCGACCACGCGGCAGGCCTGCCTCGACGCCGGCCTCGTCCCCTGGGACGACCCGCACAACCTCGATCCCGCGTACGCGCGCGTGCGCGTGCGCGGGCGCGTGCTGCCCGTGCTCGAGGACGAGCTCGGACCCGGCGTCGCCGAGGCGCTCGCCCGCACCGCCGAGCAGCTGCGGGAGGACGAGCAGGCGTTCGCCGAGCAGATCGACGAGTTCATCGAGGAGATCTGCGAACCCGCCGAGGCCGGCATCGCCGTGTCGGTCGGCGCGCTCGCCGCCAACCCGGCGGCGTTGCGGCAGCGGATCATCCGCCACGTCGTCGCGAGCGAGTTCGGCGTCGCCCTCACGCGGCGGCAGACGCTCGAGGTCGCCCGGCTCGTCACCGACTGGCACGGACAGGGGCCGATCGACCTGCCCGGATGTCGCGCCGCTCGCGTCGGCATGCGCATCGAGTTCACGGCGGGCGCTGGGGCCGAGCGACCCGCGGACTAGGCTCGTGCCATCCGTTTCGCCCACGACCAGCAGGAGGAGCCCGGGATGGATTCGCGCGAGATCGAGGCCGACCTCACCGAGGTGCTCGTGACGGAGCAGCAGATCCGCGACAAGCTCGCCGAGCTGGCCCGGCGCATCGAGTCCGACTACGAGGGTCGCGACATCCTGCTCGTCGGCGTGCTCAAGGGCGCCGTCATGGTCATGGCCGACCTCGCGCGCGAACTGCGGTCGCACCTCACGATGGACTGGATGGCGGTCTCGTCGTACGGCATGGGCACGCAGTCCTCGGGCGTCGTCCGCATCCTCAAGGACCTCGACACCGACCTCACCGGCCGGCACGTGCTCATCGTCGAGGACATCATCGACTCGGGCCTCACGCTGAGCTGGCTGCGCGGCAACCTCGAGTCGCGCGGTGCCGCCTCGGTCGAGATCTGCGCCCTGCTGCGCAAGCCAGAGGCGGCGAAGGTCGAGGTCGAGGTGCGATACCTCGGGTTCGACATCCCGAACCAGTTCGTCGTCGGCTACGGGCTCGACTACGCCGAGCGGTACCGCAACCTGCAGGATGTCGCGATCCTCGCGCCGCACGTCTACAGCTGAGGCGCGCCGGGCGAGAGCCGACCGCCGCCTCTCGAATCCCGACCCGATCAGGCCCTAGAGTCGTCCCCATGGGCGACGGGGGCCGTCGGGGGAGATTGCGCGGGGCCGGCGCGGCCTTCGCGAGCAACTGGCGCAACTCCGACCTGCGCCGCGCCCAGCTCAGCTTCCTCGGTGCGTGGACCGCCGAGTGGGCGTTCACCGTGGCACTCGGGATCGTCGCCTATCGCGACGGAGGTGCGCTGGCCGTCGGCCTCGTCGGACTGCTGCGCATGGTGCCGTCCGCGATCTTCGCTCCCCTGCTCTCCCCGATCGCCGACCGGGGACGGCGCGAGCGGGTGCTCATCCTGGTGTCGGTCGTGCGCGGCGCGGCGACGGCGGCCGCCGCGGTCGTCGTCACGATGGCGGGGCCGCCGGCGGTCATCTACGCGCTCGCCGTCGTCTCGACGATCGCGGCCACCCTCTACCGCCCGGCGCACTCGGCCCTGCTGCCCTCGCTGTGCCGCACCGGGTACGAGCTCGCCAGCGCGAACATGGTCCGCGGGCTGCTGGACTCCGCCGCCACCCTCGTGGGCCCGCTGCTCGCGGCGGTGCTGCTCCAGTTCGCCGGCGTCGACGTCGTGTTCGCCGTTGCGGCCGCCGCATCGTTCGCGGCAGCCGCCCTGCTCGTCCGGCTGAGGTACGAGGCGCCTCCTCGCCCGCCCGCGCCGAGCCGCCCCAACCTGGCCAAGGAGGCCGCCGAGGGCCTGCGCGCGGCCACCGCGAATCGCGACCTCGTGCTGATCCTCGGACTCGCGGCCGCGCAGGCGCTCACGCGAGGCGCGCTGACCGTGCTCTCCGTCGTGGTCGCGATCGAGCTGCTGCGCACGGGTGAGCCGGGGGTCGGCGCGCTGATGACCGCCGTCGGGGTGGGCGCGGTCCTCGGCTCGCTCGGGGTCTCGCTGCTCGTGGGCACGCGACGGCTGGGTGCGTGGTACGCCGTCGGTATCGGCCTGTGGGGATTGCCGATCGCCCTCGTCGGCGTGTTCCCCCAGCAGGCCGTCGCGTTGGTCCTCCTCGCGTTCGTGGGAGTCGCCAACGCCCTCGTCGACGTCGCCGGGTTCACGCTGATCGCACGAATGGCGCCCGACGAGGTCCTGGCCCGCATCTTCGGCGTGCTGGAGAGCCTCGTGGCGGTGTTCGTCGGGATCGGCGCGGTCGTCGCGTCGGCGTTGGTCGAATGGCTCGGCGTGCAGGCAGCCCTCGTCGCGATCGGACTCGTCTGCCCACTCCTCGCCGCCGCGTCGTGGTGGCGGCTGCGCGCCCTCGACCGCTCGGTCGGCGACCTGGACCTCCATGTCGCGCTGCTCCAGCAGGTGCCCATGCTGCAGACGCTGCCGCTGCCCTCCATCGAGCAGCTCGCGCGGGGGCTCGAGCCGGCCACGTTCCCCGCAGGCGCGGCGGTCTTCGACCAGGGCGATGTCGGCGACCGGTTCTACGTGATCGAGTCCGGCGCGGCCGACGTGGTCGGCGACGGCCGGGTCGTGGCCGCGCTCGGTCCGGGGGAGGGGTTCGGCGAGATCGCGCTCCTCCGTCGAACTCCTCGGACGGCGACGGTGGTGGCGACGAGCGACCTCCGTCTGCAGGGGCTGACGTGCGACCGGTTCCTTCCCGTCGTGCTCGGATACACGCCGAGCGCCCAGCAGGCCGAGATCGACATGGACGACCGCCTCGGGCAGTGGCAGAAGCGGGAGCCGGGGAAGCCGTTCGGCGAGCCGCTGTCGTAGCCGGCTGGCGCTTTCAGCGAACAGGGAGCCGGCGCCCAGTGGCGGGAGGGTAGCCTCTAAGCACCATGAACCTGAAGAAGATCCTACGTGGGCCGATCCTCTATATCGTGCTCGCGATCGTCGCCGTGTGGATCGGATCGAGCCTCATCACCCAGTCGGGTTTCCGTGAGGTCTCCACCCAGAAGGGCCTCGAGCTGCTCGACGAAGGCAAGGTCGCCGCCGTCAAGATCGTCGACGTCGAGAACCGCGTCGACCTGACGCTGACCGAGGCCGAGGACGACCTCGGCACGCAGGTGCAGTTCTACTACGTCACGCCGCGCGGCGAGGACGTCATCAACGCGGTGAACGCTGCGAACCCCGAGGACGGCTACGACGACGAGGTGCCGCAGCCGAACTGGTTCCTCTCGATGCTCGGCGTGCTGCTGCCGCTCGTGCTCATCGGCCTCTTCTTCTGGATCATGCTCTCGGGCATGCAGGGCGGCGGCAACCGCGTCATGCAGTTCGGCAAGTCGAAGGCCAAGCTCGTCTCGAAGGAGAGCCCGAAGGTCACCTTCGACGACGTCGCGGGCGCCGACGAGGCGATCGAGGAGCTCCACGAGATCAAGGACTTCCTGAAGGACCCGGCCAAGTTCCAGGCCGTCGGCGCGCGGATCCCCAAGGGCGTGCTGCTCTACGGCCCTCCCGGCACCGGCAAGACGCTGCTCGCGCGTGCCGTCGCGGGCGAGGCGGGCGTGCCCTTCTACTCCATCTCGGGTTCGGACTTCGTCGAGATGTTCGTGGGCGTCGGCGCGAGCCGCGTGCGCGACCTGTTCGACCAGGCCAAGCAGAACGCGCCGGCCATCATCTTCGTCGACGAGATCGACGCGGTCGGCCGCCACCGCGGCGCCGGCCTCGGCGGCGGGCACGACGAGCGCGAGCAGACGCTGAACCAGCTGCTCGTCGAGATGGACGGCTTCGACCCCAAGACGAACGTCATCCTCATCGCGGCCACGAACCGTCCCGACATCCTCGATCCCGCGCTGCTGCGTCCGGGCCGCTTCGACCGCCAGATCGGCGTCGACGCGCCCGACCTCAAGGGCCGCCAGAAGATCCTCGAGGTGCACTCGAAGGGCAAGCCGCTGGCCAACGGCGTCGACCTCGAGGTGCTCGCCCGCAAGACGCCGGGCTTCACGGGTGCCGACCTCGCGAACGTGCTCAACGAGGCCGCTCTGCTCACGGCGCGCTCGAACGCGCAGCTCATCGACAACCGGGCGCTCGACGAGGCCGTCGACCGCGTCATCGCCGGCCCGCAGCGGCGCTCGCGCGTGATGAAGGACAAGGAGAAGCTCATCACGGCCTACCACGAGGGCGGACACGCGCTCGCGGCGGCGGCGATGAACTACACCGACCCGGTCACCAAGATCACGATCCTTCCTCGCGGCCGCGCCCTCGGCTACACGATGGTGCTGCCGCTGGAGGACAAGTACTCCGTCACCCGCAACGAGCTGCTCGACCAGCTCACCTACGCGATGGGTGGCCGCGTCGCCGAGGAGATCGTGTTCCACGACCCGTCGACCGGCGCCTCGAACGACATCGAGAAGGCCACTTCGACGGCCCGCAAGATGGTGACCGAGTACGGCATGTCCGCCAACGTCGGCGCCGTCAAGCTCGGCCAGTCGCAGGGCGAGGTGTTCCTCGGCCGCGACATGGGCCACCAGCGCGACTACTCCGAGGAGATCGCCGAGAGGGTCGACATCGAGGTGCGCACGCTCATCGAGCAGGCGCACGACGAGGCGTGGCAGGTGCTCAACGACAACCGCGACATCCTCGACGCGCTCGCTGCCGAGCTGCTCGAGCACGAGACGCTCGACCAGCACCAGATCGCCGCGATCTTCAAGGACGTGCGCAAGCTGCCGCCGCGCCCGCTGTGGCTCTCGAGCGACAAGCGCCCCGTGTCCGACCGTCCGCCGATCCAATTCCCGAACGGGAAGGCGCCGATCGACCAGGGCGCCGTCGACGGCGGGGTCGACTCGGGCAAGCCCGTCGAGGAGGCGAAGGCGTCGCGCACGCCGCGCACGAAGCCGCGTCCCGCCACGGCGTGAGCCGCGATGAGGAGGGTGCCATGACGGGAGTCGACGCCGCGCGCATCGAGCGCGCCGTGCGGGAGCTCCTGCTCGCCATCGGCGAGGACCCCGATCGCCCCGAGCTCGCGCGAACGCCCGCGCGCGTCGCGGAGGCGTACCAGGAGTTCTTCGGCGGCATCGGTGCCGATCCGCAGGTCCACCTGGCCGACTCGGTCGAGATCGGTGCGGCCGAAGACGGCGAGCCCGCGACGGGCGACGCGATCGTGCTGCGCGACCTCCATTTCCGGTCGGTCTGCGAGCACCACCTGCTGCCGTTCATCGGCACCGCGCACGTCGCGTACCTGCCCGGGGCGAAGGTCGTCGGGCTCGGCCGCATCCCCGCGGTGGTCGACACCCTCGCGAGCCGCCCCCAGTTGCAGGAGCGGCTGGCCGAGGAGATCGCCGACGCGCTCGAGACCGGGCTCGCGCCGCGCGGGGTCCTGGTCGTGCTCGACGCCGTGCACAGCTGCGTGACGACTCGCGGCGTACGCCAGGAGCACAGCTCCACGGTGACGGTCGCGAGCCGCGGCGCGCTCACCGAGCCCGCGGCGCGTGCCGAGGTCATCGCCCTCATCGGGTCGGGCCGCGGTGTCTGAGCCGGCGAGCGCGACCGGGGCGGCCCGGGGCGGGTCCGCTGGTCCGCTCATCATGGGCGTCGTGAACGTCACACCCGACTCGTTCAGCGACGGCGGGCGCTGGTTCGACGCCGACGCCGCCGTGGCGCACGGGCTCGAACTCGCGGCCGAGGGCGCCGACGTACTCGACGTGGGCGGCGAGTCCACCCGCCCCGGCGCGGCGCGCGTCGACCCCGACGAGGAGCTGCGACGGGTCGTGCCTGTGATCCGCGAGCTCGCCGGCCGCGGCCTGCGTGTCAGCGTCGACACGATGCGGGCCTCGACCGCCGAGGCTGCCGTCGAGGCCGGCGCCGAGATCATCAACGACGTCTCCGCCGGGCTCGCCGACGAGGCGATGGCCCCGATCGCCGCCGAGACGGGCGCGACCTACGTCGCCATGCACTGGCGCGGCCACTCCGACCGGATGGACGAGCTCTCGGAGTACGCCGACGTCGCCCTCGAGGTCCGCGACGAACTGGCGCGCCGCGTCGAGGCACTGCTCGACGCCGGCGTCGCCGCGGATCGCCTGATCCTCGACCCCGGCCTCGGCTTCTCCAAGCGCGGGGCGCAGAACTGGGCGCTCCTGGCCGACCTCGACGTGCTCGCCGCGCTCGGCTACCCGATCCTCGTCGGTGCCTCCCGCAAGCGGTTCCTCGGTGCGCTGCTGCGCGACGGCGCTCCCGTCGAGCAGCGCGACCTTCCGACCGCGGTGGTGAGCGCGCTCGCCGCGCAGGCCGGCGTCTGGGGCGTCCGCGTGCACGACGTCGCCTCGACGCGGATCGCGCTCGACGTCGCCGGCGCATGGCAGAGTGGACGACGTGGCCAGCAGTCCTGATCGGATCTCCGTGACCGGGATCCGGGTCCGCGCCCACCACGGCGTCTTCGAGTTCGAGCGCGAGCAGGGGCAGGAGTTCGTGATCGACGTGACGGTCGCCGTCGACCTCGCCGCCGCGGCATCCGGTGACGACCTCGCTCGCACCGTGCACTACGGCGAGCTCGCGGTCGCCGTCGCGCGCGCGGTCGAGCGCGACCCCGTCGACCTCATCGAGACCGTGGCCGAACGCGTCGCCGGCGTCGCGCTCGGCTTCGCCGGGGTCGAGGAGGCGACCGTCACGGTGCACAAGCCGCAGGCGCCCATCGAGGTGCCGTTCGACGACGTGGCCGTGACGGTCGTGCGGAGCCGCTCGTGAGCCGCGCGGTCGTCGCCTTCGGCACCAACCTCGGCGACCGCGAAGGCACCGTCGCCGCGGCCACGCGCGAGCTCGCCGCCACGCCCGGCGTGCGCCTCGTCGCGGTGTCGCCCGTGTACGAGACGGCCGCGGTGAAGCTCGACGGCGTCGACGAGACGGCCCCGCGGTACCTCAACGGCGTGGTCGTCGTCGAGACTGAGCTCGACCCGCACGTGCTGCTCGACGTGCTGCAGCGCATCGAGGTCGCGCACGGTCGCACGCGCGAGACACGATGGGGCGATCGCACCCTCGACCTCGACCTGATCGACGTCGACGGTGTCGAACTCCACGACGACCGGCTCGTGCTGCCCCATCCGCGGGCGTGGGAACGCGCGTTCGTGCTGCAGCCGTGGCTCGACGTCGAGCCCGACGCCGAGATCGCCGGGCGCGGGCGCATCGCCGACCTGCGAGCGGCGGCATCCGACGAGGTGGTGCGACGATGAACCGCACGCATCCGTCGACCCTCGTCGCCTTCACGGTCGGCGGCCTCGCCTTCGGCTACCTGGCAGAGCTGGCACTCGTCAGCGGGGGCGCGTCGGCGATCGTGCCGCCCGTCTCGCTCGCGATCACGCTCGTCGGCGTGGCCGTGCTCGTCGTCGCGATGGCCTGGCCCATCCGCCAGTCGGTGCGCGGCGACTCCGATCGGCGCGTCGACCCGTTCCGGGCGGCGCGCGTCGCGGTGCTCGCCAAGGCGAGCAGCGTCACGGGCGCCCTGGTACTCGGCATCGGCCTCGGCATCACCGTCTTCCTGCTCACGCGCAGCGTGCTCCCGCCCGCGGCGACGATCTGGATGGGCGTCGCGACCGCGATCGGCGCCGCGCTGCTGCTCGCCGGCGGACTCGTCGCCGAGCACTTCTGCACGCTTCCGCCTGACGAACCCGATGACGAGGAGGAACCGGCGAATGCCTGAACCCGACCCCGAGCAGGTCGCCGCGCCCGAGCCCGCCGGGACGCCTGCGCCGCTGCCGAGCGTCGAGCCCGACTGGCGTGGCGTCTCGCCGAAGCACGTCGTGGTCGAGGTGGTGGGCTCGGTCATCGGCGGGGGCATCGCGGTCGCCGCGCTGCTCATCGCGAGCACCTGGCTCGACCTGCCGTTCCTCGTGTGGATCGCGGTCGCCGTCGGCGTGCTCGCGCTCGTGGGCATCGCGCTCGAGCCGCGACGCGTGCGCTCAATCCGCTACCTGCTGCGCGCCGACGACCTCGTGTTCCGTCGCGGCATCATGTTCCAGCGGCAGGTCGCCGTGCCCTACGGCCGCATGCAGCTCGTCGACATCACCCGGGGCCCGGTATCGCGCGCGCTCGGGCTCGCCGACCTGAAGTTCGTGACGGCCGCAGCCGCCACCGCGGTCACCCTCCCCGGCCTGCCCCTCGAAGACGCGGAGCGCCTGCGCGACCACCTCGTCGCCCTCGCCGAGACGCGACGGGCGGGTCTGTGAGCACGGTGCAGCCGCTTCCCGCCACTCGCGACCTCGCGGACGGCGAGTGGCACCGGCTGCATCCCGCGAGTCCACTGCTGCGCGGCGGCCTCGTCTTCCTGGCGGTGCTCGGGTTCATCCTCGCGAATCTCCGCGAGCGCCTCGTCGAGGTGTTCCTCGTGCTCTTCGCACCCGGCGAACTCGATCGCGACTTCGCACCCTCCGAGTGGGAGGGCGAGTGGGCCGAGGACCCGATCACCGGCATCGTGGTCAACGGGCTCGTCGGCTGGGTGCTCGCCGGCTTCGTGGTCCTGATCGTGCTGGTGATCCTCGGCTTCTGGTTCGCGTGGCGCATGCACAGCTTCCGCGTCACGCCCGAGGCGCTCGAGGTGCGCAGCGGCATCCTGTTCCGCTCGCATCGGAGCGCGCGCCTCGACCGGATCCAGGGCATCAACGTCACGAGGTCCCTGTTCGCCCGCCTGTTCGGGGCGGCGAAGCTCGACGTGTCGGTCGCGGGCCAGTCGGGCAACGTCGACCTCTCGTACCTCGGATCGGCGCAGGCCGATCGCCTGCGGGCCGACCTGCTGCGCCTGGCGTCGGGCGCACGTCGGGCCGCCACCGCGCCGGTGCTTCCGGATGCCGCGGCCGACGTCGCCACGGACGGCGGCCCCGCGGCGCCGGGCGAGGTCCTCGCCCCCTCGCTCGCCGCGCGCGCGGGCGGCCTCGTGAACCGCCGGGTCGACGAGTTCCTCGCACCCGAGCTCGACCCGTCGCTCGCGCCGCCCGAGTCGGTCGTGCGCATCCCGCTGCCGCGCGTGATCGCCTCCACGCTCCTCGGCGGCACCATGGTCTGGTTCGTGGTCTTCGTCGCCATCATCGTCGTCGGCTTCGCGACGGGCGCGCCCTGGCTGCTGTTCTCCTTCGTGCCGGCGCTGATCGGCCTCGTCAGCTACGTCTGGACGCGCATCACGAAGTCGCTTCGCTACTCGATCGCGGGCACGCCCGACGGGGTGCGCATCGGCTCGGGCCTGCTCTCGACGTCGAACCAGACCATTCCGCCCGGCCGCGTGCACGCCGTCGAGGTGTCGCAGTGGCTGCTGTGGCGGCCGTTCGGCTGGTGGACGGTGCGCGTCAACGTCGCCGGTCAGCCGGTCATCGGCAGCGGGGACCCCAACCAGCGCACGCTCGTGCTGCCCGTCGGCACCGGCGACGACGTCCGTCGCGTGATCGGACTCCTCGCACCCGACGCCGCGCACGACCTCGCCGGAGTCATCGACGCCGGGCTCGTGGGTCGAGGCGACGCGCACGGCTTCACGACGGCACCGAGACGCGCGGCCTGGATCCGTCCGACGTCGTGGCGCCGCATCGGCCTCGCCGTCGCGGGCGGCGTCGTGCTGCTCCGCCGCGGCTGGCTCGTGCGGAGCCTCGTGCTCGTCCCGCTCGCGCGCATGCAGTCCGTCGCGATCGCCCGCGGCCCGGTGCGCCGGGGGCTCCGGCTCGCCTCGTTGCGCCTGCACACCGTCGCCGGGCCGATCACGCCGCAGGTCGCCGCGCTCGATCGGGCCGATGCGGATGCCGCGTTCGAGGTCATCGCCGCCGAAGCGGTCGCGAACGCCATCCGGGACCGCAGCGACCACTGGGGAGTCGAACCCGATGCGCGCTGACCAGCGGGCCGGGCGGCTCGGCGTCGGCACGGTGGGCGCAGGTCGGGTGGGCGCGGTGCTCGCCTCGGCCCTCGGCGGAGCCGGCCACGCGCTCACGGGCATCGCGGCCGTGTCCGACGCGAGCCGCGAGCGCGCGGCCGCCATGCTGCCCGAGGTGCCCGTGCTGACGATCCCCGAGATCGTCGAGCGCAGCGAGCTCGTGCTCCTCGCGGTGCCGGCCGACGAGCTGCCGTCGCTCGTCGAGGGACTCGCGGCCGCGAACGCCTGGCGGCCCGGTCAGCTCGTCGTGCACACGGCCGCCCGATACGGCGTCGGCGTGCTCGAACCCGCGTTCCGCGCCGGTGCGATCCCGCTCGCCATCCACCCCGCCATGTCGTTCACGGGCACGAGCATCGACCTCGGCCGGCTCGCGGGCACGTGGTTCGCGGTCACCGCGCCCGCCCCGGTGCTCCCGATCGCGCAGGCGCTCGTCGTCGAGATGGGGGGCGAGCCGATCGTGGTCGCCGACAGCGACCGGCCGGCGTACGCCGAGGCCATCGACACCGCGGTGTCGTTCTCGACCGCGATCGTCGACCAGGCCACCGGCATCCTCGAGCGGATCGGCATCGGACGCGCCGGCGCGGTGCTCGCGCCGCTCGTGCGCAGCTCGGTCGAGAACGCGCTCGCCCGCCACGATCCGGGCGTTGGCATCGAGGGGGCGGCTACGATCGACGAGGCCGACGACGGTTGGCCGTCGGGAGGTGCGGTGTGACGGGCGAGACCATGAGCGCCGCCGACCCCGCGGCATCCGCCACATCGCTCATCGGCACGATCGCCGACATCCGCGAGGCGGTGCGCGCGCATCGCCGCGCCGGCCGCACCATTGCGCTCGTTCCCACGATGGGCGCCCTGCACGAGGGCCACCTCGCGCTCGTCCGCCGCGCCCGCGAGATCGCCGACGTGGTCGTGGTGTCGATCTTCGTGAACCCGCTCCAGTTCGGGGCGGGGGAGGACCTCGACCGGTACCCGCGCACGATCGAGTCCGACCTCGCGGCGCTCGCACGCGACGGCGTCGAGCTCGTGTTCGCGCCGAGCGCGGCCGAGATGTACCCGGCCGGCGAGGTCCAGACGCGGGTCACCGCGGGTCACGTGGGCACCCTGTACGAGGGCGCGTCGCGGCCCGGTCATTTCGATGGCGTGCTCACGGTCGTGTCGAAGCTGTTCCACATCGTGCTGCCCGACCACGCGTTGTTCGGTCAGAAGGACGCCCAGCAGGTCTTCCTCGTGCAGCGGATGGCGCGCGACCTCGACCTCCCGGTCCGCATCGAGGTCGTGCCGACCGTGCGCGAGCCCGACGGGCTGGCGATGTCGAGCCGCAACCGGTACCTCGACGCCGAGCAGCGGCGCATCGCGCTGGCGCTGTCCGAAGCGCTCTCCGCCGCCGAGTCGGCCGCGTCCGACGGGCTCGACGAGGTGCTCGCCGAGGCGGCCGGCGCGTTCGGCGACCACGACGGCATCGAGCTCGACTACCTCGTGGTCGTCGACCCCGACACGTTCCTGCCGGTGGTCGAGGGGGCGACGGGCCCGGCGCGGGTGCTCGTGGCCGCCCGAGTCGGCGCCACGCGCCTGATCGACAACGCCCTCATCGACCTCGCCTGAGGCGCAGCGGCCGGCCGCGGCATCCGGCTGACCCTCAGGTGCGCGCAGCGCGGCGCACTACGCTGGACCGAGGCGTCCGAAACGGATGCCGCGCCAGCATGCCCGCCGATCCATCCGGAGACCACATGGCCGACGAGACCACGCACGAGCCCACCGCCGAGGAGATCTCGGAGCAGAAGGCCGTGCGGCTCGCCAAGCGCGAGCGACTCATCGCGGCATCCGACGGCCTCGGCGGCGGCGCCTATCCGGTGACGGTCCCGATCACGTCGACGATCCCAGAGGTGCGGTCGCGCTTCGTCGGCCTCGGCGTCGACGAGCGGAGCGGCGAGACCGTCTCGCTCGCGGGCCGCGTCGTGCACCTGCGGAACACCGGGAAGCTGTGCTTCGCGGCCCTGCAGTCGGGCGACGGCAGCCGCATCCAGGCCATGGTCTCGCTCGGCGAGGTCGGCGACGAGTCTCTCGCGGCGTGGAAGGACCTGGTCGACCTCGGCGACCACGTCGCGGTGACCGGCGAGGTCATCACGAGCCGCCGCGGCGAGCTGTCCATCATGGTGACCGAGTGGCGCGTCGCGTCGAAGGCGATCCTGCCGCTGCCGAACCTGCACAACGAGCTGTCGGAGGAGACCCGCGTCCGCAGCCGGTACCTCGACCTCATCGCCCGCGAGCAGGCCCGTCGCAACGTCGTCGACCGCGCGAAGGTCAACGCGAGCCTGCGCTCGACGTTCTCGAGCCTCGGCTTCATCGAGGTCGAGACCCCGATGCTGCAGGTCATGCACGGTGGCGCGTCGGCGCGCCCGTTCGTCACGAACTCGAACGCCTTCGACACCGAGCTCTACCTGCGCATCGCGCCCGAGCTCTACCTCAAGCGCGCCGTCGTCGGCGGCATCGAGCGCGTCTACGAGATCAACCGCAACTTCCGCAACGAGGGCGCCGACTCCACGCACAGCCCCGAGTTCGCGATGCTCGAGGCGTACCAGGCGTACACCGACTACCACGGCATCGCCGACCTCACCCAGCAGCTGGTGCAGGATGCCGCGTTCGCCGTGTCGGGCTCGCACGTCGTGACGTGGGCCGACGGCACCGAGTACGACCTCGGCGGCCGGTGGGAGCGGATGTCGATGTACGACTCGCTCTCCGAGGCCGTCGGCGAGCAGATCACGCCCGAGACGCCCATGTCGCGTCTGAAGGAGCTCGCCGACGCCGTCGAGATCGAGATCGACCACCCGCTGCCCGGCAAGTACGTCGAGGAGCTCTGGGAGCACCACGTCAAGCCGGGCCTCGAGCGGCCGACGTTCGTCATGGACTTCCCGCTCGACACCTCGCCGCTCGTGCGCCAGCACCGCACGATCCCGGGCGTGGTCGAGAAGTGGGACCTCTACGTGCGCGGCTTCGAGCTCGCCACGGGGTACTCCGAACTCGTCGATCCCGTCGTGCAGCGCGACCGGTTCGTCGAGCAGGCCCGGCTCGCCGCCGGCGGCGACCCCGAGGCGATGCGGCTCGACGAGGAGTTCCTCCGGGCGCTCGAGTTCGGCATGCCGCCCACCGGCGGCATGGGCATGGGCATCGACCGGCTGCTCATGGCCGTCACGGGTCTCGGCATCCGCGAGACCATCCTCTTCCCGCTCGTCAAGTGAACGGATGACGCGATGAACGACTACCTTCCCAAGTCGGAGCTCGAGCCGAAGCCCGATCCCCGCAAGCCCTCGACCACGCGCGTGGCCATCTGGATCATCGTCGGCGCGATCGGGCTCTACCTGCTCGGATCGGGCATCTGGGGCATCATCACCGCAGGCTGACCCAGCGAACCCGAGGAAACCCCCGTATTCTGGAGGCGCTATGGACGACTTCTGGGTGAACGCGATCTGGTCGGTCGCGCCGACCGTGCTGATCGGGCTGCTGTTCTGGTTCGTGATGCGCGCGGTGCTCCGCGCCGACCGGGGCGAGCGCGACGCCTACGCCCGCATCGAGGCCGAGGAGCGCGCCAAGCGCTCGGCCGAGCGCCGGGCCGCGTAGTCCGGCATGACGGAGGCGCAGGTGACGGCGGTCATCGCCGCCATCCTCGTCCTCGTCGATCTCGTCATCCGCATCATCGCGATCATCGTGGTGCCGCGGAACCGGCGGCCGACCGCCGGCATGGCCTGGCTGCTCGCGATCTTCTTCATCCCCTACCTCGGCATCCTGTTCTTCCTCCTGATCGGCAACCCCAAGCTGCCGAAGGCCCGGCGCGCGAAGCAGGACGAGGTCGACCGCTTCATCCGCGACAGCACGCACGGCGTCGAGCGCGTGAGCGACAGCACCAAGTGGCCCAGCTGGTTCGAGGGCGTGGTGCAGCTGAACCGCAACCTCGGGGCGATGCCGCTCATCGGCTCGAACAGCGCCCGGCTCATCGGCGACTACCAGGCCTCGCTCGATGCGATGACCGACGCCATCGGCCGGGCGGCGCGCTACGTGCACGTCGAGTTCTACATCTTCGCCTACGACTCGACGACCGCGCGGTTCTTCGACGCGCTCGGGCACGCCGTCGCCCGCGGCGTCGAGGTGCGGGTGCTCATCGACCACATCGCGTCGCGGCGCGTGAAGGGGTACCGGCGCACCATCCGGCGCCTGACCGACATGGGCGTCGAGTGGCGGCTGATGCTGCCGATCATGCCGTTCCGGGGCAAGTACCAACGGCCCGACCTTCGCAACCACCGCAAGATCCTCGTCGTCGACGGCGAGATCGGCTACCTCGGCTCGCAGAACGTCGTCGATCGCAGTTACCACAAGCGCAGCAACATCCGGCGCGGCCTCAAGTGGCAGGAGCTCGTCGCCGAGGTCGAGGGCCCGATCGTGTCGGGCCTCGACGCGATCTTCGCGACCGACTGGTACCTCGAGACGGGCGATGCGCCCTCGCGCGACGAGCTGATCCCGTTCACGCAGGAGGCGGCGCAGCAGGACCTCGACTGCCAGGTCGTGCCGAGTGGCCCGGGCTACCAGAACGAGAACAACCTCAAGCTGTTCCTCGCCCTGATGTACGCGGCGCAGCGGCGCATGATCATCACGAGCCCGTACTTCGTGCCCGATGAGGCGATGCTGCGTGCGATCAGCGGCGCGACGCAGCGCGGCGTGCACGTCGAGCTGTTCGTCTCCGAGCTGGGCGACCAGGCGCTCGTCTACCACGCGCAGCGCTCGTACTACGAGGCGCTCCTGCGCGCGGGCGTCCGGATCTACATGTACCAGGCGCCGTTCATCCTGCACGCCAAGCACTTCACGATCGACGACGACGTCGCCGTCATCGGATCGAGCAACATGGACATCCGGTCGTTCGAGCTCAACATGGAGGTCTCGCTCCTCGTGCGCGGCGAGTCGTTCGTGCGCGAGATGCGCGCGGTCGAGGACGGCTACCGGCGCGACAGCCGGGAGCTCACGCTCGAGGAGTGGATGCGGCAACCGCTGCGCTCCACGGTCCTCGACAACCTCGCGCGGCTGACCTCGGCGCTGCAGTAGACCCCGACACGACAGCGCCGCGAATTCGTCATTCCCCTGAAACGATTCGCGCGCTAGCCTGCGGAGAACGCTCTCCGCGCCGTCGCGACGCGTCCCGACCTTGGGGACGCGGCGGCCATCCCTACGGAGTTCCATGTCGCTGCCTCGTACACTCGCGGGCGTGAGCGTCACGGCGTTCGTCGCCGCGACGCTCGTCGTCGGCGCTGCACCGGCCGTCGCGCTGGAGGGCGCGCCGGCCGTGCCCGTCGTCACGCCCGTCTCGCCGCTCGTCGCCCCGCCGACGAGCTACCCGTACCAGCCCGATCTCGCAACTGTGCCGGACGACCCGACCGACGCCTCGATCAATCGCGGCGTCATCCCGTACGACGAGATCGCGCCGAAGCTCAACGGTCTCATGGACGTCAGCGACCGCATCTCGGTGCAGGTCGTCGGCCAGTCGGCCCTGGGGCGCGACATCCACCTCGTCACCCTCACGGCGAAGGAGAACCGCGGCCAGACCGCCAAGCAGGCGCAGTTCCGCGAGCTGATCAAGCAGAACCCCAAGGCCGCAGCGAAGAACCAGGCCCTGCTCAGCCAGTACAAGGTGCCGATCTGGTTCAACGCGAACATCCACGGCAACGAGTGGGAGGGCACCGACGCGGTGCTCGAGTACATCGAGCACCTCGCGACCGCGCCGTGGTCCGAGGTGGGCGACCTCCTCGAGGGCAACCGCCTGTACTTCACCGTCACGAACAACCCCGACGGACGTGCGCTCGGCCAGCGTGCGACGGCCACCGGGTTCGACGCGAACCGCGACCTCATCACGGGCGCGACGAGCGAGGCGCGCATCATCCGCGACCTGTCGGGCGTGATCCAGCCGACGTTCTACGTCGACCTGCACGGCTACACGAGCGTGCTGCAGGTCGAGCCCTGCGGCCCGCCGCACGGCGAGAACTACGAGTACGACCTGTTCCTGCCGCACGCCTACGCGGCCGCCCTCGAGATCGAGGAGGCCGTCACCTCGGCGAACATCCCGGGCAACACGTACCTCTCGTCGACGGGTGGCACGACGACCGAGAACACCGGCAAGATCAAGATCCCGTACCGCGACATCCGCTCGGGCTGGGACGACTGGCCGCCGATCTTCACGCCGCAGTACGTGGCGTACCAGGGCGCGATCACCAACACGGTCGAGCTGCCGCTCGGGCGCGTGAGCCCGGCCGACAACCCGGTCAACAAGGCCAACTCGGCGGTCAACATCGAGGTCGCCGGAGTGGTCATCGACACCTCGGTCGACTACGTCGTCGACAACGCGGCCGCGCTGCTCGAGAACCAGATCGAGATCTTCCGCCGCGGCACGGCGGGCGAGCCGATCGAGCCGATTCCCGCCGACGTCGACCCGGCCGACGTGCCCGCCCCGAACCAGTGGGCCGAGATCTGGGACGAGACCGACGTGTACACGACCGAGCTTCCGCGGGCGTACGTCATCCCGGCGGGCGAGGCGCAGCGCTCGGCCACGGATGCGGCGAACCTCGTCGACCAGCTCATCGCCAACGGCATCGAGGTGCAACGCGCGAGCGCCGCGTTCTCGGCGGGCGGGACCGAGTACCCCGCCGGCTCGTACGTCGTCGACATGCACCAGCCGCTGCGCGGCATGGCGAATGTGCTGCTCGCCGACGGCTCGGACATCTCCGACCGCGTGCCCGACATGTACGACATCTCGGCGTGGAGCCTCGCGCTGCTCTGGGGTGCCGACGTGGATGCGATCGGCTCGACGACCGACGCGGCGCTCGACGCCGATCTCGAGTCCGTCGCCGAGGCGGCCGACACGGGGTCCGTGCCCGCGGCAGGGACGTACCTCGAGCTCGCCACGAGCGGCGTGGCCGAGTACCAGGCGGTCACCGCGCTGCTCGAGTCGGGCGTGCCGGTGTCGGCGTTCGCCGACGGCTCGGTGATCCTCGGGCCGGATGACGCGAGCCACGCGGCCGCGGTCGAGGTCGCCGAGGCGCACGGCGTGGCGTTCACGGCGTCGGATGGCGCGCGGCTCGCGTCGGAGGAGAGCACGGGTCTCGACGAGCTCACCGTCGCCTACTCGGGCGGCGGCGAGGAGCTCCTGACCCTCCAGAAGCTCGGCTTCGACGACCCCGTGGCGGTCTCTGCGGCGACGCTGCAGAGCGGTGCGGTCACGCTCGACGACGTCGACGTGCTCTGGGTCGGCGGCACGCTCAACTTCTCGGGCGCGCAGGCGACCGGGCGCGCCGAGGTGCAGGAGTACCTCGCGGCGGGCAAGGGCGTGGTCGGCGAGGGCACGGCGATCGCGAGCTTCGCCAACGCCTTCGGGCTGGTCACGTCGACGGCCACGAGCGGCACGTCGGGCTCGAACGGCATCGTCTCGGTCGACCCGGTCGAGGGCGGCCTCCTCGGCAGCTCCCCGCAGGACACCTCGTTCGGCTACCCGGCCGTCTGGTACACGAACCTCGGCGCGAACGCCGTGGTCGAACAGGCGTACGACGCCGACGACCCGTTCATCTCGGGCCACTGGCGGGACTCGGCCGGGCGGTCGCAGGCGGACGCCGCGGGCAAGGCGTCCGCTGTCTCGGCCGAGACGGCCGCCGGCAACCGCGTGCTCATGTTCGGCACCTCGGTGAACTTCCGCACGCACCCGGTCGGGATGTTCAGCCAGATCGCTCGCGGCCTGTTCTGGGCCGGCCGGGCTGGGGCGGAGGTGCCTGCGCCGTAGCAGCGGCGTCTCGCGAATCCCGGGTTCCGGCGGCTCCGCCCGCGGGAACCCGGGATTCGTTGTGTCCGGCGGGCAAGTGCGCCATCCATTTGTGTTGGAATTTCTGCGAAACTCTTGCTTTGTGTGGGAAAGGTGATCTAAACTCACACAAACGCAGGTTGCAGTCGGACCCGGCAAGGAGGCCGTATGTACGCGATGGAGCGACACGAGCACATCATGGATGCGCTCGCCCACGCCGGCCGCGTCTCGGTCGCCGACCTTTCCTCCCAGCTCGACGTCACGCCCGAGACCATCCGCCGCGACCTCGACGCACTCGAGAAGGCCGGCCACGTCCGCCGAGTCCACGGCGGCGCCGTCGGCGCGGGGCGTGCGAGCCTCGCCGAGACCACGGTCCTCGAGCGCACCGAGCGCCACACCGACGCCAAGCGCGCGATCGCCCAGGCGGCGCTCGCACTCGTGCCGCCGACGTTCACCGGCGCCATCCTGCTCGACGCCGGCACCACCACGGCCGCACTGGCCGAGGCCCTCGCCGGATGGCAGCCCGAGCCGGGCATCGCGCCGCTCACCGTCTACACGAACGCCGTGCCCATCGCGGCGCTCCTGCACGGCAACGCAAACCTCATCGTCCGCATCATCGGCGGCACCGTCCGCGGCGTCACCAGCGCGGCCGTCGGGCCGACCGCGATCGCCCAGCTCGCCGACCTCCGACCCGACATCGCGTTCCTCGGCACGAACGGCGTGAGCGCCGAGTTCGGCCTGTCCACGCCCGACGAGCTCGAGGCCGAGGTCAAGCGGGCCATGGTCGAGCGCTCCCGGCTCGCGGTCGTGCTCGTCGACGCGTCGAAGCACGACGACGAGGCGCTGCACCGGTTCGCCGCGCTCGACGAGGTCGACGTGCTCATCACCGACGCGCCGCCCGGCGCCGCGCTGGCGTCCGCGCTCGACGCCGCCGAGGTGGAGGTGCGAGTCGCATGATCGTCACGCTGACCGTCAACCCGTCGCTCGATCGCACGGTCGAGCTCGAGCACGCCCTCGAGCGCGGCGAGGTGCAGCGCATGGCCCGCAACGTCGAGGAGCCGGGCGGCAAGGGCGTGAACGTCACCCGCGCACTGGTCGCGGCGGGCGCCGCCTCGATCGCCGTGCTCCCAGGTCGCGCCGACGACCCGCTCGTCATCGCCCTCGCGTCCGCGGGCGTGCCCGTCGCGACGGTGCCGATCGCCGCCCGCCTCCGGTCGAACGTCACGATCACCGAGCCCGACGGCGTCACCACCAAACTCAACGAGCTCGGCCCCGAACTCACCGAGGCCGAGCAGCGGGCGCTCATCGCGGCGGTCGTCGCGCAGGCAGCGGATGCCTCGTGGCTCGTGCTCGCCGGCTCGCTTCCGCCGTCGCTCACGCCCGACTTCTACGTCCGCGTGGTGCGCGAGGCGCGCGCCGCGGGCGTCGCCGCCCGCATCGCGGTCGACACGTCGGGCGGTCCGCTCGCGGCACTCGTCGACTCGGGCGAGCCCGTCGACCTCATCAAGCCCAACGGCGAGGAGCTCGCCGAGCTCGCGGGAGAGCCCGACGCCGATGCCCTCGAGTCCGACCCCGAACGGGTCGCCGAGGTCGCCGCGACGCTCGTGCCCCGCGGCATCCGCTCGGCCCTCGTCACGCTCGGCTCGAAGGGGGCCGTGCTCGTCGGGGAGGGTCGGGGATGGTTCGCCCCCGCGCCGCGCATCGTGCCGCGCAGCACCGTCGGCGCGGGCGACAGCTCGCTCGCCGGCTTCCTGCTCGCCGTGACCGAAGGGGCGGCGCCCGAGCGGGCGCTCGCCCAGGCGGTCGCACACGGGGCGGCCGCCGCGTCGCTCCCGGGCTCGGCGGTTCCCTCGCGGGAACTCGCCGACGCGTCCGCCATCACCGTCATCCGTATCCGGGGCGCCGTCGCCCCGGTCATCCCATAGGAGGGAATCCAATGTCCGACGTCATCGACCAGGGGCTCGTGAGCCTCGACGCGCCGCTCGGCGCCGACAAGGCCGACGTGATCCGCGCGCTCGCCGAGCGCGTGGTCGCCGGAGGCCGCGCCACCGACGCCGAAGCGCTCTTCGCCGACGCGTGGGCCCGTGAAGAGAAGGACTCCACCGGCGTCCCCGGCGGCATCGCCATCCCGCACGCCAAGTCCGACGCCGTCACGCAGCCGACGCTCGCGGCGGCCCGCCTGCCCGAGGGCGTCGACTTCGGCTCGTTCGACGGGCCCGCCGACCTCGTGTTCCTCATCGCGGTGCCGACCGCGTCGACGCAGGACCACCTCGCGGTGCTCTCGACGCTCGCACGCTCGCTGATCCGCGAGGACTTCGTCGCCTCGCTGCGCTCCGCGCCCGACGCGGCGACCTTCGTCGCGCTCGTCGACGAGGCGCTCGCGCCCGAGCCCGAGACGGCGCCCGCCGCCGCCGCGCCCGCGGCAGCCGCCACGACCGCCGCCGCCGCCGCCGTCTCCGCCCCCGCGCACCACGAGGGCAGGCCCGTGCTCATCGCCGTGACCGCGTGCCCCACGGGCATCGCGCACACCTACATGGCCGCCGACGCGCTCGCGAAGGCCGCCAAGGAGGAGGGCATCGAACTGCACGTCGAGACGCAGGGCTCGTCGGGTTCGACCCCGCTCGCGCCCTCGGTCATCGAGCGGGCCGACGCCGTCGTCTTCGCCGTCGATGTCGACGTGCGCGACAAGTCGCGCTTCGCGGGCAAGCCGGTCGTGGCAGGCCCGGTCAAGCGCGGCATCGACCACCCGGCCGACATGCTGCGCGAGGCGGTCGCCGCGATCGACGACCCGTCGGCGCCGCGCGTCGCGGGCGACGCCACGGCGCAGAGCGCCGCCGCAGCCGTCGCGCACGAGCACTTCGGCCAGAAGATCAAGCGCGTGCTGCTCACGGGCGTCAGCTACATGATCCCGTTCGTCGCGGGCGGTGGCCTGCTCATCGCGCTCGGCTTCCTGTTCGGTGGGTACGACATCAACGACAATGCGGTCGAGATCGTGACGACGAACGCACTCTGGAACCTCCCCGAGGGCGGCCTCGCCATCTATCTCGGCGCCGTGTTCTTCGTCATCGGGAACATCTCGATGGGCTTCCTCGTCCCAGCGCTGGCGGGATACATCGCCTACGCGATCGCGGATCGCCCGGGCATCGCGCCCGGCTTCGTCGCGGGCTCGGTCGCGGGCCTCATGGGCGCCGGCTTCATCGGCGGTCTCGTCGGCGGCCTCCTCGCGGGATGGATCGCGCTGCTGCTGGCGCGACTCGATGTGCCGCGCTGGCTCAAGGGCCTGATGCCGGTCGTGATCATCCCGCTGCTGGCGTCGATCGTCGCCTCCGGGCTCATGATCGTGCTCCTCGCCGGACCGATCTCGGCCTTCTCGACCGCACTGAACGACTGGCTGTCGGGCCTCTCCGGTGCCGGCGCGGTCCTGCTCGGCCTCATCCTCGGCGCGATGATGGGCTTCGACCTCGGCGGCCCGGTCAACAAGGTCGCCTACGCGTTCGCGGTCGCCGGCCTGGGTGCGGGCTCGCCCGAGAACCAGGCGCCGTGGGCGATCATGGCGGCGGTCATGGCTGCGGGCATGGTCCCGCCGCTCGCGATGGCGCTCGCCACCCTGATCGACCGAAAGCTGTTCACCCCGGTCGAGCGCGAGAACGGCAAGGCGGCGTGGCTGCTCGGTGCCGCGTTCATCTCCGAGGGCGCGATCCCGTTCGCTGCCGCGGACATCTTCCGCGTCATCCCGGCGACCGTCATCGGCGGTGCGGTGGCCGGCGCGATCTGCATGGGCATGGGCGTGACGTCGCAGGCCCCGCACGGCGGCATCTTCGTGTTCTTCGCGATCGGCAACCTGCTGTGGTTCGTCCTCGCGATCGCGGCCGGCACGGTCGTCGCGGCCCTCGTGGTCATCGCACTCAAGCGCTGGGCGCACCGCCGCCCGGTGCGGGAAGAGCAGGCGGTGGGTGCGCCTGAGGTGGCCGTGGCCTGATCGGCCCGGATCACCCCGGCGGCCGGTGCTCCCTCCTGGGCACCGGCCGTCGGCGCGCGGCGGGTCTCGGTACGCGCATTCAGCACGACTCGACCAGCGGCGAGCGGATGGCGCGGCTCAGCGCCGCGGCTTCAACCGCACGGTCGGCAGGTCGGGCGCGGGCAGCGGTCGACCGTCGTACCCGGCAACCGTGCCGAACGGCCCATCCGGATCGTTGCGGTCGATCACGTCGGACTGCCATCGGCGCCGGAACTCGACGACCTCGTCGTGGGACCGGCCGATGAAGTTCCACCACATCACGAGCTCCTCGCCGAACGGCACGCCGCCGAGGAGCACCACGCGCACCGGATCGGCGTCGGCGCGCACCCGCACGCGATCGTGTCCGGTGCCGAGGTACGCCAGCTGCGACCACGCGACCTCGGTTGCGCCATCCGCCCCGCCGACCTCGACGTGCGCCGGGCCGGCGTCGACCAGCAGGCCGTGCTCGAAGCCCGGATCGAGCGGCAGGTCGACCGTGCCGCCCGCGGGCAGGTCGACCTGCGCGCCCAGCAGCGGTGAGAAGACCGTGACCGGCGCGGATGGCGCATCCGCCGCCTCGCCCGCGTCGCCGGCGACGAGCTCGCCCACGAACACGCGCAGCGTCGCGTCGCCGAGCCGGAACGGCGTGGTGTCGGCGTGCTCGAAGAACGGTCCGACATGCCGGGAGTCCTCGGGCAGGGCGACCCAGAGCTGCACGCCGTGCAGGCGGGTCGTCGCGCCGGTCGATACCTCTGAGTGCGAGATTCCGCGGCCGGCGGTCATCAGGTTCACGCCGCCGGGCCGCACGAGCTCGTGGCTCCCGGTCGAGTCGCGGTGCTCGATCTCGCCTTCGAAGAGCCAGCTCACGGTCTGCAGCCCGGTGTGCGGGTGGGGCGGCACGACCATGCCGCCGGTGACCGAGACGTCGTCGGGCCCGTAGTGGTCGGCGAAGCACCAGGCGCCGATCGTGGTGCGGCCGCGCTGGGGGAGCGTCCGGCGCACGGGCATCGCCCGCGGTCCGCCGAGCGGGACCTCGCGGTAGTCGAAGAGCTGGACGGCCGGCCCGTGGGGCGTCTCGGGCGGGCAGAGCAGTTCGACGGGGTCGCGCTCGAGGTTGCTCATGCCCGCATCCTACGCGCGACGGCCGCGCGGCCTGCCTGCCGTGGACGGGCCTCGCGGGCTAGCATGTGCCCATGGCCCCGCACGTGGAAGTCCGTCGCCTTTTCCTCGCCTCCGCCGCTGTCGTGTCGGCGCTCCTGCTCGCCGGTTGCGCACCCGGATCCGGGCCCGTCGAGGACTTCCCGGGTCTGCCCGTCATCGACGAGGAGGAGGAGGCCGCGGGCGACGCGGAGGACACCGAGCAGGGCGGCGAGACCGAGACCGAGACCGAGGAGGGCTCGGCCGAGGAGGTGCCGGAGCCGAGCGGCGATGAGCCGTTCGTGCAGTACCTGCAGGACGGCGGCCGGCTCGCCATCACGATCTGGGGGTCCTCGACCTGCCCGATCATCCCGACCGAGCTGCGCGTCACCGCCGAGGCGGGCGAGGGCAACGCCGTCGAGGCGGTCCTTCCCGAAGCCGAGGAGGGCCCCTGCACCATGGACTTCGTGCCGCACACCACGGTGTTCTCGACGCCCGCCGACGTGACGACGACCGAGGAGCTCGAGGTCACCGTCGGCGACGCGGTCGTCACCGTCCCCGTCAAGTAGGCCCGGCGGCGGGGCCCTGTCCGGCCCGACGACGCAGTCCGGCGGGTCAGTCCTGACCGACCGAGAGCTCGACGAACAGCTCGCTTGCGACCCGCTCGAGTTCGTCGCGCACCGCGCCCGGCTCGGTGCCGGGCGGCACGCGCACGAGGATGTGCGCCTCGAACAGCTGCCCGCCCGCCATGGGGGCGTCGCGCCGCTCGGTCGTCATCGTCTCGATGCTGAGCCCGTGGCGCGAGAGCACCGCCGACACGTCGTGGACGATGCCCGGGTGGTCGCTGCCGACGAGGTCGATCCGCAGCCGACGCCAGTCGTCGACGCCCTCAGGCTCCTCCGAGCCGGGGTGCGCCGACACGTCGAGCAGTCCCTCGAGCCCCTCGAGCGCGGTGCGCAGGTCGTCGGCGCGGTCGGCCGGCACCGTCACGACCACGATGCCCGCGAACTGGCCGGCGAGCTCGGCCATCTGGCTCTGCTCCCAATTGCCGCCGTGGGCCGTGACGGCCTCGGCGAGGGCCTCGACGAGGCCGGCGCGGTCGTCTCCGATGACGGTGAGTACGAGTCTGGGCATGCGTGCATCCAATCACGCGCGCGCCGGTGCGTCGAGGCGATCAGCGGGTCGGCGCGGCGCCGGACGCCGACCCCGCGGCATCCGCTCGCCTGAGCACGAGCAGGTCGCCGATCTCGCACTCGAGGGTGCGGCAGATCGCCTGCAGGGTCGAGAAGCGGATGGCGCGGGCGCGGTCGTTCTTCAGCACGCTGAGGTTGACGACGCTCACGCCGACCAGCTCGGCCAGGCGAGTCAGGGTGAGCCCGCGCTCGGCGAGCAGCTCGTCGAGCCGGCAATGGACGTCGTGCGCCTCGTCGACCTCGGCCGGCGCCATCAGACCAGTCCGTCGGTATCGCGCTGGAGCCGGGCCCCCACCTGGAATGCGGCGCCGACCAGGCCGAGGGCGAGGATGGCGAACGGGATCGCCCAGTCGGTGCTGAACGTGATGCCCTCGTAGGTGTAGTCGCTCACGGCCGAGAGTGCGCCATTCACGGTCATGTTCGTGAGGATCGTGCCGAACAACCAGCCCGCGGCGAGCACGCCGACACCCGAGAAGACGATCCGGACGTTGGCACGCGAGAACGCCCGTCCTCGGGCGACGTTCCAGCAGAGCAGTGCGAGCATGACCACGCCGGCGACGATCGCGAGTCCGTGCACGAGCGGCTCGGCGATCAGCGCGAAGCCGGTCGCGGCGGCCGGCTCGGGCACGGTCACGACGGCCTGGTCCACCGCCACCGTCACCGGCGCGCCATCCGGCCCGATCGGGAGGTCGGCGACCTCGTCGATGAACGGCACGAGCACCGGGACGTCGCGCAACGGCACGACCTCGGCGAGCCGGGCGATCACGCCCCAGATCGTCGCGGCGACCGCGACGGCCGCGATGCACACGGTCGCGTACATCCCGATCGTGTCGGCGCGGTCGAGGCGGGTGGGAGCGTCGTAGGCGGTCATCGGTCCTCCGGTCGTCATGCGCCATATCGAATATCGATGGTATCGACGATCGATACGTTACGGATGCCGCGTCCTGACGTCAAGCGCCGGTGCGCCCACGGCGAACACGCGCCCACCGCGCAGGCCCGATCGTTACCGTTGTTGTATCGATGCCCCTACCCGGCGTCGACGAGGAGTAGATGATGTTCGAGAGATTCACGGACCGAGCCCGTCGTGTCGTCGTCCTGGCGCAAGAAGAAGCCAAGATGCTCAACCACAACTACATCGGCACCGAGCACATCCTGCTCGGCCTCATCCACGAGGGTGAGGGCGTGGCGGCGAAGGCGCTCGAGTCGCTGGGCATCTCGCTCGACGCGGTCCGCGAGCAGGTCCAGGACATCATCGGGCAGGGGCAGCAGCAGCCCACGGGGCACATCCCGTTCACCCCGCGTGCCAAGAAGGTGCTCGAGCTCTCGCTCCGCGAGGCGCTCCAGCTGGGCCACAACTACATCGGCACCGAGCACATCCTCCTCGGCCTCATCCGCGAGGGCGAGGGCGTCGCGGCCCAGGTGCTCGTCAAGCTCGGCGCCGACCTCAACCGCGTGCGCCAGCAGGTCATCCAGCTCCTCTCCGGGTATCAGGGCAAGGAGCAGGTGCAGGTCGGCGCGACCGAGCAGCAGCAGGCCCAGGGCGGCTCGCAGATCCTCGACCAGTTCGGCCGCAACCTCACGCAGGCTGCGCGCGAGTCGAAGCTCGACCCCGTGATCGGCCGCGAGAAGGAGATCGAGCGGGTCATGCAGATCCTCTCGCGTCGCTCCAAGAACAACCCCGTGCTCATCGGCGAGCCCGGTGTCGGCAAGACCGCCGTGGTCGAGGGCCTCGCGCAGGCGATCGTCAAGAACGAGGTCCCCGAGACGCTGAAGGACAAGCAGCTCTATTCGCTCGACCTCGGCTCGCTCATCGCCGGTTCGCGCTACCGCGGCGACTTCGAGGAACGCCTCAAGAAGGTCACGAAGGAGATCCGCACGCGCGGCGACATCATCGTCTTCATCGACGAGATCCACACCCTCGTGGGTGCGGGCGCCGCCGAGGGCGCGATCGACGCCGCGTCGATCCTCAAGCCGCTGCTCGCGCGCGGCGAGCTGCAGACCATCGGCGCGACCACGCTCGACGAGTACCGCAAGCACTTCGAGAAGGATGCCGCGCTCGAGCGCCGCTTCCAGCCGATCCAGGTCGCCGAGCCGTCGCTCCCGCACGCGATCAACATCCTGAAGGGGCTGCGCGACCGCTACGAGGCGCACCACAAGGTTTCGATCACCGATGGAGCGATCGTCGCGGCCGCCAACCTCGCCGACCGCTACATCAGCGACCGGTTCCTGCCCGACAAGGCCATCGACCTGATCGACGAGGCCGGCGCGCGCCTGCGCCTGTCTATCCTGTCGTCGCCGCCCGAGCTGCGCGAGTTCGACGAGAAGATCGCCGTGGTCCGCGCCGCGAAGGAGACCGCGATCGAGGAGCAGGACTTCGAGAAGGCCGCGTCGCTGCGCGATGAGGAGAAGACCCTGCTCGGCGAGCGCCTCCGCCTCGAGAAGCAGTGGAAGTCGGGCGAGGTCAAGACGACCGCCGTCGTCGACGAGGGCCTGATCGCCGAGGTGCTCGCGCAGGCCACCGGCATCCCCGTCTTCAAGCTCACCGAAGAGGAGTCGAGCCGCCTCGTCTTCATGGAGAAGGCGCTGCACGAGCGTGTCATCGGCCAGGAGGAGGCGATCTCCGCCCTGTCGAAGACCATCCGCCGAACGCGCGCCGGCCTCAAGGACCCGAAGCGCCCCTCGGGCTCGTTCATCTTCGCCGGCCCCACCGGCGTCGGAAAGACCGAGCTCGCCAAGGCGCTCGCCGAGTTCCTGTTCGACGACGAGTCGGCGATGATCTCGCTCGACATGTCGGAGTACGGCGAGAAGCACACGGTCTCGCGACTGTTCGGTGCCCCTCCCGGCTTCGTCGGCTTCGAGGAAGGCGGCCAGCTCACCGAGAAGGTGCGCCGCAAGCCGTTCTCGGTCGTGCTCTTCGACGAGATCGAGAAGGCCCACCCCGACATCTTCAACTCGCTCCTCCAGATCCTGGAGGAGGGCCGCCTCACCGACGGCCAGGGTCGCGTGGTGGACTTCAAGAACACCGTCATCATCATGACGACGAACCTCGGCACGAAGGACATCTCGGGCGGTCCCGTCGGCTTCCAGGTCGAGGGCGACCCTCGCACCGGCTACGACCTCATGCGCGCGAAGGTGAACGAGGAGCTGAAGAAGCACTTCAAGCCCGAGTTCCTGAACCGCGTCGACGAGATCATCGTCTTCCCGCAGCTGTCGAAGGAGGAGCTCCTCCAGATCGTCGACCTCTTCATCAAGCGACTGGGCGAGCGCATGCTCGACCGCGACATGACCGTCGAGCTCGCGCAGGCGGCCAAGGAGCGGCTCATCGAGGTCGGGTTCGACCCGACGCTCGGCGCCCGCCCGCTGCGCCGCGCGGTGCAGCACGAGATCGAGGATCGGCTGTCGGAGAAGATCCTGCACGGCGAGCTCAACTCGGGCGACCACGTGCATGTCGACTTCCAGGACGGCGAGTTCGTGTTCACCACGACGCAGCGGGCGCTGCCCGTCGGCGTGGGCGTCAACACGGGCGCGGCGATCGGCACCGGGCCGGCCACGCCCGACCTCGCGGCGGGGCAGTAACCCGCACGACCGGTTCGACCCGAGGGGGCGGATGCCGCGGCATCCGCCCCCTCGCCCGTGCCCGAGCGGGTGCGCCCGCAGGTGCCGTTCCGGGCATGGCCGCGGGCATACGATGAGCGGATGACGCAGCCCTTCCACGTGCGCGCCGCGCGCACGCCCGACGTGCCGAGGATCGTCGAGCTCGTGGAGCCGCTCGTCGCCCGACGCATCCTGCTCGGCAAGGAGCGGGTGGACCTCTACGGCGCGCTGCAGGAGTTCCGGGTGGCCGAGTCGGCCGACGGCGTGGTCGTCGGATGCGGCGCGCTGCACGTGATGTGGGAGGACCTCGGCGAGGTGCGCACGCTCGCCGTCCACGACGACTGGCTGGGCCATGGCGTCGGGCACGCGCTGCTCGCGACGCTCGAGGACGACGCCCGCGGGCTCGGCCTCAGCCGGTTGTTCTGCCTGACGTTCGAGGTCGACTTCTTCAGCCGGCACGGCTTCGAGGACATGGGCGGCGAGACCGTCGATCCCGAGGTGTACGCCGAGCTCGTGCGCTCGCACGACGAGGGCGTCGCGGAGTTCCTCGACCTCGCGCGCGTGAAGCAGAACACGCTCGGCAACACCCGGATGCTGAAAACCCTCTGAGCGTTCCTCACCGCCTGGGGGCGCGCCGAGCCCGCACCCCGAGACGCGGCTCGGGCCGCCGTAGCCTGAGCGCATGACGTCGAACCGCCCCGCATCAGGGCGACTGCCCGCCTCCGTGTACCGGCGTCGCCGGCTCATGGTGCTGCTCGGGCTCGTCGCCGTCATCGTCGCGATCGTGCTCGTCATCGTGCGTCCCGGCGCGAGCCAGGGCGACGAGGTGTCGCAGACGACGCCGCCGTCGGCGACGCCGACCCCCGCGGCATCCGACGCCCCGCCCTCGGAGCCGCCCGCGACGGGGGCCCCCGCCACCGACGAACCCGACGCATCCGAGGCGCCCGCGGTCGACGGTGCGGCCTGCACGGAGGGCCAGATCACCGTCGAGGCGCTGACCGACAAGGCGGTCTACGCGTCGGGCGAGCAGCCGAAGCTCTCCGTCACGATCACCAACACCGGCCCCAACACGTGCGCGCTGAACGTCGGCACCAAGGCGCAGGTGTTCACCGTCACGAGCGGGAAGGAGGTCTACTGGACCTCCACCGACTGCCAGACCGAGCCGGTCGACGCCGAGGTGTCGCTCGCCCCGAACGCGCCGGTGTCGTCGACGGCACCGATCGTCTGGGACCGCACCCGCTCGACCGCCGACACGTGCGCGAGCACCCGCGCCCCGGTGCCGGCCGGGGGCGCGTCGTATCACCTGAACGTGTCGGTCTCGGGATTCGAGTCGACCGAGTCGAAGCAGTTCCTGCTGTACTGATCGGGGACGCCGGCCCGTCCTGGAGTCCGTCTGCGGCGGAGTCTGGGAGCGCGCTCCAATGCGGAGGGGTTCCTCGTGAACGTCTTCTCCGAGGCGGGTCAAGCCGCTATCTTGCGCCGCGACATCGGCCTATCGTCGGGCACGAAGAAATGCACAGCGACGGGTCCGGACGCAACACAGTCGTGGGATCCGAGTGCATTCGCCAGAGGCGGGACCATGAGTAACCGCTTCATAACCCGGCGGAGCGCGGGCCTGAACGTGCGCGTGCGCCGCCGGAAAGGATCGATCATCATGCAGCATAAGAAGCTTCTCGCAGGGTTGGGCGCTGTCGCGCTGTCCCTGACCATGGCGGTCGGGACCGTGGCCCCGGCCCAAGCCGCGCCGCCGCCCACCGTCAACGCCCAGGAGCTGGCGTCGGTGCAGCCGGCGCAGATCGACCAGACCATCGCCGGGGTCGGCCGGTTCGTCGGTACCTTCACGCCGACCGGCTTCACTTCGCAGGGCGGCGTGCTGAGCGTCGTCGGTGACGTGGTCGGTACGTTCACGCCTCTCGTCGGCGACCCTGTGGCGGTCGACCAGCAGGTGACGACGAGCGTCGTGGGCGCTGCGGCAACGCAGGTCTGCGACATCCTCACCTTGGACCTCGGCCCGTTGCACCTCGACATCCTCGGCTTGGTCGTCGACCTCAGCGATGTCCAGCTTGACATCACGGCCGAACGCGGCGCGGGCAACCTGCTGGGCAACCTGCTCTGCGCGGTTGCGGGACTGCTCGATGGCGGCAACACCGGCGGTCTGGGCAACCTGCTCTCCCGCCTGCTGGGTCTGTAGTCCGGCACGCTCCCAGAAGGGTGGATGGCCGTGGCCGTCCACCCTTCACCATGCGCGCCGGCGCGGGACGCCTCGGTAGGCTGGAGCGATGGCCGGTGCGAAGCGTTCCCCCAAGGGCTCGAAGGGGTCGAAGGCTGCGGACTCGCTGGAATTCCGGTCGCAGGCGCTCGCCGAGGCCCTCGAGCGGCAGGATGTCGCGGCCGTCGCGCTCGCTCTTCGCCACGGCAACACCGTCGTGCCGCTGATCAAGCCGGGCCCGCGCGACAAGCCGCTCGACGGCGGCGAGGTCTGGACCTACCGCGACCCGAACACCGGCGAGGTCGCGCTGCTGCTCTTCAGCGATGCGGCGAACAAGCCGGCGAACCTTCCGCCCGCGGTCGGGTTGCAGAGCCCGAAGTGGCTGCGGTCGTTCCTCAAGCGCTACGAATCGACGATCACCACGGTGTTCCTCGACATCGCCGGGCCGCATCCGATGCAGGCGTCGCCGACCGAGCTGCTGAAGGCGCTCGAGACGTAGGAGTTCAGAACGCGGCGTCGAGTTCGCGCTCCCGCGCGCCCGAGGCGGCCATCATCGCGCGATCGACCGCGGCGCGCACGCTGCCGAGTTCGTCGTCGAGCAGGGCGGTGTAGCCGAGCCGCCGCGCCTCGGCGGCGCGCTGCCGGGCGGATGCCACGGGCCGGACCTCGCCCGCGAGGCTGATCTCGCCCACGGCCGCGAGCTCGTGCGGCACCGCGCGGTCGCGCATGGCGCTCGCGATCGCCACCGCGATCGCGAGGTCGGCCGCCGGTTCGACGAGTCGCACACCGCCGACGGTCGACACGTAGACGTCGTGCTCGCCGAGCTGGCGGAGCCCAGCACGGCGCTCGAGCACCGCAATGATCATCGCCACGCGCGAGGGGTCGACCCCGTTGACGACGCGACGCGGCTGCGGCGCCTTGGTGCCGACGACGAGCGCCTGCACCTCGACCGGGAGCGCACGCCGCCCCTCGAGCGCGACCGTGACGCACGTGCCGCTCACGGAGGTGCGCGACCGGCTGAGGAACAGGCCCGACGGGTCGGGCACCTCGGCGATGCCGTCGCCCGTCATCTCGAAGCAGCCGACCTCGTCGGTCGGGCCGAACCGGTTCTTCAGGGCTCGCACGAAGCGCAAGGCGGTCTGGCGGTCGCCCTCGAACTGGCACACCACGTCGACGAGATGCTCGAGCAGGCGCGGGCCGGCGATCGTGCCGTCCTTCGTGACGTGGCCGACGAGGAGCACGGGCAGCTGGCGCTCCTTCGCGACGCGGATGAGCGTGGAGGCCACCTCGCGCACCTGGCTCGGCTGGCCGGGCAGTCCGTCGGAGAGCGAGCTCGACACCGTTTGCACGGAGTCGACGATGAGCAGCTCGGGGGAGACCTCGTCGACCTGACCGAGGATCGTCGCGAGGTCGGTCTCGGAGGCGAGGTAGAGCTCGTCGTGCAGCGCCCCCGTGCGGCCGGCGCGCAGGCGAACCTGCGCGGTCGACTCCTCGGCGCTGACGTACAGCACGCGCCGCCCGGTCGAGGCGACCCGGGCGGCGACCTCGAGGAGCAGCGTCGACTTGCCGACGCCCGGCTCGCCCGAGAGCAGGATCGCGGCGCCCGCGACGATGCCGCCGCCGAGCACGCGATCGAACTCGCCGACCCCGCTCGGCCGATGCGCCGTGAGCTCGGACTCGACCTGCGCGATCGGCCGCGCCGCGCGCCCCGCGGTCGGGGCGACGGGCTGCAGGCTGCGGACGATGCCGCTGGTCGTGCCGGCCTCGACGACGGTGCCCCACTGCTGGCATTCGGCGCAGCGGCCCACCCACTTGACGGTGCTCCAGCCGCATTCGGTGCAACGGTACGCGGTGGAGGGCTTCGCCATGCCCCAGAGCCTAGGGCTGCCCGGCGACATCGGCCGGGACCGGCGCGGCCGGCCCCGAGACGAGGGCGCCGTCGGTGTCGGCGGCGGTCGCGACATCCGCCTCGA
Source organism: Agromyces sp. NPDC056523 (assembly GCF_042794545.1). Classification (NCBI taxonomy): domain Bacteria; kingdom Bacillati; phylum Actinomycetota; class Actinomycetes; order Micrococcales; family Microbacteriaceae; genus Agromyces; species Agromyces sp. NPDC056523. The sequence goes on from NZ_JBHTTM010000001.1 coordinate 1,128,256, forward strand.
CCGGGAAGCGCTCGGCGAGCGACGCGAGCAGTGCGGGACGGAACGCGTCGGCCCAGACCCGGTAGCCGTGGTCGTTGGGATGGAACCAGTCGTTCGCGAAGTGGGTGAACATGCGCCGGAAGCCGCGGAGGCGTGTCTCGCGATGGAGTCGCACGAGCGTGAGCCCGCGCTCGGCGACGAGTCGCCGCACGATGTCGTTCGCGACCGCGACCTTGCGCTCGTTCTGGGGGAAGTAGAAGAACGGCAGGTCGGCGACGAGCGTGTGCGGCGGCACGGCATCGAGGATCCGGCTGAGGTCGCGTTCGAACGCCACGGGATCCCACTTGGCGATGTCGTTCGAGCCGATGGCCACGGTCATCACGTCGGGACGGTACTTCGCGAGCTTCGGCAGTTGGTCCTGCACGGCGAGCGCGACCGTCGCGCCCGAGACGCTGAGGTTCACCACCCGGATGGTGCGGGCGGTGGTGTCGCGCATGAGCCGAGCGAGCACGCCCACGTAGCTGCGGTCGGGGCGGCTCGCGCCGATGCCCTGCGCCGCGCTGTCGCCGAGCGCGACGTAGAGGAGCTCGCCGCGCACCTTCGCGTGGTCGCGCCACCACTTCGAGTGCACGGGCAGCGTCTCGTTGAGGATGACGCTGTTCGCGGTGATGCGCGCGCGGAATCGTCGCCACCACGCGCGAGCGGCGAGCAGGATGCCGGCGAGCAGCGCGATCGGCACCAGGGCGGTGACGATCGGTTCGACGGCGGGGCGTTCCTCGGCCATGGTCCGAGCGTACGATGCGCCGCCGACCCTCGGCCGGGGGTTGCGCGCCCGTGCGCCACTTCCCCTGCCCGGCGGGCTGGCATACGCTGGCGCCATGCTCGCGGACACCGACGTCCTCGTCGTGGGCGCTGGACAGGCCGGGCTCGCGGTCAGCCACGAACTCATGCGTGCCGGCGTCGACCATGTCGTGGTCGATCGCGAGCGCGCCGGCGCGGCCTGGTACGTGCGGTGGAACAGCTTCTGCCTCGTCACGCCGAACCACACCATCCGGTTGCCCGGCGGCGAGTACGACGGGGACGACCCGGGCGGCTACCTGCCGCGTGAGCAGATCATCGTGCACCTGCGCCGATGGGCGGCGTCGTTCGGTGCGCCGATCCGCGAGCACGCCGGAGTGGACTTGCTCCGCGTCACCGACGACGGATTCCTCGCGCAGACGGAGGCCGGGCCAGTGCGCGCGCGACGAGTGGTCGCCTGCACCGGTGCGTACCAGCGGGAGCGCCGGCCCGAGGTGATCGACGAGCTCGCGGGCCACGTGCCCGTCGTCGGCGCGACGTCCTATCGCTCGCCGGATTCGCTGCCCGACGGCCGGATCCTCGTGATGGGCGGCGGCCAGACCGCCGGCCAGATCGCCGAGGAGCTGTTGGCCGCCGGGCGCGAGGTCGTGATCTCGCCTGGGCGCGCGCCCTCGATGCCGCGGCAGGTGGCCGGCCGCGACACGGTGGACTGGCTCATGGAGGCGGGCTTCTTCGAGCACACCGCGGCGGACCTGCCCTCGCCGGCGGCACGGCTCGGCCCCAATCCCGTCGTCACAGGCCGCGGCGGCGGTCACGACCTCAACCTGCGCACGCTCGCCGCGGCCGGCGCGCAGCTCACCGGTCGCGTGCTCGGCCTCGACGGCGATCGACTCGTCGTGGCCGACGACCTCGGCGTCTCGGTGGCCGCGGGCGACGAGGGGTGGCAGGCGGTCTGCACCCTCGTCGTCGAGACGGCCGAGCGGATGGGTCTCCTGACGCCCGAACTTCCCGAACTGCCGCGCGCCAGCATCCCGGTGGCACCCGCCCCGCGCCTCGCCGACCTCGCCGGCGTCGTCGTGGCGTGCGGCTTCCGCCCCGACTACCGGTGGATCGACATCCCCGGCGTCGTCGACGAGTACGGGCTGCCGCTCCAGCGGGACGGGATGAGCACCGTCGTGCCCGGCCTCTCCTTCGTCGGCGTGCCGTGGCTGCGCACGCGCAAGTCGCCGCTGCTGATGGGCGTCGGCGAGGATGCCACGCTGGTCGCGGAGCGGATCGCGGCGTAGCCCTTCGGCTTGGCCCCGCGCCATCCGCTCGTTTTGGACCTCGTGACGGAGTCGTCTACTATCGATCTCGGTACCGTGTCCGAGCGGCCGAAGGTGCAACTCTCGAAAAGTTGTGTGCGTGAAAGCGCACCGTGGGTTCAAATCCCACCGGTACCGCCACGCGAAAGGCCCCAACTTCCCCGGAATTCCGGGGAAGTTGGGGCCTTCGTCGTTCCGCCTGGAGGGCCCCGCGCTGACCGGGAGCGGACCGCGGCGTGTGGGAGGTCGTGCAGCGTGAGCCGCGGGAACAGGGGGTCGACCTCCGGCGCCCTTGTTGATGAGCAGCCCGCGGGTAAGGTGACCGACATGGTGAACACCGCGACCCAGCGCAGGGAATGGCCCCTCCCCGCTCAGATCACGTTGGTCGTCCTGGCGGCAGCATCTGCCGTCCCTCTCATCACGGGGTTCTTCATCGCACTCCCCATATCGACCGGGCTGTTGATCGTCGGGATCCTCGCCAAGCCCGAGCTGGGCCGGTTCCGCATCTGGGTGATCGTGCTGGCCGCACTCGGCATCCTGCTTGCAGTCGGATGGCTGCTGCTCGCACTCGATATATCCGGCCTGGTCGACGGTGGGATCAACCAGCCGAGCGTCGGCGTGGGCATCCCCGAGGACTGAGCGCCGTGGTGCTCTGCGACTACGCCTCCCGGAGCGCTTCGCCGATTACCCCGCGCGCGTCCTCCGCGACGCCATCCGTTTCGTACGGCTCCCAGCGGTCCAGCTGAGACAAGATCCAGTCCCAGTGCGAGCGACGAAGGGTGATCGGCAACAGGTGCTCGGACGGAGGCCAGCCGAACTGGTCACGTTCGCCCGAGTAGGCCGCCGAAGCGCGCCAGCCCGCATCCTGAACACAGGACCCGGCAACCACCGACTCCATGACCGCGTCGACCACATCGACAGCCATCGAGTTATCGACGCAACCATCCACGCGCTGCCACAAACGCACGGGCATCTCGATCGTCACGTACTGCACGCCAGCATCTTGGCAGAAGGCCGCCCGCGATCCCGCCATGGATCGTCGGACATGCCCCAGGGGCGGAAATCGAGGTGAACGCGAGGCCGGAAGCACACTCCCCGGCAGTGCTTCCCCCTCCCGTCGCCGGGCACCCCATCCTGTATTCGCGCTGCAACATGTCCTGCAGCCCGATCCCGCCTGGGCTGGGTCGCTCCCGTGTCGCCGGTGCGTGCGAAGATTCGGCCGCAAGGACAGGAGGCGGCATGCGTGGCGAGGCGACCGTGTTGCACGCCGACCTCGACGCGTTCTACGCATCGGTCGAGCAGCGCGACGCCCCGGAACTGCGCGGTCGGCCCGTGATCGTCGGCGGCGGCGTGGTCCTCGCGGCGAGCTACGAAGCGAAGGCCCGAGGAGTCCGCACGGCGATGGGCGGCCGGCAGGCGCGCGACCTGTGCCCCGACGCGGTGGTCGTCCCGCCCCGCATGGACGCCTACTCCGCGGCCAGCAAGGAGGTGTTCACGATCTTCCGCGACACGACGCCGTTGGTCGAAGGGATCTCCATCGACGAGGCGTTCCTCGAGGTGGGCGGCCTGCGCCGCATCGCAGGCACGCCCGAACAGATCGCGGTGCGCCTGCGGGAGCGGGTGCGGGCGGAGGTCGGCCTGCCCATCTCGGTCGGGATCGCCCGCACCAAGTTCCTCGCCAAGGTCGCCAGCGCGGTCAGCAAGCCCGACGGGCTGCTCGTGGTCGAGCCCGATCGGGAGGAGGCCTTCCTGCTCCCGCTGCCGGTCGAACGGCTGTGGGGAGTCGGCGCCGTCACCGCTGAGAAGCTCCACGGGCTCGGCATCCGCACGGTCGGGCAGCTCGCCGAGCTCGAGGAGGACGCCACCGAGCGGCTGCTCGGCAACGCCACCGGCGCCCACCTTCACGCACTGGCCCGGCTGCGGGATCCGCGCCCCGTCGACACCACGCGACGTCGCGGGTCCATCGGATCCCAGCGGGCGCTCGGCAGGCGTCCTCGCTCGGCCGACGAACTCGACGTCATCCTCACCCAGATCGTCGATCGGCTCGCTCGCCGCCTGCGCGACCGCGACCGCGTGTGCCGCACGGTCGTGCTGCGCCTCCGCTTCGGCGACTTCACCAGGGCGACCCGCTCGCACACCGTCGGCCCTCCGACCGACCGCACCTCGGTGATCCTCGCCGTCGCGCGGGGACTGCTGGCCAGCGCCCGACAGGAGATCGAGGAGCGCGGGATCACCCTCATCGGCATCTCGTTCACGAAATTGGGTCGCGCCGATTCCGTACAGCCCGAGCTGCCCATCGATTGGGGCGAGGGCGAACGACTCGACGCGGTGCTCGACGCCCTCCATGCTCGGTTCGGCTCGGCGTCGGTCGCCCGCGCGGCGCAGCTGGGCCGCGATCCCGGCTGGTCGTCACCGGTCCTGCCCGAGCACGAGTGACCCCGAGGCGGTGCTCTCGCGCGGTCGGCTCGATGTCAGGTCAGCAGGGCGACGAACGCGGACACCGCGCCAGCGACGCCGCAGGCGACCACGAAGATCGTCAGCGTGAGCATGAGACCCGCGCCAGGCATCCGATCGGGGCGGCCGTCGAGGAGCGCCCGATCGGCGCGGACGTACCTCGCCCGTGACAGCACCCACAACACGACGGCGAACGCGATGCCGACGAGGCCGGGCACGAGCCATGCGAGCTGCTCGTCCGGCGTCGAACCGAGCGCGGGCAGAACCCGGAGCGCGATGAGCGAGCCGACGCCGATCCCCAGACAGGTCCTCCGCCACGCGAGTTCGGTCCGCTCGGGTTGCAGTCCCGGATCGAAGAGCGGGGAGCCGGTCATCGCCACAGGATGCCGAAGAGCACCAGCACGGCGACGAGCACGACCGTGATCGCGAGCAGGATGCTCGTCGCGGAGCCCGGCAACGCGGCCGACGCGCGCAGGGCCCGCTCGGTTCGCGCCCACTCCACCCACGCCAGGACGGGGACGGCGAGTCCCGCGACGACGAGCACCAGGGAAGCCGCGAGGCGGAAGCCCGGCTGGAGGTCGAGTCCCAGTGCCTCGAGGGCGACCCCGCCGGCGATCAGCGCAAGCGCGGTGCGGTTCCACGCGAGGAACGTGCGCTCATTGGCGAGGCTGAACCGCGGATCGGGCTCGGCACCCGTGCCGTAGACCGAACGGGGGAACCGCGTGGAGGTCAAACGGGGCACCGCCTCATCGGATCACGTCGTGGAGGATCGGGAACGATCGTATCGTCGGCGCCATCCGCATCCGCAAGCCTCACCACCCGCTGCGCGTCGGCGTGTGCCCCTCGCGCGCGTCGTCGGGCATCGTCATCTCAGCGCGCAGGCCGAGCAGGCGGATGGCGCGGTCCGCCTCGATCCGGTCGGCGGCGAGCCCGATCACCCGCTCGACCACGTCGGCGCGATCGGAGGTCACGGGGATCCGGCGCTGGTACGTCTTCGTGAAGAACGGCGCGTACCGCACCTTGAGCGTCAGCCCGATCACCGGCCGGCCCTCGGCGGCGACGTCGTCGAGCACGCGCTCTGCGAGCTCGCGCAGCGCCGCCTCGATGTCGGCGGGGTCCTCGAGGTCCTGCTGGAACGTCGTCTCGCGACTGTGCCCGCGCGCGACCCATGGCGTGTCGTCGACGACGCGGGCACCCTCGCCGCGTCCGAGCTGGCGGTACCACGGCCCCATCCGCGGCCCGAACTCGGCGGCGAGCACGGCCGGATCGGCGTCGGCGAGCGAGGAGACGGTCGTGATGCCATGCCCCGCGAGCCGCCGGGCGATCTTGGTGCCGACGCCCCACAGCTCGATCGTCGGCCGGTGGCCCATCACCTCGACCCAGTTCTCCCCGGTCAGCCGGAAGATCCCGGCCGGCTTGCCGAAGCCCGTCGCGATCTTCGCGCGCACGAGCGTGTCGCCGATCCCCACGCTGCAGTGCAGTCGCGTGCGCTCGAGGACCGCGAACTGCAGGTCGCGCGCGTAGGCCTCTGGATCGTCCGTCACGACGCCGACGAACGCCTCGTCCCAGCCGAGCACCTGCACCGTAGCCCCGGGCATGGCGCGCAGCGTGGCCATGACCTTCTCGGACGCGGCGGTGTACTCGGCCGCATCCACGGGCAGGATCACGGCCTCGGGCGCCTTGCGGGCGGCGATGCGCAGCGGCATCCCCGATCCCACCCCGAATTCGCGCGCCTCGTACGACGCCGTCGACACCACGGCCCGTTCGGTCGGGTCGCCCCGTCCGCCGACGATCACCGGTCGGCCGGCGAGCTCCGGACGTCGCAGCACCTCGACCGCCGCGATGAACTGGTCGAGGTCGACGTGGAGCACCCAGGAGGCCGGATCGTCGCGCACGCGCCCTGAATAGCGCGTTTCGACACACCGGCGCAACCCTTTGCCGCGGCAGGCTCCACTGGAGGACAGTTGCTGCCAACGGAAGGAGAACCGATGAGTATCCTTGCTTTCCTCATCCTCGGTCTGATCGCTGGAGCGATCGCAAAGCTGATCCTGCCCGGCAAGCAGGGCGGCGGTTGGCTCATCACGCTGCTGCTGGGCGTCGTGGGCGCCCTGCTCGGTGGCTGGCTCGGGAGCGTCCTCTTCGGAGTGGGCCTCGAGGAGTTCTGGGACCTCAGCACGTGGCTGCTCGCCATCGGCGGCGCCATCGTCGTGCTGCTGATCTACGGCCTGATCGTCAACCGTCGGCGCACTGCCTGACCGACACGGCTCGAATCCGAGGGGCCCGTCCGACCACTGGTCGGCGGGCCCTTCGGGCTGTCAGACGGCCGAGAGCGAGCGCGCCTCGGCGAGTTCGACGAAGCGACGCAGCATCCGCCGCGGTTCGGTGACGGATGCCGCGCCGACGCGCGCGATGAACAGGTCGAGCTCGTGCGCGGGGAAGTACCCGTGGTGGCGGTACACGTGCGCTCTCGCGATGAAGTCGTCGGTCGAGACCTCGGGATGGAACTGCGTTGCGTACACGTGCGTGCCGGCTCGGTAGACCTGCACCGGGCATCCGGCGGATCGGGCCAGGAGCACGGCGCCGTCGGGCAGTCGCCCGGTGGCCTCCTTGTGTCCGACCAGCGCGTCGAACCGCACGGGCAGGCCCGCCGTCAGCGGGTCGGTCCGCCCTTCGTCGGTGAGCGTGATCTCGACGGCGGAGGCCTGCTCGCCGTGCACGGTGTCGACCGTGCCGCCGAGCACCCGGGTGAGCACGCCGATGCCGTAGCAGGTGAACAGCACGGGGTGATCGGTGGCGAGCGCGCGTTCGGCGAGCCGTGCCAGATCGGCCTCGACCCGGAGCTGCACCGTCGACTTCCGATCCTCGGGCGTGGTCACGTTGAACGGGCTGCCGCCGATGATCACACCTGCATAGCGCTCCGGTGCGAGGTCGCCGAGCGGATCGACGTCGGCGCGCACGTGGTCGAGTCGGTCGACGTCGAGCCCGCTCGCACGCCGCACCGACGCGTACTCGGGGCCGACCGCCTCGATCTCGGGACGCGCTGAGACGAAGAGGAACCGCGCGCTCATCGGCCGCGCTTCCGGCGGCGTGAGGCGGATGGCGCGCCTCGCGTCGTGCGCCGGGCGCCGCTGCGCGGATCGGGCCTCCGCGTCGAGCGCGCGCGTGTGCCGGCCTCCGACGGCTCGGCATCCGACGGGCCGGTCGCACCGCGCGAGCTCCGCGTCGTTCGTCCGCGCACCACGCCGACGAACTCCTGGATGTCGTCGTCGTCGCGGTCGACGCGCCAGACGAGCGCGATGCGCGTGGGCGCGGCATCCGTCATCGGGATGGCGACGACGTCACGTCGATGATGCAGCCGCGCGAGGCTGTGCGGCAGGATGGCCCAGCCCGCGCCCGCCGCCACGAGCTCGACCGTCATCGCGGGGTCGTCCTGTTGCGGCGCGGGCGGCTCATCGGCGAGGTCGGCGAGCTGCAGCGCGTCGGCATCAGCGAGCGGATGGTCCTTCGGGAGGACGACCGTCGCGACCTCCTCCCACAGCGGGATGACGTGGAGCCCCTCGGCGTCGACGGGCAGGCGGACGAAGGCCAGGTCGGCCTCGCCCGCGAGCAGGTCGTCGAGTTGGGCGGGTTCGTCGACGCGTTCGGCCTCGAGCGGCAGGTCGGGGCGGCGATCGGCCCACGCGCGCAGCCATTTCGCTGGGCTCACGCCCGCGACGTACCGGAGCCGCAACGCCACCTCCGCCCCCTTCCGCCGCGCGCCGCGGCCCTCTCAGGCTAGCGTCGGCGGGGTCGGCCTCGAGCTCGCGTGACGAACCGCGGCGGGGCCTGTGGCCCGTGCCCGCGCACGGATACGGTGTCGTCGGACTACCGTGGAGGGGTGAACGATGCGAAGCCCCGCCAGTCCCAGTCGATGAAGCCCGAGACGGCGGCCAAGAAGCTCGGCATCCTGCTCGAGGCCGCGCCCGAGGAGTTCCAGGCCTCGCCGGTCACGCGCGACGAGTTCGCGGCCCTGCAGTCCGACCCGCCCGAGTGGCTCTCGACGCTGCGCCGCGAGGGTCCGCACCCCAAGACGGTCGTCGCGGGCAAGCTCGGCGTCTCGAACTCCGGGCTCGCGCGCGCCGGGGTCGTGGATCCGCTCACCACCGCCGAGATCAAGGCCCTCCTTGAGGATCCGCCCGAGTGGCTCGTCGAGGAGCGGGCGCGCCAAGCCGGGGTGCGAGCCGAGAAGCGGCGCGTCGCCGAGCGCGACGCCGAGCGCGCCGCTCGGCGTGCCGAGGAGGAACGCGGCGGAGGCGGCGGCGGCGCCGGCATCTAGGCGCCTGCGCCGAGTCAGGCGGCCGCGTACTGCGCGCGAAGGAACGCGGAGGCATCCGCCAGTTCGAGGTCGGACACGGCGTGCCCGAGCCCTTCGTAGACGCGCTGGTCCAGGTCGGAGTGCGACGGCAGCCACTCCTGCGTCTGCACGATCGCGGCCGAGGGGATGACATCGTCGTCCGTCCCGCGGCCCCAGAACACGGGGATGGCGAGCTGCGACATCCGCTCGTCGCCCTCGCGTTCGCCCGGCAGCGCGAAGCCGGCCAGGCTCACCGCGAACGCGAACCGATCGGGCGCGCGCCGCAGCAACTCGATCGCCATCGCTCCGCCCTGCGAGAACCCGAACAGGCCGATGCCGGCCTCGCCCGGCGCCGCACGGTCGAGCCATTCGAGCACCGCCGTGACGGCAGCGTCGGCGTCGGCGGTCGCGAGATCGGCCTCGGTCTGCGGGACCGGGAACCACGAATGGCCGTACCCCATCGCGATCGGGGCGCGCAACGAGGCGATCGCCGGTTGCAGGGGCAGGTACGGGCTCAACCCGAACAGGTCGCCCTCGTGCGAGCCGTACCCGTGCAGCAGCACGAGCAGGGGCCGCCCCGCGCGATCGGCTCGCGACGCCGACCACAGCACCGCCTCGTCGTCGATCCGCATCGGGGCATCGTACCTCGCGCCGTCGTGCGGCAGAATCGAGGCATGGCCGTGCGCACACCCGACCCGCACCCCGACTGGGAACCCGGCGACGAGCCCGTCGTGCAGCCGCCCGCGAACCCCGGCTGGCTGACCGACCTCGAGCTCGCCGAGGTCCGCGGCCGGCTCCCGCTGCTCTACGTCGAGGCGATCCCCGTGCGCGTCGACGGCGTCGGGCAGGTCACCGAGGTCGGCATGCTCCTGCGCGCCAACGCGGTCGGCGAGATGTCGCGCACGCTCGTGTCGGGCCGCGTCATGTACGGCGAGACGATCCGGGATGCGCTGTTCCGGCACCTCGAGAAGGACCTCGGGCCCATGGCGTTCCCGCTGCTGCCCGCGAGCCCCGTGCCCGCGGCCGTCGCCGAGTACTTCCCGCTGCCCGGCATCTCGCCGTTCACCGACGACCGGCAGCACGCCGTGTCGCTCGCGTACGTCGTGCCCGTGACCGGCACCTGCGAGCCCCGTCAGGACGCGCTCGAGGTCACGTGGATGACGCCCGCCGAGGCCGCGAGCGACGCGCTCTCGGCCGAGATGGAGGGCGGACGCGGCGTCCTGCTGCGCCGCGCGCTCGCCGCGGTCGGCGCCTTGACCTAGGAACCGGTGGGTCGCCGGTCCTCGCCCGGCGTGGCTATCGCACCATCCGGATCTCGTGGATGGTCTCGCCGAGGAACGGCTCGTCGTGCGACTCGCCGTCGGCCACGAAGCCGTTGCGAACGTAGAACTGCACGGCTCGCTCGTTCGTCGACGGCACCCAGAGGTACACCGACGCGTCGCCCACCGCAGCGTCGAACAGCTTCTGGCCGATGCCCTTGCCGTGGTGCGCGTCGAGCATGTGGATGAAGAACAGCTCGCGCTCGCGAGGCGGCTCCTCGTCGCGGGCGGGGCCTGCTCCGGCGAATCCGACGATCTCGCCGTCGATGAGTGCGGCGACGTGCGTGAAGTCGTCGCCCTGGCTCATCCAGTGCGTCCACAGCTCGGCCATGCGGCGGGGCGAGAGGTTCTCGAGCGTCGCGGCGCTCACCAGGCTGTCGTAGTCCTCGTGCCAGCACTGGGCGTGCACGCGACCGAGCGCCTCCGCGTCGGAATCGCGGACGGGACGGATGACGACATCGGCAGCGACCTCGGTGCTCATGGGGTCAGGCTAACCCGGGCCGCCCTCACCGGTGAAATCGGCGGTCGTCCAGCCGGCGGGCGTAGCCTTCCGGCACCATGGGGCACGGACGGCGGCTCGCTCGCCGCCTCGCGCAGCCCGAGGAGCACAGCGCGAGGCTCATCCTGCGCAGCGCCGCGGCCAAGCCCGACGCGCTCGCGATCATCGCGCTCGCCGTCGACTCCCACATCGAAGGGGTAGGCACGCTCGAGCCCCGCGTGCCGATCGCCGCGGACGCGTGGGTCGAGGTGGAGCTGCCGACCGAGGGCGAACCGCCGCCGCTCGCGATCGACGTGTACAGCGCCGTCGGCGACGAGCATGCGCGGCTCACGGCGCTCACGCTGCTCGCCCGGTTGGAGACCGCGACGGCGTGGAACCTGCGTCCCGACTTCGCGTACTGACCGGGGACGGAGACGGCCCCGCACCGGGAAGGGTGCGGGGCCGTCGTCGTGTCGGGATCCGGGCGTCAGCCCTGCGCGCGCCGGTTGGTGCGCGTGTTGCGCTGCGGGGAGACGAGGCTGCCGACGCGCAGGGGCGCCTTCTGCGAACCCTGGCGCGCCGAGGTGCTGCGCTGGGCGCCGGTGGACTGGGCTCCACGGCTCTGGCCGGCACCCTGCTTGGGCGCGTGGGCCTTGAGCTCGGACGGACGGCCCGAGCGGTCGCGGCGCGGCGTCGCGGGCGCGACATCCGACTGACCGCCACGGCCCCGGCCGCGACTGCGGCTACGGCGGCCCTGGCCCGGCTCGGACGCCACACCGCCGCCGGCCGCGGCGGCCTCACGGGCGGCGCGCTTGCGCTGGGCGTTCGCGCCCTGCGAGCGACCGCCGCCGCTCGGCTGCGGCGCGGCCTTCGGTTGCGGCTTCACGTACGGCGCGACCTCGCCCACGAGCGCGGCCACGGCCGGCGACGTCGACGTCACCTGCTGGGGCGTGACCCGGATGTCGGCCTTGCGGAGCAGCGTCTTCAAGTCCTGCTTCTGGGCGGGCAGGCAGATCGTGACGACGTCGCCCTCGCTCCCGGCGCGCGCGGTGCGGCCGGAGCGGTGCAGGTACGCCTTGTGCTCCATGGGCGGGTCGACGTGGATGACGAGCTCGACGTTGTCGACGTGCACGCCGCGCGCCGCGACATCCGTGGCGACCATGACCTTGACCGAGCCGTCGCCGAACGCGGCGAGGTTGCGGTCGCGCTGCGGCTGCGACAGGTTGCCGTGCAGGTCGACGGAGGGGATGCCCTGCTCGGTGAGCTTCTTCGCGAGCTTCTTCGCGTGGTGCTTGGTGCGCATGAAGAGGATGCGGCGGCCGGTGCCCGACGCGAGCGTCTTCACGAGCTCGTTCTTGGCATCGACGTCGTCGATCTCGAAGACGTGGTGCGTCATCGCGGCGACGGGCGAGTTGGCCTCGTCGACCGAGTGGAGCACCTCGTTCTGCAGGTATCGATTCACGAGCTTGTCCACGCCGTTGTCGAGCGTCGCCGAGAACAGCAGTCGCTGGCCGCCGCGGGGCGTCTTGTCGAGGATGCGGGTCACGACCGGCAGGAAGCCGAGGTCGGCCATGTGGTCGGCTTCGTCGAGCACCGTGATCTCGATCGCGTCGAGGTGCAGGAAGCCCTGCTTCATGAGGTCCTCGAGGCGGCCGGGGGTGGCCACGACGATGTCGACGCCGGCGCGCAGCGCGGCGACCTGGCGGGTCTGGTTGATGCCGCCGAAGATCGTGGTGACCTTCAGGTCGTACGCGGCCGCGAGCGGCTCGAAGGTCTGGGTGATCTGCGTGGCGAGCTCACGCGTCGGCGCGAGCACGAGGCCGAGCGGGCGGCCCGCACGGCGGCGGCCGCCCGCGAGCGAGGTGCCGAGGCGGGCGACCATGGGCAGCGCGAACGCGATGGTCTTGCCCGAGCCGGTCTTGCCGCGACCGAGCACGTCGCGTCCGGCGAGCGTGTCGGGCAGGGTGTCGGCCTGGATGGGGAAGGGGGTGGTCTTGCCGTCGGCCGCGAGGGCGGCGACGAGCGGTGCGGGCACGCCGAGCGTGCCGAAGGTGATCTCGGTCACAGGGTTCCGTTCGGGAGGCACCCATGCGTGGATCGAGGCGGCGCGCGGCGACGTCTCGAGACCCGACGATGGGAGGAAGATGGCGAAGACGCCGGTCGGCGAATCCGTTCGCCGTATGAAGTCGTCGGGCTCGAAGCCCGGAAGCGTGTCTACGACGCAGGCGGCGCGATCGCGCGCTCGCCGGGGTCCACCATAGCGGATGGTGCTGGGCGGAAGATGTACGCGAGCCTCAGCGCGGCATCCGCTCGCCCACCGGGATGTCGACGGCGACCGTGTTCCCGGGCGGAGCGAGCGGGCACGACCACGACGGGTCGTACGCGCACGACGGGTTGTACGCGAAGTTGAAGTCGACGACGAGCGAGTCGTCGTCGGCGCCCGAGCCGAGATCGGCGCCCTTGATCGTGTCGATGAGGTAGCGGCCCCCGCCGTACGTGCCGCCCGGCTGCCCCGCCAGGGTGTCCTTGATCGGCAGGAAGATGCCGCCGCCGTACGCCGTGAGCCGCCACACGTCGAGCGTGCCGAGGTACGGGATGCGCACCGTGCCGACGAGCGAGAACGGAACCGGGCCGTCGGTCGAGGTGTCGACCACCATGCGCACGGGTTCCTCGGGCCGGCGCACCTCGAGTTCGTAGCGCCAGTCCGGGTCGTAGCGTGCGACGGTCAGCCCCGTGAACCTCGCCCGGTCGTCGGGCAGCAGCGGCGACTGCGGGTGACCGGCGAACAGCTCGTCGCGTCCCGACTTCCACAGCTCGTGTCCCTCGGCCGGGTCGTGCACGCTGAGGTGCCGGACCCCGGCGTAGAGGCCGAAGACCCGACGACGCCAGTCCTGCAGCTGCAGCGCGCCGAGCGTCGCGGTCATGCCGCCGCCCTCGCGGACCGCGCGGTCCTCGCGGCGTCCGCCGTGCCGGGTGGGTCGTAGGCCCACGTGGGCGCGAGCTGCTTCAGGCGCAGGCCGCGCCACTGCCAGAACGCCCACGTCGGGTACCAGAGCGCCACGTCGAGGGCCGGGCCGGCGGTCGCGATGAGGCGGTCGCGATAGAGCGTGCGGCCGTCGGGCAGCGGCGAGACCGCCATCCGGTGGTCCCAGCTCCGGAACGCCGCGAGCGGGCCGGTGATCGCCCCGCCGCCGTCGCGCAGCATGCGAACGCCCGGCGGCAGCCCGCCAGGATACGACGCGTCGACCACCTCGTCGCCGAGGGGCGTGATGCCGAACGCGAGCGCCCGCAGTCGATGCGGTCCCTCGGGCCACGTCGCGGGGAACCCGTCGGCCTCGAGGGATTCGAAGTCGAGCCAGGGTGCGACCACCTCGCGCAGCACGGCCGGGCTGCGGATCGCGCGCCACGCGGCATCCGCATCGCAATCGAGGGTCAGCTTGAGCAGCACCCGCATGGCTCGACCCTAGGGCATGTCCCGGGCCGGAGGACTAGGCTCGCGCCATGCCCGACGGTCTCTTCTGGGTGCCCTCGCTGGTGGTGTTCGGCGGCGCGGCGATCGCGCTCGTCGCCGGCGTGGTCGGCTTCCGCCGGCTGGGCGTGCGACGTGAGGCCAGGGACGTCGATGCGGCGCGCGTGCTCGAGACCGGCGCGAAGGCCCGGCTGGTGCGAGCCGACGAGGCCGTGCGGGACGCCCAGCAGGAGGTCCGGTTCGCCGAGGCACAGTTCGGCGTCGAGGCGGCGCGCGAGCTCGCCGCGACCGTCGACCTGGCGAGGGGATGGCTCCGCGAGGCGTTCCTGCTGCAGCAACGGCTCGACGACGCCGAACCCCACACCGCGGCCGAGCGCCGATCCTGGAGCTCGCGCATCGCGTCGCTGTGCGACTCGGTCGAGCGCGTGCTCGCGGACGCCGGTTCCGGACTCGCGGGGCGCCGAGCCGCCGAGCGCGGCGCCGCCGCCGACGCCCCGGCCCTTCGCGAGCGGGCCGAGCGCCTCGCGAGACGGCGAGCGGATGGCGCGGCCGCACTGGAACGGCTCGGCACCCGCTTCTCGGCGGCGGCGCTCGCCGGCGCACACGGAGCCCTCACTCGTGCCGAGCGCGACCTCGATCGCGTGGACTCCGCGCTCGACGACGCGGAGGCGCGCCTCGGGGGCGGCGCCGGGCGGCCCGTCGCCGACCTGCTGGACCGGGCCACGCACGCGCTGGATCGCGCCGAGGGCGAGCTCGCCGGGGTCGAGCGGGTCGAGCTCGACCTCGCGCAAGCCGCCGCCGACGCGACCACGGAGGCGGCGGCACTCGACGCCGACCTCATCACCGCCCGCCGCGAGCGCGACGCGGCGACCGACCACGACGCGGCGTCGGTGCTGTCGGTCGCGATCGGCGAGGTGTCGCCGCTGCTGGTCGGACGCGAGGATCGCGCGGCCGATCCCTTCGCGGAGCGCGATCGCCTCCGTGCGGCGCGCGACCGGCTCGAGGTCGCCCGGTCGGGGACGCGTCGGGCCGAGCAACGCCTCGACGGCGCGCGCGGCGCCCTGCCCGGGGCCATCGCCATCGCCGAGAGCCAGATCGCGGTCGCGCACTCGGCGATGGAGCGGGCACGTGCGTTCGCCGGGGCGGACGCACGCACCCGACTGGCCGAGGCCGAGCGGCAGCTCGGCATCGCGCGGCGCGAGGCCGACCCTGTCGCGGCGCTCGACGCCGCTCGCCGGGCGGCGTCGCGGGCGAGGGACGCCGAGGCGCTCGCGCACCACGCGGCGCTGCACCGCTGACGCCGGAGTCGTGCTTTCAGGAACACGGAGGCTGGTCAGGACCGGATCGCGCGCGCGAGCCTGAGCAGCCTCCGTGTTCCTGAAACGAGCGGTGAGTTGCGGGGCCTACTTGCCGCCCGAGACCCGGATGTCGGCGCCGGTCGTGTACGACGCGTCGGCCGAGAGCAACCACGCGACCGCGCCCGCGATCTCGTGCGGCTCGCCCGGGCGTCGCATCGGGATGCCCGCGGCACGCTCGTCGGGTGCGTTCGGCCGCCCGGCGGTCGCGTGGATCTCGGTGCGGGTCGTGCCGGGCGAGACCGTGTTGACGCGCACGCCGGCCGGGCCGAACTCCCTCGCGAGCCCCACGCTCATGATGTTCACCGCCGCCTTGCTCGCGGCGTACGGGATGTAGGTGTCGGGCGCCCCATGCGTGGCCGCGCCGGAGGAGATGTTCACGATCGAGCCGCCCGCGCCGCCTCGCTCGGTCGACATGTGCGCGATCGCGCCGCGGCAGAGCACCATGGGCGCGAGCACGTTGATGCGGAACACGAGGTCGGACTCCTCGATCGACGCGTCGAGGAACGGCCCGATCCGTCCGGTGATCCCGGCGTTGTTCACGAGCCCCGTGACGCGGCCGAACCGGCGGACCGCCTCGGGCACGACGTCGGCGGCGGCGTCGAGGTCGGCGAGGTCGACCTGCAGCACCTCGACGCGGGCGCCCGCGGCGCGGCATCCGTCAGCCACCTGCTCGACCTCGTCGGCACGCTCGCGGTAGGTCAGCACGAGGTCGTGCCCGTCGGCGGCGAGCCGCTCGGCGATCGCGGCGCCGATGCCGCGGCCGCCGCCGGTGATGATCGTCACGGGCCGGGAGTCGACATGCGAAGTCATGCCTCCACCCTATGAGCGCGCGCCGGGGCTCGATCGCGTAGCCTGTCGCGGTGAGCGAGTGGACCCCAGCCGCTGATCCGGCCGCGCAGGCCAGGTACCAGGTGCGGTTCGACGTGGGCCTCCTCGGCGTCGGCCGTATCGCGCAGGCCGCCGACGTGCTCGTCTGGGCCGACCAGGTGTCGACGGATGCCGCGGGCAGCGCTTCGACCGACGGCGCGCCGGGTTCCATTCCCGCCGAGGCCCTCGCGGCCGCGCCCGACGCGGTCGTCGTCGTGGCGGCACTGCACGACGCAGCCGCCGTGGCCGCGTGGATCCTCGCCGAGCAGGAGCATCTCGGGCGGCGCGCGTACGTGGCGATCGTGGCGGCCGGGCGGACGGACGGCGGCTTCGCTGCCGACGACGTGCTCGCGGCGGGCGCGGTCGTCGACGCCCTCACGACGCTCGGCATCGACGACACGTCGCCCGAGGCGGCGGTCGCGGCATCCGCCTTCGCCGGACTGCGCCGCGCGGTGGCGCATCTCGCGACCGCCTCGGTCTCGGGGCGCGAGGCCGTGTCGACCGGGGCCGATCCGGCCGCCCTGCGACGCGATGCCATCGGCGACGCGTCGGCAGCCGTGCGGGTGATCCGTCCGCGCTGAGACGGGTGCCACCCGAACGGCAGCGCCCGCGGATCAGGCGGCGGTCAGCGCGATCTTGCCCGACTTGCGCGCGCGGTGGGCGCGCACCTTCGCCCGGTTGCCGCAGCGCTGCATCGAGCACCAGCGCCGGCTCGCGGCCCGCGACGTGTCGAGGTAGACGATGCCGCAACCGCCCGCGCAGATGCGCACGCGACCGTCGTTGGCCGGGCCGAAGCAGTCGACGGCGTCGCGTGCGATCGTCGAGAGCGCCTGCCCGACGGTCTGCACCGAGCGGCCGGCCTGGCGCGATCCGCCGCCGAGCGTCGGCGGGATGTCGGGGGTGGCCGCATAGAGGTTGACCAGGTCGATGTCGGCGGCGCGCAGCTCCTCGCCGCGGCCCGCGGCGAGCGCGAGCCGCCCGATCGCGTCGCGCAGCGACACCGCGTCGAACAGGTCGCGCGACCGGGCGACGCCCACGGGCATCGGGAACCGCTCGCGCATCCACCCGGTCAGGTCGTCGGGGGAGTGCAGGGCCTCGGGCGCCACGGCCACGCGGATGGCCCCGGTGTACGCGAAGTCGAGGGCGAGCGATCCGGAGTCGAACCACCACCGTCCGCTGTCATCGGTGAACCACTGGCCGACGGGGATCGAGACGGTCGAGACGGGCACCGTACGAACCTACCGGCTCCGGGCTCGCGGTGACGCCGCCCGGGACCGCACCGGATCGGCGGCCGCGGCGGCCGCGGCGCGGCGCATGGCGCCGGTGATCTCGCGGCGCCGCCACACGATGAGGTTCGACGGGTCGAAACCGCGCCGGCAGAGCCCGCAGCTCAGCGGGCGGATGGGTGCGCGGTAGCGATAGTGCTCGTGCCCCGCTGGGCATCGGCCGACCCACGGCGCGAGCTCGTCGGCGACATCGCCGTCGTGCGTGCGGCGACCCACGTAGCCGATCTCGTCGGCCATGCGCACCCACTTCGGGCCGTGCCCGGCGCGGGGGCCGGCCATCGCGTGCGCGACCTCGTGCAGCAGGATCTGGTGGATCTCGTCGTCGTCGTAGCGGGCTGCGAGGTACCGCGACACCGAGATGCGCTTCTCGGTGTAGTTGCAGAGTCCGGCCCGCTTCTTCGCGTTGTCGAAGCCGAACGACCACACGGCAGGATCGAGGTGCAGGGCGATGAGCGCCTCCGCCCAGATCCGAACCCGGTCGAGTTCCGCCATGGGATGAGGATATCGCTGCCCACCCGCACGGGCCCCGATCGCGTGTGCCGCGACCGGGGGACGCTCAGTCGGCCTCCTCCATCGGGATGCGCAGCAGCCGGTCGTCGCCCTCGCGCGGCGACCCCCGCCCGTCGGTGTTGTTCGTGATGGCCCACACCTCGTCGTCGGGCCCGGGCACCGCGTCGCGGAACCGCCCGAACTCGCCCTCGAAGGCGGGCGTCACGTCGGTCGGCGTCGTCGAGGCGGGGGAGGCGAACCAGAGCCGCTCGCCGCGCAGCGCCGCGATCACGATCGTGTCGCCGACGATCGCCGTGCCGCTCGGGCTCGCCTCGTCGGTCGGCCACTGCACGGCGGGGTCGACGAACCGCTCGTCACCCGCCTGCCCCTCGACGATGGGCCAGCCGTAGTTCTCGCCGGGCTCGATGCGGTTGAGCTCGTCCCACGTGTTCTGTCCGAACTCCGAGGCCCACATGCCGCCCGCGGCATCCCACGCCAGGCCCTGCGGGTTGCGGTGCCCGAGCGACCACACGAGCGTGCCGAAGGGGTTGTCCGGCGCGGGCTCGCCGTCGGGCGTCATCCGGAGGATCTTCCCGCCGAGCGAGTCGGGGTCCTGTGCCGAATCCTGCGCGCCGGCGTCGCCCGCGCCGGCGTACAGGTATCCGTCGGGCCCGAACGCGATCCTGCCGCCGTTGTGCCGGCCGCCGCGCGGGAGCCCGTCGAGGATCGCCTCGGGTTCGCCCAGTTCGAGGTCGCCGGGCTCACCCGTCAGCGGCATGCGGACGATCCGGTTGTCGGTCTCGGTCGAATAGGCGGCGAACACGCGGCTCGGCTGGTCGCCGTCGCCGGGCAGGTGGGCGAGGCCCATCAGGCCGCCCTCGCCGCCCGACACGACGTCGGGCACGACCGCGACCTCCCGGAGCGAGCCGTCCTCGAGGACCTCGACGATGCGACCGTCGTCGCGTTCGCTGACGAGCACGCCGCCGTCGGGCAGGCGCAGGATCGACCACGGCGCGGTGAGGCCCTCGGCGATCGTCTCGGCATCTCCGACAGGCGCGAACACGGGCGGGATCGACGCGACGGGCGTCGTCGGTGCGGCGGACTCGGAGGGCGTCACGACGACCGGTCCGGAGTCGGGATCGGCCGTGCAGCCCGCGAGCAGGAGCGCCGTGCTCGCGACGAGCGCCCGAACAGCCATCCGTCTCGTGCCGCGCGCCAACCGACCACCTCCGCACCCAGTCTGCGTGAGCCGGGCCACGAGTGCGACCCCCGGGTGAGAATGGGAGCATGTCGCGCGAGATCGACCTCAACGCCGACCTGGGCGAGTCGTACGGCGCCTGGCGCATGGGCGACGACGACGCGATGTTCGCGCTCGTCAGCAGTGCGAACGTGGCGTGCGGCTTCCACGCGGGCGACCCGCTCACGATGCTCCGCAGCGCGCGGCTCGCGGCCGAGCATGGCGTGGTGCTCGGTGCGCACCCCGGCTACCGCGACCGGGCGGGCTTCGGCCGGCGCGCACTCGCCGTGTCGCCCGACGAGCTGGCCGCCGAGGTCCTTTACCAGGTCGGCGCGCTCGCGGCGACGGCGCGCTCGGCGGGCGTCGAGGTGCGGTACGTGAAGGCGCACGGGGCGCTGTACCACCGGCTCGGCGCCGACCACGCCGCGGCGAGTGCCGTGGCCGACGCGCTCGCCGGCTTCGATCCCGCGCTCGTCGTGCTCGGCGCACCCGGGGGCGAGCTCGAGCGGGCCGCCGCGGCGGCCGGCCTCCGCTACGCGCGCGAGGCGTTCATCGACCGCGGGTACCTCGCCGACGGCACCCTCGTGCCGCGCCACGAGCCGGGCGCCCTGGTGCACGACCCCGGCGCCGCGGCCGATCGCGCGCTCGAGCTCGTCGAGACGGGCGGCATCGCCGCCGACGACGGCGCGCGGGTCGAGCTGGCGCCCGATTCGCTCTGCGTGCACGGCGACACCCCGGGCTCGGTCGACATCGCGCGTGCGGTCCGGTCGGCGCTCCACGCCGCCGGGCATGCGGTCCGGCCGTTCGCATGAGCGCCGTCCGGCTGCTGCCGTCCGGCCGCTCCGCACTCCTCGTCGAGTGCGAGACGCTCGCCGACGTGCTCGCGCTGCATGACGCGCTGGTCGCGACGGCGCCCGACGGCGTCGTCGAACTGGTGCCCGCCGCGCGCACGCTGCTCGTGGCGCTCGACCCGGCACGCCTGCCCCTCGAGTCGGCGGCGAGCTGGGTCCGCAGCACGGCGGTTCCGGATGGCGCAGCCGCCCCCGCTCCGGGCGTGCGGTCCCGGCCCGAACCGGTGCCGGTCGTCGTCGACGTCGACTACCGCGGCGACGACCTCGACGGGACCGCGCGCCTCCTGGGCGTCTCGGTCGAGCACCTCGTCGCGAGGCACGTCGACGCGGCCTGGCGAGTCGCGTTCATCGGCTTCGCGCCCGGCTTCGGGTATCTCGTGTCCGAGGACTGGCCGTTCGACGTGCCTCGCCTCGACGTGCCGCGCACGAGCGTGCCTGCGGGCGCGGTCGGCCTCGCAGGCGGCTTCTCCGGCGCCTATCCGCGCTCGAGCCCGGGCGGATGGCGGCTCATCGGCCGCACGGAGGCGGCACTGTGGGACCCCGACGCCGAGCCGCCCGCGCTGCTCGTGCCCGGGCGCCCGGTCCGCTTCCGCGAGGTCGGCGCGTGACCCGGCTCGTCGTCGAGGCGGTCGGCGGACCCGTGCTCGTGCAGGACCTGGGTCGCCCGGGCCGTGCGGCACTCGGCGTGGGCGAATCGGGCGCGCTCGACCGCGGCGCGCTCGCCCTCGCGAACCGGCTGGTCGGGAATCCCGACGGCGCGGCGGGGCTCGAGGTCGTGCTGGGCGGACTCCGCGTCGTCCCCGACGCGGACGCGTGGGTCGCGGTCGCCGGCGCCTGGGGCAGGGTGGTGGTCGCCGGGCACGACGCCGGTCCGTACCGCGCCGTCCGCGTGCGGGCCGGCGAGCCGCTCGAGCTCGGTCCGGCCGAGCGCGGCCTGCGGTACGTCCTCGCCATGCGCGGCGGCCTCGACGAGCCGAGCGTGCTCGGATCGCGCAGCCGCGACACGCTCGCCGGCATCGGACCCGAGCCCGTGCTGCCGGGCCGGGTCCTCGCGGTCGGCGCCGAGCCCGTGGCATCCGTGCCCCTGCTCGACGACGACGCCGCCTACCCGCCGCCGAGCGGACCCGTGACGCTGGCGCTGCTCCCGGGCCCGCGTGCCGACTGGGTGACGGATGCCGCGCTCGCCGCGTTGTATGAGGCGACCTGGCGTCTCTCCGCCGCATCCGATCGCATCGGCGCGCGCCTCGAAGGACCGGTGCTCGACCGTCGGGTCGCCGCGGAGCTGCCGAGCGAGCCGACGGTCGCGGGCGGCATCCAGGTCACGGGTGCCGGCGTGCCGACGATCCTGCTCGCCGACCGTCCGGTCACGGGCGGGTATCCGGTCGTCGCGATCGTCGACCCGGCCTCGCTCGACGCCGTCGCGCAGGTGCGACCGGGCCAGGCCGTGCGTTTCCGGCACGCGCGCTGACCCGGGCGGCGATCGGGATCGCGCTAGCCCTTCGCGAGGAACACCGAACGCGACGGCGGCGGTGACGGCACGGCCGTGGCATCCGTCACGACCGGTGCGCCGGCGATGAAGCGGACGAGCTCGGAGCCGTCGACCAGCTTGGCGGGGGCCGGGTCGCTCGCGAGCCGGCGCGGCAGCGACGCGAACGGCAGCTCGGCGTCGGAGGCGTACATCACGACGTTGCCGAACCGGCGTCCCTTGAGCATCGAGGTGTCGGCCGCGATCGCCACGTGCGCGAAGACGTGCGCGAGCGTCGCCGCCTGCGAACGCGCGAACGCGAGCCCGGCCCCGTCGGCGACGTTGACCGCCACGATGCCGCCGGGTGCAAGCAGCGGTGCGACGAGCCCGTAGAACTCGGCACTCGTCACGTGCGCCGGGGTTCGCGACCCGGAGAAGATGTCGACGACCGCGATGTCGACCGCGCCGTGCAGGCCGGCGGGGAGCTTCGCGAGCACCTCGCGCGCGTCGCCGTGCCGCACCCGCAGCTGGGCGCCGCGCGGCAGCGGCAGTTCCTCGCGCACGAGCTCGACGAGGTCGGACTCGAGCTCGACCACCTGCTGGCGCGATCCCGGCCGCGTGGCGATGACGTACCGCGGCAGGGTCAGCGCACCGCCGCCGAGGTGCAGCGCGGTGATGGGCTCGCCCTCGGGTCGCACGACGTCGATCGCGTGCCCGATCCGGCGCACGTACTCGAAACCGAGCCAGCTCGGGTCATCAAGGTCGACGTGCGATTGCGGCGTGCCGTCGACGTAGAGCGTCCACGCGCGGGGGCGCGTGCGCGACTCCTCGAGGCGGGCGAGGTGGCCGCTCACGGCGAGGCGGCGTTCCGGGTTGGGCACGGATGCCACGCTACCGCCGGTCGCTCAACAGGCGCCCCACAGCACGACGTCGAGGCGCGCGCCCTCGAGCACCTCGACCGGGAACGGGCCCGCTCCGCGGAGCCGCTCGAGCACGCGCGGCGGGATCGCCGGCCCGGCGACGATCACGGCATTGCCCTCCTCCGCGCCCGACAGCACGCTCGGGGGACCGGCGACCACGAGTCCGGCGGCCGGCTCGGCGCGGGCGATCGCGCGCGCCTGTGCGGCGAGCCGAGGCCCGCCCGCCGCGTCGGCGACGTTGACCACGAGCAGGCCGCGCTCGCCGAGTCGGCCCAGGCACGCGTGCATGAACGCGGGCTCGTCGACGAACGCGGGCGACTCGAGCCGCGTGTAGAGGTCGACCACGACGACGTCGAACCGCTCGTCGTCGGGCAGTCGCGCGAGCGCGTCGCGCGCGTCGGCCACCATGACCGCGATGCGCGCGCCCGCCGGCAGCGGCAGCCGCTCTCGGACGATCGCGACGAGCCGGGCGTCGGCGTCGACGACCACCTGCGTCGAGTCGGGCCGGGTCGCCTCGACGTACCGCGCGAGCGTCATCGCGCCGCCGCCGAGGTGGAGCACGCGCAGTGGCGCGCCGGGGTCGGCGACCGCGTCGAGCACGTGCCCGATGCGCTGCACGTACTCGAAGAACAACCGGGTCGCATCGTGCGCATCGACGTGGGACTGCGCGGCGCCGTCGACGAGCAGCGTCAGGCCCGTCGACGAGAACACGTCGGCCTCGAACTCGATGCGCGGCGCCATGCTCGAATGGTCCCACGCGTGCCCCGGTGCGGCCAGACGGGAATGAGCAATGGATGCTCAGGTGCCCGGCGCGCGCCATCCGGGATGCTGGGACCGAGGAGACGAGGAGGCGAGATGACCGAGCTGTACGACGAGGTCGGCGGCCCCGACGGGGTTCGCACCGCGGTGGCCGTCTTCTACGGGCGGGTGACCGCCGATGACGAGCTCGGCAGGTGGTTCGAGGGGATCGACCTCGAGCGGCTCAAGGCGCACCAGCGGGCGTTCCTCGCCGCGGCGTTCGGCGGTCCCCAGTTGTTCTCGGGCCGCTCCCTCTCCGAGGCGCACGGCGGGCTCGAGATCACGGATGCCGCGTTCGACCGCCTGGTGCAGACGCTGTGCACGAGCCTGGCCGACCTCGGCGTGCGGCAGGAGGCCGTCACGCGCGTCGCCGAGCGACTCGAGGGCGCGCGGGCCGAGGTCGTCACCGCCTGACGCGGAGCATCCGGTGGCGGCGCCTGCGCGCCGGCCGGCTCAGGTCCGGAGCTCGTGGCGACCGCGGATGCCGAGCTTGGCGTACGTCGACTGCAGGTGGTTGTTCACCGTGCGCGGCGACAGGTACAGGCGCGCCGCGATCTCGTTCGAGCTGAGCCCCTGCGCCGCGAGCGACGCGATCTCGCGTTCGCGCGGCGTCAGGGGTTCGGCGCCCTCTGAGAAGCGCAGCAGCGGGGTGCGCGCGCCCTCGCATGCGGCCGCGAGCGTCGCCGCCCGCTGCAGGTCGGCGGTCGCCTCGCGGCCGTGGCCCGCGTCGCGCGCCGCCTGCCCAGCCGACGCGAGCGCCTCGGCCGCGTAGAGGAGGCTGCCGGCCCGCTCCCACTCGGACGCGACCGCGCGCAGCGCGACCGCGTCTCCGTCGGCCTCCGCACGGGCGTGGGCGTGGCGTCGTGCGATGGCGGGTGCGTCCGTCTCCTCGAGCAGCTGCGCGAGTCGATCGGCCGCGACGGCGGCGTGCGGGCGCGAGCCGAACCGCACCACGTGGTGGAGCAGGGCGGAGGCGATCGTGGCGGAGCCGCGGGGGACGACTACGTCGACGCGCGCGAGCACCCGCTGGGCGGCGAGTTCAGCGGCGCCCTCGGCGGCATCGATCCACGAATCGGCGAGCGCCGTGACCGAGCTGTCGCGCTCCAGGCCCTCGATCACGCGGCCGCGCAGGTCGCGCGCCGTCGCGGGGTCGCCCTGCTCGGCGGCGACGATCGCGAGGAAGCACAGCGCGAACTCGCGCAGCGACTTCGGGCCGTGCAGCTCGGCGCCGCCGACGGTGTCGCGGAACCAGCGCGCGGACGTGTCGAGCCGCCCGGCCTGCCACGAGATGCGGCCCATCATGAACTCGTCGATCCGCGCCGTGAGCTCGTCGTCGGTGCGGATCGCATCGTGCAGCGACTCGACGACCGTGGCGCGGGCCTCCTCCAGGCGGTCCGCCGCGATGAGCACATCGGCGAGCACGATCTCGGCCCGCCTCGGAGGGATGGCGGACCGCGGCTCCCGCGCGTACCGCACCGCACGCTCGGCGGCCTCCACCGCGTCGTCGGGGCGGCCGATGAGCGAGAGCGGCATGGCCGACGACAGGTCGACGACCGCGCGCTCGAGCGCGCTGTCGCCCGTCGTGCGCGCGCAGGCCTCGACCGTCGCGAGCGCCTCCCGGCCGTACTCGAGGTTCGACAGCAGCACCGACTTGCTCAGCCCGATCGCCGCGGCCTGGCTCGGCAGCGCCGCCTCGAGCTCCTCGAGCAGCTCGAGTCCGCGAGGCGTTCCGAGCGGGTCGCCGCCGAGCACATCGGCACGGGCCCGGCCGATCGCCGCGACGAGCGCGTCGGGGGCGCCCTCGGTTCGCGCGCGTTCGTCGGCGCGCACGAGCGTCGTGAGGGCCTCGGTGCCGCGCCCGAGTGACCACAGGATCTCGCCGTGCAGCAGCAGGGTCGCGGCATCGTCCGCGCCCGCCTCGAGCGCCGCGGCGGCCAGGCGCTCGGCCGTGCGCCGGTCGTGCGCGAGCTGCGCGAGCGCCGCCGACCGGGCGAGCAGCGCCGGATCGGACGGATGCCCCGCGTCGAGCCGCCAGACCGCGACGCGCAGTTCGTCGCCCGGATCCATGCGACGGGACGAGACCAGCTCGGCCTGCTCGAGCAGCAGCGACATCGCGCGGATGCGGGGGATCTGGTCGCGGACCGCCGCGGCGTAGTGCGGGTGCGCGAGCGCGACCCGGACGCGCGCGGTCGACTCGTCGACGCGCACGAGGCCGCGCATCTCGAGGGCCGCGAGCGCCTCGGCCGCGCCGGGCTTGGCGAACTCGTCGACCGCGAGCGGCTCGCAGAGGGCCAGTCGTTCCACCGCATCCCGCTCGTCGTCGCCGAGCACGCGGAGCCGGGCCCGGATCAGGTCGCGCAGCGCGGGCGTGCCGACGGGTTCGCCGACGAGCTGCCACAAGCCGTCGACGGCCACGAGCGAGCCGGCCTCGGCCGCGCCGATGGCCAGCTCGCGGAGGAAGAGTGGGTTGCCGTGCGCGGCCCGATGCAGCTCGACGGCGTCGCGGTGCGCGATGGCGCCGCCGAGCACGCGCGTGAGCAGCTCGGCGACCTCGTCGACGTCGAGCGGTCCGAGGTCGAGGCGGACCGCGTCGGCGGATGCCGCGACCTGCTGCAGCCCGTCGGGCACCGGATCGGACTCGCGGACCGTCGCCGCGAGCCGGATGCGGCCGGCCTGGACGAGCTGCGCGATGAGCGTGACCGACACCGAGTCCGCGACCGACACGTCGTCGAACACGAGCAGCACGTCGCGGCCGTCCGCGAGCCGCCGCACGGCGGCGTCCGCCGCCGCGTAGAGGGCGACCGGATCGGTCGCCGCCGAGACCATCGACGCGGGCTCGCGTGCGAGCACGGGCGCGAGCGCGCCCAGCGGCACCGCGCTCAACGCCGGGTTGCCGCTCGCGCCGAGCACGAGCCATCCGTTGTCGGCGAGGTGCTCGGCCACCGCCTGCACGACGCGGCTCTTGCCGATGCCGGACGGCCCGTAGGCGAACGCCGAGCGCGCCGAGCCCGTCAGCCCGACGAGGGCGCGCTCGATCGCCGCGTCGCGTCCGACGAGCGGCCAACTCTCGTCGAGCGCGAGGGGCACGTCGGCCGGCCCCCCGGGTACCAACGCCACCATCTCGGCCTTTCGGATCTCCGGCGGAGCCGGACGAATCTCACTGTACGGCGCAGCGGTTCGCCGCGGCAGGCGCCGAATCGCCCCCGAACGGGGGAAACCGGGCGCACTTCGGGCGCCGGTGCCCGAAGTGCCTGAGCAACGGATGGCGCGGCCTGAGCAACGGCCGCTGGGTGCTGAGCAATCGGCCGGCCCGAATGGAGCATCGCCTGCCCATGCCCCGGCAGGGCGCGCCGCCGGATGCTGGTCACCGGCAGCACAGCCTGCCCCGCGGAGCCGGAGGGCCCGCGATCCGACCGACATCCACGAGGAGCAGGAAAGACATGTTCAAGCAGTTCGGCGACATGGCCAAGATGGTCCAGGCGGCCCCGGGCCTCATCGACCAGGCCAACGCCCTCGCGGCGCAGTCCGAGGCGTATCGGCGGCAGATGGACGTCCTGGCCGTGCAGGCCATGACCGCGCAGCCGGCCCCCGGGGCGCTCGAGCCCATCGCCGGCGTCGACCTCGACCGGTACGCCCGCATCGTGAAGGGCATCGCGGCCTTCGGCTACGACGAGGCGAAGCTGCCGGTCGTCGCGGGCATGTTCGGCATCGACCCCGAGTCCTGGGCCACCGCGCAGGCCGGATGGGGCGAGCGCATCCTCGCCGACCGCGGCGTCGGCCGTCGCTTCAACGAGCTCTACGCGGTGGTGTGACATGCCGTTCCTCTCCGACCTCTCGACCCTCACGCGTTCGGCGAACGCCTCCTACCGCCGCATGGACGTCGGGGCGAGCCTCCGCGTCGCGCAGCAGTCGATGGAGCAGGCGAACCGCGTCCTGGCGGCGAGCGTCGTCGCGCACGACCCCGCGCTCGACGCAGCCCGCGTGCGCGCCTTCGCCACCGTGACCGATGCACGCCGGCGGCCCATGATGTTCGGCATGGACTCGGTCGTCGAGCTCGACCTGATCGTGACGATGCCGGGCGGCATCCCGATGCCGGCGAGTCGCACCGAGCAGCTCGCCCCGCTGCTCCTCGCGCGCGCGGCCCCGGGTGCCCGGCTCGAGGTGAGCCTCGTGCCCGGACGGCCCGACACCGTCCGGCTCGAGTGGGGCGCCTGAGCCATCCCGAGCGGATGCCGCGCCGCGCCCGCGGCCCGCGCCGTGCCGCCGCGCGACATCCCGACGCCCCCGCCGGCAACCCGAACGGCGGGGGCGTCCCCGTGCCCGCCGCGGTCGCTCAGACCGAGGCGCCGAGCCGGCCGAGTGGCGCGGGAGGTCAGCGTGCGTCGAGCGCGCGGGTTATACCCGACGAGTGCGAACAAATCAAGAATCCAACTGGACATGGCGCGTCATCCGGTCTATGCTTGACCTTTGCGCTCCCAGACCCACTATGCCTTCATATTGCGGTCGGCTTCCTGCGTGCCGGGCTTCCCGGCATCCGCAACGTCTGAGGGGTCCACTCCACCACCACCGACAGTGAACCGGGCCCGAGACGGGGTCCATGGAGGTCATTTCCTTGGCTGCTGCGCGCAACGCGACCACGCCCACCCCCAAGAACGGACGCGGCGCAAGCCGCCTCTCGTTCGCAAAGGTCACCGACACCCTCACCGTACCGGATCTGCTCGCGCTGCAGACCGAGAGCTTCGACTGGCTCGTCGGCAACGACGCGTGGAAGGCGCGCGTCGCAACGGCCGTCGAGCAGGGTCGTCAGGACCTGCCCGAGACCACCGGTCTCGAGGAGATCTTCGAGGAGATCTCGCCCATCGAGGACCTCGGCGAGACCATGCAGCTCTCGTTCACCAACCCCGAGCTCGAGCCGCCGAAGTACACGATCGACGAGTGCAAGGAGAAGGGCAAGACCTACTCCGCCCCGCTGTACGTCAACGCGGAGTTCATGAACCACCTCACCGGTGAGATCAAGACCCAGACGGTCTTCATGGGCGACTTCCCGCTCATGACCCCGAAGGGCACCTTCGTCATCAACGGCACCGAGCGCGTCGTCGTGTCGCAGCTCGTCCGTTCGCCCGGCGTGTACTTCGAGCGCACGCCCGACAAGACGTCCGACAAGGACATCTACTCGGCCCGCGTCATCCCGAGCCGCGGTGCGTGGCTCGAATTCGAGATCGACAAGCGCGACCAGGTCGGCGTCCGCATCGATCGCAAGCGCAAGCAGTCGGTCACCGTCTTCCTGAAGGCCCTCGGTCTCACCTCCGAGGAGATCCTCGAGGAGTTCGCCGGCTACGAGTCGATCGCGCTCACCCTCGAGAAGGACAACATCCTCACGAAGGAAGAGGCGCTCAAGGACATCTACCGCAAGCTCCGTCCGGGCGAGCAGGTCGCCGCCGAGGCCGCGCGTGCGCTCCTCGACAACTTCTACTTCAACCCGAAGCGGTACGACCTCGCCAAGGTCGGCCGGTACAAGATCAACCAGAAGCTCGGCCTCGAGGCCCCGCTGACGGACTCGGTGCTCACGGTGCAGGACATCGTCGCCACGATCAAGTACCTCGTCGCCCTGCACGAGGACCGCGCCACGCTGCCCGGCCGCCGCGGCGGCAAGGACGTGGAGATCCGCCTCGACGTCGACGACATCGACAACTTCGGCAACCGTCGCATCCGCGCGGTCGGCGAGCTGATCCAGAACCAGGTCCGCACCGGCCTCTCGCGCATGGAGCGCGTCGTCCGCGAGCGCATGACCACGCAGGACATCGAGGCGATCACGCCGCAGACCCTGATCAACGTGCGACCGGTCGTCGCCGCGATCAAGGAGTTCTTCGGCACCTCGCAGCTGTCGCAGTTCATGGACCAGAACAACCCGCTGGCCGGCCTCACGCACAAGCGCCGCCTCTCGGCGCTCGGCCCCGGCGGCCTCTCGCGCGACCGCGCGGGCGTCGAGGTCCGCGACGTGCACCCCTCGCACTACGGCCGCATGTGCCCGATCGAGACGCCGGAAGGCCCGAACATCGGCCTCATCGGCTCGCTCGCGTCGTTCGCCCGCATCAACTCGTTCGGCTTCATCGAGACGCCGTACCGCCGGGTGGTCAGCGGCAAGGTGACCGAGCAGATCGACTACCTCACGGCCATGGAGGAGGACGACTTCATCGTCGCCCAGGCCAACGCGCCGCTGAAGGCCGACGGCCACTTCCAGGAGGACCGCGTCCTCGCCCGCAAGAAGGGCGGCGAGGTCGACCTGTTCCCGGCCGACGAGATCGGCTACATGGATGTCTCGCCGCGCCAGATGGTGTCGGTCGCGACCTCGCTCATCCCGTTCCTCGAGCACGACGACGCGAACCGCGCCCTCATGGGTGCGAACATGCAGCGTCAGGCGGTGCCGCTGCTGCGCAGCGACTCGCCGTTCGTCGGCACGGGCATGGAGGGCTACGCGGCGGTCGACGCGGGTGACGTCATCACGGCCGACCGGGCCGGTGTCGTCGCCGAGGTCTCGGCCGACGCCGTCACGCTGCAGCTCGACGAGGGCGGCACGCAGACCTACTAC
The DNA here is from genome assembly GCF_042794545.1 of Agromyces sp. NPDC056523. Taxonomy (NCBI): domain Bacteria; kingdom Bacillati; phylum Actinomycetota; class Actinomycetes; order Micrococcales; family Microbacteriaceae; genus Agromyces; species Agromyces sp. NPDC056523. The sequence continues at coordinate 1,158,250 of NZ_JBHTTM010000001.1, forward strand.
CTGCGCAAGTTCGACCGCTCGAACCAGGGCACGTCGTACAACAACCGCGTCGTCGTCTCCGCCGGCGAGCGGGTCGAGGTCGGCGAGGTCATCGCCGACGGTCCCGCGACCGACAACGGCGAGCTCGCGCTCGGCAAGAACCTCCTCGTGGCGTTCATGCCGTGGGAGGGCCACAACTTCGAGGACGCGATCATCCTCAGCCAGAACCTGGTGAAGGACGACGTCCTCTCCTCGATCCACATCGAGGAGTACGAGGTCGACGCCCGTGACACCAAGCTCGGCAAGGAGGAGATCACGCGCGACCTGCCGAACGTGAGCCCCGACCTGCTGGCCGACCTCGACGAGCGCGGCATCATCCGCATCGGTGCCGAGGTGCGTCCCGGCGACATCCTCGTCGGCAAGGTCACGCCGAAGGGCGAGACCGAGCTCTCGGCCGAGGAGCGCCTGCTCCGCGCGATCTTCAACGAGAAGAGCCGCGAGGTCCGCGACACGTCGCTGAAGGTGCCGCACGGCGAGCAGGGCACGATCATCGGCGTCAAGGTGTTCGACGCGCAGGACGGCGACGACGAGCTCGGCTCGGGCGTCAACCAGCGCGTGGTCGTCTACATCGCCCAGAAGCGCAAGATCACCGAGGGCGACAAGCTCGCCGGCCGCCACGGCAACAAGGGCGTCATCTCGAAGATCCTGCCGGTCGAGGACATGCCGTTCCTCGCCGACGGCACGCCGGTCGACGTCATCCTCAACCCGCTCGGCATCCCCGGCCGCATGAACTTCGGCCAGGTGCTCGAGACCCACCTCGGATGGGTCTCGAAGCAGGGCTGGAAGGTCGAGGGCAAGCCGACGTGGGCCAAGCGCCTGCCCGAGGCCGCGCACGAGGCCGCTCCCGGCACGAAGGTCGCGACCCCGGTGTTCGACGGCGCCCTGGAAGAGGAGATCGCGGGCCTGCTCGACTCGACGCTGCCCAACCGCGACGGCGAGCGCCTCATCGACTCCACCGGCAAGACGCAGCTGTTCGACGGCCGCTCGGGCGAGCCGTTCCCGTACCCCGTCGCGGTCGGCTACATGTACATCCTGAAGCTGCACCACCTGGTCGACGACAAGATCCACGCCCGCTCGACCGGCCCGTACTCGATGATCACCCAGCAGCCGCTCGGTGGAAAGGCGCAGTTCGGCGGCCAGCGCTTCGGCGAGATGGAGGTGTGGGCCCTCGAGGCCTACGGCGCCGCGTACGCGCTGCAGGAGCTCCTCACCATCAAGTCCGACGACATCCTCGGCCGCGTCAAGGTGTACGAGGCGATCGTCAAGGGCGAGAACATCCAGGAGCCCGGCATCCCCGAGTCCTTCAAGGTGCTCATGAAGGAGATGCAGTCGCTGTGCCTGAACGTCGAGGTCCTCTCGGCCGACGGTACCGCGGTGAGCCTCCGCGACACCGATGACGAGGCCTTCCGCGCTGCGGAGGAGCTCGGCATCAACATCTCCGCGCGCTTCGAGTCGTCGAACATCGACGAGATCTGAACCGCCAGGTACGAGACGAAGACTTCAGGAATCTAGGAGAGAAATTGCTCGACGCAACGACGTTCGATGAGCTCCGCATCGGCCTGGCCACCGCAGACGACATCCGCAAGTGGTCGTACGGTGAGGTCAAGAAGCCCGAGACCATCAACTACCGCACGCTGAAGCCCGAGAAGGACGGGCTCTTCGGCGAGCAGATCTTCGGACCCAGCCGCGACTGGGAGTGCGCCTGCGGCAAGTACAAGCGCGTGCGCTTCAAGGGCATCGTGTGCGAGCGATGCGGTGTCGAGGTCACCAAGTCCTCGGTCCGCCGCGAGCGCATGGGCCACATCGAGCTCGCCGCCCCGGTGACGCACATCTGGTACTTCAAGGGCGTGCCCTCGCGCCTCGGGTACCTGCTCGACATGGCGCCGAAGGACCTCGAGAAGGTCATCTACTTCGCCGCCTACATGGTGATCGACGTCGACGACGAGGGTCGTCACGCCGACATGCCCGGCCTCGAGAACGAGCTCCGGCTCGAGATCAAGACCATCGGCGACCAGCGCGACGCGCGCATCGCCGAGCTCATGAAGCGCAAGGAGGACGACCTCGCGGCGCTGGAGGCCGAGGGTGCCAAGGCCGACCAGCGCAAGCGCGCCGAGGCCGCCGCCGACAAGGAGATGGCCGGCGTCCGCAAGTCCGGTGACGAGCAGATCGCGCACCTCGAGCGCGTGTGGGAGGACTTCCGCACCCTCAAGGTCGGCGACCTCAAGCCCGAGGACTCGGTCTTCCAGGAGCTGCAGGACCGCTTCGGCATGTACTTCGAGGCCTTCATGGGCGCCGAGGCCATCAAGAAGCGCCTCCTGGCGTTCGACCTCGCGGCCGAGGCCGAGGACCTGCACCTGCAGATCGCCGAGGGCAAGGGCCAGAAGAAGATCCGCGCCATCAAGCGGCTCAAGGTCGTCAACTCGTTCCTGCAGACCGGCAACTCGCCGGCCGCGATGGTGCTCGACGTGGTCCCCGTGATCCCGCCCGAGCTCCGCCCGATGGTCCAGCTCGACGGCGGCCGCTTCGCGACCTCCGACCTCAACGACCTGTACCGCCGCGTGATCAACCGCAACAACCGCCTGCGTCGCCTGCTCGACCTCGGTGCTCCCGAGATCATCGTGAACAACGAGAAGCGGATGCTGCAGGAGGCCGTCGACGCGCTGTTCGACAACGGCCGTCGTGGTCGACCGGTCACGGGCACCGGCAACCGCGCCCTCAAGTCCCTGAGCGACATGCTCAAGGGCAAGCAGGGTCGCTTCCGCCAGAACCTGCTCGGCAAGCGCGTCGACTACTCGGGCCGTTCGGTCATCGTGGTCGGCCCGCAGCTCAAGCTGCACCAGTGCGGCCTGCCCAAGCAGATGGCGCTCGAGCTGTTCAAGCCGTTCGTCATCAAGCGCCTCATCGATCTCAGCCACGCGCAGAACATCAAGGCTGCCAAGCGCATGGTGGAGCGTTCGCGTCCGCAGGTGTGGGACGTGCTCGAGGAGATCATCCGCGAGCGCCCCGTCCTGCTGAACCGCGCGCCCACGCTGCACCGCCTCGGCATCCAGGCGTTCGAGCCGCAGCTCGTCGAGGGCAAGGCCATCCAGCTGCACCCCCTCGTCTGCGCCGCGTTCAACGCGGACTTCGACGGCGACCAGATGGCCGTGCACCTGCCGCTGTCGGTCGAGGCCCAGGCCGAGGCCCGCATCCTGATGCTGGCGTCGAACAACATCCTCAAGCCGTCCGACGGCCGGCCGGTGACCCTGCCCTCGCAGGACATGATCATCGGCCTGCACCACCTGACGACCGAGAAGCCGGGCGCCGCCGGCGAGGGCCGTGCGTTCTCGTCGATCGCCGAGGCGATCCTCGCGTTCGACCAGAACCGTCCGGGCGAGCTCGCGCTCGACCTCGGCGCCAAGGTGAAGATCCGCCTCGACGGGCTCCACTTCCGCGAGGGCGACGAGCCCGAGGGCTTCGTGCAGGGGCGGTCGTTCCTGCTCGAGACCACGCTCGGCCGTGCGCTCTTCAACGAGGCCCTGCCCGAGGATTACCCGTACTTCAACCAGCAGGCGGGCAAGGGCCAGATCTCGTCGATCGTCAACGACCTCGCCGAGCGCTACCCGAAGACCGAGGTGGCCGCGACCCTCGACCGGATCAAGGACGCCGGCTTCCGCTGGGCGACCCGTTCGGGCGTGACCGTGGCGCTGTCCGACATCATCACGCCCCCGAGCAAGGGCGAGATCGTCTCGAAGTACGAGAAGCAGGCCGCCAAGGTGCAGTCGCAGTTCGAGAAGGGCCTCACGACCGATCTCGAGCGTCGCCAGGAGCTCATCCAGATCTGGACCAAGGCCACCGACGAGGTCGCCAAGGCCATGCAGGAGAACTTCCCGACCGACAACACCATCAACCGGATGGTGACCTCGGGCGCTCGTGGTAACTGGCTGCAGGTGCGCAACATCGCCGGCATGCGAGGCCTCGTGAACAACCCGAAGGGCGAGATCATCCCGCGTCCGATCATCTCCTCGTACCGCGAGGGGCTGTCGGTGGCGGAGTACTTCATCGCCACGCACGGTGCCCGCAAGGGCCTCGCCGACACGGCGCTCCGTACGGCGGACTCGGGCTACCTGACCCGTCGTCTCGTGGACGTCTCGCAGGATGTCATCATCCGCGAGGACGACTGCGGCACGACCAAGGGCCTCGAGCTGCCGATCGCGGCGGTCGACTCGACCGGCGAGCTGGTCCGCGACCCGAACGTCGAGAACTCGGTGTTCGCCCGGTCGCTCGCGGCCGACGCGGTGAACGCCAAGGGCGAGGTCGTGGCCGACGCCGGCGACGACGTGGGCGACGTGCTCATCGACAAGCTGGTCGCGGAGGGCGTCGAGTCGATCAAGGTCCGCTCGGTGCTCACCTGCGAGTCCGCGGTCGGCGTGTGCGCGAAGTGCTACGGCCGTTCGCTCGCGACCGGCAAGCTCGTCGACATCGGCGAGGCGGTCGGCATCATCGCCGCCCAGTCGATCGGCGAGCCCGGCACGCAGCTGACGATGCGTACCTTCCACACCGGTGGCTCGGCCTCGGCCGACGACATCACGCAGGGTCTTCCCCGCGTGCAGGAGCTCTTCGAGGCCCGCACCCCCAAGGGCGCGTCGCCGATCGTCGAGGCCCCCGGCCGCATCACCATCGACGAGACCGAGCGCCAGCGCAAGGTCATCCTCACGCCCGACAACGGCGACGAGCCGATCGCGTACAACGTGCTCAAGCGCTCGACGCTGCTCGTCGAGGACGGCCAGCACGTCGAGCTCGGCCAGCAGATCATCGTCGGCACGGTCGACCCGAAGGAAGTCCTCCGGGTCAAGGGCGTACGCGAGGTGCAGAAGCACCTGGTGAACGGAGTGCAGGACGTGTACCGCTCGCAGGGCGTGCCGATCCACGACAAGCACATCGAGGTCATCGTGCGCCAGATGCTGCGCAAGGTCACCGTCGTCGACCACGGCGACACCGACCTGCTCCCGGGCGAGCTCGTCGACCGTTCGCGGTACAACGAGATCAACCGTGCGACGCTCACCGAGGGCAAGCGCACGGCGTCGGCGCGCCAGGAGGTCATGGGCATCACCAAGGCCTCGCTCGCGACCGAGTCGTGGCTGTCGGCCGCGTCCTTCCAGGAGACGACCCGCGTGCTCACGCAGGCCGCGATGGAGGGCAAGTCCGACCCGCTCGTCGGCCTCAAGGAGAACGTGATCATCGGCAAGCTGATCCCGGCCGGTACGGGCCTCGCCAAGTACCGGAACGTGACGGTGGAGGCGACCGAGGAGGCGAAGGCGGAGCGCTACCCGAACCGCATCTTCGCCGACGACGCGTCGTTCAGCGAGGGCGACCTCAGCTTCGTCGACTTCGACTCGTTCTCGAGCGACGACTTCACGCCCGGCAACTACAGCTGATCCATGGCCGGGGCGGCGCCGGTCGTCGCCCCAGCCGCACCCCGACGGGCCCCGGATTCCGGGGCCCGTCGGCGTATCCGCCGAGGTCCGCCCCGAATCCCTCCGCCGTGCTGACGGCACTCAGGTGGGCGGGCTAGGATCGCGGCGGTCGTCATTGCTCCCCGATCCCGCGACCCGGAGTCCACATGCCAGAGAGTGTCCCAGTCCTGCGCCGACCCGTGACGTGGCTGATCGCCGCCGCGGTCGTGCTGGTGGTCGCCGTCGTGGCGGTCGTGGCCATCCTGCTCGCGCCTCCCGCCTCCCAGCAGTCCGCCGAGCCGACCGCGGAGTCGCGGCCGTCGCCCGCCGAGGCGCTCGCACCTGCTCCCGTGGTCGTCCCCGAGCCCGAGCCGGTGCGCGATCCGCGCATCCCGGCCGACTGCCCGGCGATCTACACGACCGACTGGTCGGGCGCCTTCGCACCCGACTACGTGCTGAACCCCGCGTGGTCCACCGCCGCGGGGGCGCCCGCCCTCTACGGGACGGGCGATGCGACCGCGCTGCCCGTGCTGCAGGAGACCGCGCAGCTCACGTGCGGCTGGCTTCCGCCCGACGGCGGTGACGGCACCGTGGGGCTCGTGACGAACATCGCGGTCGTCGACGAGGCGCAGGCGGGCGTGGCGATCGGTGCCTACCAGACGGCGGGCATGGAGTGCTACGAGGAGTCCGGCGGCATGCGGTGCGTCGGCGAATGGCAGGGCGTCGCGGGCTCGGCCGGCGAATCGCACTTCTTCCGCGAGGGACTGTGGATCGCCACGCGCTGGGACGGTCCGGTGGTCAGCGGATACACCGCCGACATCATCGCGCAGCTCTTCGGCTGAGGCGCGCCGCCCCGACGCACGCGAAGCGCCGCGTCCGTTCGCCATCCGCGGGCCGCGCCGTTGCTAGAGTGAGCGCACCGCGGGCAGACGGTGCTGCCCGGAAGGAGCGCACGATGAGCGACACGACTCCCGGAGCCGGCCCCGAGCGGCGCGACCTCGACGGCGACGGCGTGCCCGACGAACCGGCCGCCGCGCAGCGCGACGTCGACCCCACGGCCGACGACGCGGCCGACGTCGACCGGCTCGAGCCGCCGTCGCCCGCCCCGAGCGACGCCGCCGGTGAACCGCCTCGCGAGCCGGAATACACCGGCACCGACGCGGTCTTCGCGGGCACGCCCGCAGCCGCTGCGACCGCCGAGGGCGACACCGTTACGTACGACCGGTCCGAGCTCGACGAAGCGGTCGAACGTGCGCGCACCGAGCACCCGCCGGTCGCGACTCCGAGCCCCGATCCGGCCGACCGGACCGACACCAGCGCGATGCAGCGCGACGACCTGCTCGCCGGCAGCCCCGACCCCGTCCGCGCCGAGGACGTGCGGCGTGAGACGGGCGTGCCCGAGACCGTCGGGGTCGCCGGCGCGACCGGCGTCGCCGCGGCGTCTGCCCCATCCGCGCCCGAACCGCCGGCCCCGCAGGCCATCTACGTCCAGGCGCCGCCGAAGCCGCGCACGCGGGGCAACCGCGGATTCGGCATCCTCGTGGGCCTGATCGCCACGGTCGTCTTCGCGCTGCTGTACGCCGGCATCTCGTTCCTCGTGATCCTCTCGCAGCAGCCCGCCGAGGCGGCCCGTGTGTTCGGCCAGTTCGCCGCCCAGCCGGTCTTCTGGATCCCGGTGGTCTTCTTCTTCCTCTCGTTCGCGCTGCTCGCGGTCATCCTCAATCGCGCGGCGTGGTGGACCTGGGCCGTCTTCGGCCTGCTCCTGGGCGTGATCGTGTACTTCTCGTACATCGGCGCCTCCCTGCTGACCGTCGGTGCGTGGCAGTTCACGCCCGCCGAGGCGGCGGACTTCCTGCGCCAGCGCTGGCTCGACCCGTTCGCGATCATCGCGTTCATCGTCGCGCGCGAGCTGCCGATCTGGTTCGGCGGATGGATCGCCGCGCACGGTCGCACGGTCGGAGAGCGCAACCGCGAGGCGCACGAGGAGTACGAGCGGCAGCTGGCGGCCGGCCCGCAGCCGATCTCCTCGTCCCGCTGAGTCGCGGCATCCGGTTCAACTACCCTCGATGGGGGTGCGCTCATGGTGAGCGCTCCCCATCGACGTGGCGCACCCGGCCTGCTTGGGTGGCTCCCTGACCCTGCATACCCGAGGAGCGCTGTTGAGCATCACGATGCACGCCGACGAGCCCATGCACGGGCTCCGGCCCGACCGCCGGCCTGATCCGGTGTACGCCGCGGCCCTCGGGTTGCGGCCTGCGCCGTCGGGGCGTCGCGCCGCTGCCTTCTCGCTCGACGCGCTCGCGTGGGTCGTCGCATCCGTGCCCGCCGTGATCGGCTGGGTGCTGCTGGTCCCGGCCGTGGTCGGGTCCGGCGGTGCGGTCGAGGCGTCGGATGTCGCGACGCTCGTCGGCCCGCTCGTGCTCGTCGCCGTCGGGCAGCTCCTCGTCGCGATCTTCGGGATCACCCAGCTCGCCCTGCACGGCCGGCGCGGCGTGACGATCGGCAAGGCGTCGTTCGGGCTGCGGTCGGTGAACGTCGCGTCGTTCGAGCGGCCGGGGTTCTGGCGCATCGTGCTGCGCGCGCTCGTGCTGTGGGCCTCGCAGCTCGTGCTGCCCGTCGCCGGTCCCGCGCTCTGCTTCGCCTCCGGGCTCTGGGATCCCGAGGGTCGTGGCCGGAGCTGGCTGGACCGCATCGGCCGGTGCTGGGTGCTCGACGCACGACACGCGCTCGACCCGTTCGACGCGAAGACGCTGCGGCACGCCCGTCGCCAGGTCGAGGCCGCGCCGCTCGCCGAACGGCCGGCGCTGCCCTCGCTCGCGACCGATCGCGCGGTCGATGAGCGCACCTTCATCCCCGCGGCGAGGTCGAGCTCGGGCGTCGTCGCCGCACCGCCCGTCGTGCCGGCCGAACCCGACGCACCGTCCTCGCCGGGCGCGTGGTCGCCTCCGCCGATCGGGCTGCCGGCTGCCGCGGCCCCGGCGTCCGTCGCGCCGATCTCGTCGTCGGCGGCGTCCACGCCTCCGGTGGCCCCGCCCGCCGCGGCGAGCCGCGCCTCGGCGACGCTCGTCTTCGCCGACGGTGCCCGCCTCGCGGCATCCGGAACCACCCTGCTCGGGCGCAGCCCGGCACGCGGCGACGCCGACCCGGCCGACGCCGCGCTGCTGCCGCTCGCCGACGTGTCGATGGGGCTGTCGAAGACGCACGCCGCCGTCGTGGTGGATGCCCGCGGCGTGCGCGTGACCGATCGCTGGTCGAGCAACGGCACCGAGGTCGTCGCGCCCGACGGCGGCGTGCAGGTCCTCGAGCCCGGCGTGCCGCACACCGTGCCGGCCGGGTCGTCCGTGCGGCTCGGGGGTCTCGAGTTCCGCGTCGAGGAGGTCGGCGCATGAAGCTCAAGCTCGGCCTGCGCCGCCAGAGCGGCCCGGGCGTCGACGTCGTCGTCACGGCCGATGCCACCGCGACCGTCGGCGACGTGGCGCGCGCGGTCGCCGACGCCGACCCCGCCGCCGCGCACCTGCCGCGGCACGACGGGCCGCTGACCCTCGCCGTCGCGCCGCCGACCTCGTCCGAACCGGTCGTGCTCGATCCCGGCACGCTCGCGGCCGACGCGCCGATCGGATCCGGGTTCAACGCCGCGATCGTCTCGCCTGCGGCGCGCACGGCTGCCGGCGATGCGCCCGTCGCCGTCATGCACGTGCACTCCGGCGCCGACGCCGGACGGGAGTTCCCGCTGCGCCGCGGGCACGGGGTCATCGGCCGTGCGGCCGACGCCGACGTGGTGCTCGCCGACCCGCTCGTGTCGAAGCGGCACGCACGCGTCGAGGTCGACCAGGCCGTCGAGCTCGTCGACCTCAACTCCGCGAACGGGCTGCTCGTCGACGGCGGGCAGGTCGCGCGCGTGCGCGCCACGCCCGGGGTGCGCGTCACGATCGGCGACACCGTCGTGTCCTTCTCCATGCTCGCGGGCACGGATGCCGCGGCCGACCCGGTGCTCGAACGCGGCGGCGCGCTCATGTTCAACCGGTCGCCGCGCGTCGAGCCGCGCTATCCGGGCACCGCCCACCCCGAGCCCCGGGTGCCGAGCGAGGAGAACCCGCGGCTGTTCCCGTGGCCGATGATCGCGTCGCCGGTTCTCATGGGACTCGGCATCTTCGCCATCACGCAACGACCCGCGTCGCTGCTCATCGTCGCGCTCACGCCGGTGATGCTCGTCGCCAACTACCTGGGCTCGCGGATGGGCAGCGGCAAGAAGCTGCAGCGCGAGATCGAGACGTTCGAGGTGCAGCTCGAGCAGCTCGAGGAGACGCTCGAACGCGAGCGGCACGTCGAGCGCGAACGCCGGCACGACGAGACGCCGCCCGTCGCGACGGTCTACGAACAGGCGATGCGCCTCGGCCCACTGCTCTGGACGCGGCGGCCCGAGCACTGGAACTTCCTCGGCCTCCGACTCGGCGTCGGACGGGCGGCCTCGCGCAACTCGGTCCGCGACTCGCAGGGCGCCATGCCCGGCATCCCGAAGTACGCCCGCCAGGTCGACGTGCTGCGCGAGCGGTACCGCGAGATCGACGACGTGCCCGTGATCGAGGTGCTCTCGAGCTCGGGCTCGCTCGGCATCGCCGGACCGGCCAACCTGGCCGCCGACGCGCTGCGTGGCGTGGCGGTGCAGCTCTTCGGCCTGCACGCACCCAACGACGTCGTGGCCGCCGCGATCGTCGACCCCGCGTGGAGCCGCGAGCTCGACTGGCTCAAGTGGCTGCCGCACACCTCGGGCGAGCGCAACCCCGTCGGCGGCGCGGCGCTCGCCGACAGCCCGTCGGCGGGAGCGGCGCTGCTCAACGCGCTCGAGGAACTCATCCTCTCCCGGCTGCACGCGGCGCCCGTGCGTCGCGGTCCGCTCGCCGACGACGACACGTCGATGGCGCGCGGCTCGAAGATCGGCACGCCCGGCGGCGTGCGCGAGGAGTCGCGGCCCGATTCCGCGCTCATCCTGATCGTGTCGGCCGACGCCCCGGTCGACCGTCCGCGGCTGGTGCAGCTCATCGAACGCGGTGCCGAGGTCGGCATCCACGCCGTCTTCGTCGCCCCGACCGTGGCATCGCTGCCCGCGGCGTGCCGCACGTACGTCGACGTGAGCGAGGGCCTCGACCGCGCGCGCATCGGCGTCGTGCGTTCCGGCGTCGAGTACGCGCCGGTCGCCGTCGAGGGCGTCTCCATGCGCTACGCCGAGGTGTTCGCGCGCCGGCTCGCTCCGGTCGTCGACGCGAGCACCGTGATCGAGGACTCGAGCGACCTGCCGCGGAGCGTGTCGATGCTCTCGCTGATCGGCGACGACATGGCGCGCGAACCCGACGCCGTCGTCGAGCGCTGGCGCCAGAACGCGTCGATCGTCGATCGGTCGGGCGTCAAGCTGCCTCGGCTCAAGCGCGCCGGAACGCTCAAGGCGTTCGTCGGGCAGGGCAGCCCCGACTCCATGACGCTCGACCTGCGCACGCAGGGCCCGCACGCGCTCGTCGGCGGCACCACCGGCGCGGGAAAGTCCGAGTTCCTGCAGGCGTGGGTGCTGGGGATGGCGGCCGAGTACAGCCCCGACCGCGTGACGTTCCTCTTCGTCGACTACAAGGGCGGCTCGGCGTTCGCGGACTGCGTCGAGCTCCCGCACTGCGTCGGACTCGTGACCGACCTGAGCCCGCACCTGGTGCGGCGCGCGCTCACGAGCCTGCGGGCCGAGCTGCACCACCGCGAGCACCTCTTCAACCGCAAGAAGGCCAAGGACCTGCTCGAGCTCGAGAAGCGGCAGGACCCCGAGACCCCGCCCGCCCTCGTCATCGTCATCGACGAGTTCGCCGCCCTCGCCGGCGACGTGCCCGAGTTCGTGGACGGCGTGGTCGACATCGCGCAGCGCGGCCGGTCGCTCGGCATCCACCTCATCATGGCCACCCAGCGCCCCGCCGGAGTCATCAAGGACAACCTGCGCGCCAACACGAACCTCCGCGTCGCGCTGCGCATGGCCGACGAGTCCGACTCGCGCGACGTCGTCGGCGACGCGGTCGCCGCGGGCTTCGATCCTTCGATCCCCGGTCGCGGCATCGCGAAGACCGGCCCAGGCCGGCTCGTTCCGTTCCAGTCCGCGTACGCGGGCGGATGGACGAGCGACGAGCCGACGGTCGCCGACGTGCGCCTCGCCGAGCTGCGCTTCGGTTCCACGATCGTGTGGGAGCGCGAGGGCGCCCAGGACGACGATGCCCACGTGGGCGACCCCGGCCCCAACGACCAGAAGCGGATGGTCGACGCGTTCATCCGCGCCGCGTCGGCCGCCCGGATCCCGGCCCCGCGCCGGCCGTGGCTCGACGACCTCGCCTCCACCGTCGCGACGGAGGACCTCCCGATGCGCGGCGACGGCGAGATCGTGTTCGGCCTCGCCGACATCCCCGAGCGCCAGCAGCAGGCGCCCATGTCGTTCCTGCCCGATCGCGACGGTGCGATGCTCGTGTACGGCACGAGCGGCGCGGGCAAGTCGACGCTCCTGCGCACCCTCGCCGTGGCGGTCGGCATGCGACCCGAGCTCGGACCGGCCGAGGTCTACGGGCTCGACTTCGGGTCGGGCGCGCTGCGCTCGCTCGAGGCGCTCCCGCACGTCGGCTCCGTCGTCGCCGGCGACGACCCCGAGCGCGTGCAGCGGCTCCTCCGCACGCTCGATGAGCTGCTCGACCGTCGCGGCCGCGCGTTCAGCGCCGCGAACGCCGCGAGCCTGACCGAGTACCGCCAGCTCACCGGCATCCGGGAGCCTCGCGTGCTGCTGCTGATCGACGGGTTCGCGCAGTTCAAGGCCGATTGGGACTCCACGACGGTGCGCATGCCCTTCTACAACGTGGTGATGCGCGTGCTCGCCGAGGGCCGGCCGCTGGGCGTGCACGTCGTCGCGACGGCCGACCGCTCGGGCGCCGTGCCGACGGCGGTGAGCGCCAACGTGACCAAGCGCATCGTGCTGCGGCTGTCCGACGAGGGCGGCTACCAGGTGCTCGGGGTGCCGAAGGACGTGCTCGACGACCGCTCGGCCCCGGGTCGCGCGATCGTCGACGGGTTCGAGACCCAGGTGGCCGTGCTCGGCGGCACTGCGAACGTCGCCGAGCAGACGAAGGCGCTCGAGGCGCTCGCCGCCCGATTGCGCGCCGCCGGGGCGCTCGAGGCCGCGCCCATCCGGGCGCTGCCCGCCTCGTTCGTCGCCGACGAGCTGCCCGCGTCCATCGCCGGCGAGCCGGCGCTCGGGCTCTCCGATGACACGCTGGCCCCGATCGGATTCGAGCCCGTGGGCACGTTCGCGATCACCGGTCCTCCGCAGAGCGGCAAGACGACCGCGATGCGCGCGGTGATCGACGCCGTGCGCCGGCACGACCCCGGGGTGAAGCTGTTCCATCTCGCGGGCCGCCGCGCGGCGCTCACCGACCATGCCGAGTGGATGCGCAGCGCCACCTCGGTCGACGAGGTGAAGGCGCTCGCGCGCGAGCTCGTCGACGTGATCGGCGATCCGACCGTCCCGGGCCGCTACCTCATCGCGGTCGAGAACGTCACGCAGTTCGCCGATTCCGACGCCGAGCGGCCGCTCAAGGAGTTGTTCCAGGCCGTGAACCGCAGCGACCACTTCCTGGTCGGCGACGCGGACGTCGCGAACCTCTCGAGCGGCTTCGGCTTCGTCGGCGACTTCAAGGCGGGCCGTCGGGGCGTCGCCCTGAAGCCCGACGCCTACGACGGCGACGCGGTGTTCAAGACGCCGTTCCCGAAGGTGAAGCGATCCGACTTCCCCGAGGGCCGTGGCTTCTTCGTGCAGAACGGGCGGGCGACGCTCGTCCAGCTCCCGCAGCGCTGATGGGCGCCGGTGGGGACCGCTCCCCATGTCGCCCCGGTGCGGCGCGGCGTTAGCGTGATGCGGTCGAGAGGAGAGCGATGAGCGACGAGGTGCTGATCCCGCTCGCGTCCATGGCCGAACTGGACCAGGCGCTGAAGGACATCGTCATCGAGTTCGAGGATGCCGGCTCGCGCACGGACTCGCTGCTCGACGCGATCGGTCGTCCGTTCGGCCGCGGCGGCCTGCGCGACGCGGCCGACGAGTTCGAGGGCGCATGGGACGACAAGCGCGAGACCCTCAAGGGCCACCTCGTCGACCTGCAGGAGCAGGTCGCGGCCGTCAAGGACGCCTGGGAGGAGCTCGACCGCGAGCTCGGTTCCAGCCTCGAGCAGAACGGAGGCTGAGGAGCCGATGGGCAACACCGCCTACTTCCACCGCACCATGCCCGACTCGCCCAAGGGCCGCGAGATCGAGCGCATCGACGACTCGGGCCAGCGCATCGTGACGCGCGCCACGCAGATCGAGAGCCTGGGCGAGCGGATGCTGCGCGCCGCCGACACGCTGAAGCTGATGGTCGACGGCCAGGTCGGCAAGGGCCTCTCGCTCGACGAGGTCCGCGAGCAGGGCGAGGACGTGCACGCCGACCTCAAGAAGGCCGGCGAGCGCTACAAGCCCAGCGGAACCGCGCTCAAGGCCTACGGCAAGGTCGTGGCCGAGGTCGCACCGGGCCTGAATCGCGCGGCGGGTGACTGCGAGTCGCTCTGGGAGACGGTGCGCTCGCGCGCCGCGGACGTCGACGAGGCCGAGGACACGCCCGCGAGCGAGGACGGGAGCACGGCGGCCCGGGAGTCCGCGACGGCGTCGGCGACCACCACCCTCTCGACCGCGAAGGAGGAGTGGGAGGAGGCCGCCCGCCGGTTCGACGGCTACTACGACACGTGGGACGAGGCGTACGACGACGCGGTCGCAGGGCTCCGCGACGCCAACGAGGACGGCGTGAAGGACGGATTCTGGGACGACGTGCTCCCGTTCGTGGAGGCGCTCGTGACGGTGCTCGAGTACGTCGGCATCGCGCTCGTGCTCGCAGCGCTCATCGTCGGCGGGCCGCTCATCGCGGCGCTCGCCACGATCGTCGCGATCCTGACGCTGCTCGGGACGATCATCCTCTTCGCCAAGGGGCGCAAGGACGGCAAGGACCTCGGGATGGCGATCATCGGGGTCATCCCGTTCGGCAAGTTCGCCAAGCTCGCCGACCTCGGATCGATCGCGAGCGCTGGGTCGCGCTTCCCGCGACTGTCGGGGTTCCGCAACATGATGCTCGCGGGCGAGGACTTCGCCGCGCTCCGAACGCACCTCGGCCGCATCGACGACCTCGCGCGGGCCGATTGGGGCACCGGTGCCATGCACACCTTCGACCAGGCCACGGCGGGCTCGCGATTCATCCAGCGGGTGATCTCGGGGACCCCGTACGTCTGGGAGAACACCACGTTCACGCGCACCGCCGACACGTTCTTCGGCCGGCTGCTCGGCGTCGGCGACTCGGCCACGAACGCCGGCGCGTGGGACCTCCACTGGGGCTACCGGCAGGCGCAGGTGACCGCGGTCTCGGTCACCGACTGGGTGATCGACCAGGTGAGCACGGCACAGCAGGACGCCACCGTAGACTCGTGGCGATGAGCCCGAGCCTGCGCGATGAGCTGACCGGAACCGCTCGACCCGCGCTCCCGCCCTTCGTCCTCCTCCTGCCACGCGGCTGGGTCTCGGTCGAGCCCACGAAGGCGGCGTTCGCCGACCTCGCCGGCCGGACCTCGGCGGTCCTCCGGTCCGTCCACCGGCCCGATCTCGACGCGCAGCTGCGATCGATGCTCGAGCGCGCAGGCGACGAGTTCCTCCGCCGCGACCCCGTCCGCCTCATCTACCCGGCCGACGTTCCGGCCGACGAGCTCTTCCCGCTCTCGATCACCGCGGTGCGGCTCGCGGCGCCCGGTGGCGGCCCGCTCGACCCGCACGTGGCCGCGCTGCGACGCGACCGGGGAGCGCGCACGCTCGGCGACGACGGCGTCATCCTGCGGTGGGAGGAGCAGCACGCGCATCGGGTGGCCGGCGGCGAGCTCGCGGTGCACTCGTTCGACTACCTCGTCGCCGTCCCCGGGACCGGGCGACGCGAGGGGCTGCTCTTCAGCGCCGTCATCCCGTCGGCCGCGGGCGGCGAGCGGCTCGACGGCGACACCGTCCGGGCAGCGGGCGTCCTCGCCGATGCCATCATGTCGACCTTCCGATGGAGCGCCGCATGAGGTTCGAGGTCGTCTACCCGGCCGAGACGTGGTCGATCATGCCCGAGCCCGGTGCCGGCGCCGACGACCTCTGGGTCGCCGAGCAGCGAATGGCGTACTCCGGAGGCGTGCTCGCCGGCCTCGCCGACGCGCTCGAGGGCGCCGCGCGCGAGGCGCTCGCGCGCCGGCGCACCGGCATCGACACGTCGCTGTTCTTCCGGCCATCCGACATGCCCATGACCGGCGTCCTGCACGCGACGATCCGCGCCCTCCCGGCCGAGGTCGACGCCGAGGCCGCGACGTCCGGCTCGCTCGACTGGATGCTGCCCGACGCGGCGCTGCTCACCGAGCCGGCGGTCGAGGAGTTCGAGACCGAGTCGGTGCCGCACGGCTACCGGGCCGCGTACGTGACCACCGTGCCCGACGGCGCCGGGGCGACGCTGGCCGGGATCTCGTACGGGCTGGTGCTGCCGGGCATGGTCGGCGTGGTCTTCTCCGAGCTCGCCGATCGCGAGGTCATCGGCACGATGCAGCGGTTCGCCGATCCCGTCGTCGGCTCCCTGCGGGTGGTCGGATGACGGACACGCTCGACGGGCCCGCCGCGACGTGGGCGCGGGCCGCGAGTGGCGGCGACGTGCAGTACCGGATCTCGGAACTCGACCGCGCGGCGATCGGCGCCGTGCCCGGCTACGACGCGCAGGTCGGCGCGCAGGTCGGCGCGACGGTCGCCGAGCTCCGCCGATCGCGCGCCGAGGCGATCCGACGCGTGGCGCAGCGCGACGGCAGCGCCGCGGCCGAGCTCGGCCGATCCGGAGGGCGGACGGCCGCCCTCGTGCTCGGCGTGCTCGCGTCCTGCTTCGCGGCCGCGTTCCACCTGGGTCGTGCGGTCTTCGACGCCGTCGACGTGCTGCCGTGGATCACGGTGCTGGTGTGGGCCGCCGCCGTCCTCGTCGGACTCGGCCTGCTGCCGCTCCGACGCGAGGCGGCGCCGACCAGCGGGGTCGTCGCGCTCGCATGGACGGCCACGGTGCTGTGCGGGGTCGCCCTCGTGCTGAGCGCGCTCCTCGGCAGCGTCACGCCCGAGACGGCGGCGGTGTTCGCGATCGCGCTCGGGGGAGTGATCGCCCTCGCGGCGATCGCCGCCGCGGCCGGCGTCGTCGCGCACCGGATCCCGGCCGAAGTGCGGGCCGCGACGGCGCGTTGCATGGGGGAGTTCGCCGTCGTGCAGGGCGAAGCGGCGGCCGGCATCCTCGAGGGGGCATTCGCGCAGCTCCGCACCGCGTGGGCCTCGGTCGATCCGAGCGGACGCGAGCGCGTCGAGGCCGACATCGATGCGGCGTACCGCATCCTCGACGACCGAGGCTTCGGCGCGGCGGACCGGGCGGAGGTCCCCGGCGGGCTCGTGCTCACCCGCACCGCCGTCGCGGCGTCGCGCGAGCTGGAGTCGACGCTCTCTGCCCGACGGCCCTGACCGGTGGGGAGTGCTCCCCATGTGACCGCCCTCGCATCGTCCGTAGTCTGGGGTCACCGGCTCGCAGTCGCGGGCACTCCCCCGAACGAAGGAAGGTTCCACGATGGCTGCAGACTTCGGCGCCTCGTACGGCGAGATGGAAGCGATGGCGAGCAAGCTGTCCGACGCGCGCGACGACATCCAGTCGCAGCTCGACCAGCTGAAGAGCTCGGTCGACAACCTGCTCGGCAACGACTTCAAGACCCAGCACGCGTCCGGCAAGTTCGGCCAGGGCTACGAGGAGCTCACCACGGGCCTCAAGAGCGCGGTCGACGGCATCGGCGAGATGGGCGAGGCGCTGCGCGGCATGATGCAGGCCATCCAGGACCTCGACCAGCAGCTCGCCGGGCGCTGAGCCGCGAGACGCGTCCACGGCGGGGCGGGACCACGACGGTCCCGCCCCGCCGTTCGTCGTTCCGGGCGGCGGCGTAGGCTCGAGGCGTGGCGACGAACTCGACCTCCGCGTGGACCGTCGCGGGCTTCGCGGCCGCCCTGCAGCTCGCGCTCATCGTGGCCGCGTTCGGCCTGGTGAGCCTGTTCGCCGACCTCGAGCCGATCTCCGACCCGGCCGCCGGCCGGCTCGTCGGACCCATCACGGTCGGGGTCTCGGTGCTCGCGCTGCTCCTCCTCCTCGGCGGCGCGCTCACCCGCGGCATCCGCCCCTGGTCGGCCGCCGGCCTCGCGGTCGTCGTCACGTGGGCGGCCGGCGTCGTCGCCGCGGCGATCGCCTACGCCGTGTCGACCGGCACCCTGCTGGCCGCTGCGATCTTCGCGGCGTCGTTCATGACGATCGGCTTCGGGGTCATCATCCCCATCACGGGCGCGCTCGTGGCGCTCCTCGCCGCCGTCACCGTCCGCGCGCAGCAGGGCGGCGTCGACCGCCCGCGCTGGCCGTGGGAGCGCGACGACGAGCAGTGACCGCGCCGCGCCCGGCGCGGTGACATCCGTTCGCAGCCTGCGCCGCCCGCACGGGCACGCGCAGTAGGGTGAACCGCGTGGAGGGATCGGTCGAGGCCCGCGTGAGCCACGAGGTCGACCGCTGGCTCGCCTGGCTGCCGCGCTGGCGGCCGGGGACGCACCGCGGCCGCGTGCGCCTCTGCACGCGCTGCTTCGGCTCGCCGATCCTCGCCGCCTCGGGCCTCGACGTCGACGTGCCCCACCCCGTCCAGCACGCGTTCTCGATGCGCATGAAGGGCATCATCGACGCCTCGGTCGACGACTACACCGCGCGCAACCTGCCGATGTTGCACCGCGAGATCCGTCTCGCCGAGGATCGCAAGGCGCGGCGCCCGTACCGTGCGGGGGAGGGGCTCGACCCCGAGTTCCGCGGGCTCGACCTCGACCCTGAAGAGACGCCGGGCCAGCCGTTCCTCTTCACGCTGCAGGGCCTCGAGGCGGATGCCGCGGCCGAGTCGGCCGAACCGGCGCCTCGCCCGTTCACGCCGCAGGAGAAGGAGGCGCTGCGCGAGGAGGTGCGCCTGGCCGACGAGTTCGCGAAGCAGCTCGGCCGGCGCATCTGCATCGAGCTCGCCCACCACCGGGCCAGGATCGCCGCCGCGGTCGAGCGCCACGTCGAGCCGCAGGTGGCCCAGATGCTCGCCGACCTCGACCGCGAACTCGACGCGCCGGGGTGGCCGGGCTGAGTCGACGCATCATTCGCTGAGGGCGTGCGCCCGAGCCATCTCGCCCATTTGACCGGGTCGTTACGCCCGATTACCATTGATCGGGTGTGCGCGTTGTCGCGCGCTCGCGTCGTGCCCGCGGAACCCCGCGGGCCCGTTGCGGGTACTCACGATACGCACGCAGGGCGTCGGCTCGCCACCGATCCGATCGCCCCCACGGCATACCCACCACCAACAGGCTCCGCCGCTCGGCGGTGCCGGTGGGTCGTGATGTGAAATCCATCAATGCTGTCACCGTGCAGCACAACAAGGAGAAGCAGTGCCAACCATTCAGCAGTTGGTCCGCAAGGGTCGCTCGCCGAAGGTCACCAAGACCAAGGCTCCCGCCCTGAAGGCCAACCCCCAGCAGCGCGGCGTGTGCACGCGTGTGTACACCACCACCCCGAAGAAGCCGAACTCGGCGCTCCGCAAGGTCGCCCGCGTGAAGCTCTCGAACGGCACCGAGGTGACCGCCTACATCCCCGGTGAGGGCCACAACCTGCAGGAGCACTCGATGGTGCTCGTCCGCGGTGGTCGTGTGAAGGACCTCCCCGGCGTGCGCTACAAGATCATCCGCGGCGCGCTCGACACGCAGGCCGTGAAGAACCGCAAGCAGGCTCGTAGCCGCTACGGCGCGAAGATGGAGAAGAAGTAATGCCTCGCAAGGGTCCCGCTCCGAAGCGCCCCGTCGTCGCCGACCCGGTCTACGGTTCGCCGGTCGTCAGCCAGCTCGTCAACAAGATCCTCATCGACGGCAAGAAGGACCTCGCCCAGCGCATCGTCTACGAGGCGCTCGAGAACGTCGCGAACAAGTCCGGCCAGGACGCCGTCGCGACGCTCAAGAAGGCCCTCGACAACGTGCGCCCCACGCTCGAGGTGCGGTCGCGCCGCGTCGGCGGCTCGACCTACCAGGTCCCCGTCGAGGTCAAGCCCCACCGCGCGAACACCCTGGCGCTGCGCTGGCTCACCAGCTACGCCAAGGCCCGTCGCGAGAAGACCATGACCGAGCGTCTCACCAACGAGATCCTCGACGCGTCGAACGGCCTGGGTGCCGCGGTCAAGCGCCGCGAGGACACCCACAAGATGGCCGAGTCGAACCGCGCCTTCGCCCACTACCGCTGGTAGCGGGCCGAGCGGATGCCGCGGGCCCCGCGCTCGCGGCCGGTACGCGGCATCCGCTCACCCCCACTCTCACCTTCCCGATCAACGGAGGAACCCCGTGGCACTTGACGTGCTCACCGACCTGAGCAAGGTCCGCAACATCGGCATCATGGCGCACATCGATGCCGGCAAGACCACCACCACCGAGCGCATCCTGTTCTACACGGGCGTCAACCACAAGATCGGCGAGACGCACGACGGTGCCTCGACCACCGACTGGATGGAGCAGGAGAAGGAGCGCGGCATCACGATCACGTCGGCCGCCGTGACCTGCTTCTGGAACAAGAACCAGATCAACATCATCGACACGCCCGGCCACGTCGACTTCACGGTCGAGGTCGAGCGCTCGCTGCGCGTGCTCGACGGCGCGGTCGCCGTCTTCGACGGCAAGGAGGGCGTGGAGCCCCAGTCCGAGACCGTCTGGCGCCAGGCCGACAAGTACAACGTCCCCCGCATCTGCTTCGTCAACAAGATGGACAAGCTCGGCGCGGACTTCTACTTCACCGTCGACACCATCGTCAAGCGACTCGGTGCCAAGCCGCTCGTGCTCCAGCTGCCGATCGGCGCCGAGAGCGACTTCCTCGGCGTCATCGACCTCGTCGAGATGCGTGCCCTCGTCTGGCCCGGCGACGCCAAGGGCGACGTGACCATGGGTGCCAAGTACGAGGTGCAGGAGATCCCCGCCGACCTCAAGGAGAAGGCCGAGGAGTACCGCCAGCAGCTGCTCGAGACCGTCGCCGAGACCAGCGACGAGCTGCTCGAGAAGTTCTTCGGCGGCGAGGAGCTCACGGTCGCCGAGATCAAGGGCGCCATCCGCAAGCTCACCGTCAACTCCGAGATCTACCCCGTGCTCTGCGGCTCGGCGTTCAAGAACCGCGGCGTGCAGCCCATGCTCGACGCGGTCGTCGACTTCCTTCCGTCGCCGCTCGACGTGCCGGCGGTCGAGGGTCGCAACCCCCGCAACGAGGACGAGGTCATCGAGCGTCACCCCGACGCCAACGACCCCTTCGCGGCGCTCGCGTTCAAGGTCGCGGTGCACCCGTTCTTCGGTCGCCTCACCTACATCCGCGTCTACTCGGGTCACCTCGCCTCGGGCGGCCAGGTCATCAACTCGACCAAGGGCAAGAAGGAGCGCATCGGGAAGATCTTCCAGATGCACGCCAACAAGGAGAACCCGGTCGACTCGGTCACGGCAGGCAACATCTACGCCGTCATCGGCCTCAAGGACACGACGACCGGCGACACGCTGTGCGACCCCGACAACCAGGTCGTGCTCGAGTCGATGACGTTCCCGGCCCCGGTCATCGAGGTCGCGATCGAGCCGAAGACCAAGGCCGACCAGGAGAAGCTCGGCACCGCGATCCAGAAGCTCGCCGAGGAGGACCCGACCTTCCGCACCGAGCTCAACCAGGAGACCGGCCAGACCGTCATCAAGGGCATGGGCGAGCTGCACCTCGACATCCTCGTCGACCGCATGAAGCGCGAGTTCAAGGTCGAGGCCAACGTCGGCAAGCCGCAGGTGGCCTACCGCGAGACGATCAAGCGCGCGGTCGAGAAGCACGACTACACGCACAAGAAGCAGACGGGTGGCTCGGGCCAGTTCGCGAAGATCCAGTTCGCGCTGGAGCCGCTCGAGATCGAGGGCGACAAGACGTACGAGTTCGAGAACAAGGTCACGGGTGGCCGCGTCCCGCGCGAGTACATCCCCTCGGTCGACGCCGGCTTCCAGGACGCCATGCAGTACGGCATCCTCGCGGGCTACCCGATGGTCGGCGTCAAGGGCATCCTGCTCGACGGCGCCGCCCACGACGTCGACTCCTCGGAGATGGCGTTCAAGATCGCCGGTTCGATGGGCTTCAAGGAGGCCGCTCGGAAGGCGAACCCCGTCCTGCTCGAGCCGCTGATGGCCGTCGAGGTCCGTACTCCCGAGGAGTACATGGGCGACGTCATCGGCGACCTGAACTCGCGCCGCGGCCAGATCCAGTCCATGGAGGACGCCGCCGGCGTGAAGGTCGTGCGTGCGCACGTCCCGCTCTCGGAGATGTTCGGCTACATCGGAGACCTGCGGTCCAAGACCTCGGGACGCGCGGTGTACTCGATGGAGTTCGAGAGCTACGCGGAGGTCCCGAAGGCCGTTGCCGACGAGATCGTCCAGAAGAACAAGGGCGAGTAGCGCCCGAACGCACGAGCCGACAGGTTCGCGTAACATAACAACACAACCCCCGTAGCTCACCGGTCGCAATCCGGCGCCCGGTGCTGCTACACGGATCCTGAGGAGGACCCACAGTGGCTAAGGCCAAGTTCGAGCGGACCAAGCCGCACGTCAACATCGGTACGATCGGTCACGTCGACCACGGCAAGACGACGCTCACCGCGGCGATCTCGAAGGTGCTCGCCGACAAGTACCCGTCGGCCACCAACGTGCAGCGCGACTTCGCGTCGATCGACTCGGCTCCCGAGGAGCGCCAGCGCGGCATCACGATCAACATCTCGCACGTCGAGTACGAGACGCCGAAGCGCCACTACGCGCACGTCGACGCCCCGGGTCACGCCGACTACATCAAGAACATGATCACCGGTGCGGCCCAGATGGACGGCGCGATCCTCGTGGTCGCGGCGACCGACGGCCCCATGGCGCAGACGCGCGAGCACGTGCTGCTCGCCAAGCAGGTCGGCGTGCCCTACCTGCTCGTCGCGTTGAACAAGGCCGACATGGTCGACGACGAGGAGATCCTGGAGCTCGTCGAGCTCGAGGTCCGCGAGCTCCTCTCGAGCCAGGGCTTCCCCGGCGACGACGCTCCCGTCATCCGCGTCTCGGGCCTCAAGGCCCTCGAGGGCGACGAGAAGTGGGTCCAGTCGGTCCTCGACCTCATGGACGCCGTCGACGAGTCCATCCCCGACCCGGTGCGCGACAAGGACAAGCCGTTCCTCATGCCCATCGAGGACGTCTTCACCATCACCGGCCGTGGCACGGTCGTCACGGGTCGCGCCGAGCGCGGCACGCTGAAGATCAACTCCGAGGTCGAGATCGTCGGCATCCGCCCGACGCAGAAGACCACGGTCACGGGTATCGAGATGTTCCACAAGCAGCTCGACGAGGCTTGGGCCGGCGAGAACTGCGGTCTCCTGCTCCGTGGTACCAAGCGCGAGGACGTCGAGCGCGGCCAGGTCGTCGTGGCCCCGGGCTCGGTCACCCCGCACACCAACTTCGAGGGCACTGCGTACATCCTCTCGAAGGAGGAGGGCGGCCGTCACAACCCGTTCTACGCGAACTACCGTCCGCAGTTCTACTTCCGCACCACCGACGTCACCGGCGTCATCACGCTGCCCGAGGGCACCGAGATGGTCATGCCCGGCGACACCACCGACATGACGGTCGAGCTCATCCAGCCGATCGCCATGGAGGAGGGCCTCGGCTTCGCCATCCGTGAGGGTGGCCGCACCGTCGGCGCCGGTACCGTCACGAAGATCGTCAAGTAGTCTTCGCGACAGCGACCTGAAGGGGGTCGGGCTTCGAGCCCGGCCCCCTTCGTCGTTCCCGGTCAGTGAGCGTCGACGTGCGTGCCGTCGATCGCGGTGTCGACGTCGATCGCGCCCTCGACGCTGCGGCCGACCGTGCAGCCCTTCTCGATCGCGCGCGCCATGATGCCGACCAGCTTCTCGCGGTCGGCGGCGTCGAGCACCGAGAGATCGACGATGACCTCCTCGCCGATGTGCTGGTAGCGGTTCGATTCCTCGTCGGACCGGCCGTGGGCCCACACCGTCATCGCGTAGTCGTCGCCGAGACGTCGCGCCGCGACGCGGTCGACGCTCAGCCCGACGCATCCGGCCAATGCGAGCTTCAGCAGCTCGCCCGGCGTGAAGTGCTCGCCCTCGAGCTCGGCGCCGCCGATCTGCACCGTGGCACCCCGCTCGTTCAGGCCCTCGTACCGCCTCGGCGCGATCCGCGTGACCGAGACGCTGCCCGGTCCGATCCGCTCGCTCACGGCGTGGACGTGCTCGGTGGTCTGGTCGGTCATGGCGTCCTCCCGCGTGGTCGTGTTCCTCGATTCCACCACGTCGGCGGCGGGCGCGGCATCCGCTTGACTGGGAGGACGCAGGGAGACCCGCCGGCGCGACACGCCCGGGTTGCACGACACCCGCAGCTGTGGCAAACTCTTCTAGTTCAACATTTCGAACGGCGTGCCCTGCTGCGTGCCGTTCGAATCACTGCCAGGCAGTGCATAGCCACCAGGAGCGTGCTCCGAGGGTCAGGCTAGGCCGCGGGCAGCAGGACGACAATCCGACACCACATCGAGCATGGCCAGCGCCTGCACGGGGACGGCCATGCCCGTTCGCGCGAGTGCGACACGCCCGAGCGCGAGGGTCGGTGGGGCTCGAAGGTCGAGCGTGTCGAGGTCACCGCGCCGCGGGGTGGTTTCGACAGGCTCGATCACCGGCCTTTGACAGAAGAACAGTGGTGCTTCACACGAAGTGGCTACGCGGCGTCCGATGCCCTCGGAAGGGGTAAGACGCCTTGACAGAGAGAGAGAGTCAGCAATGGCGGGACAGAAGATCCGCATTCGACTGAAGTCGTATGACCACGAGGTCATCGACACCTCGGCGCGCAAGATCGTCGACACGGTGACCCGCGCGGGCGCCACGGTCGTCGGCCCCGTGCCGCTTCCGACCGAGAAGAACGTGGTGTGCGTCATCCGCTCGCCCCACAAGTACAAGGACAGCCGCGAGCACTTCGAGATGCGCACCCACAAGCGCGTGATCGACATCGTGGACCCGACGCCCAAGGCCGTCGACTCGCTCATGCGTCTCGACCTCCCGGCCGACGTCAACATCGAGATCAAGCTCTGAGGTACGAGATGTCCACCACTGCCAAGAACGTGAAGGGCCTGCTGGGCACCAAGCTCGGCATGACCCAGGTGTGGGACGAGAACAACAAGCTCATCCCGGTCACCGTCATCGAGATCGCCCCCAACGTGGTCACCCAGCTGCGCACCGCCGACAAGGACGGCTACGCGGCCGTCCAGATCGCCGCGGGCGCCATCGACCCGCGCAAGGTCACCAAGCCGCTCACCGGCCACTTCGACGCCGCCGGCGTGACCCCGCGCCGCCACGTCACCGAGGTGCGCACCGCGGATGCCGCTGAGTACTCGCTCGGCCAGGAGCTCACCGTGGACGGCACCTTCGAAGCCGGCCAGCTCGTCGACGTCGTCGGCACGAGCAAGGGCAAGGGCTTCGCCGGTGTCATGAAGCGCCACAACTTCGCGGGCGTCTCCGCCTCGCACGGTGCCCACCGCAACCACCGCAAGCCCGGTTCGATCGGCGCGTCGTCGACCCCGAGCCGTGTCTTCAAGGGCATGCGCATGGCCGGCCGCATGGGCGGCGAGCGCGTCACCGTCCTGAACCTCCGCGTGCACGCGGTCGACGCCGAGAAGGGCCTGCTGCTCGTCAAGGGCGCCGTCCCCGGTGCGCGCGGCCGTCTCGTGTTCGTCCGCAACGCTGTGAAGGGAGCCTGAATTGGCTACCGCTGACATCACCATCGACGTCCTCGACGTCGCCGGCAAGAAGTCCGGCTCGATCGAGCTGCCCGCCGAGCTCTTCGACGTGCAGACCAACGTGCCGCTGATCCACCAGGTCGTCGTCGCCCAGCTCGCCGCCGCGCGCCAGGGCACGCACAAGACCAAGACCCGCGGCGAGGTCTCCGGCGCCGGCCGCAAGCCCTTCAAGCAGAAGGGCACGGGCCGCGCCCGCCAGGGCTCGATCCGCGCGCCGCAGATGACCGGCGGTGGCGTCGTCCACGGCCCGCAGCCGCGCGACTACTCGCAGCGCACCCCCAAGAAGATGATCGCCGCCGCCCTGCTCGGCGCGCTCTCCGACCGCGCTCGCGGCGGCCGCATCCACGCGGTCGAGGCGCTCGCCGCCGGCGACGCCCCGAAGACCAAGGACGCCGTGGCGCTGCTCGCCGGCATCGCGCCCGCGAAGCATGTCCTGGTCGTGCTGGCCCGCGACGAGGAGCTCTCGGAGCGCGTCGTGCGCAACATCGAGGCCGTGCACGTGCTGCCGGTCGACCAGCTGAACGCCTACGACGTGCTCGTCTCCGACGACATCGTCTTCAGCAAGGCCGCGCTCGAGGCGTTCATCGCCGCGAAGACGGCGAAGAAGGAAGAGGTCTCCGCATGAGCGCCGCGCACAACAAGGACCCCCGCGACATCATCATCGCGCCGGTGGTCTCGGAGAAGAGCTACAACCTGATCGACGAGGGCAAGTACACGTTCACCGTGGACCCCCGCGCGAACAAGACCGAGATCAAGCTCGCGATCGAGAAGATCTTCGGCGTCAAGGTCGCGTCGATCAACACCCTGAACCGCCAGGGCAAGACGCGTCGCACCCGCTTCGGCATGGGCAAGCGCAAGGACACCAAGCGCGCGATCGTCACCCTCAAGTCCGGCTCGATCGACATCTTCACGGCTGTCGGCTAAGGAGCAGAGGAAACTCACTATGGCTATTCGCAAGTACAAGCCCACGACCCCGGGTCGTCGCGGTTCGTCGGTCGCCGACTTCGCGGAGATCACGCGCTCGACCCCCGAGAAGTCGCTGCTCCGCCCGCTGTCGAAGTCCGGTGGCCGCAACAACCAGGGCCGCATCACCACCCGCCACGTCGGCGGCGGCCACAAGCGCCAGTACCGCGTCATCGACTTCCGTCGCAACGACAAGGACGGCGTGCCCGCCAAGGTCGCGCACATCGAGTACGACCCGAACCGCACCGCGCGCATCGCGCTGCTGCACTTCGTGGACGGCACCAAGCGCTACATCATCGCTCCCGACAAGCTCAAGCAGGGCGACCCGATCGAGTCCGGCCCCGGCGCCGACATCAAGCCGGGCAACAACCTGCCGCTGCGCAACATCCCGACCGGTACCGTCGTGCACGCCATCGAGCTGCGCCCCGGTGGCGGTGCGAAGCTCGCGCGCTCGGCGGGCGCCTCGGTGCGCCTCGTCGCGAAGGACGGCCCCTACGCCCAGCTGCGCCTGCCCTCGGGCGAGATCCGCAACGTCGACGCGCGCTGCCGCGCGACCGTCGGCGAGGTCGGCAACGCCGAGCAGTCGAACATCAACTGGGGCAAGGCCGGCCGCAAGCGCTGGAAGGGCGTCCGCCCGACCGTCCGCGGTGTCGCGATGAACCCGGTCGACCACCCGCACGGTGGTGGTGAGGGCAAGACCTCCGGTGGCCGCCACCCGGTGAGCCCGTGGGGTCAGCCCGAGGGTCGCACCCGTCGCCCCAACAAGGAGAGCGACAAGCTCATCGTCCGCCGCCGTACCGTCGGCAAGAAGCGCTAGTAGGAGTTCAGGAAGATGCCTCGCAGCCTCAAGAAGGGCCCCTTCGTCGACGAGCACCTGCTCCGCAAGGTCGCTACGCAGAACGAAGCCGGCAGCAAGAACGTCATCAAGACCTGGTCGCGTCGCTCGATGATCGTCCCCGCAATGCTCGGGCACACGATCGCCGTGCACGACGGCCGCAAGCACATCCCGGTGTTCGTCACCGAGACCATGGTGGGCCACAAGCTCGGCGAGTTCGCGCCCACCCGC
Source organism: Agromyces sp. NPDC056523 (assembly GCF_042794545.1). Taxonomy (NCBI): domain Bacteria; kingdom Bacillati; phylum Actinomycetota; class Actinomycetes; order Micrococcales; family Microbacteriaceae; genus Agromyces; species Agromyces sp. NPDC056523. Next base: position 1,185,753 of record NZ_JBHTTM010000001.1, read on the forward strand.
ACCTTCCGTGGACACGTGAAGGACGACAAGAAGGGCCGCCGCCGCTAGACGCGGTGGTGTGAAGGAGGAAGAAATGGTGGAGTCGATCGCCCGCGTGCGACACATCCGCGTCACCCCCATGAAGGCTCGCCGCGTCGTCAACCTGATCCGCGGCAAGCAGGCTCAGGAGGCCCTCGCCATCCTGAAGTTCGCACCCCAGGGTGCGAGCGAGCCGGTGTACAAGCTCGTCGCCTCGGCCATCGCGAACGCTCGCGTCAAGGCCGACGCCACGAACACCTACCTGGACGAGCAGGACCTGTACGTGAAGACGGCATTCGTCGACGAGGGCACCACCCTCAAGCGATTCCAGCCGCGCGCGCAGGGCCGTGCCTTCCGCATCAACAAGCGCACGAGCCACATCACCATCGTGCTCGGCACGCCCGAGGAGGGTACGAAGTAATGGGTCAGAAGGTCAACCCGTACGGCTTCCGTCTCGGCATCACCACCGACCACGTGTCGCGGTGGTTCTCCGACTCGACGAAGCCCGGACAGCGCTACGCCGACTACCTCGCCGAGGACGTCAAGATCCGTCGCCTGCTCCAGACGTCGCTCGACCGTGCCGGCGTGAGCCGCATCGAGATCGAGCGCACCCGCGACCGCGTCCGCGTGGACATCCACACGGCGCGCCCGGGTATCGTGATCGGTCGCCGCGGCGCCGAGGCCGAGCGCATCCGCTCCGACCTCGAGAAGCTCAGCGGCAAGCAGATCCAGCTGAACATCCTCGAGGTGAAGAACCCCGAGGCCGACGCCCAGCTCGTCGCCCAGGGCATCGCCGAGCAGCTCTCCGCCCGCGTGGCCTTCCGCCGCGCGATGCGCAAGGGACTGCAGGGCGCGCAGCGAGCCGGCGCCAAGGGCGTCCGGATCCAGGTGTCGGGCCGCCTCGGCGGCGCCGAGATGAGCCGCTCGGAGTTCTACCGCGAGGGTCGCGTGCCGCTGCACACGCTCCGCGCGAACATCGACTACGGCTTCTACGAGGCCAAGACCACCTTCGGCCGCATCGGCGTGAAGGTCTGGATCTACAAGGGCGACATCACCAACAAGGAGCTCGCCCGCGAGCAGGCCTCCCAGAAGCCGTCGCGCGACCGCAGTGACCGTCCCCGCCGTGCGCCCCGTTCGCAGGAGCCGGCGGCTGCAGGAGTTGAGGCATAACCAATGTTGATTCCCCGTCGAGTCAAGTACCGCAAGCAGCACCACCCCGGCCGTTCGGGCCACGCCACCGGCGGCACGAAGGTCTCCTTCGGCGAGTTCGGCATCCAGGCCCTGACCCCCGCCTACGTGACGAACCGTCAGATCGAGTCCGCTCGTATCGCGATGACGCGTCACATCAAGCGTGGCGGCAAGGTGTGGATCAACATCTACCCCGACCGTCCGCTCACGAAGAAGCCGGCCGAGACCCGCATGGGTTCCGGTAAGGGTTCGCCCGAGTGGTGGGTCGCCAACGTCAAGCCGGGCCGGGTCCTCTTCGAGGTCTCGGGCGTCTCCGAGGATCTCGCTCGCGAGGCCATGACCCGTGCCATCCACAAGCTGCCCCTCAAGGCACGCATCATCAAGCGCGAGGAGGGCGACGCATAATGGCCGTCGGTTCCAAGGAGCTCGCAATCGTCGAGCTCGACACCTTCGAGGACGATCGTCTCGTCGACGAGCTGAAGAAGGCCAAGGAGGAGCTGTTCAACCTGCGCTTCCAGTCGGCCACGGGTCAGCTCGAGAGCCACGGCCGCCTCAAGGCCGTCAAGCGCGACATCGCCCGCATCTACACGGTCATCCGTGAGCGCGAGCTCGGCATCCGTGCGACGCCGGCTCCGGTCGAGGCGCCCGCCGCGTCCGCCAAGAAGACGAAGAAGGCCAAGGCCGCGACTGACGCGACCGAGGCCGAGACGAAGGAGGCCTGATCATGGCTGAGACCAAGAAGGCTGCTGAAGCCGAGGTCGCCGAGACGGCCTCGCACCGCCCGTACCGCAAGGTCCGCCGCGGCTACGTCGTCAGCGACAAGATGGAGAAGACCATCGTCGTCGAGGTCGAGGACCGCGTGAAGCACCCGCTCTACGGCAAGGTCATCCGCCGCACGTCCAAGGTCAAGGCGCACGACGAGCAGAACTCCGCCGGCATCGGCGACCTCGTCGTGATCTCCGAGACCCGCCCGCTCAGTGCCACCAAGCGGTGGCGCCTCGTCGAGATCGTCGAGAAGGCCAAGTAAGCCCCTGGGCTTGCCTCTCAGAAGGAGTACGAAGTGATTCAGCAGGAATCCCGGCTCAAGGTCGCCGACAACACGGGTGCCAAGGAGCTGCTCACGATCCGCGTGCTCGGCGGATCGAACCGCCGGTACGCGGGCCTGGGCGACGTCATCGTCGCCACGGTCAAGGACGCCATCCCCGGCGGCAACGTGAAGAAGGGCGAGGTGGTCAAGGCCGTCGTCGTCCGCACCGTGAAGGAGACCCGTCGTCCCGACGGCTCCTACATCAAGTTCGACGAGAACGCCGCGGTGATCCTCAAGAACGACGGTGACCCTCGTGGCACCCGCATCTTCGGGCCGGTCGGCCGCGAGCTGCGCGACAAGAAGTTCATGAAGATCATCTCGCTGGCGCCGGAGGTGCTGTAACCATGGCGAACATCAAGAAGGGCGACCTGGTCCAGGTCATCTCGGGCCGCCGCGCAGACCGCGGCAAGCAGGGCAAAGTCATCGAGGTGCTCGTCGACCGGAACCGCGTCGTCGTGCAGGGCGTCAACTTCGTCACGAAGCACGTGCGCGTCGGCCAGACGCAGCGCGGCACCAAGACGGGCGGTATCGAGACCCACGAGGCCTCGATCCACGTGTCGAACGTCGCGCTCGTCGACCCCGAGACCAAGAAGCCGACCCGCGTCGGCTTCCGCACCGAGACGGTCACCAAGGACGGCGTCGAGAAGACGGTCCGCGTCCGTTACGCCAAGAAGTCAGGTAAGGACCTGTAATGACTGACACCGCGACTGCCGCGCCGGCTGGCAAGATCCAGCCGCGCCTCAAGCAGAAGTACAAGAACGAGATCTCGAAGACCCTCACCGAGGCGAACGGCTACGCCAACCCGCACCAGGTGCCCGGTCTCGTGAAGATCGTGGTCAACATGGGTGTCGGCGAAGCCGCGCGCGACGGCAAGGTCATCGACGGCGCCATCGCCGACCTGACCAAGATCACCGGCCAGAAGCCGCAGGTCACCAAGGCCCGCAAGTCGATCGCCCAGTTCAAGCTCCGCGAGGGCCAGCCCATCGGCGCTCACGTGACGCTCCGCGGCGACCGCATGTGGGAGTTCCTCGACCGCCTGCTCTCGCTCGCACTGCCCCGCATCCGCGACTTCCGCGGCCTGTCCGACCAGCAGTTCGACGGCACCGGCAACTACACCTTCGGTCTCACGGAGCAGTCCGTGTTCCACGAGATCGACCAGGACAAGATCGACCGCGTCCGCGGCATGGACATCACCGTGGTGACCACCGCCAAGACCGACGACGAGGGTCGCGCGCTGCTCAAGGCGCTCGGCTTCCCGTTCAAGTCGAACGAGTCCGCGTAGTAGACTCGACGAGTTTGTGCCTGCGCTGGTCGGACTCGGAGCGATCCGAGTCCGGCCGGCACCGGCATCCGGCGGCCCGCAACCGCGAGTCGCCACCACCACAGGTCAGTCCCCGTGTAACGGGTCCTGAAACCTGGTGAACGTAAGGAAACAATCGTCATGACGATGACCGACCCGGTCGCTGACATGCTGACGCGCCTGCGCAACGCCAACTCGGCGCACCACGACGTCGTCTCGATGCCCAACTCGAAGCTCAAGGCGCACATCGCCGAGATCCTGAAGAACGAGGGCTACATCGCGGACTTCGAGGTGACCGACGCGCGTGTCGGTACGACCCTCACGCTGAAGCTCAAGTTCGGCCCCAACCGCGAGCGTTCGATCGCGGGCATCAAGCGCGTGTCGAAGCCCGGCCTGCGCGTCTACGCCAAGTCGACCGAGATCCCCAAGGTGCTCGGCGGCCTCGGCGTCGCGATCCTGTCCACTTCCAGCGGTCTGCTCACCGACCGCCAGGCCGAGAAGAAGGGCGTGGGTGGGGAAGTCCTCGCCTACGTGTGGTAGATCCATGTCACGAATCGGACGACTCCCCATCGACATTCCCGCCGGGGTCGACGTGAAGGTCGACGGCCGCGCCGTCACCGTGAAGGGCCCGAAGGGCGAGCTCTCGCTCACCGTCGCCAGCCCGATCGAGGTCAAGCTCGAGGACAACCAGGTCATCGTGACCCGTCCCGACGACGAGCGCGAGTCGCGCTCGCTGCACGGCCTCACGCGCACCCTCATCGCCAACGACATCCTCGGCGTGACCCAGGGCTACTCCAAGGGCCTCGAGATCGTCGGCACCGGTTACCGCGTCGCGCAGAAGGGCAGCTCGGTCGAGTTCGCGCTCGGCTTCTCGCACCCGGTCACCGTCGAGCCGCCGGCCGGCATCACGCTCACCGTCGAGGGCAACAACAAGCTCACGGTCTCGGGCATCTCCAAGCAGGCCGTCGGCGAGACCGCCGCCAACATCCGCAAGATCAAGAAGCCCGAGCCCTACAAGGGCAAGGGCATCCGCTACGCCGGCGAGGTCGTGCGTCGCAAGGCCGGAAAGGCTGGTAAGTAATCATGGCCGTGAAGACCAAGACGGCAGCGCGTTCGCGCCGCCACAGCCGCCTTCGCAAGAAGGTCGTCGGCACCGAGCTGCGTCCGCGCCTCGTCGTGACCCGCTCGGCCCGCCACGTGTTCGTCCAGGTCGTGGACGACAGCAAGGGCCAGACCGTCGCCTCCGCGTCGACCATGGAGGCAGACCTCCGCGCGTTCGACGGTGACAAGACCGCCAAGGCCAAGCGCGTCGGCGAGCTCGTCGCCGAGCGCGCCAAGCAGGCGGGCGTCGAGTCGGTCGTCTTCGACCGCGGCGGCAACAAGTACGCCGGTCGCGTCGCCGCGATCGCCGACGGAGCGCGAGAGGCAGGGCTGAACCTGTGAGCACTGCACCTACCAACGAAAGTGGCAACGTGAAGGAGCCCGAGGTGACCGCAGAGGCACCCGTCGAGACTGCAGCTTCCTCGGAGCCGCAGCGCAACGAGCGCGAGGGCCGCCGCGGCGGCCGCGACCGCGGCCAGGGGCGCGACCGTCGCGATCGCGACGCCGAGAAGAGCCAGTTCCTCGAGCGCGTCGTCACCATCAACCGCGTGTCGAAGGTCGTCAAGGGCGGTCGTCGCTTCAGCTTCACGGCGCTCGTCGTCGTGGGTGACGGCAACGGACTCGTCGGCGTCGGCTACGGCAAGGCGCGCGAGGTCCCGACCGCGATCTCGAAGGGCGTCGAGGAGGCGAAGAAGAACTTCTTCCGCGTGCCTCGCGTCGGCTCGTCGATCCCGCACCCGGTGCAGGGCGAGGCGGCCGCCGGTGTCGTCCTCCTGCGTCCGGCCGGCCCCGGTACCGGTGTCATCGCCGGTGGTCCGGTCCGCGCCGTGCTCGAGTGCGCCGGCATCCACGACGTCCTGAGCAAGTCGCTCGGCTCGTCGAACACCATCAACATCGTGCACGCCACGGTCGAGGCGCTGAAGCAGCTCGAGGAGCCCCGCGCGGTCGCCGCGCGTCGTGGCCTCGACTACGACGAGGTCGCTCCGGCCCGTCTGCTGCGTGCCGAGGCCCAGGCGGCCGAGGCCGCCGCAGCAGCGAAGGCAGGTGCCTGATGGCCAAGCAGCTCAAGGTGACCCAGATCAAGTCCAAGGTGAGCGAGAAGCAGAACCAGCGCGACACGCTCCGCAGCCTCGGACTGAAGCGCATCGGCGATTCCGTCGTCCGCGAGGACACGCCGCAGAACCGCGGTTACGTGAAGACGGTCGCCCACCTCGTGAAGGTTGAGGAGATCGACTAATGGCTGAAGAGAAGAAGGCCGCCGCCGAGGAGACCGAGAAGAAGGCTCCGGCGAAGAAGGCCGCGGCGAAGCCGGCCGCCGAGAAGAAGGCACCGGCGAAGGCCGCTGCCGAGAAGAAGGCGCCGGCCAAGGCCGCTGCCGCGAAGGCCGACGAGGCCGCCGAGAAGGCTCCGGCCAAGAAGGCGCCCGCCACGAAGGCCCCCGCGAAGAAGGCCCCCGCGAAGAAGGCCGAGACCGACGTCGTGCGCGAGCCGGTGCTCAAGGTGCACCACCTCCGCCCGGCTCCCGGCGCCAAGAAGGACAAGACCCGCGTCGGTCGCGGTGAGGGTTCGAAGGGCAAGACCGCCGGTCGCGGCACCAAGGGTTCGAAGGCCCGCAACAACATCCGCCCCGGCTTCGAGGGTGGCCAGCTTCCGTACCACATGCGTGCGCCGAAGCTCCGCGGCTTCAAGAACCCGTTCCGCGTCGAGTACCAGGTGGTCAACCTCGACAAGCTCGCAGAGCTGTACCCCAAGGGCGGCGACGTGACGGTCGACGACCTGGTGGCCAAGGGTGCCGTCCGCAAGAACGAGCGCGTCAAGGTGCTCGGCAACGGCGACCTGCAGGTCAAGCTCAACGTCGCGGTCGACAAGGTCTCCGGCTCCGCCGAGCAGAAGATCGTCGCCGCGGGCGGTTCGGTCAAGTAAGGCCCACTGCCCACACGGAATTCGAGCCTGTCGGGACCTCGCGTATGATTCACGGGGGTCTCGACAGGCTCGAGCCGCATTCAGACCGAGTGCGGCGTCAGTAACAGGAGGACGAGTGTTCAACGCCATCGGGCGGATCTTCCGCACCCCCGATCTTCGCCGGAAGCTCGGGTTCACGCTGGGCATCATCGCCCTGTTCCGACTCGGCTCGTTCATCCCGGCGCCGTTCGTGGACTTCGGCAACGTCCAGCAGTGCCTGGCGGCGAACCAGGGGGCTTCCGGCCTCTACGAGCTCGTCAACCTCTTCTCCGGCGGCGCGCTCCTCCAGCTCTCCATCTTCGCGCTGGGCATCATGCCGTACATCACGGCGTCGATCATCGTCCAGCTGCTGCGCGTGGTCATCCCGCACTTCGAGACCCTCTACAAGGAGGGCCAGGCCGGCCAGGCCAGGCTCACGCAATACACGCGGTACCTCACGATCGCGCTCGGCGTGCTCCAGTCGACCACGCTCATCACGGTGGCCCGCTCTGGCGCCCTGTTCCCGGCGAACTCCGACCCGGCGTGCACGCAGCTGATCACGAACGGCGCCTGGTACGCGATCCTCCTCATGGTCGTCACGATGACCGCCGGCACGGGCCTCATCATGTGGCTCGGTGAGCTCATCACCGAGCGCGGCATCGGCAACGGGATGTCGCTGCTCATCTTCACCTCGATCGCCGCGACCTTCCCCGGCTCGCTCTGGGCCATCGGCATCTCGCGCGGCTGGGATGTCTTCGCGATCGTGCTGGTCATCGGGCTGCTGATCGTGCTCGCGGTCGTCTTCGTCGAGCAGTCGCAGCGGCGCATCCCGGTGCAGTACGCCAAGCGCATGGTCGGTCGTCGCACGTACGGCGGCAACAACACGTACATCCCGATCAAGGTCAACATGGCCGGCGTGGTGCCCGTCATCTTCGCCTCGTCGCTGCTGTACCTGCCCGCGCTCATCGCGCAGTTCAACCAGCCCGCGGCCGGTGAGGAACCTCAGGCCTGGGTCGTGTGGATCACGAACAACCTCACGCAGGGCAACAGCCCGCTGTACATGCTCATCTACTTCCTCCTCATCGTGGGCTTCACGTACTTCTACGTGGCGATCACGTTCAACCCCGACGAGGTGGCCGAGAACATGAAGAAGTACGGCGGCTTCATCCCCGGCATCCGCGCCGGCCGCCCGACCGCGGAGTACCTGGACTACGTGCTGACCCGCGTGACGCTGCCCGGATCGCTCTACCTCGGCCTCGTCGCGCTGATCCCGCTCATCGCGTTCGCCATGGTCGGCGCCGACCAGAACTTCCCGTTCGGCGGCGCATCGATCCTCATCATCGTGGGCGTCGGACTCGAGACCGTGAAGCAGATCGACGCGCAGCTCCAGCAGCGCCACTACGAAGGACTCCTCCGATGACCTCCGCCGCCTCCGCACGCTTCCTCATCGTGGGCCCGCAGGGTTCCGGCAAGGGCACGCAGGGCGTGCTCGTCGCCGAGGCCTTCGGCGTCCCGCAGGTCGCCACCGGCGACATCTTCCGCGAGAACGTCAAGGGCGGCACCGAGCTCGGCACCAAGGTCCAGGAGATCATCGAGGCGGGTCACCTCGTCCCCGACGAGCTCACGAGCGAACTCGTGCGCGATCGGCTCGAGCAGCCCGACGCCGAGCGCGGTTTCCTGCTCGACGGCTATCCGCGCAACCGGGGCCAGGTCGAGCACCTCGACGCGTTCCTCGACGGTCGCGGCGAGGCGCTCGACGCCGTCATCGAGCTCGAGGTGCCCCGTGACGAGAGCATCGCCCGGCTCCGCCATCGCGCGACCGATCAGGGTCGCACCGACGACACCGAAGACGTGATCGCCAACCGCCTCGCGATCTACGAGCGCGAGACCGCGCCGATCCTCGATGTCTACCGCGAGCGCGACCTCGTCCTCCGCATCGACGGCGTCGGCACGCTCGACGAGGTCACCGAGCGCATCTTCGCCGCGCTGGCCGATCGCGGCCTCGTCCCGAACGGCGACGCGAGCGCGGGCGCGGCGTAGCCGCCTCGTGTTCCGTCGCCTCCGGCTGAAGACGCCCGCCGAGCTGCGGGCGATGATCCCGGCCGGTGAGGCGACGGCCGCCGCGCTGGCCGCGGTGCGGGACCGGCTCGTGGTCGGCGCCACGCCCCTCGAGCTCGACGCCGCTGCCGAGGCGGTGATCCGCGGCCGCGGCGGCCGGCCGAACTTCGCGCTCGAGCCCGGATATCGGCACACGCTCTGCGTCTCGGTCGACGACGACGTCGTGCACGGCATCCCGGGCGAGCACCCGTTCCGCCCGGGTGAGATCGTGTCGATCGACGGCGGCGCCGAGGTCGGCGGATGGCACGGCGATGCGGCCTTCACGGTCGTGCTGCCCGATGCCGAGCGGCCCGAGGTCGTGCGCGGGCGAGAGGAGCTCGCCGCGGCGGCCGACCTCGCGCTCTGGGCGGGCATCGCCCGACTGGCCGTCGCACGTCACCTCAACGAGGTCGGCGAGGCGATCGAGGAATCGGTGTCCGCCGCCGGGCAATACTCGCTGCTCGACGGGTACGGCGGCCACGGGATCGGCCGTGCGATGCACGAGGAGCCGACGGTCTACAACCACGCGGTCCGCGGGCGGGGCCCGCGCGTGCGGCCGGGGCTCGTCGTGGCGATCGAGCCGATGATCACCTCGGGCGCGGCCCACACGTTCATCCGCGACGACGGCTGGACCGTCGCCACGTCCGACGGCGGTGACGGCGCGCACGCCGAGCACAGCGTCGCCGTGCACGACGGCGGCATCTGGGTGCTCACTGCGTCCGACGGCGGGGCAGCAGGGCTGGCTCCGTTCGGGGTCGCGCCCGTGCCGATCGCCTGACCCGGCGACTCAGCCGGCGTCGGCTCGACGGTCAGGACGCCATGATGCCCGACAGCTCGGCGAGCAGGCCCGGGTAGTCCACGGCGCCGCGGACGAGCCGGCGCACGTTCTCGGGCTCGGAGAACGCCTCGACGAACTGGTCGAAGACCGCCTGGAACTCGGCGCGGCCGCTCTCGGCGAAGGCGATGAGCGCGACGACGTGCACGCTCGCGCCGCCCCAGTCGATGGGGTGCTCGTCGATCGCGATCGCGATCGCGCTGCGCGTCGCCGTCATCGCCATCGCGTGCGGCACCGCGAGGAGATCAGTGAACGCGGTCGACGACATCCGCTCGCGCTCGAGCGCGCCCGCGACGTAGTCGTCGTCGATCACGCCGGCGGTGATCAGGCGGTCGCCGAGCAGCCGGATGACGTCCTCGCTTTCGCGCCCGTCGACCCCGCGCACGAAGAGGTCGGGCCCGATCGTGCGAGAGAGCGTCGAGGCCAGCCGGGCGCGCCGGCGCCCGCGGCGCAGTCGCGCGACCTCGTTCCGCACGCGCTCCACGTCGTCGTCGGTCGGGAACGGCGAGACGGTGACGATGTGGGGGAGCGGTTCGCGCGGGGGGAGCACGGCGACGACGAGGTCGGCGTCCGATGGCGCGGCCGCGCCATCCGCATCGGCACCCGTCGCGTCGCCCACCGCGAGCTCGACGTCGTCGCCGAGTCGCCCCCGGAGCCGCTCGACGAGGAGGGTGCGCGCGTCGTGGTACTCGGGCGCGACCACGGCGATGCGCACCACGTCGCCCCGGGCACGCGTGCGCTCGAGCTGCGCGCCGAGGTGCATCGCGAGGTACGCGATCTCGTCGTCGTTGACGGTGATGCCCTCGAGGCGTGCGAGCTCGCTGGCGAGGTAGACCGCGAGGTCGTAGATCAGGGGATATGCGGCCTTGATCGACGCGGTCAGCGGGTTGCGCGAGAAGCTGTGCTCGGCGGCGCGCGCGGCGAGGTTGTCGACATGAAGGGCGAGCCGTTCGATGAACTCGTCGTCGCCGAGCTCGACCAGCCAGTCCCGCGAGATGCGGTCGACGATCTCGCGGAGCACGCCCGCGCGCGTGGCGCCGGAACGTCGCGTCGCGGCGCGAGTCTCGATGAGCCGAGCGAGATGCCGCAGTTCCGCGGGCGGCAGCCGGACGTCGAACTCGCGCACGACGAGCTCGTCGACGAGCGCGGCGAGCGGCTCGTCGCCGTCGGGAACCGTCGCGTGCGTCCGCGGAGCCCCGGCGTCGTCGGCGTCGTCATCGAGCGTGCGGTCCCGTGCGACCCGGTCGAGCGCGATGGCCACGTGCAGCAGCACGTCGTCGAGCGCGTACTCGTTCGGCGCGTAGCCGACGTCCGCGAGGCCGTCGAGCAGGGCGCGTCGGAAGCCGTCCATCGGCGCGAACCCCTCGCGCAGCGAGGACAGGTCCCGGATGCCGCGACGACCCTCCTCGCGGACGAGCGCGCCGACGAGCCGGCGCACCGCGGTCTCGGGGCCGATGAGGCGCACGGTCGCACCGTCGCGCTCGAGCGCGAGCCCGGTGCCCTCCAGCCGGGAACGCACGCGGCCCAGGTCGGCCTCCACGGTGGACTCGCTGACGTGCGCCACCGCCGCGACCTCGTGCAGGTCGAGTCCGTCGGGCGCGTCGGCCAGGTCGCGGATCAGCCTGGCACGTCGGCCGTCTGGCGTGATCGCGGCGCGCGAATCGACGTGGAGCCGTGCGCGGCGGGCCCACGCCTCGCGATCGAGCCGGTACCCGTCGGGTCCCGACACCACGACGGACTCGCCGTCGCGATTGGCCTGCGCGGCGTAGGTGCGCACGGTGCGGTCCGAGACGCCGAGGCGCTCGGACAGGCGCGCGGCGGTCGTCCACCCCTCGTCCGCGGCGAGGACCTCGACGAGGCGCTCCCACTTCTCCGGCACGTCCGTTGGCTCCCGATCCCGCTCCGGCGCTGCTGCCGGGAGCGTGCCGTCCAGTCAACCACTCCGCGCGGGGCTGCGGCGGCGGATCCAGCGGATCTTCCGGGGGTGCGGAAGCAGGTCTGGTGGCGAGGGGATGCACGACGCGAGCAGACTCGGAACGATCGCGGCATCCGCCGTGACCGATCGAAGAGGACCGGGCGAGGAGGCGTGCGATGCGGATCGTCGTCGTGTGCGGAGCGGGTGCGTCGAGCACCTTCGCCGCGCTGCGCATCCGTCGCGCCGCCGAGGCCCGGGGCATCGTCGCCGACGTGCGCGCCGCGGGTGAGCAGACGCTTCCCGACGCGCTCGCCGGCGCCGACGCGCTGCTCGTGGGCACCCACCTCGCCGAGCGGCTGGACTCGCTCGAGCAGGCGGCCGCCGCGGCATCCGTGCCGCTCGCGGTGCTTCCCGGCGAGACCCGCACGCTCGACGGCGATGCGGCGCTCGACCTCGCGATCGCGATCGCCGGAGCACGATCATGATCGGCCGCGCGCCGCGCAAGCCCGTTCCCTGCGCGAGCCCGGCGGGCTATGGTGAGCACGGGAACGGACGCCAGCGACGGAGGCCGGAGACATGGTGGAGCGCACTGTTCGAGTCGGATCGACCCACGGGCTGCACGCGCGGCCCGCGAAACTGTTCACCCAGGCCGCCGCGGCATCGGGATCGAGTGTCACCATCGCGAAATCGGGTGGCGCTCCCGTCAATGCGGCGAGCATCCTCGCCGTCATCGCGCAGGGCATCGACCACGGTGACGAGGTCACCGTGGCGGTCGACGGGGGCGACGAGCAGCAGGTGCTCGACCAGCTCGTCGAGCTGCTCAGCACCGATCACGACGAGTAGCCCGAGGCATCCGTCGCCCAATCGACCGAACGGGGAGGGCGAGTGATGGAGTTCAGAGGCACCGGGATCGGCCAGGGTGTGGCCGTGGGGCCGGTGGTGCGCATGGCGGAGCGTCTGCCCGAGCCGGTCGACCGACCGAGCCACCTCGATGCCGGGCGCGAGGAGGAACGCGCGCGCGGCTCGCTGTCGGTGGTCGCCGCCGAGCTCCAGCGCAAGGGCCAGCAGGCCGGCGGCGCGGCACAGGACGTGCTCGAGGCGCAGGCCATGATGGCCGAGGACCCGACGCTCGTCGACGACATCGTGAAGCGACTGGCCGACGGCAAGACCGCCGAGCGCGCGGTCTTCGAGGCGTTCGCGTCGTTCCGCGACCTGCTCGCCGCGATGGGCGGGTACATGGGCGAGCGCGCGGCCGACCTCGACGACGTCTCGCAGCGCGTGGTCGCGCACCTGCTGAAGGTGCCCGCTCCGGGCGTGCCCAATCCCGGACATCCGTTCGTGCTCGTCGCCCGCGACCTCGCCCCCGCCGACACGGCGCTGCTCGACCTCACGCAGGTGCTCGGCCTCGTCACGATCGACGGCGGGCCGACCTCGCACACCGCGATCCTGGCGCGCGAGAAGTCGATCGTGGCGGTCGTGGGGGCAGCGGATGCTGCGACCCTCGCCGACGGCGACACGGTCGTCGTCGATGCGGCGAACGACCTGGTCGTCCAATCGCCGTCGCCCGACGAGGTCGTCGCGGCGCAGGAGCGCATCGCCGAGCGGGCGGCGCGCGCCGCCGCTCCTGTGACGCCCGGGGCACTCGCCGACGGCACGCCGGTCCCGCTCCTTGCCAACCTCGGCTCCGCCGACGGCGCGGCCGAGGCGGTCGAGCTCGGGGCCGAGGGCGTGGGCCTGTTCCGCACCGAGTTCCTCTTCCTCGATGCCAGCACCGCGCCATCCGTGACCGAGCAGCAGGAGCAGTACACGCGCCTGCTCTCGGCGTTCGCCGGCAAGAAGGTCGTGGTGCGCGTGCTCGACGCCGGCGCCGACAAGCCGCTGTCGTTCCTGAACGACGCGCACGAGGAGAACCCCGCGCTCGGGCTGCGCGGGATCCGGGCGCTCCGCCACTCCGAGGTGATCCTGCGCGAGCAGCTCACCGCGCTCGCCGCCGCCGACGCGGCGACCGAGGCCGACCTCTGGGTCATGGCTCCGATGATCGCAACCGTCGAGGAGACCAGGTACTTCACCGCGCTCTGCCGTGAGCTCGGCATCAAGGTCGCGGGCGTCATGGTCGAGACGCCGTCCGCCGCGCTCATCGCCGAGCACATCCTCCAGGCGGCCGACTTCGCGTCGATCGGCACGAACGACCTGACCCAGTACACGATGGCCGCCGACCGCCTGCTCGGCACGGTCGCCAACCTGCAGGACGCGTGGCACCCCGCGGTGCTGCGACTCGTCAAGCAGGTCGGCGACGCCGGACGCGTCGACGGCCGACCGGTCGGCATCTGCGGCGAGGCCGCCGCCGACCCCATGCTCGCCGTGGTGCTCGTCGGCCTCGGCGCCACGAGCCTGTCGATGTCCCCGTCGGCACTCGCAGACGTCCGCGCCTCCCTCGCGCGGTACACCCGGGAGGATGCCGAGCGCATCGCCCGGGCAGCCCTGGTCGCCGAGGGAGCGGCCGAGGCCAAGTCGGCGGCGCGTGAGGCCGCCGAATCCGCACCCACCCCCAGCGGCACCACGGTGCCGTGACCCAACCAGCACAGGAGGCCCACCATGACGACGATGTCAGCTGAGGCGAAGCGACCCGGGGGAGCCCGCGTCCACGTCCAGCGCTTCGGCACCTTCCTCTCCGGCATGATCATGCCGAACATCCCCGCGCTCATCGCGTGGGGCATCTTCACCGCCTTCTTCATCGGGGTCGGGTGGACGCCAAACGCCGACCTCGCGACCATCGTCGGTCCGTTCATCCACTACCTGCTGCCGATCCTGATCGGCTATACGGGCGGCTCGATGATCTACGGCGTGCGCGGTGGCGTGGTCGGCGGCATCGCGACCTTTGGCGCGATCGCGGGATCCGACCTGCTCATCGCGCAGGTCAACGCCACGCTGCCCGAGGACAACCAGCTCGGCCAGATCCACATGTTCATCGGCGCCATGATCCTCGGCCCGCTCGCGGCCTGGACCATGAAGAGGCTCGACTCGCTCTGGGAGGGCAAGATCAGGGCCGGCTTCGAGATGCTCGTCAACATGTTCTCGGCCGGCATCTGGGGCTTCGTCATGGCCGTCGTCGGGTTCTACCCGGTCGCCTGGCTCGTGAACGGCATCATGAACGCCCTCTCGGTCGCGGTGGAATGGCTCGTCGAGACGAACCTGCTGCCCCTGACCAGCATCATCATCGAGCCGGCGAAGGTGCTGTTCCTGAACAACGCCATCAACCACGGCGTGCTCACGCCGCTCGGACTCTCGGAGGCCGCAGCGGAGGGCTCGTCGATCCTGTTCCTGCTCGAGGCGAACCCCGGCCCCGGCGTCGGGCTGCTGCTGGCGTTCACGTTCTTCGGCATCGGCGCGGCGAGGGCGTCGGCGCCGGGCGCGGCCGTCATCCAGTTCTTCGGCGGCATCCACGAGGTGTACTTCCCGTTCGCGCTGATGAAGCCGATCCTGATCCTCGCGCTGATCGCGGGCGGCATGACCGGTGTCACCACGAACATGGTGCTCGGCGGTGCCCTGCGGGCTCCGGCCGCACCGGGGAGCATCATCGCCGTCCTCCTGCAGACGGCACCGGGCGCCTACTTCGCCGTGATCCTGTCGGTCATCCTGTCGGCGGGCGTGACGTTCGCCATCGCCGCCGTCATCCTGCGGGCGTCACGGAAGCGCGACCTCGAGGCGATGGCGGTCTCGGATGACGCGTTCGGCGCCGCGATCACGCAGACGGAGGCCGCCAAGGGCAAGAGCTCCGACGCGCTCGCCAACCTGCGCGGTGGCGCCGCGACCCAGGCCGACGGAATGGGCGGCCCGGCGACCGGCACGATGCGCGAGATCAAGAACGTCGTGTTCGCCTGCGACGCGGGCATGGGCTCGTCGGCGATGGGCGCGAGCGTCCTGCGCAACAAGATCAAGAAGGCGGGCATCGAGGACGTCACCGTCGTCAACAAGGCGATCGCGGCCCTCGACTCGTCGGCCGATCTGGTCATCACGCAGAACCAGCTCACGGAGCGGGCACGCCACCAGACGCCCGACGCCGTCCACATCTCGGTCGACAACTTCATGAACTCGCCGAGGTACGACGAGGTCGTCGAGCTGATCGAGGCGCAGAAGGAGGACCGCTGACGATCACGACCGGATGACGCGACGCCCGGGTCGCGACGCCGCATACGCTGCGACGTCCGCGGCCCGGGCGGTCGCGTCATCCGACGCCCCACCGACTGCCCGACCGCGACCGAACGCCGACGAAGAAGGAGCACCCATGACCGACCAGATCCTGCCCCCTGAGAACGTCCGCATCGTGCCGGGCGGCGCGAACCGCGACGAGGCCATCCGCGAGGCCGGCCGCATCCTCGTCGACGCGGGCGCCGTCGACGCGTCGTACATCGACTCGATGCTCGAGCGCGAGTCGACCGTGTCGACCTACATGGGCAACTGGCTCGCCATCCCGCACGGCACGAACGAGGCGAAGGACCTCATCCGGCGGTCTGCCATGTCGCTGCTCCGCTACGAGGAGCCGATCGACTGGGGCGGCGAGCCGGCGCGGTTCGTGGTCGGCATCGCGGGGCTCGAGAACGAGCATCTCGAGATCCTGTCGAAGATCGCCATCGTGTTCTCCGACGAGGAGCAGGTCGACCGCCTCCTCGCGGCGGGCAGCGCGGACGAGCTCGTGAACGTCCTCGCCGAGGTGAACGAGTCGTGAAGGCGGTCCACTTCGGCGCCGGCAACATCGGGCGCGGCTTCATCGGCCTGCTGCTGCACGATGCGGGCTACGAGGTCGTGTTCGCCGACGTCAACGCCGAGCTCATCGATGCGCTCGCGGCATCCGACCGCTACACGGTGCACGAGGTGGGCGAGGGTGCGCAGGACCTGGTCGTCGACCGGTACCGCGCGATCAACAGCCAGTCGGATGCCGCGGCCCTCGCCGCGGAGCTGGCCGACGCCGACGTGCTCACCACGGCCGTCGGGCCCAACGTGCTCCGGTTCATCGCGCCGCACGTGCTCCAGGCCCTGCGCGATCGCTCGCCCGACGCGGCGCCGCTCGCCGTGATGGCATGCGAGAACGCGATCGACGCGACGAGCATGCTTCGCGCCGAGACCGAGCGGCTCGCCGGCCCCGACGAGTGGATCGAGTTGGAACGGCGCGCGGTCTTCGCCAACACGGCGGTCGACCGGATCGTGCCCGGGCAGCCCGAGGGCGCGGGGCTGGATGTCACGGTGGAGACCTTCTCGGAGTGGGCGATCGAGCGACCGCCGTTCGGTGACGCGCCACCTCCGATCCCCGGTGCGCACTTCGTCGACCGGCTCGGACCGTACATCGAGCGGAAGCTCTTCACGGTCAATACGGGGCACGCGTCGACCGCGTACTTCGGCTTCCTCGCCGGGCACGAGCGGATCGCGGAGGCGCTCTCCGACCCGTCGGTCGCCGAGCGGGTCGAACAGGTCTTGAAGGAGACCTCGGCGCTCATCGTCGCCAAGCACGGGTTCAGCGAGGAGGAGCAGGCGTCGTACCGCGACACGATCCTCACCCGGTTCCGCAACGAGTCGCTCCCCGACACGGTCGAGCGAGTGGGCCGCCAGCCCATCCGCAAGCTCGGGCGTCGCGAGCGGTTCATCGCGCCGGCCGCCGAGCTCGCCGAGCGCGGGATGCCCGTCGACGGGCTGCTCGCCGGAGTCGAGGCGGCGCTCGGCTTCGACGTGCCGGCCGATCCCGAGAGCGTCGAGTTGCAGGAGCGGTTGCGAACGGATGCCGCGGCCGCGATCGTGCACGAGGTGTGTGGGGTCCAGGCGGGACATCCGCTGCACGATCGACTCGTCGAGACCGTCGCGCGCCGCACCGCAAGCTGACACGCGCACCAACTGGCGAACCGCGACCGATTCGCCTATAGTTGACCCTTGGTGTTTTGCACGCCCGCTTCGGCCTGCCCCGAGGGCGCCGGCCGAGGTCGTGCATCATCATCGCACGACCGAATACCCAAACTCCAAGCGATAGTGAGGCTATGGCCAAGAAAGACGGCGTCATCGAGATCGAAGGCTCGGTCATCGAGGCTCTCCCGAACGCGATGTTCCGGGTCGAGCTGACCAACGGGCACAAGGTGCTCGCCCACATCTCCGGAAAGATGCGCCAGCACTACATCCGAATCCTCCCCGAGGACCGCGTGATCGTGGAGCTGAGCCCGTACGACCTGACCCGCGGCCGCATCGTCTACCGCTACAAGTAAGGGCTGTTCGGAAAGTAACGGCCCGCGGCACCCCGCGGGCACGAGGACAGCGAAAAAGGAACCAACGACTGTGAAGGTCAACCCCAGCGTCAAGCGCATCTGCGACAAGTGCAAGATCATCCGCCGCCACGGCCGCGTCATGGTGATCTGCGAGAACCCGCGTCACAAGCAGCGCCAGGGCTAGTCCCGCGCCGACGCAGAACTGAATACCGGCACTTCCACGAACCCGCGCCCGTGAGGCGCGGGGGACACCCTCGGACGGAGGCCGAGGCACCGGAAGTGCTCCACACCTCCGACTCACTCAACAGGAGAACGCCACCATGGCACGTCTGGCAGGAGTCGACATCCCGCGCGAGAAGCGCGTGGAGATCGCACTGACCTATATCTACGGCGTGGGTCGCACCCGCGCGCTCGAGACGCTGAAGGCCACCGGCATCAGCGGCGACATCCGCGTGAAGGACCTCAGCGACGACCAGCTCGTCGCGCTGCGCGACCACATCGAGGGCACCTACAAGGTCGAGGGCGACCTCCGCCGCGAGGTGGCCGCCGACATCCGCCGCAAGGTCGAGATCGGCTCGTACGAGGGCATCCGCCACCGTCGCGGCCTCCCGGTCCGCGGTCAGCGCACCAAGACCAACGCTCGTACCCGCAAGGGCCCGAAGCGCACCGTCGCCGGCAAGAAGAAGCCCGGCCGCAAGTAACCGCTCGCGCCAAGATCTAGGAGATTTCGAACATGGCAGCACCCAAGGCGGCGACTCGCAAGCCGCGCAAGAAGGAAAAGAAGAACATCGCCGTGGGCCAGGCCCACATCAAGTCGACGTTCAACAACACCATCGTGTCCATCACCGACACGACCGGTGCCGTGATCAGCTGGGCCTCGTCCGGAGGCGTCGGCTTCAAGGGCTCGCGCAAGTCGACCCCGTTCGCCGCGCAGCTCGCCGCCGAGTCGGCCGCGCGCCAGGCGCAGGAGCACGGCATGAAGAAGGTCGACGTCTTCGTCAAGGGCCCCGGCTCGGGCCGCGAGACCGCGATCCGCTCGCTCCAGGCCGCGGGCCTCGAGGTCGGCAGCATCAACGACGTGACGCCCCAGGCGCACAACGGATGCCGCCCGCCCAAGCGCCGCCGCGTCTAGCACTCCGAATCCGGTGATCGAGTAGGCCGCAGGCCGTATCGAGATCGCACGGTCTCGATACGCGCCCGGCTGCGCCGGGCGCTGCTCGACCACCGGTTACCGTTCTCTCCACAACTCAAGATCCTCGAACTCGCAGGTGTCATATAGCGGACACCCTGCCGAAAGGAATCACACCGTGCTGATCGCACAGCGCCCGACGCTCACCGAAGAGAACATCTCGGAGTTCCGTTCGCGTTTCGTGATCGAGCCCCTCGAGCCGGGCTTCGGTTACACCCTGGGCAACTCCCTCCGTCGCACCCTCCTCTCCTCGATCCCCGGCGCGGCCGTGACGAGCATCCGCATCGACGGCGTGCTCCACGAGTTCTCGACGGTCCCCGGCGTGAAGGAGGATGTCACCGAGATCATCCTGAACATCAAGAACCTGGTCGTCTCCAGCGAGCACGACGAGCCCATCACCGCCTACCTGCGCAAGCAGGGCGCCGGTGAGGTCACCGCCGCCGACATCTCCGCTCCGGCCGGTGTCGAGGTGCACAACCCCGAGCTGGTCATCGCGACGCTCAACGACTCGGCGAAGTTCGAGCTCGAGCTCACGATCGAGCGCGGCCGCGGCTACGTCTCGGCCTCGCAGAACCGCAACGAGTACTCCGAGGCCGGCCAGATCCCGGTCGACTCGATCTACTCGCCCGTCCTCAAGGTCACGTACCGCGTCGAGGCCACGCGTGCCGGCGAGCGCACCGACTTCGACCGCCTCGTGGTCGACGTCGAGACCAAGCAGGCCATCTCGCCGCGCGACGCGATCGCGTCGGCGGGCCGCACGCTCACCGAGCTGTTCGGCCTCGCCCGCGAGCTCAACACCGCGGCCGAGGGCATCGAGATCGGCCCCGCGCCGGTCGACGCCGTGCTCTCGAGCGAGCTGTCGATCCCCATCGAGGACCTCGACCTCTCGGTGCGCTCGTACAACTGCCTCAAGCGCGAGGGCATCAACACGGTGTCCGAGCTCGTGGCCCTGTCGGAGTCGCAGCTGATGAACATCCGCAACTTCGGCCAGAAGTCGGTCGACGAGGTCAAGGACAAGCTCACCGAGATGGGCCTGTCGCTGAAGGACTCGGTCCCCGGCTTCGACGGCGCCCACTTCTACACGGGCTTCGACGACGAGAACTAGCAGGCCACGGGCCGCACCAACCCCCCACCACTGGAGATAACGAACCATGCCGAAGCCCACGAAGGGCCCCCGCCTCGGAGGCGGACCCGCGCACGAGCGCCTGCTGCTCGCGAACCTCGCCGCCGCGCTGTTCACGCACGAGCGGATCACCACCACCGAGACCAAGGCCAAGCGCCTGCGTCCGCTGGCCGAGCGCCTCGTCACGTTCGCCAAGCGCGGTGATCTGCACGCGCGCCGTCGCGTGCTCGCCGTGATCGGCGACAAGTCGGTCGTGCACAAGCTGTTCACCGAGATCGCGCCGCAGGTGGCCGACCGCCAGGGCGGCTACACGCGCATCACGAAGATCGGCAACCGCAAGGGCGACAACGCGCCCATGGCGGTCATCGAGCTCGTCCTCGAGCCCGTGACCCCGAAGCAGCGCGCCGCCAAGCCGGCCGCCGAGGCCGCGCCCGCCGCGCCGGTCGAGGAGCCCGCCGCCGAGGAGACCCCCGAGGTCGTGACCGAGGCCGAGGCCGCGGTCGACGAGGCCGCCGGTTCCGAGGCGTCCGAGGAGTCGGCCGAGCAGGCCGAGACCGAGGAGGCGTCGGCGAAGTAGCCGTCGCACCAGTCGACCGAGGGGCCCCGATGCGTTCGCATCGGGGCCCCTCGTCGTATTCAGCCGTGGGCGTGGTGGTCGAGCGAGCGCCGGACGATGAGGACGATGCTCATCGTGATGACCCACGCCCAGAACACGGCGTAGGGGAGGAACCACCACGCGCCCTCCCAGGCGTACCGGACGGCGATGAGCCCCGCGCCCGCCGCGATGGCCCACCAGCCCGCCCAGGCGCGCCGGCGGCACGGGCCGTCCACCAGCACCCAGCCGCATCCGATCGCGAAGGCCCCCAGCGCGATCCACGCGTTGGCGAAGCCGAGGTTGCTCACGTCGAACGCGTAGACGGCCACCGCAGGGTCGATGGTCCCGCCGCGGTTGGCGGCGGCCTCCCAGCTGGCATCGATCACTCCGAAGGCCGCCGCGACGGCCGCCGACGCGAGCGCGGCCGTCGACCGCCACGCCGGCTCGCCCTCGTAGCGGCGCAGGATCGTCGTGAGGCCGGCAGCGAACCAGAGGAAGGCGACCATGCCGAGCGACGCCGTCGCCATCGCCGCGGCCGCCCACGCCTGCTCGCCGGCGGCGAAGAACGCCGCGACCTCGTCGGCGGAACCGCTGAAGTCGGGTTCGCCGAGCGTCGAGATCGCGATGATCGGGGCGAAGAGCAGCACCGCCGCGACGAGGCCGACGGTCCCGATGATGCGCGTTCGCGAACGCCATCGCTCGTCGCGCGCCGCCGCCCTCGCGGCCTCGTCGATTCCGGCATCGGTTCGAGTCGTGACGTCGCTCACGGGAGCCTCCCTCGTCGCGGCCAGTATCGTCCCGCACCATGCTCCGCCGGTAGCACCCGACCGGGGGCGCGCGCCGCCCCGTAGGCTGTTCGCGTGCGAGACGAGGTGACGACCCCGCCGGGCGACGAAGCGGATGCCGCGGCATCCGCCGAGCGCCTGCGGCTCGACCTCGCCTACCAGGGCACCGACTTCGCCGGATGGAGCCGCCAGCCCGGACGGCGCACGGTCCAGGGCGTGCTCGAGGACGCACTCGCCACGCTGTTCCGTCGCGAGGGCGTCGCGCCGCGGCTCGTGGTCGCGGGCCGGACCGACGCCGGCGTGCACGCGGCCCGCCAGGTCGCGCACCTCGACGTCGCGGCGCCATCGCTCGACGCCGTCACGCGGCCCCGGCGGGGCGACGCGGCAAGCGGAACCGCGGCCGATCCCGGAGCCGTGCTGGTCCGGCGACTCCGCGGCATCCTCGGCGCGCACGACGCCGACGTGGTCGTGCGATCCGCCCGACCGGCGGCCGAGGGGTTCGACGCTCGGTTCTCGGCCGTCTGGCGTCGCTACGAGTACCGGGTGGCCGATTCCTCCGCGGAACACGACCCGATGCAGCGGCATCGAACCGTATGGTACCCGCGCGAACTCGACGTCGACGCGATGGACGTGGCGGCGCAGACGCTCATCGGCCTCGCCGACTTCGCGGCGTTCTGCAAGCCGCGCGACGAGGCGACGACCATCCGTACGCTGCAGTCGTACCGCTGGCGGCGCGACGCCGACGGCGTGCTCGTCGCCTCGGTGCAGGCCGACGCGTTCTGCCACTCGATGGTGCGCGCCCTCGTCGGGGCGTGCCTGGCCGTGGGTGAGGGACGCCTCGACGTCGGCGGTCCGTCCGAGCTGCTGCACGCGCGCGAGCGCACGAGCGCGTTCAAGGTCCTCCCCGCGAAGGGGCTGACACTGACCGAGGTCGGGTACCCGCCCGACGAGGAGCTGGCGGACCGCGCGGAGCAGACGAGGGCACGCCGCGAATTGCACGTCGACGGCGTGGTCGGCTAAGATCTCCCTTTGGTGCCGTCGACTGCGTCGGTACCCGATGTTGAGCCCTCCACCGGGGCCGTTCGACCCGCATCGCGGGCGAACCCTCACCGGAGTGGGATTCACGAACCCCTCACTCGAACAGAAAGCAGCACTACTGTGACGCGCACCTACACCCCGAAGGCGAACGAGATCCAGCGCGACTGGGTCGTCATCGACGCCACCGACGTCGTGCTCGGCCGCCTCGCGAGCCACGCTGCCGCCATCCTGCGCGGCAAGCACAAGCCGATCTTCGCGAGCCACGTCGACACCGGCGACCACGTGATCATCGTCAACGCCGGCAAGGTCGCCCTGACCGGCCAGAAGCTCGAGCAGAAGAAGGCCTACCGCCACTCCGGCTACCCGGGCGGCCTCAAGGCCGTCGGCTACGCCGAGCTCCTCGAGAAGAACCCCGTCCGCGCCGTCGAGAAGGCGATCCGCGGCATGCTCCCGAAGAACTCGCTCGGACGCCAGCAGCTGAAGAAGCTGAAGGTCTACGCCGGCCCGGAGCACCCGCACGCGGCTCAGCAGCCGAAGCCGTACACCCTCACCCAGGTCGCCCAGTAAGCCCCGGCGCAGACGCGAAGAAGGATTCAGACACCACCATGGCGAAGATCGCAGACCAGATCGACCAGGCTCCGGAGAGCTACAGCACCGAGACCCCGGCCGCAGCCGCCGCGCCCGCCGCGCGCCCCGTCCTCAACGTGTCCGGTGCGGCCGTCGGCCGCCGCAAGCAGGCCATCGCGCGCGTGCGCGTCGTGCCCGGCGCCGGCACCATCACGGTCAACGGCCGTGAGTTCGCGGACTACTTCCCGAACAAGCTGCACCAGCAGCTGATCACCGACCCGTTCACCGTGCTCGAGCTCAGCGGCTCGTACGACGTGATCGCCCGCATCACCGGCGGCGGCCCCTCGGGCCAGGCCGGCGCGCTGCGCCTCGCGATCGCGCGTGCGCTCAACGAGATCGACCGCGAGAACAACCGCCCGACCCTGAAGAAGGCCGGCTTCCTCACGCGCGACGCTCGCGTCATCGAGCGCAAGAAGGCCGGTCTCAAGAAGGCCCGCAAGGCTCCGCAGTTCTCGAAGCGCTAGTCCCGGGCACCGCATACGATGCCTCGGCTCTTCGGAACCGACGGGGTCCGGGGCCTGGCCAACCGTGAACTCACGGCTGACCTGGCCCTGGGCCTCGCCCAGGCGGCTGCCGCCGTCCTCACGCAGGGGCGGCACGCCGATGAACTCCGCGCCGCCGGTCGCCGGCCGGTCGCGGTCGTCGCGCGCGATCCGCGCGTCTCCGGCGAGTTCCTGACCGCCGCCGTCTCGGCGGGGCTCGCCAGCTCGGGCGTCGACGTCCTCGACGCCGGCGTCATCCCGACCCCGGCGACGGCGTTCCTGATCGACAGCATCCGCGCCGACTTCGGCGTGATGATCTCTGCGTCGCACAATCCCGCGCCCGACAACGGGATCAAGTTCTTCTCCTTCGGCGGCACCAAGCTTCCCGACCAGGTCGAGGACCGCATCGAGTCCTACCTCGGCCGGCAGAAGCTCGCGCCGACCGGTGACGGCGTCGGTCGCATCCGCCGCTTCGCCGACGCCGAGGACCGCTACGTCGTCCACCTGCTCGGCACGCTGCCGCACCGCCTCGACGGACTGAAGGTCGTCCTCGACTGCGCCCACGGCGCGGCCGCCGGCGTCTCACCCGAGACCTTCCGCGACGCCGGCGCAGAGGTCGTCGTGATCGGCGCCGACCCCGACGGCATGAACATCAACGACGGCGTCGGGTCCACGCACCTCGAGCAGCTCCAGCGCGCGGTCCTCGAGCACGGCGCCGACGTGGGCATCGCGCACGACGGCGACGCCGACCGCTGCCTCGCGATCGACGCCGACGGCAACGTGGTCGACGGCGACCGCATCATGGCGATCCTCGCGGTGTCGATGCAGGAGCGCGGCACGCTCACCGACGACACGCTCGTGGTCACCGTGATGTCGAACCTGGGCCTCAAGCGCGCGATGGCCGAACGCGGCATCCGCGTGGTCGAGACGAAGGTCGGCGACCGGTACGTGCTCGAGGCGCTCGGCGAGGGCGGCTATGCGCTCGGCGGCGAGCAGTCGGGTCACGTGATCATGTCCGAGTTCGCCACCACGGGCGACGGCGTCCTCACGGGCCTGCACCTCGTGGCCGAGATGGCCCGCACCGGCAAGACGCTCGCCGAGCTCGCGTCGGTCATGACCGTGTACCCGCAGGTGCTCGTGAACGTCCGGGGCGTCGACCACCACGCCATGGGCGACGACGCCGAGATCGCTGCGGCGGTGAAGCAGGCCGAAGCCGAGCTCGGCGATTCCGGCCGCGTGCTGCTCCGCCCGTCCGGCACCGAGCCGATGGTGCGCGTCATGGTCGAAGCGGCGGTCCAGGCCGACGCCGAGGCGCACGCCAACCGCCTCGCCGACGTCGTCCGCGAGCGTCTCGCCAACTAGGGCGTGTCTCCTTATCCGGGCACGCCGCAGCGCCCACCGGATACGGAGACACGGCCCAGGTCAGAGCTTGCGGAGCAGCACGTTCCGCACCGCGTGATCCGAGCCCTTGCGGAGCACGAGCGAGGCGCGCGACCGCGTCGGCCGGATGTTCTGCAGGAGGTTCGGCTCGTTGATCGACTGCCAGATCGACCGCGCGCGTGCCCGCGCCTCGTCTTCCGTGAGGCTCGCGTAGCGGTGGAAGTAGGAGCGGGGGTTCGCGAACGCGCCGCGCTGCAGCTTCAGGAATCGCTCCTCGTACCAGCGGGCGATGTCGCTCGTGCGCGCGTCGACGTAGATCGTGAAGTCGAACAGGTCGCTCACGGCGAGCCGGTGGCCCGGCCCGGGGGGCTGGAGCACGTTGAGGCCCTCGACGATGAGCACGTCGGGCCGGCGCACGGTGATCTGCGCATCGGGCACGATGTCGTAGGCGAGGTGCGAGTAGAAGGGCGAGCGCACCTCGGCCGCGCCGGCCTTCACCTCGCTGACGAAGCGCAGGAGCGCTCTGCGGTCGTACGACTCGGGGAAGCCCTTGCGCTCCATGAGGCCGCGCCGTTCGAGTTCGGCGTTCGGGAAGAGGAAGCCATCGGTGGTCACGAGCTCGACCCGCGGGGTGTGCTCCCATCGCGCCAGCAGCTCGCGCAGGAGCCGCGCGATGGTCGACTTGCCGACGGCGACGGAGCCGGCGACGCCGATCACGAAGGGGGTCGACTCGAACCGCTCGCGCAGGAAGGTGCTCGTGACCTCGTGCAGCGCCTTGGTGCCGCCGACGTAGAGGTTGAGCAGCCGGCTGAGCGGGAGGTACACCTCGGCGACCTCGTTGAGGTCGAGCGGCTCGCCGAGCCCGCGGAGCTGCACGATCTCGGTCTCGCGGAGCGGCGACGGCATCGACGGTGCGAGCGCCGCCCAGTCGGCTCGGTCGAGTTCGACGAAGGGCGACGCGTGCGGCGTGTGCGACGACGGGCTCTGCGGATCGGGCACCGGCACAGTCTAGTGGCGCGTCTCCACGCGCCCGGGCACCGCGTCAGCGGGGCTCCGAGACGCTCCCGGCATTCGCCCATCCCGGCGCCGCTAGGATCGAGCGCATGTGTGGAATCGTCGGATACGTCGGAGAGCGCAACAGCCTCGACGTCCTCATGGGTGGCCTTCGCCGCCTCGAATACCGTGGCTACGACTCGGCCGGAGTGGCCGTCGTCGATGATGAGGGCGATCTCGAGACCGCCAAGCGCGCCGGCAAGCTGCAGGTGCTCGCCGACGAGCTCGAGCGCCACCCCATCCACCGCGGGGGCACCGGCATCGGCCACACGCGCTGGGCCACGCACGGCGGCCCCACCGACCGCAACGCGCACCCGCACCTCGGCGACGAGGGCCGGCTGGCGCTGATCCACAACGGCATCATCGAGAACTTCGCCGAGCTCAAGGACTCGCTGCTCGCCGAGGGCTTCGCGTTCGAGTCCGAGACCGACACCGAGGTCGCCGCCGTGCTCCTCGGCAAGCTCTACGACGAGTCGGGCGACCTGCGCGAGGCCTTCCGCCGCACCGTCTCGCAGCTCGAGGGCGCCTTCACGCTCCTGGCCGTGCACAAGAACGAGCCCGGCCTGGTCGTGGGCGCACGCCGCAACTCGCCGCTGGTCATCGGCCTCGGCGACGGCGAGAACTTCCTCGGGTCGGATGTCGCGGCCTTCGTCGAGTACACCAAGCGCGCCGTCGCGATCGGCCAGGACCAGATCGTCGCGATCACGTCCGAGGGCGTCACCGTGACCGACTTCGAGGGCGCCGATGTCGAGGTCGAGCCGTTCGACGTCGCGTGGGACGCCTCGGCCGCCGAGAAGGGCGGCTGGTCGTCCTTCATGCGCAAGGAGGTGTCGGAGCAGCCCGACGCCGTCGCGAACACGATCCGCGGCCGCATCACCGACGGCGTGGTGGCGATCCCCGAGCTCGAGGCCTACGGCGATGACGCCCTGCGCGACATCCGTCGCATCACGGTCATCGCGTGCGGCACCGCGGCCTACGCGGGCATGGTCGCGAAGTACGCGATCGAGCAGTGGGCGCGCATCCCCGTCGAGGTCGAGCTCAGCCACGAGTTCCGCTACCGCGAGCCCGTGCTCGACGACGGCACGCTCGTCGTGTCGATCAGCCAGTCCGGCGAGACGATGGACACGCTCATGGCGGTCAAGTACGCCCGCGAGCAGGGCGCGAAGGCGATCTCGGTCTGCAACACGCAGGGCGCCACGATCCCGCGCGAGTCCGATGCGGTCGTCTACACGCATGCGGGCCCCGAGGTCGCGGTCGCGTCGACGAAGGCGTTCGTCGCGCAGATCACCGCGCTGTACCTCTTCGGACTCCACCTCGCTCGCGTGCGCGGCACGCTGTCGGAGCAGCAGCTCGCGACCCAGGTCGCGGAGCTGCAGGCGGTTCCCGAGAAGCTCGCCGCGGTGCTCGAGCAGGCCGATCGCGTCGGCGAGCTCGCGCACTGGATGTCGGACACGCGTTCGGTCCTGTTCCTCGGCCGGCACGTGGGCTATCCGATCGCGCTCGAGGGCGCGCTGAAGCTCAAGGAGCTCGCGTACATCCACGCCGAGGGCTTCGCCGCGGGCGAGCTCAAGCACGGACCGATCGCTTTGATCGAGCCGGGCCAGCCGGTGTTCGTCGTCGTGCCGAGCCCGCGCGGCTCCGCGGCGCTGCACCCGAAGGTCGTGTCGAACATCCAGGAGATCCGCGCCCGCGGTGCTCGCGTCATCGCGATCGCCGAGGCGGGCGATGCCGCGGTGCTGCCGTTCGCCGACGAGGTGATCCGCATCCCGCTCGCCGGCCCGCTGTTCGAGCCGCTGCTCGCGGTCGTGCCGCTGCAGATCTTCGCGATGGAGCTCTCGCAGGCGAAGGGCCTCGACGTCGACCAGCCGCGGAACCTGGCGAAGTCGGTCACGGTCGAGTGAACCGGCCGGGCCGGGCCGGTGACGCCGCGGCGGGCGTGCGGCAGACTCGAGTCGTGGACTCGCAGGGCGTCGCATGATCGCCGGCATCGGCATCGACGTGGTCGACATCGCGCGCTTCGAGCGGTCGCTCGAACGCACGCCGTCGTTGCGCGAGCGCCTGTTCGCTGAGAGCGAACGGCATCGCCCGGCCCGGTCGCTCGCGGCGCGGTTCGCCGCCAAGGAGGCGCTCATCAAGGCGCTCGGCGGCCATGCCGTGATCCGCTGGCACGACATGCGCGTCGTGCAGGACGCCGAGGGCAACCCCGACTTCGCACTGTCGGGAGCCCTGTCGGCGCACGTCGCGGCGCTCGGCATCGATCGCGTGCACCTCTCGATGAGCCACGACGCGGGCATCGCGAGCGCGTTCGTGGTGCTCGAGCGCGGCGTCGGCCCGTCGGTGCCGTCCCGCGAGCTTCTGGGCGAGCCCGAGGGCGCCGCAGGCAGCGAGACCGAACGCTCCGAGGAGGCGCCGTGAACGCACGGCACGTGCTCGCGCCCTTCCGCGAGGCCGTGATCGACCTCGACGCCGTGCGCCACAACGCCCGGCACCTGGCCGAGGCGGTCGCGCCGTCGCGCGTCATGGCGGTCGTCAAGGCCGACGCCTATGGGCACGGCGCCGTCGCGGTCGCGCGCGCGGCGGTCGAGGCGGGTGTCGACTGGCTCGGCGTCGCCGACCTCGACGAGGCGATCGCGCTTCGAGGCGCCGGCATCGAGGCACCGCTGCTGGCGTGGCTCCACGATCCCGATGCGCGGTTCGTGGCCGCGATCGTGCGCGACGTCGACCTCGGCGTCTCATCGGTCCGCCAGCTCGAGGCGGCCGCGGAGGCCGCCGGGGCCGCCGGTCGTGTCGCGAACGTGCACCTCAAGCTCGACACAGGGCTCAGTCGCAACGGCATCGCCGCGGCCGACTGGCCCGCCGCGGTCGATCGCGCGGTCGAGCTCGAGCGCGATGGCCGGATCCGCGTGCGCGGGCTGTTCAGCCACCTCTCGAACACCTCACCCGACGAGGACGCGGCGCAGCTGGACGCCTTCCTCCGGGGCGTCGAGGTGGCCGAGGCCGCCGGCCTCCATCCCGAGCTGCGCCACCTCGCGTCGACCGCCGCAGCCCTGCGTTTCCCCGAGGCGCGCCTCGACATGGTCCGGATCGGCATCGGCCTCTACGGCGTGCCGCCCTACGGCGACGGCACCACGGCGGCCGAACTCGGCCTGCGGCCCGTGATGACCCTGCGTGGGCGCATCGCCGCGGTGCGACGGGTGGATGCCGGCACCGGTGCCTCGTACGGCTATGCGTGGCGCGCCGAGCGCGAGACGACGCTCGCGCTCGTGCCGCTCGGCTACGCCGACGGCGTCCCGCGGCAGGCCTCGGGCCGCGCCGAGGTCGCGATCGGCGGCACGCGCCATCCCGTCGTCGGCCGGATCGCGATGGACCAGTTCCTCGTCGACGTCGGCGATGCCGAGGTGGGGGTGGGCGACGAGGTCGTGCTCTTCGGCGACCCCGCCACCGGTGCGCCCTCCGCCGACGACTGGGGCGACGCGGCCGACTCGATCGCGTACGAGATCGTGACGCGCATCGGGTCCCGCGTGCCGCGCACGCACGTGGACGCCTCGTGATGCGGCGCACGGCGGCCGACACCGAGGCGATGGAAGCACTCGGGCGCGAGCTCGGCCGCCTCCTGCGCGCCGGCGACCTGGTCGTGCTCACGGGTCCCCTCGGCGCGGGCAAGACGACCCTGACCCGCGGGATCGGCGAGGGCCTGCGCGTCCGAGGTCCCGTGCAGAGCCCGACCTTCGTCCTCGCACGCACGCACCCGAGCCTCGTCGGGGCTGCGCCGCTCGTGCACGTCGACGCCTACCGGCTCTCGGGTGCGGCCGAGCTCGAGGACCTCGACCTCGACTTCGCGAACTCGGTCGTCGTCGCCGAGTGGGGCGCAGGCCTGCTCGACGACGTGGCCGACTCGTGGCTCGAGGTGGTCATCGAACGTCGTCGCGGCGGCGATGCGACCGACGCCGTGCACGACGGCGCGGGCGCGGACGACCTCGAGGCCGACGAGCCGAGGACGGTCCGCCTCGTCGGGCACGGGCCGCGGTGGGCGGGCACGCCGTATGCGGCCGCGCCGGCGCTCGGCGCCTGAGCGTCCTCCCGGCAGGCGCCCCTCGGCCCGCGTCTAGGCTGGACGGCATGCTCCTCGCGATCGACACCTCCACCGGCACGAGTGTCGCCGTGGTCGACCGCGACGGCGGGATCCTCGCGGAGGCCGGCACGCATGACACGATGCGCCATGCCGAGGCGATCGGCGGTGCCATCCGCGACGTGATCGAGCGCGCCGGCGTGCGCGCGCCCGAGCTGTCGGCGGTCGCGGCCGGCATGGGGCCGGGGCCGTTCACCGGCCTCCGGGTCGGGATCGCCGCCGCGCGCGCCTTCGCGCTCGGCATCGGGCGCCCCGTGGTCCCCGTCGTGAGCCACGATGCGGTCGCGCTGGCCTGGTACTCGGGCGGCGGCGGCGGACCGCTCCAGGTCGTCACGGACGCGCGGCGCCGGGAGTCCGCGGTGACCGACTACGACGGTCTCGACGACGCCGGGCTTCCCGTGCGACTCGGGATGCCGCGACTCGAGCCCCGCGACGCGGTGCCGGCGCCCCGCGGCATCCGCTTCGACGCCGACACCGTCTCGGCCGGTTCCCTCGGACTGCTCGCCGAGCTCGGCTGGTCGGCCGGCCGGCTGCCGTTGGCCGGCGACGAACCGCTGTACCTGCGCGCACCCGACGTGACGCCCTCGGCCGGCAAGCGGGTGACGCCGTGAGCCTCATGCTGCGCCGCGCCCGCCCCGACGACCTCGCCGCCATCATGGTCATCGAGCGCGGGACCTTCGCCACCGACGCGTGGCCCGAGCACGCCATGCGGGCCGAGCTCGAGGGCGAGCACACCTACTACCTCGTGGTCGTCGACGACGCGAGTCCCGACGTCGTCGTCGCGTACGCCGGGCTGCTCGCGCCGCGCGGGTCGGGCCAGGGCGACATCCAGACCATCGCGGTCGACGACGCCGTGCGCGGCCGCGGCCTCGGCCGCGCGCTCATGCAGGCGCTCATCGACGAAGCGCGTCGTCGTGCCGCGGCCGAGCTCTTCCTCGAGGTGCGTGCCGACAACCCGGTGGCACGCGGCCTGTACGCGTCGCTCGGCTTCGAGGAGATCGGCGTGCGCCGCGGCTACTACCAGCCCGACGGAGTCGATGCGATCGTCATGCGGCTCGAGGTGCCGCCCGCCGTCGCCCGGCCCGCGACCTCCGGCGACCGCCTCGCCGCACCCGCAGGAGACCAGACGTGAACCGCGACGCCCCCCTCGTGCTCGGCATCGAGACCTCGTGCGACGAGACCGGCGTCGGCATCGTCCGCGGCACCGAGCTGCTCGCGAACGCCATCGCCTCGTCGATGGAGGAGCATGCGCGCTACGGCGGCGTGGTGCCCGAGGTCGCGGCACGCGCCCACCTCGAGGCCCTCGGGCCGACCATCCGAGCGGCGCTCGACGAGGCATCCGTCGACCTGGCCGACCTCGACGCCGTCGCGGTGACGAGCGGCCCCGGGCTCGCGGGCGCGCTCATGGTCGGGGTCGGCGCCGCGAAGGCCCTCGCGCTCTCGCTCGAGAAGCCGATCTACGCCGTCAACCACCTCGTCGGGCACGTGGGCGCCGACCTGCTCGGCGACCGCCCGCTCGAGACGCCGAGCGTGGCGCTGCTCGTCTCCGGCGGCCATACGTCGCTGCTGCTCGTGCGCGACCTCGACTCCGACGTGGAACTGCTCGGCGAGACGATCGACGACGCGGCCGGCGAGGCGTTCGACAAGGTCGCACGACTCCTCGGCCTGCCCTACCCGGGCGGGCCCGAGATCGACCGCGCCGCGATCGGCGGCGACCCCGACGCCATCCGGTTCCCACGCGGGCTGACCCGGCCGAAGGACCTCGAGCGGCACCGCTACGACTTCTCGTTCTCGGGGCTCAAGACCGCGGTCGCGCGCTGGGTCGAGCAGCGCGAGGCGGCAGGCGAGCCCGTGCCGCTGGCCGATGTGGCGGCGAGCTTCCGCGAGGCCGTGGTCGACGTGCTCGTCTCGAAGGCCATCGCGGCGTGCACCGAGCTCGGCGTGCCGAGACTGCTGCTCGGCGGGGGCGTCGTCGCCAACCGGCGCCTGCGCGAGGTGGCCGGGCAGCGAGCGGATGCCGCGGGCATCGCGCTGCGCATCCCGCCGCTGTCGCTCTGCACCGACAACGGCGCCATGATCGCCGCCCTCGCTGCCCGCCTCGTCATGGCCGGGCACGCGCCGTCGACGCTCGACTTCGGCGCGGATTCGACCCTGCCCGTCACCGACATCCAGACCTGAACGCCCGCGTCGCAGCCCGACACCGGAGGACATGAGGACTTCTGCCCCTGCCGGGCGTCTGCGGCGAGCGCTATCGTGACGCGAGAACCCCGCGAATGCGGGGGCGCCGACGCGCGCCGCCGGTCGTTGACACCGCCCAGCGGCGCTGCCAGCATGGCCCAGTCCATGCACTCACCGAGGGAGCACCTTCACATGACCGACCCCAACGCCGACCCGAACGTCCCGAACGTTCCGCCGGCTCCGCCCGCCCAGCCCGCGCCGTCGTACGGCACCAGCGCCCCGTCGTACAACGCGGCGCCGCCCTCGTACGCCGCAGCTCCGGGTGGCGGCCAGAAGACCAACGTCCTCGCGATCGTCTCGCTCGTGTCGGCGTTCTTCATCTCGCTCGTCGCCATCATCACCGGCCACATCGCCCTCAGCCAGATCAAGAAGACCGGTGAGCAGGGCCGCGGCCTCGCGATCGCCGGCCTGATCATCGGCTACGTCGGCCTCGTCGTCGGCATCATCGTCGCGATCGCATGGTTCGCCCTCATCGGCACCGCGATCAGCACGGGCAACATCCCCACCAACTGATCCACCCGCAGCACGGAAGGGGCTCGACATGAGCGATCCCAGGAATCCCGACGAGCCCGACCAGCCGGTCACGCCGTCCGAACCGACGGTCCCCGCGGAACCCGTCGAGCCCCCCGTGCCTGCGGAGCCGGTCGAGCCGACCGTTCCGGCCGAGCCGACCGAACCCACGATCCCCGCCGAGCCGAGCCCCGAGCCCGGTCCCGCCGCGCCCGAGCCGTTCCATCCGCTCGAGGTGCCCGAACCGCCCGCCCCGCCGTCGGCGCCGGGAACGCCGAGCGCTCCGCCGCCGCCCGCGGCCCCCGAGCCGCCGGCACCGCCTGCGCCGCCGGCCTACGGCGCGGGCGTCCCGTCGCCGTACGGCGCGCCGCCCGCCGCCACGCCTCCCGTCTCCGGCGCGGCGCCCGCAGCCTACGGTCAGGGCGCTGCGTACGGCACGTCGCCCGACCCGTACGCGGCCACGCCGCCGCCGTACGGCGGAGCCGGGGTGCCGCCGTACGGCGCCGCACCCGGCGCGGCGGCAGCCGGCTACGTGGCCCCGTCGGCGAAGCCGACGCCCGTCTACAGCCTCATCTCGCTGATCGCCGGCATCATCGGCATCGTCGGCTCGCCGATCCTGTTCCTGCCGTTCGTCGGGGGCGTGCTCGGGCTGTTCGTGCCGGCCGCCGCGGTCGTGCTCGGCTTCATCGGCCGCCGCAAGGAACCGGCCGCCAAGGGCATGTGGCTCACGGGGATCGTGCTCGGCTTCATCGGGCTGGCGCTCGCCCTCCTGTCGTTCATCCTCTGGGGCGTGCTCGCCGCCGTGAGCGGCGGCTACAGCGGCTACATCTACTGACCCGCAGACCGTGACCGACGAACGGAGGCCTCCCGCCGAGCGCCCGACCCGACCCGACGGGGATCCGGTCGAGGCGCCGACGGCGAGCGCGCCGTCCACGGTCCCGACGCACACGGCGCCGACGCCGATCGGACCGCATACCGCATTCGAGCCCGAAGCCGCTCCGCCCGCTGATGGGCCGGAGCGACCTTCGGCCGCGCCGCCGCGGGAGATCGACCGCCCCTACGACACGGGCGAGCTGCACGGTCTGCCCACAGGGCAGCTGCTCGCCGTCGGTCGCCCCGAGCCCGAGATCCGCGTGGACGACCTCGAGGACGACGAGCACCGGCGCCTCTCCAGCTACGTCGCGGCCGTGCTCGGCGTGGCCGGCGCCGCGGCGTCCCTGCTCGTCGGCTGGATGTTCCCCCTGTCGATCGCCGCGATCGTGTTCGGCGTGCTCGGCCTGCGACGCGAGGAGCACGGCCGGATCCCCGCCTTCGTCGGCATCGGCACGGGCATCGCGGGCCTCGTGTTCTCGTGCGTCTGGCTCGGCTACTACGCGATCGTCTTCGGCGCGCTGACGACGTAGGTCACACCCGTTCGACGAGCAGGGCGACGTGGCGGCCCTCCTCGCGCGTGAGGACGATCGTCGCGGCGTCGTCGCCCTTGAGCTTGAGTCGGGTGCGGAGCGCCGCCGGGTCGACGTCGACGCCGCGCTTCTTGATCTCGAGCGTGCCGACCCCGCGGGCGTGCAGTGCCTGGCGGAGGTGCCGCTCATCGGCGGGCAGTCGCTCGAGCACGCGGAACCCCCGCGCGAACGGGCTCGCGACCTGGCGGTCGCCCGTGAAGTAGGCGATGCCGTCGCTCAGCATCCACGCCCCGTTGGCGCGGGCGAGGTCGCCGATGAGCCGGGCGCGGATCACCGCGCCGTCGGGCTCGTAGAGGTAGTCGCCCAGCGGCCCGACCGGGGCGTCCTCGCTGTCGGCGGGGGCGACCAGCTCGTGCGCGGCATCGCCGCGGATGACGAGCGCCGCGCGGCCGACGCCGTGGCGTGCGAGCGCGCCCGTCCACACCGCGAGCTCGACGACGTCGCCGTCGACGGAGACCCACTGCGCCTCGGTCCCGGCCGGGACCACCCCGCGATCGGTGCCCGGTCCGAGCTTGACGCCCACCGGCATCCGCTCGCCCAAACCGAACGCGAAGTCGAGCGACGGCGAGTACTCCGCGGCGTCGGCGAGGCGCGTCGTGGTGCCGCCGGCGGTCGTCCGGCGAGCGGGGTCGAGCCACGCGGCGTCGACGCCGGCGAGCGAGACGTCCTCGGCGCGAGCGTGGAGCACGCGCACGCGCGGGAACGGGGTCAGGTTGAACGCCGCGATCGCCGCGGTCACCTCGTCGGCCTCGGCCGCGGTCACCTCGAGGTCGATCGCGGCGAACGCGAGCGCGTCGCCCCCGATGCCGCAGCCGAGATCGGCGACGTGGCGCAGCCCGGCGCGCGCGTACCGCCCGGCGTGCAGCGCGGCGACGCGGAGCCGGGTGGCCTGCTCGAGGCCGGCCTCGGTGAACAGCATGCGATCGGCGAACTCGCCGAACTTCGCGCGCGCGCGCGTCCGCAGTTTCGACTGGCTCAGCACGGCGGCCACGAGGCCGGGGGAGTGACCCTGCTTGCGAAGGTCGGCGACCGTCCGAACCACGTCGGCGCTGCTGGTCCAGGCGGGGAGCGAGTCGAGCAGGTCGAGGCCCTGCGGAGAGAGCAGCTGCACCAGCTCGTCGCGTTCCACGCCGCCACGCTAGCACTGCGACATACGCTGGCACTCACGTTGCACGAGTGCCAGAACAACCCTAGACTCGGGTTAGCACTCTCACTCAGAGGCTGCTAACCCCAGTCTTCGTCAAGAAAGAGGTCAACCGTGTCGGTTTCCATCAAGCCGCTCGAGGATCGCATCGTCATCAAGCAGGTCGAGGCCGAGCAGACCACCGCGTCTGGCCTGGTCATCCCCGACACCGCCAAGGAGAAGCCGCAGGAGGGCGAGGTCGTGGCCGTGGGCCCGGGCCGCATCGACGACAACGGCAACCGCGTCCCGCTCGACGTCTCGGTCGGCGACAAGGTCCTCTACTCCAAGTACGGCGGCACCGAGGTGAAGTTCGGCGGCGAGGAGTTCCTCGTGCTCTCGGCTCGCGACGTGCTGGCGGTCGTCGTCCGCTAGTCGGCACCGACATCGTCCGCGGCCCGGATGCCACTCGGCATCCGGGCCGCGTCGTGTCTCCGGTCCGCATGCGACGGCGATCGGATGTCGCGGCGCAACGCGGCGGCTGGATCTCGACGGTCGACGGCAGCCGATCCGCCGCGCTGCGTCGACGACCGCACGTAGGCTGATCCGGTGACCTCCGCACCACCGGCCACCGCGCCATCGCGAACTCCTCGGGCGGGCCTCAGCCGCGCCGGACTCGTCTACGCGGTCTCCGCCTACGCGCTGTGGGGCTTCCTCCCGATCTACTTCATCGCGCTCGCGCCCACCACGCCGGTCGAGATCGTGGCGTGGCGGATCCTGCTGTCGCTGGTGTTCTGCGGCCTGCTCATCGCGGTGACGCGCACCTGGCGGTCCTTCGCCCGGGTGCTGCGCGACCGCCGCGTGGTGCTCATCATGGGCGCGGCCGGCGCGCTCATCTTCGTCAACTGGCTCACCTACGTCTACGCGGCACTCTCCGGCCAGGTCGTCGAGGCGGCGCTCGGCTACTTCATCAACCCGATCGTGACGGTCTTCCTCGGGGTGCTCGTGCTCAGGGAGCGCCTGAACGCCGTGCAGTGGACCGCGGTGGGCATCTCGATCGTCGCCGTCGTCGTGCTCGCAGTGGGATACGGCCAGGTGCCCTGGATCGCGCTCGTGCTGGCGTTCAGCTTCGGCTTCTACGGCCTCATCAAGAAGCGCGTGGGGCCGCGGGTCGACGCCGTCTCGGGCCTGACCCTGGAGACCGCGTGGCTGGCGCCGCTCGCGGCCGTGCTGCTGGTCGTCGAGGGCGCCACGAACGGCCTCACCATGGGCGCCGAGGGCGCGTGGCACACCGTGCTGCTGCTCGCGGCGGGAGCGATCACGGCGATCCCCCTGCTGCTGTTCGCTGCGGCCTCCCGACGCCTGCCCCTCATCTACATGGGCTTCATCCAGTACTTCGCGCCGTTCATCCAGTTCCTGGTCGGCGTCGTGATCCTGCACGAGCCCATGCCGCTCGAGCGATGGATCGGCTTCGGCCTGGTCTGGATCGCGCTCGTCGTGCTGACGTTCGACCTCGTCCGGGGGGCGCGGGCAGCTCGTCGGGCATCGCTCGCGGCGCTCTGACGTCGATCGCCGGTACGGCGCCACCCCGCGATCTGGGGGTTGCGGGCACCCCGGCGGGACGGGGATTGCGTGCGCGAATTCGCGCGTGGACGCCGATTTCGTGCGTGATGGCGCATCGATGTGTCGCTGGGGTAACGATTGGCCCGGCGTTACCGGGTTGTGATCGGGATCGCTTGTTTCGGCCTGACCCGGGCAATACTGTCAAACCACTGGCGTCGCAAGGCGCTGAATTGTGTACCGATCCTTCAGTCCCAAGGAGCAACATGAGCGTATTCGCGAAGGCCACCGCCTCGCGCTCGGCTCGCGCGGCTTGGACGGGCATCGCCATCGCCGGCGTGTCCGCCCTCCTCCTCACCGCGTGCAGCACGGGCGGAACCGCCCCGGAAGAAACCGAGGAGCCGGCCGACACCGGTGACGCGCTGGCGGTCGAGGCGGGTGAGCGCGACCTCACCCTGAAGGTCGGCACCATCCTGCCGCAGAGCGGCAGCCTCGCCTTCCTCGGCCCGCCCGAGGAGGCCGGCGTGGCGCTCGCCGCGCAGGACATCAACGAGGCCGACGCCGGCATCCAGGTCGAGGTCGTGTACCGCGACTCCGGCGACACCACGACCGACATCGCGACGGTCTCGGTGACCGACCTCCTCTCGCAGGACGTCTCGGCCATCGTCGGCGCCGCATCCTCGGGTGTGTCGTTCACGGTCATCGACCAGATCACCGCCGCCGGCGTGGTCCACTTCTCCCCGGCGAACACCTCGCCCGACTTCACGGACTACGAGGACAACGGCCTGTACTTCCGTACGGCTCCGCCGGACGTGCTCCAGGGCGAGGTGCTCGGCAACCTGATCGCCGAGGACGGTGCGTCGACGCTCGGCCTGCTCGTGCTCAACGACCCGTACGGCACGGGCCTCGCCGAGTACACCAAGCAGGCGTTCGAGGCGGCAGGCGGCGAGGTCGTCGCCGAGGAGCTGTTCAACACCGGCGACTCGAGCTTCGACTCGCAGCTGTCGTCGCTGAACGCGGCGAACCCCGACGCGATCGCGGTCATCACGTTCGATGAGGCCAAGGTCGTCGTGCCGGCGCTGGTCGGCTCGGGCTACCCCGGCGACCAGCTGTACTTCGTCGACGGCAACGTCGCCGACTACAGCGCCGACTTCGCTCCCGGCCTGATCGCCGGTGCGAAGGGCACGCTGCCCGGCATCTACGTCGGCGAGGGCGACTTCCGCGAGCGTCTGCTCGAGGTCGACCCCGACCTCACCGACTTCAGCTACGCGGGTGAGTCGTACGACGCGCTCGTCCTGATCGCGCTGGCCGCATACGCAGCGAACAGCACCGAGGGCACCGACATCGGCGAGTACCTGCGCCAGGTGTCCGGTGGCTCGGGTGGCGGCGAGAAGGCCGAGAACTTCGCCGACGCCGCGGCGCTCCTCGCCGAGGGCGAGCAGGTCGACTACGACGGTCAGTCGGGTCCGATCACGCTCGACGAGAACGGTGACCCGACCGAAGCGACGGTCAGCGTCTACCAGGCGACCGAGAACAACCAGTTCGAGTTCCTCCAGTAACTCGAGCGCACGCAGAGAGGGTCCCGGCTTCGGCCGGGGCCCTTTCTCGTGCCCGCGCC
Organism: Agromyces sp. NPDC056523; assembly: GCF_042794545.1. NCBI lineage: Bacteria > Bacillati > Actinomycetota > Actinomycetes > Micrococcales > Microbacteriaceae > Agromyces > Agromyces sp. NPDC056523. The sequence goes on from NZ_JBHTTM010000001.1 coordinate 1,224,390, forward strand.
GGCATGGCAGCACTGCGTGGATCATGGGATCGACTGGGCCCTGGCAGCGTGTCAGGGCGGTCGCATCGGGCCGCCGTGCGCCGGCTCATCGTCGGCAGTGGAGGACCGTCGACGCCGTCACCGCTGAGGTGCGGATGGGAGCGCACAGCGAGTGGCAGCGAACCGGTTCCGAGATGACGGACCCGCGTCACCGCACGCGTGGAAGTCACGACTCGGTCGACAAGCGATCCCCGCCATTCGACCTGCCAGGAAGCGCGATCTCACGCGCGCAGCGAGAGCACGAGGTCGTCAACCCGGTGCGAGAAGGGATGCTTACGGAGTGGAGCGGCGCGAACGGCTCCGTCCGGTGGGCATGACGAAGGGGGTGGATGCCGCAGCATCCACCCCCTTCTCGCGTGCGCCGGGCGCTACTCCTGGCCGAGCGTACCCAGGTACAGGCCGATGACCTTCGGGTCGTTGAGCAGGTCGCGACCGGCACCCTCGTAGGCGTCGCGACCTTGGTCGAGCACGTACCCGCGGTCGCAGATCTGGAGGCAGCGACGCGCGTTCTGCTCGACCATGATCGTGGTCACGCCTGCACGGTTGATCTCCTTGACCCGCAGGAATGCCTCGTCCTGCCGGACCGGGGAGAGTCCGGCCGACGGCTCGTCGAGCAGCAGGACATGCGGACCCATCATGAGGGCACGCGACATGGCCACCATCTGGCGCTCGCCACCCGAGAGCGAGCCGGCGCGCTGGCCCAGTCGCTTGCCGAGCTCCGGGAAGATCTCGGTCACGAACTCGAGACGCTCCTTCAGGCCCTTGGGCTTCTGGAAGAGGCCCATCTCGAGGTTCTCCTGGATGGTGAGCGACGGGAACACGTTGTTCGTCTGCGGCACGAAGCCGACGCCCTTCGCGACGAGCCGGTTCGCCTTGAGGTTCGTGATCTCCTCGCCCTGCAGGAAGATGCCGCCCTCGCGGACGCGCACGAGCCCGAAGATCGCCTTCAGCAGCGTCGACTTTCCGGCGCCGTTGGGGCCGATGATGCCGATCAGCTCACCCTGGCGGGCCGTGAGCGAGCACCCGTTGAGGATGTTGACGCCGGGCAGGTACCCAGCGGTGACATCGCGCACCTCGACGACCATGTCGTCCTGGGCGACCGCGGTGCCACCCGCAGGCTCGGGCGCCGCGGCCGGGACCGATTCACTGTTCGTCATCGATGAGCTCCTTCAGTGCTTCGACGTGGCCGGTGTCGGTCGCGCCGAGATCCGTGTCGTGGTGAGCGCCGAGGTAGGCGTCGATCACGGCCTGGTCCTCCATGACGGTGTGGGGGTCGCCCTCCGCCACGATCTTGCCCTCGGCCATCACGACGACCCAGTCGGCGATGTGGCGCACCATGTGCATGTCGTGCTCGACGAACAGCACCGTCATGCCCTGCGACTTCAGGTCGAGGATGTGGTCGAGCAGCGACTGCGTCAGCGCCGGGTTCACGCCGGCCATCGGCTCGTCGAGCATGACGAGCGTGGGGTCGCTCATGAGCGCCCGCGCCATCTCCAGGAGCTTGCGCTGGCCGCCCGAGAGGCTCGCGGCGTAGTCCTCCTGCTTGGCGTCGAGCTTGAAGCGTGCCAGCAGGTCCTTCGCCTTCGCCTCGATCTCGTCCTCCTGCTTGCGCCAGAGGAACGGCAGGATCGACCGGAAGAGGTTCTCGCCGGTCTGCGACTTCGCGCCGAGCTTCATGTTGTCGAGCACGGTGAGCAGGCCGAGGGCCTTGGTGAGCTGGAAGGTGCGGATCAGCCCCATGCGAGCGACCCGGTACGCCGGGACGTGCGCCAGCGACCGGCCGTCGAACTCCCACTTGCCCTCGTCGGGCTTGTCGAAGCCCGTGAGCAGGTTGAAGAACGTCGTCTTGCCGGCGCCGTTCGGGCCGATGAGCGCGGTGATCGCACCGCGGGGGATCTCGACGTGTTCGACGTCGACGGCCGTGAGGCCCCCGAACGTCCGCTTGACGCCGTCGGCGACGAGGATCGGGTCGACCTTCTTGACACCGGGTGCGGCGTCGCCGACGTGGAGGCCGGAGCTCTTGACCGGCCGGGCCGTGGGAGCGACGTTATCGGACAAAGGCCAACTCCTTCTTGTTGCCGAAGATGCCCTGCGGCCTGAAGACCACGAGCAGCATGATGCCGATGCCCACCAGGATGAAGGTGAGCTGGCCCGCCTGCACCTGCGACATGAACGGGAACCATCCGGCCTCGACGCCTCTCGCGACGAAGCCCGAGAAGAACGACAGCAGCACCCAGAAGATCATCGAGCCGACGATGGGCCCGAGGATCGTCGCGGCGCCGCCGAGCAGCAGGATGGCGTAGATGAAGAACGTGAGCGACGTCTGGTAGTTCGCCGGCACGACCGCGCGCGGCATGATGAAGATCATGCCGGCGAGCGTGCCGAAGACGCCACCGAGGATGAGGCTCTGCATCTTGTACGAGTACACGTTCTTGCCGAGCGCGCGGACGGCGTCCTCGTCCTCGCGGATGCCCTTGATCACGCGGCCCCACGGGCTGCGCATGAGCAGCCACGTGAACAGGGCCGCGAGGATCACGACGGTCCAACCGACGATCCGGATCCACCAGTCGTACGCGTTGTACGTGAAGGGGCCGAAGCCGTAGGTGCCGTCGGGGATGGGGTTCAGCGCGGCGAATCCGCCCTTGTAGCCCTGGAGGCCGCTCGCCGAGCCCGTGACGTCCTCGAACGTGTTCGTCGTGAAGATGAGCCGCAGGATCTCCGCCGCCGCGATCGTGACGATCGCGAGGTAGTCGGCTCGAAGGCGCAGCGTCGGGATACCGAGGATGAGCGCGAACACCACTGAGGCGCCGATGCCCACGAGCACCGCCGCCCACACCGGGAACCCGAAGGAGAGCGTGGAGATCGCGTAGCCGTAGGCGCCGATCGCCATGAAGCCCGCCTGGCCGAAGTTCAGCAGGCCCGTGTAGCCGAAGTGGATCGCCAGGCCGAGCGCGGCCAGCGCGTACGCGGCCGTCGTCGGGCTGATGAGCTGCTGCGACGCGTTGGAGAGGATCGCAATCCAGTCGATCATGATGGTCGCTCCTTATCCGATTCTCTCTCGGCGACCCAGGATGCCCTGCGGTCGGAACAGCAGCACGAGGATCAGCACGACGAGCGCGCCCACGTACTTCATGTCGCTCGGGAGCCACAGCGTCGAGATCTCGACGAAGAGCCCCACGATGAGCGATCCGACGAGGGCGCCGAACGCCGTGCCGAGACCGCCCAGCGTGACCGCGGCGAAGATGAGCAGCAGGATCTGGAAGCCCATGTCCCAGCTCACGCCCGGACGGAAGTACGCCCAGAGGATGCCCGCGAGGCCGGCGAGCACGGCACCGATCACCCAGACGATGCGGATGACGCGGTCGACGTCGATCCCGCTCGCCGCGGCGAGCGGCGCGTTGTCGGACACGGCGCGCGTGGCCTTGCCGATCCGCGTCCGGAGCAGGAAGTAGGCCACCGCGAGCAGCACCACGACCGAGGTCGCCATGCTGACCACGTCGATCCACGAGAGCGTGATCGGGCCGAGGCGGATGTCCGAGGGGAGCGTGGCACCCGGCAGCTGGCGCGTCGCCCCGCCGTAGAAGAACTGGTACGTGTACCGGATCGCGAGCGAGAGGCCGATGCTGACGATCATGAGCGGGATCAACGCGACCCCGCGCCGTCGCAGCGGTTTCCAGAGCGCTGCGTCGAGCGTCCATCCGAGCGCGCCCGAGAGCACGAGCGAGATGATCAGCGCGAGCCAGACCGGGAGCGCGAGATCGACGCCGAAGGTCAGCATCATCAACGCGCCGAACGTGACCATCTCGGCGTGTGCGAAGTTCGACAGCCCGGTGGTTCCGAAGATGAGCGACAGGCCGATCGCGGCGAGCGCGAGCAGGAGGCCGAAGTTCAGGCCGTTCACGAGCCGGATGAGGATCTGTGCGCCGATGTCGGTCGTGACGCGTTGCCCTTCGCCGAGGAAGAAGTTCACGGCCTTGCGGTTGGTCAGGCCGAACTCCGCCTCGACACTCGACTGGCCGTCCTCGACGACGACGCCCTCGGGGAGGGTGTCCTCGTTCAGCGAGATCTCGTAGGCGGCCTTCTCGGGTACGCCGAGGGTCCAGCGACCATCGGCGTCCGTCTCGGTGGTCGCCTCGTATCCGTTGCCCTCGACCGTGATCTCGACGCCTTCGAGGGGTTCATCCTCGAACTGGACGTTCCCGGTGAAGAAGTACTCGAACTCCTCCTCGGCCGCCGTGTCCGTACCCCCTTCGTCCGCCAACGCAGGGGACGCTGCGATGCCGGACAGAGTGAGTGCGGAGACGAGGAGTCCGAAGAGGAGGAGCCACCTCCCGCGAGATCGTGTGGGGACTGTTCGCGTGGGTTCCACTGCACCTCCAAAGATCCCGACCGGGGGTAACGATCGGGTCCGGCTTCCTGACGACGACGTCGTCGACAGTACGTGCCGATTATGTCCCAAGTGTTTCACCTGGGCTCACGATCGGCCCTCGATTGTTATCCGGGGAATGCCGTGCGCGCAAACTCGCTTAAACTCTCTGTACCGCATCGACGCGTCGTGCCCCGCGATCCGCGGTGCGCGCGGGGCGATCGAGCACGACACGACACGAAGGGGCGACATGGATCAGGCCGATCCGTTCGGATTCACGGGACTCACCTACGACGACGTCCTCCTGCTGCCGGGACACACCGACGTGATCCCGAGCGAGGCCGACACGAGTTCGCACCTGACGAAGCGAATCACGGTCGCCACCCCGCTTCTCTCCGCGGCGATGGACACCGTCACCGAGGCCCGCATGGCGATCGCCATGGCGCGCCAGGGCGGTATCGGCATCCTGCACCGCAACCTCTCGATCGCAGAGCAGGCCGACATGGTCGACCGCGTGAAGCGCAGCGAGTCGGGCATGGTCTCGAACCCGGTGACCACGACGCCCGATGCCACCGTGGCCGAGGTCGACGAGCTGTGCGCGACCTACCGGGTCTCGGGCCTGCCCGTCGTCGACGACGACGGCATCCTCGTCGGCATCATCACCAACCGCGATATGCGCTTCGTCTCCGACTTCGAGAAGCAGAGCACCAAGGTGGTCGACGTCATGACGAAGATGCCGCTCATCACCGGCCGCGTCGGCATGGACCCCGACGAGGCGGTCGCGATCTTCGCGCAGCACAAGGTCGAGAAGCTCCCGCTCGTCGACGACCGGGGCCGGCTCACCGGGCTGATCACCGTGAAGGACTTCGACAAGTCCGAGCAGTACCCGAACGCGACGAAGGACGCCGAGGGGCGCCTGCGGGTCGGTGCGGCGATGGGCTTCTTCGGCGACGCGTGGGAGCGCGCCGAGGCGCTGCGCGACGCGGGCGTCGACGTGCTGGTCGTCGACACGGCGAACGGCGAGTCCGCAGGCGTGCTCGACATCATCCGCCGGCTCAAGGCCGACCCGGCGTTCGCGCACATCGACGTGATCGGCGGCAACGTCGCGACCTTCGAGGGCGCGAAGGCGCTCGTCGATGCCGGGGCCGATGCCGTCAAGGTGGGCGTGGGTCCGGGCTCGATCTGCACCACGCGCGTGGTGGCGGGCGTGGGCGTGCCCCAGATCACCGCGGTGTACGAGGCGTCGAAGGCCACCAGGCCCGCCGGCGTGCCGCTCATCGCCGACGGCGGCCTGCAGTTCTCGGGCGACATCGCGAAGGCGCTCGTCGCCGGTGCCGACACCGTCATGCTCGGGTCGCTGCTCGCGGGCACTGCCGAGAGCCCCGGCGACCTGGTGTTCCAGAACGGCAAGCAGTACAAGGCCTACCGCGGCATGGGCTCGCTCGGCGCGCTGCAGACCCGCGGCAAGAAGACGTCGTACTCGAAGGACCGGTACTTCCAGGCCGACGTGCCGAGCGACGAGAAGCTCATCCCCGAGGGCATCGAGGGCCAGGTGCCCTACCGCGGGCCGGTGTCGGCGGTGGCGTACCAGCTCGTCGGCGGCCTGCGGCAGTCGATGTTCTACGTCGGCGCGCGCACCGTCGCCGAGCTCAAGGCGAAGGGCCGCTTCGTGCGGATCACGCCGGCCGGCCTGAAGGAGTCGCATCCGCACGACGTGCAGTTCGTCGTCGAGGCGCCGAACTACACGCGGTAGCGTCAGCGCGCGTCCGCGAGCCGCGTGATCGCCTCCGAGAGCACCTCGGGCGAGCACGCGAGGTTGAGTCGCGCGTGCCCACGACCGGCCTCCGCGCCGAATCCGGGCCCCGACGCGAGGGCGACGCGCGCCTGCGCGAGCGCACGTTCGGCGGGGTCGTCGCCCCACCCGAGCGCGGAGAGGTCGAGCCAGGCGAGGTAGCTGGCGTCGGGCATCCGGTACCGCACGCCGGGCAGGAGGTCGGCGAGCAGGTCGACGAGCAGCCGCCGGTTGTCGTCGATCGAGGCGAGCACGCCGTCGAGCCAGTACGCGCCGTGGCGGAACGCGGCGATGGACGCGATCGCGCCGAACTGCCCCATCCGCCATTCGACCTCGTAGGGGAGCTTCGCCCGGACGTCGTCGCCCCGCTCGCTCGCGGTCAGGATCATCGCGGCCTTGAGCCCGGCCAGGTTGAACGCCTTCGACGCGGCGGTGATCGCGATCCCGTGCTCCCGCGCGGCATCCGACACGGTGAGGAAGGGCACGTACGGCGAGCCGGGCTGGGCGAGCGGCCCGTGCACCTCGTCGGAGACGATCGCGACGCCGAAGCGGGCGGCGAGGTCGGCGAGGGCCGCGAGGTCGTCGCGCGAGTGCACGTGCCCGACGGGGTTGTGCGGGTTGCAGAGCACCATGGCGCGCGCCCCGTCGGCGAACGCGGCCTCGATGCCGGCGAGGTCGAGCGACCACCCGTCGTCGATGCCGCCGGCGAGGGGCACCTCGAGCACCGTCGCGCCGGCCTCGGTGACCAGGTCGAAGAACGGCGGGTAGATCGGCGGGTTGATGATCACGCGGTCGCCCGGCTCGACGACTCTGCGCAGGACCTCGACGATGCCCATGCTGACGTCGGCCGTGCAGGTGACCCGGCCCGGGTCGGGCTCCCAGCCCAGGCGCTGTGCGGCGAACTCGGCGAACGCCTCGGCGACGGGGCGGCTGCCGCGGTTGTAGCCCGTGTCCGAGCGGCGGACCGCGACGTGCAGCGCCTCGGCGATCGGCTCGGCCAGCGGGTAGTCCATCTCGGCGACGGGCAGCGGCAGCACGTCGGGGTCGTAACTCGTCCACTTGGCGCTCGTGCGCGTTCGGAGCAGGTCGATCGGGTCGGCGGCGACGCGGTGCATGCCTCCAGCCTGCCGCAGTCGCGCTCGCCGCGACACCCGTCCAGGGGGCGGATGTCGCGGGCGTGTCGCGGCGCGCCATCCGCCTGTGTAGTCTGGTCGGCTGCCCATCGGGCGCCGCGGCGCAGGCCGCGAACGCAGAACGGATCGGACGCATGGGGTTCATCGACGTCAACGGCGTCTCGTTCTCGCTGCCCGACGGCCGACCGTTGCTGACCGACCTCGCCTTCCGGGTCACCGAGGGCCGCACGACCGCGCTCATCGGGCAGAACGGCGCGGGCAAGACGACGCTGCTCCGCATCATCCGCGGTGACCTGCGGCCCGACGAGGGCAGCGTGCAGGTCGATGGCGGGCTCGGCGTGATGGACCAGTTCGTGGGCCGCGGCGAGGTGGTCGACGGCGTCGACCGCACCGTGCACGGGCTGCTCGTCTCGGTGGCCCCGACGCGCGTGCGTGCGGCGGCGATCGAGCTCGAGCAGGCCGAGAACGCGCTCATCGAGACGGATGACACGGCCGCCCAGATGCGGTACGCGTCGGCGCTCGCCGAGTACGCCGAGGCCGGCGGCTACGACCAGGAGGTCGTCTGGGACCACTGCACCATGGCGGCGCTCGGCGTTCCGTTCGAGCGCGCGAAGTGGCGCGAGCTCACGACACTCTCGGGGGGCGAGCAGAAGCGGCTCGCGCTCGAGGCGCTGCTGCGCGGGCCCGAGCAGGTGCTGCTGCTCGACGAGCCGGACAACTCGCTCGACGTTCCCGGGAAGCGCTGGCTCGAGCAGCAGCTGCGCGCGACGCCGAAGACCGTGCTGCTCGTGTCGCACGACCGCGAGCTGCTCGCGCGCGCCGCCGACCGCATCGTCACGCTCGAGGCAGGTGCGGCGGGCAGCACCGCGTGGGTGCACGGCGGCAGCTTCCGCGGCTACCACGCCGCCCGCGAGGAGCGCTTCGCGCGGCTCGACGAGCTGCGCCGCCGATGGGACGAGCAGCACGCCCAGCTGAAGCAGCTCGTGCAGACCCTCAAGCTCAAGGCGACGTACAACGACGGCATGGCGTCGCGCTACCAGGCCGCCGTGACGCGCCTGCGCAAGTTCGAGGAGGCCGGCCCGCCCGAGGAGCGACCGCCCGACCAGGCCGTCTCGATGCGGCTCCGGGGCGCGCGCACGGGCAAGCGCGCGGTGGTCTGCGAGGGGCTCGAGCTCACCGGGCTCATGCGGCCGTTCGACCTCGAGGTCTGGTACGGCGACCGCGTCGCGGTGCTGGGCTCGAACGGATCGGGCAAGTCGCACTTCCTGCGCCTGCTCGCGGGCGGCGGCAGCGATCCCGATCCTGCGAAGGGGCACGTGACGGATGTCGGTGCGACGCTGGTGCACGTCCCGCACGAGGGGTCGGCGACGCTCGGCGCCCGCATCGTGCCCGGCTGGTTCGCGCAGGGCCACGAACTGCCGGGGCTGCGCGGCCGCACGCTGCTCGAGATCCTGCACCGCGGCGACGCGAACCGCGAGGGGATGGCGCGCGAGGCCGCCAGCTCGGCCCTCGACCGCTACGGGCTCGCGGGCTCGGCGCTGCAGCGCTTCGAATCGCTGTCGGGCGGGCAGCAGGCGCGCCTGCAGATCCTCCTCCTGGAGCTGTCGGGTGCGACCCTGCTGCTGCTCGACGAACCGACCGACAACCTCGACCTCGTCTCGGCGGAGGCGCTCGAGGAGGCGCTCGCGCGATTCGACGGCACCGTGCTCGCGGTCACGCACGATCGCTGGTTCACGCGCTCGTTCGACCGGTTCCTCGTGTTCCGGTCGGACGGCGAGGTGGTCGAGACCGACGCACCGGTGTTCGACGAGGCGCGCGTGGCCCGCGTCCGCTGAGCAGCGGGCGGTCCGCGACATCCGTTCGCCCGCCGGGGCCCTTCGATAGGGTTGACGGGTGACCCAGGAGATCGAGATCGGCCGCTCCAAGCGGGGCCGTCGCGTCTACGCGTTCGACGACATCGCGATCGTGCCGAGCCGGCGCACGCGCGACCCCGAAGACGTGTCGGTGGGCTGGACGATCGACGCGTACCAGTTCGACATCCCGTTCCTCGCCGCGCCCATGGACTCCGTCGTCTCGCCGCGCACGGCGATCATGATGGGGCAGCTCGGCGGTCTCGGCGTGCTCGACCTCGAGGGCCTCTGGACGCGCTACGAGGACCCCGAGCCGGTGCTCGCCGAGATCCGCAACCTCGCCGACGACCGGGCCACGGCCCGCATGCAGGAGCTCTACGCCGAGCCGATCAAGCCCGACCTCGTCACGGCCCGGCTCGCCGAGGTCCGCGCCGCGGGCGTCACCGTGGCCGGCGCCCTCTCGCCCCAGCGCACGCAAGAGCTCTACGAGACCGTCGTCGCCGCGGGCGTCGACCTGTTCGTGATCCGCGGCACCACGGTCTCGGCCGAGCACGTCTCCAAGAACCAGGAGCCGCTCAACCTCAAGAAGTTCATCTACGAGCTCGACGTCCCCGTGATCGTCGGCGGCGCGGCCACCTACACGGCGGCCCTGCACCTCATGCGCACGGGCGCCGCGGGCGTGCTCGTCGGGTTCGGCGGGGGCGCCGCGTCGACCACGCGCGCGACGCTCGGCATCCATGCGCCCATGGCGACCGCGGTGGCCGATGTCGCGGGCGCCCGCCGCGACTACCTCGACGAGTCGGGCGGCCGGTACGTGCACGTCATCGCCGACGGCGGCGTCGGCAAGGCCGGCGACATCGTCAAGGCCATCGCCTGCGGCGCCGACGCGGTCATGCTCGGTGCCGCGCTCGCGCGAGCCACGGATGCCCCCGGCGGCGGATGGCACTGGGGTCCCGAGGCGCACCATGCGAAGCTGCCGCGCGGCCAGCGCGTGCAGGTCGGCCAGGCCGCCCCGCTGGAGGAGATCCTGTACGGTCCGGCGCCCGGCGCGGACGGCACGGCGAACCTCGTCGGCGCGCTGCGCAAGTCGATGGCCACGACCGGGTACTCCGACCTCAAGGAGTTCCAGCGCGTCGAGGTCGTCGTCGCGCCCTACACGTCCGCCTGACCCGCGTCGACCCCCCGCGGGGTTCCATGGTGCCCCTCGCGGGGCTCCGGTAGCGTGGAGCAGACGGGCGGATCGCTCCGGTCCGCCTCGGAGTGGGGAGCGACGATGGCGAGACTGAAGTCCGTGGCGCGGTCGAACAAGCTCGGGCCCGACGAGCGAGCGGCGGCGATCGCCCGGCTGAAGGAGAAGGAACTCGACATCCTCGTCGTGGGCGGCGGCATCGTCGGCACGGGGGCCGCGCTCGACGCGGTGACCCGCGGCCTCTCCACCGGCCTGCTGGAGGCACGGGACTGGGCGTCGGGCACCTCGAGCCGGTCGTCGAAGCTCGTGCACGGCGGCATCCGGTACCTCGAACAGCTCGACTTCCGCCTCGTCCGCGAGGCGCTCATCGAACGCGGCCTGCTGCTGCAGCGCATCGCGCCGCACCTCGTCAAGCCCGTGCGGTTCCTGTACCCGCTGAACAAGCGTGTCTTCGAGCGGTTCTACATCGGCGCAGGGATGTTCCTGTACGACGTGTTCAGTTACAGCGGCGGGCGCCCGCCGGGCGTTCCGCACCACCGTCACCTGTCGAAGCGGCAGGTGCTCCGCGCGGCGCCCTCCATCGCGCCGAGCGCGCTCGTCGGGGGGATCACCTACTACGACGCCCAGGTCGACGACGCCCGCTACGTGGCATCCCTCGCCCGCACCGCCTCGTTCTACGGCGCCCATGTCGCCAGCCGCGTCAAGGTCGAGGGCTTCGTCAAGGTCGGCGAGCGCGTGGTCGGCGTCAAGGCGCACGACCTGCAGACCGACGAGCACTTCGAGATCCGCGCCAGGCAGGTCGTGAACGCGACCGGTGTCTGGACCGACGACACCCAGCGGATGGTCGGCGAGCGCGGCACGTTCAAGGTGCGAGCATCGAAGGGCATCCACCTGGTCGTGCCGCGCGACCGGTTCCAGTCGAACATGGGCATGCTGCTGCGCACCGAGAAGAGCGTGCTGTTCGTGATCCCGTGGGGCCGCCACTGGCTCATCGGCACCACCGACACCGACTGGAACCTCGACAAGGCGCACCCCGCGGCCACCGCGGCCGACATCGACTACCTGCTCGAGCACGTGAACGCCGTCCTGAACATCCCGCTCACCCGGGAGGACGTCGAGGGCGTGTTCGCAGGCCTGCGCCCGCTGCTCGCCGGCGAGAGCGACGAGACGTCGAAGCTGTCGCGCGAGCACATCGTCGCGCACACCGTGCCCGGCCTCGTCGTCGTGGCGGGCGGCAAGTGGACCACCTACCGCGTGATGGCCAAAGACGCCATCGACGCGGCGGCCGACGCCCTTGACGGGCGCGTGCCGGCCTCGACCACGCAGGACATCCCGCTGCTCGGCGCCGAGGGCTACCAGGCCGCATGGAACAAGCGCGGAAAGATCGCGCGGGCCTTCGGCGTGCACAAGGTGCGCATCGAGCACCTGCTCAACCGGTACGGCACCATGACCGACGACCTGCTCGACCTCATCCGCGAGCGACCCGAGCTCGGCGAGCCGCTCCCGGGCGCCGACGACTACCTCGGCGCCGAGGTCGTGTACGCGGCCTCGCACGAGGGCGCGCTCCACCTCGACGACGTGCTCGCCCGACGCACGCGCATCTCGATCGAGGCATGGGACCGCGGCGTCTCGGCGGCCCCCGTCGCGGCCAACCTCATGGCGGGCGTGCTCGGATGGGACGCCGACCGTGAGGCGCTCGAGGTCGAGCGGTACCTCCAGCGCGTCGCTGCCGAGCGTGCGTCGCAGGAGCAGCCCGACGACCAGTCCGCCGACCGCGTACGGCTCGAGGCGCCCGACATCGTGCAGGTCGACTGAACTCGGTGGTCGGGCCGCCGCACAGCGGCTCCTCGACCACCGCCGGCTCGCAGGGGGCGTGCATCGTGCGCCGATAGAATTCACGGGACATGCTCCGGATGATGCTGCGCCCGCGGTGGGTGCTCGCCCTGCTCGCCGCGCTCGGGGTCGCGGCGGCGTTCGCGATCCTCGCGCAATGGCAGGTGGGCCGCGCCGTCGAGGAGGCCACGGTCGTCGAGCGTCCGACCGAGCGGGTCCGCCCGCTCGCCGACATCGCCCAGCCGGACAGACCGACCGACCAGTCGGCGACCGGTCAGCGCGTCTCGGTGCGCGGCACGGTCGTGCCGGGCGACACCGTGCTCGTCCAGGGGCGCCTCAACGACGGCGTCGCCGGATGGTGGGTGGTCGCCCACCTCGAGGTGACGGATGCCGCACCCGGCGGCCTTCCCGTCGCGCTCGGCTGGTCGGCCGACGAGCAGTCGGCCCGCGAGGCGCTCGACGCAGTCGACGCCGACGCGCGTGGCGGCGGAGCCGAGGTCGAGGTCGTCGGCCGCTTCCTGCCGAGCGAGGCACCCGTCGTGCCCGCCGAGGACGGTGACCCGAACGCGATGACGACGGTCGGGGTCGCGCACCTCATCAACGTCTGGGCCGACTACGACGATCGGCCCGTGTACTTCGGCTATGTCACCGCCGCCGAGCCGGTGGCCGGGCTCGAGGCGATCTCGTCGCCCCCTCCCGAGCAGGAGGCCCAGCTGAACTGGCTCAACGTCTTCTACGCGATCGAGTGGGTCGTGTTCGCGGGCTTCGCGGTGTTCCTCTGGTACCGGCTCGTCAAGGACGCGGTCCAGCGCGAGCGCGAGGAGGCCGAGCTCGCGGCGACGGAGGCCGGCGCGGCCGGTGCATCCGGCGGCTCGGGTGGGGAGCCGACCGGGCGCTGACGCGTTCCGCCTGCGGCGAACTCCGGTCGCGACATCCGCCCACGGGGTGAGGATGCCGGTGTGAGCGATGACGACCGCACCGGGCACGAGCCCGATGACGCGGCGGGCGGACGACCGGCCGAGGAGCCGCTCGACGCCTACTCGAGGATCGTGACGCAGGTGGCGCGCGACCTGCTGCCGAGCATGGCCAGCCTCGCCGTGCGATCCCGGCGCGGTCAGGGCACCGGCAGTGCGAGCGTCATCTCCGACGAGGGCGTGCTCCTGACGAGCGCGCACGTGGTCGTCGGCGCCGAACGCGCCGAAGCGTCCTTCGGCGACGGCACGTCGGTCGACGTCGACGTCATCGGCCGCGACCCGCTCTCCGACCTCGCGGTGCTGCGCGCGCACGGCGCGGTCCCCGCGGCGGTGCCGCTCGGTGATGCGCGCGAGCTGCGCGTCGGGCAGCTCGTCGTCGCCCTGGGCACGCCGCTCGGCTTCGCCGGCAGCGTGACGGCCGGCATCGTCTCCAACCTCGGTCGGTCGCTGCCCACCGCCGCCGGGCGCGTCGTCGACGAGGTGATCCAGACGGATGCCGCGCTGAACCCCGGCAACAGCGGCGGTGCGCTCGCCGACGGGCGCGGGCGCATGGTCGGCGTGAACACCGCGGTCGCGGGAGTCGGACTCGGACTCGCGGTCCCGATCAACCCGGCGACGCGCGCGATCATCGACGCGCTGGTCGCCCGCGGCAGGGTGCGCCGGGCATGGCTCGGCATCGCCGGCGCGCAGGTGCGGCTCGCCCCCGAGCTCGCGACGAGGATCGGCTCGACGACCGGCCTGCAGGTCACGGCCGTGGTGCCCGGCAGCCCGGCGGAGGTCGCGAACATCCGGCCCGGCGACATCGCCGTGAGCCTCGACGGCACGGGGATCGTGACGGCGACGTCGATCCAGCGGCTCATGGTGGAGGATGTGATCGACCGCGAGGTCGAGATGACGCTCTGGCGCGGCGGGGCCCTCGTCGACGTGTTCGTGGTGCCGCGCGAGCTCGTCGGGGCGTAGAAACGACGCCCCGAACCGTCGAGCGACGCGCCGCCGGTCAGGCGTCGCGACGGAACGCTGCCAGGAACTCAGGGCTCGGCGCGATCTCGGTGATGACGTCGACGAGGACGCCGCCGGGGTCGCGCACGATGATGTGCCGCTGGCCGAAGGGCTCGCTGCGCAGCGACTGGACGACCGGCACGCCGGCGGCCTCGAGCCGGGCGGCGACCGCGTCGACGTCATCGAGCTCGAGGTTGACGAGCACGCCGCGTGCGACCGTGCCGTACCCGGCCGGCATCGACTCGTGGGTTGGATCGAGGATCGCGAGCTCGGAACTGGTCGCCGGGTGGCGCAGGCTCACGTACCAGTCCGACTCGAACGTCGCCTCGAAGCCGAAATGCTCGCGGTAGAACTCGGCGCTCGCCGCGACATCGCCGGCACAGAGGACGGGGTAGCTGGAGCGGAGCATGCGGCGGCCTCCTGGCTTAAAGAGATACATACAGTCTGTATGTATGGCCAGTCTGGTTGACATACAGTGTGCATGTCAAGTGGTGGCGAGACTGGAGGATGAAGACCGATGCCGACGAAGGCGGAGCAACGGGAGCGCACGCGCGATGCCATCCTCGGCATCGCGGCACGGCGGTTCGCCGAGTCCGGCTACGCGGGCGTCGCGCTCGAGGAGGTGGTGGCGGAAGTCGGCCTGACGCGCGGCGCGGTCTACCACCACTTCGGCAGCAAGCACGGCCTGTTCGCCGGCGTCGTCGAGCGCGCTCAGTTCGCCGTGGCCGAAGCCGTCGAGCGGGCTTCAGGCGTCGATGCGCCGCCCATGGACGCCTTCCTGGCCGGGTGCCGCGCGTTCCTCGAGGCGAGCCTCGCGCCCGAGGTGCGTCGCATCCTGCTCGTCGACGGTCCCGCCGTGCTCGGGTGGGACGACTGGCGCGACGGTGACCTCGAGTCGAGCGCGCGCCTGCTCGACGCGGGCGTGGCCGAATTGGCCGACGCGGGCGTCATCGCTCGGCGATCGCTCGGCACGGTCACCACCATGGTGTCCGGCGCGCTGAACGAGGTCGCCATCGCGAACGCCTCCGCCGCCGACCCGCAGCGCGGAATCGACGCCGCCATCGCCACGCTCGCCCGTATGCTCACGGGGCTCGCCCCCGATGCCGACTCAGGCGTCGCGCAGGCAACCGCCCCGTAGACTGGACGCCATGCCCCTCGAGCCCAAATCGGCTGATTTCCCGCGCATCCGCGGGGCCCTGAAGTTCTACATGGTCTGCTCGGTCATCACGGGCGTCATGCTGCTGCTGCTGTGCACCGAGATGCTGCTCAAGTACGTGTGGCACCTCGAGCTGTTCGCGTTCGGCCCGAACGGGCTGCTCTCGTTCGAGCCGGTCGTCGAGACGCCCGAGGGCCTCGAGTCGACGGGCACGGGCGTGAACCTGTCGACGGGCATCCTCATCGCGCACGGCTGGTTCTACGTCGTGTACCTCTTCAGCAACTTCCGCCTGTGGAGCCTCATGCGCTGGCGCTTCCCGCGCCTGCTGCTCCTGGCATCGGGCGGCATCGTGCCGTTCCTCTCGTTCTTCCTCGAGGCGCGCATCGCCCGCGAGGTGCGCGGCTACCTGGCCAGGCGTGAAGCGGATGCCGCGCCCGCACGTCCCGAGTCCGAATCCGAGTCCGTGGAGGCCGCCCAGTGAGCGAGACCCAGCAGCGCCCCGTGCTCGTCGTCGACTTCGGCGCGCAGTACGCGCAGCTGATCGCGCGACGCGTGCGCGAGGCATCCGTCTACTCCGAGATCGTGCCGCACACCATCAGCGCCGATGAAGTGCGCGCGATGGACCCGATCGGCATCGTGCTCTCGGGCGGGCCGTCGTCGGTGTATGAAGCGGGGGCGCCCGCGCTCGATCCCGGCATCCTCGAGCTCGGGGTGCCGACGCTCGGCATCTGCTACGGCTTCCAGGTCATGGCGCAGCAGCTCGGCGGCGAGGTCGCCCACACCGGCCGCCGCGAGTACGGCTCGACCGAGGCGACGCTGCGCGTCGACGGCAACGCGCTGCTCGGCGGGCAGCCTGAGCACCAGACGGTGTGGATGAGCCACGGCGACTCCGTCGCGGTCGCGCCCGAGGGCTTCGACGTGCTCGCCTCGACGGCCGACACCCCGGTCGCCGCCTTCGCGAACGACGCGCAGCGCTTCTACGGCGTGCAGTGGCATCCCGAGGTCAAGCACTCGCCGTTCGGACAGGACGTCATCGAGAACTTCCTGCACCGGGCCGCCGGCATCCCCGCCGACTGGAACTCGGGCAACGTCATCGCCGAGCAGGTCGCGCGCATCCGCGAGCAGGTCGGCTCGGGCCGGGTCATCGCGGGCCTGTCGGGCGGCGTCGACTCCGCGGTCGCGGCCGCGATCGTGCACGAGGCCGTCGGCGACCAGCTCGTGTGCGTCTTCGTCGACCACGGGCTGCTCCGGAAGGACGAGCGCAAGCAGGTCGAGGTCGACTACGTCGCCGCGACCGGCATCCGGCTGGTCACCGTCGACGCACAGGACACGTTCCTCGACGCGCTCGCCGGGGTCACCGACCCCGAGGAGAAGCGCAAGATCATCGGGCGCGAGTTCATCCGCGCCTTCGAGCGGGCCGAGCGCGACCTCGTCGCCGAGGCCGAGGCCGACGGCGAGTCCATCCGCTACCTGGTGCAGGGCACGCTCTACCCCGATGTGGTCGAATCGGGCGGCGGCACCGGCACCGCGAACATCAAGAGCCACCACAACGTGGGCGGCCTGCCCGAAGATCTGCAGTTCGAGCTCGTCGAGCCGCTGCGCACGCTCTTCAAGGACGAAGTGCGGGCGATCGGCCGCGAGCTCGGTCTGCCCGAGGCGATCGTCGGCCGCCAGCCCTTCCCCGGCCCGGGCCTCGGCATCCGCATCGTCGGCGAGGTCACGCGCGACCGGCTCGAGACGCTGCGCGAGGCCGACGCCATCGCGCGTGCCGAGCTCACCGCAGCGGGCCTCGACCAGGAGATCTGGCAGTGCCCCGTCGTGCTGCTCGCCGACGTGCGCTCCGTGGGCGTCCAGGGCGACGGTCGCACCTACGGCCACCCGATCGTGCTGCGCCCGGTCTCGTCCGAGGACGCGATGACCGCCGACTGGACCCGCCTGCCCTACGAGGTGCTCGCGCGCATCTCGAACCGCATCACCAACGAGGTGGCCGAAGTCAACCGCGTCGTGCTCGACGTCACGTCGAAGCCGCCGGGGACCATCGAGTGGGAGTAGCGTCGGCGTCGCTGACGTGAGGAGGGCGCGGACCGCGAGGTCCGCGCCCTCCGTCGTGCGGAGTCGTGACATCCGTCGCCCGCTTCGGAAGGATGGCTGCATGGGCGTCGTCGAGAACTCGAAGCTGTCGGTCGTCGGAGCGGGGAGCGTCGGGACGAGCCTCGCGTACGCCGCGCTCATCCGGGAGTCGGCGTCGCAGGTCGCGCTCTACGACATCGCGACCGAGAAGGTCGAGGCCGAGGTGCTCGACCTCGCGCACGGCACGCAGTTCACGCGGTCGAGCGTGATCGGCGGGGCCGATCTCGACGTCGTCGCCGGCTCGCACGTCGTCGTGATCACCGCCGGAGCCAAGCAGCAGCCGGGCCAGAGCCGGATGGAACTCGCGGGCACGAACGTCGGGATCCTCGAGCGACTGCTGCCCGGCCTGCTCGAGCGCGCCCCCGACGCGATCTACGTGCTCGTCACGAATCCCGTCGACGTGCTGACGCTCGCCGCGCAGCGCATCAGCGGGTTGCCGTCCGAGCGGGTGTTCGGATCGGGCACGGTGCTCGACACGTCGCGGCTGCGGTGGCTGCTCGCGAAGCGCGCCGGCGTCACGACCGCGAGCGTGCACGCCGACATCGTCGGCGAGCACGGCGACACCGAGTTCCCGCTGTGGTCGAACGCGCGGATCGGGCCGGTGCCGATCCTCGACTGGCGTGCCGGCGAGCCGTTCACGCGCGAGGAGCTCGACGGGATCGCGCACGAGGTGCGCAACGCGGCGTACACCGTCATCCGCGGCAAGGGCGCCACCAACTACGCGATCGGGCTCACCGGCGCCCGCATCGTCGAGGCGGTGCTCGGCGACGAGCGTGCCGTGCTGCCCGTGAGCACCGTGCTCTCCGGGGTGCGCGGCATCGACGACGTCGCGCTCTCGCTGCCCAGCGTGGTCGGCGGCGACGGGGCGTTCGCGGTCGCCGAGACGCCCCTGTCCTCCGACGAGGAGGCGCTGCTCGCGGCATCCGCCGACGCCATCAGGGCCGCGGGCGCGACCCTCGGCATCTGAGCCCGGGACGCCCGCCCGGGGCATTCGCCCGTCGGTTCAGAAAATGTTCGCGGCGGTGTCGATCGGGCGTCTTCCCGTTCGACGCCATGAGTGAGAGGGTCGAAGGGCGACCCGAACACGGAGGAGTTTTCACCATGACGCGGTACATGCTGATCATGCGGGCCACCGACGAAGCCGTCGAGGCGTACCAGGACATGCCGTTCGACGAGGTCATCGCGGCGATGGGCCGGTACAACGAGGAACTCATGAAGGCCGGCGTGATGCTCGCCGGCGAGGGCCTGACCGACGCGAGCGAGGGCTTCGTCGTCGACTTCTCGGCCGAGCCGCCCCTCGTCACCGATGGCCCCTACGGCGAGACCAAGGAGCTGTTCAACGGCTTCTGGATCCTCGACGTCTCGAGTGCCGAAGAGGCCGCGGAGTGGGCCAAGCGGTGCCCGCTCGGCCCGGGCGCGAAGCTCGAGGTACGGCGCGTGTCCGAGATCGACGACTTCCCGCAGGACAACGAGTGGATCCAGAAGGAGGTCGGCTGGCGCGCCGAGCAGGCCGAGCGTCTCGCTGAAGACGCCCGACGCGCCGCGACCAAGGCGTGACGGCCGACGCGACGGCCCGCCCGGTGGACGCAGAGTCCGCCCGGCGGGCCGTCGCCGCGGTCTGGCGCATCGAGTCGGCGCGCATCGTCGCGACGCTCACGCGCATGGTCGGCGACTTCGCCCTCGCCGAGGACCTCGCGCAGGACGCGCTCGCCGAGGCGCTCGCGCAGTGGCCGGACTCCGGCATCCCGTCGAACCCGGGCGCCTGGCTCACCGCCGTCGGCAAGCGCCGGGCGATCGACGGATGGCGCCGCCGCGAGCGCTACGACGAGCGGCTGGCCGCGATCGCCCACGACCTCGAACGCGAGCAGGCCGAGGCGGCGGATGCCACGGGCGACCTGCCCTACGACCCCGATGCGATCGACGACGACGTGCTCCGGCTCGTGTTCGTGTCCTGCCATCCCGTGCTCTCGCGCGAGGCGCGCGTCGCGCTCACGCTGCGCGTCGTCGCGGGTCTCACGACCGAGGAGATCGCGCGCGCATTCCTCGTGCCGGTCTCGACGGTGCAGCAGCGGATCGTGCGCGCGAAGAAGACGCTCGGCGACGCGGGCGTGCCGTTCGAGGTGCCGCCGCGGTCGGAGTTCCCCGAGCGACTCGGCACCGTGCTCGGCGTGCTGTACCTGATCTTCAACGAGGGGCACTCGGCGTCGGCCGGCGAGGACCTCATGCGGCCCGAGCTCAGCCGCGAGGCACTGCGACTGGGGCGCGTGCTCGCGGGGCTCGTGCCGCGGGAGCCCGAGGTGCACGGGCTCGTCGCGCTCATGGAGCTCACGGCGGCGCGGTTCCCGGCCCGCCTCGACCCTGCCGGGAACCCGGTGCTGCTGCCCGATCAGGACCGGCGGCGGTGGGACCGCTCGGCGATCACGCGGGGGCGCGCGGCGCTCGCGCGCGCCGACGCCATCGGGCGCGGACGAGGCGCCTACGCGCTGCAGGCGGCGATCGCCGAGCAGCACGACATCGCGCCATCCGTCGACGACACCGACTGGGAGACGATCGTCGCGCTCTACGAGGCGCTCGGGCAGGTGGCGCCGTCGCCGGTCGTCGAGCTCAACCGGGCAGTGGCGGTCGCCATGGCCGACGGAGCCGAGGCGGGGCTCGCGATCGTCGACGAGCTCGCTGCCGATGGGCGGCTCGCGAAGTACCATCCGCTGCAGGCGGTGCGCGCCGAGCTGCTCGAACGGCTCGGGCGATCGGATGACGCGCGCGAGGCCTTCGCGGAGGCGGCGCGGCTCACGGCCAACGAGCGGGAGCGCGCGGTGCTGCTCGCGCGGGCGTCGCGACCCGACGCTCGCTGACGCCGCAGACGCGGAACGGGCCGCCCCCGTGGGGACGGCCCGTTCGCGTGGATCGAGGGCTAGTCGCGCGTGATCGCGAGGATGCGCAGGATCTCGAGGTACAGCCAGATGACGGTGACCATGATGCCGAAGGCACCGGTCCAGCCGTACTTCCTGGGAGCCCGGTTTCGCACGCCCTGCTGGATGAAGTCGAAGTCGAGCACGAGCGAGTACGCGGCCATGATCACGACCAGGACGCCGATGATCAGACCGAGCGGGATGCCCATGATCTCGGCACCGCGGAGGCCCCACGGGTCGTCGGTCACGCCGAAGAGGATCAGGCCGAAGTTGACGAGCGAGAACACGATGTAACCGACCATCGCGATCATGAAGACCTTCGTCGCGCGGGCCGACGCGCGGATCTTGCCCGACGCGAACAGCGCGAGCGTCACGCCGACGACCACAAGGGTCGCGATGACCGCCTGGGCGACGATGCCGCCGCCGTAGGCGAGCTCGTACCAGGCCGAGATGCCGCCGACGAACACACCCTGGACTCCCGCATACGCCAGGATCAGCGCGGGCGACGGCTCCTTCTTGAAGATATTGACGAGCGCGAGGACGAAGCCGACGATGCCGGCGCCGATCCAGAGGAACGGCACGGTCTGCACCGTGAGCCAGCCGATCGCGGCGCCGACGAGCAGCACGCCGAACGATGCGGCGGACTTCGCGATCGAGTCCTCGATCGTCATGACCTCGCGGTCGGGGAGCGTGGCGGGCTGGTTGTACATGTCCTGCAACTGCTGGGCGGACATGTCCTGCGCGACAGCCACCGCCCCCTGGTTGGAGAACGCCTCATTACGTGAGAAGGCGGGGTTGTTGAGAGCCATTGCTGTGGTTCCTCTGCTTTCGGCTTTCCGTCGGGTGGAGGGGAATCGTGCGGACCGATCTGGTCGCGTCCTTCCAACCTAGCGGGTTCAGCAGTGTCAACGCCGTGAATCCGCGCGGAATTCCGGGGCCGCGTGGAGGGCCGTGGCTACGCTGGGGGGATGCTGGCAGGTCCTGCGGAGCGACCCCTGGTCATCGGGCACCGCGGCGCGCCGGGCTACCGCCCCGAGCACACCGAGGCCTCGTACCGGCTCGCGTTCGCGCTGGGCGTCGACGCGGTCGAACCCGACCTGGTCGCGACGCGCGACGGCGTGCTCGTGCTGCGCCACGAGAACGAGATCTCGGGCACCACGGATGTCGCGTCCCGCGCCGAGTTCGCATCGCGGCGCACCACGCGCGAGGTCGACGGCACGGCGCTCACGGGCTGGTTCACCGAGGACTTCACGTGGGCCGAGCTGTCCACGCTCCGGGCGACCGAGCGGCTCGGCGGCGTGCGTCAGCACAGCGCGACCTTCGACGGCCGGTACCCGATCATCCGCTTCCGTGACCTGCTCGCGATGCTGGATGCCGCGTCCGACGACTCGGGTCGTGACATCCGCCTCGTCGCGGAGTTCAAGCACGCGACGCACTTCGAGGGGCTCGGCCTGCCGCTCGACGAGCTGTTCGCGGCTGAGCTCGCCGCGGGCGGATGGGGCCGGGGCGACGGCCGCCTCATCTCGGAGTCGTTCGAGCCGACGTTGCTCGAGCGCCTGCGCGACCGCGGCATCGCGGGCACCAAGGTGCTGCTCGTCGAGGATCGCGGCGCACCGTGGGACCTCGTCGCGACGGCGGGCAGCGCCGATGGGCGTCCCCGCACGTACGACTCGTTCGTCACGGAGGAGGGCCTGCTCGGCCTCGCCGGGGCGGTCGACGGCGTGAGCGTCGGCAAGTCCCGGCTCGTGGGCGGGCCGCGGTCGTCGACGGATGTCGCGTCTGCCGCGCGTCGCGCCGCGAACGGCGGGCCGCTCACCGGGTCCGATCTCGTCGATGCCGCGCACGCCGCGGGCCTCGCCGTCTACACGTGGACGCTCCGCCCCGAGAACCGCTTCCTCGCCCAGCCGAACCGGCGGGGGACCGCTCGCGCCGCCTGGGGCGACTGGCTCGGCGAGTTCACGCGCATCATCGGGACCGGCCTCGACGGGATCTTCCTCGACCACCCCGACCTCGGCATCGAGGCGCGTCGCGTCGCCGCCGGCGCCTGACGCGCGCACCGCGCCGCTCTCCCGCTCCCGTCGCGAATCCCGGGTTCGTGCGGGTGCACCCCGCACGAACCCGTGACTCGCTGCGTCCGCCTCGCATGCGGGAACCTCACCACCATCGTTGCGACTCCCGCCTTGGTGCGGGTGCACCCACGTCAACCCGTGACTCGTTGCATCCGCCTCGCACGCGGGGACCTCACCATCGCGACTCCCGCCTTTGGGCAGGTGTACCCGCCGAAACCCGGGACTCGGGCCAACGGGCAGACACTCATGCGCGCCATCCGCGGGCCGTGAGTGCGGTCGTGACGAGGTCGAGCACGCTCGCGTCAGCCATGTCCTTGCGGATCCGTACGACGACCCACCCCGCGATCGCGAGGGCGTTGAGACGGTCGACGTCGCGACCGAACTGCTCGGCGTCCTCGCGGTGCTGCTCGCCGTCATACTCGACAAGAACGCGGTACTCGGCGTACACGAGGTCGCCGGGTGTGGAGCGCCCGTCGCGCAGCACGATCGGCACGTTCAGCGCGGGCTCGGGGAGTCCCGCCGCCACGAGAAGCTCCCGGAGTCTGGTCTCGCGTGGCGAGGCCGAGCCGGCGCGAAGGCGAGCCCAAGCCGCCCGCACCTTTCGCGCGCCTCGCCGCGAGCCGAAGCGGGTGACCGCGGTGTCGAGTTCCTCGCGCGAGCACAGCGGGAGCGGCCAGCCGAGGAGGCGATCGCCCGCCTCGATGAGCTCGTCGACGGTGAGCACGCTCCCGAGTTGGCACCATGCATCTGCGGGGGCCAGGACCGATATGCCGAACGCGAGCCTCACGTCAGGACGCCGTTTGGCGCGATGACCGATCACACCCGCCACCTCGGGCTCGCGGCGCGCCGAGCTGACATGCAGCCGACGGTCTCGCTCGACCCGCCTGGGAGCGGCAGCGCCCAGAGTTGCGCGGCCGTGGCGTGGCTGAACCAGTGCTCGGACGGCATGCGGGTCGCATACGCCTGGCAGCGCTCCAGCACCGTGGCCGGGACCGATGTCGCGCGGACTCCTCGATACGGGCGCACCAGGTCACGCGCCCGAAGTCGTGACGCGGTCACCCCGTGCACGGCCGCTTGGCCGACGTGGAACGGGCGGACGCGGAACTCGAGCGGGAGCGGGGCGGGGCGGGCCATCCGGCGATAGTGGCACTGCGCCACGTCCGTCGGCGGCGGTGTCGGGAAGCCGTCCATGCAGCGGCTGCCGGGCTTGATGTGAGGGACGAGTGGCTGCGCGCACGGGCCGCCAGACGCTCCCCGATTCCCGACTTTCTGCGGGTGGGCCCGCAGAAAGACGGAAGTCGGGCGCAGGAGAGCGAGTGGTGGCGCACGAGCCGCGGCGAGGTTCGGCGAGTCCCGAGTTCGTGCGGGTGCGCCCGCAGAAAGGCGGAAGTCGGGCAGGACAGGAGAGCGAATGGTGGCACACGAGCCGCGGCGAGGTTCGGCGAGTCCCGGGTTCATGCGGGTGGGCCCGCAGAAACTCGGAACTCGCGCGCATGGGAACGACCCGCGGGATTCGCCCCCGAACGGAGGGCGCGGGCGCCGTCGGCGGCTCCGCTAGGATCCAGCAGCACGCGGGCGTTCGCCCGGGAACGCGAGGCGGACGGAGGACGGATGGGCCCGACGCTCGCGGTGGGCGCGCTGGCCGCGTTCGCGCGGTCGCGCTGGGGCGTGCGCCTGCAGAGCCGCCGCGGTCTCGAGCGCCGGCGGCGGCGAGCCATCCGTCGCCTGCTGGTCGAGCGGATGCCGCGAGCCGGCCACTACGCGCACCCCTTCGACCGACTGGCGGACGTGCCGGTCGTCGACAAGGCGGCCGTGCTGGCCGACTTCGCGGGCTTCAACGTGCTCGGCATCGACCTCGACACCGCGCTCACGGCCGCGCACGCGGCGGAACACAGCCGCGACTTCTCCGGCCTGCTGCCGGGCGGCATCACCGTCGGCCTGTCGAGCGGCACGTCTGGGCGACCGGGCGTGTTCCTCGTCGACGAGGCCGAGCGCCTGCGCTGGGCCGGCACGGTGCTCGGGCGCCTGCTCGACCGGCGCAGCCTGGTGCAGCTCGTGCAGCCGTGGCGTCCGCCGCTGCGCATCGCGTTCTGCCTGCGCGCGAACAGCACGCTGTACGAGTCGGTCGGCAGCCGACGGCTGGACTTCCGGTTCGTCGACCTCGTCGCGCCGTTCGACGAGGTGCTCGCGGGCGTCGCGACGGCCCGCCCCGACGTGCTCGTGGCCCCGTCGAGCGTGCTCGATGCCCTGGCCCGCGCGGCCGCCCGCGGCGAGCTCGCGATCGCGCCCCGACTCGTGGTCGCGGTGGCCGAGGTGCTCGACCCCGCCACCGCCGTGCGCGTCGAGGGCGCGTGGGGCGTGCGCCCGCGCCGCGTCTACCAGGCGACGGAGGGCCTGCTCGGGCTCGACTGCGCGCGGGGGCGCCTGCACCTCAATGAGTCGGTCGTCGTCTTCGAGCCCGAGTCGCTCGACGCCGAGCACCGCCGGTTCACCCCGATCGTCACCGACCTCGAGCGCCGCACGCAGCTGGTCGTGCGGTACCGGCTCGACGACGTGCTCCGAGCAGCGGCGGATGATGCGCGCTGCCCATGCGGCGACCCGTCGCGCGTGATCGAGGCCGTCGAGGGCCGTGCCGACGAGGTCGTCGAGGCGGTCGGCGCCGACGGCGGAGTCGTCCGCATCTTCCCTGACACCGTGCGGCGCGCGATGGCGCTCGCGGATGTCACCGACTGGGCGATCCGCTGGTCGTCGGGCGGCCGGCTCGACATCGCGTTGGCCCGTGCGACGGATGCGCGCGAGGTCGCTGCCGCGGAGGCCGCGGTGCGGCGGAGCCTCGGCGAGCTGTTCGACGCCGTCGGGGCGCGACATCCGGAACTGCGGTTCGAGGCGTGGACGCCGCCGCGACCGGGCGACAAGGTCGTGCGCATCCGGCGTGCGGAGGCGCCTGCGCCGCCCGTGGCGGCGGCGCCCGCGGCGGCGGCCCCGACGGAGGAGGTGGCGCGTGGCTGAGCGGACGCGCGTGCTCGTGACCGGCGCCACGGGCTTCGTCGGCGGCGCGCTCCTGCGCGCCCTGCGCGAGCGCGACGACATCGACGTGCGCGGCATCGGCCGGCGCCGCGTCGATGATCCGGATGTCGCGAGCCTCGACCTGTCGCGCTCCGTGGAGTTGCCCTTCGGCGCCGCGTTCCGGCCCGACGTGATCGTGCACGCCGCCGCACGTGCGAGCCAGTGGGGCACGCGCGCGCAGTTCCGTACGCAGAACGTCGACGCGACGGCGAACGTCCTCGAGCTCGCGCGGCGGTCGGGCACGTCGCGCGTCGTGTACGTGTCGTCCACCTCCGTGTTCTACCGGCGCGCCGACCAGTTCGGCCTCACCGAGTCGAGCCCGATCGGGCCGGACTTCCTGAACGATTACGCGCGGACCAAGCACGAGGGCGAACAGCTGGTTCGGCGGCATCCCGGCGACTGGGTGATCGCCCGCCCGCGCGCGGTGTTCGGACCCGGTGACACGACCCTGCTGCCCCGCATCCTCGAGGCGGCCGCGCGTGGGCGGCTGCCGTTCCTCGGCGATCCCGCCCATCCCGCGGTCGGCGACCTCGTCTACATCGACACGCTCGTCGACCAGCTCGTCGCCGCGACGCTCGCGCCCGGACTGGCGGGCACCGAGGTGAACCTCACGAACGGCGAACCCGTCCCGATCATGCCCACGATCGCCCGCATCCTCGGGGAGCTCGGGCTCCCTGTGCCCCGCCGCACCATCGGACGCACCAGTGCGCTCGGGCTCGCCGCCGCCGCCGAGACGGCCTGGCGACTCGGCCGGCTGCCGGGCGAGCCACCGCTCACGCAGTACGCCGTGTGGCTGCTCGCGTCGTCCAAGACATTCGACGTCTCGCTCGCCCGCCGGCTGTTCGGCCCGCCGGCGATCGGCATGGAGGAGGCCATCGAGCGGACGATCGCGGCCGCCCGGCAGGGCCGCGCGGAGCCCGTGCGATGAGGGCGGCCGACCGGGTCGCGATCGGCGCCGCGATCGCCTACGTCGGCGTGCTGGGTGCGAAGGCGGCGCTCGCCGGCGTCGCCGTCGCCCGGCGCCGGGCACGCGTGCGCCGGGCGACCGCCGACCCGGTCGCGCCGGGCGAGCTCACGGTCGTGCAGCCGATCCTGTCGGGCGATCCGCAGCTCGAGCAGGCCCTCGTCGCGACGCTCGAGGCGTGCCCCGACGCGCGCGTGCTGTGGCTGGTCGACCAGCGGGACCCCGAGGGGTGGCGCATCGCCGAGGCGGCCCGGGCGCGCCATCCGCTCGCCCGGGTCGAGATCGTGGACTGCCCGCCGTGCCCGCCGGGCACCGGGCCGAAGGCGTTCAAGCTCGCGCTCGCCGAGGGCCTGCTGACCACCGAGGCGTTCGCGGTCATCGACGACGACACGCGCGTGACGCCGGCCGGGATCACGGCGTTGCTCGACGGACTCCAGATCGCGGATGTCAGCACCGGCCTGCCGACGTACGAACCGGGTCCGGGCGAATGGTCGCGTCTCGTCGCCGAGTTCGTGAACGACCAGGCGATCCTGACCTACCTGCCCACGTCGGCGTCGGGGTCGGCGCGTGCGATCAACGGCATGACGTGGGCGATGCGCCGGAGCACACTGCAGCGACTCGGCGGGTTCGGGCCGCTGCAGCGGCTGATCGCCGACGACCTGGCCATCGCGGGACGCGTGCGCGCGGCGGGCGGCCGCATCGACCAGACCGAGGTGCCCCAGGTGGTGTCGACGACAGTGTCCGACGGTCGCTCCTATCGCCATCTGATGCATCGGTGGATGGTGTTCGCACGCCTGGGGCTGCGGGCCGAGCCGAGCGGATGGCGCGTGGGCCTGGCCGCGGCGTACGCCCTGCCGCCCGTGCTGCTCGCGACGGCCGTCGGGCTCGCGGTCGCCCGTCCGTCGGGCCCGCGCGTGGCGGCCGCGCTCGTCGCAGTCGCGAGCCGGTCGGCCGTCATCGCGGCGGCGCAGCGAGCCGTGACCGGTCGGGTACGCCACGATCCCGCGCGGTCGATCGCCGCCGAACTCCTGCTGCCGGTGCAGTTCGCGGGCGCCCTGGTCGATCGGCGCATCGTCTGGCGATCGGGCCGGTACCGGGTCCACGCGAACGACCGGTTCGAGGCGGTCGCGGCGTGAGGCTGCGCGTGTGCTTCCTCACCGGCCGCAGCGACCGGTCGAACACGGCGCTGTCGCCCGAACAGCGCGCATTCCTCGACGCGCTGCCCGTCGGCATCGACGAGCGCCTGGACGTGAACTTCCCGTATGCGCCGGCGAGCGGCCCGTGGCGCCCGACGCCGCTGCCGCTCGCGAGCGTCCGGAACGCGCGCGACTACCTCGCGGCGCGCCATCCGAGGTTCGCGCTCGACCACGCCGACGCCGTGCGCGACGTCCTGACCGCGGCCGACCGCACGCTCGTGCTCGCCGGCAGTTGCGGGCTCGAGCTGCTGGCCGGGCTGCGCCTCGAGGCCGCCGCCGCGCGCAGCGTGCACGTGCTCGCCTACGGGCCGGTCGCCAGGTCGCGCCCGCTCGGCCTGCGCCTCGAGACCGTCGTCGGCCGCCGCGACGCGCTCGCCCGGCGCTGGGCGCGGCAGGCCGACCACGTGATCGACGCCGGGCACCTCGACTACCTCGCGTCGCCCGAGTTCCGGTCGATCGCGGTGCGCGCGATCGAGCGCGTGCGGTCGCCCTCGCGCTCGCTTCACCCGGGAGCCGTCGCATGAGCGGACACGTCGAGCTCATCGCCCCGCCGTTCGCGGGGCACCTCCATCCGATCCTCGGCATCGGCGTGGAACTCGCCGCGCGCAGCATCCCCGTCCGGGTGACGAGCACGGCGGCCGCGCGCCCCCGCATCGAGGCGGCCGGCCTGACCGCCCGCGTGCTCGAATCCGCGGATGATGCGACCATGACGGCGATCGCCGATCCCGTCGAGCGTATCGGCCGCCGCCCCGTGCGCCTGCACCGGCAGTTCCGCGCGACCCTCGCCGTGCTCGCGGCCATCCGGGACGAGCTCGACGACGGATGGCGCCCCGACCCGCCCGCGATCGTCGTCGCCGACTTCACGCTCCCCGTCGCCGGTCCCGGCGCGGCGCGGCACGGCATCCGCTGGTTCACCGCCATGCCCTCGCCCGCCGCCATCGGCTCGACCGACGGCACGCCCGCGTACTGCGGCGGCCTGCTGCCACCGCGCGGCCCCGCCGGCCGCGTCCGGGACGCCGCCGCGCGCGCGGCAGTGCGCACCTTCAAGCGCAGCGTGTTCGCGCTCAACGCGCGACCGCTGCGCGAGCTCGGCTTCACGGGTGCGTTCAGGGCGGATGGCACCGAGCAGGCGTACTCGCCCGACACCCTGCTCGCGCTCGGCCTCGCCGAGCTCGAGCTCGAGCGGTCGTGGCCCGCCGCCGTGCGGTTCGTGGGGCCGGTGCGGTACTCGCCGCCGGGGCGGCCCGGGGCCTGGGGTGCGCGTGCGGCTGCGGCTCCGACCGATGGGGGCGGCCCCGACGCGCCGCACCGCGTGCTCGTCGCGTTCGGCACGCACCTTGCACCCGAGAAGGCCCGCCTCGTCGAGGCGCTCGACCGCGTCGCCGCACTGCTGCCCGACGTCGCGTTCGACCTCTCGCTCGGGGGCACGGCGGGGAGCGACGCGCCGCGCCCCGATGCCGCGCCCGCCGACGCACGCGTCCGCGTGATCGACTACGCCGACTACGACCGCCTCGACCGATACGACGCGGTCGTGCACCACGGCGGTGCCGGCATCGCCCAGGCGGCGCTCGCCGCGGCACGGCCGGCGGTCGTCATCCCGGTCGACTACGACCAACCGGATGTCGCGGCGCGCCTGGTGCACCACGACCTCGCCGAACGGCTCGACGACCGGGTGCTGCGTGCCGGTGCGGCAGGCGCCGAGCGACTCGCCGCGGCCGTGCGACGCGCGCTCGCGCCATCCGCTGCTCGACGTGCCGCGCTCGAGCGATTCCGCGACGCTTGCGCGCGGAACGACGGCGCGGTCGGCGCCGCCGACGTGATCCAGCAGGCGCTGACCACCTCCCGGCCCGTGGGCGGCCGGACGACGGGAGCACGCGCATGACGCTCATGACCGAGGCGCCGCGACGGCCCGCAGACCCACGCTGGATCACCGCGGCGCGCATCGCCGGACTCGGCGTGTTCCTCCCCGACGACTGGCGCTCCACCGCCGAGACCGAGGCGCGCCTCGCGGCCGAGAACCCGGGCCTGCGCCTGCCGTCGGGGATCATCGGGCGATTGACCGGCGTCCGCGGCGTGCACGTGCGGCCGGACGGCTGGCAGACCTCCGACCTCGCGGTCGCCGCCGCGCGCCGCGCGCTCGAGCAGTCGCCGGGTCCGGTCGACCTGCTCGTGTTCGCCTCGGCGAGCCAGGACCTCATCGAGCCCGCCACCGCGCACATCGTCGCGGCGAAGCTCGGCGTCACGGCACCGGTCATGGACGTGAAGAACGCCTGCAACAGCCTGCTGCAGGGCATGCAGGTCGCCGAGGCGCTCATCGCGACCGGGCAGGCGCGACGCGCCCTCATCGTGAGCGGCGAGCAGCCCTCGCACGCGGTGCGCTGGCGCCTCGAGCGCGCCGAGCAGTTCATGCGGTCGTTCCCGGGCTACACGATGAGCGACGGCGGCGCCGCGGTGGTGCTCGAGGCGAGCGACGTACCGGGGGTCGGCCTCATCGGCAGCCGGTTCGCGGCCCACTCCGAGTACTGGTCGGTCGGCACGCTGCCCACGGGCGGCTCGGTGAACCCGCACGCGATCGGCGGCAGCTACTTCGACATGGACGGCCGTGCGCTCGAGCGCGCCTTCCGCACGGTCGGGCTCGGTATCTTCCACGACACGCTGGCGAGCCTCGGCGTGCGGCCCTACGAGCTCGACTTCGTGGCGGTGCACCAGGTCGCGCTGCCGATGCATCGCCGTATCGTCGACCTGCTCGGGATCGATCCCGCGGTGACCGAGGAGACGATCTCGTCGCACGGCAACCTCGCGAGCGTGTCGCTGCCGGTGCAGTTGCACCGCGCGGTCGCGCAGGGCCGCGTCCGCGAGGGCAGCCTCGTCGCGCTCGTCGGGCTGGCGGGCGGGATCAGTCTCGGGGTCACGGTACTGCAGTGGTGATCGCGGCGACGATGGCGGGCGGCACGGGCACGGCGGTCGCCGCCCGGTGGGAGGAGCGGGTGATGCGCGCGGCGCATCCGGTCGCGTATCCGCTGCTGTGCGCCATCCGCCGCCCGGTCGTGCGCGTGCCCGGCCTCGGCGTCGTGGTGACGGATGCCGCGCTGCTGCGATCGGTGCTCATGGATCCGGCGTCGTTCGCCAAGCAGGGTCCGGGGTCGCCGAGCGACCTGTGGACACCCGTGCTGGGCCCGCGCGTGCTGCTCAACATGGAGGGCGCGGAGCACGCCGAGCTGCGTCGGCGGCTCGCCCCGCTGTTCACGCCCGCGGCCGTGGGGGAGCTGGTCGAGCGCACGCTCGCCGCACCGTATGCGGAGCTGGGCACAGCGCTCGCCGCGGGCGAGACCGTGGAGCTCGTCGGCGCCGCGCGCCGGCACGCGAGCGCGGTGATCAGCACGCTCGTGGGCCTGCCGCCCGACGTGGTCGACGACCGCCTGTTCCGTCACATCGCGACCGTGACGGGCGCGGTTCGGCTGTCCCGACCCCGGATGACGCCGGCGCAAGTGCGGCACGCACGTTCGGTCATGGCGGAGCTCACGGTCCATGCCGCCGCGGCCTGGCGCGCAGGCGATCCCGCGACGGTGCCCGGCCGGATGCGCGAGCTCGGCCTCGTCGAAGAGGAGTCGCTCGGCGCGGTCGGCGCGTTCGTGCTCACCGGCACCGAGACCCTCGTGGCGTACCTCCCGCGGCTCGTGTGCCTCCTGCACGACAGCGGATGGCTCGGCCGGCTCGCCGCCGATCGCACGCTCGTCGACGCGGCGATCGCCGAGGGGTTGCGCGTCACCACCCCGTCGCCGGTCATGCTGCGGAGCACGGTGCGCGAGGCCGAGATCGGCGATGTCGCCGTGCGACCGGGGGACCGGGTCATCCTCGCCACCTTCCTCGCGAACCGCGTCGCGCCCGGCTTCGATCCGGTGGGCAACCCGGCTGCGAACCTACGACAGCTGTGGTTCGGCGCCGGCGCGCACTTCTGCCTCGGGGCGCCCCTCGCGATGGCGCAGGTCCGCGGGCTCGTCGGCGCCGTGCTCGACGCCGCCGCGACGCGCCCGCTCGCGGTGCGCTCGCGGCGCGTCGCGCGCGGCGTGCTCATCCCGGGGTACCGCAGCGTCCACCTCGGCCCGGCGGCCTGGGCCGGAGCGGACTCAGCGTCCCAGGCGGCGACGCGCTTCGCGGGCGACGGCGGCGTCGGCGTCCTCGGCGAGCGGCTCGAGCCGAATTGCGGGAATTGACCGGTTCCCCGCGAGCGCCAGCCGGACCGTCGCCGCCGGATCGTTGATCAATCGCTCGACGACGTCG
This sequence comes from Agromyces sp. NPDC056523, assembly GCF_042794545.1. Taxonomy (NCBI): domain Bacteria; kingdom Bacillati; phylum Actinomycetota; class Actinomycetes; order Micrococcales; family Microbacteriaceae; genus Agromyces; species Agromyces sp. NPDC056523. The sequence continues at coordinate 1,256,336 of NZ_JBHTTM010000001.1, forward strand.
GGACCGAGCCGCGAGGAACGTGCGACGAAGGCACGCAGTCGGTCGTCGTCGTCAGCGACGAGCCTCGCGCGAATGGCGTCGGGAAGCTCCGGCTCGGGCCGCGGGAGCGCCGCGAGGCGCGGGTCCGGCACCGCCCAGGAGCGATCGGCGGCGAGGACGACGTCCATGAGGTCGGGATCCAGATCGGCTCGGCGGAGCAGCGCCGTCGCGATCGTCCCGGTACCGACCACGTCGATCAGCCGCCGGCACCCTTCGATCGGAGTGGACGGGTTCACCGCGAGGGCGAAGGCGAGTCGTTCATCGCCTGGAGCGACGGTCTCCGTCCAGGCGTTGAGGAGCTCGGCGGGCGCGGCGCGATTGCGGGCCACGGCCAGTCGAACGTCGGGGTCGAGCGTGATCTCGGCGCTCGCCAGGGCTCCGGCGTTCGGTCCGGCAGCGGCGCACGTCACGACGGACGGGTCGCTGATCCAAGCGCCGAGCACACGCGGTGCGACGGGGTGATGACGAGCCAGGAACCATCGCGTGACGGCGTCGGCGTCGGCGGCCAGGTAGTCCGAGGCCGACGCAGGAGTCGCATCGTTCCCGGCCACGGTCCACCGGATCGGCGGCTCCGAATGGCGCGCGAGGCGCGCGAACACATCACTCGGTGTCGCGGGGTTCGATGCAACGGCCTGCGTGATCCACAGCTCGGCAGAGGATCGCGAATTCGCGAATCGGGCGAGAACCTGCGGAGGCGTCGCCGGATTGGTCAGGACGTTGCGCAGCGCAATGCCGTCGGGCGTGTCCTGATCGACGGTGCTCCGGAAGAAGCCCCACGATCCGCCGGCGACTTCCCGACCGATCGAGGCGAGGAGTTCGGGCTCGGCATCCGCACGGGATGCGACGGCTGCCCGGGCCCACCGGGAACCCGAGTCGGCGATCGAGCCGAGCGCCTCGGCTCGGGCGTCGATCGCGGCCTGCGCCGCGGCCCGTTCACTGCGTGGTGTCATGAGGGGCATGAGCACGGGCATGATGGCATGGCGCACGCCGTCGGCCGACAGGACGTGCCTGCGGATGAAGTCGCGCGCGATGTCGTGCCACACCCAGTCCATCACGGCCGGGATGTCGGGAACGCGCGCCTCTTCGATGAATCCGTGATCGGGATTCTGCCCGATGCCGTAGCCGCCATGCGGGCTGGGGTAGTACGTCCACGTCCCCGACGATCCGCTGCCCTCGGCCGCGACCGAGGCGACCGGACGGCGCTCGGTCCTGGGCAGCAGCGAGATCAGGCGGTGCAGGAGCAGGCGTCGACGCTCGAGTTCCTCGGGTTGCACGGCCTCACGCTAGCCGACCGCCGTGAGCCGAGCGGGCGCCGGGCCGGGGCGGCTGTCGGATGGCGCGCCTAGACTTGAGAGGACATGACGCTGATCCTCGACCCCGACGACCCCACCGGCTGGCGCGAGGCGCCCGTCGCGGCCTCCGATGCGCGTGAAGGCGGGCCGCAGGGCGCCGCCGGCCACGCGGCATCCGATCGCCTGACGGCCGGGCTCAACCCGCAGCAGCGCGAGGCGGTCGAGTACCGCGGCCAGGCGCTGCTCATCGTCGCGGGCGCGGGGTCGGGCAAGACCCGCGTGCTCACGCACCGCATCGCGAGCCTGATCGACGGGCGCGAGGCGTGGCCGAGCCAGATCCTGGCCATCACGTTCACGAACAAGGCCGCGGCCGAGATGCGCGAGCGCGTCGAGGCTCTGCTCGGCGAGGCGGCGGGCGGCATGTGGATCTCGACGTTCCACTCGGCATGCGTGCGCATCCTGCGGCGCGAGGCGGCGGCGATGGGCCTGTCGACCACGTTCACGATCTACGACTCGGCCGACCAGCGCACCATCCTCAAGCGCATCATCAAGGAGCTCGACGCCGACACCCTCGGCTTCACGCCCGCGAGCGCGCAGGCGAAGATCTCGAATCTCAAGAACGAGCTCAGCGACGTCGAGACCTACGCGCGGAACGTCAACATGAACGACCCGAACGACGTGATGTTCCTCGAGATCTTCCGCCAGTACACGCGGCGGCTGCGCGACGCGAGCGCGCTCGACTTCGACGACCTCATCAGCGAGACGGTCTACCTGTTCCGGGCGTTCCCGAAGGTCGCCGCGCTCTACCAGCGGCGGTTCCGGCACATCCTCGTCGACGAGTACCAGGACACCAACCACGCGCAGTACGCACTCATCCGCGAGCTCACCCGCCCCGTCGAACCCGACGTCGTGGCCGAGCTCGATGAGCACGGCGTGCTGGTCCGGGGCATGACGGATGCCTCGGGCGCGATCCCCGGCGCGGCGCTCACCGTCGTCGGCGACTCCGACCAGTCCATCTACGCGTTCCGCGGCGCCGACATCCGCAACATCGTGGAGTTCGAGCGCGACTTCGCGGGCGCGAAGGTCGTGCTGCTCGAGCAGAACTACCGGTCGACGCAGAACATCCTGAGCGCCGCCAACGCGGTCATCTCGAACAACTTCGACCGAAAAGACAAGAAGCTCTGGACGGCCGACGGCGACGGCGACAAGATCACCGGCTACACGGGGTACTCCGCACACGACGAGGCGCAGTTCGTCGCCGACGAGGTCGAGGCGCTGCACCGCGCGGGCGTCGCCTACCGCGACATCGCGGTGTTCTACCGCACCAACGCGCAGACCCGTGCGCTCGAGGAGATCTTCGTGCGCTCCGCGCTGCCGTACCGCGTGGTCGGCGGCACGAAGTTCTACGAGCGCGCCGAGATCAAGGATGCGATGGCGTACCTCATCGCCGTCGCGAACCCGCTCGACGAACTCGCCATCCGCCGCATCCTGAACACGCCGAAGCGGGGCATCGGTCCCGCGACCGAGACCTCGATCGCGAGCTTCGCCGAGCAGAACGACCTGTCGTTCCGGCAGGCGATGCGCGCCGCCGACGGGCTGGGGCTCGGCCCGAAGGTCACGAGGGCGATCCTCGACCTCGCGAACCTGCTCGACGAGGCCGCCGCGATGCTCGTGCCGTCGCAGAAGGGCATCGACGAGGGCACGAACGAGGGTGCCGCGAAGGTCTCCGACGTGCTCGCGCACCTGCTCGACCGGTCGGGGCTCGTCGAGACGCTCCGCAACAGCCGCGACCCGCAAGACGAGACTCGCGCAGAGAACGTCGAGGAACTGCTCGCGCAGACCAAGGACTTCGACCGCGAGAACCCGGGCTCCGGGCTCGTCGACTTCCTCACGCAGGTGTCGCTCGTGGCCGCGGCCGACGAGCTCGACGACGCGTCGGGCACCGTCTCGCTCATGACGCTCCACACGGCCAAGGGACTCGAGTACCACGCCGTGTTCCTCACCGGCATCGAGGAGGGCCTGCTGCCGCACCAGATGTCGGCGATCGAGCCGGGCGGGCCGGCCGAGGAACGGCGCCTGTTCTACGTCGGCATCACGCGGGCCCGCAAGCGGCTCTACCTCTCGCTCGCGATGAGCCGTGCGCAGTTCGGCGAGGTGTCGGTCGCGATGCCGAGCCGGTACCTGCAGGAGATCCCCGACGAGCTCATCGACTGGAAGCAGTCGCCCGGCATGGCCACCAGCCGCGGCGGAACCCAGCCTCGTGCGCTCAACGCGCGCCGCGGCGGCTACGGCAGCGGCGGCTCGGGCGGCGGCGCCTGGGGGCTGCGCGACCGCGACCTCGAGCGGTTCAGCGTCACGAAGTCGGCGGCGCCGAAGGCCGAGTGGGCGAACCGCGTCACCGGCACGGTGCGCGACAACGGCGACCTGACCCTCGAGGCGGGCGACCGCATCCGGCACACCGACTTCGGCGAGGGCACCGTCCGGCAGGTGACCGGCGAGGGCAGCAAGCGCATCGCGCACGTCGCGTTCGACACCGCCGGGCAGAAGAAGCTGCTCATCAAGATCGCACCGATCGAGAAGCTGTGACCTGGCCCATCCGGTCGCAGCGGACTGTCTACGAGAATCCGTGGATCCGAGTGACCGAAGATGCGGTCGTCCGCCCCGACGGCAGCGACGGAATCTACGGCGTCGTCGAACTGCGCAACGTCGCGGTGTTCGTCGTGGCGGTCACCGACGACGACGAAATCGTGCTCGTCACGCTCGACCGGCACACCGTCGGCGAGTCGATCGAGCTGCCCGCGGGCGGCACCGACGGCGACGACCCGCTCGTCGCCGCGCAGCGCGAACTGCTCGAAGAGACCGGGCTCGAGGCGACGCACTGGCGCGAGGTCGGCCGCATGGACGCGCTGAACGGCATCTGCCGCGCGAGCGAGGTCGTCTTCGTCGCCACCGGGCTGCGCCCGTCGCCGCACGCCGGGCACGACGCCGCCGAGGAGGGCATCCGCCACGTCCGCACGGTGCCGTGGGCCGAGGTCATGCGGATGCTGCGAGGTGGCGAGATCCGCGACGGCGAGACGGTCGCCGCGCTCATGTTCGCCTCGCTCGAACTCGGCCGCATCGGCTGAGCCGCGAACGCCTGCCGGGCCGCGCGCTCAGCCCGCCTCGGTCGCGGGCGCCGCAAGGGCGGGCGGCAGCGAGAGCCGCGCGATGAGGGCCATCGCGTCGTAGGGGGCGCGCGCCTTGATGTCGTTGTCGAAATAGAGGTACGCGTCGCGTCCTGCGTCGAGGTGGGAGCGAGTCCACGCCGCCCACCGATCGAGCGACTCGGCGTCGTACCCCGACGCGTAGAGCTCCTCCTCGCCGTGCAGCCGCGCATACGCGAAGTCCGCCGTGGTGCGGTCCAGGCGCGGGTACCGACCCGCGGTGTCCGCCGTGACGCTCGCGATGCCGTGCCGCTCGAGCACTGCGGTCCACTCGTCGGCCGCGTCCTCGAACGACGGATGGCGCACCTCGACCGCGTGCCGGAGGCCGGCGTCGTCACCCACCGCGAAGGAGGCGCGTCCCTCCATCCGCTCGTCATGGCGTGCCGCGAGGGCCGCGGCATCCGCCCTCGATCGCGGAAGCCGGCCGAGGAACGCGTCGAGCAGCCCGGCGTCGAACGCGAGCGTCGGCGGCAGCTGCCACAGGACCGGGCCCAGCTTCGCGCCCAGGTCGAGCACGCCCGACGCGAAGAAGTTCGCCAGCGGCGCGTCGATGTCGCGGAGGCGCTTGATGTGCGTCACGAAGCGCGGCCCCTTGACCGCGTACACGAATCCGTCGGGCGTCCCGTCGCGCCACCGTTGCCAGTTGGCCGGGCGCTGCAGCGAGTAGAACGAGCCGTTGACCTCGATCGAGGTCATGCGTGCAGCGGCATACGCCAGTTCGTCGGCCTGCCGGAGCCCCTTCGGGTAGAACACGCCGCGCCAGCCCTTGTAACGCCAGCCCGAGATGCCGACCCGTGCCTCTGACATGAGACGCGCTCGCTAGATCGCCCCGCCGAGCAGCGCGCCGATGATCCACGTGACGACGAGGGCGAGCGCGCCGCCGACGACGACCCGCGTGACCGCGCGCACGCGGGGCGCGCCGCCGATCCACGCGGAGAGCCAGCCGGTGATCGCGAGCGCGACGATGACGGCGATGAACGTGGTGACGATGCGCCATTCGGGCGGCGGCAGCAGGATCGCGATCATCGGCAGGACCGCGCCGATCAGGAACGCCGCCGCCGAGGCCCATGCGGCATGCCACGGGTTGACCACGTCCTCCTGCGAGATGTGCAGCTCGGCCTCGAGGTGCGCGGCGAGGGCGTCATGCGCGGTGAGCTCCTCGGCGACACGCTCGGCCGTCTCGGGCGAGAGGCCCTTGCCGCGGTAGATCTCGACGAGCTCGTCGAGTTCCTGCTCCGGCATCGTCTCGAGCTCGGCTTTCTCCTTCGCGATGAGCGCGTGCTCGGTGTCGCGCTGGCTCGACACCGACACGTACTCGCCGAGGCCCATCGAGATCGCGCCGGCCGCGACCGAGGCGGCGCCCGCGATCAGGATGGCTCCGACATCCGTCGTCGCCGCGGCGACACCGACCACCAGCGCGGCGACCGACACGATGCCGTCGTTCGCACCGAGCACGCCGGCGCGCAGCCAGTTGAGCTTCTCGTGCACCTTGCCGTCGTGCGGGTCGACGCGGTGGACCGGCTCGGCCGTGGCATCCGTGGCATCCGTCATGCGGGCAGTCTTCCACTCGGCCCGGGGCCTCGCCAGCATGGTGAGGCTCACCTGCGCGGCGCCCGCACGGCCCGCACGCCGCCGTCGCGCCGCCTGTCACGGGCTGCCGCCGGTTCGAGGGCACGTCGACGGCGGGGTACCATGGTCGCGGTTCGACTTATCTCGATATCGAGGTATCTTGACGTCGAGACTCTCACAGCCGGGCCTCCCATCCCACCCATCCCTGCGCGCGGGCGCGCGGAACGATTGGAAGCAGAGCGTGGATCTTTACGAGTACCAGGCGAGAGACCTCTTCGAGAAGTACGGAGTGCCGGTGCTCCCGGGCATCGTCGCCGACACCCCCGAGGCGGTGCGCGCCGCGGCCGAGCAGCTCGGCGGCGTCGTCGTGGTGAAGGCCCAGGTCAAGACGGGTGGCCGCGGCAAGGCCGGCGGCGTCAAGGTCGCGAAGACCCCCGACGAGGCCGAGGCGGCCGCTCGCGACATCCTGGGCCTCGACATCAAGGGCCACGTCGTGAAGCGCGTCATGGTCGCCGGCGGCGCCCGCATCGCGCAGGAGTTCTACTTCTCGGTGCTGCTCGACCGTGCCAACCGCTCGTACCTCACGCTCACGAGCGTCGAGGGCGGAATGGAGATCGAGCAGCTCGCGGTCGAGAAGCCCGAGGCGCTCGCCCGCATCGACGTCGACCCCGGCACCGGCATCACGCCCGAGAAGGCCCGCGAGATCGCACAGGCCGCGAACTTCCCGGCCGAGCTCGTCGACAAGGTCGCCGACGTCTTCGTGAAGCTCTACGACGTGTACACCTCGGAAGACGCCACGCTCGTCGAGGTCAACCCGCTCATCCTGTCGGAGGACGGCGAGATCATCGCCCTCGACGGCAAGGTCACGCTCGACGAGAACGCCGAGTTCCGCCACGCCGGCCACGCGCTGCTCGAGGACACGTCGGCGACCGACCCGCTCGAGGCGCAGGCCAAGGAGCTCGACCTCAATTACGTCAAGCTCGACGGCGAGGTCGGCATCATCGGCAACGGCGCGGGCCTCGTGATGTCGACGCTCGATGTCGTCGCCTACGCCGGCGAGAACCACGGCGGCGTGAAGCCGGCGAACTTCCTCGACATCGGCGGCGGCGCATCGGCCGAGGTCATGGCCAACGGCCTCTCGATCATCCTCGGCGACCCGCAGGTCAAGTCGGTGTTCGTGAACGTCTTCGGCGGCATCACGGCGTGCGACCAGGTCGCGAAGGGCATCGTCGGCGCGCTGGCCGAGCTCGGTCACACCGCGAACAAGCCGCTTGTCGTGCGCCTCGACGGCAACAACGTGGCGGAGGGCCGTCGCATCCTCGAGGAGGCGGCGCACCCGCTCGTCACCCTCGCCGAGAACATGGACCAGGGCGCCGACAAGGCCGCCGAGCTGGCGAACGCCGCGTAGAGAAGGATTCGAGAGCAATGACGATCTTCCTGAACAAGGACAACAAGGTCATCGTCCAGGGCATCACCGGCGGCGAGGGCTCGAAGCACACCGCGCGCATGCTCGCCGCGGGCACCCAGGTGGTCGGCGGCGTGAACGCGCGCAAGGCCGGCACGACCGTGCTGCACAAGGACAAGGATGGCAACGCCGTCGAGCTGCCCGTCTTCGCCTCGGTGACGGAGGCCATCGAGGCGACCGGCGCGGATGTCTCGATCGCCTTCGTGCCGCCGGCGTACACGAAGGACGCCGTGATCGAGGCGATCGACGCGGAGATCCCGCTCCTCGTCATCATCACCGAGGGCGTGCCCGTGCAGGACTCGGCCGAGTTCTGGGCCTACGCCAAGGAGCAGGGCGAGAAGACCCGCATCATCGGGCCGAACTGCCCGGGCATCATCAGCCCCGGTGAGTCGCTCGTGGGCATCACCCCGGCGAACATCACGGGCAAGGGCCCGATCGGCCTGGTCTCGAAGTCGGGCACGCTGACGTACCAGATGATGTACGAGCTGCGCGACCTCGGCTTCTCGACCGCGATCGGCATCGGCGGCGACCCCATCATCGGCACCACGCACATCGACGCCCTCGAGGCGTTCGAGGCCGACCCCGAGACCAAGGCGATCGTCATGATCGGCGAGATCGGCGGTGACGCCGAGGAGCGCGCGGCCGACTTCATCAAGGCGAACGTGACGAAGCCGGTCGTCGGCTACGTCGCCGGTTTCACGGCGCCCGAGGGCAAGACGATGGGCCATGCCGGCGCCATCGTCTCGGGCTCGGCGGGCACCGCGCAGGCGAAGAAGGAGGCCCTCGAGGCCGCCGGCGTCAAGGTCGGCAAGACGCCGTCCGAGACGGCTCGCCTGCTGCGCGAGGTGTACGAGGGGCTGGGCGCGTAGCGTTCCACGAACCCGCAGGGAAGGGCCCCGTCCGGCGATCGCCGGCGGGGCCCTTCGGTTTCAGAGAGTGATTCCTCCTCTTGGGGTCACGGGTCGATCACGATGGTGCAGACCACGGTCCTCGGTTCGAGATCGGTGATCGTCACGCTCGGGTCGTCGATCTCGTCCGTCAGCAGCACCTCGTCGGAGCCGTCGACATCACACGAGATGCTCGAGAACGTGCCGCCGTCGACCTGCGAGTCGACGCTGACCGTGAGGTCGGTCAACGGCGTGTTCGAGAACTCGACCGGGGTCGCCGTGTCGCAGTCGCTCTGCGCGACGACGGTCCCATCCTGCTCGGCGTCGGCCGACACATACCCGTCGGGAACCGTCTCGGTCACGGTGTACGTGCCCGCGGTGAGTCCCTCGAAGCAGAGCAGGCCATCGGCGTCGGTGGTACCGACGAGCGGGTCGACCAGTCCGCCGCCCGTGACCGTGAACTCCACATCTGCCTGCGGGTGGTCACCGGGTCCGGACTCGGCGTGCTTCGCCGTCTTGGAGATCACCAGGGCGCCGCAGGTGTCGATGCCCGTGTCGATCGGCGCGATGAAGTCCTTCATCGCGGCGGTGAACGAGTCGGACGAACGGCTCTTCAGGTAGGCGCTGCCGAGCGCGACGCACTCGTCATCACCGACGATCTCCGAGAAGTTGACCGACGCCTCGCCGAAGGTGCGCGCCGAGACGCTGCCGAGGCCGTCGGACTCAGCCGCCGGGATCGCGCTGGTGTTGATCGATCCGGTCGCGTCGTCGGCGTCGCTCAGGTTGATGCGGACACCCCAGCACGGCGTGCTGTTGGCCGCCTCGCAGAGCGACTTCGGGCCCGTGGCGACCCACCGGGAGAGGAACAGCTCGGGCGAGGTTCCACCGTTGGCCAGGTCGTACTGGATCAGCAGGTCGCCGTCGCTGCGGATCGGCGTCACGCCGTTGCCCAGGGCCGGGTCCGCCTTGTTCTTGTTGAACTCGAAGTCCATGTTCGTCGTGCCGGACGGATCCTGGACACGGTGCCAGAACATGTGCAGGAAGTCGTCGCCTGCCGTCTCCTCGAGGTAGATGCCGAAGTTCTTCAGGTCGCTCTTGTTCGGCGGGATGCTTCCGTCGACGACCGTGGGAACTGGGGTGTCCTCCTTCGAGCCCTGGCCGAACGAGTCGTCGCCGCCGCCGCTGGCGAGGTCGGCCTTGCGCTTCTCGGGGTCGACCAGCGGGTTGGCGTGCGCGAACGACGCCCAGTCGACCGAAGGCGCCGCGTGGTCGACCTTCAGGTTCGCGTTGGTGTCGATCTCGAAGTTGCTCCCGGCGAGGGTGACGTCGCCGTGGCCTGCGAGCGCCGGTCCGCCGACGAGCGTTGCGCCGACGAGCGCGACGAAGCCGCCCGCGGCGGCCAGACGTAGACATCGCTTGCGGAACGCGATCCGTTCCTCGGGCGTGCGGGTTGTGGTGTGGGGCATCTTCGCCTCCCGGGTTCGCAGTCTCGTCCGGTCCGGGCGGGCCGGACGCTCCGCTGCGGGCGACGTGGCGGACTCGGGCGTCCGTCGTCGGCGCGTCCGGTGACGGGGGTAAGGACGTCTCCGGGCGTGCATCGCGCCGTAGTGGGTCTCACGCCGGTCCAGAGGTTACTCCGGTCTTCGGGGCGCCGAAACTGGTATTGAGGAATACTCATGTACCCAGATCGGGGGGCGGGGGGACCTCGCGCCCGCCCGCATTCGAAGGAGGTCCCGCCGGTGGGAGCCGGCGGGACCTCCCGTGTCAGATGAATCGGTTGATCAGATCGATTGGACGATCCGCTCCTCTCTTACGGATCGATCACGATCGTGCAGACGACGGTCCGAGGCTCGAGGTCCTCGATCGTGATGCTCGGGTCGTCCAGGGCGTCCGCGAGGCTCACCGTGTCCGATCCGTCGACATCGCACTCGATGCTCGAGAACGTGCCGCCATCGACCTGCGAGTTGACGCTCACCGTGATATCGGTCAGCGGCGTGTTCACGAACTCCTTGACCGCGCCCTCGTTGGCGGAGTCGCAGTCGGCCGCCTCAGTCACGTTCGCCGTCTGGGTGCCCACGTCGGCGTAGCCGTCGGGAACCACTTCGGTGATCGTGTAGAGGCCAACGCCAGGCAGGTCGCTCACCAGCAGGTCGGTGGCACAGGCCACGCCGCTTGCATTCGTCGTGACCGTGATGCCCTCAGCCGGCAGCTCGCCGCCCGTGATCACGAAGTCGACGCCCTCGTGCGGGTGGTTCTCACCCAGGCCGTCGGCCGCGTGCTTGCGCAGCTTGGTGATTTCGATCGCACCGACCTCGCGGTCGTCGTGGAACGTGCACGTGATCGCGTCACCGGGGTCCAACTGGATCGAGGCCGGGTCGGAGCCGTCGTCACACGTCGCACTCACGAGGTTCCAGTTCGTCGGAACCGTCTCGGCCACGTCGTACGTGCCCGGGTCGAGGTCCGAGAAGGTCCTCGAGTCCGCGCCCGCTGCGCCCGCGGCGGTCGTCGTCAGTGTGAACGGCGACGGCGTGAGGCTGCCTGACGTGAAGTCGAACGACCCGAACCCGCTGTCGGTGATCTTCTCGACGGTGATCGAGCCCGCTGCTCGGTTGGTGTACGTGCAGTCGAGCAGGTCATCGGCGTCGTCGATGTCGAAGGTCACGACCGCGCCGCTGATGTCCGTCACTACTCCAGCCGAGCTCGCGTCGCAGTTGAGGCTCACGAGCTCCCAGCCTGCGGGCAGCGCGTCCTCAGTCACCGTGAGGTCTGTACCGAACAGCACGTTCGGATACGACTTGCTCTCGGTGTCCTTCAGGACGAACGTCGGGTCGACTTCGCCCTCCAGCGTCGAGAAAGAGGTTGAGTAGTCGAACGACGTGTCCGTGAGGTCCGGACTCGGCTGGGTCACCTTGCGGATGATCACCTGGCCGCCCGTCTGGTTGCCGTACGTGCAGTCGAGGATGTCACTAGCATCTTCGATGTCGAACGTCACCGTTCCGGTGGCTTCGTCCTCCACGTACTCGACATCTGCACTGCTCGCAGAGCAGTCGATGTCTTCGAGCGCCCAGCCTGGTGGCAGGTCGTCCTCGGTGATCGTGAGGTCCTCGCCGAAGAGCACGTCATCGAACTGGATGTGCTCGCCGTCCCCGAGCGTGAACGTCGGGTCGGTGGCGACCAGCGTCGAGAACGCCTTGGTGAAGCCGAACGGGAAGTCCTCCGGGTCCGTCGTGGGATCCGTGACCTTCCGCACGATCACCGTGCCACCGGTCTCGTTGTAGTACGTGCAGTCGACCGAGTCGCTGTTCGCATCGAGATCGAAGGTGATCGTTCCGGTCGCGATGTCCACCACCGGATCGACGCCAGAACTTGCGTCGCAGTCGATGTCGGCGAGCTTCCAACCCGTCGGCAGCTGGCTGAGATCCTCCGTCACCGTGATGCCGTCCCCGAGGAAGACCTCGTCGTAGGCCTGGCTCTCCGTGTCCTTCAGGCTGAAGGTCGGGTCGTCGCCGTCCGGCGTCGAGAAGTTCCCCGTGGTGTAGGCGAACGACGAGTCCGAAGGATCGGGGCTCGGGTCCGTCACCTTGCGGATGGTGACCTTCGCACACGAGTCGATGCCCGTGTCCAGCGGGGCGATGAAGTCCTTCATCGCCGCCGTGAACGAGTCGGACGACCGGCTCTTCAGGTACGCGCTTCCGAACGACACGCACTCGCCGGTGCCGACGATCGCCGAGAAGTCGACGCTCGCCTCACCGAACGTGCGCGCGGAGATCGCGCCCAGACCATCGGCGTTCGCGGCAGTGATCGCTGTGGTGTTGATCGAGCCGGTCGCGTCGCCGACCGAGGTCAGGTTCACGCGGTCTCCCCAACACGGGGTGGCGTTCGCCGCCTCGCAGAGCGACTTGTTCCCCGTCGTGACCCAGCGGGAGAGGAACAGCTGGGGGTTCGTGCCGCCGTTGGAGAGGTCGTACTGGATGAGCAGGTCGCCGGCGGTGCGTACAGGTGTCACGCCGTTGGACGAGATGACCTCGGACTGGTTGAACTCGAAGTCCATGTTCGTCGTGCCCGAGGGGTCCTGGACGCGGTGCCAGTACATGTGCAGGAAGTCCTTGAGCTCCTCGACGTCGGGCGCCGGGTTGACGTCCACGGTCTCGAGGTACGTGCCGAAGGTCTTCAGGTCGCTCTTGTTCGGCGGAATGCTTCCGAACTCGGGCGTCGGGACCGGCGTGTCCTCCTTGGAGCCCTGGGTGAACGAGTTGTCTCCGTTGCCCGATGGCAGGTCGGACTTGCGCTTCTCAGGGTTGTCGTCGTCGGTCGTCACATCCGGGAGGTCGTTTGCGATCGACGCCCAGTCCTCGGACGGGGCCGCATCGTCGCGGACGAGGTTGGCGTTGGTGTCGATCTCGAAGTTGCTGCCGGCGAGGCTCACCTCTGGATGGTTCGCCTGCGCGGGTGCCGCCACGAGGGCCGTCGCAGTGAGGCCGATGAAGCCGGCTGCGGCTGCGATGCGGAGACATCGCCGTCGGAACGACAGGCGTTCCTCGGGCGTTCGGGTTGTTGACAGGGGCATCTTCGCCTCCCGGGTTCGCAGTTTCGTCCGGTCCGGGCGGGCCGAACGGTCCTCTGCGGGCGACGTGGCGGACTCGGGCGTCCGTCGTCGGCGCGTCCGGTGACGGGGGTAAGGACGTCTCCGGGCGTGCATCGCGCCGTAGTGGGTCTCACGCCGGTCCGAACGTTACTCCCGGCGATGAGGCGCCGATAGGTCGAATGAGCCATCCTCATTACCCCAGATGGGGGCACGCGGAGCGCAACGCGTGGCAGCATGAAGCCATGACCGAGCCAGCACGACGGCTCCGAGCCGACCGACCGAGTCCAGCGCCGAGTCCCGACCGCGGCCCGGTCGAGGCGATCCGCGCGAGCTTCGTCACGGAGGAATCCGTCTACGGCGTCATCCTCGTGTCGGGCATGATCGTCGTCGCCGGCGGGCACGGCGACAGCTCGTGGTCGGTGTTCTGGACCGTGACCATTACGGTCGTCGTGTTCTGGGCCGCCCACGTCTACGCCGGCACGGTCGCCCACCACGGCATGGACGAGCACCGCATGGTCGGCCTCGGCGAGGCGTTCCGGATCTCGCTGCGGCGCTCCCTGGGCCTGCTCGTCTCAGCCCTCATCCCGTCGTTCATCCTGCTGCTCGGCGCCACGCGCGCCGTGCCCGATCAGCTCGCGATCTGGAGTGCGCTCTGGGCGGGCGTGGTCGTGCTCGCCGTCCTCGGCTTCATCGCGTTCCGCCGCCGCGGCGCGAGCCTCCTCCGGCAGGTGATGGGTTCGATCGCGACGGCCGGCTTCGGCATCGCCATGATCCTGCTCAAGGCGTTCGTGCACTGACGACCGCGCGGCGCCGCGACCACGCCACGGGACCATCGTCCCCGACGCCGTCGAGACCGCGCCGATAGCGTCGGCCGCGAGGCGTCCGACGACGGAGGAGTGCGCCATGTCCGATCCGACCAGCCCCGAGCTCGACCTGCGCGCCCGCATCGCCGCACTGGAAGCCGAGAACGCGACCCTTCGCGAGGCGACCGGTGCGACGGATGGCGCGGCCGCCGGCTCCGCGACATCCGCCGCCGCACCCCGCCCCCGTCGCCGTCGCGGCCGCACGATCGCGGCCGTGGCCCTCGTGATCATCGGGCTGCTTCTCGCACCGGTCGCCGTCGTCAGCGCGTGGGCGCGGCTGCAGCTCGTCGACACCGACCGATTCGTCGAGACGTTCGCGCCGCTCGCCGAGGATCCCGACGTGCAGGCGCTCATCTCCGCCCAGGTGACGGATGCGATCGAGGAACAGGTCGACATCCCCGGGCTCACCAAGGACGTGTTCGACGGGATCCGGAGCCTCGACCTGCCGCCGCGCGCAGAGGACGCGCTGGGTCTGCTCGAGGCGCCGGCCGCGCAGGGCCTGTCGACACTGGTCGGCAACGTGGTCGACCGGATCGTGACGTCCGACGCCTTCGAGGAGATCTGGCGCGCCGCGCTCACCGCCAGCCACCGGCAGTTCATCGCCGCCATCCAGGGCGACCCGGACGCCGCACTCGCGATCAGCGATGACGGCGCCCTGAGCATCCAGCTCGGGCCCATCATCGAACGCGTCAAGGAGCGGCTCGAGGAGCGCGGCATCGGGTTCGCCTCCGCCATCCCGGCCATCGACCGCAGCATCGTGATCGCCCAGGCAGACTCGCTCGTGCTGCTGCAGACGGTCTACACGCTCGCCGTCGCGGTCGGCACGTGGCTGCCGTTCATCGTGCTGCTGCTGCTCGTCGCGGGCGTCCTCGTCGCGAAGCGGCGCAGCGCCGCATTGGTGTGGACCGCGGGCGGCCTGGCGCTCACGATGCTGATCACGTTGGCCGGATACGGCACCGGCCGCCTGTTCTTCGTGAGCACGGTGAGCCCGTCGATCATGCCCGCGTCCGCCGCGCGGTCGATCTGGGACCAGCTCGTCGAGCTGATGATCTCGTCGATCGCCGCATTGACCGTGCTGGCGATCGCGGTCGCGCTGATCGCGTGGCTGTCTGGTCCGTGGCGTCCGGCGCGTGCGGTCCGGTCGTTCACCGACGACGGGTTCACCGCCGTGCGGAGCAGCGCCGAAGCGCACGGCATCACGACGGGCCGGTTCGGCGAGGCGCTGCACCGCTACCGCGTGGCGATCTTCGCCGGTATCGCGGTCATCGCGGCGCTCGTGCTCCTCGCGAACCGGCCGCTCGAGGTGTCGACCGTGGTCTGGACGGTCGTGTTCGCCCTCGTCGCGGTGCTCCTCGTCGAGCTGCTCAGCCGACCCCCGGCGGAGCCCGGCCCGGCCGCCGAACCCGACACCGACGGCGCGGCCGATGAGATCGTGCCGCCCGGCGCAGCGACGACGGCGCCCGGCGCATCGGCCGACGAGGTCGACGACGCCCTGCAGCGCATCGACACCGCACGTCCTGCCGGCTGATCGCCGCGCGGCGCGTACAGTCGTGTGGGATGAGACGCACGACGATCGCCCTCCTGGCTGCGCTCGAGGCCGCCGTCTGCACGCTCGTCGGCTACGGCATCGCGCTCGTGCCCCTCATGGTCCTCTGGGCGACGCGATTCGAGCTCGCCGCGCCCATCGACGTCTTCTTCCGTGCCGCCGCCGACGCGTGGCTGCTCGGTCACGGGGTCGACCTGGTCGTGCGACTCGACGAGCTCACCGCGGCATCCGTCGGCGTCGGCGGCGCCGCCGAACCGTTCACGGTCACGATCGCGCTGCTCGGCTTCTCGCTGCTCACGTTCGCCTTCGGGGTCCGCATCGGCCGCCGGGCGTCCGACAGCGGCACCCCGATCGTCGGCGCGGCGTCGGCGGTCGTCGTGGTCGGCCTGCTGGGTACGGGGCTGGGGGTCTTCGGCACGACGGATGTCGCGGCGCCCGTCGTCTGGCAGGGCGCCGTGATGCCCGCCCTCGTCATGGCCGCAGGGGTCCTCGTCGGCATCGCGATCGCCTTCGCTCGAGGCGGGTGGTCGACGGATGTCACGACCGGCGCCGTGCGCCGCGGTGTCGATGCGTTCCCGCTCGCCGCCCGAGCAGGCGTGCGCTCCGCCATCCGCATCGGCGTCGGCTCGGCCATGGGCGTGATCGCCGTGGCGGCCGTGCTCGTGACCGTGCGGATCGCGGTCGAGCACCCGACCATCATCGGGCTCTCGCAGGCGCTGGCCGCCGGCGTCGATGGCGGCATCGCGATCGTGCTCGCCGAGCTCGCGTTGCTGCCGAACCTCGTCATCTGGGCGGCGGCGTGGATCCTGGGCCCAGGATTCGCACTCGGCGCCGGCACGACGGTGTCGCCGAGCGTCACGCTCATCGGGCCCGTGCCCGGCCTGCCGCTGCTCGGCGGGCTGCCGGCCGAGGGCGCCCCGCTCGGCGTGCTCTGGCTCGCGCTGCCCGTACTGCTCGGCTTCGGGGGTGCGGTGCTCGTCGCGCGGTCGGCGCCCGACCGCGACGGAGAGCCGTGGTGGGTGACGCTGGCCGTCGGGCTGGCGGCCGGAGGGATCGCGGGTGCCGTCCTCGGCGTGCTCGCCGCCTGCTCGGCGGGCGCCGTCGGCCCCGGGCGGCTCGCCGAGGTCGGGCCCGATGCCCTGCTGGTGGCCGCCTCAGCGGCGTCGAGTGTCGGCGTCGGAGCGATCGCGGGCGCGTTCGCGGCGCGGTCGCGCTCGCGGCACGGCGCGCCAGAACAACCCGGTCGGCGCCTGCCGCCGGATCCGGACGACGCGGCGCGCCCGCCCGACGCCGCGTCGGCCGACACCGTGCCGCTCGAGGGCCTCGCGCGCGGAGGCCCGACTCGCTGACGCACGCACGCGTGCTCACTTGAGCGGCCCGCCCCGTGTCATCCGCTCGACCGCGCGACGGGTACCCTCGTAGGGTGCTGAAGCTCGTCGTGCTCATCTCGGGCACGGGATCGAACCTCCGCGCGCTGCTCGAGGCGTCGGAGGACGCCGAGTTCCCCGCGCGGGTCGTCGCCATCGGCGCCGACCGCGAGGCGGACGGGCTGGCGCTCGGCGAGCAGTTCGGGATCCCGTCGTTCACCGTGCCGTTCACCGCCTACGACTCGCGCGAGGCGTGGGGCGAGGCGCTCATCGAGCAGGTCCGCCGGTGGGAGCCCGACCTCGTCATCCTCTCGGGGTTGATGCGGCTCGTGCCGCCGGCCATGGTCGACGCCTTCAGCCCGCACCTCATCAACACGCACCCCGCGTACCTGCCCGAGTTCCCGGGCGCGCACGGCGTGCGCGACGCGCTCGCCGCCGGGGTCACCGAGACCGGCGCCAGCCTCATCGTGGTCGACAACTCCGTCGACGGCGGCCCGATCATCGCGCAGGAGCGCATTCCCGTGCTGCCCGGCGACACCGAGACCACCCTCCACGACCGCATCAAGCCCGTCGAGCGGCGCCTGCTCATCCAGGCCGTGCTCGACATCGCCAACTCCCACCTCGACCTGAAGGAGCTCGCCCGATGAGCGGAGCCGCGATCGATCCAAGCCTCTATCGCGAGCGCGACATCGTGCCCGTGCACCGTGCGCTGATCGCCGTGAGCGACAAGACCGGGCTCGTCGAGCTCGCGTCCGCCCTCGTCGACGCCGGCGTCGAGATCGTCTCGACCGGCGGCACGTCCAAGGCCATCGCCGAGGCGGGCCTGCCCGTCACCCAGGTCGCCGACGTCACCGGCTACCCCGAGCACCTCGATGGGCGCGTCCGGACGCTGCACCCCGGCGTGCACTCGGGCCTGCTCGCCGACCTGCGCCTCGAGCACCACGAGCGCGAGCTCGCGGGGCTGGCGATCAAGCCGTTCGAGCTCGTGGTCGTGAACCTCTACCCGTTCGTCCAGACCGTCGCCTCCGGCGCCGCGCACGACCAGGTCATCGAGCAGATCGACATCGGCGGGCCCGCCATGGTGCGCGCCTCGGCGAAGAACCACGCCAACGTGGCCGTCGTCGTCTCACCCGACCGGTACGACGAGATCGTGTCGGCCGTGCGCGCCGGCGGCACGACACTCGCCCAGCGCCGCGACCTCGCGCGCGAGGCGTTCCGCCACACGGCCACCTACGACATCGCCGTCGCCTCCTGGATCGGCAACGTCGTCGCGCCCGACCAGGCCGTCGAGGAGTCGCCGTTCCCGAGCTGGGTCGGCGGCGCCTGGACCCGCGACGCCGATCTCCGGTACGGCGAGAACTCGCACCAGAAGGCGGCGCGCTACTCGTCGATCGGCGGGCGCCCCGGCATCGCGCAGGCCGAGCAGCTGCACGGCAAGGAGATGTCGTACAACAACTACGTCGACGCGGATGCCGCGGTGCGGGCCGCGTACGACTTCGATGCGCCGGCCGTCGCGATCATCAAGCACGCCAACCCGTGCGGCATCGCCGTCGCGTCATCCGGCGCCGCAGACCCGATAGCCGACGCCCACCGCCGCGCGCACGAGTGCGACCCCGTGTCGGCGTTCGGCGGCGTGATCGCCGCGAACCGCACGGTCACGCGCGGGATGGCGGAGACCGTCGCCGGCATCTTCACCGAGGTGCTCGTCGCGCCCGACTTCGAGGCCGAGGCGATCGAGGTGCTCACCCAGAAGAAGAACATCCGCCTGCTGCGCCTGCCCGACGGGTTCACGCCGACCGCCGTCGAGATCCGCCAGGTCTCGGGCGGGCTGCTCATGCAGCAGGCCGACCGGTCGTTCGCGCCCGCCGGCTCGTGGACGCTCGCCGCCGGCGAACCGGCCGACGAGGCGACCCTCGCCGACCTCGAGTTCGCCTGGCGCGCCTGCCGGGCCGTCAAGTCCAACGCGATCCTGCTGGCCACGGATGGCGCGTCCGTCGGCGTCGGCATGGGCCAGGTCAACCGCGTCGACTCCTGCAAGCTCGCGGTCGAGCGGGCCGGCGACCGCGCCGCCGGGTCGGTCGCGGCATCCGACGCGTTCTTCCCCTTCGCCGACGGACTGCAGATCCTGCTCGACGCCGGCGTGAAGGCCGTCGTGCAGCCCGGCGGATCCGTGCGCGACGAGGAGGTCGTCGCCGCCGCCAAGGCCGCCGGCGTCACCATGTACTTCACCGGCGAACGGCACTTCTTCCACTGACTCCGGCGGTACGCTGGGGGTGAGGGCGCCCACGAAGCGCCTGCACAGCCGCGCCCACAAGGCGATGAACAAGGAGAACGATCGATGACGATCATGGACGCCCCCGTCCCCACCCCTGCCCACGAAGTCCACGCCGCACTGCCCGTCGACGCCCCCGACCACGAGCGCGTGCTCATCACGCGCGGTCCCCGCTCCGGGCTCACCATCATCGTCGCGGTGCACAGCACCGCCCTCGGCCAGGCGCTCGGCGGCGCCCGCGTCTGGCAGTACGAGCACTGGACCGACGCGCTCGCCGACGCCCTGCGACTCTCGCAGGCCATGACCCTCAAGAATGCCGCGGCCGGCCTCGCGCGCGGCGGCGGCAAGTCCGTCGTCTGCATCCCCGCCGGCGAGACCCTCGACGAGGCGCGCCGTCACGACGCCATGCTCGACCTCGGCGATGCCGTCGAGTCGCTCGGCGGCGCCTACATGACCGCGGAAGACGTCGGCACGAGCGCCGAGCTCATGGCGACCGTGCACCAGCGCACCGAGCACGTGTGCGGCCTGCCGACCGAGCAGGGTGGCGTGGGCGAGCCCGCCGACGCGACGGCCGCAGGCGTGCACGCCGGCATCCTCGCCACGCTCGACCACGTCTTCGGCTCGCGCGACGTCGCCGGGCGCCACTTCGTCGTCTCCGGCCTCGGCCAGGTCGGCGGCCGCCTGGCCCGGGCGCTCGCCGCCGGCGGCGCACGGCTCACGGTGACGGATGTCGCGACCGGCAAGCGCGCGCTGGCCGACGAGCTCGGCGCCGCCTGGGTCGACCCCTCCGAGGCGCACCGCGTCGAAGCCGACGTGTTCGTGCCGTGCGGCCTCGGCGGCGTGCTCACGCCCGAGGTCGTCGAGCAGCTGCGCGTCCGCGCAGTCGTCGGCGCCGCCAACAACCAGCTCGCCGAGCGCGACGTGGCCCGCATGCTGCGGCAGCGCGGCATCGTGTGGGCGCCCGACTTCGTGGTGAACGCGGGCGGCGTCGTGTACCTCGACCTCGCCTCGGCGCCCGGCATCGGCCAGGAGGAGCTCGACACGCGCATCGCCGGCATCGGCGACGTCGTGGGCACCGTCCTCCGCGACGCCGACACCGCTGGCATCACGACGCTCGAGGCCGCCGAACGGCTCGCGCGGACGCGTCTCGACGCCGCGCGCTGACCGCCCCATTCGACGGCGCCGGTCAAGGCCGGCGCCGTCCGGGCGGGGTCGATCGGGCCGATAGGCTCGTGCCCATGACGCCCCCCGCGACTCGTCCTCCTGCCCTGCCCGATCGCACCCACGCACAGGCGTCCGTGGCCCGGCGCACGGTGGCCGCGATCGCGTCGGCGGCGGTGGTCGCGCTCGTGGCGTTCGGGGCCGGCGTGCTCGCGACCTTCATCTCGCGGGGGCAGAACCCGGCCATCCTCCCGTCGGCGCTGCCGTACTTCGCGCTCGCCGCGGCCGTCCTGTGGGCGCTGCTCTGCGTCGGCAACGCCGCGGGTGCGCTGCGCGCGTGGTTCCTCGCGCTTCCCGTCGGCATCACGTCGGCGCTGCTCGCCACGCTGCTCGCGGGAACCGCCAACGTGCTCGCCTCCGGTGTGTCGATCACCGCGCAGGTGTTCTCGCTGCTGATCGCGACGCTCGTCGGCGTGAACCTGGTGTTCATCATCGCGGCCGTGCTCGCCGAGGTGTACCTCGCGCCGCGCGTGTCACGGGCAGTGCTACGGCACCGCCCGAAGCGCGGGGTGACCCGTCACGTGGCCCTGGTCCGGATCCCGGCGTCGAACCTCGACGAGGCGCAGCTGACGCACCTCGAGCGCCGCCCCGTCGACCAGGCCAAGGCCGACGCCCAGTGGGACGACTACTGCGCCGCACTCGTCGCCGAGGGCTGGGACACCGTCGAGGTCGACGCCGCACCCGACCTGCCCGACTCCGTGTTCATCGAGGACATGGTGGTCTTCTTCGGCGACCTGGCCGTCATCGCGAACCCCGGTGCCGACTCGCGCAAGCCCGAGGTCGAGGCGGTCGGGCGGGCGGTCCGCGCCATGGCCGGCGTCTCCGTCGCGTCGATCACCGCACCGGGCACGCTCGACGGCGGCGACGTGCTCAAGGTCGGCGACACCGTGTACGTCGGCGCGTCGAGCCGCACGAATTCCGAGGGCATCCGCCAGCTCCGAGCCATCCTGGTGCCTCGCGGCTACACCGTCGTGGCGGTGCCCATGACCAAGGCGCTGCACCTGAAGAGCTCGGCCACCGCGCTCCCCGACGGCACCGTCATCGGCCACCCCGACCTCGTCGACACGCCGAGCCTGTTCACGCGCTTCCTCCCCGTGCCCGAGATCGAGGGCGTCGCGGTCGTCGTCCTCTCCGACGAGACACTGCTCATGTCGGCCTCGGCGCCGCAGACGGCCGAACTCCTGTCGGGTCTCGGCTACCGGGTCGTGACGGTCGACATCAGCGAGTTCGAGAAGCTCGAGGGCTGCGTGACCTGCCTGTCGGTCCGGGTGCGCTGACGCGACGTATCGAAGCCTCCGTCCGAAAGCGGATGTCGCCATCCGCTCTTGCGCGCCACTCTGCCGACCTCGTATCCTGAAGGGCTGGCCGCTCGGGGAACCATCCGATCGCAGCCAAGGGGTTCGTGACGACGACGCAGGAGGACGACATGCTGACCACCGAGATTCCCGCCCGCACGGTCGCGGCGTTCGGTCCGTTCGTCCCGTCGTACGTCGCCCCCGCCACGGTCTCCGCCGGCTAGCCCCCGAGGTCGTCTCGCCGGCGGGAGCCGGCCGTTCCCCGCAGGAGCCGTTCGCGCCCTGCATCATTCGCTCGTGCGCCGTCTCGCGCGAGCTTCCAGCGTTTCCCATCCGACGAGGTCGCATCGACGTGACCCGTCGCGCTTTCCGGAAGGATCCGGCGTGACCGCCACCCACCCGTCCCACCCACCGCATGAGCAGCGCATCGGCACGGTGCGCGCCCTCTGGCGCCTTCGCGAGTACGTCGGTCCGGCGATGCCCGCGATCGTGGCGAGCACGGCCGCGTACCTCGTCGCCCAGCTGATCGCGCTCGCGATCCCGCAGGTGCTCGAGTCCATCGTCGACGGCCCGCTCGCCGAGGGCGACCGCAGCGCGGTCGTGCCGCTGTCGCTGCTCGTGCTCGCGCTCGGCATCGGCGAGGCGGCCATGTTCGCGCTGCGGCGCTGGCTCGTGCTCACGCCGACCACGCGCGTCGAGGCCCGCATGCGCGACGCGCTGTACGCGAAGCTGCAGGACCTGCCGGTGAGCTTCCACGATCGGTGGCCGAGCGGCCAGCTGCTCTCGCGCGCCGTGAGCGACCTCAGCCTGATCCGGCGGTGGCTCGCGTTCGGCTTCGTGCTGCTCGTCGGCAACTTCCTCGTGATCATCGTCGGCGCCGTCATCCTCATCTCCATGAGCTGGGTGCTCGGCCTGGTGTTCCTCGTGTGCTCGGTGCCCCTGTGGATCGTCGGCTACCGCTTCGAGGGCCGCTACTCCGAGGTGTCGCGGCGCAGCCAGGACCAGTCGGGCGACCTCGCCACGGCGGTCGAGGAGTCCGTGCACGGCATCCGCGTGCTCAAGGCGTTCGGGCGCGGCAAGCACGCGCTGACCTCGTTCCGCGCGCGCGCCGAGCAGCTCCGCTCGACCGAGATCGAGAAGGCCCGCCTCGACGCCGACATCTGGGTCTGGATCCTCCTGGTCCCCACGGTCGCTCTCGCGATCTGCCTCGTGGTCGGCGTGTGGCTCGCGTCGCAGGGCGAGCTCTCGATGGGCCAGCTCGTCGCGTTCTTCGCGACCGCGGCGGTGCTCGCATGGCCGATCGAGTCCATCGGCTTCCTCCTCGCGTTCTCGCTGGACGCGCGCACGGCCACCGACCGGTACTTCGACATCCTCGACAGCGAGAACGCCGTGACCGACCCCGAGCGGCCCGTCGCCGTCGAGCGGCCGCGCGGCGAGCTCGCCTTCACCGACGTGCACTTCCGGTACCAGGATTCGCCGGACCGCTTCGCCGACCTGCTCGACGGGGTGGATCTCGTCCTGCGGCCCGGCGAGACGATGGCACTCGTGGGCCTGACCGGCTCGGGCAAGACCACGATGACCGCGCTGACGACGCGGCTCTACGACGTCACGGGCGGCTCGGTGACCCTCGACGGTGTCGACGTCCGGGCGCTCAGCCGCGAGGAGCTCCGCCGCCACATCGCGATGGCGTTCGAGGACGCGACGCTGTTCTCGGCGTCGGTGCGCGAGAACGTGCTGCTCGGCCGTCCCGAGCTCACGGGCGACGCGGCATCCGACCCGGATGTCGCGGCCGAGGCGCAACGCGTCCTCGACGAGGCGCTCCGAATCGCCCAGGCCGGATTCGTCCACCGCCTTCCCGACGGCGTCGACACGAAGGTCGGCGAGGAGGGCATGAGCCTCTCGGGCGGACAGCGGCAGCGACTCGCGCTCGCGCGCGCGGTCGCGGCGAACCCCGCGGTGCTGGTGCTCGACGACCCGTTGTCGGCCCTCGACGTGGCCACCGAGGCGAAGGTCGAGGCCGAGCTGCGCACGGTCCTGGCCGACACGACCGCACTGATCGTGGCGCACCGGCCGTCGACGGTCATGCTCGCCGACCGGGTCGCGCTGCTCGAGCACGGCCGGATCACGGCGGTGGGAACCCACTCCGAACTCCTGCGCGAGTCCGAGCACTACCGGTTCGTGATCTCGAGCCTGGAAGTCGAGCAGCGGCGTGCCCGAGCCGAGGAATCGGACCTGATCGACGACGACGAACTGACGGAGGCGGCGGGCGCCGCCGCGACGACGGACCGGAAGGAGGCGATCCGATGAGCACCGTGACCGGTGTGCAGGGCGAGGAGCGCCACGAGTACACCAAGGCCGAGTCCCGCTGGATCCGGGCACGCAGCCTGCGACTGCTCGGCTCGCTGCTGCGCCCGCTGCGCCCGCAGCTGTGGCTCACGCTCGCCATCGTGCTCGTGTCAACGGGCGCGCAGGTCGCCGGTCCCGCGATCATCGCGTACGGCATCGACCGCGGCCTGCCGGCGCTCCTGCAGCAGGACTGGCTGCCGGTCGGGCTGGCCGGAGTGGCGTACCTGCTGACCGGGACCGTCGGCGCGTTCCTCATCGCGTGGTACATCCGACTGGCCGCGCGCGTGAGCCAGGCGGTGCTCATCGACCTGCGCACGCGCGTGTTCCTGCACACGCAGAAGCTGTCGCTCGAGTTCCACGAGTCGTACACGTCGGGCCGCATCATCTCGCGGCAGACGAGCGACCTCGACGCGATCCGCGAACTGCTCGACGAGGGCATCAACCAGCTCGTCCGCGGTGTGCTCTACATGGTGTTCACGGCGATCGCGCTCGTGTGGCTCGACTGGCTCTCGGGCCTCGTGCTGGTCGCGACGCTCGTGCCGCTGGCGCTGCTCACGCGCTGGTTCCAGGTGCGCTCGCAGAAGCTCTTCCGGCGCTCGCGCGTGTCGAGCGCGAAGCTCATCGTGCAGTTCGTCGAGACCATGACCGGCATCCGCGCGGTGCAGGCGTTCCGCAAGGAGCGGCGCAACGAGCGCGAGTTCGGCGAGCTCACCGAGGAGTACCGCGACGTGAACGCACGCGTGCTCGGCCTGTTCGCGGTGTACAACCCGTCGCTCGCGCTCATCGGCAACGTCGCGGTCGCGGCGGTGCTCCTGATCGGCGGCTTCCGGGTGGTCGACGGCGCGCTCGAGGTGGGCGTGCTGCTCGCGGCCGTGCTCTACACCAAGCGCTTCTTCGACCCGATGGAGGAGCTCGCGATGTTCTACAACTCCTACCAGTCGGCCGCGTCGGCCCTCGAGAAGATCTCGGGCGTGCTGGAGGAGGAGCCGAGCGTGCCCGATCCGACGGATCCGGTCGACCTCTGGACGGCGGACGGGCACGTGCGCTTCGAAGGCGTGGAGTTCGCCTACACCAGGGATCGCATCGTCCTGCCGCGGTTCGACCTCGGCATGCCCGCGGGGCAGACCATCGCGCTCGTCGGCTCGACCGGCGCGGGCAAGTCGACGCTCGCGAAGCTCATCGCGCGGTTCTACGACCCGAGCGATGGCGTGGTCGAGCTCGACGGCGTCGACCTGCGCCGGCTCCATCCGAAAGACCTGCGCCGCGCGATCGTCATGGTCACGCAGGAGGCGTACCTCTTCTCGGGGTCGGTCGCCGACAACATCGCGCTCGGCAAGCCCGATGCCACGCCCGACGAGATCGTCGCCGCCGCGAAGGCCGTCGGGGCGCACGAGTTCATCGAGGGCCTCCCCGACGGATACGACACCGACGTGAACAAGCGGGGCGGGCGCGTCTCGGCGGGTCAGCGGCAGCTGATCTCGTTCGCGCGGGCGTTCCTCGCCGATCCGGCCGTGCTGATCCTCGACGAGGCCACGTCGTCGCTCGACATCCCGAGCGAGCGGATGGTGCAGGAGGGCCTGCAGACGCTGCTGGCCGACCGCACCGCGGTGATCATCGCGCACCGGCTCTCGACCGTCGCGATCGCCGACCGCGTGCTCGTCATGGAGCACGGCCGCATCGTCGAGGACGGATCGCCGGCCGAGCTCATCGCGGGCACGGGCCGGTTCGCGGCGCTGCACGCGGCCTGGCGCGACTCGCTGGTGTGAACGGCGGCGGATGGCGCGGGCTCGCGCTCGCGCCATCCGCCCAGTCACCGTTTAGGAACACGCAAGCTACTCAGGATGCTTCGCCGGATCCTGTCCTGCGCAGCTTCCGTGTTCCTGAAACGGAGGGACGCCGTCAGCCGCGCGGCAGGACGACGACCGGCGTCGGCGAGATGCCGTTGAAGCCCGTGGGCGTCGCCCAGGTGTAGGCGCCCATCATGGGGGAGACGAGCAGGTCGCCGTCGGCGAGCGGGGGCAGCGGCGTGCGGCGCGCGATCACGTCGAACCTGTCGCACGTCGGCCCGGCGAGCGTGACGGGCACGCGCGTCCGCGTGAGGATGCGGCGGGTCGCGCGTTCGGCGGCGTCGTCGCCGAGCGGCTGTACGCCGAGCTCGGCGGCGGCGAAGAGCAGGGCGTTCACGTTCTCGGCGGGGATCTTCGAGAACGCGCCGTGGAAGCCCTCGTCGAGGTAGTGCCACCGGCCGTCGGGCCGGTCGTTCGTGCCGATCACCCGGGTGATGAGCGTCATCGCCGGCGCCGCGACGAATCGCCCGGGCTCGACGATGACGCGCACGTGCGACGGCACGTCGGCGAGGGCCGTGCGGATGCCGCGGGCGATCTCCGCGAACGGCGGGACGGGCTCGTCGTACGCGACCGGGAATCCGCCGCCGATGTCGAGGAGGTCGAAGCGCAGGTCGTGGATGGCCTCGAGGTCGTGCATGAGCTGGAGCGTGGCGGCGATCGCGCGGCGCCACGGCTCGGCCGACGTGGTCTGGCTGCCGACGTGGAACGTGAATCCCCGAACGGGCAGGCGCGAGGCGATGCAGCGCTCGACGAGCGCGGGCGCGTCCTCGGGCGCCACGCCGAACTTCGAGGAGGGATCCGACTTCGCACCGGGGTTCGGGAACGAGAGCCGGATGAGCACGCCGAGGTCGTCGGTCTTGAGGCCCGCGAACTTGCCGATCTCCGACGGGCTGTCGATGACGAAGGTGCGGATGCCGCGCAGGTACGCGCCGGTGATGTCGGCGACCGTCTTCACGGGGTGCGTGTGGAGGCACCCGGCCACCGGGATGCCCTGGCGCTCGAGCAGGTCGAGCTCGCCGCGCGAGGCCACCGTGAACGACGCGCCGAACGCATGCACGGCGCGCAGCACCGCCGGGTGCGGCAGCGACGTGGTCGCGAAGTGGATGGCGACGTGCGGCAGCGCGCTGCGCAGGCGCAGCAGCTGGGTCGTGACGCGGTCGGTGTCGAGCAGGAACAGCGGCGAGCCGTGCTCGCGGACGAGTTCGGCGAGGTGCACGCGGGACGTGTACGCGGCGAGTTCACGACGCACGCGCTCACGGTGCGGCGGCAGTTCGGGCAGCGCGCCCGTCGCGAGACGGAACCGGCGGCGGTCGGTCCGACGCGGACGCGCCGGTGCCGGAGCGGCCATCCGGTCGAGGGGGAGGGGGTGCACGATGCTCATCGAAGTGCGGCTTCCATGCGGGGCGCGGGCTGCGCCGGAATGAGGATGCCCAGAGCCTCGCAGGGCGGCGCGCGCGACGGATCGGGGCAGTCACCCGAATGCGGTCGGTGCGGTCACTCGAATCCGGTCGGTGAGAGCCCTGATCGGCCGGATGCCGCAGCCGCACGGGTGCGGATCAGTCCAGCGGCGCCCGCTCCACGCGGTCGTCCGCGTCGGGGATCCGGCGCACCAGGTCGGGCATCCACCACACCACGTTGGCCCACGCGACGATGAACGCCGCGGCGGCGATGACGTCGGCCAGCAGGTCGGCGATGCCGACCGTGAAGAAGTCGGTCGCGAGCCAGTGCGCGCCGGCTCCGACGGCGACGGATGCCACCGCCACCGTGATCCAGTTCACGCCGTGCGTCGCGGCGATTTGCGCCGGCGTCCGACCGATGCGCAGCCAGCCCAGGGTGAGGGTGATCGTGACGGCGGCCGCGCCGACGGCGAGCACGAGGAGGTTCCAGCGCTCCTCGGGCGCCAGCCACGGCGGCAGGTCGCCCAGGAGGTCCCACGTGAGCTGGACGAGCGGCAGGATGCCGCCGAACAGGCCGAAGACGACGACCATCGCGATGGTCCGTCGATCACGTCCGGGGACCGGCGCGCGGCGAGCCGATGACGCCAGTCGCTTCGCGATTCCCCCGAGCACGAGCGTGACGGCGAGGCAGAGCATGATGAGCAGGAAGTTGCTCTGCAGCAGCGCGATCACCAGCGGGACGACGCTGGCGGTCGCGACGCCCGCCATGACGTACGCCCGCTTGCGGGCGGCGACGCGCGAGGCCTCGGCGACGCCGCCGAGCTCGCCGCCGATCGCCTCCGCGACGCGGTGCCAGTGGCGCTGCGTCGAGACCACGCCGGCCCAGATCGCGACGATCGCACCCACGCCGACCATGCTGAGCCCGACCAGCCAGCCGACCTCGGGCAGCTCGACCGGCTCCCACGTCAGCGGCCACGCCACGGCCGCGACGAACGCCGCGACGAGCGCGAGCCGGGGCGGATCGAACACCGCGGGCAGCGCGACGAGGAGGGGACGGACGAACGCGAGCACCGCCTGCGCGATCCACCACATCACCCGGCCGACCGGTTGCACGATCACCCGGTCGATGAGGCGGACCGTCCGGGAGGCGATCGCGAACCGGTACGCGGGTGCGAGGTCGAGGATCGTGTCGGTGCCGGCGCGGAGCCGCTCGCGACGGGTTCGCGGCGCGTGCGAGGCCGCGCCATCCGCCGCCGCACGGGCGGGAGGGGGCGCAGGAGCCGTCGCCACCGGCTCGAGCGGTGACAGGCCCTCGGCCGCGACGGCGGGGTCGTCGGCTTCGGCGAGCACGGCATCCTGCAGGCGTCGCACCGCGACATCCGTCCTCACCGCGTCGGGTTCGAGGGCCGTGAAGAACCGCGCGATGCCCGCGGCGGCGTCGAGCCGCCCCCACCACCAGTCGTTGACCCGCCAGGCTCGCGCGAGGAAGCCGAGGAAGTTGCCGAACCCGTACCCCGCGAGCTTCGACTGCCGGTCGAGCGCGACGTGCTCCGACGCGCGCCGGACCTCGGCGGCGGCCTGCTCGGGCGTGATGCCAGGAGTGCGGATCACGCGGCCGAGGATCCCGTACCAGCGGTCGCGCGCGAGCGACCGGAAGCCGCCGGGGTCGGCGGGAGCCTCGTCGACGCCGATCGCCCAGTAGCGCACGTGCGACAGCGCGGCGGGGATGCCCGCGGAGTGGTACAGGGGCGGCAGGTCGGCGGCTGCGAGCGCCGTCGTCGCCCCGAGCGGCCGCCACGCCGAGCCGATCCAGTCCGGCGTCAGCTGCCGCCGACCGGCCTCGGCCTCCTGCTCGACGCGTGCGGTGAGCAGCCTCAGTCGGGCGACGGCGGTGTCGAGCTGGCTCCAGATCTCGGGCGCCTTGATGCGAGCGGATGCCGCGAGCCAGGTCGTGACCCAGGCCTCGAAGTCGGCGCCGGTCGGGTCGCCGTCGCGGGCGGCCGCCTCGTCGGTGAGCTCGAGCACGCGCGCCGTCAGCTCGTCGCGCCACCGGATGGCGCGGGTGAGCGCGTCGTAGGCCGCCTCGCGCACCTCGGTGAGGGCGAGCCCGCGGCGTGACCCGCGCTCGGCGGGCAGGGCCTCGAGCGCTCGCGCCCAGGCGAGCACGCAGTTGGCCGCGTCGGCGAGGGCCAGCGGCGAACGGGAGACCGCCGTCGTCTCCGCGACGTTGAGCGAGCCGAACCGCTCGCTCGCGACGGCGGCGAGGCCGGTCAGCCGGATCCGGGGGATCGGCCGATAGCGACGGCGGCCCGGCAGCGATGACGTGAGCTGCCACAGGCTCGGCGCCGACGCCGTCGCGGCGAGGTGCTCGGCGAGATCGGTGCCGAGCGCACGCACGTACGCGCGCCGGCGCTCGTGGATCGCGTCATGCGACCAGGCTGCCGCCGCGACGAGCGGGGCGGCGCTGTCGAGGCGCGCGGCGGCGACCTCACGCTCGGCGTTGAACCGCTCGAGCTCGGCGACCTCTCGTGCGACCGACTCGCGGCGGAACTGCCGCGACACCATCGCGCCGATCGCGCGGAAGAAGCGCGAGGCGTTCGGGTCCCACTCGATCGCGCCGCCGACCGGCGGGTCGGGCTCGGGGTCGAGGAACAGCATGACGCGGTCGGCGCGTCGATCGGAGACGCGGGACCGGGCCGAGCGGAGCGCGCGCTCGATCGGCACGTTGTCGAACACCGCGCCGTCGACGATCCGGTACGGCGTGCCGGGCCCGTCGCGATGCGCGGCGAACGCGAAGCGCATGCCGCGGGCCTCGGCGTCGTGCGGCTCGCCGGCGGCGCCGGTCGTCGAGTCGATGTGCGCGGGTTCGAAGCCGCCCGGCAGCGACGACGTCGACCGGGCCGCGAGCGCGAGGCGCGAGAGGCTCGCGTGGTCGTCGCTCATGGCGGTCTCGTCGAGCTCGTCGAGACGTCGCGGGATGCGGTTGTCGAGCAGGTGCTCGTCGCTCCCGACGAAGTGGAAGTGGCCGCGCCCCTCGTTGGCGTCCTCCTCGAACTCGTCGCCGGCGTCGATGACGGTCGCGGAGAGGTCGACGCCGGTGTACGACGAGACGAGGTCGGGGTGGCGGTCGGTCGCGTCGTAGATGTCGCGCAGGGCCGCGAGCGTCTGCGAGCGGAAGTAGTCCTCGCCCTGCATGAGCGCCAGGATCCGGCGCGAGCCCGGCGGGTGCAGCAGGCCCCAGAATCCGCCGACCCGCCCCCACACGCGCAGGAGCCCGTCGAGCCCCGTGCCGGCGCGCTGGGCGACCGCGTACACCACCGCGTTCAGGCCGCCGGCGCTCGCCCCCGCGAGCAGGTCGAACTCGACGCGGTCGTAGCCGGCCGCGTCGAGGAGCTCGGCGTACGACTGCAGGCGTGCGAGGACCGGCGGCGTCAGGGGTCGCTCGGCGGTCTCGGGGACGAACGCGAGGGTCTCGTCGCCGGCGTCGTACAGCCGGATCCGGCGCAGGAGGTCGAGCTCGGCGACGGCGCCGCCGATCCACACCGCCAGGCTCACGCCGCCCCGCATGGCGAGCGCCACGCGGAGGGTCCGGTTGAACGAGGGCGTGGCGCCCGGATGGCGCGCGGCGACCTCGTCGACCCGTTCGCCGGGGCGCACGACCACCACGCGCACGGGGCGCGTCGAGGTGGTGACGGGGCCTTCGGGCGAGACCTCGACGGCATCGGGCAGGACCATGGCGCTCCTCGGGTGGTGGCGCAGGCGCGCCGTGGTCGGGCCGCGCGGGTGGGCGGGCACGCGGGTCCTCCCAGCGTGGCAGACGCGGGCCGCGCACGCATCCGGGTCGTGCCCGGTCCGCGTTGCCCCCAGAACTGGGACCCCGCGTTGCTGGACCCCCGAGGAGTAGCCTCGCGAGTAGGCGGCGCATGGACGTCGAGGACTCGCGCGCGCCTTCGAGCGGAGGTGCTGATGGAACAGGTCGGGGACGAACGCGTCCTGAAGGTCGCGATCGCCGACGACGCGCTGCTGCTGCGCGAGGGCATCGCGAAGGTGCTCGAAGGCGGCGGGATCGAGGTCGTCGCCTCGGTCGGCACCGCCGACGAGCTGCTCGACGCGATCGACGAACTCGACCTCGATGCGGCGGTCCTCGACATCCGCATGCCTCCGACGCACCGCGACGAGGGCATCGTCGCCCTCGAGCGCATCCGCGAGCGCGGCGACGAGATGGGCGTGCTGCTGCTGTCGATGTACGCGACGCCCGAGTACGCGCTGCGGGTGATGGGCGCCGGCAGCGGCACCGGCTACCTGCTGAAGGAGCGCGTCTCCGAGCCGCAGACGCTCGTGCGCGCCGTGCAGACCGTCGCCTCGGGCGGCTCGGTCGTCGACCCCGAGGTCGTCGAGCAGCTGGTCCAGCGCACGCGCGCCGACGACCCGCTCGCGCGCCTGACCGAGCGCGAGCGGTCGGTGCTCGAGCTCATGGCGCAGGGCTACTCCAACGGCGGCATCGCGCAGACGCTGTTCCTGGGGCTGAAGACCGTCGAGACGCACGTGCGCAGCATCCTGCAGAAGCTCGATCTCGAGGAGTCGCCGGAGCACCATCGCCGCGTGCTCGCGGTGCTCACGCTCCTCGGCCAGAGGTAGGCGGCATGATGGCGCCCGAGCGCCGGGGGCGGATCGCGTGGCGGTCCGCGACGATCGCGGGTGTCATCGCACTCAGCCTCACGATGGAGGTCTGGGGGTTCCTCGCGACGCCGCCGGACGAGATTCCCGAGGTGTCGTACACGACCCTGCACGCGATCGTGCCGATCGTGTTCGCAGCGTGCGCCGGCGTGGCCTGGTCGATCGGACCCAATCCGGTGCCGGCTCGCCTGATGATCCTGTTCGTCGTGCTGTGGATCCCCGAGACCTTCTTCGACTTCGTGATCGGGCCGATCGGATGGCTCTGGCCGATCGTGCGCGGCGTCCATCTCGGCTGGGCGGTGGTGGCCGGGCTGCTCGTGCTCGTGTACCCGCGCGGCTGGCTCGCCGACCGGTTCGACCGGATCATCGCGGCGCTCACCCTCGGGATCTCGATCGTCTACCTCCTGGGCGTGGTCACGCTGGCCGGGACAGGTTCGGTCGAAGGGTGCGACTGCGCGCCGAACCCCTACCAGCTCGCCGATGCTCCCGACCTGCTGCGGACGATCGAGGTCGGCTACCGCGCGGTCGGGGCGACACTCATCCTCGCCATCGCGGTCCGGCTGCTCGTGCGGTGGGTGCGGGGCAGCGTGCCCGCTCGCGCGGTCGCGTTCCTCATGCCCATCGCGCTCATCGCCTGGGCGGTCATGGCGGTCATCCAGGCGGCCGCGTATGCGCTCTCGGACACGGCCGACACGGTGCTGCTCACGGTGGCGCTCGTCGCAATGGCCGCGGTGCCGGTGAGCTACGTCGCGGGCGTCGCGCACGCCCGCAACATGCGCGCCCGCGTTGCCGACCTCATGCGGGTCACCCGCGAGGGCGCCGACCGCGGCCTCTGGGCGGAGTCGCTCGCCCGCGCGCTCCGCGACGAGAGCGTCCGCGTGTACTGGTGGGACGAGGAGCGCGGCCGCTACGGCGACGCCGCGGGCGAGCCCATCGACTCCGCAGACCCGGGCGGCGGGCACAGCATCCTCCCGGTCGCGTCGCCCACGGGGCTGCCGATCGCGCTCATCCGTCACGACCGCGCCCTCACCGACAACATGCGCCTGCTCGACGGGGTGTCGAGCGCGCTCCGTCTCTCGGTCGACAACGGCCGGCTCCGCACCGAGGTCGAGCGCACGCTCGAACAGGTGCGCCAGTCCCGCCAGCGCATCGTCGAAGCGGGCGTCGAGGCCCGTCGACGCATCGAGCGGGACCTGCACGACGGCGCCCAGCAGCAGCTGGTCTCGCTCGGCATGCGGCTGCGGCTCGCGGCGAACACCGCGCGGGAGGCCCGGCACGACGAACTCGCGACGGAGCTCGAGGGCTCCATCCACACGCTCAACCAGGGCCTGCGCGAACTGCGCGAGCTCGCGCACGGCATCCACCCGAGCCTGCTCTCCCAAGGCGGGCTCGCGCTCGCGGTGCCCGAACTCGCCGGTCGCTGCCCGGTCCCCGTCGAGGTCGACGTCCAGGCCGAGGGACGGCTGCCCGAGCTCATCGAGTCGACGGGCTACTTCGCCGTCGCCGAGTCCCTCGCGAACGTGGCGAAGCACTCGCAGGCGACGCGGGCATGGGTCCGGGCCTACCTCGAGGGCGACGAGGTCGTCATCTCCGTCCGCGACAACGGGGTCGGCGGCGCCTCGTACGACGCCGGCACGGGCGTGCTCGGCATCGCCGACCGGATCGACGCCGTCGGGGGCTCCATCTCGCTCGACAGCCCGCGGGGCGCGGGGACCACGGTGACCGTGCGGATGCCGGTCGACCTCCCGCCGATCGAATCGCACGAGCCCGTCCACGTCGAGTCGAGCGGCGGTGGCGCCGGTCCAGAGGAGCGGCAGCGCTCCCTCGCCGGGGCGGGGTTGCTGGTGTCCGCCGAGACGGGCGACCCGTCGCCCGACGACGCCGGAGCCGGAGCCGCTTCGGGCCTCGCGCCCGGCGGCATCGGCACGCCGGCCGACGTGTGACGGCGCCGCGCGCGCACCGCCGGATTCAGCCGCGCCAGCGGCAGGCGGCCAGGTCGATCCGGTAGCCGTCCTCGTCGTCGGCCGGGCGCAACGGGACGCCCTCGTCGGCGTAGTGCCGCCGCGCCCGCTCGGCATGACCTGCCGGTGGCCTGCCGCCCGCGCGGACGACCCGCCACCAGGGCACGTCGCTGCCGTACCGCGCCATGACCTGGCCGACGGCGCGCGCGCCGCGCGAGCCGAGCGTCGCGGCGACATCGCCGTAGGTCATGACATGGCCGGGCGGGATGTCGGCGACCACGGCGAGCACGGCCTCGACGAAGCCCTCGCCGTGTCGCGGCATCCGTCGGCCCTCGACCGGGCCGGGCCCGGGCGCGTTCAGCCCTTCAGCTCGAGCGCGCCGATGATGTCGCCGTACTGCGTCTCGCCGACGTCGTGGAAGCCGATGCGGTGGAAGAACTCGCCGGGGCCCTCGTCGCCGGGCTCCCAGAGCACGGTGATGCGGTGGAAGCCGCGGCGCTTCGCCTCTTCGGCCAGCGCGTGGGCGAGGAACCGGCCGACGCCCTTGCCCTGCACCTCGGCGTCGACGTTGATGCGCCAGATGCAGGCCCGGAACTCCTCGTGCGCGTTGTCGGGATCGAAGTTGCCGTGGATGAATCCGACGACGCGGTCGTCGTTGAGGGCGACGCGCTGCCATGCGGTAGCGGGGTTCACGACCGCCGTCTCGGCGGCGTAGGTGACGGGGGCGAGGAACTGCTCCTGCCCGGGCTTGAGCGACAGGTTGTTCGCGGCCACGATGTTCGTCGCGTTCAGTTCTTCCAGTCGCAGTTCTGCCATGCATCGCAGCCTAACCGTTCGATCGGCGCGTCGGATAGGCCTGGAATTCTCTCGATGTCGAGATATCCGGCCGAAGCGGTAAGCTGGCAGGCGGCGTGTCGGACACCCCCGAGACTTCCTCGCTTCCCAAGCAATCCCACGAGATCCCAAGGAGACCGCCCCTTGTCGAAGATCAAGGTCGAAGGCACCGTCGTCGAACTCGACGGCGACGAGATGACCCGCATCATCTGGCAGGCCATCAAGGACCAGCTCATCCACCCGTACCTCGACATCAACCTCGAGTACTACGACCTCTCCATCCAGAAGCGCGACGAGACCGACGACCAGATCACGGTCGATGCGGCCAACGCGATCAAGAAGCACGGCGTCGGCGTCAAGTGCGCGACGATCACGCCCGACGAGGCGCGCGTCGAGGAGTTCGGCCTGAAGAAGATGTGGCGGTCGCCGAACGGCACGATCCGCAACATCCTCGGCGGTGTCATCTTCCGCGAGCCGATCATCATCTCGAACATCCCGCGGCTCGTGCCCGGCTGGAACAAGCCGATCATCGTCGGCCGTCACGCCTTCGGCGACCAGTACCGCGCGACCGACTTCAAGTTCGAGGGCGAGGGCACCCTCACGATGACCTTCACCCCGAAGGACGGCTCGGAGCCGCAGTCCTTCGAGGTCTTCCAGGCGCCCGGCTCGGGCGTCGCGATGGGCATGTACAACCTCGACGACTCGATCCGCGACTTCGCGCGCGCGTCGCTGAACTACGGCCTCGCCCGCGAGTACCCGGTGTACCTGTCGACGAAGAACACGATCCTGAAGGCCTACGACGGCCGCTTCAAGGACCTCTTCCAGGAGGTCTTCGACACCGAGTTCAAGGCGAAGTTCGACGAGGCCGGCCTCACCTACGAGCACCGCCTCATCGACGACATGGTCGCCGCGTCGCTCAAGTGGGAGGGCGGCTACGTCTGGGCGTGCAAGAACTACGACGGCGACGTGCAGTCCGACACCGTCGCGCAGGGCTTCGGCTCGCTCGGCCTCATGACGTCGGTGCTCACGACGCCCGACGGCAGCGTCGTCGAGGCCGAGGCGGCCCACGGCACGGTCACGCGCCACTACCGCCAGCACCAGCAGGGCAAGCCGACCTCGACGAACCCGATCGCCTCGATCTTCGCCTGGACGCGCGGGCTCGCGCACCGCGGCAAGCTCGACGGCAACCAGGAGCTCATCGACTTCGCGCACACCCTCGAGGACGTCATCATCGAGACCGTCGAGTCCGGCGCCATGACGAAGGACCTCGCGCTGCTGGTCGGCCCCGACCAGGCGTACCAGACGACCGAGGACTTCCTCGACACGATCGACGCGAACCTCAAGGCGCGCCTAGGCGCGTAGCCCGTATCACCCGCGGCTCGAACGGGCCGGATGCCGAGTGCATCCGGCCCGTTCGCCGTCTCCCGGGGGAGGATGGGGCGCATGGCACGCGCTCCCCGCCCGCTCCGCCTCATCCGCCGCTACCCGGTCGTCGCGCTCACGCTCGCGATCGGCGCGCTCGGGATCGTGCTCGCGCTCGCCGGGCAGGGCTGGCTGGTGGCGTGGATCTTCAGCGCCTACGCGCTCGGCATCGCGGCGTGGCAGGCCGTGGGGATGGTGCGCGACATCCTCCGTGGGCACTGGGGCCTCGACATCCTCGCGATCACCGCCATCGTGGCGACCGTCGCGGTGGGGGAGTACGTCGCGGCGCTCATCGTCGTGCTCATGCTCACGGGCGGCGAGGCGCTCGAGGACTACGCGGGACGACGGGCCAAGCGCGAGCTCGACGCGCTGCTCGCGCGCGCGCCGCAGCGTGCCCACCGCGTGCTCGACGACCACTTCGAGGACGTGCCGGTCGACGACGTGCGGCCGGGGGACGTCCTGCTCGTGCGACCCAGCGAGATCGTGCCCGTCGACGGCACGCTGCGATCGGTCGAGACCACCGTCGACGAGTCGTCGATCACGGGCGAGAGCGTCCCGGTCGAGAAGCACGAGGGCGACCCGCTGCTCAGCGGATCGGTCAACGGTCCGGCCGCCGTCGAGATCACGGCGACCGCGCGTGCGGCCGACAGCCAGTACCAGCAGATCGTGGCCCTGGTCGCCGAGGCCGCGGCGAGCAAGGCGCCGGTCGTGCGGCTCGCCGACCGGTACGCGGTGCCGTTCACCGTCTTCTCGCTGCTGCTCGCGGGTGTCGCGTGGTGGGTGTCGGGCGATCCGGTGCGATTCGCCGAGGTGCTCGTGCTCGCGACACCGTGCCCGCTGCTGATCGCCGCGCCCGTCGCCTTCATCGGCGGGATGAGCCGGGCGGCGCGGAACGGGGTCATCGTCAAGGGCGGTGGAGTCCTGGAGCAGCTCGCCAAGGCGAGGACCGCGGTGTTCGACAAGACGGGGACGCTCACCCACGGCGAGCCGGAACTCGTCGCGGTGCGGACCGAGCCCGGTTTCAGGCCCGATGAGCTGCTGGCGCTCGTCGCGTCGGCGGAGCAGTACTCCTCGCACGTGCTCGCCGCCTCGATCATCCAGGCGGCGACCGATGGGGGCCTTCCGCTCGCCGAGGCCGAGACCGCCCGCGAGTCGGCGACCAACGGCGTGATCGCACGGATCGGCGGTCGCGAGGTCGCCGTGGGCAAGTTCGCGTACGTGCAGGGGCACGCACAGGAGGCGCGCCGCACCGGGATCGCGCCCGGTGAGCTCGCCGTCTACGTCGCCGTCGACGGCCGCTACGCCGGCGCGCTGCTCGCGCGCGACCGGGTGCGCGCGAACGCCCGCACGACGCTCGAGCGACTCGACCGCCTGGGCGTGCACCACACCATGATGCTCACCGGCGACGCGCAGGCGACGGCCGACCACATCGCGGCCGAGCTCGGCCTGGAGCGGGTGCGCGCGGAGTGCCTGCCGGCCGACAAGGTGCAGGAGGTCGCGGCGATCGCCGAGCGCCCGGTGATCATGGTCGGCGACGGCGTGAACGACGCCCCCGTGCTCGCCGCCGCGGACGTCGGCGTGGCGATGGGCGCGCGTGGTGCGACGGCCGCGAGCGAGTCCGCCGACGCCGTGATCCTCGTCGACGACATCTCGCGCACCGCCAAGGCCGTCGAGATCGGGCGCGACACCGTGCGCGTCGCGCTGCAGAGCATCTGGCTCGGCATCATCGTGAGCGTCGCGCTGATGCTCATTGCGGCGTTCGGCTTCATCCCCGCCACGGCCGGCGCGCTGCTGCAGGAGTTCGTCGACCTCGCGGCGATCCTCGCCGCGCTCCGCGCGATCGGCGGACGACGCGATGCCGCGGCCCCGGCGCCCGTGCGCGAGCGCGCCGCGACCTCCGCCCGGTGACGTTCCGATGGTCACGCATCGGTAACGAAGGCTTGACCAGAGTTTGTTCGTAAGGTTTACTAACAAACGTGACCGCAACGGATGCCTCGCGACCCCCGGCCCCCGCGCCCGCCTCGACCGGCGCGGTCCCCCTCTTCGCCGGCCGAGCCCTGCGCGCCTCTGGCAAGGTGCTTCCCGAGCACGCCCGCAGCCACAACCGCAGCCTGGTGCTGCAGACGCTCTACACCCAGGGCGCCCAGAGCCGGGCGGATGTCGCTCGCGAAACGCGCCTCACGCGCGTCACCGTCTCCGACCTCGTCGCCGAGCTCCTGGCCGAGGGCCTCGTGGTCGAGCTCGGCCAGCGCGAGGACGCCCGGCCGGGCAAGCCCGCCACGCTCATCGACATCGACCGCACCGGCTACCACGTCGTGGCGCTCGACCTCTCCGAGCACACCCGCTTCCGCGGCGCCGTGCTCGACCTCGATGGGGGCATCGTCGCGCAGGCCGAGGTCGCGCTCGACGGCGCCACCGGTGAACGCGCCGTGCAGCTCGTGCTCGAACTCCTCGACGGCCTGCTCGCCCTCACCACCGCGCGCGTGCTCGGCATCGGCGTCGGCTCGCCCGGCATCGTCGAGCCCAACGGCGTCGTGCACTCGGCGCCCAACCTCGGCTGGACCGACCTGCCGCTGCAGGAGCGCCTCGCCGCCGCCTTCCACCTGCCCGTGCACGTCGCCAACGACGCGAACGTCGCGGTGCTCGCCGAGCACGCGAGCGCGCCCGGCGACCTCATCCTCATCAAGGTCGGCCACGGCGTCGGCGCCGGCCTCATCGTCGGCGGCCGTCCGGTGCTCGGCGCCGGTTCGGCCGCGGGCGAGATCGGCCACGTCGTGGTGGGCACCGACGGCGGCCCGCGCTGCGCGTGCGGCAAGCACGGCTGCCTCGAGGCCTGGCTGGCCGTGCCCCGGCTGACGGCCGAACTCGAACGACTCGGCGAGACGGATGCCGCGGCATCCGCTCGCGAAGAGACCCTGCGGGAAGCGGGCCGGCGCCTCGGCATCGTGCTCGCCCCCGTCGTCGGTGCGCTGAACCTCTCCGAGGTCGTCGTCAGCGGACCGGCGGAACTGCTTGACGGTCCGCTGCTCGAGGCGACCGTCGAGACGCTCCGGATTCGGACGATGGCGGAGCACCACCGCGATCTGAGGCTCCGGATGACCGCACACGGCCAGGACATCGTCCTGCGCGGAGCGGCCGTCATGGTCCTGTCCGGACAACTCGGGGTCTCGTAGGGGCCCCACCCCGCACCAAGGGTGGCGGCGCCCCGCTCCCACCCTCGCCCTATGAAAGGAAACCACGCAATGAGGAAACTCGGCATCGCGGCGCTCGGCGCCGTGGCAGCGCTGACCCTCGCCGGGTGCGCCACCTCCGGAGGCGACGCCGCCTCCGAGGAGGGCGCCGAGATCCGCGTCTGGCTCGTCGGCACCGACACCCCCGACGAGGCGCGCGAGTACCTGGAGAACACGTTCGAGGAGGAGCACCCCGGCTCCACGCTGGTCATCGAGGAGCAGTCGTGGGACGGCCTCGTGGACCGCCTCACCACCAGCCTGTCGGGTTCCGACAGCCCCGACATCGTCGAGGTCGGCAACACCCAGGCGTCGGCGTTCACGTCGGCGGGGGCGTTCCTCGACCTGACGGAGCACTACGACGAGCTCGGCGGCGACGACCTGCTGCCCGGCTTCGTCGAGGCGGGCTCGTACGACGGCAAGTTCTACGCCGCCCCGCTCTACTCGGGCTCGCGACTCGTCTTCTACAAGAAGGACGCGCTCGCCGCGGCGGGCCTCGAGGCGCCCAGCTCGCTCGACCAGTACATCGAGCAGGGCATCGCGCTCGCCGACGCGAACCCCGGCAAGTCGGGCATCTGGTGGCCCGGCCAGGACTGGTACAACGCCCTCCCGTACATCTGGGAGAACGGCGGCGAGGTCGCCGTGCCGGACGGCGACGAATGGGACGCCCAGCTCTCCAGCGACGAGTCGCTCGCCGGGCTCGAGCAGGTCCAGCAGGTCATGACCGAGGCCTCGCTCGCGCCGAAGGACGGGAACGAGACCAACCCGCAGGTCGGCTTCTGCGACGGCACCACGCTGCAGCTGTCCGCTCCGAGCTGGGTGAAGTGGTCGATCCTCGCGCCGGCCGACGCCGAGACCCCGGGTTGCCCCGACCAGGAGGCCAACCTCGGCGTCTACGCCCTCCCGGGCCAGGACGGCGGCGCGGCGCAGGTCTTCGCCGGCGGTTCGAACATCGGCATCTCGGCGAAGTCGCAGCACCCCGAGCTCGCGCTCGACGCGCTGGGCATCATCCTGTCCGACGAGTTCCAGACGATCTACGGCGAGAACGGCCTCGTGCCCGCCAAGCTCTCGCTGGCCGACACGCTCGGCACCGACGAGGTCGCGCAGGCGATCGCGGCGGCCGCCGGCAACGCCAAGCTCACCCCGGCCTCGCCGAAGTGGGCCGACGTCGAGGCCGCGGGCATCCTGCAGGACCTCTTCGTCAAGATCGCGCAGGGCGGCGACGTCGCGTCGCTCGCCGAGGAGGCCGACCAGAAGATCGAGGACATCCTCAACGGCTGATCGTTCCGATCGGGTGCGGCCGCGCGCAGAATGGCGGTGCGGCCGCACCCTGCCCATGTGCGACGCAGGAGATTGCAGATGACCACCACCGACGCCGGCCTCACGCCGGCCGTGAGCTCGGTCGAGGGGGAGCGCCTCACGGCGCCGCAGCCCCGCGACCCGGGCTCGAGCCGCCGCCGCGGCCGCCGCTCCGGGGGCCTGACCCCGTACGCCCTCCTCGTCCCGGCCACGATCGTGCTCGGCGTGATCGTCGGCTGGCCCCTCATCCAGCTCATCGTCACCTCGATGCAGGAGTTCGGCCGGGCCCAGGTGTTCGGCGCCCCGCCCACCTGGGTGTGGTTCGAGAACTACGTCGACGTGCTCACCGACACGACGTTCTACGAGGTGCTCGGCCGCAGCCTCGTCTTCGCCGCCGGATGCGTCGTCATCACGATGGTGCTCGGCACGCTCATCGCCCTGCTGCTCCAGCGGCTGCCCAAGGGCTTCCGCCTGCTCCTCTCGATCGGCCTCCTGCTGGCCTGGGCGATGCCGCCGTTGTCGGCGACGATCGTGTGGGGCTGGATGTTCGACACCGACTATGGCGTGATCAACCACGTGCTCGTGAACACCTTCGGGCTCGAGCAGTTCACGCAGCACTCCTGGCTCATCGAGCCCCTGAGCTTCTTCCTCGTCGCGGGCGTGGTCATCGTCTGGGGTGCCGTGCCGTTCGTCGCGTTCGCGCTCTACGCAGGCCTCACGCAGGTGCCCGACGAGGTGCTCGAGGCGTCCCAGCTCGACGGCGCGGGCGGCATCCAGCGGTTCCGGCTCATCACCTTCCCGTACCTCAAGCCGATCTTCCTGATCACGACGATCCTGCAGATCATCTGGGACCTCAAGGTGTTCACGCAGATCTTCGCGCTCCAGGACATCGGCGGCATCCGGGAGCTGACCAACACGCTCGGCGTGTACATCTACCAGGTCTCGATCGCGGGCGGTGACTTCGGCTCGGGCGGTGCGATCGCGGTGATCACGGCGATCATCATCATGACCGTGTCGCTGTACTACATCCGCCAGGTGATCAAGGAGGAGGAACTGTGACCGCCGCCATCACCCCCGGCCTGCAGGCCGCCGGTGCGGGTCGAACCGCGGATCGGGCGGCTGCGGCACGTCCCGGCCGGCGTCGCACCCGACTGGCGACCATCGGGTACAGCGTGCTCTCGGTCGTGCTGTTCGCGCTGTTCGCCTTCCCCGTCTACTGGATGGTGAACACGTCGTTCCAGCCGAACAACGAGATCCGCGGGTCCGAGATCCACTTCTGGCCCGACAACTTCACCCTGCGCAACTACGAGACCGTCCTCTTCGACCCGGGTCGCACGCCGTTCCTGCCCGCGGCGGCGAACTCCCTCATCGTGACCATCACCACCGTCGTGATCGCCCTCGTGTTCGCCTTCCTCGCGGCGCTCGCCGTGACCCGGTTCCGGTTCCGCAGCCGCCGCCTGTTCATCATCGTGATCCTCGTGATCCAGATGATCCCGGGCGAGGCGATGATGGTCTCGATCTTCCGGGTCATCGACGGATGGCACCTGCTCAACACGCTCATCGGCCTGACCATCGTGTACGTCGCCACCGTGCTGCCGTTCACGATCTGGACGCTGCGCGGATTCGTCGACGGCATCCCGGTCGACCTCGAGGAGGCGGCGATGATCGACGGATGCTCCCGCGCGGGCGCCTTCTGGCGGGTGACGTTCCCGCTGCTCGCCCCCGGTCTCGTCGCGACGGGCGTGTTCGGGTTCATCCAGGCGTGGAACGAGTTCGTCATGGCGCTCGTGCTGAACGCCCGGCCCGACATGATGACGCTGCCGGTGTGGCTGCGCACGTTCCTCGTGGCCAACGGCACCACGAACTGGGCGGCGATCATGGCAGGCTCGACCCTGATGGCCATCCCCGTGATCGTGTTCTTCCTGTTCGTGCAGGGCCGCATGACGAGCGGGCTCGTGAGCGGAGCCGTCAAGGGATGAGCACCGAGATCCAGGGCGGCGCGGGGGAGGGCCTGCGCCGCGACATCCTCACGACCCTGCTGCCCGGCTTCGAGGGGCCGGACGCGCCCGCTTGGCTGGTCGAGCTGCTCGGCGAGGGCCTCGGCGGCGTGTGCCTCTTCGGCACGAACGTCGAGTCGCCCGCGCAGCTCGCCGCGCTCACCCGCCGCCTACGCGAGGCGAACCCCGAGGCGGTCGTCGCGATCGACGAGGAGGGCGGCGACGTCACGCGGCTGTTCGCCGACCGCGGCGCGCCGTACCCCGGCAACGCCGTGCTCGGCCGCATCGACGACGTGGCGCTCACGCGGTCGATCGGCCGGGCCGTCGGCGAGGCGCTCGCGGCCGTCGGCTGCACCATGACGTTCGCGCCCGACGCCGACATCAACTCCAACCCGTCCAACCCGGTCATCGGGGTGCGCAGCTTCGGCGCCTCGCCCGAGCCGGTGGCGCACCACACGGCCGCGTGGGTCGAGGGCGTGCAGTCGGCGGGCATCGACGCGAGCGCGAAGCACTTCCCGGGTCACGGCGACACCGCGACCGACTCGCACCTGGCGCTGCCCGTCGTCGACCTGCCCCTCGTGCAGCTCCGCGAGCGCGAGCTCGCACCATTCCGCGCCGCGATCGCGGCCGGAACCCGCTCGATCATGACCTCGCACATCCTGCTGCCGCAGCTCGACGCGGAGCAGCCCGCCACCCTGTCTCCCCGTATCCTGCAGCGCCTGCTCCGCGGGGAGCTGGGCTTCGAGGGCGTCATCGTCTCCGACGCGCTCGACATGGCCGGGGCGAGCGGCGCGCACGGCATCCCCGAGGCGGCCGTGCGCGCGCTCGTCGCCGGGTGCGACCTGCTCTGCATCGGCACCGGCAACACGGCGCCGCAGCTCGAGGAGATCGTCGAGGCGATCGCCGGGGCCGTGGCGTCCGGGCGGCTCGCGGCCGAGCGGGTGACGGATGCCGCGGCCCGCGTTCGCGCGCTCGCGACCGGTCACGCCGGGCCATCCGAGGCAGATGCGGACGGGCCGCTGCCCGTCGAGCTTCCCGTCGATCTCGAGGAGCGGATCGCTGCCTCCTTCGACATCGCGGGCGGCGCGCTCGACCGCCTCGCCGGCGCCGGCCGCATCGGGACCATCGTGCGCGTCGACACGGTCGCGAACATCGCGGTGGGCGCGGTGCCCTGGGGCCCGTTCGCGCTCATCGCGGAGCCCGACCCGGCTCGAGGCCCGGAGGTGCCGGCGTGGCTCGCCGATGCCGAGGTCGTGGCGCTCGACGCGACGACACCGCTCGCCGACCCCCAGGCCCTCACCGGACCTGTGCTCCTCGTGGGCAAGGACCTGCACCGCCATCCGTTCGCGGTCGAGGCCATCGCGCGCCTGCACGAGGCTCGGCCCGCCGATGTCGTCACCGTCGACATGGGCTGGCCGAGCGACGACCGGGCGTTCGCCGACGTCGCGACGTTCGGTGCCTCGCGCGCGGTCGCCGAGGCCTTCGCCGCCCTGGTCGAGAGCG
The DNA here is from genome assembly GCF_042794545.1 of Agromyces sp. NPDC056523. Lineage (NCBI taxonomy): Bacteria > Bacillati > Actinomycetota > Actinomycetes > Micrococcales > Microbacteriaceae > Agromyces > Agromyces sp. NPDC056523. Next base: position 1,300,450 of record NZ_JBHTTM010000001.1, read on the forward strand.
CGCTGCGCGCACCGGCTCCCGCAGCGTCGGCGTCCGGTCCGCTGGAGGCGCCGTGAGACTCGGCATCGACATCGGCGGCACCAAGACCGCGGCGGTCGCGATCGGCGAGGACGGCGAGCTGAGCGACCAGGTCCGCATGCCGACCGGCTTCGGGGCCGAGGCGGTCGTCGAGACGGCCATGCGCACGGTCGAGCGGATGTCGCAGCTCGCAGGCGTCGAGCCCCATGCGTTCCACTCGATCGGCATCGGCATCCCGGGCTCGGTCGACTCGGCGACCGGGCGCGTCACGCACGCCGTGAACCTCGGCCTCGAGGGCCTGGACCTCGGCCCGCGACTCGCGGAACGGCTCGGGGTCGACGTGCGCGTCGAGAACGACGTGAAGGCGGCCGCGCTCGGGGCGCATCACCTGCTCGGCGTCGCCGACGGCATCCGGGCGCACTCGATGGCGTACCTCAACCTCGGCACCGGGCTCGCCGCGGGCATCGTGCTCGACGGGCACCTGTTGCGTGGCCGGCGCGGCGTCGCCGGCGAGATCGGGCACATCCCGGTCGATCCGGCGGGGGAGCTGTGCGCGTGCGGGCAGCGCGGCTGCCTCGAGACGATCGCGTCCGGTTCCGCGCTCGCCGTGCTATGGCCGGGTTCGCACCGCCACCCCGCGGTCGACCTGTTCGATCGGGCCGAGGCGGGCGATCCGGCCGCCGTCGACGTGCGGAACCGGTTCCTCACGGGTGTCGCGTCGGCCGTCCGGCTGCTCGCGCTCACCACCGACGTCGACGACATCGTGATCGGCGGTGGGCTCGCCGGCCTCGGCGATCGGCTGCTCCAGGGCACCCGCCGCGTGCTGGCCGACTGGGCGGCCGACTCGGCCTTCCTCGCCTCGCTCGACCTGCCGCGCCGCGTGCAGGTCATCCCGCGCGGCTTCCCGGCCGCGGCAGTCGGCGCGGCGCTCATCGGCGAGGACTCGGAGGTGCCGGCATGGCAGAGGTCGTGATCGTGCGCGACGAGGTCGAGGCCGGCGAGCTCGTCGCATCCGCCGTCGTCGCGCTCGTCGCGCGCCGCCCCGACGCGGTGCTCGGCCTGGCGACCGGATCGACCCCGCTCTCGACATACCGGGCGCTGGCCCGTCGGCTCGCCGAGCACGGCGGCCCGGATGTGTCGCGCGTGCGCGGATTCGCGCTCGACGAGTACGTCGGGCTGCCGTCCGGGCACCCCGAGTCGTACCGCGCGGTCATCACGCGCGAGGTCGTCGAGCCGCTCGGGCTGACGCCGGAACTCGTGCACGTGCCGAACGGCGCCCCCGAGACCATCCGCACCGCGGCCGACGACTACGAGCGCGCCATCGAGGCGGCCGGCGGCGTCGACCTGCAGATCCTCGGCATCGGCCGCACCGGGCACATCGGATTCAACGAGCCCGGCTCGTCGCTCGCGTCGCTCACCCGCGTGAAGACGCTCACCGAGGAGACGCGCGCCGACAACGCGCGCTTCTTCGACTCACCGGGCGACGTGCCCATGCACTGCATCACGCAGGGCATCGGCACGATCCTGCGCGCCCGCCACCTCGTGCTGCTCGCGTTCGGCGAGGCGAAGTCGCAGGCGGTCGCGGATGCGGTCGAGGGTCCGGTCACGGCGAGCCGTCCGGGTTCGGCGATCCAGTTGCATCCGCATGCCACCGTCGTGGTCGACGAGGCCGCGGCATCCCGGTTGGAGCACGCGGCGTACTACCGCCACGCCTGGACGCACAAGCCCGACTGGCAGGGCATCTGAGGCTGGCGTTCGAGTCGCCTCGCGGCGGCTCGGGCCGCGGCGCGAGTCAGCGGGGGAGGAGGGTGCGGACCCCGTCGAGGTAGGCATCCTCGTCGAAGTCGGCGAGCACCGCGCGCTGCACCATGAAGCCCGGGGCGAGGCCCATGAGCACCGGGACCGTGCGGAGGGCATACGCCTCGGGATCGTCGCCCGCGTGTTCGGGGTGCACGGCGGCCCACTCGGCGACGAGGCCGCGCAGCATCTGCCGGATCGGGGCCAGGAACCGGAAGACCATCTCGCGCACCGACGGATCGATCGCAGCCTCCGCCCAGACCTGCAGGAAGAGGTTCGGCGTGATGTCCTCGTGTCGCATGCCGTCGATGAGCGTCGCCATAATCTCGCCGGGCGGGAGGGGCCCGTGGTCGGCGCGGACCTGCTCCAGCTCGAGCGAGCGCGCCGAGAGCACCCGCTGCGCGGCGGCGAAGAAGAGTTCCTCCTTGCTCGCGTAGTGACCGTAGATCGCGCCCGCCGAGAGACCCGAGGCGGCGATGATGTCGTTCATCGAGGTACCGCGGAACCCCTTCGCAGCGAAGCAGCGCAGCGCCGCCTGGGCGATCTCGGCGCGCCTGGCCTCGCGGTACGCCTCGGTCACCTTCGGCATCGGCGCACCTCCTCCGGACGGTTCCTGTCGCCTCTTGACGATCATAGGTTGCGGGTCCACTATAAAGAACGAACATTCGTTTTTGGAAGAGGAGTCGCCATGGAACCCCGCACCGCTCCGCCCCGGACGACCCCGTTCGGCCGGGCGATCGGCATCGGCGCCGTGCTCGCGCTGGTGGTCGGCATCATCGTGCTCGCCTTCGCCTGGCCGGCGGTCACGGCCGAGCCCAAGGACCTGCCGGTGGCCGTCGCCGGACCTGACGCGAGCGTCGAGCAGGTCGAGTCCCGTGTCGCAGACCAGGCCGAGGGCGCCATCGCGCTCGAGCGCGTCGACGATCGCGACGCCGCGGTGGCGGCGATCGAGCAGCGCGAGGCCTACGGCGCGATCATCCTCGGCGACGCGCCCACCGATGCACCCGAGGTGCTCGTGGCCTCCGCCGCGAGCCCGGCCGTCGCCCAGATGCTGCGTGGCATGGCGGCGGAGCTCCAGCAGGGCATCACCGACCAGATGCGCGAGCAGCTCCCGACGCAGCTGCAGTCGGTCCTCGAGGAGGCCGTGCGCACCGCGGTGCAGGCAGCGCTCGCGCAGGCGTCAGGCCAGGCGCCCGCGACTCCGCCGGCGGCACCGAGCGTGCCCGAACTTCCGTCGGTCACCGTGACCGTGACCGACGTCGTGCCGCTCGCCGACACCGACCCGCGCGGCACGGGCCTGACGGCGGCCATGTTCCCGATCGTGCTGGGCGGCATGCTCGGCGGCATCGTCATCTCGCTCACGATCATCGGCGCGCTCCGGCGGATCGTTGCGGTGCTCGTCTACGCCGTCGCCGCCGGACTCGTGCTCGCCGGCATCCTGCAGGGCTGGTTCGGCGCGCTGCAGGGCGAGTTCTGGCTGAACAGCGCCGCGATCGCCCTCGCGCTGACGGCGATCGCGGCACCCATCATCGGGTTCGCAGCGCTCATCGGACGGGCGGGCATCGCGGTCGGCGTGGTCACGTTCATGCTGGTGGCCAACCCGATCTCGGCGGCGGCGATCCCGGTCGAGTTCCTGCCCGTGCCGTGGGGCGCGGTCGGGCAATGGTTCCCGCCGGGCGCTGCGGCGACGCTGCTGCGCGACCTGTCGTACTTCCCGGACGCCGACATGACGTTCCCGTGGCTCGTGCTCGCCGCGTGGGCGCTCGGCGGCATCCTGCTCGCGCTCCTGGGGCACTTCCGGACGGCCGGCGGCGCGGAGTCCGACGACGAGGCGGCGCACGCCGACGACGCGGTGGGGGAGCCTGCCGGGGAGAAGGCCGAGCCGACCGACCGGGAGGCGACGCCCGTCGCGTAGCGCGGTCGCGACATCCGCTCGGCATTCGCTCGTCGGGGCGCGGGTAGGCTGGACGTCCGTGAACGACGCCACCCCCGCCCCCGAGCCGAAGGTCGGACTCAACGACCTCGTGCGGTTCCTGCTCGAGATCTTCGCGATCGTGACGCTCGGCATCTTCGGGTTCACCGCATTCGATCTGCCGTGGCCGGGCATCCTGCTCGGCATCGGGCTGCCGGCGCTCGCGATCCTGCTCTGGGGACTGTTCCGCTCGCCCAAGGCGGTGTTCCACGTCGACGCGTTCGTCAAGGCGCTCGTCGAGATCGCGGTGTTCTCGACGGCGGCGATCGCCTGGTGGCTCATGGGCCAGCCGGTGGTCGCCGTGGTGTTCGCCGTCGTGGCCGCCGTGAGCGGCATCATCAACGGGCGCCGCGAGCTCAGTTCCTGAGGACTGTCAGCGGAAGATCACGGTGCGCTGCCCGTCGAGCAGCACCCGGCGCTCCGCGAACCACTTGACGGCCTGCGAGAGCGTCCGGCTCTCCTCGTCCTGGCCGATCGCGACGAGCTCGCCGACCGACCGCGAGTGCTCGACGCGCACGACGTTCTGCTCGATGATGGGGCCCTCGTCGAGGTCGCTCGTCACGAAGTGCGCGGTCGCGCCGATGAGCTTGACTCCGCGCGCGTGCGCCTGCCGGTAGGGGTTCGCGCCCTTGAATCCCGGCAGGAACGAGTGGTGGATGTTGATGCACCGGCCGGCGAGGAGGTCGCACAGCTCTGGCGAGAGGATCTGCATGTACCGCGCGAGCACCACGAGCTCGATGTCGTGCTCTTCGACCACTTCGAGGACCCGGCGCTCGAACGCCGCCTTCGTCTCGGGCGAGGTCACGGGCTCGGACTCGAACGGCACGCCGTAGAAGTCGACGAGGTCGCGCAGGGTGCCGTGGTTCGAGAGCACGAGCGGGATGTCGACGGCGAGCTGGCCGGCCCGCTGGCGGAAGAGCAGGTCGTTGACGCAGTGCCCGGCAGTCGAGGCGAGCACGAGCGTGCGGAGTGGACGGCCGACCTCGTCGAGGTGCAGGTCCATGCCCCAGCGCTCGATCACGGGAGCGAGCTCAGCCTCGAACTCGTCGCGACCGGCCGGCGACTCCACCTGCACGCGCATGAAGAAGCGCCCCGTGTCGAGGCTCGCGAACTGCTGGCTCTCGGTGATGTTGCCGCGCGCGGCCACGATGGCGCCGCTGACCGCGTGCACGATGCCCGGTCCGTCGGTGCAGCTCAGCGTGACGACCCAGTGGTTCAGGTGCGGGCTGTGCGGCTCGGCGTCCGTGGTCATCCGCACAGCGTACCGGCGATCGGCGGACGCCCAGCCGACACCGGATAGACTGGTCGCGGTCGTGCGGTCACCGTCGGCCCCGGGCGCGCACGTGAGCGCGTAGTCGACCCGCCGCCGGCACGGCCGCGAGCGGGGAACGCCGTCGGGATGGACTCCATGTCGACCACCGAACTCGCGCGCGCCGGCGCGCCCACCACCATGACCACGAAGACCCCCACCACCGGCATGCCGTGGCGCGTGCTCCTCGTCCTCGCCTCCGCCGTCTTCCTCTCCATCACCATCGAGATGCTGCCGACCGGGCTGCTGCCCGAGATGAGTGCCGACCTCGGCGTCGGCGAGCCGCTCGTCGGCCTCCTCGTGTCGGTGTTCGCGTTCACGGTCGTCGTGACCTCGACGCCGCTGACCGCGATCACCCGACGGATGTCGCGGCGCACCCTGCTCACGGCCGTGCTGGTCGTGCTCGCGGCGTCCACCCTGCTGAGCGCCGTCGTGCCCGAGTACTGGATGCTCGTCGGCGTCCGCGTCATCGGCGGCGTCGCGCACGGCGTGTTCTGGGCGCTCGTCGGCGCGTACCCCGCACGGGTCGTCGCCGAGGGGCAGCTCGGCCGAGCCGTCTCGATCGTGCTCGGCGGCGGCACGATCGCGCTCATCGCGGGCGTGCCGCTCGCCACCGCGCTCGGCCAGGCACTCGGCTGGCGGCCCGCCTTCGCGGTGGTCGCGGCCCTCACGTTCGCCGGGGCGCTCCTCATGCGGGCCGTGCTGCCGGCGGATGGCGCGACCGCGGCATCCGCGCCGCCCGCCGCGTCGGCGCAGCCCGCCCGGTCGAGCCGGGATGCCGGCACCACCGCCGTGCTCGTCGTGTGCGTCGTCACCGCGATCGTCATGACCGGGCAGTACGCGGCGCTCACCTACATCGCGCCGATCCTCACGGACGTCGTCGGGGCGCCGTCGTCGGCGGTCGCGCCGCTGCTGTTCGCCTCCGGCATCGCCGGAGCGGCCGGCCTCGCGGTCGCGGGCACCCGGTTCGCGCGGAACGGAGTCCGCACGCTCGTGCTCGCGCTGGCCGTGATCGCGGTCGCCCTCGTCGTGCTGACGTCGGTGCCCGCGCTGTGGCCGGCCATCGTCGCCTACCTCGTGTGGGGCTTCGCCTTCGGCGCGGTGCCGCCCCTGCTCCAGACCCGCCTCCTGCAGGCCGCGGCGCCCGAGCGTCGCGACGCCGCGAGCGCGCTGTACACGACCGGGTTCAACATCGGCATCGGCGGCGGTGCGCTCATCGGCGGCCTGCTCTTCGGCTCGCTCGGGGTCGCGTCGATCCCGCTCGCCTTCGTCGTGATGGCCGTGCTCGCCGCCGTGATCGTGGCGGTCTCGACGGTCCGGACGGCGCAGGTGCGCGTCGCCGCGGCGACCGGCTCCGTGCGCACGTCGAGCGCGTAGCGTACCCCGTCGCGTCGGCTTGACGGAGTCACAGCCAATCCACGGCTTCGGCACGGCACGATGGTCCTGCAACCGACGTCCGGGGGTGGACGCGGAGGTCCGATCGGGGGATGCGGACCGCACGCGGGTCGGGGCCGAAGGCGATGGGGAGCACGCCACGGTCCCGCCCCACGCGTGAGCTGCCGGGCGGGCCGCGCTGGCAGGTCTCAGTCGAGCCTTCGGCCCGCGCCCCACACGCCCGCGACCGCGAGCTCGTCGTCGAGCAGCACCGCGTCCGCCGCGGAGCCGGCATCGAGCCGGCCGAGGTCGTGCGCACGGCCGATCGCCGCTGCGGGAGCGGAGGTCACCGACGTGACCGCCTCCTCGATCGTGAGGCCGGATTCGACGACCGCGCGGCGCAGCGCGACATCCTGCGTCAGGGTCGACCCGGCGATCGCGCCGCCCTCGACCAGGCGAGCGACGCCGTGGCGCACGTCGACGTCGAGCGACCCGAGCACGTAGCGCCCGTCGGCCGCGCCCGTCGCGGCCATGGCGTCAGTGACGAGCGCGACGCGGCCGGGCGCGCCGGCGAACGCGAGGCGCACGACGTCGGGGTGAACGTGCACGCCGTCGCCGATGACCTCGAGCGTGACGTGGTCGGCGCGCATCGCCGCGACGACGGGGCCCGGCGCGCGGTGGTGGATGCCGCGCATGCCGTTGAACGCGTGCGTGAGGATCGACGCTCCCGCGTCGAAGGCTCGCAGCGCGGTGTCGAAGTCGGCCCCGGTGTGACCGACCGCGACGGCGACGCGCGCCTCCGTGAAGCGGGCGACGGCCTCGTCGGCGCGCTCGCGCTCGGGCGCGATCGTGATCTGGCGGAGCGTGCCATCCGATGCCGCCAGCAGCCGGTCGATGGTCTCGGCGTCGGGCGAGCGCAGCCGCGCGGGGTCGTGCGCGCCGCGGAAGTCGTGGTCGAGGAACGGCCCCTCGAGGTGCGAGCCGAGCACGAGCGGGTCGGATGCCGCGACGCGCGCGATCGCGGCCAGCCGCCGCTCGAGCTCGTCGACCGTCGCGGTCACGAGCGAGAGGACCGTGCGCGTCGTGCCGTGCGCACGGTGCGTCGCGAGCACCGTCGCGATGGCCTCCGTACCGTCGTCGGCCGACGCGCCGCCGCCGCCGTGGCAGTGCAGGTCGACGAAGCCGGGCGTGAGCCATCGGCCCGCGGCATCCGTCACCTCGCCGGTGTCGGCGAGCCCGTCGCGCCACGCGTCGCCGACGCCTCGCGCGGCCACGCGGTCGCCCTCGAACTGCACCCACGCATCGGGCACCGTGTCGCCGCCGGAGACGAGACGGGCGGAGTGGATCACGGTCACGGGCGGCGCGCTCACCCGCCCACGTTATCCCGCCCGCTGCAGCCGTCGCTGCGGACGAACCCCTGTGTTTCAGGAAGACGGAAGCTGCTCAGGACGGATTCGCGCCGAGGCTCCTGAGCAGCTTCCGTCTTCCTGAAATCGTTCGCCCGTGCCACTCCGCCACACGCGGATCCCTGTTCAGGCGGCCCGATGCAGCCCGATCGCGAGCGCCTCCCGGATCTGTTGCTCGATCGCCGCCCACCCGAAGATGACGTCCGTGTAGTCGAACCGGAACACCGTGAATCCGAGCAGCGTCAACGCCCGGTCATGCGCGATGTCGCTGTTGCGCTGTTCACTCGAGCGGTGGAACTCGTACCCGTCGACCTGGTACACGAGTCGGTCGCCGATGAGGCCGTCGACGCGGTGACCGAGGAGCCAGGCCTGCTGCCGGGGTTCGATGCCGATCCGTCTGAGACGCGCGAGCGGCAGCGACTCGATGCCCGAGTCGGACAGCTCGGAACTCGCGAGGAGGACTCGGCGAGACGCGTCCGTCCGGAGTGGGAGGCGGCCGAGGAAGTCGCGCTGGATCGCGCCCTTTCTGATCGCCGACTCCCAGGTGGCGACGGCGTGATCGAACGGTCGGCAATCCGCGATCTGCACGAGCGCGTTCACGACCGGCTCGACCAGCTCGTGGCGACTGGTCTCGACGGGCCCGGCGTTCCAGTGGACAGTGGCGTCGCCGGCGTCGAATCGCGACGCGTTCGGCGCCACCGAGAGGTGGGTCCTCTCCGGCACATGCTCGTCGTCGTCATCATCGAGCGTCCACAGCCCGTGATGCTTCGCGGCCGTCACACACGCGAGACGGCCGCTCACCGACGCGGCTTTCTTCAGCAGCGGCGGCGCAGCCGATGTGCACACCCACGAACGACGGATTCGTCGCACCAGGGAGGCCGCAACGGCGTTGCGGATCCGGTGACGCGTGAAGCCGGCGCGGACGAGATCGTCGACGTGCGCGATACCGCCATTGCTGCTGAGCCAGTCGACGAGGTCCACATGCGGATGCTGCCGTGCCGCCGATGAATGCTCGCCGGCGGTCGCGACATCCGGGAACCGCCTGCGCGGCGATCGCGTTGTGGAGGCCGAGTCCGAACGGGAAGACCGATCACTCGTTTCAGGAACACGGAGGCTCATCAGGACCGAATCCGCGGATCGGTCCTGATGAGCCTCCGTGTTCCTGAATCGGAGCATGAGTGGCCGGCGGTCGCCAGCACCGCGGCGTCACGTGGGGCCGCCGCACGCGGCATCCGTTGCTATGCTTGCCGGGTCGCGACTGGCGTTGAGATGGGTGACCATCGGGGAGCGACTGGCATCGGACCGACCGCACGCCTGGGCCGGTACGCGAGGCCTCGTGGCGCGAGTCGCACGAGGCGCTGAACCCGCAGGTCCGCATGTCATCTTCGAAGGAGCCAGTCTTGGCCGAGTCCCTCACCACCGACGCCCCCGCCGACGCCGTCGCGGGCGCCGCATCCGTCTTCAACCAGCCTCTCGCCGAGGTCGACCCCGAGATCGCCGAGGTCCTCGAGCAGGAGCTGAATCGCCAGCGCACCACGCTCGAGATGATCGCGAGCGAGAACTTCGTGCCCGTCTCGGTGCTGCAGTCGCAGGGCTCGGTGCTCACCAACAAGTACGCCGAGGGCTACCCGGGTCGCCGCTACTACGGCGGCTGCGAATTCGTGGATGTCGCGGAGAACCTCGCGATCGCGCGTGCGAAGTCGCTGTTCGGCGCCGAGTACGCCAACGTGCAGCCCCACTCGGGCGCCACCGCCAACGCCGCCGTGCTGAGCGCGATCGCGACGCCGGGCGACACCATCCTCGGCCTCGAGCTCGCGCACGGCGGTCACCTCACGCACGGCATGAGGCTGAATTTCTCGGGCAAGCTCTACAACGCGGTTGCCTACGGCGTCGACCCCGAGTCGTTCGTCGTCGACATGGACGTCGTGCGCGACAAGGCGCACGAGCACAAGCCGCAGGTCATCATCGCCGGCTGGTCGGCGTATCCGCGCCAGCTCGACTTCGCCGCGTTCCGCGAGATCGCCGACGAGGTCGGCGCGAAGCTCTGGGTCGACATGGCGCACTTCGCCGGCCTCGTCGCCGCGGGCCTGCACCCCAACCCGGTGCCCCACGCCGATGTCGTCAGCTCGACGGTGCACAAGACCATCGGCGGTCCGCGCTCGGGCTTCATCCTGGCGCGCGACATGGAACTCGCGAAGAAGCTGAACTCGAACGTGTTCCCCGGCCAGCAGGGCGGCCCGCTCATGCACGTCATCGCCGCGAAGGCGACGGCGTTCAAGATCGCCGCGTCCGCCGAGTTCAAGGACCGCCAGGAGCGCACGGTCCGCGGAGCCAAGATCCTCGCCGAGCGCCTCGTCGCCGACGACTCGCGCGCCGCCGGCGTCGACGTGCTCACGGGCGGCACCGACGTGCACCTGGTGCTCGCCGACCTCCGCACGTCCGAGCTCGACGGCCAGCAGGCGGAGGACCGCCTGCACGAGGTGGGCATCACCGTGAACCGCAACGCGGTGCCGTTCGACCCGCGCCCGCCGATGGTCACGTCGGGCCTGCGCATCGGCACGCCCGCGCTCGCGACCCGCGGCTTCGGCGACGCCGAGTTCACCGAGGTGGCCGACGTCATCGCGCTGGCGCTGCAGGCGAACCCGGATGTCGCGGCGCTCCGCTCGCGCGTGACCGCGCTGACCGAGGCGTTCCCGCTCTACCCGGGCCTGCAGCAGTAGTCGTCCGCGGCTCGGGGCGAGCGGTCGCTCGCCCCGAGCTCGGCCCGACACGCCGAAGGAGATCGCCGGCGCCGCGCCGGTCGTGGCATCCGCTCACCGGCGTGTCGGGCCGGAATCTCCTTCGTTCCGTCCCGCCGACCAGCTCGGAAGAGGTACCCAGCATGACCGCGATCACTCTCGACGGCGTCGCGACCGCATCGGCCGTCAAGTCCGAGCTCACGACGCGCATCACCGAGCTGCGCGCCCACGGCGTGGTGCCGGGGCTCGGCACGCTGCTCGTCGGCGACGACCCGGCGTCACTGTCGTACGTCGCCGGCAAGCACCGCGACTGCGCCGAGGTCGGCATCGAGTCGATCCGCGTCGACCTGCCCCGGTCGGCCTCGACGGCCGACGTGCGCGCGGCGATCCGCGACCTCAACTCGGCGCGTGAGGTGACGGGCTACATCGTGCAGCTGCCGCTGCCGGCCGGTCACGACGAGAACGCCATGCTCGAGCTCATCGACCCCGACAAGGACGCCGACGGGCTGCACCCCACGAACCTCGGCCGGCTGGTGCTCGGCATCGAGGGCGAACTGCACTCGCCCCTGCCGTGCACGCCCGCGGGCATCGTCGAGATGCTGCGCCGGTACGACGTCCCGATCCGCGGGCAGCACGTCACCGTGATCGGCCGTGGCCTCACGGTCGGGCGCCCGCTCGGCCTGCTCTTCACCCGCAAGGGGCTGGATGCCACGGTGACCCTGACGCACTCCCGCACCGAGGACCTCGCGGCCGAGGTCCGCCGGGCGGACATCGTGGTCGCAGCGGTGGGCGTGCCGCACATGGTGAAGGCCGACTGGATCAAGCCGGGGGCCGCGGTGCTCGACGTCGGGATCACTCGCGTCGCCGACGAGGAGACGGGCAAGGGCAGGCTCACGGGCGACGTCGACCCCGCTGTCGCGTCGGTCGCGGGACACCTGTCGCCGAACCCCGGTGGCGTCGGACCCATGACGCGCGCCATGCTGCTGGCCAACGTCGTGAAGGCGGCGGAGTTCAAGCTGCGCGGGCGCTGAGCCGTCCGACACGGTTGACCCCGCGGACCCGCGTCGACCACAGTTGAACGGTGCAGTGGGCGCTGGCCATCCTCACCGTCATCGCGTACGCGACGTTGCCGCTCGGGTCCGCGAGCTTCGAGCAGCAGCCGGTGCCGACGCTGCTCGTCGGGCTGGCGTTCGTGCTCCTCGCGATCTTCGGGTTCCCGTTCGTCCGCGAGCGCTCGATCTGGTGGCGGGCGGCGTTCGCCGTCGTGCAACTGGCACTCGGCTTCTGGATCTACTCACTGTCGGGGGCGGCCGTCGGTGCGAGCCTGCTCCTCGTGGTGCTGGTCGTGCAGAGCGTGCTGCTCCTGCCGCTGCCGGCTGCCGCCGTCATCGCCGCCGTCATCCCGCTGGTGCACCTCGGCATGGACTGGCAGGACGGGCTTCGCGAAGGGCTCGGCACGCTCGCGGTGACGGTGTTCACGCTCATCGTGACCGAGCTCCTCGTGCGCGAGCAGAAGGCCCGGGCCGAGCTCGCCGAGGCGAACGAGCGGTTGCGCGGGTACACCGCCCAGGCCGAGCAGCTGGCCGCGATCAGCGAGCGGAACCGGCTCGCGCGCGACATCCACGACGGCGTCGGCCACCACCTGACTGTGGTGCAGATGCAACTGGAAGCGGCGCGCGCCGTCCTCCGCACGACGGATCCCGAGCGCCTCGACGCCATGCTGGCCACCGCCCAGGAGCAGTCGGGGCAGGCGCTCGCCGAGGTGCGACGCTCGGTCGCCGCACTGCGCGAGGAGCGGCCGAGGCTCGAGGACGCGCTGCGGACGCTCGCGGCGGAGGCGACCACGGCCGGCGTGCCGACGGAGCTCGAGATCCGCGGTGAGGTCCGCCCGATCCGCGCAGAGGTGGACGAGTCGCTGTTCCGTGTCGCGCAGGAGGGCCTCACGAACGTGCGCAAGCACGCCGAGGCGAGCTGCACGACCGTCGTGCTCGACTACCGCGCCGAGGATCGCATCCGGCTCGAGGTGCACGACGACGGCCGTGGGCTTCCCGAGACGCCCGGCGACGGCTTCGGGCTCACCGGGCTGCGCGAGCGCATGGCGAACCTCGGCGGGCGGATGTCGCTGGACGCCGGCGGCGCGAAGGGGCTCACGCTCTCGGTGGAGGTGCCGGGATGACGATCCGCGTGCTGCTCGCCGATGACCAGGCGCTCTTCCGCGAGGCGCTCAGGACGCTGCTCGAGGTGCAGGAGGGCGTCGAGGTGGTCGGCGAGGCGGGGAACGGCGACGAGGCCGTGCGCCGCAGCGACGAGCTGCATCCGGATGTCGTGCTCATGGACCTGCGGATGCCCGTGCTCGACGGCATCGCCGCCACCGCTCGGCTGCGCGCCGAGCAGCCTCTGGTGCGCGTGCTCGCCCTGACGACGTTCGACGACGACGAGGACGTCTTCGCCGCGCTGCGGGCGGGCGCCGTGGGGTACCTGCTGAAGGACGTGACCTCGGCGCGGCTCGTCGAGGCACTCGACGCGGCGGCCCGCGGGGAGTCCGTGCTCCAGCCGTCGGTGGCGGCGAAGGTCGTCGCCCGTGTCGCCAGCATGCCCGCGGAAGCGCCGCCCCCAGAGCATCCGCTGTCGGACCGAGAGGTCGAGGTCGTGCGGCTGCTCGCCGAAGGACGCAGCAACCGCGAGATCGCCGGCGCGCTGTTCCTCGCCGAGGGAACGGTGAAGAACCTGGTCACGAGCGTCATATCGAAGCTGCAGGTGCGCGACCGGACCCAGGCGGCGATTCGCGCGCGGGACCTCGGCATCCTCTGACGGCCCGGGGTCACCCTCCGAACGTGACCTCGACCATGACGTTCGGCACCTGCCGCCGCCCCCGCGCCCGACGGAGGATCCTCTCGTTCCTGACAGTGGATCTTCCGAGGAGTTGAGATGAACCACGAAGCGGCGACCGCGACCGCGCACCGACCGTCGGTGCTCCGATTCGCGCTGCACGGGCTCGAGATGGTGATCGCGATGGTGGTGGGCATGGCCCTTCTGGGGCCGCTGTGGTCGTGGCTGTGGCCCGGCCTGCCTGACGACGTCACCGCCCAGGCGCTCGTGATGGCCACGAACATGTCGATCGGCATGGCGGTGTGGATGCGGATCCGCGGACACGGTCTGGCCTCCATCGCGGAGATGTCGGCGGCGATGTACCTGTCGTTCCTGGTGCTGCTGCCGTTCACCTGGGCCGGACTGATGTCGCCGATGGCCTTCATGACCGCCGGGCACGTGCTCATGGTGCCCGCGATGCTCATCGCGATGCTGCGCCGCCGGCGCGAGTACGGGTGGTGACGCAGACCTTCGTCGCCATGGTCTCCGTCCCGCTCACATGAGCCGGCTCATGCCGCCTGGACGACGCCGTTCGTTCCATCCACCGTGACCCGTTGACCAGTGGTCAGCACGGACGTCGCGTCGCGGGTTCCGACCACGCACGGTATCCCGAACTCACGCGCGATGATCGCCGGATGCGAGAGCACTCCGCCGACGTCGGTGACGAGGGCACCCATCGTCGGGAAGACGATCGACCAGGCCGGGGACGTCACTTGGCAGACCACCACGTCGCCCGCTTCCACTTGGTCGAATTCCGCTTCGCCGCGGATCACTCGCACGGTTCCGGTGTGGCGCCCGGCCGAGGCCGGAGTGCCACTCACGAGGGAGTCACCGCCCGCAATGACCCGGTCGCCGAAGAAGTTCCCGGTCGGGCTGAGCGTCCAGAGCAGGGCTTCGTTCACGAGGCGAGCCGCGGGTGGGAGCACGTCGAAGGGCGGATCTGGAGGTTCAGGTCCGAAGGACACGGGACCGGGATGGGCCATCGTCCAGTTGCGTTGCCCGCGGCGACGCCGAACGCGGTCGCGGCGGTCGACGCCATCACCGAGGGCCGCCCGCGCGTCCTCGACCTCCAGCAGGAAGACGTCCCCCGGTTCCTCCAGTTGCCCTCTCGCGGTCAGCCGCGTACCGATCTCGAGCCCGCAATACCGTAATAGCGCGGCCTGCGTGAAGAAGGTCCACACGACCCGGTCGTCCCAGAGCGGATACGCGTCACGCGCGCGGACGAGCGCCTGCTCGAATCGTTGTCGGTCGGACGCGGATGCGCGCTCGGTGAGGATCGAGCGTGCCCGCGTCGCGGCTGCGGCTCGTCGCGCCTCGGCTTCCGCGTCGGCGCGCGCGGCATCGAAGCCCGAGCGCGCTTGCTGCGCGATGAGGTGGAGCAGGAGGTGCGGAACCTCGGCGAGGGTCGGTTCGATCACGTCGTACCTCAGCACCCGATGGCCGAACTCGGCGAGGTGGGCGTCGACCGCCGCGGCGAACTCCGGTGCCTCCTGGCGAAGGCGCGGCAGCGTCGAGGCATCCGCGTCGTCGAGGAGCACGAGGAGGTCGGGTCGGGATCGAGCCTGGTCGACGAGGGGAGCCATGGCACGGGCCGGCTCCGTCGAGGCGGTCGAGAGCCCCTCGAGGAGTTGCAGCATTTCGGGCGCGTCCCACCCGAGCAGGTCCCGGCATGCGAGGTACAGCTCGTACATCGGGATGACGTAGGCCATCGTGACGGTCAGGTGGGCGGGGTGGCTGATGACCAGGATGCGGTGATCGAGTTCCGCGGTGAGCCCGGAATCGTCGAGCGAGGCGAGGTCGAGCTTCCGGCCGAGATCGGCGATGTGCTCGGGTTTCCATTGCTCGGTCCACTGCCGA
This sequence comes from Agromyces sp. NPDC056523, assembly GCF_042794545.1. Taxonomy (NCBI): domain Bacteria; kingdom Bacillati; phylum Actinomycetota; class Actinomycetes; order Micrococcales; family Microbacteriaceae; genus Agromyces; species Agromyces sp. NPDC056523. Next base: position 1,315,789 of record NZ_JBHTTM010000001.1, read on the forward strand.
GCGATCGCCGAAGCACGGTCCTCGGCTACCGCCAGTTGGGCGGCGCGGATCCGGCGTCGCATCCGGGGATGCACGCGGAGGAGCATTCGGAACAGCCATCGTGGAGGTGGTGCAGGGGTCCGTCCGGCACGGGGCGCAGGTGCGCCGAGCGGAACCATGCGCATGTAGAGCCATCCGCCGATGTGCTGGATCTCGGCGCGGTCGAGCAGGACACCGAACTCCTCGAAGACCGCGGGGAACACCTTGATGATCTGTTCCGTCAGCAGGACCCTGCCGAACGGCGAGATGGGTTCGGGCTCGTGGAAGTCGTCGCGAGTCCAATCACCGGGCGGCACGACGATGGGGACCGGGATCTGCTCGTCGTGGGCATTTCCCGCCGTTCCCCGGCCCTGCGACGGACGGGTTCCGCCGATCGCCGTGATCGGGCGCGCCTGCAGCAGCCAGAGCGAACCGTCGGACCATGCCCATTCGATGTCCTGCGGCGCGCCTCGGGCTGCCGCAACGCGGCGCGCGAGGTCTGCAACGGCAAGGGCCCGCTCGGTGTCGAGCGGACCGTCGGTGCCGCCGGATTCCGCGGAGTCGTGGTGATGCGCCCGGTCCGCTGTCGCCACCGAGGCGTCCGAGTCGACGATCCACTGTTGCGGGGTTGCGCGACCCGAGACGAGCCCTTCACCGAGTCCGCGAACGGCCTCGACGACCACGTGATCGGCGCCGGTCACTGGGTCTCGGGTGAACGCGACGCCGGATGCCTCGGCCGCAACCATCGGTTGGATGAGCACGGCGAGCTCCAGCGGCGCGCCGTCGGCGTAGGCGACGACACGCGTCGCGGTGCGGGACCGGTGGCACTGCACGACCGCATCGTGGAGTCCGTCCAGCGGCACGTCGAGGAGCGTGTCGAACTGGCCGGCGAAGGACGACTCGGCGCCGTCCTCCGACACGCCGGAGGATCGGACGGCGAAGGGCCCCGGGCCGAGTGCCGACGACACGAGATCGCGCAGTCGCTCGGCCGCGGCATGCCGAAGTTGTCCGTCGTCGGGATCGAAGGCGTCGACCGGCACCGAGACGCCGTGCGGCACCGGGAAGCCGGCCAGCCGAAGCTCCGCCAGGACCGCGGCCTTGGCGCCGACCCGACCGGGATCGGTGGAACCGCGGTCTCCGGAGCCGACAAGTGGCGTCCGGTCGTGTGAGGTGTTCGTCTGCCGGTCCATGATGATCCCCCTCGGTCATCGCTGGGATGGGTTGCGCAATCCTTCGACGACTCGCGTCGCGGTCTCGCAGAGGGCGGCGCTCGCCTCTTCTGGAGACATGCCGAATCGCGTCCGAAGGAAGAAGTACGAGACGGACGACAGCACGTGGCGGAGGCCCGCGAACGCGCGGATCGCCTCGGACTCGTCGAGATGGGCGAACTCGCCACGGAAAAGCGGCCATCTGGCGTCGTCCTGGGGCGTCGGCGGCGCACCCACTGGATCGTCCTCGGCTGCGAAGATCGCGGCAGAGACGCCGCGGAGCACCCTGATTCGACTCTCGACGAGCACGAAGCGACGTCCGGCCGCGGCGATCCATTCGTCGACGTCGGATGGTGGCTCCTCATCGGTTCCGAGATCGGAGCCGATCTCGCGCGCCGTGGCGATCAGCAGGTCGGCCCTGGTCGGGAAGTGGCGATAGACCGTGCGGTGCGTCACGCCGGCCCGGTCGGCGACCTCCTGCACCGAGAAGGACGCCCCCTCACGCGCGAGGAACAGGTCTGCTGACGCGGAGAGGATCACGCTGCGGGTCGACTCCAGATGTCGAGCGCTCGCTCCCGTGACCATTCCGACCACCTCGTGTCATAGTCATGACGTTGATGTCATAAGTATGACACTCAGGTTCGCGGGCGGCAAGGGGCAGTCACATGCGGGCGGCTGTCGCATCCGCTGTCAGCCTGACGGTCGCCCGGTGTTCATCCGGCGTGCACCGCGTGGACGGATGGCGCGCATAGCTTCGCGGCATGAGCCCCAGGGAGCGCGCCGAGCCGGCGGTCGCCGTCATTCCCGCGCGCGGCGGATCACAGGGCCTGCCGGGCAAGAACGTGGCGCGAGTGGGCGGGATCTCGCTCATCGCGCGCGCCGTGCACGCGGCGCTCGCCGCCGAGCGGGTCGCGCGCGTGGTCGTCACGACCGACGACGAGGAGATCGCCGACGCGGCGATCGCCGCAGGTGCGGAGGTCGTGGCGCGGCCGGGCGAGCTCGCCGGGCCCGAGGCGTCGAGCGAGTCGGCGGTGCTGCATGCGCTCGAGGTGCTGGGTCTCGATACGCCGGCCGCTCGACCCTCGACACCTCCCGTGATCGTGTTCGTGCAGGCGACGTCGCCCTTCATCGACCCGGCGGACCTCGACGCGGCCGTCGAGCGCGTCGCCGCGGGGGAGCGCGACGTCGTATTCGCGGCCATCCCGACGCACGGATTCCTGTGGCGCGAGCACGCGGACGACGCCGACGGCGCGAGCGCGATCGGCGTCAACCACGATCCGTCGAACCGCCCGCGCCGTCAGGATCGCGAGCCGGAGTACCTCGAGACCGGAGCGTTCTACGTGTTCCGCACCGACGGGTTCCTCCAGGCGCGACACCGCTTCTTCGGGCGCGTCGGCATCCAGGCGGTCCACGCCGATCACGCGATCGAGATCGACGACGCCGCCGACCTCGCCCGGGCTCGTGCGCTCGCGCCGCGCATCGACAGACGGCTCGCCGCGGCGATCAGCTCGGCGCAGGCGCGTCGGGCGGGCGCCGGCGACGCGTGGATCGCGGACCCGCGCCATCCGTTCATCGATGTCGACGCGGTCGTGACCGACTTCGACGGCGTGCACACCGACGACACCGCGACGGTCGACGAGCTCGGCCGCGAGTCCGTGCGCATCAGCCGGGCCGACGGGGCGGGGGTCGCGCGGCTGCGCGACGCGGGCATCCCCGTGCTCATCCTCAGCGCCGAGGCGAACCCCGTCGTGAGCCGTCGCGCCGAGAAGCTCGGCGTGGACTGCCTGCAAGGCCTTGCCGACAAGGGCTCCGCGCTGCGCGAGTGGGCGGCCGCCCGCGGCATCCGGCTCGACCGCATCGCCTACCTCGGCAACGACCGCGGCGACATCCCCGCGCTCGACCTCGTGGGCTGGCCCTTGGCAGTTCCGGATGCCGCGCCCGACGCGCTCGAACGGGCGCGGCACGTGCTCCAGCGCCACGGCGGGCACGGTGCGGTGCGCGAGCTGGCCGAGCTCGTGCTCGCCGCACGCGATGCGAAGCGCCGCGCCGCGACCTCCGCGGGCGCAGCCGTTCCCGCCCCCGCTGCCGCCCGCGAGCCGCGTGAACTCGACCCCGCCCACCCGACCCGGCTGCAGCGCGAGGCCATCACGGCCGCTGCATCCGGCACTGACACCGCACCCTGAACGAAAGCGAGCCCCGCATGTCCGTGCGCCTCGGTCACGCCGCGATCGGCGAGTACGAGCCCGTCTACGTCATCGCCGAGATCGGCCTCAACCACAACGGCGACCTCCGCATCGCCAAGCGCCTCATCGAGGTCGCCGCCGAGGCGGGCGCGCAGGCGGTGAAGTTCCAGAAGCGCACGCCCGACATCTCGACGCCCGAGCACATGAAGCTCATGCCGCGCGAGACCCCGTGGGGCACGATGAGCTACCTCGAGTACCGGCACCGCGTCGAATTCGGCCGCGACGAGTACGCCGAGATCGCCGACCACGCGGCGCTGCACGGCCTGGACTGGTTCGCGTCGCCGTGGGACGTCCCGGCCGTCGCCGACCTCGAGTCCTATGGGGTCGTCGCGTACAAGATCGCGTCGGCGTCGGTCACCGACCTGGAACTGCTCGGCGCGGTCCGAGACACCGGCAAGCCCGTCATCCTCTCGACCGGCATGTCGACCATGGACGAGATCGATCGGGCGGTCACGGTGCTGGGTACGGAGCGACTCGTGATCCTGCACGCGACGTCGAGCTACCCGATGCCGCCCGAGGAGGCGAACCTGCTCATGATCCCGGCGCTCAAGCAGCGATTCCCGGGCGTGCCGGTCGGCTACTCCGGGCACGAGCGCGGCCTGCAGATCTCGCTCGCCGCCGTGGCGCTCGGCGCGGTCGCGGTCGAGCGGCACATCACGCTCGACCGCACGATGTGGGGCTCCGACCACTCGGCGTCGCTCGAGCCGCAGGGCCTCGACCACCTCGTGCGCGACATCCGCATCATCGGCGACGCGCTCGGCGACGGTGTCAAGCGCGTGTACCCGGGCGAGGAGGCGCCGAAGGCCAAGCTCCGCCGGGTGCTCGCGTGAGCCTCGGGCCGGTGAGCCTCGGGCCGGTGAGCCTCGGGCCGGATGCCGCGTCGCGCCGTCTCCTCGTGGTCGCCGACGCCGACTCGTACGTCAAGTGGGGTGCGGCGCTCGCATCGACCCTCGGGCCCGAGTGGGTCGCGCGGCTCGTCGTGATCGCGTCGCCCGTGCAGCCGAGCGCGCGGCAGCTCGCGCACGCGCTCGCCGACACCCGCTTCGACCCGGCCGACGTGCGGACCATTCCGCTCGACGGGTACGGCGGCGACGGGGGCCTCGACGCCCAGCTCGACGCGTTCGAGCCGCACGCGGTGCTGCTCGCGCTGCGCGGCCCGTTCGTGCGCGTCGTGGCGCCACGGCTGAACCGCCGCCCGAACCGTCCGGCGATCCTCAGCGGCTTCCCGGGCCTGACGATCCCGGCCGTGCCCAAGGCCGTGATCTACCGCGAGCAGACCGACCTCATCGTGCTGCACAGCCGTCGCGAGGTGCGCGACTTCCGCGCGAACGCCGCGGAGCTCGGCATCGATCGCATGTTCGGGCTCGCGACCCTGCCGTTCCTGGCCGGTGAGGCGGGCGACCGCGCCGCCGCGACGGACATCGTGTTCGCCGCCCAGGCGAAGGTGCCCGCCGAGCGCGACGACCGGCTGAGGCTGCTGGCCGCGCTCGCCGAGCTCGCCCGCCGCCGGGCGCCCCACCGCGTCGTCGTGAAGGTGCGCGCCCGTGCGGGTGAGGCGCAGACGCACGCCGAGGAGCACGACTACGCCGAGCTGCTCGCCGAACTCCACGACGTCCCGGCGAATCTCGTCGTCGAGGACGGACCCATGGCGGACCGGCTCGATCGCGCCACCGCGCTCGTAACAGTGAGTTCCACCGCGGCGCTCGAGGCGGTCGCTCGCGACCTGCCGGTACTGCTCGTCGACGACTTCGGCGTCTCCCCGGCGATGATCAACACCGTGTTCGAGGGCGCCGGGCTGTTCGGCTCGACGACCGACCTCGTCGCGGGGCGTTTCCGGCACGCCGATCCGGCGTGGCTCGCCGACAACTACTTCCACGAGCCCGACGCCGATGACTGGGTGGCCTGGCTCGACGCGCTCGTCGCCGCACGCGAGATCGTGCCGCTGCCGCCGCTCGAGCGTCGCCACGACCTCTGGGGCGGCGAGCTGCGGTGGGCCTTCGAGCGGCGTCGCATGCTCGGCGCCGACGACCGCAGCCTGATGGGTCGCCTCGCGTGGGCCGTGGGTGTTCCGGTCCGTGCGGTCGTCCGACGGGTGCGTCGCCTGCGCCGAATGCTCGCGGGCTCAGTCGACGGGCGCGCTGTGCCGATCGACGTGCGCGAGATACGCCTCGGCATTGCGGCGGATGCCGGCCTGCTCGTCGGCGGTGAGCTCGCGCCGCACCTTGCCCGGCACGCCGGCGACGAGCGAGCCCGGGGGCACGACCGTGCCCTCGAGCACCACGGCGCCGGCCGCGACGAGTGACCCGCGGCCGATCACGGCGCCGTTGAGGATCGTCGCGCCCATGCCGATGAGGCAGTCGTCCTCGACCGTGCAGCCGTGCAGCACCGCGCGGTGCCCGACCGAGACGCCGCTGCCGACCGTGACGGGGTAGCCCGCGTCGACGTGGCAGACGACGCCGTCCTGCAGGTTCGAGCCCTCGCCGAGGGTGACCGTCTCGGCCTCGGCGCGCAGCACCGCGTTGTACCAGACGCTCGAGCGCGCGGCGAGTCGCACCTGGCCGACGACGACCGCGCCGAGGGCGACGAACGCGCTCGGGTCGAGCTCGGGCGCCGGGATGCCGGCGATGGTGAGGATGCGGGCGGACGGATCGGCGCTCATGCGCCCCAGCCTATTCCGGCCGTCGGCGCGGTCCCGTTTCAGGAGGACGGAGGCGGCTCAGGACGATTCCGCCGATCCGGTCCTGATTCCCCTCCGTGCTCCTGAATCGACGAGGGTCGGGGGCCGGCGACGGCGAGGCGGATGGCGCGCAGCGCCGCACCCACGGCGAACACCGCGACGCCCGCCACGATCGACGCGATCGGCAGCGTGGCGACGAGCACGACGCATCCGACAGCTCCGAACCACGACAGCCAGCGCGAGACCAGCCGCTCGCCCGCCGGCTGGGTGAGCGCCGCGGCGTTCGCGACGAGGTAGTACAGCAGCACGCCGAACGACGAGAACCCGATCGCGCCGCGCAGGTCGGCGACGAGCACGAGCAGGACGACCGCGACCCCGACCGTGAGCTCGGCGACGTGCGGCACCCCGAACCGCGGATGCACGGAGGTCAGCCGGCGCGGCAGTTCGCCGTCGCGCGCCATCGCGAGGCTCGTGCGGCCGACGCCCGCGATGAGCGCGAGCAGCGACCCGAGCGCGGCCACGCCCGCCGCGACGCGCACTACGGGCTCGGCCCAGAGCCATCCGGCCGCACCCACGACGTCGACGAGCGGGGCGGATGACTCGGCGAGCGTTCCCGCCCCGAGCGCGCCCAGCGCCGCGACGCCGACGGCGGCGTACACCACGAGCACGACGCCGAACGCGACCCCGATCGCGCGCGGGATGGTGCGCGTCGGCTCGCGCACCTCCTCGCCGAGCGTCGCGATGCGCGCGTAGCCGGCGAAGGCGAAGAAGATCAGGGCGGCGGCCTGCAGCACGCCGTACGCGGCGGCGATCGGCGCGGCCGCGCCATCCGGAACCCCGACGGGAGGGACGATCGAGGCGCCACCGCCGTCGCCGGCATCCCACCCGCCAATGACGATCGCCGCGATCCCGCCCGCCACGACGACGACGAGCACCGCGATGACCGCCGACACGATGAGGCTCGCCACGCGCGCCGTCCGAGTCACGCCCAGCACGTTCACGCCGACGAGCGCGACGACGGCGAAAATCGCGACCGGCTTCTGCCACGCCACGGGCACCAGGTACGCGGCCGCCGTCATCGCCATCGCGGCGCAGCTCGCCGTCTTGCCGATCACGAACCCCCACCCGGCGAGGAACCCGGGCCATGCGCCGAGTCGCTCGCGGCCGAACCGGTACGCGCCGCCGGCCTCGGGGGAGCGCACCGCGAGCTGCGCGGTCGACCCGGCGTTCGCGAACGCGACGAGTGCGGCGATCGCGAGGCCCACGAGCAGCCACGAGCCCGCGGCCTGCGCTGCCGGCGCCCACACGGCGAACACGCCGGCGCCGATCATCGCGGCCAGGCCGATCGCAACGGTATCGCGGAGCCCGAGGCGGCGCGCGAGGCGGTCGTGCGAGGGCGACGGGGAGGGGGAAGCACTCACGTTCGCACCCTACGGCAGTCCGGTGAACGGCCGGCGTCGGCCGAGGCGAGCGGATGTCGCATCCGCTCGTAGGATCGACGCATGCCAGCCGAACAGACCTCCGCGTCCTCGCACGCCGCCGTCGACCGCGTCGTCGCCGCGCTGGCCGCCGACGGCCTCGAGCCACGGATCGTGTGGTTCGACGACGCCGTCACCACCGCGCAACTCGCGGCCGACGCGCTCGGCGTCGAGGTCGGCCAGATCGCGAACTCGCTCGTCTTCACCCTCGACCACGAGCCGATCCTCGTGCTCACCTCGGGCGCGCACCGCGTCGACACCGAGTGGCTCGGCGAGCAGCTCGGCGGCCGCATCGGGCGGGCCTCGAAAGAGGTGGTGAAGGCCGCGACCGGCCAGGTCATCGGCGGCGTCGCGCCCGTGGGGCACCCGTCGCCGGTCCGCACGTTCGTCGACACCGACCTGGCCGCGTTCGACGAGGTGTGGGCCGCGGCCGGGCACGCGAAGACCGTGTTCCCGACCACCTACGACGACCTCGTGCGCATCACCGGCGGCACGCCGACCGCCGTCGAGCCGGCGCAGCGCGCATGACGCACGCGAAGGTGAGCTGGCCGCGACAGGCGGGTCCGCTCGTGCTCCGGCCACCGACGAGGGCCGATCTCGACCAAGTGCTGGTGTGGCGGAACCGCCCGGAGGTGACGCAGTGGCTGCTGCGCACGACCGTCGAACCCGAGGCGTTCCGTCAGCGCTGGCTCAGCGCCGTGGAGGATCCGCGCGACCACTCCGTCGTCGCCGAGCTCGACGGCGAGATCGTCGGGACGGGATCGCTCGAGGTCATCGACGGCATCGGGCAGTTCGACGGCGACACCTGGCGCGACGCCGAGGGGCTCATCGGGTACCTGATCGCTCCCGACCACGCCGGGCGCGGGTACGCGACCCGCATCCTCCGCGGGCTGCTCGAGATCGCGTTCGCAGAGGTCGGCCTGCGCCGGATCACCGGAGCCTGCTTCGCCGCCAACGTCGCATCTTGGCGCGTCATGGAGAAGGCGGGCATGCGGCGCGAGCAGCATGGGGTGCGCGACTCGTGGCATGCCGAGCACGGCTGGATCGACGGGTACACCTATGCGATCCTCGCGGAGGAGTGGAGTCCAGTCGTCGAGTAGCCGCGCTCAGGCGTCGCGGCGCGCGCCCTGCGCGGCGTGCACGGTGAAGATGGCCGGCTCGCGGTAGCCGCGCTCGGCGAAGGCCGCCTCGACCCGGCGTCGCAGCTCGGGCACGAGCGCGTCGCCGACGAGCGCGATCGCCGCGCCGCCGAACCCGCCGCCCGTCATGCGCGCCCCGACGGCGCCGCCGGCCTGTGCGGTCTCGACCGCGAGGTCGAGCTCGGGCACGGAGATCTCGAAGTCGTCGCGCATCGACACGTGCGAGGCGTCGAGCAGGAGTCCGATCGCGCCCGGGCCCTGCTCGCGCAGCGTGCGGACGGTGTCGAGCACGCGCTGGTCCTCGGTGACGACGTGCCGCACCCGCCGGAACGTCTCGTCGTCGAGCAGTTCACGCGCCCGGTCGAGGTCCTCCACTCGCACGTCGCGCAGCGACTCGACGCCGAGGATGCGGGCGCCCGCCTCGCACGACGCGCGACGCGCCGCGTACCCGCCGGTCGCGTGCGTGTGGCTGACGCGCGTGTCGATCACGAGCAGCGATAGCCCGGCCTCGGCGAACCCGAGCGGGATCACGTCGGCGTCGAGGCTGCGGCAGTCGAGGAACACGCCGGAGTCGGCCTCGCCGAGCAGCGACGCGGACTGGTCCATGATGCCCGTCGGGGCGCCGACCGCCCGGTTCTCGGCGAGCCGGCCGACCTTCGCCAGCGTCGGTCGGTCCATGCCGAGACCCCAGTGCTCGTCGAGGGCCAGCGCGACGGCGCACTCGATGGCGGCCGACGACGAGAGCCCGGCGCCCACCGGCACGTCGGACTCGATGTGCAGGTCGACCCCGCGCACGTGCTCGAGGTCGGCGCCGAACTCGCCGAGCGCCCAGACGACCCCGAGCGGGTAGGCGGCCCATCCGCTCACCGCGTCGGGCGTCAGCGTGTCGAGGTGCGCCTCGACCGTCTCGGGCGAGAACGTCGAGGAGACCCGCACGAGCCGGTCGTCGCGGTCGCCGAGCGCCACGGTCGTGCGGCGGTCGATCGCGAACGGGAACACGAAGCCGTCGTTGTAGTCGGTGTGCTCGCCGATGAGGTTGACGCGGCCGGGTGCCGACCAGACGCCCGCTGGGCGGCGCCCGTACCGCTCGGCGAATCCATGCTGGGCGGATGCCACGTGGTCGGTCACAGCTCGACTCCTTCGATCGCGTCGCGCAGAGCCGCGGCCTGCACCTCCGGGGGGACGTCGCCGATCCACGCGCCCATGGCGGCCTCGGACCCGGCGAGGTACTTCAGCCGCTCGGCGCCACGGCGGGGGCTCGTGAGCTGCATCGACAGGCGCACCTCGGCGCGCCGCTCGTGCACCGGCGCCTGGTGCCACGCGGCGATGTACGGCGTCGGCGTGTCGTAGAGGCGGTCGAGGCCGCGCAGGATCCGCAGGTAGACGCGAGCGAGCTCTGCGCGCTCGGCCTCATCGGTCGCGGCGAGGTCGGGGACGTGCCGATGCGGAACCAGGTGGACCTCGATCGGCCAGCGGGCCGCGAAGGGGACGTAGGCGGTCCAGTGCTCGCCGGCGATGAGCACGCGCTCGCCGGATCGCTCGCGCTCGAGGATGTCGGCCTGCAGCGCCGGGCCGTAGGCATCGATCGCGGCGAGCAGGCGCTCGGTGCGCGGCGTGACGTAGGGATACGCGTAGATCTGGCCGTGCGGGTGGGGGAGCGTCACGCCGATGTCGCGTCCGCGGTTCTCGAACGGGAAGACCTGCTGCACGCCGGGCAGCGCCGAGAGCGCCGCCGTGCGATGCGCCCACGCCTCGATCACGGTGCGCGCGCGCGAGACGCTCTGCGTTCCGAAGGACCCCTCGTGCTCGGGGCTGAAGCACACGACCTCGCAGCGCCCGTGCGACGGCAGCCGCCGCTCGATCCCGAGGTCGCGCACTCCGGCGAGGGCCGTGGAGGCCGCGGACGGGACATCGGGCCCGGCGCCCCAGTCGGGCAGCTCGGGGCCGAACGAGGGCGACCGGTTCTCGAAGACCGCGACGTCGTAGAGGCTGGGGATCTCGGACGGGTTGGTCTCGGTCTGCGGCGCGAGCGGGTCGGCGTCGGCCGGCGGGAGGAAGACGCGGTTCTGCCGCGCCGCGGCGATCGAGATCCAGTCGCCGGTCAGCGGATCCTGGCGCATCTCGGCGGTGGTGGGCCGGGCGTCGAGCGTGCGCGCGTCGATGGCGCGCTCGGACGGCAGGACGCTGTCGACGTCGTCGTAGTAGATGAGCTCGCGGCCGTCGGCGAGCGTCGATCGCCGCACGGCGATGCGCGGATCGAGGAGGCCGGGTTCAGTCTGGTGCACGCGGACACGGTACGCCGTTTTCGTTTGCGAAACAAGTGCATTTCGTATTGCAAAGTTGAGTTGCGCATCCGACAATAGCGACATGGACCCTGACCTGACCGCGGCACGGCGACGCTCGCTCGCCGCCGACCTCGTGATCGAGCGCGGGTTCGTGCGCGTCGCCGAGCTCAGCGAGTCGTTCGGCGTCACGCCCGTCACCGCGCGCGCCGACCTCGACGCCCTCGAGCGCGCCGGCCTCGTGCGTCGTGTGCACGGCGGCGCGGTCCCCGCCGGAGCCGCCCCGGCGACCGAGGCCCGACCCGATCGCGAGCCGAGCTTCGAGGAGGCGCTCGCCACCTCCGTCGTGCCGAAGCAGCGCATCGGCGAGCACGCCGCATCACTCGTGCGGAGCGGGCAGAGCGTCATCCTCGACGTGGGCACCACCACCCTGCAGGTGGCTCGCGCCCTGCGCGCCCGCGCCGACCTCGACGACGTCACGATCCTGACGAACGGGCTCTCGATCGCGCTCGAGCTCGAGCCCGAGATCCCGCGGTTCACGGTGATCGTGACCGGCGGCACGCTGCGGCCGCGACAGCACTCGCTCGTGCACCCGCTCGCCGGCTCGATCCTCGAGGACGTGCACGTCGACTTCGCGTTCATCGGCTGCAACGGCGTCGATCCCCGGCTCGGCGTCACGAACGCGAACCTGCCCGAAGCGGCCGTGAAGGCGCACATGCTGCGGCGTGCGGCCCGCGCCGTGATCGTCGCCGACGCGTCCAAGCTCGGCGAGGCGCACCTCGGTCGGATCGGCCCGGTCGACGCGTTCGACGCGCTGGTGACGAATGCCGCGGCGCCGCCCGTGCTCGTCGGCGAGCTCCGCGACGCCGGGCTCGAGGTGCTCGTCGCCCCCGAGCCCGAGCGGCCATAAGGTGGTCTCCATGACGCACCCCACGGGCGACCAGTTCGTCCTCGAGACGTCCACCTCCACCGGAGACGTGCGGGCCACCATCACCGCCGTCGCCGCCGGACTCCGCACGCTCTCCATCAACGACATCGACCTGGTCCCCGCCTACGGCGACGACGAGACGCCGCCTTCGGGATCGGGCATCGTGCTCGTGCCGTGGCCCAACCGCATCCGCGACGGCAAGTGGAGCCACGAGGGTCGCGAGTACCAGCTCGCGATCACCGAGCCGGCGCGAGACAACGCCATCCACGGGCTCCTGCGATACGCCGAGTACTCGCCGGTCGAGCAGGATCGCGACTCGGTCACGCTCGCCGCGACGATCTACCCGCAGATGGGCTACCCGTTCACGGTGCGCACCGCCGTGCGCTACGAGCTCGTCGCCGACGGACTCAAGGTCACCCACTTCCTCGAGAACCTCGGCGGGGAGCCCGCGCCCGTCGCGGTCGGCACGCACCCGTTCGTCAAGATCGGCGACGTTCCCACCGAGGAGCTCGTCCTGCGCCTCGACGCCGCGAGCCACATCGAGGTCGACGACCGCCTGCTGCCGACCGGCGAGGTGCCGGTGGATGACACGGAGTGGGACTTCCGCGAGGGACGCCGCGTCGGCGACGTGCAGCTCGACGACGCGTTCGGCGGGCTCGCGGCGGTCGACGGCAGCGTGGAGCACACTCTCGTCGCACCCGACGGACGCACCGTGTCGGTCTGGGCCGACGACGAGTTCGCCTACGTCCAGGTGTTCACGACCGAGTCCTACCCGGGCGAGAGCAAGGCCGTCGCGGTCGAACCCATGACGGCGCCCGCCGACGCGTTCAACTCGGGCCGCGGGCTGCGCTGGCTCGACCCGGGCGAGCAGTGGGAGCTCAGCTGGGGCATCCGCTTCGCCGGCTTCACCGCCGAGTGAGTCGCCTGGGCGGCGCCGAGCGGGGCGGCCTGCTACGCGCTGCTATCTCGGCCGGGACGCTGCTCAGCCGACGCAGCTGCCCGAGTCGACCCGGTCGCTGAGCGACGGCGCCTGCTCGGCCAGCGGCTCGAGCGTGCCGACCGGCACGGCGAAGCCCACGTTGTCGACCGTCTGCGACTTGGCGAACACGACGCCGCCCACGAGCCCGTCGCCCGTGAGCACCGGCCCGCCCGAGTTGCCGTGGTCGACGTCGGCCGCGAGCGTCACCACCTCGCGCGAGGAGTTCTCGCCGTCGATCGCGATGGTGATCGGCCCGGTCGCCATCACGCGCGCCGGCCGCAGCTCCAGCGGACCTCCGAACGGGTAGCCGGCGACCGCGACGTCGGCGTCGGCCGCAGGCTGGTCGGCGAGCCCGAGCGGCGCGACGCCGAGCCCGTCGGTGGCGATCACCGCGAGGTCCTGCGCGGCGTCGAACGCGACGACGCGTCCTGCCACGGGGCCGCGGCCGGGCGCCTCGACGATGGGTTCGTCCACCCCGGCGACCACGTGCGCGTTGGTCACGACGCGGTCCTCGGCCACCACGAAGCCCGATCCCGTCAGGTTGCCGCCGCACTCGTACGCGAGCCCGGTGACGCGCACGACGGATGCCGCTGCGGCGGACAGTTCGGGATCGTCGACGCCGCCCGTCGGCAGGTCGGGCGAGACGGTCGGCCCGTCGAGCACGCCGACGAGCCACGGGATCGCCTCGCCGACGGCGGCCGTTCGCAACTCGGCCATGAGCGTCCGCGCCGGCGGCGGCGTGACCTGCTCGATCCCGCGGACCACCCACGAGTTGGCCACCGCGGGCGAGACGACGGGCACTCCCATCGTCGAGACGCCCGCACCGACGAGCGCGATGACGAACGCCGCGACCATGGTGTTCACGATCGCACCGAGGATCCGGTCGACGATCCCGAGCTTCACGGCGTCGGCGCCTCGCCGCAGCGCGCGCCCGATCGAGCTGCCGAGCGCGACCCCGCCGACGAGCAGGAGCACCGCGACCGCGATCGCGACGGGGGCGCGCCACTCCGGCGCGGCGATGAACGACACGACCCACGGCATCGCGAGGTACGCGGCGATCCCGCCGGCGATGAGCCCGAGCAGTCCGCCGAGGCTGCGCAGGAGTCCCGCGCGCCATCCGTGCACGAGCGCGCCGACGAGGACGAGCACGAGCAGGATGTCGAGGATGAGGCTCCAGGGCATCGCCACGCTCCGATCTGCTGTGCCCTCCAGCCTCGCGCACGCGGCTCGGAGCGCGCTGTGGGCGCTCGTTGCGGGGGTTTCCCCCGCCGGGCATCCGGACGCCTGTCCCACCGACCGCTCAGTCGGACTCACGTAGCGTCGAACGCATGACGACGACGATCGCGCTCCGAACCGCCACCGCCGCCGCCGAGTCCGCGCTCACGGGCCTCGCCGCGTGGGCCGTGGACGTCATGGAGACGCTCGGCGCGCCCGGCGCCGGCCTGGCGATCGCACTCGAGAACCTCTTCCCGCCCCTGCCGAGCGAGGTGATCCTGCCCCTCGCGGGCTTCACCGCCAGCCAAGGGTCGTTCACCCTGGCCGAGGTGCTGTTCTGGACGACGCTCGGCTCCGTCGTCGGTGCGCTCGCGCTGTACGCCGTCGGCGCGCTGCTCGGGCGCGACCGGACACGCGCGGTCGCGAAGGCCATCCCGCTCGTCGACGTCGCCGACGTCGATCGCACCGAGGCGTGGTTCCTGCGGCATGGCCGGGCCGCGGTGTTCTTCGGGCGGATGATCCCGCTCTTCCGGTCCCTCATCTCGGTGCCGGCCGGCGTCACGCGCATGCAGCTCCTGCTCTTCCTCGCCCTGACGACGGTGGGCAGCGCCATCTGGAACACCGTCTTCGTGCTGGCGGGCTTCGCGCTCGGCGAGAGCTGGCACCTGGTCGAGCCGTGGGCGGATGCGTTCCAGCTGGTCGTGATCGTCGCGGTCGTCCTCGCCGTCGCGGCGTTCGTGGCCACGCGCGTCGTGCGCGTGCGCGAGCACCGTCGTCGCGTCGGCCGCGGCGAGGCGACCGAGGGCGGACTCTAGGCCGCAGGTCCCGAGGTCGAGCGCGGCACGGTACTACCGTGGAGCCGTGCTCGGCGGGCTCGCGAACGGTCGCCTGCGCACCGCCTCGAAGCTGCGACGGTGCGAGGGAGTGCCGTCGTGAACACGCCCACGGAATTCGCGCGCAGCGGCGACGCGGACTTGGCGTACAAGGTCATCGGCCAGTCCGGTGTCCGGGACATCCTCCTGGCGTTCCCACTGGTGTCGAACGTGGACGTGTTCCTGGAGCTCTCGGAGAACGCCGAAGCCGTCGATCGCCTCGCGAAGCTGGGCCGCGTGATCCTGTACGACAAGCGCGGTGCGGGGATGTCCGACCGAGCCATCGGACCGGTGTCCGTCGAGCAGCACAGCGACGACCTCGTCGCGGTGCTCGACGCGGCCGGAAGCGCGCGGGCCGTCCTGCTCGGATGGTTCGACGGAGGTGCCGTCAGCCTCGTCACCGCGGCGCGCCATCCAGATCGCATCGAATCCGTCGTCGCGAGCGAGGTGCTCGCTGTCGGCCGCCCCACCGACGGATTCCCGTGGGGATTCGGACCTCGATACGGCGAGGCGATGATGCGAAAGCTGATCGCGATGGGGTGGGGCAAGGCGTCCATGGCCCGGATGACAGCGCCCGAGTGGGCCGGAGATGCCCGGCTGATCGACTGGCTGACCCGCTACGAGCGCCTCTCGGCACCCCCGAGCGGGGCGGCCAGGGTCTTCGACGACGCGCTGGAACTGGATATCCGCGAATACCTGGACCGCGTCACGGCTCCAGTGCTCGTGATCCACGATCTCGACTTCCCCGGGCTGCCCCCCGAGCCGTTCGAGTGGATGGCAGACGTCCTGCCGCACGGACTACTCAAGCTGGTTCATCGGAATACATCGGTACCGTTCGTGATCCCGTCGGACGAACTCGTCGACGAGATCGAGGAGTTCCTCGTCGGGACGCGCAGCGGCGGCCGGCGCGAGCTCGCGAGCATCGTGTTCACCGACGTGGTCGGCTCGACCACGACACTCGCCCGGGACGGCGACCGGCACTGGCGCAACCAGCTCTCGTCGAATCGCGAGTCGCTTCGCAGATCGCTCGCGCGGTATGGCGGACGCGAGGTGAACACCGCGGGCGACGGGTTCTTCGCGTGCTTCCCGCTGCCCTCGTCCGCGCTCCGCTTCGCCGGCGAGGCGGTGAGGGATGCGGCGGAGATCGGCCTCGGGCTGCGCGCCGGGATGCACTGCGGCGAGGTGCTGGTCGACGGGGCGGATCTCATCGGCATCGCCGTCCACGTCGCGGCACGCGTGGCAGCGCACGCGGGCGCCGGGGAGGTGTTCCTGACGGACACCGTCCGCATCCTCGTCGACGGGTCGGATCTGCGATTCGAGCCGGTCGGAGCTCATCGGTTGAAGGGCGTGCCGGGAACGTGGCGCCTCTTCCGCCTGGACGGGGGATCGTCATGATCCCGCCGACACGGTACGCCCATCGCGACGGCGTCGACCTCGCCTACAAGGTGTTCGGCGACGGCGAGCGGGACATCGTCATCTCGTTCGCCTTCATCTCGCACGTCGACGTCTTCTGCGAGCTCGCCGAGCACATGGAGTTCATCGAGCGGCTCATGGCCCTTGGCCGGGTCGTCATCTTCGACAAGCGGGGTACCGGACTCTCCGATCGGACCAGCGGCCTCTCCACCATCGAGCAGCACGCCGACGACCTCGTCGCCGTCCTCGACGCCGTCGGCAGTCGACGTGCCGTGGTGATCGGATGGTTCAACGGGGGCGCCATCGGGCTGGTCGCCGCCGCGCGCCATCCGGATCGCATCGAGTCGGTGATCGCGTTCGAGGTGCTCGCGGTCGGGACACCCCGTTCGGACTTCCCGTGGTCCGCCGACGCCGCCTGGATCGCGAGCCTCACCCGTGGACTCGACACCACCCGGTGGGGCGGCGGGACGATGGCCGAGCAGATCTGGACCACCGAGCGGGAGGGCCGTTTCATCGCCTGGTGGAAGCGCTACGAGAGCATGTCGGTCACGCCGAGCGGTGCCGGCCGATTGGCGGAGGAGGTCGCGGGCGTGGACATCCGTCCGTACCTCGACGGCGTCCCGGCGCCCGTGCTCGTCCTCCACGATCCGTCCTTCGCCGGAGTCGACATCGGAGCCATGCGCTGGCTCGCCGACCACCTGCCGAACGCGCGCCTGAAGCTCGTCCGGCGTCAGGCGGCCACGCCGCCGCTCATCCCGACCGAGGACCTCGTGGACGACATGGAGGAGTTCCTGATCGGCACCCGCAGCGGCGGGCAGCGTCAGGTCCTCACCGTCGTGTTCACCGACATCGTCGGCTCGACCGCCGAACTCGCCCGCGTCGGCGATGAGCACTGGCGCAACGCGCTCAGCACGCATGGCGATGAGCTCCGACGATCGCTCGCGAGGTATTCCGGGACCGAGGCGAACACCACGGGGGACGGCTTCGTGGCGACGTTCCCCCTTCCGTCCAGTGCGTTGCAGTTCGCCGACGAGGTGGTCGCGGATGCCGCGGGGATCGGGCTCACGCTCCGGGTCGGCGTGAACGCGGGCGAGGTCATCACCCGCGACGGCGGCCTCATCGGCGTCGCGGTCCACGCCGCGGCCCGGATCTGCGCGCTCGCCGAGCCGGGCCGGACGTACCTGAGCGACACCGTCCGCGGGCTCCTCGTCGGCTCGGGCTTCGTCTTCGAGGACCAGGGCGAGCACGAACTCCGAGGCGTGCCCGGCCGCTGGCGACTGTGGTGCCTCGCCCGGACCGAATCGGACGTGTGAGCACGTATCCGAGAATGTCGGCGAGCACCAACTCGAGGGCGCGCCCGGTCACCGGCGATTGTGGACCCTCTCACCCCCGGCCGCGACCGCCTGAGCGGTCGGTTATGGTCGAGCATGGCCGCGCCCGCGCCGCCACCACCGACCACCCCACGACGACGAGGAGTGACGCATGCGCGTCGGCATGTTCCTGAACTACGCCGGAGGCTTCCGCGAGGTCGCCGACGAGGTCGAGGAGCTCGGGCGTGCGGGGGTCGACCTCGTCGCCGTGCCCGAGGCGTACTCGTTCGACGCGGTGAGCCAGCTCGGGTTCCTCGCGGCCCGTACCACGCGGATGACCCTCATGAGCGGCATCCTGCAGCTCTATACGCGCACGCCCACGCTGACGGCCATGACCGCGGCGGGTCTCGACTACGTGTCAGGCGGCCGCTTCGAGCTCGGCATCGGGGCCTCGGGGCCGCAGGTCATCGAGGGCTTCCACGGCCTCGCCTACGACGCACCGCTCGGCCGCACGCGCGAGATCGTCGACATCTGCCGCATGACGTGGCGCCGCGAGCCGGTCGTGCACCAGGGTCGGCACTACCGCATCCCGCTGCCCGAGGGCGAGGGCACCGGTCTCGGCAAGCCCCTGAAGCTGATCAACCACCCGGTCCGCGAGCGCATCCCGATCACCATCGCATCGCTCGGCGCCAAGTCGGTCGAGCAGACCGCTGCGATCGCCGACGGATGGCTGCCGATGTTCTTCCATCCCGAACGGGCCGGCGACGTGTGGGGTGCGTCGCTCGACGCGGGCCGTTCGCGGCGCGCCGCCGAACTCGGGCCGCTCGACGTGTTCGCGAGTCCGGCCGTCGCCATCACTGATCGGGCGGATGTCGCGGCCGCCGCGATCGCGGCCGTCAAGCCGAACCTCGCCCTCTACGTCGGCGGCATGGGCGCGCGCGGCAAGAACTTCTACAACGACCTGATCGCGAGCTACGGCTACGCCGACGAGGCCGGCACCATCCAGGAGCTCTACCTCGCCGGACGGCGCGACGAGGCGATCGCGGCGGTGCCCGACGAGCTCGTCAGGGCGATCTCCCTCATCGGGTCGCCGTCCGAGGTGGGCGAGCGCATCGCGGCGTTCGCCGCGGCCGGCGTGACGACCCTCACGGTCACCCCGTTGGCGCGGAACTCGGAGGAGCGCGTCGCCCTCATGTCCGGTCTCCGGAGGCTCGTCGACTGATCCCGGGCGGCGCCGACCGCGGATCGGAAATCCCGAGCAGCCCTCGACTTCCTCGGAATCAGGTGGGCCCGCGTCCAGCCCCAGTTCGAGGGTGTAGGTCGCACGGGGACCAGCGCATACGCTCGGTCCACCGCTCGCAAGTGCGGAAGGGGAACCTGGGGAGGAGCCGCCGTGGCGGGGCGATGAGGCCGGAGCCTCTCACCCGCCGGGCGGTGCCCTGGCCCGGCCGTCGGCCGTCACCCCCGCCGAGGCGACGGTGGCGGCGCGCAGCCGACGGATGGCAAGTGGTCGTGCTGCGCCTGCGGCAGAGCCCGCGGCATGATGGGAAGCATGTTCCTCGCCGATCGTGCTCGCCGTCGGGGTCGCCGCGCATGACGCCCGACGCGGTCGTGGTCGGTTCGGGGCCGAACGGCCTCGCGGCGGCGGTCACGCTCGCGCGCGCCGGACTCCGGGTGCAGGTGTTCGAGGCGGCCGCCGAGCCGGGCGGCGGATCTCGCACGGCCGAGCTCACGCTGCCCGGCTTCCACCACGACGTCTGCTCGGCCGTGCACCCCATGGCGCTCGCCTCGCCGTTCTTCCGGGCGTTCGGCCTGGAACGGCGCATCGACCTGCGCCTGCCCGACCTCTCCTTCGGCCACCCGCTCGACGGCGGCCGCGCCGGCCTCGCCTGGCTGGACCTCGACCGCACGGTCGACGAGCTCGGGCGCGACGGGCGGGCCTACGGGCGGATCATGCGTCCGCTGGTCGCGCACGACGACGAGGTGACCGAGTTCACGGGGTCGACCCTGGTCCGCGTGCCGCGACATCCGCTCATCGCCGCCCGATTCGGGCTCGCGGCCATCGAGCAGGGCTCGCCGCTCTGGAACGCGCGATTCCGCGAGGACCTCGCGCCGGCCATGCTGACGGGGGTTGCCGCCCACACCATCCGGCCCATGCCGAGCCTCGCGACCGGCGGTGCCGGCCTGGTGCTCACGATGCACGCGCACGCGCGCGGCTGGCCCATCCCGGTCGGCGGCAGCGGCGCAATCATCGGCGCGATGATCGACGACCTCGTCGCGCACGGCGGCGAGGTGGTGACGGATGCCGCGATCGACGACCTCGCGGCGCTGCCCGCCGCGCGCGCCGTCGTGCTCGACGTGACCCCGCGCGCGCTCTCGCGCATCGCCGGTCGCCGCCTGCCCGACCGATACCGGAGGGCGCTCGAGCGCTTCCGGTACGGCAACGCCGCGGCCAAGGTCGACTTCGCGTTGTCCGGGCCGGTGCCCTGGGCGAATCCGGCGCTCGCGCAGGCCGGCACGCTGCACCTCGGCGGGACGCGGGCCGAGATCGCCGCGGGGGAGCGCGAAGTGGCGCGGGGGCGCCATCCGGAATCGCCGTACGTGCTCGTGTCGCAACCGTCGATCGTCGACCCGACGCGCGCGCCCGAAGGGCGCCACACCCTCTGGACGTACACGCATGTGCCGGCCGGCTCGACGGTCGATCCGACCGAAGCGGTCGTGCGCCAGGTCGAGCGCTTCGCGCCGGGCTTCCGCGACCTGATCCTCGCGTCGTCGTCGCGCACGGCGATGCAGATGCAGGACGAGAACCGCAACTACATCGCCGGCGACATCGCCGCGGGCGCGGCCACCATGCTGCAGCTCGTGCGGCGCCCCGTGATCTCGCCCGATCCGTGGCGCACTCCGCTCTCGGGCATCTACCTCGCGTCGTCGTCGACCCCGCCGGGGCCGGGCGTGCACGGCCTGGCCGGATGGCACGCCGCGCGCAGCGCGCTGCGCCACACGTTCGGCCTCACGGCCGCGCCGTCGCTCGAGCCCTGACGCGCTTCCATCGGCGCGATTCGTGGTGCCCCCAGAGAGACTCGAACTCTCGACCCACGGATTAACTTGCTGCACTGAGTTTCCCCAGCCACCGCGCTGCGGCTTGCAGTCTGGACTATATCTTCACCTTCGGCCGGGCCGGTCAGGTGCGCCGCGTGTAGTCTCTGAGGTTCCCTTGCGGTTACCTGCTGATTGCCCAATCCCTCGGATTGTCACTGCCCCATCGGGCGAGTACCTCGGGCTCTCAGGGTGTTCCAGCATATAGCGGCGGTCATCCAACGCATTTCGGCGCTGGCGCTCCATCTGTTCTGTTGAAGTCCGTTGCTCTAACCAACTGAGCTATAGGGGCGTGACCACCCTAACAGCCCGCTTCCGCGCCTCCGCGTCCGTTGGCGAGGCTGCTCAGGAGGGTCGGTCTCGCAGGGCGGAGTGTCGCCGGGAGGCCGTATGTTGGGCTCGATCGATCGGAGGCCGCATGAAGACGTGCTCGACCTGCCGGCGCACCCTCGTGACGTCCGACTTCAACAAGCGCGCAAGATCACTGGACGGACTCCAGTCGACCTGTCGAGACTGCAATCGCGACCAGGCACGCGCGTACTCCGCGCGCAACCGCGAATCGCATGTCCATCGCATCGTGGCAGCGAAGGGCCAACGGAGAGGTCGGGCGCTGGAGTTCATCGGTCGCCACCTGATCACCCACCCATGCGTCGACTGCGGGGAGACCGACATCCGTGTGCTCGACTTCGATCACCGGGAGGGCGCGGCCAAAGGGCTGAGGTGATGCGATTGGCTCAGGGCGGTCACGGGCTGGCCCGAGTCGCCGCGGAGATCGCGAAATGCGATGTCCGTTGTCGGAACTGTCATGCGATCGTCACGTACGAGCGCATGGGATCGGCCTGGCGATCGACGTTGCGGCTCCGGGTTCAGGAGGAGGTCGCTGCCGTCCTGAGCGAGACGTAGCGCGAGGTCTCCGCCAGGCGCATGGATCAATCGCCTTCCGGCGTCCGCCGAGCGCGGAATCCGGCCCGGGTCGTCGGCCGTCGGGGTATCGTGGCCCGCGATGACCGCAGACTTCCACCGGCCCACGCGCTTCCCGCCGACGATGTTCGAGGGGTTCCTGGGCGCTGACGACCCGGCGCAGGTGAGCCGCGTCGCGCACGACACCGCCGCGGCGGTCCTCTCGCGCGTGCGCGCCGACCCCGACCCCGAGATCGTGGCGCGGCTGGTGTCGTACACCGACGAGCACGGGATCGACGCGATCGCCGAGCTGTGGTCGCGGGCGTCGCCGAAGAGCCTGCCCGGCGCGCTGTGGCGCATCTACCTGCTCCGCACCATGATCCGGCAGGATGCCGCCGGCGTGAGCCTCGCCTTCCAGCGCGGCACCGAGGTGTCGCCGACCATCGACCAGGTGGTCGCGGGCGCGCCGACGCCCGCGGGCCCCGCCGAGGTCCGCGAGCTGGCCGACGTCATCCTCCGCGGAGTATTCGCGGGCGACTTCGCGGCCGCCCTCGAGCGCGCCGCCGCGTTCTGCCGCGTCGCGTCGACGGGCTTCGCGAGCCTCGCCGATGATGCGGATGCCGCGGACGCCGCGCATCCCGACCGGCCGGGCATGCTCACCCGCCGGGCCCTCCGCCTCTCCTCGCTCGGCGAGGAGCTCGCCGCCTGCGCGCGGCTGTGGCGCCACGAGAGCCTCGACTAGGAGCCCGGGACAGCGACGCGGCCTCGCCATCCGCACGACACGCCCGGCCGCCGAGCGCGTCTGGGCATCCGGTCGGAATCCCCGACCCGGGAATAGGTGCCGCGGGCGCCTCGTTTACACTTGTCGTGGCCGGTCGCAGTAACCCCGGGCTCCAATATTCGCCGCTTCGAGCGGCCTCGCGCCGAGAGGCGTTCTGCGGCCGGCCATAATCATGCCCCCCGCGGCGATGCCTCCGCGGCGTACCATCGGAGCATGCCCGAGACGGTCTCGTTCCTCGTCGATCCCCTTCCGCATGAGGCGAGTGCCGAGTTCCTCGAGGCCTCGTTCCGCGAGATCGAGCCGGGTTCCGGCGCACTGGCGGTGAACGACTTCGCGCCGCACCGCGGCGACGGCATCTTCGAGACCCTCGCGATCATCGGCGGGCACGTCCAGGAGGTCGAGCCGCACCTCGGTCGCCTCGTGAACTCGGCGCGCCTCTGCGAGCTGCCCGAGCCGAATCTCGACCAGTGGCGCTTGATCATCACCCGGGCCGCCGAGCGCGTCCCCGCCACGGGCGAGTACGCCCTCAAGCTCGCGCTGAGCCGAGGCCTCGACCCGGGTCCGAAGCCCACCGGATGGGTCAACGTCACGCCGGGCGCCGACTTCGCCACGGCGCGCGAAGACGGCATCCGCGTGGTCACGCTCGACCGCGGCGTCGCCCGCGGGGCGGGGGAGCGGGCACCGTGGCTCCTGCTCGGCGCGAAGACCCTGAGCTACGCCTCGAACATGGCCGCCATCCGCGAGGCGAAGCGGCGCGGCGCCGACGACGCGGTGTACGTGTCATCCGACGGGTTCGTGCTCGAGGGCCCGACCTCGAGCGTGCTCGCGCGGCTCGGCGACGTGGTCGTCACGCCGCCGCCGGCGGCCGGCATCCTGCACGGAACGACGCAGCGGAGCATCTTCGGCCACCTCGCCGAACGCGGGATCGACGCCGAGTACCGCGATCTCACGGTCGACGAGCTGCTGGGGGCGGATGGCGCGTGGCTGGTGTCGAGCGTGCGCATGGCGGCGCCCATCGCCGCCGTCGACGGCACCCCGATGTCGGTGGACCGCGCCGCGACCGCCGAGCTCAACGCCTACCTGCTGAGCCCGCGCGACTGAGACCCGAACGCTGAGACGCGAACGCTGAGACGCGAACGGCCCGGCCCCCGAGCGGGGACCGGGCCGCGACATCCGCCGCCGGATCAGCCGAAGCGACCCGACACGTAGTCCTCGGTCGCCTTCACCGACGGGTTCGAGAAGATCGTCGTGGTGTCGTCGTACTCGATGAGGTTGCCCGGCTTGCCGGTGCCCGCGATGTTGAAGAACGCCGTCTTGTCGGACACGCGCGAGGCCTGCTGCATGTTGTGGGTCACGATCACGATCGTGTACTCCTGCTTGAGCTCCTCGATGAGGTCCTCGATCGCGAGCGTCGAGATCGGGTCGAGCGCCGAACACGGCTCGTCCATGAGGATGACCTCGGGCGAGACCGCGATCGCGCGGGCGATGCAGAGACGCTGCTGCTGGCCGCCCGACAGGCCAGAGCCCGGGCGGTCGAGGCGGTCCTTGACCTCGTTCCAGAGGTTCGCGCCGCGCAGCGACGACTCGACGAGGTCGTCGGCGTCGGACTTCGACATCCGGCGGTTGTTGAGCTTCACGCCCGCGAGCACGTTCTCCTTGATGGACATCGTGGGGAACGGGTTGGGGCGCTGGAAGACCATGCCGACCTGCCGACGCACGAGCACGGGGTCGACCTCGGGGTCGTACAGGTTGTTGCCGTCGATGAGCACCTCGCCCTCGACCCGCGCGCCGGGGATGACCTCGTGCATGCGGTTCAGGGTGCGCAGGAACGTGGACTTGCCGCAGCCCGAGGGGCCGATGAACGCCGTCACGCTGCGCGGCTCGATCTCGAGCGAGACGCCCTCGACCGCGAGGAACTTGGAGTAGTAGACGTTGAGGTCCCGGACCTCGATGCGCTTGGACACGTCGATCTTCCTAACTGGGTGGCCTGGTCAGCGACCGTACTTGGGGGCGAAGAACCGCGCGACGAGGCGCGCGATGAGGTTCAGCGCCATGACGATGAGGATGAGGGTGAGCGCGGCGGCCCACGCACGGTCGAGGTACGCCTCGGGCGGATTGCCCTGGTTCGCGTACTGCGTGTAGACGAACACCGGCAGCGATTGCATGCGTCCGTCGAAGAGGTTGTAGTTGACGCTCTGCGTGAAGCCTGCCGCGATGAGCAGCGGGGCCGTCTCGCCGATGACGCGGGCGATCGAGAGCATGATGCCGGTCGTGATGCCCGCGATCGACGTCGGCAGCACGACCTTCACGATCGTCAGCCACTTCGGGACGCCGAGCGCGAAGGCAGCCTCGCGGAGCTCGTTCGGGACGAGCCGCAGCATCTCCTCGCTGGAGCGCACGACGACGGGGATCATGAGCACCGCCAGCGCGACCGCACCGGCGATGCCGGTGCGCGTGCCCGGACCCCAGAAGATCGCGAACAGCGCGTAGGCGAACAGGCCCGCGACGATCGACGGGATGCCGGTCATGACGTCGACGAGGAACGTGATGCCGCGGGCCAGCCGGCCGCGACCGTACTCGACCAGGTAGATCGAGGTCATGAGGCCGATGGGGATCGAGATGAGCGCGGCGGTGCCGGTCATGAGCAGCGTGCCGATGATCGCGTGCAGCGCACCGCCGCCCTCGCCGGTGACGTTGCGCATCGAGTACGTGAAGAACTCGGCGTCGAAGCGCGCGAGGCCGAACGTGATGACGGTGATCGACAGCGAGATCAGGGGGATCATCGCCAGCAGGAACGCGCCGGTCACGAGTGCCGTGACGAACCGGTCGGTCGCCTTGCGGGGTCCCTCGACGATGCGCGAGAGCAGCGTGATCGTCACGACGTAGACGAGCGCGGCGACGACGAGCGTGCCGATCCAGTTGAACTCGGCGCCCGAGAAGGCGATCACGCCGAAGAGGCCGGCGGACACCGCGATGCTCGCCCCGAGCACGAACCACGGCGCGCCGTTGGGCAGCTTGCCGGCGGTGAGCGAATTGCTCACGGGCGTCGCCGCAGGCGACCGGGTCTCGGGCGGGGTGACGGTGGTGGTCATCAGTTCGCTCCGGAGAACTCGGCACGGCGGGCGACGATCCAGCGGGCGATCGCGTTCACCGCGAAGGTGACGATGAAGAGGATGAGGCCGGTCGCGATCAGCACGTTCACGTTGAGGCCGTACGCCTCGGGGAAGCTGAGGGCGATGTTCGCCGCGATGGTCGACGGGTTGACCGAGGTGAGCAGGTCGAAGGTGACGGCGCCGGTGGCCGAGAGCACCATGGCGACGGCCATCGTCTCGCCGAGCGCGCGGCCGAGGCCGAGGACCGCGGCGGAGATGATGCCGGGGCGCCCGAACGGGAGGACCGCCATCCGGATCATCTCCCAGCGGGTCGCGCCGAGCGCGAGCGCCGCCTCCTCGTGCAGCACCGGCGTCTGGAGGAACACCTCGCGGCTGATGGCGGTGATGATCGGAATCACCATGACCCCGAGCACGATGGCCGCGGTGAGGATGGTGCGACCCGTGCCCGAGACGGGCCCCGAGAAGAGCGGGAACCAGCCCATGTTGTCGACGAGCCAGGAGTAGAGGGGCTGCACGGCCGGCGCGAGGACCCCGATGCCCCAGAGGCCGAACACGACGGAGGGCACGGCGGCGAGCAGGTCGACGATGTAGCCGAGCACCGAGGCGAGCCGACGCGGCGCGTAGTGCGAGATGAAGAGGGCGATGCCGATCGAGATGGGCAGCGCCATGAGGAGGGCGAGGGCTGCCGCCCAGATCGTGCCGAAGACGAGGGGCCCGACGTAGGACCAGAAGTCCGTCTCGAGGATGGATGCTTCCTCGGCGCTCGCGAAGAGGGCGGGGATGGACTGGACGATGAGGAACGTCGCGACGGCG
The DNA here is from genome assembly GCF_042794545.1 of Agromyces sp. NPDC056523. NCBI lineage: Bacteria > Bacillati > Actinomycetota > Actinomycetes > Micrococcales > Microbacteriaceae > Agromyces > Agromyces sp. NPDC056523. The sequence continues at coordinate 1,342,254 of NZ_JBHTTM010000001.1, forward strand.
GCGAGCGTCACGAGGATCATCGAGCCGGCGAAGACCGCCGACTTCGAGAACACCCGATCACCGGGGCGCTGCTTGGCCCTGATCGGTGCGGTGGCGGTGGTCATCAGGCTGATCCTCCGGTCGTGGTGCGTGGGGACAAGGCCGTGCCCGACCCCTGGGGCTCCTCCGCGGAACGCTGGGGGTCGGGCACGAACCTACTACTGGATCGAGTCGATCGCAGTGACGATCTGCTCGCGGAGCGAGTCGGAGATCGGGGCGGAACCGGCGGCCTCGGCCGCGACTTCCTGGCCCTCGGCGCTGGCGATGTACGAGAGGTACCCCTTCACGAGCTCGACGTTCTCGGGCTCGGCGTACTCCTGGCACGCGATGAGGTAGCTGACGAGGACGATCGGGTAGACGCCGGCCTCTTCCGAGGTGCGGTCGATCTCGATCGCCAGGTCGCCGGCCTCGCGGCCCTCGGCGAGCGGCGAGGCGTCGACGATCGCGGCCGCCGCCTCGGGCGAGTACTCCACGAACTCGTCGCCCACCTGCACCGCGACGGTGCCGAGGTCGCCGGCGCGCGAGGCGTCGGCGTAGCCGATCGTGCCGGTGCCGTTCGTCACGGCGTCGACGACGCCCGAGGTGCCCTGGGCCGCCTCGCCGCCCTCGAACGGCCAGACGCCGTCGGCCTCGTAGGTCCACACGTCGGGTGCCGCGGCACCGAGGTACTCGGTGAAGTTCTCGGTCGTGCCCGAGTCGTCCGAGCGGTGGACGGGCGTGATCGCGGTGTCGGGCAGTTCGACGCCCTCGTTCGTCGCGGCGATGGCCGGGTCGTTCCACGCGGCGATCGTGCCCGCGAAGATGCCCGCGATGGTCGCGGCGTCGAGGTTCAGCGTGTCGACGCCCTCGAGGTTGAAGATGACGGCGATCGGCGAGATGTACAGCGGCAGCTCGACGATGCTGGTGTCGGGCGCGCACTTGGCGAATCCGCCGGCGGTGAGCTCCTCGTCGTTGAACGCGCGGTCGGAGCCCGCGAAGTCGCTCGCACCCTCGAGGAAGGTGTCGCGACCGGCGCCCGAGCCCGAGGGGTCGTAGTCGATCGTCACGTCGGGGTTGGCGGTCTGGAAGCCGGCGATCCACGCCTGCTGCGCCGAGTCCTGCGACGACGCGCCCGCGCCGACCAGGTTGCCCGAGAGCGTCGATTCCGAGGCTTCGGGCTCACCCGAGGCGCCCTCGTTCGCTGCGCAGGAGCTGAGCGCGAGTGCCGCGGTCATGGCGATGACGGCGGGCGCGCCGAAACGCTTGAGGTTCACGTGATTCCCTTCCGGGGTTCTGGATGCAGGGGGTGGGTCGGTGCCGACCCGCCTGCGACGCTAATCAGCGTGCGTGACGAGCGTCCCCCACGGCGGTGAACGGAAGGTGAACGGGCGTCGACGCGCGGGCGGCGCCGCCCTGCGCGTCGGCTGTGCGTCAGACCCGGGGTTCGTGCGTCTCGATCGCGATGATCCCGGACGACGGGTTGCTCGACGAGAGGTGCACCACGCTGAATCCACCCACCTCGAGCTCGGCCGCGTCGGAGACGTACGAGCCGAGCGGCGTGCCCGTCGCGAGGGCGATCTCGCGCATGATCTCGGGCAGCACCGGCCCGTGGCTGCAGACGACCGCGGTCTTCCCGACGCGCACCCGCTTGCCGATCACGCGCCGCACCTCGTCGCTGCCGGCCTCCCACGCGTCCTGGCTGATCCCGTCGTCGCGCTTGACCGACAGGGCGGATGCCGCGGCGAGCGGTGCCACGGTCGTGACGCACCGCACCGCGGGACTGGAGACCAGCTTCCGTGGCGCCCACGCCCGCAGCATGCCCACGAGCGCCGCGGCCTGCTTCACGCCGCGTTCGGTCAGCGGACGCGACGAGTCGGTCCCGTTCCAGGCGCCGCGCGGCTGCGCCTTTCCGTGCCGCAGCACGATGACGCCGAACGTGCCGGTCACGCCCTGGTCGACGAGCGCGGCGAAGTTGTCGAGGATCTCGCGGTCGGGCTCGTAGCTCAGGTAGCCGCGGGCGCGCTTGATCGTGACCCACTCGAGCGCGGCGATCTCGGCGTTCGGCCGGAACGTCGAGCGCTGCACGGCCTTCTCGGTGACGTGCGCGGCCCAGTAGTGCACGATCTTCTCGCGCCCGCTCGGCATGGCGTAGCGCGAGACGCCGAGCGGAACGCCGAGCGCGACGTGCAGGCCCGTCTCCTCGCCGATCTCGCGCACCGCGGTCTCGGGGAGGGTCTCGCCCGGATCGACCTTGCCCTTGGGGATCGTGACGTCGCCGTAGACCGTCCGGTGGACCACGAGCACGTGGATCCTGCCCTCGATGACGCGCCAGCACACCGCACCGGCCGCATAGACGGCGGTGGCGACCTGGCTCATCGGCGCTTTGCCGTTCGAATGCCGCGATGCGTGGTGCGCTGGATGCGCGCCACCTGGAGGTCGTCGAGCGTCCGGCCCGAGTCATCCGTCGAGTGCCTCGTCCAGGCGCCGTCGCCCCCGAGGTGCCAGGAACTCGTGTGCTCGCTCATCGCGCCGTCGAACAGGGCGCCGATCTCGGCGATGTGGTCGGGATCGACGAGCCGCACGAGCGCCTCGACGCGGCGGTCGAGGTTCCGGTGCATCATGTCGGCCGAGCCGATGTAGACCACCGGGTCGCCGTCGTTGTGGAACGTGAAGATGCGCGAGTGCTCGAGGTAGCGGCCCAGGATGGAGCGGACCCTGATGTTCTCGCTGAGACCGGGGATGCCGGGTCGCAGGCTGCAGATGCCGCGCACCCAGATCTCGACCGGGACGCCGGCGTTCGACGCCCGGTAGAGCCCGTCGATGATGGCCTCGTCGACCATCGAGTTGACCTTGATCCGGATGCCGCTGGGGCGGCCGGCCTCGGCGTTGCGCGTCTCTTGTGCGATGAGCTTGAGCAGCCCCTTGCGGAGGTGCAGCGGTGCGACCAGGAGCCGCTTGAACTTCTTCTCGATCGCGTAGCCCGACAGCTCGTTGAACAGCCGGGTGAGGTCCTTGCCGACCTGGTCGTCGGCGGTCAGCAGGCCGAGGTCCTCGTAGATCCGGCTCGTCTTCGGGTTGTAGTTGCCCGTGCCGATGTGGCTGTAGTGCGCGAGCCGGCCCTTCTCCTGGCGGATCACGAGCGCGAGCTTGCAGTGCGTCTTGAGGCCGACCAGGCCGTAGACGACGTGGACGCCCGCCTTCTCGAGCTTGCGGGCCCAGGTGATGTTCGCGGCCTCGTCGAAGCGCGCCTTGATCTCGACGAGCGCGAGCACCTGCTTGCCCGCCTCGGCGGCGTCGATGAGCGCCGTGACGATGGGGCTGTCGCCCGAGGTGCGGTAGAGCGTCTGCTTGATGGCGAGCACGTCGGGGTCGGCGGCGGCCTGTTCGAGGAAGGCCTGCACGCTCGTCGCGAACGACTCGTACGGATGGTGCAGCAGCACGTCCTTGCGCGCGATGGCCGCGAAGATGTCGGCGTCGCGGTTCGGCTCGGACGGCAGCAGCTGCGCGTTCGTCGCCGGCACGTGCGTGGGGTAGTGGAGGTCGGGCCGGTCGATCCGCGCAAGGTCGAACAGGCCGCCGAGGTCGAGCGGCGACGGGAGCCGGTAGACCTCCTGCTCGGTGACGTCGAGTTCGCGGACCAGCAGGCCGAGGGTCACCTCGTCCATGTCGTCGGAGATCTCGAGCCGGATCGGCGGGCCGAACCGCCGGCGCAGCAGCTCCTTCTCGAGGGCCTTGATGAGGTTCTCGGTCTCGTCCTCCTCGATCTCGACGTCCTCGTTGCGGGTGACGCGGAAGACGTGGTGGTCGAGGATCTCCATGCCCGGGAAGAGGTCGCCGAGGTGGTTGGAGATCAGCTCCTCGAGCGCGATGTACCGCGCGTTCTCGATCGGCTCCGACGGGTCGACGCGCCCGAACCGGGGCAGCATCTGCGGCACCTTGACGCGCGCGAACTCCTGCCGGCCCGTGCGGCTGTTGCGCACGCGCACCGAGAGGTTGAGCGAGAGGCCGGAGATATAGGGGAACGGATGCGCGGGGTCGACCGCGAGCGGCATGAGCACGGGGAAGATCTGCGAGCTGAAGAACTCGTGCAGGTGCGCCCGGTCGTCGTCGTCGAGCTCGGCCCACGTGACGACGTGGATGCCGGAGTCGGCGAGGGCGGGCTTGACGAGCTCCTGGTACGCGAGCGCATGGCGCAGCTGCAGCTCGTGCGCCATGCGCGAGATGTCGCTCAGCACCTCGTGCGGCGTGCGGCCGACGTTCGTGGGCACGGCGAGGCCCGTGTTGATGCGGCGCTTCAGTCCCGCGACGCGGACCATGAAGAACTCGTCGAGATTCGAAGCGAAGATCGCCAGGAAGTTGGCCCGCTCGAGGACGGGCAGCCTCGGGTCCTCGGCGAGTTCGAGCACGCGCTGGTTGAACGCCAGCCAGCTGAGCTCGCGGTCGAGGTAGCGCTCGGCGAGGAGCTCGGGCGCGCCGTCGATGTCGAGCGGCTCGAAGTCGTCGTCGAAGTCGCTCGCGGTCCGGTCTTCGTCGAGGATGGTCTCGGCGGTCATCCCCACATCATGCCACCGGGCTGCGACGGTGGGGTGAAGCGGATGTCACCGGGCGGTGACGTTCGCGTCCCGCTCGTCCTCCTCGTGGACGTTGAACCGGTATCCGACGTTGCGGACGGTGCCGATGAGGCTGTCGAGGTCGCCGAGCTTCGCGCGCAGGCGGCGGACGTGCACGTCGACCGTGCGCGTACCCCCGAAGTAGTCGTAGCCCCACACCTCGCTGAGCAGCTGCTCGCGCGTGAACACGCGTGACGGATGCGCCGCGAGGAAGCGGAGCAGCTCGAACTCCTTGTAGGTCAGGTCGAGCGTGCGACCGTGCACCTTGGCCGAGTAGCTGGCCTCGTCGATGATGACGCCGGAGGTCTGGATGCGCTCGGCGGGCTGGCTCGCCTGCGCACGCCCGATGGCGAGCCGGATCCGCGCGTCGATCTCGGCGGGGCCCGCCTGCTCGAGCACCACGTCGTCGATGCCCCAGTCTGGCGTGACGGCCGTGAGCCCGCCCTCGGTGACCACCAGCAGAAGCGGCACCGAGAGCCCCGTGGTGCGGAGGATCTGCGAGAGCGCCTTGGCGCCGGCGAGGTTGGTGCGGGTGTCGAGGAAGACGAGGTCGGCGTCAGGGGCGCGCACCAGCTGGTCGGGGGACGCAGGGATCACGCGCACCCGATGGGTGAGGAGAGACAGGGCCGGGAGAACGTCATCGTTGGCTGCCGGCGTCAGGATCAGCAGCTGCGCCACGAGCACCCTCCAGTAGTAAGGTGCGGTCAATACTACGGGACGACGGACGGCGTGCTCAGGCGAGCGCGTCACAGGGAGGAGCGGTTCGATGCAGGCCGAGGCGGAGGAGCGCGCGACGGGGTTCGGTCGCTGGGCGATTCCCGTCGTCTGGCTCATCGCCGCGCTCGGCTCCGTCGCGATCGTGGCGTCCGCCTACACGGGCCGTCGCGACTGGTTCGGCGACGACGGGCAGTACGCCGCGCTCGCCGCGCTGGCCATCGTGTTCGCGGCATCCGTCCTCGCCGCCCTCGCGCTGCAGCTGGCCTCGCGGAGGCCGCACGGCTTCGTCGGACGGGTGAGCGCATCGATCACCGGCGCGGCGGTCGCGGTGGCCGTCGCCGCCCTCGCGCTGCTGCCGGTCGTCATCTGAGCACCGGGTAGACTCGCACCATGTCCTCGCTGCTCGCGCTCGAACTCTTCTTCATCGGCCTGCTCGGTCTCGCGAGCCTCTCGATCGCCTACATCAGCGGCGTCGTCGTCTACAAGCTCTTCAAGGGGCAGCGCTAGCCCGTGATCGAACTGCCGGTCGACCTCCCCGCGGAGCTCGTTCCGCTCTCCTGGCTCATCGGGGTCTGGGAGGGCTCCGGCGTGATCGACTACAAGATCGGCGACGACTCGGTCACGCACGAGTTCGGCCAGCGCGTGAGCTTCAGCCAGGACGGGCTGCCGTACCTCAACTACACGTCCTCCACGTGGCTCTTCCCCGCCGACGAGGGTGACGAGCCCACGGCCCTCGCGGCCGAGACCGGCTACTGGCGGCTGGCGCGTCCGCTGGGGCAGGGCGACCCCGGTCCCGGCCTGCTGCCGCCCCAGGGTTCGACCCGGTACTCCGACGCCGAGTCGGTCGAGACGCTGCGTAACGACGCGGGCGGCTTCGACCTCGAGGTCGGCATCGTCCACCCGGGCGGCGTGAGCGAGCTGTACCTCGGCCAGGTGAAGGGTCCCCGCATCGACCTCGTGACCGACGCCGTCATGCGCGCGGCCGGCGCGAAGGAGTACGCCGCGGCCACCCGGCTCTACGGGCTCGTCGAGAACCACCTGCTCTGGGCGTGGGACATCGCCGCGCTCGGCCAGGACCTCCGCACGCACGCTTCCGCCCGGCTCGCGAAGGTCGACTGATGACCGGCTCGGCCTTCCTCCTGCTCCCCGGCGCCGTAACCGCCGAGGGCGTCGACGCCGGCGTCGCCGCGCACTACGGCAACCCCATGGTCGAGCAGCGCCGCCTCGAGCAGGGGCGCGCGGTGGTCGACCTCTCGCATCGCGGCGTCCTCACGGTCGCCGGTCCCGACCGGCTCACGTGGCTGAACTCGATGGCGAGCCAGCGGCTCGACGGGCTCGCTCCCGGTGCGAGCGCCGAGGCGCTGTTCCTGGATGCCGCGGGCCACGTCGAGCACGCGGTGCACGCGGTCGACGACGGCGAGCGCACCTGGCTCGTGGTCGAGGGGTCCGAGGCGCCCTCGCTGTCCGCGTGGCTCGATCGCATGCGCTTCATGCTGCGCGTCGAGGTCGCCGACGTGACCGAGCAGTACGCGGTGATCGCGGCCATGCCCGAGGGCGACGGCTTCCCGATCGAGCTTCCCGACGGCGCCATCCGCTGGAGCGACCCGTGGCGGCTCGAGCTGCCGAACGGGCACCGGTACTCGCACGACCCGAACCACCCCGGTGCGATGTGGCGCTCCGTCGAGGCGATCGTTCCGCGTGCGGCGCTCGCCGGCCTCTCCGACGAGGTGCGGTCCGGGCAGGCCGAGCCCGCGGGCGTGCTCGCCCTCGAGGCGCTCCGGGTCGCCGCATGGCGACCGCGCTTCGCGACCGAGGTCGACGAGAAGACGCTGCCGCACGAACTCGACTGGCTGCGCAGCGCCGTCGACCTGCACAAGGGCTGCTACCGCGGCCAGGAGACGGTCGCGAAGGTCGTGAACCTCGGCCGGCCGCCGCGCCGACTCGTGCTGCTGCACCTCGACGGCAGCGACACCGTGCTGCCGAAGCCGGGCGATGCGGTCGTCGGCGTCAAGGTGCGCCCCGAGCCCGCCCCCGGCGAGGAGCCGGAACGCCGGGTGGTCGGGCACGTGACCAGCGCGGCGCTGCACCACGAACTCGGCCCGATCGCGCTCGCCGTCGTCAAGCGGGCGGTGCCGCCCGGCCTCGAGCTCATCGTCGAGAGCCACGGCATCGACGTCGCGGCCGCGCAGGTCGAGATCGTCCCGGCCGACGCGGGCGCCGCGGTCGAGGTACCGCGGATGCCGCGCCTCGGCGTGCGTCCGTAGCGCCCGAGCGCCGCGACCGCGAGCGGACGCCGCGGCTCAGCTCGGCTCGACCGCGTCCCAGTCCACGGTGATCTCGCCGAGCCGCCACCGGTTCACGGTGCCGCGCACCGGCCATCCCTCGTCGCGAAGGGTCCGCGTGACCGAGATCCACCGCTGGGACGGGCCGTACACCGACAGCGGCGCGTGCACCCGCCACGCCTGGTCGAGCGCCGCGAGGAGGCGGTGCACGCGCTCGCCGCGCACGTTGCGGTGGATCAGCGCCTTCGGCAGGCGTTCGGCCACGACCGACGGTGCGTCGAGGTCGGTCAGGCGGAGGCTGATCGTGAAGGTCCGCGGCGCGCCATCCACCAGCCCCACCCAGGACGCGATGCGACCGAGCTCGTCGCACGTGCCCTCGACGAGCAGGCCGCCGGGCGCGAGTCTGGCCGACATGCGCGACCACGCCGCCGGCACCTCGGATTCGTCGTACTGGCGCAGCACGTTGAACGCGCGGATCACGGCCGGGGAGCGGCCGTCGCGCACGGGCACCTCGAATCCGCCGAGCCCGAACCCGACCGGCAGGTCGGCGGGGAACGGCGTGCGTCCGGCGCGCACCTCGGCGAGTTGCGCCTCGGCGGCGCGGACCCGGCCGGGCTCGATCTCCAGTCCGAGCACGCGCACGTCGTGGCGCGCGCGTCGGAGCCGCTCGGCGAGCTCGAAGGTCGTGACACCGCTCGCACCGTAGCCGAGGTCGACCACCAGGGGGTCGGCGGCGCGGCGGAACTGGGGCTGATCGGCGATCCAGCGGTCGACGCGGCGCAGGCGGTTCGTGTTCGTGGTGCCCCGCGTCACCGATCCGACCGGCATGCCACCAAGTCTCGCAGGCGTCACGGGGCGACCACGCCGACGGGCTGGCGGATGGCGCGCCGCTAGGCTTGGCGGCATGGTCTACACCCTCGTGCTGCTGCGCCACGGCCAGAGCGACTGGAACCAGAAGAACCTGTTCACCGGCTGGGTCGACGTGCGGCTCAGCGACCTCGGCCGGTCCGAGGCGAAGCGCGCCGGCGAACTGCTCGTCGGGAAGGGCGTGCTCCCCGAGGTGCTGCACACGTCGGTGCTCACGCGCGCCATCCAGACCGCCGACATCGCTCTCGAAGAGGCCGACCGGCTCTGGATCGACGTGCGCCGCTCGTGGCGGCTGAACGAGCGCCACTACGGCGCGCTGCAGGGGCTCGACAAGGCCGAGACGCTCGAGAAGTACGGGCAGGAGCAGTTCATGCTGTGGCGTCGCTCGTTCGACACCCCGCCGCCGCCCATCGACGACGACAGCGAGTGGTCGCAGGTCGGCGACCCGCGCTATGCCGACCTCTCCGACGGCGAGCTGCCGCGCACCGAGTGCCTCAAGGACGTCATCGCGCGCATGCTGCCGTACTGGGAGTCCGACATCATCCCCGACCTGAAGGACGGCAAGACGGTGCTGGTCACCGCGCACGGCAACTCGCTGCGCGCGCTCGTGAAGCACCTCGACGGCATCAGCGACGACGACATCGCCGAGCTCAACATCCCCACCGGCATCCCGCTGGTCTACGAGCTCGGCGACGATTTCATGCCGATCAAGCCGGGCGAGTATCTCGACCCCGAGGCGGCGGCGGCCGGTGCGGCTGCGGTCGCGGCGCAGGGCAAGAAGTAGCACTCACTCGACGCGAACGAGGGCCGAGCGGATGTCGCATCCGCTCGGCCCTCGTCATGTCGGCGTTCCGCCGGGTTTCGAGACGGGCGCGTGGCGCCCTCCTCAACCGTCAGACGGGCTCGGGCACCCAGTCGCCGGTCGCGAGGTACTGCACCTTCTTCGCGATCGACACCGCGTGGTCGGCGAACCGCTCGTGGTAGCGGCTGGCGAGGGTGGCGTCGACGGTGTCGACCGCCTCGCCCTTCCAGGTCTCGCCGAGCACCTTGTCGAAGACCGAGAGGTGCAGCGCGTCGACCTTGTCGTCCTCGTTGCGGATCTCCTCCGCGAGCTCGACGTCCTCGTTGCGCAGGAGCTCGACGAGCTGCTTCGCGATGGCGACGTCGAGGACGCCCATCTCGGCGAACGTGGGGCGGAGCGACTTCGGCACGACCTTGTCGGGGAACCGGTAGCGCGCGAGCTGCGAGATGTGGGTGGCCATGTCGCCCATGCGCTCGAGCGAGGCCGAGATGCGCAGCGCGCTCACGACGATGCGGAGGTCGCGGGCGACGGGCTGCTGCCGAGCGAGGATCGTGATCGCCAGCTCGTCCAACGCCTGCGTGCGCTGGTCGATGAGGTGGTCGTCGGCGATGACCTCCTCGGCCAGGCTGACGTTCGACTCGTTGAACGCACGGGTGGCCTTCTCGATCGCCTCGGCCACGAGTGCCGCGATCTCGACGAGCCCGTCCTGCACCTCGCGCAGTTCCTGCTGGAACACCTCACGCATGTTTGATCCGACCCCTTCGGTCTCAACTCCCGCGCCGGGCACGCGGGACAACCGGCACGAACCGGCTCGCGACATCCTCGCCGTCGAAGGTGAACGGCAGGTGCCCTGCTGCTGAACACTCCCCAACCTACCCCCGTTCGGCGGCCGTCCCGGGCCGGAGGGCTGTTCGCCCATGGTTAGGGTTGTGCCATGGACACCACCTGGTCGGTGCTGGCCGCGCTGACCTTCGGCCTCCTGCTCGGAGCCGGATTCACGGTCGTGCTGCACATGGCCGAGCGCCGCGGGCAGAGCGCCGCTCGCGTCGTGTCGCCGACCATCCCCGACGGCGTCGACCAGGTGCTCGACGTGCTCGAGTCGGCGGGAGTCGTGCTCGACCCGTCCAACAACGTGCTGCGGGCCTCGCCCGGCGCCCTCGTGCTGGGGCTCGTGCGGAACCAGATGCTCGTGCATCCCGAACTGCTGGAGCTCGTGGCATCCGTGCGCCGCACCGGCGAGCCGATCGCCACCGAGCTCGAGGTGACGCGCGGGCCGTTCAGCGACGCCACCATGCAGCTCGCGGTGCGCGTCGCCCGGCTGGGCACGCGATTCGTGCTGCTGCTCGCCGACGATCGCACCGAGTCGCACCGCCTCGACGAGGTCCGCCGCGACTTCATCGCCAACATCAGCCACGAGCTGAAGACGCCGATCGCGTCGGTGAGCCTGCTCGCCGAGGCACTCGACCACGCCGCCGACGAGCCCGAGCAGGTGCGGCGCTTCGCCCATCGGCTCTCGGTCGAGTCGAAGCGGCTCGGGCACATCACCGGCGAGGTCATCGAGCTCTCCCGCCTGCAGGCCAGCGACGCGCTGCGCCCCGACGTGCTGCTCGACGTCGACCGGGTCGTCGCCGCCGCGGTCGACCAGAACCGCGTCGTCGCCGCCGCGAAGGGCGTCGACGTGCGCGTGCGCGCCAAGTCGCACGCCGAGGTGTACGGCGACGAGGCGCTGCTCGTCGTCGCGGTGCACAACCTCGTCGCGAACGCGATCGCGTACTCGAGCGAGGGCGGCCGCGTCGGCGTGGGCGTCAGGGTCGACGGCGACGCGGTCGAGATCTCCGTGGCCGACCAGGGCATCGGCATCGCGACCGAGGAGCTCGACCGCGTCTTCGAGCGGTTCTACCGCGTCGACCAGGCCCGGTCGCGCAACACGGGCGGCTCGGGCCTCGGCCTCAGCATCGTCAAGCACACCGTGCAGAACCACGGCGGCGACGTCCGCGTGTGGTCGCGCCCCGGCAAGGGCTCGACGTTCACCGTCCGGCTTCCGCTCGCCGAGCGGCCCGTGCCCGTGCCCGACGCGACGGCGGCGGACGACGCCGACGCCGAGGCGTCCGTGCCATCCGCTGCGGCGCCCGTTCGCGCCGAACCCCCCGCCCGAATCGCCGCGGCGCTGCCGTCGGCACCCGCCCGAGGAGACACCGAGTGACCCGCATCCTGCTCGTCGAGGACGAGATCGCGCTGAGCGATCCGCTGAGCTTCCTGCTGGAACGCGAGGGGTACGAGGTCGAGGTCGCCGCCGACGGCCCGGCCGCGATCGCGGCGTTCGAGCGGGACGGCGCCGACCTCGTGCTCCTCGACCTCATGCTGCCCGGGCTGCCCGGCACCGAGGTGTGCCGCGAGCTCAGGCAGCGTTCGTCGGTGCCCATCATCATGGTGACGGCGAAGGATTCCGAGGTCGACATCGTGGTCGGGCTCGAGCTCGGCGCCGACGACTACGTCACGAAGCCCTACTCCACGCGCGAGCTGCTCGCGCGGATCCGGGCGGTGCTGCGCCGGCGGATCGAGCCCGACGAGCTCGACGACGGCATCATCACCGGCGGTCGCGTCCGCATGGACGTCGACCGCCACACTGTCGAGGTCGACGGCAACCCGGTGGCCATGCCGCTCAAGGAATTCGAGCTGCTCGAGCTGCTGATGCGCAACGCCGGTCGAGTGCTCACGCGCGGACAGCTCATCGACCGGGTGTGGGGCAGCGACTACTTCGGCGACACGAAGACGCTCGACGTGCACATCAAGCGCATCCGCTCCAAGATCGAGGTCACGCCGTCGGAGCCCGTGCAGCTCGTCACGGTGCGCGGCCTCGGTTACCGCTTCGAGGCGTAGGACGAGACGACGAGAGCGGATGTCGCGACTCGCGTCGCGCCATCCGCTCTCGTGTCGAACGGGGCGGCGTGGACCGCCCGCGTCCGACGTGTCAGGGGACGAGGTCCTCGTACTCGGGCAGGCGCCCGTCGAGCACGGGCACCTGGAGCTCCTGGCCCTCTTCGCTGCCGTGCTGGGCGTAGATGGTGACGAGGCCGCCGACCTCGGCGCCGAGGTCCTCGATGACCAGCGGATCCTCGTCGCCGGCGCCGAGCGAGACGACCTCGCCCGCGTCGACGTCGACCTCGAAGCGCTCGCCGCTGTCGACGACCTCGAACTCGACGGTGGCGTCGTCTTCGCCGGTGTTGACGATCGCGGCGACGAGGCTGCCCTCCTCGCCGTCGTCGCTGACGACGAGCATGTTGCGCAGCTCGATGGTGCCGAGGTCGGCCGAGATCCCGTCGCTCGGGTCGTACTTCTCGGTGGTCGCCTGGTAGGTGGCCATGGCGCAGCCGCTTCCGCCGATCGCGATGCCGAGAGCCAGAGCAGCGGATGCCGCGAGACGCGCCTTCACAGGACCTCCATTGACGTGTGCGCGCAGGCGCATGCAGCCCGCGCGCGTGGGTTCGGGTCGAGTGTAGCCTACGGCTGGAGCCCGTCCTGGGCGCGGGGGCGGAACCCTAGCAGGAACTCGGTGTGATATCCTGAAAGTTGCCGAAAGGACACCGATTCATGCTTTTTGAGGTTGGCGAGACCGTCGTTTACCCCCACCACGGCGCCGCAACGATCGTCGAAGTCAAGAAACGCATCATCAAGGGCGAAGAGAAGCTCTACCTCAAGCTGAACGTCACGCAGGGCGACCTCGTCATCGAGGTGCCCGCAGAGAACGTCGACCTCGTCGGCGTTCGCGACGTCATCGGCAAGGAGGGCCTCGACAAGGTCTTCGAGGTGCTGCGTGCCCCGTTCACCGAGGAGCCGACCAACTGGTCGCGTCGCTACAAGGCGAACCTCGAGAAGCTCGCGTCGGGCGACGTCATCAAGGTCTCCGAGGTCGTGCGGGACCTGTGGCGCCGCGACCAGGACCGCGGCCTGTCGGCGGGCGAGAAGCGCATGCTCGCCAAGGCGCGCCAGATCCTCATCTCCGAGCTCGCGCTCGCCGAGAAGACCGACGAGGAGCAGGCTTCGACCGTCCTCGACGAGGTGCTCGCCTCCTGACGTCCGATGATCGGGTAGCGCCGAAGGCGCATGCCGATCGCCGCGCTACGCTCGAAGCGTGAGCGCCTCGACCGTCGCCGTCATCGTCGTCGCCGCCGGCAGCGGCACCCGCCTGGGCCACTCCGAGCCGAAGGCGTTCGTGCCGCTCGGCGGCGACACCATCCTCGGCGTCGCATTGGATGCCGTCTTCGGCATGCGCGAAGCGCCGCACGTCGTGGTGGTCGCGCCCGAGGAACGACTCGCCGAGGTGCGTTCACGGTACGGGCCTCGGGCCGAGACGGCATCCGCGACCCTCGACGTCGTCGCCGGTGGACTGACGCGGCAGCAGTCGGTCGCGAACGGTCTGGCGGTCCTGCCGCACGTCGTCGAGACCGTGCTCGTGCACGACGCGGCCCGACCGCTCACGCCGTCGGCGGTCTTCGACGAGGTCGCGGCGGCCGTCCGGGCGCGCGGGCACGGCATCGTCCCGGGCCTCCAGGTCGTCGACACCATCAAGCGCGTCGACGCCGAGGGCCGCGTGCTCGCGACCGTCGACCGGTCCGAGCTCGCCGCGATGCAGACGCCGCAGGGGTTCCCCCGCGAGGCGCTCGAGATCGCGTACTCGAGCGCGCAGCGCGAGCACACCGACGACGCCGCGCTCTTCGCCGCGATCGGCGTGCCCGTCGACGTCGTCCCGGGCGATGCACGCTCCTTCAAGATCACCGTGCCGGCCGACCTGCATCGGGCCGAGCAGCTCGCGGCCGAGCGCGGGCGGGCGGATGGCGCGCCGCGTCCCGCGCTCGAGCGGGCGCCGTATGCGACATCCGCCGCCGGCTCGCGCGTCGGCACCGGCATCGACGTGCACGCCTTCGCCGACGAGGTCGACACCCCGCTGTGGCTCGCCGGACTCCACTGGCCGGGGGAGCACGGACTCTCGGGCCACAGCGACGGCGACGCGGCCGCGCACGCGATCTGCGACGCACTGCTCTCCGCGGCCGGCCTGGGTGACATCGGCGGCATGTTCGGCACCGACGACCCGCGGCTCGCGGGCGCGCACGGCGAGGTGTTCCTCACCGAGACCGTGCGCCGCCTCGCCGACGCCGGCTGGCGCGTCGGCAACGTCTCGGTGCAGGTCGTCGGCAACCGTCCCAAGCTCGCGCCCCGTCGCGCCGAGGCCGAGGCGGTGCTCTCCCGGGCGCTCGGCGCACCCGTGAGCGTCTCGGCGACCACGACCGACGGGCTCGGGTTCACGGGCCGTGGCGAGGGCGTCGCGGCGATCGCGACGGCGACGATCGTGCCCGTCGGCGGCGGCGCGGCCTGACCGCTTCGGGCCTCGGCCGATCGCCGCGTGCGGCTCGGCCGCGCGACATCCGACTCGACCCGGCCCGCCCGGCGCCCCGCCGGTAGGCTTGCGGGGTGACCGTGCGACTCTACGACTCGAAGGCCCAGGCCCTGCGTGACTTCGTGCCCCTCGTCGAGGGGCACGTCGGCATGTACGTGTGCGGTCCCACCGTGCAGTCGGCGCCGCACATCGGGCACCTGCGCAGTGCGCTCGTCTACGACATCATGCGCCGGTGGTTCGCCGCGCGCGGCTACCGCGTGACGTTCGTGCGCAACGTCACCGATATCGACGACAAGATCCTGAACGCCGCTGCCGAGGAGGGCGTCGGCGAGCAGTGGTGGTCGCTCGCGTACCGCTACGAGCTCGAGTTCACCGCGGCGTACAACGCGCTCGGCATCCTCCCGCCCACGTACGAGCCGCGGGCCACCGCGAGCGTGACCCAGATGCAGCAGATCATCCTGCGGCTCATCGAGCTCGGGCACGCGTACCCGGCGCCCGACGGCTCGGGCGACGTCTACTTCGACACCTCGAGCTGGCCGACGTACGGCGAGCTCACGCGTCAGTCGCGCGACAAGATGGAGGCCGCGGCCGATTCAGACCCCCGCGGCAAGCGCGACCCGCGCGACTTCGCGCTGTGGAAGGGGCACAAGCCGAGCGAGCCGATCTCATCGGGCTGGGATTCGCCGTGGGGTCCGGGCCGTCCGGGCTGGCACATCGAGTGCTCCGCGATGGCTGCGCGCTACCTCGGCACCGAGTTCGACCTGCACGGCGGCGGGCTCGACCTGCGCTTTCCGCACCACGAGAACGAGCTCGCCCAGTCGACGGCGGCCGGGCAGGCGTTCGCGCGGTACTGGGTGCACAACGGGCTCGTGAACATCGGCGGGCAGAAGATGTCCAAGTCGCTCGGCAACTCCGTCTACGCGGACGAGCTGACCGCGCTCGCCTCGCCGCTCGCGGTGCGCTACCTGCTCGGCAAGGCTCACTACCGGTCGACGCTCGACTACTCGCCCGACTCGCTGGCCGAGGCCGAGGCGGCGGTCGACCGCATCCGCACCTTCCTCACGCGGGTCGAGCGCCGGCTCGCGGGCACGCGGTATGCCGACGCCGGCTCGGATGGCACGTGGCCCGACGCGTTCGCCGAGGCCATGGACGACGACCTCAACGTGCCGCAGGCGCTCGCGGTCCTGCACGAGGCGGTGAGCGCGGGCAACCAGGCGCTCGACGGCGAAGACCTCGGGGTCGCGGCCGACCTGCGCCGCCAGGTGCTCGCCATGGTGCGCGTGCTCGGCATCGACCCGAGCGACCCGCACTGGACGTCGGACGCCGGCCCCGCGGCATCCGCCCTCGACGCCCTCGTCATGCGACTCATCGCCGACCGCCGCGCCGCGCGCGACGCCAAGGACTGGGACGCCGCCGACCGGATCCGCGCCGAGCTCGCGGACGCCGGCATCACCATCGAAGACAGCCAGACCGGAACGCATTGGAGCCTCACCTCATGAAGGGCAGCAGCGGAAAGCCTCGCGCCGGAGCCGTGCGCAAGAAGGGCAAGGGCCAGAAGGTCGGCACCGGCGGCCACAGCCGCAAGGCGCTCGAGGGCAAGGGCCCCACGCCGAAGGCCGAGGACCGGCCGTACCACCAGGCGCACAAGCGCAAGGCGGCCGCCGAGCGCGCCGCCGCGAAGTCCGGTGGTCGCGCGCCGGCTCGGCCGGGTGCGCCCCGCGGGGCGTCCGGCGCGTCGCGCCGGGCGAAGTCAGGCGACGAGTCCGAGATCGTGACCGGTCGCAACGCCGTGGTCGAGGCGCTGCGCACGCGCATCCCCGCCACGACGCTCTACATCGCGGCTCGCATCGAGATGGACGACCGCGTGAAGGAGGCCGTCAAGGTCGCCACGAACCGCGGCATCGCGATCCTCGAGGTCATGCGGCCCGAGCTCGACCGGCTCGCAGGCGAGGGCGGCGTGCACCAGGGCATCGCGCTCAAGGTGCCTCCCTACGAGTACGCCCACGCCGAGGACCTGCTCGACGAGGTGCTCGCCGACGACCTGACGCCGCTGTTCGTCGCGCTCGACGGCATCACCGACCCGCGCAACCTCGGTGCGATCATCCGCTCGACCGCCGCGTTCGGCGGGCAGGGCGTGATCGTGCCGCAGCGCCGCTCGGTCGGCGTGACCGCCGCGGCGTGGAAGACGTCCGCAGGCGCGGCCGCGCGCGTGCCCGTGGCGATGGCGCCGAACCTCACGCAGACGCTCAAGGCGCTCAAGCAGCGCGGCGTCTTCGTGCTCGGTCTCGACGCCGGTGGGGATGTCGAGCTCCCGGGCCTCGACTTCGCGGACCGTCCGATCGTGGTCGTCGTCGGTTCCGAGGGCAAGGGCCTCTCGCGCCTCGTGACCGAGACCTGTGACGCGATCGTCTCGATCCCGATCTCGGGGGCGACCGAATCCCTGAACGCCGGCATCGCCGCTTCCGTCACGCTCTACGAGATCGCGAAGCTCCGCGCCGCGTAGCCGGGGTCAGACCTTCAGGCGCCAGTCGCCCTCGTCGTCGGGGTCGTGCACGGGGATCGCCGCGGTGTCGGGCGCGATCGAGGGCAGCGCCGTGGTGATCGCCTCGGTCGGCGGACCGATCACGGTGGCCTCGTCGCGGCGGTGGCGGAGCACGTCGTTGACGTAGGCGGTCAGTGCTTCGGCGAGCGGGATGTCACGGCCCTCCTGCTGCGCCATGTACCAGCGGTGCTCGAGCAGCTCGTGGAAGATCTCGGCCGGCTCGAGCTTGCCCCGCAGCTCCGACGGGACCGCGCGCACGACGGGTTCGAACACGCGCATGAGCCACTCGTGCGCGACCATCTCCTCGTCCTGTGCCTGCTTGTTGTACGCGGCGCGATACGAGTCGAGGTCGTTGAGGAGTCGTCGTGCCTGGTTCTCGCCCGTGTCCAGGCCGGTGAGGCGCAGGAGGCGCCGCTGGTGGTGCCCGGCGTCGACGACCTTCGGCTGGATCCGGAGCGTCGTGCCGGTCTCGTCGGTGCGGATCGCGAGTTCCTCGATGTCGAAGCCGAGGTCGTTCAGGCGGTTCACGCGCTCGTTGATGCGCCAGCGCTCGGCCACACCGAACGACTCGCTGCCCGTGAGCTCCTTCCAGAGGTTGCGGTATGCATCCACGATCCCGTCGGAGATCCGCACGGGGTCGAGCTCGTCGGCCACGCGACCGCCGGCCTCGAGGTCGAGCAGCTCGCCGGCGATGTTGACGCGGGCGATCTCGAGGTCGTTCTCGCGCTGCCCGTTCGAGAGGCCGCCCTCGTAGAGCTTGCCGGTCTCGGCGTCGACGAGGTAGGCGGCGAAGGCGCCGGCATCGCGACGGAACAGCGTGTTCGACAGCGACACGTCGCCCCAGAAGAACCCGATGATGTGCAGGCGGACCAGCAGCACGGCCAGCGCGTCGACGAGGCGGGTCGCGGTGTCGGGTCGCAGCGTCTGGGAGAACAGCGCCCGGTAGGGCAGCGAGAAGCGGAGGTGCCGGGTGACGAGCACGGGAGCGAGTGCCGAGCCGTCGGCATCGGTGCGGTTGGTGATCACGGCGACGGGTTCGACGCAGGGGATCTCGAGGCGCTGGAGCGTGCGGAGCATCTCGTACTCGCCCCGCGCCATCTCGGCCGTAGTCTCCTTGACGGCGACGACGTGTCCGCTGAGGTGCGCGAACCGCACGAGGTGGCGGGAGATGCCCTTCGGCAGCGCCGCGATGTGCTCGCTCGGCCACGCCTCGAGGGGCACGTCCCACGGGAGGTCGAGCAGGGCCGGATCGGTCATCGCCGACGTGATGGAGAGTGTGCCGCTCATCAGGCCCAGCGTACCCGGCAACGACGATGCCGGCCGGGCCGAAGCCCGACCGGCATCGCGATCGAATGGATCGTGCGTCAGCTGACGACCGGCGCCTCGAGGAGGCGCGCACCCGACTCGGCGTCGAACACGTGCACGTGCTTCGGCGTCGGGAGGAGGTACACGGTGTCGCCCGCGAACGGGTGCACGCGGCCGTCGACGCGCGCGACGATGTCGGTGCGCTTGCCCTCGATGGTCGAGTGACCGTAGAGGTAGCCGTCGGCGCCGAGCTCCTCGACGAGGTCGACGACGACCTCGAGGCCCTCGCCCTGCGTGCTCGAGACCTGGATGTCCTCGGGCCGGACGCCGATCGTGACGACGCCGCTCGACGCGGACGTGAGCGCGTCGCGCTCGACCGGCACGGTCGCGCTGCCGAACTTGATGCCGCCGTCGACGACGTCGGCGTGGAACAGGTTCATCGCCGGCGAGCCGATGAAGCCCGCGACGAAGACGTTGTTCGGCCGCTCGTAGAGCTCGCGCGGCGTACCGACCTGCTGGAGGACGCCGTCCTTGAGCACGGCGATGCGGTCGCCCATCGTGAGCGCCTCGGTCTGGTCGTGCGTGACGTAGACCGTGGTGACGCCGAGGCGGCGCTGCAGCGACGCGATCTGGGTGCGCGTCTGGACGCGGAGCTTGGCGTCGAGGTTCGACAGCGGCTCGTCCATGAGGAACACCTGCGGCTGGCGCACGATCGCGCGGCCCATGGCGACGCGCTGGCGCTGGCCGCCCGAGAGCGCCTTCGGCTTGCGGTTGAGGTACGGCTCGAGGTCGAGCAGCTTCGCGGCCTCGAGCACGCGAGCAGCGCGCTCGTCCTTGCCGACGCCGGCGATCTTGAGCGCGAAGCCCATGTTCTCGGCGACGGTCATGTGCGGGTACAGTGCGTAGTTCTGGAACACCATCGCGATGTCGCGGTCCTTCGGCGGCACATCGGTGACGTTGCGGTCGCCGATGAAGATGTTGCCCTCGTTGACCTCTTCGAGGCCCGCCAGCATGCGGAGCGAGGTGGACTTGCCGCAGCCGGAGGGGCCGACCAGGACGAGGAACTCCCCGTCTGCGATCTCGAGGTCGAGCTTGTCGACCGCGGGACGGGTGCCACCGGGATAGAGGCGGGTGGCCTTGTCGAACGTGACTGACGCCATGGTTCTGATCTCCTTCACCGGCAGGTACGTGCCGGACGATCCGTAGTGAATGGAAACGCCGACATCGGTGTCGACGCTCCCTCAGTATGTCATGCGTCCATGCGCCCCGAGGAATCGTGACGCCCGCCCCGGATCTCGCCCGGCGCGGGCGCCGGGCAGGCATCCAGCGGTCGTCGGGGCGCCGTTTGGGCGTTTCCCAGCGATCGCTCCTACACTCGATCGGTGCGCGTGCCCGCGTGCGCGCGCCCCCACAGCGACCCGGAGTTGACCATCGATGAGCACTGGCGGACCGATCCAGCCACGCCCCACCCGCAACGAGCGTCGCGACGCGGCCCGTGAGAAGGCCCGCCTCCTGCGCGAGGAGCAGAAGAAGCGCGATCGGCGCAACCGGCTGCTCATCCAGGGCGGCGTCGTGGTGGCGATCCTCGCGGTCGCGGGCCTGGTGATCGGCCTCGTGCTGCAGAGCACCCAGCCCGCCGGTCCCGGCCCGGCGAACATGGCCAGCGACGGCATCCTCCTCGTCGGCGGCGAGAACGGCATCGAGGCCGTGGCGACCCCGGCCATCGCCGACGGCGGCGAGCCGACTCCGACCCAGCCCGACGAGAGCGGCACCGTGGCGAACATCGTCACCTACATCGACTACCTGTGCCCCTATTGCGGCCAGTTCGAGACGACGAACAACGAGACCATGCGCACCATGGTCGAGTCGGGGGCCGCGACCCTCGAGGTGCACCCGATCGCGATCCTGACGAACAAGTCGGCGGGCACGCAGTACTCGCTCCGCGCGGCGAATGCGGCGGCCTGCGTCGCCGAGTACTCGCCCGAGGCGTTCTTCGACTTCAACGGGCTCATGTTCGAGAACCAGCCCGAGGAGCTCTCGGCCGGGCTCTCCAACGACGAGATCAAGGACATCGCCGCCGAGGCCGGCGCGTCGTCGTCGGTCGACTCGTGCATCGACGACATGCGCTTCAAGGGCTGGGTGCAGGCCGCCACGGATCGCGCGCTGACGGGCCCGATCCCGAACTCCGAGCTCGATGCCGTGACCGGCACCCCGACGGTGCTCGTGAACGGCAAGCAGTACGTCGGCTCGCTCGAGGACACCGCGGAGTTCCAGGCGTTCGTCCTGCAGGCCGCAGGCGAGAGCTACTCGGAGTCCAACGGCACTCCGACGCCGACGCCGACGCCGACTCCGGCGGCGGGCTGAGCGCTCCGCCGACCCGATGGCCCGGCTCCGTCCGGGCCATCGTCGTCCCCGCCGGCCGGTCGGTAGGATGTGTGGGAATCACCTGCCGGCTTGGCGCAATTGGTAGCGCACCGCTCTTGTAAAGCGGTGGTTACGGGTTCGAGTCCCGTAGCCGGCTCCACGACGGGCGCGCACGCGCCGGTCAGCCGATCGTGCTGAGCCGCCCCTCCGCGATCGGGGCACGGCGGCGCTCGGGCCGTCCGGTCAAGGGCTTGCCCCCGACGTAGAGCCAGCCCATGAGCCGTTCCTCGTCGGCGAGGCCGTGCATGCGGGCGACCGCCGGATGTCTCGTGTACGGGCCGGTGCGCCACATCGCGCCCCACCCGGCCTCGTCGAGCAGCATCGTCAGGATGTGCCCGACGCCGGCCGCGCACGCCTCCTGCTCCCACTCCGCGACCTTCGGGTGCGGGCGCACGATCGCGACGAGCGCGAGGAGGAGCGGTGCGCGCTGCGGCTTGTGCGCGAGCTTCGCCGCGGCGTCGCCGTCGACGCCGGCCGCCTCGACGAGCGCGTCGCCGAGCCGGTTCCGGGCGTCGCCGCGCAGGGCGATCACCCGCCACGGCACGAGTGCGCCGTGGTCGGACACGCGCCCCGCCGCCTCGAGGAGCTCGCGGAGCTCCTCGTCGGAGGGCGCGGCATCGGTCACCTTCGGCCACGACCGCCGGGCGAGCGCAGCCACGCGAACGGAGGTCACCTCAGGACTCGGGCGTGAAGTCGAGGGCGATGGAGTTCATGCAGTAGCGGTCGCCGGTCGGCGTGCCGAACCCGTCGGGGAACACGTGACCGAGGTGCGAGCCGCACTTCGCGCAGCGCACCTCGGTGCGCACCATGCCGAGGGAGGTGTCCTCGATGAGCTGGACGGCCTCGGGCCGGACGGACTCGTAGAAGCTCGGCCAGCCGCATCCGGAGTCGAACTTCGTGCCGCTCTTGAACAGCTCGGCGCCGCAGGCGGCGCAGGCGTACACGCCGGCCCGCTCCTCGTCGAGGAGCTCGCCCGTCCACGGTCGCTCGGTCGCCGCCTCGCGGAGTACCGCATACTGGTCGGCGCCGAGTTGCTCGCGCCACTCGTCGTCGGACTTGCTCACCTGGTATGCCATTGCGACCTGCTCCTCGTGCATGTGGGACTTCCATCGTCGCGCATGCGCGACCCGGGTGGTGCAACGCCCTCCCCGACGGGGGTGTTCCCGGCGCGCTTCGACGCGTGGCGTGCGGCGGGTTCCCGGCGTCCGATCCTTAGGATGGCGTCACATGCCAGGAGCGGACGGAGGCGGGATGGACGCGGCACGCCGACCGGACGATGCCGACCACGGCGCCGGAAGCGTGCCCGAACGGGCCGCGGCGACCGGTGGGCTCGACGCCCGCCAACGCGACATCCTCGCCTTCGAGGGACGATCGTGGCGCGATCCGGCACGCAAGGCCGACGCGATCCGCGACGAGCTCGGCATGTCGGCGGCCCGGTACTATCGGCTGCTCGGGGCGCTCGTCGACTCTCCGGACGCGCTGCGGCACGACCCCATGCTCGTCAAGCGGCTGCAACGGCAGCGCGAGGCGCGCGCGGACGCCCGCGCACGTCGTACGATTCCCCACGGCCATCCGCTCGCCTGAACAGGCCCCGACCCCGACTGGACCCATGGTGCAGAAGTTCCCCCGCGACCGATTCGACTCGATCCCGCACGGCATCGAGCGAGTCGGCGCGCACCGCGCGCCCGCGCGGCGCGGGGCGCGGTGGATCGCGTTCGGCTGGGCGGCGCTCGCGACCGTCGTCCTCGCGGGTGCCGGCATCGCGGCGGTGGCGGTCTTCAACGACCGCCTCAACTTCGACGACGTGCCGGCTCCGTCGGCGTCGCCCACGCCGGTCGCCACGGTGCCGCCCACCATCGCCCCCGACATCCCGGTGACGGTGCTGAACGGCACCACCACGTCGGGCCTCGCCGCGCGCGCGAGCGAGACGCTCACCGCCGGGGGAGTGACCGTCGGGGTCGCCTCGAACGCCGACGCATCCGACCTCCAGGAGACCGTGGTCTACTACGCGAGCCCCGACCTCGAGGGCGCCGCTCGGGGCGTGGCCCAGCTCCTGCCCGGGGCAGACGTGCGGCTCAACGAGGACTTCGCCGCCGAGGGGCTGCAGATCGTCGTCGTCCTCGGAGCCGACTACGCAGAGCAGGCCGCCGGCTGATCGGTGACCGAATCGTTGCCATTCTGCGACCATTCGTGACGCCGAGGCCCTTGTGCCCGGCGCGTGCGCTGTGACTATCTGGAGTCGGTCGCTCGAACCCGTGTGAAGCACCCGGCGCCCCACCAGGCGCCACGTCAGCACGTCGGACGGCCCGGTACAGGCGGAAGGCACGTGCTGACTCGGATACACGGCTACATGGGAGCAACGCATGGCGAACGGAACCGTCAAGTGGTTCAACGCTGAAAAGGGATACGGGTTCATCACCGTCGACGGCGGAGGACAGGACGTGTTCGTCCACTACTCCGCGATCGACATGTCGGGGTACAAGGTGCTCGAGGAGGGCCAGCAGGTGACCTTCGAGGTCGGCTCGGGCTCCAAGGGCCCGCAGGCCGAGGCCGTCCGCCCCGCCTGATCCTCGACTCCGGATGCGCCGCCGTGGAAACGGCGGCGCTTCCGTATGTCCACGTGCGTCCCGCAGGGGTCCGACGCGCTTGCACTCGCCGCGGGAGAGTGCCAGAATCGACTTAGCACTCACCTGATTTGAGTGCTAACCCCTTGGAATCTTGAACGTCCGGAAGGGACGAGAGACACACATGGCAAAGATCATTGCTTTCGATGAGGAGGCCCGTCGCGGCCTCGAGCGTGGCCTGAACACGCTCGCCGACGCGGTCAAGGTGACCCTCGGCCCGCGCGGCCGCAACGTCGTGCTCGAGAAGAAGTGGGGCGCCCCCACCATCACGAACGACGGCGTGTCGATCGCCAAGGAGATCGAGCTCGACGACCCGTACGAGAAGATCGGCGCCGAGCTGGTCAAGGAGGTCGCGAAGAAGACCGACGACGTCGCGGGTGACGGCACCACCACCTCCGTCGTGCTCGCGCAGGCGCTCGTCCGCGAGGGCCTCCGCAACGTCGCCGCCGGCGCCGACCCCATCAGCCTCAAGAAGGGCATCGAGAAGGCCGTCGCGGCCGTCTCGGAGGAGCTCCTGCTCGCTGCCAAGGAGGTCGAGACCAAGGAGGAGATCGCCGCGACCGCCTCGATCTCCGCGGCCGACCCCCAGATCGGCGAGATCATCGCCGAGGCGATCGACAAGGTCGGCAAGGAGGGCGTCGTCACCGTCGAGGAGTCGAACACCTTCGGCACCGAGCTCGAGCTGACCGAGGGCATGCGCTTCGACAAGGGCTACCTGTCGGCGTACTTCGTCACCGACCCGGAGCGCCAGGAGGCGGTGTTCGAGGACCCGTACATCCTCATCGCCAACCAGAAGATCTCCAACATCAAGGACCTGCTCCCGATCGTCGACAAGGTGATCCAGTCGGGCAAGCAGCTCCTCATCATCGCCGAGGACGTCGACGGCGAGGCCCTGGCCACGCTCGTCGTGAACAAGATCCGCGGCATCTTCAAGTCGGTCGCCGTCAAGGCGCCGGGCTTCGGCGACCGCCGCAAGGCCCAGCTCCAGGACATCGCGATCCTCACCGGCGGCCAGGTCATCTCCGAGGAGGTCGGCCTCAAGCTCGAGAACGCCACCCTCGACCTGCTCGGCCAGGCTCGCAAGGTCGTCATCACCAAGGACGAGACCACCATCGTCGAGGGCGCGGGCGACCCCGACCAGATCGCGGGCCGCGTCGCCCAGATCCGCTCGGAGATCGAGAACACCGACTCCGACTACGACCGCGAGAAGCTCCAGGAGCGCCTCGCCAAGCTCGCCGGCGGCGTGGCCGTCATCAAGGCGGGCGCAGCCACCGAGGTCGAGCTCAAGGAGCGCAAGCACCGCATCGAGGACGCCGTCCGCAACGCGAAGGCCGCTGTCGAGGAGGGCATCGTCGCCGGTGGTGGCGTCGCGCTCATCCAGGCCGGCAAGATCGCGTTCGAGAAGCTCGGCCTCTCGGGCGACGAGGCGACCGGTGCCAACATCGTCAAGGTCGCCATCGAGGCGCCGCTCAAGCAGATCGCCCTCAACGCCGGCCTCGAGCCGGGCGTCGTGGCCAACAAGGTCTCCGAGCTGCCCGCGGGCCACGGCCTCAACGCCGCGACCGGTGAGTACGGCGACCTGCTCGCGCAGGGCATCATCGACCCGGCGAAGGTGACGCGCTCGGCGCTGCAGAACGCCGCGTCGATCGCCGGCCTCTTCCTCACGACCGAGGCCGTCGTCGCCGACAAGCCCGAGAAGGCCGCTGCGCCCGCAGCTGCCGACATGGGCGGCGGCATGGACTTCTAGTCCGTCCGCGGTTCGCACACCGCACCACGCGAAGGGCGTCTCCTCCGGGAGGCGCCCTTCGTCGTGCCCCGGCCACTACAGTGGGAGCCACGCCAGCCGGGCGGCGGGAGGGGATGTCGATGTCCCAGGGCTCCGACGCGATCGCCGCGTTCGAGGACCAGCTGCGCGCGTGCCTGCACGTCGAGCGATGGGTCCGGGATGTCGCGCGCGGCGCGCCATACGACGGCGTCGACGAGCTGCTCGCCGCCGCCGACGCCGCCGCGACCCCGCTGTCCGCGGCCGAGATCGACGAGGCGCTCTCGGCTCATCCGCGGATCGGGGAACGCGCCGTCGGCGACGGCGCCGCCGAGCGTTTCTCGCGCTCCGAGCAGGCGGCCGCCGATGCCGACGATGCGACGCTCTCGGCCGCCATCGCGCAAGGCAATCGCGACTACGAGGCGCGCTTCGGCCGGATCTTCCTCATCCGCGCCGCGGGGCGCTCCCGCGCCGAGATCCTCGCCGAGCTCGATCGGCGGCTCAGCCTCGACGACGCGGCGGAACTCGCCGTCGTGGGGGAGCAGCTGCGCGAGATCGCACTCCTGCGGCTGCGGACGCTGCACGCCGACTCGGCCGCGCCGATCGGGGCGCCGTCGTGACCGCGCGCAGCCACGTCACGAGCCACGTGCTGGATGCCACGCTGGGGCGCCCGGCGGCCGGCATCCCGATCCGGCTGGACGCGTTCCGCGAGGGCACGTGGTCCTCGCTCGCGGATCGGATCACCGATGCCGACGGCCGGGTCTCCGATCTCGGGCCCGCGCGGCTGGACGCCGGCATCTACCGGGTCGTCTTCGATACCGCCGCCTACTTCGGCGAACGACCCGCCTTCTACCCCGAGGTCTCGGTCGCGTTCGAGGTGGGCGACACGTCGGAGCACTACCACATTCCACTGCTGCTCAGCCCGTTCGCGTACTCGACGTACCGCGGCAGCTGAGCATCGAGGGGCGAGGAGCGTCGATGGCGATCATCCTGGGCGACAACCGGTACGGCAAGGCCGAGAACCGCATCGTCCGCATCTTCCGCGACCAGCCACGGCACGAGATCCGCGACCTCAACGTCTCGACGGCACTACGAGGCGACTTCGCCGCGGCGCACCTCGTGGGCGATCAGGCGAACGTGCTGCCGACCGACACCCAGAAGCAGACGGCCTACGCCTTCGCGAAGCAGAAGAGCCTCGAGACGATCGAGGCGTACGGGCTGGAGCTCGCGCGCCACTTCGTCGAGGATGTGGCGCCCGTCACGGGCGCCCGCGTGGAGATCGAGGAGTACGCCTGGGAGCGCGTACTGGTCGACGGCGTCGAGGACGACCACACCTGGGTGCGACGAGGCCAGGAGGTCCGCATCGCCTCGATCACGATCGAGGGCAGCGGGGACGATCGTCGGACCTGGGTGACGGGCGGTCTCAAGGACCTCGTGATCCTGAAGTCCACGGGTTCGGAGTTCCACGGATTCCTCGTCGATCCGTACACGGTGCTCGAACCCACGACCGACCGCATCATGGCCACGTCGCTGGTCGCCAGGTGGCGCTTCGCGCATGCCGATGTGGACTGGGACCCGGTCTACGCCGGCATCAGGAAGCTGCTCGTCGAGCGCTACGCGACCGTCCAGTCGCTCGCCCTGCAGCAGACGCTCTACGAGATGGGGCGCGCCGTGCTCGAGGCGTACGACGAGGTGGCCGAGGTTCGCCTCTCGGCCCCGAACAAGCACCACTTCCGCTACGACCTGGCGCCGTTCGGCATCGAGAACCAGGGTGAGGTGTTCCACGTCGACGATCGCCCGTACGGGCTCATCCAGGCGACCGTGCTGCGTGACGACGCCGCGGACGCCGGTCCGGCTTGGGACGCCTATACGGGACTCGTCTGAACGACCGCCCGGGGCGTGCCGCCTACCGCAGGAACAGGCGCGCGTTGGCCTGCTCGGCCTCGGCGTAGTGCGCGCCGGCGGCGCCGAGTGCCTGGCTCAGGCCGGACAGGCTCTCCTCGACGTGCTGCTGCGTCATCCGCCAGTCCTCGACGGCGGCCTGGAACGCCGTGGAGGCATGGCCGGTCCACGACCCCTGCAGTCCGCCGAGCTGCCCGAGCAGTGAGGCCACCTCTGAGCGGATCCGCCCGATGGTGCCCTGCACGCTCTGGGTGGCCATCTGCACCTGCTCGCTGTCGACCTGGTACCGCGTCATCGTGTTCCCCTTCGCTCGGTGTACGTCGCAAACGTAGGCGCGTGGCAGGTTGCCGGTGCGGCGGGCGCGACATCCGTCAGGGAATCGGCGCGGAGCGGCGCTGGGGAGGAACGGTCGGGGAACGGTCGGGGGAACCCGGGCCGGCGTCAGGCGGGCACGACGGGCTGCGGCGCCGCGGCGGATCCGGCCAGCGGGAGTGCCACCCGGAAGGTCGCACCGCCGCCCGGCGTCTCGACCACGTCGACGTGGCCGTTGTGCGCGGCGACGATCGACGAGACGATCGCGAGCCCGAGGCCCGAACCGCCCGTCTCGCGAGTGCGCGAGGTGTCGGCGCGCCAGAAGCGCTGGAAGATCTTCTCCCTGATCTGCGCGGGCACGCCCTCGCCGTGGTCGACGATCTCGAGCATCGCGCGCTCGGCGACGTCGTCGATCGACACGCGGATCTCGATCGGGCTGTCCTCGGGCGTGAAGCGCATGGCGTTGCCCATGAGGTTGGTGATCACCTGCCGGATCTTGTTCTCCTCGGCGAGCACCACCGCGCGCCGCACGGGCACGGTCGGCAGGTCGCCCGGCAGCGGGCCGGTCGTCGCGGCGTCGACGCCGCTCGCGCCCGCAACCGTCGAGCGGCCGGTCGCCGCTGCGGTCCGAGCCTCGGCGCGCGCCGCGCGCGCGCCGCCTGACGCGCCGCGACCACCGCGTCGCCCGCGCGGCGGTGCGCCGCCCGAGCTGCCGGCCTCGACGGCCGCGGGCGTGCGCCGGCCGCGGAGCCGGGCGAGCGTCGCTCCCGCGAGCGCGATGGGCCCGGCGGTGCTGCGGGCCGGCACGGCGTCGAGGTCGACCTCCACGTCGACCGGCACGACCTCGACCGAGTCGGTGTGCACGTCCTCGGGTGCGATGACGGTGACGGTGCGGCCGGGGTTGGCCGCCATGGCGTCGAGCGCCGCATCGCGCGCCAGCGGCACGAGGTCGACCTCGGCCAGGTCGAGCGGCTTCGCCTCGTCGAGCCGGGCGAGCGCGAGCAGGTCCTCGACGAGGCCGCCCATGCGGACGGCCTCCTTCTCGATGCGGTCCATGGCCTGGGCCACGTCGTCGGGGGACTGCAGCGCGCCCATGCGATACAGCTCGGCGTAGCCGCGGACCGAGACGAGTGGGGTGCGGAGCTCGTGCGAGGCGTCCCCGACGAAGCGGCGCATCTGGTCGATCGTGCGCGCACGGTCGCGGAAGGCGCGGTCGATGCGGTTGAGCATCGTGTTGAGCGAGCGATTGAGCCGGCCGACCTCGGTGTTCGGCGTGGCGCCGCCGAGGCGCTGGCTGAAGTCGCCATCCGCGATCGCGGCCGCTGTGTGCTCGACCTCGCGCAGTGGCATGAACGTCGACGTGACGAGCATGCGCGTGAGGAGGGCGCCGACGAGCACGACGCCGAGCCCGAAGCCGAGGAAGATCGTCAGGTACGCCGCGAGCAGCCGCTCGGTGTCCTGGGACGAGATCGCGAGGATGATGGGCGCGAGGCCGCCGCGCCTGTCGGCGTCCATCAGCGCGTAGACGCCGCGGAACGTCGGATCGCCGTTCTCATCGGACAGGGAGAACACGCGATAGTCGCCGCCCGAGTTCTGCCGCACGACATCGGCCTGCGTCAGGTGGTCGGGCAGGGTCGGGTAGGTCGACCGATCGCGGTCGGACCAGTTGTGCCCGACGAAGTCGCCCGTCTCGGAGTCGTACACCGCCACGAAGACGTCGTCGGAGGAGCTGAAGTCGAGGCCGCTGAGGTTCGCGTCGTCGTCGGGCTCCGCGCCGTCCTGCGTGAAGTACTTGAAGTAGTCGCCCGACGCGATGGCGCTCAGCTTCGACTCGAGCTGGCTCTCGACGTAGCCTCGCAGCATCGCCGCCGTGCCGATGCCGGACACGAGCAGGCCCAGCGTCAGCATGAGCACGGTGACGCCGGTGATCTTCGTCCGGAGCGAGATCCGGTTCCAGCGGTCGGCGAGGGTCTGGTGCATGGCGGGCCGAGTCTACGCAGGCACCCTGTACCGGGCCTGTGCTACGACTTCGACGACTTGAGCATGTAGCCGAAGCCGCGCTTGGTCTGGATGAGCGGCTCGGAGGAGTGCTGGTCGAGCTTGCGCCGGAGGTAGGAGATGTAGCTCTCGACGATGCCGGCGTCGCCGTTGAAGTCGTACTCCCAGACGTGGTCGAGGATCTGCGCCTTCGACAGCACGCGGTTGGGGTTCAGCATGAGGTAGCGCAGCAGCTTGAACTCGGTGGGCGACAGCTCGACGGGGATGTCGCCGACCAGCACCTCGTGCGTGTCCTGGTCCATCGTGAGCTCGCCGGTGCGGATGACCGCGTCCTCTTCGGCGTGCATCGTGCGGCGCAGGATGGCGCGGATGCGCGCGACGATCTCGTCGAGGCTGAACGGCTTGGTGACGTAGTCGTCGCCGCCGACCGTGAGGCCCGTGATCTTGTCCTCGGTGTCGTCCTTCGCGGTGAGGAAGAGGATCGGCGCCGTGTAGCCCGCCGAACGGAGGCGCTTGGTGACGCCGAAGCCGTTCATGTCGGGCAGCATCACGTCGAGGATGATGAGGTCGGGTTCCTCCTCGAGCACCGCCGAGATGGTCTGCGCGCCGTTGGCCACCGCGCGCACCGCGAAACCTGCGAATCGCAGGCTCGTGGTGAGGAGGTCGCGGATGTTCGGCTCGTCATCGACGATCAGGATGCGGGGTCCGTCGCTCATACCCACGATTCTGCTGCGCGTTGGCTGGAACCGGGCTGGGAATTCGTTGGGCCGGTGGGTCAGCCGTCGCTGATCCGGATGCAGCAGTGCCCTGCCCCGGGGTCCAGGTGCACGCGGGCGGGGTCGTCGCCGACGCCCGACGCCATGCCGCAGACGAGCGAGTGGTTGAGCACGCAGACGACGTCGGGGTTGTCCTGCGCGAGCGCGTGGAACGGGCAGACGCCCAGCACGACGTCGTCGCCCTCGACGGTCGGTTCCATGCCCGCGCGTTCGAGCGCGTCGTCGAGATCGGCGGATGCCTCGGCCAGGCGTGCTCCCTCGCTCGCCGCCGCGGCACGGAGTGCCGTGACGACGGCATCTCGCGCCGGGTGCGAGTCGGCGGCCGCGATGGCCTCGACCATGATGCGCCCGGCGAGCTCGTAGTGCCGCTGGGGAAGCTCGACGGAGACATCGTCGGTCGCGCGCCGGTACAGCTTCGCGGGCCGGCCCTGGCCCGGACCGGTTCGCGCGCCCAGCCTGCGGGTCTCGACGTCGAGGAGGCCCTCGGCGGCGAGGCGGGTGAGGTGGAAGGCGGCGGTGCTGCGCGGCACCTCGAGCTGGGCCGCGACGGCGTCGCGGCCCAGCGGCTCCGGGCTTCGGGCGACGAGGTCGTAGACGCGCCGGCGCAGCGGGTCGGCGAGGGCCGAGACCGCGCTCACGCGGCGCTCGAAGTCGCCTGCGGTGGACGTCATGGGGTCCTCGTTTCTCTAAAATCAATGACCCTTGACAAAAGAGTGCCACACGCCTAGCGTCGGGCACAAGGGAAAGGGTGCATGCGATGACCTCGATCGATCTCGTCGAGACCGGCGCGGAGTGGCCGCGGCTCCATGCCGTCGAGGCGCCCGGCGGCGCCGCGACCGACCCTCGGCCGCCCATCGACCGCGAGCGCGCGGCCGCCGCGGTCGCCGACCTGCTCGAGGCGCTCGGCCGCGACATCCGCTCGCCGCACCTCGCGGACACGCCCCGCCGCGTCGCGGACGCATTCGCGGAGATGCTCACCCCGCGCCCCTTCGCGCCCACCAGCTTCACCAACGACGAGGACTACGACGACCTCGTCGTGGTGGCCGGCATCCCGTTCGACTCGCTGTGCGAGCACCACCTGCTGCCGTTCAGCGGGGTCGCGCACGTCGGCTACGTTCCCGGCGATCGGCTGGTCGGGCTGTCGAAGCTCGCCCGGGTCGTCGAGTACTTCGCCCGCGACCTCCAGGTGCAGGAGCGGCTCACCCGCCAGGTGGTGCGCTGGCTCGACGACGAACTCGGCCCGCGCGGCGTCGGCGTCGTGATCGAGGCCGAGCACCTGTGCATGTCGCTGCGGGGCGTGCAGGCGCGCGGCACGCGGACGGTGACCAGCGCGTACAGCGGCATGGTCCGCGACGACGCGCGGACCCGCCGCGACTTCCTCGCGCGCTGCGGCGTGGGCGGCGCGGGCAGCGCGGCCTGAGGTCGCGCCCGACGGACGAGCCTGACGAGAAGGGGTGGGTGCCATGACGGAGTCGGAGCGGTCGCTGGTCATCATCGGAGGCGGGCTCGCCGGTGCGCGGGCGGCCGAGGGCGCGCGCAAGGCGGGGTACGACGGCCCGCTCGTGCTCGTCGGCGCGGAGGCCGTGCCGCCGTACATCCGTCCGCCGCTGTCGAAGGAGTTCCTGGCCGGCAAGGACGATCGCGACGCGATCGACGTGCACAAGCGCGCCTGGTACGACGAGCATCGGGTCGAACTGCGACTCGGCCGCCGGGCGGAGCGGCTCGATCCCGGCGCCCACCTGATCACGCTCGACGACGGCACGGAGCTCTCGTACGAGCGCGCGCTGCTCGCGACCGGCGCCTCGCCGCGGCCGTTCGGCGGCCCGGGCGGCGACCTCGACGGCGTGCGTCTCCTGCGCACGGTCGACGACTCGATCGCCCTGCGCGCGGCCCTCGAGCCGGGCGGGCGCCGCGTCGCGATCATCGGGGCCGGATGGATCGGGCTCGAGGTCGCCGCGGCCGCGCGCGGCTACGGCAACGACGTGACCGTCATCGGGCTGGAGTCGGTGCCGCTCAACGGCGCGATCGGCGACGACGCCGGGGCCGTCTTCGCGTCCCTGCACCGCGAGCACGGAGTGGACCTCCGCATGTCGACGAGCGTCGCGCGCATCGTCGGCGAGGGCGGCCGGGCGACGGGCCTCGAGCTCGAGGGCGGCGACGTCGTCGAGGCCGACCTCGTGGTGGTCGGCATCGGCGCCATCCCGCGGACCGAGCTCGCCGAGGCGGCCGGACTCGACGTCGATGGGGGCGTCGTCACGGATGCCGCGTTCCGCACGAGCGACCCCGACGTGCTCGCCGTCGGCGACGTCGCGAGCGTGTACCTGCCGTTCCTCGGCACCCACCTGCGCACCGAGCACTGGGCCAACGCCGAGCACGCCGGCAAGGCCGCCGGACGTTCGCTCGCCGGCGAGCCGATCGAGTACGACGAGATCCCGTACTTCTACACCGACCAGTACGATCTCGGCATGGAGTACTCGGGCTACGGGCCGCTCGCGTCCGGCGTCGCGCCGATCTTCCGGGGCGACCGCGAGGGGCGGAGGTTCGTCGCGTTCTGGCTGAACGACGACCGCGTCGTGGCCGGCATGAACGTGAACGTCTGGGACGTGAACGACACGGTCCAGCAGCTGATCCGCTCGCGCGCCGTCGTCGACCCGACGCGCCTGGCCGACCCCGCGGTGCCGCTCGAGGCGCTCGCCGGCGTCGCCGGATGAGCTCCGCCCCGTCGCACGCGCCACGCCGGATCGGCCCGCGCACCTTCGACTTCTCGCGGCAGGTCGCCGTGATGGCCATCGTCAACCGCACACCCGACTCGTTCTACGACCGCGGCGAGACCTTCGCGCTCGACGCGGCGGTCGAGGCCGCCCGCGCGGCGATCGCGGCCGGCGCCGACTGGGTCGACATCGGCGGTGCCAAGTTCGCGCCCGGCCCGCCGATTCCCGTCGACGAGGAGGCCCAGCGCGTGGTCCCCGTGGTCGCTGCGCTCGCCGGATCGGGCGCGGTCGTGTCGGTCGACACGTTCCATCCCGAGGTCGCCCGGCGAGCCATCGAGGCCGGCGCGCACGTGATCAACGACACCACCGGCATCCACGATCCGGCCATGGCCGACGTCGTGGCGGCGAGCGACGCGACGCTCGTGGTGACGCACAGCCTCGCCGAGCCCCGCACCGCCTTCCCGAATCCGGCGTACCGCGACGTGGTGGACGAGGTCGCCGGCTTCCTCCGCGAGCGGCTCGACCTCGCCCGCGCGCACGGCGTGCCCGACGAGCGACTCGTCATCGACCCCGGACACGACCTCAACAAGAACACGCGGCACTCGCTCGAGCTCACGCGCAGGCTCGACGAGATCGCGGCGGTGGGCCCGCCGCTGCTCGTGGCGCTGTCGAACAAGGACTTCATCGGCGAGAGCCTCGGCCGCCGCGACCGACGCGACCGCGTCGCCGGCTCGCTCGCGGCGGCGGTCTACTGCATCGGCAAGGGCGCGCGCATCCTGCGCGTCCACAACGTGCGCGAGACGCTCGACGCCGTGCGCATGGTCGAGGCGATCGAGGGATGGCGCGAGCCCGAGTTCCTCGAGCACAACATGCCGCAACGGGGCGACGCATGAGCGCGCCGTTCGACGCCGACCGGATGCACGCCGCGTACGCCGCCGACGTGGTCGACGCCGGCGGTCGGGCGGATGCCGCGTTCTGCCGCGTGAACATGGTCTCGAGCCTCGACGGCGCGGCCACCCTCCGCGGGCGCAGCGGCACGCTGGGCGATGCGCAGGACCAGCGACTCATGTCGGTCCTGCGCTCGCACGCCGACGTCGTGCTCGTCGGATCCGGCACGGTCGCGGCCGAGGGGTACGGCGGGGCGGCCGTGCACGAGGCGGATGCCGCGTGGCGGGCGTCGCGCGGCCGGGACGCGCAGCCCCGGTTCGCGGTCGTGTCGTCTCGGCTCGAGCTCGGGCCGAGCCATCCGTTCTTCGCCGAGGCCGTGCGCCGGCCGATCCTCGTCACGAGCGCCCGGGCGCCGCGCGGGCGACTCGAGGCGCTCGCCGACGTCGCCGACGTGATCGTGGCAGGCACCGACCGCGTCGACCTGGGCGCGGCGCTGGCCGAGCTGGCGGCGCGCGGCCTGCGCTCGGTGCTCTCCGAGGGCGGTCCGGGTCTGTTCGGCGCCCTGTCCGAAGCCGACCTCGTCGACGAGGCCTGCGTGACGCTGAGTCCGATGCTGGTCGCCGGCGGAGCGTCGCGCATCGCGACCTCGTCGCACGAGGCGGAGCACCGCCTGCGCCTCGTGCACGCGATCCAGGGCGAGCGGATGCTGTTCCTGCGCTACGCGCGCGCCTGATCGACCGCCTCGCGGACGGGGCGGTAGACGACGTGGGTCACGGTCGACGCGCCGCGCGACGAGACCTGCTCGAACCGCATCGGCGGCAGGCCGTCGAACAGCCGCTCGCCCGCGCCGAGGACCGCCGGCGTGACGTGCACGCGCAGCTCGTCGATGAGCCCGTCGGCGAGAAACTGATTGACCGTCGAGGCGCCGCCGGCGATCGAGACGTTGCGGTCGCCGGCCGCGGCGCGCGCACGCTCGAGCGCGGCGTGGATTCCGTTCGTCACGAAGTGGAACGTCGTGCCACCAGCCATCGGGACGTCGTCGCGCTCGCGATGCGCGAGCACGAACACGGGCCCGTGGTATGGCGGATCGTCGCCCCACCATCCGCGCCAGTCGAGGTCCCACTCGCCGCGATCGGGCCCGAACATGTTGCGACCCATGATGAACGCGCCGGCGTCGACGATCGCGTCGACCTCGGCCTGGTTCTCATCCGTCCGCTCGAACATCCAGGAGTGGAGCCACGTCTCGTCGATGTCGCCGAGCGGCTGATCGAGGCTCTGGCGGACGCCCGCCGAGAATCCGTCCATCGAGACGGAGATGTCGCACGTGACGAGTGGCATGCCGGGCTCCTCCCCGGACGCGGCATCCGCGCCCTCAGCTCGCACCGTAGCGAGGCCCACCGACGTCCGCCAGGGGCCGGGCGCGAGGCCGAGCTCAGGCCGCGAGCGCGTGCGCGTCGAGGATCGTGTACGAGTAGCCCTGCTCGGCGAGGAACCGCTGCCGGTTCTGCGCGAAATCCTGGTCGACGGTATCGCGCGCGACGAGCGTGTAGAAGTTGGCCGAGAGCCCCGACTCCTTCGGCCGCAGCAGCCGCCCGAGGCGCTGCGCCTCCTCCTGGCGCGACCCGAACGAGCCCGACACCTGGATGGCGACGGTGGCCTCGGGCAGGTCGACCGAGAAGTTCGCGACCTTCGACACCACCAGGACCGGTGTCCGCCCGTCGCGGAACTCCTGGTAGAGCCGCTCGCGCTCGTCGACCGGCGTCGCGCCGGTCAGCTTGGGCGCGCCGAGCTCGTCGGCGAGCTCGTCGATCTGGTCGAGGTACTGGCCGATCACGAGGATCCGCTCGCCCGCGTGCCGGGCGACGAGCTGCCGGACGACGTCGAGCTTGGCCGGTGCCGTCGCGGCCAGCCGGTAGCGCTCGTCGTCGGCGGACGCCGCGTACGCGAGCCGCTCGGACTGCGGCAGGTCGATGCGCACCTCGTAGCAGGCGGCGGGGGAGATGAAGCCCTGCGCCTCGATCTCCTTCCACGGGGCGTCGAATCGCTTGGGGCCGATCAGGGAGAACACGTCACCCTCGCGGCCGTCCTCACGCACGAGCGTGGCGGTGAGGCCGAGGCGGCGCCGAGCCTGCAGCTCGGCCGTGAGCTTGAACACGGGGGCGGGAAGCAGGTGCACCTCGTCGTAGACCACGAGGCCCCAGTCGAGTGCGTCGAGCAGCGCGAGGTGAGCGTACTCGCCCTTCCGCTTCGCGGTGAGGATCTGGTAGGTCGCGATGGTGACCGGCTTGATCTCCTTCGACTGGCCCGAGTACTCGCCGATCTCCTCGGCCGTGAGGCTCGTGCGCTTGAGCAGCTCGTCGCGCCACTGCCGCGCCGAGACCGTGTTCGTCACGAGGATGAGCGTCGTCGTCTTCGCGGTGGCCATCGCGCCCGCGCCGACCAGCGTCTTGCCGGCGCCGCAGGGGAGCACCACGACCCCGGACCCGCCGTCGAAGAAGTTGTCGACGGCCTTCTGCTGGTAGTCGCGCAGGTGCCATCCGTTCTCCTGCAGGTCGATCTCGTGCGGCGTGCCGGGCGTGTAGCCGGCCAGGTCCTCGGCGGGCCAGCCGAGCTTGACGAGCTCCTGCTTGAGCTGCCCACGGGCCCACGCCTCAACGAGGAAGCTGGTCTCGTCGAGGCGTTCGGTGAGCAGCGGCGAGATGCGCTTCGCGCCCGCGACCTCGGTGAGCACCGCCATGTCGTCGCTGCGGAGGCGGAGCGCGCCGTCGTCGGTGCGGTCGACCACCAGCCTGCCGTACCGTGCCACCGTCTCGCGCATGTCGACGGAGACGGTCTGCGGCACGGGGAACTTCGCGTACTGCTCGAGGGTGCCGAGCATGTCCTCGGCGGTGTGGCCCGCCGCCCGGGCGTTCCAGAGGCCCAGCCGCGTGATGCGGTAGGTGTGGATGTGCTCGGGCGCGCGTTCGAGCTCGGCGAAGATGGCGAGGTCGTGCCGCGCATCCTCGGCGAGCGGGTGCGCGACCTCGAGGAGCACCGTTCGGTCGCTCTGGACGATCAGGGGGCCGTCTGACATAGCGGACCAGTCTAGGCCCGCTTCCTCCGAGGTCGCCCGATGCGCCCGGCTGGCCGCTGCCGGATCAGCTACCGGCGGGCGCCGGCGCGACCGCCGCGATGGCCGAGATCGGCAGCGTGCGCTCGATGTCGGCCTTGCGGTCGCGGGCGCGCAGTCGTCCGTTGGCCACGCTGGCGGGCGCGAGCAGGTAGTCGGCGGTGTCGCCGCCGGGCATGCGCACCGTGACCGTCAGCGTCTCCTTCGCCCGGGCCGCCGCCTCGAGCTGGCGGGCCAGCCACGCCAGCTCGGTGCCGCCGTCGGCGTCGGACTCGTCGAGGCGGTCGAGCATGGCCTCGATCGGGTCGACTCTGGGGGCTGCGGCGGGCACGTGCGCGACATGCTGCCGGCGCAGGCGGATGATGCGTCCCTCCGCATCCTCGGCGGCGACCGGGTACCGCGCGTCGCTGAGCCCCCAGAAGACCACGTCGGGCGGGAAGCGCGAGAGCAGGCGGTGGGGCCCGGCCTGCCGGAGCCCGAGCGAGGAGAGGCTCTGGTCGACCGCCAGCGTGCCGATGAGCTGGTCGTCGTCGCTGCGGACCGAAGACCTCGCGGGCGCGTCGGACGCATCGGCCGCACTCACCCGGACGCTGCCGAACCGGGCGGCCGACTCGGCCAGGAGGTACTCGAGCGGCTGCGGGATGCCGGTCAGCGAGACCGACGCGAGGAACGATCGGATGGAATCCGCCGACTCGCCGGCGGCCAGGGCGCGGTTCACGGATGACGCGGTCACGCGGTAGCTCGACGCGAGGTCGCGGCCCTCGACCTCGGCGAACTGGCGCAGGCGCGCGTCGAGCGCCGGTTCGAGCGGCCCGGGGGAGACGATCGTGAGGTCGTGCTGCACGTAGACCTTGTCGACCTGCTTCGGGAAGTGGCGTGCGAGGCGCTCGGCCGCGCCCGGCACGTCGCCGGCCAGGACCAGCGCCGTCGTGTCGACCGGTTCGCCGCCCACCGCGAGGCCCAGGGCCTCGGCATCCTCGAGGAGCCGGTCGAGCCCGTCGCGCAGCCACGCGCCGCCACCCGGGTAGTACCACGCCACGTCGTCGCGGATCGAGTTCGAGCTGATCGCGTCGCTGCGGCGCACGACGAGGTCGCGGAGGGCCGACGGGATGCGCTCGCGCCAGGCGTCCGCGAGACGCGTCCACCTGGCAGCCGTGCCCTGGAGCACCCATTGCGCGCCCGCGTCGGACTCGAGCCAGACCGGCCCCTCGCGCACCACCAGGCCGGCCTCGACGGCGCGTCGCACGAGCCGGGGCAATGCCGTGAGCTCGACGCCCGTGGCCTCGGCGAGTCGCTTGGCATCGGGCAGCGCGAGTCCGCCCTTCGCGAGCTCGCGCGCCGGCTGCGCGGCGAACCCGGCGAGCAGCTCGGCCGTCGCGGCGACCGTGGCGTACGCCGCCTCGGAGGCGCGGCGCTCGAGGAGGCCGTGGTCGGCGCGGTCGACGGCGACGGCGACGGGTGGCGCGGGCGCTGCCAGCGCCTCGGCGTCGGGCAGGTCGACGCCGAGGCGCGCGGTGAGGCGGGTGTGCACCTCGGCCGGCACGTGCACGCGGACGCCGTCCCTGACCACGAGGAACCGGCCGTCCAGCCGGACGAGGGCGTCCGACGAGGCGGTCACGACGGACTCGGCGGCGCCGAGCCGCGCCAGTTCGGCCCCGATGGCGTCGGCCTGGGTCCAGCCGACGTCGTCGGCCGTCGCGTGGGCCGCCGCGAGCGTGGCGAGCGTCGGCCGCTCGAGCCGGTCGATCGCGTGGTCGAGCGACTCGGCCGCGGTGAGCGCCTCGGCCAGGTCGAAGAGGTCGCGGACGCCGGCGTGGTCGAAGTCGCGCGCCGCCAGTGCGGCGGCGAGCCTCTCACGCGGCAGTGCGCGGAGCCTCGCGGCGAGCACCAGCATGGCCGTCAGGCGGAGCCCTGCCGGGACTCCCGCGTGCGCCGCACGCCGTTGACGATGAGCAGGACGATGAGGAGGACGAAGCCGATCGGCAGCCCGATCAGGGGGAGCACGAGGATGACGGGCCAGATCCCCTGGCTGAACCCGTCGTTCGCGCCGACGCCGGCGAAGGTCGCGATCATGACGGCCAGGAACGAGAGGATCGAGAGCCCCACGGTGGCCGCGACCATGTAGGCGAGGACCCGTTCCGTGCGGTGGTCGGAGACCGGTGGTTGGCTGCTCACCCGTCCAGAATAGCCAGCGGGCCGTCCCCGCGGGTGCCGGACCATAGACTTGACGGGACGTCGACCGCGCAAGCCGGCGACGCCGACGACGAGAGCGGGAGTTCCAACGATGCCCACCGGCAAGGTCAAGTTCTACGACGAGGACAAGGGGTTCGGCTTCATCAGCAGTGATGACGGCCAGGAGGTCTTCCTCCACGCCTCCGCGCTCCCCGCCGGCGCGACCGTGCGCGCGGGCACCCGGCTGGAGTTCGGCGTCGCCGAGGGCAAGCGCGGTGCGCAGGCGCTCTCGGTGCGCGTGCTCGACGCGCCGCCGAGCATGCAGCGCATGCACCGCAAGCCCGCCGACGACATGGCGATCATCGTCGAGGACCTCGTGAAGGTGCTCGACGGCATCGGCGCCAACCTCAAGCGCGGCCGGTACCCCG
Organism: Agromyces sp. NPDC056523; assembly: GCF_042794545.1. NCBI lineage: Bacteria > Bacillati > Actinomycetota > Actinomycetes > Micrococcales > Microbacteriaceae > Agromyces > Agromyces sp. NPDC056523. The sequence continues at coordinate 1,381,898 of NZ_JBHTTM010000001.1, forward strand.
ACAACGCGCACAGCCGCAAGATCGCCGCGCTGCTGCGCAAGGTGGCGGACGAGCTGGATGCCTGAGCCCGAGGAGCCTGTCGAGGCCGCGACGTCGACGACGCCGCCGCCCGCCGATGAGGTGCTGCTCGGCTCGATCGCGCTCGCGCAGCGCGCACTCCTCGAGGTGACCGCGCCCGAGACGGTCGGCTCGGTGATCGGCCACGTGGTCGACGGCGAGCACGTGCTCTCGCTGCACTTCGCGTCCGACCTCGCCGGGTATCCCGGATGGCACTGGAGCGTGACGCTCGCACGCGTCGAGGGCGAGGAGCCGACGGTGCTCGAGACCGAGCTGCTGCCCGGCGGTCGAGCGCTGCTGGCGCCGGAATGGGTGCCGTGGTCGGAGCGGCTCGCCGACTACCGCGCCGCCCAGGCCGCGGCCGCTGCCGAGGCGGCGGAGTCCGGCGAGGAGCCGGGATCCGACGACGCCGACCTGGAGGCGGACGGCGAGCTCGTCGACGAGGCGGACGCCGACGACGACGCCGATGAGGGCGTCGAGGAGTTCGGCGACGACGCCGACGTGTTCGACGGGATCGACATCGACGCGCTCGACGACGGCGATGAGGATGACGACGACGAGGACGAGGACGACTCGGACGACGAGGACGACGACGACTCGGACGACGAGGACGACTCGGACGACGAGGACGACTCGGACGACGAGGACGACTCGCACGACGACGGCGAGGAGTAGCCCCGCCCGCGGCTCAGCTCCCGAGGTCGCGGTGCCGGCGGCGGCGGAGCTGCACGACGGCGAGGCCGATCAGCCCGAGCACGACGCCGATCGCCGCAGCGGTCGTGAACCAGCCGAACCCGGCATCCTCCAGCGGCGCCCGCAGCGCGATCGACGCGAGCAGCGCGACGATCCAGGCGGCGGTCCCGGCCAGCAGTGCCTTGCGCGCATCGGTGCGGGCCGGCGCCGGGTCGGGACGCCGCTCCGACTCCGAGAGCCACAGCCGCATGGCCGACACCCTATCGGGACTGCGCGAGCACCCAGTCGAGCGACGCGATGAGCGCCCGGACGTCGTCGGGCTCGATCGCCGTGAACGTCGCCACGCGGAGCTGGTTGCGTCCGAGCTTGCGGTACGGCTCGGTGTCGACGATGCCGTTGGCCCGGAGCGTCCGCGCCAGCCCCGCGGCATCCGTCGACTCGTCGAAGTCGATCGTGACGACCACCTGCGACCGGTGCGTCGGGTCGGGGACGAACGGGGTGGCGACGTCGCTCGCGCGGGCCCAGTCGTAGAGGAGGCCGGAGGACTCGCGCGTGCGCGCATCGGCCCAGGCCAGGCCGCCCGAGGCGTTCATCCACTCGAGCTGGTTCTCGAGCAGGAGCAGCGTCGCCAGTGCCGGCGTGTTGAGCGTCTGGTCGAGACGCGAGTTGTCGACCGCGTTCTTCAGCGAGAGGAACTCGGGGATGTAGCGTCCGGATGCCGCGACGCGCTCGATGCGCTCGATCGCCGCCGGCGACATGACGGCGAACCAGATCCCGCCGTCGGAGGCGAAGTTCTTCTGGGGCGCGAAGTAGAGCACGTCGAACTCCCCGGGGTCGGCGAAGATGCCGCCGGCCGCGCTCGTCGCGTCGATCACGGTGAGGGCGCCGTCGTCGCCGCGCACGCGGCGCACCGGCGCCTGGACGCCCGTGGAGGTCTCGTTCTGCGGCCACCCGTACACGTCGACGCCCTCGAGCGGTTCGGCATCGGCGCGTGAGCCCGGCTCGGCCGCGCGGACGTCGGGAGCGACGAGCCATGGTGCCGCCGCGGCCTTCGCGAACTTCGCGCCGAACTCGCCGAACGAGGCGAGTTGCGCGCGCCGCTCGATGAGGCCGAACGCCGCGGCATCCCAGAACGCGGTCGAACCGCCGTTGCCGAGCACCACCTCGTACCCGTCGGGCAGGGCGTAGAGGTCGGCGATCCCGCGGCGGACCCGGCCCAGGAGCTGCTTGACCGGCGCCTGCCGGTGCGAGGTGCCGAGGATGCCCGGACCGACCTCCGCGAGGTGCGCGACCTGCTCGGGCCGCACCTTGGAGGGGCCGCAACCGAACCGACCGTCGGCGGGCAGGAGCGACGAGGGGATGACGAGCTCAGGCATGCGTCCGATCCTACGACTCGCCTCGTTCGCCGTGGCGGCGGATGACGCGTCGCGGACCCGTCGCCGCGTCGAGCCGGGTGATCACGCCGCCCGGTCGGGCGTCGTCGGGGGACAGTAGAGTTGTGCGGTGGACGCGTCCGACGCGCGAGGAGGAGTGACTTGACGGATCTGATCGACACGACCGAGATGTACCTGCGCACGATCCTCGACCTCGAGGAGGAGGATATCGTCCCGCTGCGCGCTCGCATCTCGGAGCGGATCGGGCACTCTGGTCCGACCGTGTCGCAGACCGTCGCGCGCATGGAGCGCGACGGGCTCGTCGTCGTCTCGGGCGACCGTCACCTCGAGCTCACGCCCGCCGGGCGCAGCAAGGCCGTGCACGTCATGCGCAAGCACCGACTGGCCGAGCGCCTGCTGGCCGACGTGATCGGGCTCGACTGGGAGTACGTGCACGATGAGGCCTGCCGCTGGGAACACGTGATGAGCGAGCAGGTCGAGCGTCGCCTCGTCGAGATCCTCGGCAATCCGACCCACTCGCCGTACGGCAATCCGATCCCCGGGCTCGACGAGCTCGGCGTCGCGCCGGCGGCGCCCTTCATGCAGGGCGTCCGCAACGTGCTCACGGCGCTCGACGAGGGCGATGGTGAGGCGAGCGGCGTCATCCGCCGGCTGGCCGAGCCCGCCCAGTTCGATCCCGAGCTGCTGGCGCGGTTCAAGGGCGCCGGGCTGCTCCCGGGCGCGGCAGCGTCGTTCCGCCGAGAGGGGCGCACGGTGCACGTCGAGGTCGAGGGGCGCGCCGACGTGCTCGAACTTCCCTCGGAGATCGCCGGGCACCTGTTCATCGGCGACTGATTCCGCCGCTCCGTGATCGAAATGTGACAATCGACCGAGTTTCGCCTATTGTCGTTCGAGTCCGCCGGCGAACCAGCCAGCCGACGGAACAGGGTCGAGACGCCTCCGGCGCCCACCGCTCGGCCCCGATACCCGTGACGCGCCCGAGGGTGCAACCGGTGGGACGACGCTCCGGCGTCGTGGGGCGGAGGACACGTTTTGGCTCGATTCCCCCGGCGCCGTTCCGGCGCACCGATCGCCCCCCAGCCCAACACCCGAACCGCACTCGTCCGACGCGAGGCGCCATCCGCGCCCGCGAAGCCGGCTGATGCCGCGTCGCCGGCCCGTCGCGACTCGCTCGGACGCCGGCTGCGTCGCGGCGGCACGAAGAACGTCATCGTGATGACGGTCGCCGCCGGCCTCGTCGGCACGCTCGCCATCCCGGCCTACGCCTTCGCCCCCGGCACGGACGGCATCCAGTTCGGCACGACCGCGCAGACCCAGCTGACCCAGGCCCAGGCGCAGGACGTCCAGGTCGCCGAGGACGTCATCGCGGCGCCGGTCTCCGAGGATGTCTACGCCGCGACGACGGCCGAGGAGATCGAGGCCGCGCGAGCCGCCGCCGAGGCCGAGGCCGCACGTCAGGCCGCCGCCGCGGCGATGACCTCGTACGCCGCGTCGGCCGCCGAGTACTCGGCTCCGGCCGCCGTCTACGGGTCGGCCGATCCGGCGAGCGTCTTCGCCGTCGCCCAGCAGTACCTCGGCGTGCCCTACGTCTACGGCGGCGCTACGCCTGCCGGCTTCGACTGCTCGGGCCTCGTCATGTACGTGTACGCGCAGTTCGGCATCAGCCTGCCCCACTCGTCGTCGGCGCAGGGCGCCGCGGGCACGCAGATCTCGATCGACCAGGCCGTCCCCGGCGACCTCGTGGTCATGCCGGGCCACATCGGCTTCTACGCGGGCAACGGCCAGATCCTCCACGCGCCCTACGAGGGCACGGTCGTGCGCACCCAGCCGATCTGGACCAGCGACTACTGGATCGTGCGCATCTGACGTGTGAACACCGCATGAAGCGTGTCCTGAATGGCGCGCCGGGGGAACCCGGCGCGCCATTCGTGTCGTACCCTTGTCTCCTGACGATCCGAATACCGGGTAGGGGAAGTCCGATGGTCGGTCCGCGTAGCAGCACCCATTCCGCGGGTGCGCGCGCGCTCTACGACCAGCGGCGCAGCAGTCAGCCGAGTCGCGACTGCGCCGGGATGCCGACGGGCACTGTCTTCACGACGGTGCCCGTTTCGCGTCTCCGGGGCCGTGGCCTCACCCCGTCGGTGCACGTGTCGTCGATCCCTTCACGCGGCTGGAAGCCATCCAGCACCGATCGAAAGGCACCCCATGCGCACCCTCGTGCTGAACGCCGGATATGAGCCCCTGGCCGTCGTCTCCTTCAAGCGGGCGCTCCTCCTCGTCATGAACGAGAAGGCGACCGTGATCCTGCACGACGAGGGCAATCCGGTCCACGGCACGAACGGCGAGTGGGTGCGACCGAGCGTCATCCTCCTCACGAGGTACGTGCGCACGCCGCGCGTGCACCGGGTGCCCGTCAGCCGCCGCGGCGTGCTGCGACGCGACGAGCACCGCTGCGCGTACTGCGGCAAGTCCGCGGCGACGATCGACCACGTGCTGCCACGCTCGCGCGGCGGACGCGACACGTGGGAGAACCTCGTCGCGTGCTGCCTCCGGTGCAACAACGCCAAGGGCGACCACACGCCCGCCGAGATGGGGTGGGACCTCCGCATCACGCCGCGCATGCCGAACGGACGTGGCTGGGTGGTGCGCGGCGTCGAGCGACCGCTGCCGCAGTGGAGCGACTTCCTCGAGCGGGCGGCCTGAGCGGGGTCGGCGGACGTCTCCGGTCGTCGACCGGCCCGGTGCGCGACGCGCCGGAACGCAGCCGGTGACAACGCGTCGAGGCGTGCCCTAGGGTGGTACGAGTCCGGAGCGCCCCTGAAGCTCCACGACCGCAGCAACCTGCGTCCCGGTTCCCCAGGCCGCGCGCAGGCCCCGGAGGTTCACGACCCTTGAACGGTGACGACACGTACGGCCGCCCACCGAGCCTGCGACCGCGGCGTGCCGCCGAACCGCCCGTCGATCCGCGCTTCGCGGAACCTCCGGCCCGACGTGCGTCGCAGTCCGAGCCGCCCGCCCGCCCGCGTTCGCCGCGGCCATCCGACGGAGACGGGCGCCCGGTCCAGTACCGCGCCCCCGAGCCGCCCGCGTATCGCGCGGCCGGAGCAACGGCGCCTCGTGCGCCTCAGCCTCCGATGCGCAGTCCCGAGGCGCCCATGGGCCGGTCCGAGCCGCCCGCGCGCCGGTCCGAGCGGCCGGAGTATCGCGCGCCCGAGTCGCCCGCGCGCCGGCCCGAGCCGCCCGCGCGCCATCCCGAGCCGCCCGTGCGCCGCCCCGAGCCGTCGACGCACCAGGTCCTCCAGCCGTCGACGCGCCGCCCAGCCCAGCCGGGCCCGGCCGAGTTCCCCCGGCCGACCCACGACGAGGCGACGCCCTCCCGGCAGCGACGTGCCGAGCCCGCGCGTCGTCGCACCATCCTCGACCGAGCACGCGGCATGGCGAAGGTGCGCCGCACTCCGGCGCCGGTGAACACGCCGACCGTGCGCCGCGCTCCCGCGCCGGTGAGCATGCGCAGCCCGCGCCGAAACGGCCCGGCTCGTGTCGCCGCCGCCCTCCTGCTCGTGCCGGCGCTGATCGGCACCGTCGCGCTCCCGGCGTACGCGTTCCTTCCCGGCGGCCAGCTTCCCGGGGTCCAGACGAAGTTCAGCCTCTCCGTCGCGGGCGCCCAGGGGCTCAGCGTCTCCGAACAGGCCGGCGGTGCAGCCGTCTCGGCCGACAGCTTCTCGGTCACGACCAAGGCCGAGATCGACGCGGCCGCCGAGGAGGCCGCCGCGGCCGAGGAGGCGGCGTGGGAGGCCGAGCTCGCCTCGCGGGGCGACGGCGCATACGCGCAGGTCACCCAGCAGGCCGAGGGCGACGACTATCCGTGGTGGTACGAGACGCCCGATGACTACGGCGGCGGGCTCTCGCCGCTGCGCTACTACTACCGCGAGTGCGTCGACTTCGTCGCGTGGCGCCTGAACCGCGACGCCGGAGTCACGAGCGCACCGTGGAAGTGGGACTGGGGCAACCTCGCATCGGGCAGCGCCTGGGTGTGGGCCGACGCGTGGCAGGCCAAGGGCTGGCCCACCAGCAGCGAGCCCGTCGTCGGCGCGGTCGCGTGGTTCACGTACAACCACGTGGCGTACGTGCAGGCGGTCAACGGCGACGGCACGGTCACGATCGAGGAATACAACTGGAACTCCGACCACTCGTACCACGTCCGCACCATCCCGGTGGGCGACGCCCTCTACCTCTACCCCCCGGTCTGACCGGCACCGACACGAGGGCGACGACATCGCATGAGGTTCGACACGGCGGCAGGTATGCAAGACGCGCTCCGCGGGCTACCGTGGGCGGACGATCACGCAGGAAGCAGGTGACCGCGATGACGCAGCCATCCGACCAGGGGCGGCCCGATGAGACCGGGTTCGTCGATGAACTCGCCCCGGCGACCTCGGCGATCGTCGTCCTGGGCTACAACTGACGGCCCGGTAGACTCGTCCGGTCAGCCTCTGTAGCTCAATGGAAGAGCAGCTCCGTCCTAAGGAGAGGGTTGGGGGTTCGAGTCCCTCCAGGGGCACCGCGTCGTCGCGCAACCCCCTGCGCGGGCCCGGCGGCTCGCCGCTACGCTGAGTGCACTTGGGTCCAAGCCCGGAGGTGCCCTGTGGGAAAGCTCACGTACGACTCGTCGCTCGGCGTCGACTTCGATGATCGCGTGCTCGCGCACCTGCAGCTCGTGATCGGTGCGAAGCTCCGGCGCGGAGAGTCCTTCTACTTCAGTTGGCGCGACGACCCGTCGATCGGCGACGGTCGCAGCACCATCTGGTTGCATCCGCGCGTCTCGCTCATCTTCAAGTACGCCGGCGGCCGGCAGCCCGCCATCAACCGGCTCTGGGTCGATGCGCTCATGGCCACGGCGAACTCGCCCGGCGGGCTGGTGCTCGTGCCCGAGCCGGAAGGCAGGGCCGAGGGCGAGAACCACGTTCGGGAGCACGAGTCATGAAGCGCGTGAACATCCTGTACGACGGGCTGCAGTACTCGGTCGGGCAGGCCGACCTCGAGGCCATCAAGGCGACGATCGAGCAGGCGCACGTCACCGGCACCGCGCGGTGGATCAGGGTGAACTTCGGCGAGGGACGCCCTCAGCCCGCCGACCTCCTGGTCGGGCCGGGCATCCCCATCAGCCTGATCCCGATCCCGCCCGATGACGACTTCGACGCATCCGGCGACGCGGCGGAGTCCGACCGGGAGGTCGCCGAGGAGCTCGACTGACTCACCTGATCGGCGGCCACTCCAGGTCGTCGGTGTCCGCGTCGTCGATCTCCTCGTCGGATGACACGCCGCCGACCAGCGGGCGCGTCGAGGAGAGCCCGGTCGTGGCGGTGCGGAGCCGCGCGACGAGCGCCTCGTCGACGAGCTCATCGAACTCCGACTCGACGGGCTCGGTGACCAGTTGGCTGGCGGGACCCACCAGCAGGTGCGCACGTCCGACACCGCCGTCGGCGGTGCGGATCGGGATGTCGACGGATGCCGCGCTCCGACCGGTGGCGAGCGCCGCCGCGTAGTCCACGATCGCGTCGGCGATGTCGTTCCCGGTGAGCAGCACGCCCCCGGCGTAATGGATCCGCTGCATGCTGCAGGTCTACCGGTTGCGCCGGATCGGCTCAAGATCTTGCGCCCGAGCGGCATGCCGTGATCTGATGTGCGCCCGGAGCGGCGCGGGAACCCGGATCGCGATCACATCCAGTCGACCGCGTGCACCCAGCCCGCGATGTACGCTCGCTCATTAGGGCCCAGCCGCACCCCCGAGCGGGGAACCGGCGAGTGCTCGAGGTCGCACAGCTCGAAGATGCGCCGCACGACCACGCCGCGCAGCGGCGCGGTCGGGTGCTCCAGGATCTCGAGTTGGAGCGGACTCTCGAGCATCGGCCACCAGACGCCGATCGAAGGCAGGGGGCCTTCGGAGGCCGGCGCCTCCTGGTCGGGCTCGCCGAGCAGCGAGGTCATTGCGCACGCTCCTCGGTGATGCGCCCCGTCTCATCGTCGCGCACCGCGACGCGTTCCTCGGCGTCGGCATCCTCGTCGGCGCGCGCCTTGCGCTCGGCCTCCTCGAGCGCGGCGTCCATCTCGCGATCCGTCGTGGGATCGCCGCTCTGCGGGTCGGACATGGTCATCCCCCATCTCGTCTGGCCGCAGCGCACCTCGTCGTGCGTGATCAGGTCGGCGACCGTCTTCGACGCTAGGCGCACGCCCACGCGAGGGGCAGGGCCTTGACCGCCCTGAAGGCCGGTGCTACCCCGGGCGGGGTGCCCGCGTTCGTCGGGGGTGGGGAGCATGATGGTCGCATGGACCTGCCGGTGATGCCGCCCGTCGCCCCCATGCTCGCCAAGGCCGTGAAGGACATCCCCGATGTCGGCCACGTCGAGCCGAAGTGGGACGGATTCCGCACGATCGTGTTCCGCGACGGCGACGAGGTCGAGCTGGGCAGCCGCAACGAACGGCCGATGACCCGGTACTTCCCCGAGCTCGTCGAGGCGCTCCGGGTCAACCTGCCCGAGCGCTGCGTCGTCGACGGCGAGATCATCCTCGTGCGTGAGGGCCGGCTCGACTTCGATGCGCTGCAGCAGCGCATCCATCCTGCTGCGAGCCGGGTCCGGATGCTCGCCGAGCAGACGCCGGTGTCGTTCGTGGCGTTCGACCTGCTCGCGCTCGGCGACGACGACCTGACGGGCCGCCCGTTCGCCGAACGACGGGCGCGGCTCGAGCAGGCGCTCGGCGACGCATCCGACCCCGTCTTCGTGACGCCGGCGACGGCCGACCTGGTCGAAGCGCGCGAGTGGTTCGAGCGGTTCGAGGGCGCCGGGCTCGACGGAGTCGTCGCCAAGCCGCTCGACGGCACCTACCAGCCCGACAAGCGCACCATGTTCAAGATCAAGCACGAGCGCACGGCCGACTGCGTCGTCGCGGGCTACCGCTGGCACAAGAGCGGCGACGTGATCGGGTCGCTCCTGCTCGGGCTGTACGGCGACGGCGGCCGTCTCCAGCACGTGGGCGTGTCCGCCTCGTTCCCGATGGCCAGGCGGCGGGCCCTCGTCGACGAGCTGGCGCCGTATGTCGAGACCGACCTGTCGCGCCATCCGTGGGGCGAGTGGGCCGATCAGGAGTCCCACCGCACCGGCCGGATGCCCGGCGCCGTCAGCCGGTGGAGCGCCGGCAAGGACCTCTCGTTCGTGCCGCTTCGTCCCGAGCTCGTCATCGAGGTCGCCTACGACCACATGGAGGGCGACCGCTTCCGGCACACCGCGCAGTTCCGCCGGTGGCGTCCCGACCGCACGCCCGAGAGCTGCACCTACGCGCAACTCGAGGCCCCCGTCGGGCTCGACCTCGCCGAGATCCTGCCCGTCCGCGGCTGACGCCGGGCCGCGCCGTCCAGCCCACCGGCGGGGTCAGAGCACGGTGCGCAGGCCCGCGGAGTTGGCCGTGTGATGCTCGAACACGAGATTCGTCTCGGTGAGGGCGACCGCCGGGTTGGCGGAGAGGTTCTTCAGGACGAATTGCCGCACGTGCTCGCTGTCGCGGACGCGGACATGGATCAGGAAGTCCTCGCTGCCGCCGAGGAAGAACAGCTGCGCGACCTCGGGCTCGTTGCGCAGCTCGTCGGAGATCTGCTCCATGAGATGGCGGGCGCCGGGCCGGATCCGCACGGAGACGAGGGCCTGGAGCGTGTAGCCGAGTGCAGCCGGATTGATCTCGGCGGTGTAGCGCGTGATGACGCCGCGCTCGCGCAGCGACCGTACGCGTGCCAGGCAGGTGGACGGGGAGACCCCGACCTCGCGCGCGAGTTCGACGTTGGGGGTGCGCGCGTTCTCGTGCAGGCGGGCGATGATCTGCCGATCGATGGCGTCGAGCGACACGCGGGCGGGTTCGCTGAACTGCGGCAGATCGGTCACGGCGGGGCTTCCCTTCGAACATTCGAGACGGATGGCGAAAGTCTACCGAACACCATGCGGAATGGCTTCCGCACGGGCGAACAACAGGCGACTATTGAAGTGTCCGTCCACACAGCATTCGGAGCAGAAGATGCACATCGGCGTGCCCGCTGAGATCAAGAACCACGAATACCGCGTCGCGATGACGCCCGCCGGAGCGCACGCGCTCGCCGAGCGGGGCCACCGCGTCGACATCCAGGCCGGCGCCGGTGAGGGCGCCGGCTACCACGACGACGAGTACCGCGCCGCCGGGGCGACCATCGTCGCGACCGCCGACGAGGCGTGGTCGGCCGAGCTCGTGCTGAAGGTCAAGGAGCCGATCGAGCAGGAGTACCGATTCCTGCGCGAGGACCTCACGCTCTTCACGTACCTCCACCTCGCGGCCGACCTGCCGCTCACCCGCGCCATCCTCGATTCGGGCGTGACGGCCATCGCCTACGAGACCGTGCAGCTCGCCGACCGTTCGCTGCCCCTCCTCACGCCCATGAGCGAGGTGGCCGGCCGGCTCGCGCCGCAGGTCGGCGCCGCCGAGTTGCACGCGTCGAAGGGCGGCCGGGGCGTGCTGCTCGCCGGCGTGCCCGGCACCGCGCCCGCCAAGGTGCTGGTCATCGGCGGCGGCGTGGCGGGCGAACAGGCCGCGGCGACCGCGCTCGGCCTCGGCGCCGACGTCACCGTCATGGATATCTCGCTGCCGAAGCTGCGCGAGATCGACGCACGCTACGAGCACCGGATCAAGACCCTCGCGGCCTCGTCCTACGAGACCGCGAGGCAGGTCCGCGACGCCGACCTCGTGATCGGGGCCGTGCTCATCCCCGGCGCGGCAGCGCCCAAGGTCGTCACCGACGAGATGGTCGCCACGATGAAGCGCGGCGCCGTGCTCGTCGACATCGCGATCGACCAGGGCGGCTGCTTCGAGGGCTCGCGCCCCACGACGCACGCCGAGCCGACGTTCCGCGTGCACGACGCGATCTACTACTGCGTCGCCAACATGCCGGGCGCGGTGCCCGCGACGTCCACGCCGGGGCTGACCAACGCCACGTTGCCGTACGTGCTGAAGGTCGCGGACCTCGGCTGGCAGGCCGCGCTCGCCGAGGACGCCGCGCTGGCGAAGGGCCTGAACGCGACGGGAGGCAAGCTCACCAACGCGGGCGTGGCGAAGGCGCACGGCCTGGAGCTCGCGAGCCTGGCCTAGGCTCCAGCGCCGACCGCGCGCCGACAGAGGTCGCGACGAGGCCGACCGGTGACCCGCCGGCCGGCCTCGTCGCGTGCGCGGCTACGACAGCGAGAGGAAGAGCTTCTCGAGCTCGTCGAAGTCGAGTCGGTCGCCGTCGGCCGCGCCCTCGGGATCGGCGGCGCAGTCCCGCATCGCGGTCGAGATGACGGCGAAGCCGGCACGGTCGAGCGCGCTCGACACCGCGGCCAGCTGCGTCACGACGGTGCGGCAGTCGGCTCCCGACTCCACGGCGTCGATGACGGCGTTGAGCTGCCCGCGAGCCCGCTTGAGGCGGTTCGCGATGCGGCGCTGCGCCTCGGCCTTCGACTCGGTCGTCACGGTGCTCATGCGGCGCCTCCGATCGTGACGGGCAGCCCCGCGCGATGCCACTCGGCGATCCCGCCGTCGATGTTCACGGCGTCGACGCCCTGCTGCTCGAGGTACTGCGTCGCCCTGGCACTGCGCCCGCCGACCGCGCACATCACGTACACCGTGCGGTCGCGCGGCACCTCGTCGAGTCGCTCGACCAGCGAGCCGAGGGGGATGTGGTGCGTGCCCTCGACGCGGGCCTGCGCCACCTCCTCGCGCTCGCGCACGTCGAGGATGAAGGCGTCGCTCGTCGCGTGCGCTTCGGCGGGGGTGGTGGACTTCATGCGGGGCTCCTCCGGGCATTCTGGGATACCCCGATGGTATCAATACCCGCGGGGTATCGAAATGTCCCTGCATGCGGCGATGCTCCGGGCGAACGGCTGAGCGCGCCGTATGGTGTCGGTGTGCAACGGCTCGATCGCGATGACGACGAGGATGACCTCCTCGATGACGAGCCCGAGACCCGTGCTCCCGCGTCGGCCGGATCCTCGGGCCCACGACGGGACCCGGCTTCCCCCCAGGCCGTGACCGTCGGCGAGCCGGGCGTCGTGGCCGCGAACGTCGCCGAACCCAGCTGGCGTCGCTGGCACGCCGAGCTCCGCGAGCTCGGCGGACGCTCGCCGCTCATGCACTTCGAGGACACGCCGCAAACGCGCATCGAGCTGTCGACCACGCACCCCGGAGGCCTGCCGCAGTTCATCAGCGGCCATTCGACCCTGCTGTCGAGCCTCATCCGCGACGAGCTCGCGCTGCGCAACGCGCGACTCGCGGCGACGGAGATCACCCAGAAGGGCATCGAACTGCGCTCCGTGCGCGGCATCGACGCCGTGCACCTCGCGATCGGCCTGGCGTCGTGGCATCACAGCGGCGAAGAGTTCCTCGCGCCCGTGCTGCTGCGGCCCCTCGCCATCCGCCGCTACGGCCGCGACTTCGAGCTGAAGCTGAAGGGCCAGCCGTTCCTCAACCCCGCGCTCGCGCGGGAACTGCACGAGCAGTTCCAGATCACGCTCGACGCCGAGGCCTTCGTCGCCCTCGCGCTCAGCAACGGCGTGTTCAAGCCGCAGCCCGTGATCGACCGGCTTCGGGGACTCACGTCGCACCTTCCGTCCTTCCACGTCGCCCCCCGCCTCGTGGTGTCCTCGTTCGCCGAGGTCGGTCCGGCGATGGGGGCGGATGCCGCGCGCCTGGAGCACCCCGTCATCGACGCCATCGCCGGTAACCCGACGGCCCGCGCGGCCTTCGCCACGCCGCCCGATGCGCCGCGCATCGTGTCTCAGGACGAGCGGCCGCCGTCGACGGACCGGCTGCTCCTCGATGCCGACTCCGAGCAGGAACAGGTGATCGCGCGCATCGAGCAGGGCGCGTCGGTCGTCGTGAAGACCCTGCCCGGAACCGGTGGAACGCAGACGATCGTGAACGCCATCGGCGCGCTCGTCGCGAACGAGAAGCGGGTGCTCGTGGTCGGGGCACGGCGTTCGAGCCTCGACGGCATCGGCCACCGGCTCGGGCAGGTCGGCCTCGGCGGACTCGCCGTCACCACCGAGCGCCTCCGGCGCGACCTCATCCAGTCCATCAACCGGAACGAGAAGGCCGAGCAACCGCGGGTCGCCGACGTCGACGATGCGCTCGTACGGCTGCGCAAGGTGCTCCTCGATTACCGCCAGGCGCTCACTCGGCGCGACCCCGAGCTGCAGGTCTCGGTGCTCGACGCACTGACCGCGCTCGCCGGACTCGCGGCGATGTCGACGCCGCCCGACACCACGGCGCGACTCGTGCGCGGTTCGCTCGTCGGCCTCGCGACGGGCCGGGACGTCGTGGCCGCCGACCTCGTGCGGTCCGCTTCACTGGGCGAGTTCCGGTACGGTCCGGGCGACTCGCCGTGGTACGGCGCCGCATTCGCGACCTCCGAGGAGGCGTCGGCCGCGCACGAGCTCGCGAAGCGCCTGAGCGACGTCGACGTGCCCAGGCTGCTCGACCGCGCCCGGTCGCTGATAGCGCAGACGCGTCTCCGGCAGTTCGAGTCGATCGCCGAACTGGGCGTCTTCCTCCGCCTCCTGCACGACGTGCGCGACACGCTCGACAAGTTCCTGCCCGCGGTCTACGACCGTCCGCTCGGTGAGCTCATCGCGGCGACCGCGCCACGGCGCGAGACGGGGATGTCGGGCGCGAATCGGCGACGCCTCAAGCGGCTGGCGCTCGAGTACGTGCGGCCGGGGGTGCACGTCGGCGACCTCAATGCGGCGCTCCGCGGCATCCAGCAGCAGCGCACCCTGTGGCATCGGTACTCCGAGGCGGGGGCCGTGCCCAGCGTTCCGGTCGGACTCGATGACGTGCACGTCGGCTATCACACGGTCTCCTCCGACCTGCAGTCGCTCGACGCCCCGCTCGGCATCGAGGGGTCGGCGCGGCGGCTCGTCGCGCGCCCGCTGCGCGACCTCCAGGCCACGCTCACCGGGCTCGCCGCGGAATCCGAGGTGCTGCACAACCTGCAGGAGCGCACCGCGCTGCTCCAGAAGCTGCGCGCGCTCGGCCTCGACCCGCTGCTGGTCGACCTCGCCGAGCGTCACGTGCCCGAGCAGCAGGTCGCCTCCGAGCTCGAGCTGGCGTGGTGGCAGTCCGTCCTCGAGACGATGCTCGCGGGCGATCCGGCACTGCTCGGCGCGAACACGACGGTGCTCGACCGGCTCGAGGCCGACTTCCGGCTCGTCGACGACGCGCACGCGTCGGCGGCCGGCCCCCTGCTGGCGTGGCGGCTCGCGGAGGCCTGGCGCGTCGCGATCGTCGACCACCACGAAGAGGCCGAGCGGCTGCGGCGGATGCTGCGCGGAGACCGCGTCCGTCCCGATCGCCTGCATCGCGAAGCCCCGCACCTGTTCCGGGCTCTCGCTCCGGTCTGGCTCGCGTCGCCGTACGAGGTGCCGGCCATCGACGACGCGATCCCGTTCGACACCGTGGTCCTCGTCGACGCGGGCGCGACCACGATCGCCGAGAACCTCGGCGCGATCCGGCGCGCCCGGCAGGTCGTCGCGTTCGGCGATCCCGTCACGCAGACGCCGACGCGCTTCGAGACCGCAGTTCGCGCCGAACCCGACGAGGGCGGCGCCGAGCACAGCGTCGATGCGCTGCACGCCGATTCCGCGCTCGCGCGCCTGTCCGACCTGCTGCCGACCATGACGCTCACCCGCAGCTATCGGGCCGGCGGCGAGGACCTCGCAGAGCTCGTCAACCGCCGGTTCTACGGCGGGCGCATCGTCTCGATGCCGTGGGCCGGCAGCTTCCTCGGGCACGGCAGCCTCGGGCTGCACTACGTGCGCGGCAACGGGCTGCCCGATCCCGTGACCGGCACGGTCGAGAGCCTCGACGCCGAGGTCGCGAAGGTCGTCGAGCTCGTCATGGAGCACGCGGTGAAGCGCCCGCGCGAGTCGCTCATGGTCATCACCGCGAGCGCCCGCCACTCGGCGCGCGTGCACCAGGCCGTGCTCGCCGCGTTCGCCAAGCGCACCGACCTGTCTGACTTCATCCTGCGCGATCGTGCCGAGCCGTTCACGGTGCTCACGCTCGAGCAGGCGGTCGCGCAGAGCCGCGATCGGGTGATCTTCTCGATCGGCTTCGGGCGCACCCCGCACGGGCGCCTGCTGTCGAACTTCGGCTCGCTCGGCGAGCCGGGCGGCGAGCGCCTCCTCGCGGTGGCGATGACGCGGGCTCGGCGATCGATGGACATCGTCTCCGCGTTCCGGCCCGACGACATCGACGAGGATCGCCAGCGTCACGGCGTGCTCGCGCTCGCGAACGTCCTGTCCGAGACCGAGGAGCGGCAGGCATCGCCGCGGGTCGTGCAGGGCGTGGGCGACCCGATGCTCGTCGATCTCGCCCGACGCCTCGAGCGACGCGGCATCCGCACCAGCGTCGGCCACCGCGGCACGCTCTCGCTCGCGGCGGCGCACGCCGGCAAGGCGGTCGTGGTCGAGACCGACCAGGCGCTCGCGGGCTGGAGCCTCCGCGAGTCCCTGCGGCTTCGACCCGATGTGCTGCGACGACTCGGATGGCACCACCTGCGGGTCCACAGCTTCGAGCTGTTCGGCGATCCCGAGTCCGTCGCCGAACGCGTCGCCGCCGTGCTCGGCAAGGGCGAGCCGGGCGAGCCGGACGAGCCGGGCGAGTCGAGCGAGGAGCCTCCCGCCGCATGACGGACGACGAGGAGCCCCGTCAGCGCGTCGAACGGTCGCGCCGTGGACGCCGAGCGAAGCTGACGCCGGCGCCCGGGTCGGATCCGTCGCCCGAGTCGGCCGTGCCCGGTGCGCACGACGCCGACGAGGAAGGTAGGAAGCGCCCGTCGCGGCCCGACGACGACCGCATCACGCGCGAGCGCCCGCCGCACTGGTGAGCCGGCGCACCGCTAGTCGGAGCGACGCGCTCCGGCTTCCGCGCGTTCGGCGGCCAGCAGGTCGCGGATCTCGCTCAGCAGCGTGAGCTCGGTCTCCGGATCCTCGGGCTTGGGCTCGCCCGCCTTGCGGCGCGCCTCGGCATGCTCCTTGAGGAGGTTCATCGGCATGACGAACACGAAGTAGACGACGGCCGCCACGATGAGGAAGGTGAGGATGGCGCCGATGACCGCGCCGAACCTGACCTCTGCGACGGCTCCGTCGGTCGCGGGGATCCTCAGGACCATCGCCGAGTCGAGGCTGTCGGCCCGGAACAGCGCACCGATCAATGGATTGAAGATGTTGGTCACGATCGAGTTCACGACGGCGGTGAACGCAGCGCCGATGACGACCGCGACCGCCAGGTCGATGACGTTCCCCCGAAGGATGAACTCCCTGAATCCCTTGAGCACGCGGCGGACCCCTTCCGTTCCGTATCGTTCGTGTGCGTGGTTCGGAGACGAGCGCCGGCTACGCGGCGCTGGTCGAGCTGCTCGACGACGAGCTGCCGGACGGCGTGCTGCCCGAGGAGCTGGTGGACGCGCCTGAAGAGGAGCCCCCCGAGGAGGACGACTCACCGGAGGCCGAGCCGGACTTGGCAGCACCCGCCCGCGAGTCCGTGCGGTAGAAGCCGGAGCCGTTGAACGTGACCCCCACCGCGCTGAACAGCTTGCGCAGCGCGCCGCGGCAACTGGGGCACTCGGTCAGGCTGTCGTCGGTGAACGACTGCTGGATGTCGAAGGCGTGGCCGCACTCGGTGCAGCGGTACGAGTAGGTGGGCATGTGTGTGGTGGCTTTCGGGATGTCGTCGGATTGCGGGGTGCACGCCCGGACGGTCAGAACGCCACGATACGCGTGGGCGTCACGACGCCGTTCACGGGCTGGTCGTGGACCTCGCGCGGGACCTCCTCGACGAACTCCGTGTCGAAGACGATGGCGTACACCGGAGGACATTTTCCCATCGATCCGAGGGTCTTGTCGAAATAGCCGCGTCCCCAGCCGAGGCGCATGCCCGTGGCATCCACCGCCGCGGCCGGCACGAGGATGAGGTCGACGTCGTTGATCGCCATCGGACCGAGCAGCTCGCCGACCGGCTCGGGCATGCCGTGCAGGCCCCGGACCTCGTCCTCCTCCTCGCCGACCGTCCAGTCGAGCAGGCCGTCCTCACGCGTGACGGGGAAGAGCACGCGGATGCCGTTCGACTCGGCCCAGCGGACGAACGGCCGCGTGTCGGGCTCGGTGGGCATCGAGAGGTAGCACGAGAGCGACTGGGCTCCGGTGGATCCGACGAGCTCCTGGAGGCGGGAGGTGAACCCCTCGCTCGCCTGCTCGCGCTCGTGCGCCGGCATGTTCTGCCGCCGCTCGCGCAGCTCGGCGCGGAGGATCCGCTTCACCACGGTCGGATCGTCGCGCATGCGAGCCATCCTAGGACCCGATGTCGTCGCGGCCCCGCGCCGGTACCGCCAGCCGGTACGGCTACGCTGAAGCCCATGACCGATCGGATCACGAAGGCCGTCATCCCTGCCGCCGGCCTGGGAACCCGCTTCCTGCCCGCGACGAAGGCGATGCCGAAGGAGATGCTGCCGGTCGTCGACAAGCCCGCGATCCAGTACGTCGTCGAGGAGGCCGTCGATGCCGGCCTGACCGACGTGCTGATGATCACCGGCCGCAACAAGAACGCGCTCGAGAACCACTTCGACCGCGTGGCCGAGCTCGAGGCCACGCTCGAGGCCAAGGGCGACACCGCCAAGCTCGAGAAGGTGAACGAGTCGACCGACCTCGGCCAGATGCACTACGTGCGGCAGGGCGACCCCAAGGGCCTCGGCCACGCGGTGCTGCGGGCCGAGATGCACGTCGGCGACGAGCCGTTCGCCGTGCTCCTCGGCGACGACATCATCGACGCGCGCGATGTGCTGCTGACGCGCATGCTCGACGAGCAGGTGCGTCGGGATGCGTCCATCGTCGCGCTCCTCGAGGTCGACCCCGACAGCATCCACCTCTACGGCGCCGCCGAGATCGAGACCACCGACGACCCCGACGTCGTGCGCATCACGGGCCTCGTCGAGAAGCCGGCCAAGGAGGTGGCGCCGTCGAACTACGCCGTCATCGGCAGGTACGTGCTCAAGCCCGAGGTGTTCGAGGTCCTCCACCGGACCGAGCCGGGCAAGGGCGGCGAGATCCAGCTGACCGACGCGCTCATGGAGATGGCGAACGACGTCGAGGCGACGGGCGGCGTGTACGGCGTCGTGTTCCGCGGCCGCCGCTACGACACGGGCGACAAGCTCGACTACATCAAGGCGGTCGTGCAGCTGGCAGCCGAGCGAGACGACCTCGGCCCCGAGCTGCGCCCGTGGCTGGCCGAGTACTCGGCCGGGCTCGAGCGAGGCTGAGGTGCCCGCGGCATCCGTTCCGACCCTCACCGACGGGTCGCTGACGCTCCGGCCGGTTCGCGCACGCGACGCCAGGCCGTTGGAACGGGTGCTGCTCGACAACCGCGGCTGGCTGCGGCGGTGGGAGGCCACCTACCCGGGAGGCGGCTCGGTCATCGACACGCGGGCCACGATCCGGAACCTGACCGCGCACGCCAGGGCCGGCACCGCGCTGCCCTTCGTGATGGAGTGGGACGGCGAACTGGTCGGCCAGCTCAACGTCTCGTCGATCACGCACGGCTCGCTGTCGTCGGCAACGATCGGCTACTGGGTCGCGAAGGACATGGCCGGCCGCGGCCTCACGCCCACGGCCGTGGCCCTCGCGACCGACCACTGCTTCCTCTCGCTGCGCCTGCACCGGATGGAGATCTGCATCCGGCCTGAGAACGGCCCGTCGCTCAGGGTGGTCGAGAAGCTCGGGTTCCGGTACGAGGGGCTGCGGCGTCGCTTCATCCACATCGACGGCGACTGGCGCGACCACTACGCGTTCGCGCTCGTGTCCGAGGAGGTGCCGGGCGGCGTGCTCCGGCGCTGGCGCGAGGGACGGGCGCCGTCCGACGCCGCGATGGTCCCCGCGGCCGACCGCGAGGCGGCGCTCACCCCCCTTCAGGTGCGGGATCGCTGACACGCCCCGCGCTGAGCGGATCGGGCGCCGGCGCGTGACCTAGCGTTGACCCATGGACGCGCTCGGCGGTGGGGTGCTCGTGGCGGTGGCCGCGACGCTCTGGATCGCGTACCTCCTTCCGAGCTGGCTCCGCCGCCGGCAGTACCTCGCGACCGAGCGCAACGCCGTTCGGCTGCAGCAGACGCTGCGCATCCTCGCCGAGACGGCTGAGACGCCCGAGGAGGTGCGGGTCGAGATGACGGCCCGCGACGTCGCCACGCAGGAACGCATCCTCCACGAGCACGAACTCGCCGCGCGCCTCGAGGCGCAGGCGGCCGAGAACCTCGCGATCGCCGAGCGCATCGCCGCCGAGGAGGCGGCCGCCGCGGCCGAGCGCGAGGTCGTCGAGCGCGCCGAGCAGGCGCAGCAGGCCGTCCGATCCGCGGTGACCGCGCCGGTCCCGGTGGTGCAGGCGGTGCCGGATGCCGCGACGCCGGCGCCCGCACGTGCCGGCCACACGCGACGAGGCCTGCGCCGCCGTCGCGCGATGTGCTCCCTGCTGTTGCTGGCGTCCCTGCTGACGGTGGTCGGCGGACTCGTCGCGTTGCCGTTCGGCGCCACGCCCGCGATCGCGCTCGGCGGCGTCGCCGGACTCGTCGTAGCGTTCACCGGCCTCGTGGTGCTGGCGCGTCGTCACGCGATCCCGGCCGGCGCGGTGGCGCCCGTCGTCGCCGCGCCCGTGGCCGAGCCGTTCGAGCCGATCGACGTCGAGCAGGAGCCCGAGCCATCCGCCGGCTGGACCCCGCAGCCGCTGCCGAAGCCGCTGCACCTCTCGCGCGGGACGATCGCGGCGAGCGTCATGGCGTCGATCGAGGAGGCCGAGCAGCTCAAGCGCGCCGCCGCGGAGGCCGAGATGGCCGAGCGCGCCGAGCGCCGCGAGCCGAAGGTGCCCGTGCTGCGGCCATCCGCCCCGGCGGCAGCGGCGGCATCGACACCCGATCGTCCGGCTGCGTCGGCGGAGCCGTCGCCGGCCGCCGACACGGCGAACCCGTACGCGCGCATGGGCATCGTCGACGCGACCGAGCCGGGCATGGGCGACCTCGACCTCGTGCTCCGGCGTCGACGCACCGCCGTCTGACGCGGGGTCGAGGGTGGTCGGGACCAACCTCGCGAGGATGATAGAGTCGTTCACGGCTCGGGCCCATGGCGCAGTTGGTAGCGCGTCTCGTTCGCAATGAGAAGGTCGGGGGTTCGAATCCCCCTGGGTCCACCATTGTGATGTCTCAGGACATTGTGAACGGCTGAACCCGCGGATGACGCGGGTTCAGCCGTTTTTCGTTGCGGGCTGGTAGGTCCGTTCTGGGACGATTTCGTGTTCGGTGAGGATGGTGCCGTCGGGGTCGATCACGGTCGCCTCGTGGTTATGGATCAGCAGGATGACGTCCGTGCCGGCGTGGGACCTGCCGATGCCCAGGTGCAGCATCCGGTTCGCGTAGCGAAGTGAGACTTTCCCGCCGGGGTCGACGCGGTCGTAGCGCACTCGCCACAGGTTCGGGTCGTCGGGTGCGGTCGGTACGGCTTTCGGGATGAGCTCGTACGCGAACGCGGGGGTGTGAACCGCCCCGGGTCTGGTGGAGGCATTGATCTCACGAAAGGGTGATGTCATGCCGGCGCAGAAGAAGTACCCAGTGGAAGTGAAGGACCGGGC